>CAWKCG010000028.1:0-134773 GCA_963847965.1 uncultured Actinomycetes bacterium
AGAGCGGAGATGAGCAGGAAGCGGCGGACCCGGGGCCGAGGAGATCCAGGACCTCGACGTATCAGGCGACGACGCCAACCGCGTCGCGGGCGGAAGCCTTAATTATTCTCAGCTGGCGCTACATATCATCCGCAGCTGGACGCCCATTGAGTCATGAGCTACGCGCCTTGTTGGAGTGCGGCTACCGCATCCGGGTAGTCGGCCAGCTGATATGATTTGTTTCCCGGCTCAGGCGGGCCAGAATAAGATTTGATCGCTGGCGGATTCGGGACGATGGGAACGCTCAGGATCACCTGATAACCCGCGTATTCCCATGGGGCAAGAAGCGGTTGATCCACGCTGTCCGACAACGACTCGCCGTCCGGCAGGTAAACGCCCGCGTACTGCAAGCGGCCACCCATCAGGTTCCCCATGGCGTTGACGGCGCCAGGGGTGTTGTACTGTGCCGATGCGCCCTGGCGGACCAGCAACGGGCCACTTGCCGTCGGGACCGGGCTGACGTGCCCCTGCTCCCAGTAGAGCCCGATAGCGTCATGGCCTTTCATCCACGTCAGCATGTTCGTGATGAACAGCGGATCGTCCTGACCGCCGAACGTGTGAAAGTCGAGTCCCCACTCCGGGATGATGATCGGTTTACCCGTGTCTCGCGAGAACGTGGCCATCCAATCCAGGCCGCCAGGCCTGGCGGTAAGGATTTGCTGCCACTTTTCCTCGTGATCAAGCGCGCCGGACGCGGTGTGCGGGTACGTGTCGTCAGCGCCGCCGTACCAGTCGAAGACGTCGGTTCCGATGTAGTCGACGAAGGCACTGCCAGGCCAGCTTTCGGCTACCGACGTGTCCGTCGGGTACACGGTCCAGAGGAACTTGAAATGCTGCCCCGGTACTGACCACATGGTCGCGACTATCTGCCGCCACGCAAGGATATAAGCATCCGGCTCAGCAGGTGGCGCGCGTTGCTCGCTCCATTCGTACCACGCGCCGTTCATCTCGCGACCGAGGTCGATAATTGTATCGCCGAGCCCGTCCTTGACCAGCAATTCGCCGAGGCGGTAGAAATCCGAGTTGTAGTCTCCCGCCGCTGCCGCAACGAGGCTCGAGCTTGCTGCCTCGAAGTAATCCTTCTTGGTGTGGCCTTTGCCTTCATCCAGAAGGGTCTTAATTTCGGAGGCCAGCGCCATAGCCGCCGCCTCGCTGGTAGTCGTGGGAGAATTCGCGGCGGATGCTGTCCCCAGCACGCCAGCAAAGGCCACCACTACGGTCAGGATAGGAAAGATCCATGGGATCTTCCTTATCGCGGGCTGTGGTTCCTTTACTGGCACCGCCAAGCTTCCGACACCTCGGTAGGCTACCTACGGTCGATCATACGTAAGTGCTTCCGAGGTCTTGACCAGAGGCGCGGCGGTGCCGGGCACGCTCCGGACCCTCATATCCGGCCAGCTCCCGGCGCCGTAGGGGTCAGGGAGGCGGAGGCAAGCCGCCGATCTTGATGTTCACGGCCCAGCCTCCCCCGTTGCCGGAGAAGCTGTCATCGTTGATGCCCAGGTACAGGACGCCGGATCCGGCCGTGACCAGAACAGAACTCCCGACTTCGAACGGAGTCGCGTTGCCGATACGGGCTATCAGCGACCAGCAGTGCAGGTTCGGCGCGGGAAACGCGTCCCCGGGGTACTCCTGTGCGGGCGTGCATGACTGATCACCGCCCGCGCCTACCGCCAAATTCGGGCTGATGTTCACCAGGCCGTAGGCGGTGATGCCGAGCGCGTCGCCGGCGGCGAGCGTCACGCCGGTATTCACCCACTCCTGCATACCGGTCACGACCAGGCCTTGGGTTGACGTGCACCCGTACTTCGACCATGAGGACGCCCCGGAGGCGTTGAAGGCCTGTACCCGGAAGCACTGGTAGGTGCCCGGGGTAACGCGGAACGTAGCCGATCTCACCGGCCCGGTCGTCTGGGCCAGCGTGGCGCCCGGACTGCAGGACCCGACGGGACACCCGTTGTCGATATGGAATCCTGTGACGTCGGTTGAGGCGTCGGCCCAGGTTACCTGGATCTTGTACTGGCCTGCGGCGACGGCTGTGACGCCGCGAGGAGAGTCAGGCGCGGTGCCCGCTCCCCCGGACGTCGAGCCCCCGCGATCCGGCGGGGTCGACGTCGAGCCCCTGGTCGCCAGGAATGCGCCGCCAGCGATAGCGAGCGCGCTCGCGATGCCCGCGGCGACCAGCAGGACGCCGCGCTGGCGCCAGGTTTTGCGAGGCGCTGGCTTCAGGTTCTGGCCGCCAGCCGGCCACCGGCCCGACGTGGTGTCCCGGGCGCCAGGCGGTGACTCCGGACGGTCGGTCTGCGCGTGGCCGGCCGCCTGGCTGATGGTGGCGGAGAAACCAGCAGGCCAAGGGGCTAGGGATCCCGCGGGGTCAGCACGGGCGTCCGGTGGTGCCAGGCTCAGCACCGACCCGAGCGCGGCGGCGAACTGACCGCAGCTCGGGTACCGGTCGGCCGGATCCTTGGCCAGCACCCTGGCGAACACCGGATCTACCAAGGCCGGCAGGCCGGTCCGCTGCTGGGACAGCTGAGGGGGCGGCTCATGCAGATGCGCATGCATCATGCTGGCCAGCTCGGTTCGCCGGAACGGCGGCGCCCCGCTCAGCAGCTCGTAGGCCACGCAGCCGAGCGCGTACTGATCAGCACGCCCGTCGATCGGCCCGCCACTGAACTGCTCGGGTGCGGCGTAGGCGACTGTTCCGACGAACTGGCCGACCTGGGTGAGCACGGACGACTCGACTATGGCCTTGCTGATCCCGAAGTCCGACAAGTACACCTGGTCAGGTCGGCCGGGCCGGGCGTCCAGCAGGATGTTCCCCGGCTTGACGTCCCGGTGCACCAGGCCCCGATCGTGCGCCGTGTCCAGGGCGGAGGCCACCGCCGCGATGATCAGGGCGGCGCGCGTGGCCGGCAAGGGGCCGTCCGCAGCCACCAGAGACCCGACGTCGCCGTGCACCAGCCGCATCGCGATGAACAGGACGTCATCTGCCTGGCCGGCCTCGTACACCGGGATGATGTTGGGATCATCCACCGCGGCAGCGGCCTGGGATTCCCGGATGAACCGCTTCCGGAACATCTCGTCGCCCGCCAGCACCGGAGCCAGGACCTTGAGCGCCACGCGCCGGTTCAGGCGCTCATCAAGAGCGCGGAACACCACGGCCATCCCGCCCTGGCCGATCCGCTCTTCGAGGATGTAGCTGGCCACCCGCTGGCCCGGCGCGAAGCCGCTGGCCGCCCAGCGCGGCGGGACGTCACCGGTCACCTGGCCTCCAGGACCTTCCAGGGCCGCAGAGCAAGACAGCAACCCGCGGAAGGTGCCCAAGTGACCAGACGCCGCCAAGCCCGCTCGCCCAAAAGCGGTACAAGTATCGCGGCCAGCAACACCAGGCGCAACCGGTACGCTACCGGGTTCCCTAGCGTGGTTATCGGATGCCGAGCAGGGCGCTGGCGTTCCGCTCGAGGATGCCCCAGGCGGCGTTGGCGCCGATCCGCGGGTCGTTGATGTAGTCGACCGCGCGCAGGAAGGTGTCCCCGTTCTCGTAGGGAAAGTCGGTGCCGAGGACGAGGCGGTCCGCGCCGAATGAATCGATCGCGCACCGCAGAGCGGGGACGTGCCCGTGCCCGACCGTGTCGTACCACATCCGGCGCGCGGCCACGCTGGGCGGCTCCGGCGTCTCCGGTGCCTCCCAGCGGTACTGGTCGTCGGCCCGCTGCAGCAGCATCGGCAACGCTCCGCCGAGGTGCGAGTTGATGATCTTGATGTTCGGGTAGCGGGTCGGGATGCCGTGCGTGATCAGGTGCATGATCGAGATCGTGTCCTCGACCGGCGCGCCGACCATCCAGGTCAGGTGATAGTTGGCGATCAGCGGCGAGCAGGCGCCGTTGCCGGCCGGGTGCAGGTACAGGACCGCGCTCCTGCGGTTCAGCTCGGCGAAGACCAGCTCGTAACCGGGATCGACCAGCGCGTGCCCGAGGATGCTGGTGTTCAGCGCCACCCCGGCCATCCGCAGCTCGTCAAGAGCCCGGCTTATTTCGGCGAGGGACTCGTCCAGGTGCGGCATCGGCAGCGCGGCGAAGGCGCCGAACCGACCCCGGTGGTCCTGGGCCAGCTGGGCGTACTGGTCGTTGACGAACCTGGCCGCCTTGGTCGCCTGGTCCGCATCCTCGCCGTACAGCACCTGCGGGCACGCGGACAGGATCTGCATGTCGACCTTCGCCCGGTCCATCAGCCGCAGCCGGGCCTCCAGATCGGCGCCGGCGCCGCCCCCAATGCCGCGGGCTTGGCCCGCGTCGGCCTTGCCCAGGTCGATCAGCAGGTCGAGGTAATCATCGGTCCAGTAGTGCGCATGGACGTCGATCCTCATGACGGCCTCATCCTTCCTCCGCGGGTGTGTGCCGCGGATGCGGTCAGCTCTTCTCGATCGCCCGGGCGACTTGCTCGCGGGTCAGCGGCAGGTCGCGGACGCGCACCCCGACCGCATCGGCGACCGCGTTGCCGATGGCACCGGCGACCGGTCCCTGGGCGACTTCGCCCGCGCCGGTCTCGGCCTCGCCGGGCGCGTCCACGATACGCACCATGACCTCCGGGGTCTCGGTGAACCGGAAGATCGGGTAGCTGTCCCAGCTCGCCGAGGTGATCTGGTCCCGGTCGAACCGGACCTGCTCGCGCAGCGTCCAGCTCGCGCTCTGCACGGCGCCGCCCTCGACCTGGTTGATCACCCCGTCCGGGTTGATGACCAGGCCCACGTCCACCGCGAGCCACAGCCTGCGCACCCGGATGTCGGTATCGGCCTCCACCTCCGCCACCGTGGCGCAGTACCCCGCGATCCCGCTGTAGCGGGCCACCGCGACCCCGTAGCCGATGCCGTCGCGGCGGGCCCGGGTTTCCCATCCGGCCATTCGCGCGGCCTCGGTGAGGACCCGCCGGGCGCGCGGGTCGGTGAGGTGGGCGAGCCGGAATCGCACCGGGTCCGCGCCGGCCGCGCCGGCCAGTTCGTCCATGAACGACTCGATGGCGAACACGTTCAGGTGCGCGCCGAGCGACCGCAGCGAGGAGGTCCTGATCGGCATGTCCAGCAGCCGGTGCCGGGTGACGTGCAGCTCGGGGATGTCGTAGCCGGGCACCGCGTTGCGCGTGGCGCCCATCCAGCGGCCGGCGGGCCGTCGGGCGACGGCGACATCGGGACGCCGCCGGCCAGGTGGGTCAGCGCGAGCAGGCGCGGCTCCCCGCCGTTGGTGGGCCGGCCGATGAAGCCGTTGCTCCACACGTCCTGCCGCCAGGTCACGATCCGGCCCCCGGCGTCAAGGCCGGCCGACAGGCGGGCGAGCATGGCCGATCCGAGCGGCGACCAGCACATCTCGTCCTCGCGGGTCCACTGCACCCGCACCGCCCGGCCCGGGACGGCCCGGGCCAGCAGGACCGCGTCCATGGCCACGTCGTCCGCGCCGTTCTGGCCGTAGACCCCCGCGCCCTCCACGTACTGCACCGTCACCTGCCCGGCCTCCAGCCCCAGCCCAGCCGCGATCGCGGCGCGCAGCTGGAAGATGCCCTGACTGTGGCACCACACGGTGACCGACTGACCGTCCCAGCGGGCGATGGCGCAGCTGGGACCCACCGACGCGTGCGCGAGGAAGGGCCGGGTGAACTCCGCGGTCAGCGTGCGGGTGGCCGTGCCCGCGGGATCCCCGCCCGGCCGGTCCACCACCGTCTCGTCCTGCGACGGTGCCGCCAGCATGAAGGCGCGCAGGTCTCGCGAATCGGGCAGCGACGGGCTCGTCCGCCATCGCGCCGCGCGGGCGACCCGCCCGGCGGCCCGCAGCGCGGCACGGTCGGTCGGGGCCACCACGCCGAGGAACGAGCCGTTCCTGACCAGTACCGTCTCGCGGCCCAGGTCCAGGTCCGCGAGTTCGGTCAGCTGGGCGGCCCGCGCGGGCGGCCGCACCACCCGGCCGTAGGCCATGCCCGGCAGGACCAGGTCGTGCAGGAACCGCGGGCGCCCGGTCACCTTGTCCGGGATGTCCAGCCGCGGGGCGCTGCGCCCGGCGACGGACCACTGCCCGGGAGGCCGGGACGGCACCGGGGCCTCGGCGGGCCGGTCCAGCGTTCCCGGCTGCGCCAGCGTCCAGTAGCTCAGCCCGGTCGGACCGTCGGCCAGGATCTGCCCGTCGGCCACGACCAGTTCCGCCTGGGGCACCCCGAGCCGGGCCGCGGCGGCGTCCAGCAGCACGCCACGGGCCTGCGCGCACGCCTGCCGCAGCGCCGAGCCGGAATCCTGGACCGACAGGCTGCCCGCGGTGAGACCCTCGTCCGGGCTGGTGCTGGTGGACACCGCGGCGACCCGCACCCGGTCGAGGGAGACCTGGAGTTCCTCCGCGGCCACCTGCGCCAGCGCGGTCCAGATGCCCTGGCCGTACTCCACCTTCCCGGTCCGGACCGTGACCTCCCCGTCCCGGCTGAAATCCAGCCACCGGGCCAGCACCGGGTTGGCCGCCAGGTCCTTCGGGAGCAAGGAGACCCCCGGCGGTACCGCGGGCGCGGCCGCCACGGGTGTTGGTGAACCGGACGACGGCGCGGGCACCGGGCCCTTTCCGGCTGGGGTGTCGCCAGCGGGAACCCGGGCCGCAGTCTGGGTGGCGGGACGCTGCCCCGCGGGCGGGTTGGGTACCGCGGCCTGCCCGCCGGCCTTCAGCACCGCGCGGATGATGCGGCCGTGCGTCCCGCAGCGGCACAGGTTGCCCTCGAGAGCCTCCCGCACCTCCAGCTCGGTCGGGGCGGGGCGGTCGCGCAGCAGGCCGGCCGCGGCTACCACCATGCCGGAGGTGCAGTAGCCGCACTGCGCGGCCTGCTCGTCGATGAACGCCTGCTGGACCGGATGGAGCCGGCCGCCGCCGTCCGGCAGTCCCTCCAGGGTGGTGACGGGGCCGCCGACGGCCGATACCGGCAGGTCGCAGGACGTGCGGGCGCGACCGTCGATGAGCACCGAGCACGCTCCGCACAGCCCTATCCCGCAGCCGAACTTCGGCCCGGCCAGGCCGAGGTCTTGGCGGAGCACGTCGAGCAACGGCGTGTCCGGCCGGCAGGTCACCGTGTGCTCCGTGCCGTTCACGGTCAGCCGGTATTCGGTCTCCCTCACGGTCTCCTCGGCGGGGTCGCCCATGTCAGCTCCTCGAACGTCGGCGCGTCCCGGTACCGCCGGGCGAGCCTCCACGATGGATCCACGATGGATCCACGATGGTCGGCAGGCTGGTGAAAGTGCGTCACCGGATCCTGGTGATTCGCCAGTATCCGCGCTCCGCGCGCGCCTGGGCGAGCTAGGCGGCGCCAGCCGGGGCGGGTGACTACTCGGACTTGCCCAGCTGGCGGAGATGGACACCCATCGTGATCTGCGAGAACCCGTAGATCAGGCTGTACAGGCCGAAGAGCAGCGCGAGGGTGACCGCACCGAGGCCAGGGCGCGCGAAGAGCACGACGCCGAACGCGACGGACACCAGCCCGCCCACGAAGAACAGGGTGCGGGTGCCCGCTGTTTCCCCGCTCTGGAAGACGGCGAAGAGCTCTGCGAAGCCGCCCACAAACGCCCACGCCGCCACGACGATGACCAGCACAAACGCGGTAGGCACGGGCCAGGCCAGGGCGATCAGGCCCGCCGCAAGGTCGACCAGCCCGAGTAGCAGGTGACCGAGGACCGGCCCGGCGGACCGGCCGCGGAAGGCCTTCGTGGCCTGCAGGCCGGCGCCCAGGAAGGCGTAGATCGCGAACAGGATGACCAGCGCGAGAATCGTGACGCCCGGCCAGGCGATGGCGGTGATCCCGACGATGACGGCGAGAATGCCGAGCAAGATCATTGTGGTCGATGTTGTTGACTTGAACATGGGCATCACCCGATCGGACCAGGTCAACGTGCTAGGAAGGGCGGTAACTCGGCGAGGAACAGGCTAGGAAACTCACGATGGAAGACATGACGGCAATCATGACTATTCCCTTCATCTGAGCATAAGACGTGATCCGCATTCGTCCATTGGCCGTTCATCACGAACACGGCGCCCGGCTTGGTTCCGAAGGCACAGCCGACCGGCGCTACCTGCCCGGCGCGCTCACGGATCAGCCCAGGTGCTCGGCCAGCCACGGACCGGTCACGCTGGCCGGGTCACGCGCGACGTGCTCCGGCGAACACCCGGCGGATCTGGTCGAACGCCCCGCAGTAGGTCGCCGGCGTCGACCGCGCGTTCTGGCCGATCGGCGAGGCGTCGACCTGGACGACCTGGCGGAAGCCGGCCAGGTCCAGGCGGCGGACGTGCCCGGGCAGTTCTGACCCGCTCAGCAGCGCCTTCGCGGCGGGGATGAGGCTGTCCAGGACGAAGGCGGTCTTCCCGGCCCCGGACGGGCCGGCCAGCGCGGTCAGCCGGCCCACCGGGAAGGCGGCGGTGAGGTCGTGCAGGTTGTACAGGTCGCCGACCTCGATGGTGATCTGCGCGTCGGGTCCTGGGCGCGCCGGGCGGTCACGCGGCACCGCGGTGGCGCCGGCCAGGAACGGGCCGATGATCGAGCGGGGGTCGGTTTCCAGCTGGCCAGGGGTCCCTTGGGCGATCACCGTGCCGCCCTTGGCCCCGGCCGCGGGGCCGAGCTCGATGACCCAGTCGGCGCCGCGGATGATCTCCCGCTCGTGTTCCACCACGACCACGGAATTGCCGTTCCCGGCCAGGGCGGCGATCGTCTTGCGCAGGCCAACGACGTTACTGGGGTGCAGCCCGACCGACGGCCCGGGCGGCGAGCCACCGCCGTTCGGATTAAATGACGGCGGGCTCCCGGTCAGGGGTGCACCGGTCCGCTGGGCCCGCTGTCGAGGCGGAGCGACTGCATGATGGCAAACGACGTGGAGTAGGTGAACTCCTCGATGTCCGCGGCGGCCAGCACGCCGGTGTACTTCGCGACGACGGGCGCGGACGTGCGTTCGGTGACGGCGCCGAGGTGCGCCTTAACCCCCGCCCACATGTTCGGCCAGTAATGGGTGTAGAAGGGCACCGGGTCGACCGAGGCCAGCGCCTCTTTTGCGCTCGCTTCGATGTCCGCGATGTACTGCTGGTGCAGCGCGACGTCCTCGCGGGTGGCGAGCCGGCCGAGGTGCCCGCTGATGAAGTGGGTCCACGGGTAGGACAGCGCAATGGCCGGGGCGGCCATGTACCCGGGGACGTCCTCGGACAGGTTGGTGTTATAGATCGGCACCCAGCCGGCGTTGACCACGTTGATGAACATCAGGGTGTCGTGGCCGGGGAAGTGGATGTAGATGTTGTCCGGCGAGTGGTTGGGGCCGTGCCAGGCCAGCTCGACGCGCTCGCCTCCTACCTCCAGCGTGTAGCGATCTCCGAAGGTCACGTCGGGCGCGGGCCGGGCCGGGTTGTTGTCGCGCAGGAGCAGTCGCCGGGTCTCCTCGTGCCCGATCCGGGTCACGTCCCCGTCGAACAGGAAGGACGCGCCGCTGTGGTCGTCGTGGTGGTGCGAGTAGACCAGGTGCGTCACCGTGTTGGTCACGCCCTCGGCGGCGGTGACCTCGTCTATGGCGCGCCGCAGGTTGTTACCGATGCTCGGGGGCGCGTCGAACAGCACGACGCCGTCCCGGGTGGCCAGGAACGCGCAATTGTAGACACTGTCGGTGACCCAGTAGAGGTTCCGCTCGACGCGCCCTACGTAGTACCCCTGTTCGTTGACGGCCGGGCCGAGCGCTGACTGCGGGATCGGCGCGTACTCGGGCAGGTCTGGTGTGGTCACGGTATCTCCCTTGGATCTCGGGCACGTGCCCTGGCGGGCGTGCGAGTGTTTGCGGCGGATCCAGGCTCTCGGCCGGTCAGGTGAGCGGGCTTCACCGGATCCTGGTGATCCGCGCGGCCTGCTTAGGCGCCGTAGGCCGGCAGGATCGCTCCGCTCACCGGTGCTGCGGCGTCGCTGACGAGGAAGGCGATCACGGCGGCGATCGCCTCCGGCGCGGTCGCGTGCGCCATCGTCTCCGCCGGGAAGATGCCCCGGTTCGTGGGGGTGTCGAGCAGCTGCGGCGCGACCGCGTTCACCCGGATCCCGTGCGGGCGGAGCTCGATATCGAGGATGCGGGTCAGGTGGACGAGAGCGGCCTTGCTCAAGCCGTACGCCGCCATGCCGGCGGTTGGCTCGAGCCCCGGGCGGGAGGATACGTGCACGATGGCACCCGAGCCCTGCCGCTGCATATGCGGCGCGACCGCCTGGCTCAGCCACAGCGCGGGTCCCAGGTTGACGTCGATCATCAGCCGCAGCGCCTCGGGGGTCGTGGCGGCCGCGTCTCCCAGACCGAACGCGCCGATGGTGTTCACCAGCACGTCCGGGGGCCCGACCTGGTCCGCGATCCGGTCGACGAGCGGTGCCGCCGCCGCCGGGTCGGTGGCGTCGGCCACCTCGCGGTGGATGCCGTCGGGCAGTTCAGCCAGCCCAGCCTCGTTCCGGTCGACCCCCACCACGGTGAGGCCGCTGGCGGCGAGGGCCACCGCCGTCGCTCGGCCGAGCGGTCCGCCCGCGCCGACCACAATTGCTACGTGTGCGCTCATGCGCCCTAGGCTGGCCGCGCGCCAGGTGACAGGTCGTCACCGGATCCCGGTGATTCGCGCGGCGTTGACAGTGCGCGGGCTGGCCTGGTACCGAGAGGACTGTGGTCGGTGACAGGGCGTCAGGCGCAGATACCAAGGCAGGCCCGTGACGGTGGCTCCCGGGCTGATAGACAGGGATGATCTCCTGGTTGCCTTGGATCGCGCGGCGGCGGGGAAGGTGACGATCATCTCGGCTCCGGCCGGCAGCGGGAAGACGTCCCTGCTGCGGGCCTGGGCCGACCGTCAGGGACAGCCGAGCCGGCTCGCCGTCGTGCAGGTGCCACGCGACCAGCAAGACGCCCAGCAGTTCTGCATGGGCCTGCTCGACGCGGTCCGCCACGCCACCGGGGCCATCAACGGCGCGGAGCCGCAGCCAGCCACGCCGGAGTTCAATGGGCAGGCGATGGCCGACAGGGTGCTCTCGGAACTCGCCGATGCTCCCAGCGACATCACCTTGGTTATTGATGATCTCCACGAGCTGAATTCTCCGGACGCGCTCGGTCAGCTCACGCGGCTGCTGACGAACCTTCCGCCGCATGCGCACGCGTTGCTGACCTCGCGTCGCGATGTCCCCCGCCTGCGCCTGCATCAGCTGCGCCTGGCCGGCGAGCTGACCGAGATCCGCGCGGCGGATCTGCGCTTTTCTGAGCGAGAGACGCGGGAACTGCTCGAGGCGTCGGGGATCGCGCTGTCCGAGGCCGGGGTGGCGCTCCTGCACCAGCGGACCGAAGGGTGGGCCGCGGGCCTGCGGCTCGCCGCGATCTCCCTGGCCGGCCACCCGGACCCGGAGCGGTTCGTCGCGGAGTTCTCCGGCAGCGACCGCACGGTCGCCGAGTACCTGGTCGACGAGATGCTGGACCGCCAGCCGGCCGACGATCCAGGACCTGCTGCTGCGCACCTGCCTGCTCGATCGGGTGAACGGGGAACTGGCGGACCTGCTGACCGGCCGGCCGGGCTCGGAGCGGATCCTGCTGGAGCTGGAGGACGCCAACGCGTTCGTGGTGTCGCTGGATGCGCAGCGGACGTGGTTCCGGTACCACCACTTGTTCGCCGACCTGCTGCGGCTGGAGCTGCGCCGGCGGATGTCGGAAGAAATGCCGGCGCTGCACCGGCGGGCGGCCGGGTGGTTCAGCCGGCATGGCCAGGTCGTGGACGCCATCCGGCACACCCAGGCGGCGGGCGACTGGCCGGGCGCGGCCCGGCTGCTCGCCGACCATTCGTTCAGCCTGACCCTGGACGGGCAGGCGCAGACGATGCAGGCGCTGGTGCGGGCCTTCCCGCCGGGCGTGGATCACCCCGAGCTGGCCCTGGTGCGCGCGACGGGTGATCTGGTCCAGGGACGGCTGGATGAGGCCGCCGCCCACCTGGCCGTCGCCGAGACCCACGTCGAAACGGCGCCGGCGGATCGCCAGCGCCGGCTGCGGGTGGCCGTCGCGGCGCTGAAGCTGTCGCTGGCCCGGCGGCGCGGTCACCTGGCCGGCGTTCTCGAACAGGTCAGATTCCTCGACTCGCCGGTCACCGGGCAGTCCGACGAAGACATCGCACTGGGCAGCGACCTGCGGGCCGTCGCGCTGATGAATCTGGGGGCGGCCGAGGCGTGGTCGCTGGGGCTACGCGACGCCGAACGTCACCTGCAGGAGGGCGCTGCCCTGGCCCGGGAGATCGGCCGGCCCTACCTTGAAGTCGGCTGCCTGGCGCAACTCGGATTCGCGTCGAAGATCGACCCGTTCGCCACGACCCAGCAGCGCTGCCGCGAGGCGATCGCGCTCGCCGAACGGTACGGCTGGGGAACCCAGCCCGTGATCGGGCCCGCGCTGGTCACGCTGGCCGGCACGATGGTCTGGACGGGTGAGTTCGACGAGGGCCAGCGGTGGCTGCAGCGCACCGCACAGGCCCTGCAAACAGACACCGGACCCGAGATCCGGCTGCTGATGCACCACACGACCGGGATACTGCACGCCTGCCGCGGTCGCCACGACGAGGCGCTCGAGGAGTTCAGCGCGGCCGACCGCCTGCGATCGCAGCTGGAGGGCTCGCACGCTCTCGCGAATCAGGTGACCGGCTGGCTGCTGGCCAGCCAAGCCCGCGCCGGGATGCCCGGCGAAGCCCTCGCCGCCCTGGCGGCGCTGGGTGACGAGCGGGCCGGCTAGGGGAAATCCGTAACGCCCGCGCGGTGATCTGCCTCGAGGAACGCGATCCGGCCGGAGCCCTCGGCGCGGTACGGGAGGTTCTGGACGGCACCGCACCGGTCATCGGTTACGTCACGCTCGTCGAGGCTCACCTGATAGCCGGGCTCGCCCACCGTGCGCTCGCTGACCAGCACGCGGCGAATCAGGCCGCCGAACGCGCACTCGCCCTCGCCGAGCAGGACAGGCTGGTCCTGCCCTTCGCGATCACGGGCTCACGGGAGCTGCTTGAGGCTCTGCCCCGGCATGAGACAGCGCACGCCGCGCTGCTCGCCGACATCCTCGACGTACTGCGCGGCTCATCCCGGCCGGCCAGGGACCGGTCCTCGTTGCCGCCAGCAGAGGAGCTCAGCCCGGGCGAGCTGCGGGTGCTGCGATTCCTCCCGACGAACCTGTCCCGGCCGGAGATCGCCGACCAGTTGTCGGTCTCGGTGAACACCGTCAACACCCACGTCCGCAGCATCTACGCCAAGCTCGGTGTCCAGGATCGGTCCTCGGCCGTGCAGCGCGCCCGGGAACTTCGGCTGCTATCGGCCGGCCTCACGCGTTAGTGCGCGCGGCGGTCACCTGATCCTGGCGATGCGGTTTCACTATGCCGCCTTCAACCATGGCGTCATGGACCCGGCACCTGCGCTGTACACGATCCGGATCAGGGGCCACCTCGGCGCGACGCTGCTGTCGGCGTTCCCGGCGCTGGCGTCGCGGCAGCACGGCGCGCACACCGTGCTCACCGGCCTGCTGGACCGGTCGGCGCTCTACGGCGTGCTGGCCGAGATCGAGGCGCTCGGCCTGGACCTGCTCGAGGTCCGCCAGGTCATGTTGGACCGCGAATCACCAGGATCTGGTGACCGCCGCTCACCGTGACGGCGGCTAGCTTCGGCCGCACCCGACCCGCAACGACAGAGAAATGAGGTCGTGAATCTCATGTCTGACACCGCCTCCGTCAGCAGTGCCCCGGACCGGCGCTGGCTCATCCTCGGCGTGATCGGCCTGGCCCAGCTCATGGTGATCCTGGACCTCACGGTGATGAACATCGCGCTGCCGTCCGCGCAGCGCGCGCTCCACTTCACCACGGGCGACCGGCAGTGGGTCGTTACCGCGTACACCCTGGCGTTCGGCAGCCTCCTGCTGCTCGGCGGCCGGCTGGCCGACCTGCTGGGGCGCAAGGTCACGTTCCTGACCGGCCTGGTCGGCTTCGCCGGGGTCTCCGCGATCGGCGGCGCCTCGGTCAACTTCGCCATGCTGATCACCGCGCGGGCCTGCCAGGGCGCGTTCGCCGCGCTGCTGGTGCCGTCGGCGCTGTCCCTGCTGACCACCACGTTCACCGAGCCGAAGGACCGCGGCCGGGCGTTCGGCGTCTTCGGGGCGATCGCCGCGGCCGGCGGCGCGATCGGCCTGCTGCTGGGCGGCGCCCTGACCGAGTACCTGTCCTGGCGCTGGTGCCTGTACGTGAACCTGGTCTTCGCCGGGATAGCGTTCATCGGCGGAGCGCTGCTGCTGAGGCGGCAGGCGTCCCCGGTTAAGCCCAGGCTCGACGTCCCGGGCGTCCTGCTGGTTTCCGGCGGGGTGTTCTGCGTGGTCTACGGGTTCTCCAACGCGGCCACGCACAACTGGCACACGCCGTCCACGTACGGATTCCTGGCCGCCGGCGTGGTGCTGCTGGCGGTGTTCGCGTGGTGGCAGGGCCGGGCGGCCCACCCGCTGCTGCCACCCCGCGTCGTCCTGGACCGCAACCGGGGCGGCGCCTACCTCTCGTTCTTCATCGGCGCGGCGGGGATGTTCGGGATCTTCTTGTTCCTGACCTACTACCTGCAGCAGACCCTCGGGTACTCGCCGCTGGTCACCGGCGTCGCGTTCCTGCCGTGGAGCGGCTGCCTCATCGTGATGTCCAACCTGTCCACGATCGTGCTGATGCCCAGGGTCGGGCCCAAGCCGCTGGTCGCGTCCGGGATGCTGGCCTCATCGGGCGGGATGGTCTGGCTGGCCCAGATAGGCCAGCACACCGGCTACGCCACGGGCGTGCTCGGCCCGCTGATCCTGGTCGGGATCGGCCTGGGCCTGGTGATCGCGCCGGTGATCAACACCGGCACCTTCGGCGTGGCCCCGCAGGACGCGGGCGTCGCGTCCGCGACGGTCACCGTCGGGCAGATGCTCGGCGGCTCGGTCGGCACCTCGCTGCTGAACAGCATCTTCGCCAGTGCGGTCGCGTCTTACGTCGCCGCGCACCTGGCGCTGGGCAGGCTCATCGGCCGCCAGGCCCTGACCGGGCTGGCGCTGGCGCACGGCTACGACACCGGGTTCTGGTGGATCGCCGGCATCTTCGCCGGCGGCGCGGTCGTCAGCGGCACCCTGCTCCGCCGCGGCCCGCTGTACAGGAAGGACACGCCATCGCCGGCCGACAGCAGGGTAACGACGGCACAGGCTCAGGCGGGCCCCGGGGCACCGCCGACCGCCCGGCAGGGGAGCGCTTGAGCCATGAACGGCGGCGGCGCGTATCTCCGCCTGCTTCTTACGGAAACCACGTCATGAAAGGCGGATCACAATGACCATCTCGGACAGCACGGTGGCCATCATCGGCACCGGCAACATCGGCAGCAGGCTCGCAGCGAACTTCGCGGCCGGCGGTCAGGACTTCCTCCTGGCCGGCCGGGACGCCGAGGCCGCCAGGAAGATCGCGTCCGACCTCGGCGGCCGCGCCGAAGCGGTGAGCGTCGACGAGGCGGTCGACCGGGCCGACGTGCTCGTGTTCGCCGTCTGGCTCGACGCCTTCGAGCAGCTCATCGCCGAGTACGGGGAGCGGCTCGCGGGCAAGGTGATCGTCGACCCGACCAACCCGATCGAACCAGATGGCAGCGGCGGCGTCCGCAAGGTCATCCCCGAGCAGGAGTCCTCGGGCCAGATCCTGGCCGGCCTGCTCCCGCCCGGGGCGCGGCTGGTCAAGGCGTTCGGCACGCTGTCGGCCCCCACGCTGTCCGCGGCCGCGTGGCGGAAACCGGAGCGCGCGGTCCAGTTCTACGCCGCGGACGACGACGCGGCGGGCGACCTGGTCGCGGAGCTGATCCGGGCCGGCGGCTACGAACCGGTCCGCGTGGGCGGCCTGGACCAGTCCATCCGCATCGAGATGCTCGGCGACCTGCACGAATACGGCGGCCTGGGCCGAGTGGTGACCAAATCGGAGGCGCTGGCGGCGATCTAGCCCGCCTGCCTCAGCCAACCATCGGTCCCGCGATAAAGGCATACCCGAGGAGACAGGGCGCGAGCGGATCGTTCGGCAATTTCACCACGCTGACGATCCCGGGGAGCGGCCGACCGGCAAGTCCGTCCGAGATCGTGAGCGCGCTCGCCGCGGCCCAAGGCCAGCGCGTCACACGTCCGTAGGCACTAGAGCCATGTGGCGCTGACGCCGGCTAGGTGGCTGGCGCGCGCCACATGGCCGTCACGGCCGGCGCGCCTTCGGGCATGTCGAGGTTACCGGTGCGCCGGAAGCCGAAATGCCCGTACAAGGAGGCGCCGTCCGGCTTGCCCGCCTCCAGATAGGCAGGCTGCCCTTCCCCGTCACAGCGGTTCAGCCGCGAGCGCAGCAGCAGGCTGGCCAGTCCGAGGCCCTGCCAGGCGGGATCGACGCCGATCGCCTTCAGGTACCAGTGCGCCTCCTTCGGGCGGGCGCCCTCCAGAGCACGCCCATACCGGGCGGCCCGGCCCAATCCCTCGGCCAGTGCCCGGACATGATGCGGCACCGCCCGGATCTGCTCGCGGAAGCCTGCCCGCCGGTGGCCCGGCGGCAGCCAGATCGCGCCGTGTTTCGACCGGGCCGGTCCTTGGCCGGGGCTCACCAGCCGACACCAGGGCAGCGCGCAGGTCAACCTGTTGCTCGGTACCGGCGGCGATGCGCGCCTACTCACGTTGAGGTCCGGTCCCAAGATCGAGGCTAGATGTACATCCGTTCACCGTTGAAACTGAAATACCGCCACACGGGACCTATCGGCTCGTGCCAGTAGCTGTCCCATCCGAGAAACCCTTTGTAGCAGAAGTTGTAGCCGGTGATCTCGTCAAGCCCCGGTGCGGCCACGAGCCCAGTGACCGTGTTGCCCGCGGAGGAGCCTTGTGACCCAGGGTTGAGGATCGTAATGTGCGCTGATTCGACAGTGCCGCCTTCGGGGCACTGATCGCTGGTAAGGACGACTGAGATGCCCGTCAGAGTAGCCGCGGCGTCTGCGGCCGGGGCCTGGACGGTGACCCCCAGCAGAGCTGAGGCAGCTACTCCGGCGGCCACCAGCAACCGTGTTATTCGGCGATGCAGAATACGAATCATGATTCTCCTTCTTGAGCTACCGGACGTCCTGCGACTTGAGCTACCGGACGTCCTGCGACCCGGCGGCAACCGCAACAGGATAATGACGGCTATAGCGTCGATAGGGTTTACATGCGTAATTCAATTTCTCTCCGTCTGTCGAGAATCGAACGATTAGTATCCGCGCATAAAAGCTCTCTGCGCATTTCCTCCAGACCGCCAGCAGCCGACCCGGGCGTGCCCAGGCGGCCCCCCTATTTGCCGTCTGGGACACCCGCGAGTCGCGCTGTCCCGCGGTGCGGGCGCAACGCCCCCGAAGTGGGAGATCGGCAGAGTCAAGGATTGCTTACCGGATTCATCCCCGTGAACCGGGCAATCCCGGTACTTTGATGGGACGGCTGGGGGGTGGCATGGACGAACAGGCTGGCAGTAGCCGGTTCCCTGCCACAAGGCCGGGTGTCGAGCGGGCCCTTGTCTGGGCATTCCTTGGAATCCGGGCATTTGACCTCGCTCAGGCGGCCATCGCCCTTTGTGCCGGGAGCCTGCGTAAGTCCTCCGATCCGGTCCTCGACATCGGGCTCGTGACCGCCGTGGCCGTCGAGTCGGTGATGCTGGGCCGGTGGCTGGTCAGGCGCGGCTCGATGCTGCTGGCGGGATGGCGCATTGCCGTTGACTTCGGCCTAGCCATTTGTGCGGTTGCGTCTGCCCCTGCATATATCCCGGTCGCAAGCCGCCTCGATACGTGGACCATGTGGTCCTATCCGCTGGCGCTGTCCACCGCCGTCTTGGTCGCCGCTGCGCTTATGGGCCCGACACGGGTGCTGGCTGCATCCTGCGCTATTGCGTTTTGCTACCTGGCCGTGGCGGCATTTCCCGTGGCCGGGGACGTGGCGGCGAGGGCAACCGCCCTTGTCAACGCGCTCGCCTTTCCCGGGTTCGCGATGGTAGCGTTCTTCGTCTCGCGGTTCGTGCGGAACCTGGCGAGCGCCGCTGATGCGGCCAGGCAGCGCGTCGCGGAGCTGGAGCGGGAACGGAGCAGGGCGGTTGTCCACGATCTCCTCCCGTACCTGCGGCTGGATCGGTTCGCCGAGGCAGACGACCAGGCACGAGCCGTACTGATCGCGCAGGCGCGCGCCAAGCACGAGCAGATGCGTTCGTACGTGGGTGGGATAGACCGCACCCGGGATCTGGAGGAAGGTGTGAACGCGGTTCTGCGTCTGCACCCGGGCCTGCTCGTCCGCCGGTCCACTAACGTCGGGTCCGGCGTCCAGCTGCCGGAGGACACCATGGAGCAATTGGGGCGGGCCCTGGACACCGCGCTGGCCAATGTCGAGCAGCACGCCCCGGGCGCCAGCGTGACACTCGATGTGCGATCAGGAACAGATGATGTCGTTGTCACGGTGCGCGACGACGGCCCAGGCTTCGACCAGGGCTCCCGGCCGCCGGGCTTCGGCATCCGCGAGATTCTTGGCCGGCATCTTGAGGAAGTCGGGGGCACGGGCGAGGTGCACTCGGTCCCCGGCGGGGGAACGCAGGTCCGCATTGCGGTCCCGAAAGAGCACCGGGCGTGACGGCAGGACCGCCGGTGCTTCCGCTGGCATCGTCCGGCGAACCGGTACGTTACGTCATGATCGATGACGAGACGCGGTATCGGCAGGCCATTGACACCGCAGGCAGACCGCACCTTATGCTGGCCGGCGGCTACGGCTCGGTTGAGGCGTTCATCGCAATCCAGCGCCAGCCCTGCCACGTCGTCGTCCTGGACTTGTGCCTGAACAGGCAGACCGGCGACAAGGCCGTCCTCCAGGGCGTACGCGCCATCCGGCAACTCACCGCCACCTTCGGCCAGCGCGTCCTGATCTTCACCGCCGACGAGAGACCAGAGCCAGTCGCCCGCTGCGTCGCCGCCGGCGCCGCAGGATACGTCAGCAAATACGACGATCCGGCAGCACTCGCTCGCGCGATCGACGAAGTCGGCAGACACGGATTTATCGTCAGCGACTCAATCCACGACGCGCTGCGCCAGCTGGCTAAACGCTGCCGTGACATCCGCCTGTCCGGGACGCTAGAGGAAACTCTGATTCTCCTCGAGACCGGCATGACGGACCTGGACGTGGCGGCACGGCGCCAGTTGTCCCCGCGCACCATCGAAGACCACAAGCGGAAGATCCTCGAGATCTTCGGCAACAGCCTGGAAGCCCAGCACCAGGGCTTCGCTCATCTGGCCCGCGAACTTGGCATCCGCCCCGGCAACCTGGTCAACGACCAGGCAGCACAACGACCAGCCCGAGGCCTCATCGCCTCCGCCATGCCCTGGCGACGCAGTAATGGCGGCCGAAAGGAGTAGGACAAGCCGCTGCTATTTGGGCGGGGCCAGCCACCAACACGTGCTCCCTCTTTGCCGATTCCTCCGGCAGGTTTGGTGAGTTCAAGGCCCACGCGGCAAGCGATCCACCGCGCAGAAAGACCTGATGTGCGCACCTCGACTGGTGATCGCCGACGAGCCGCCAAACGTGCGTGCGGGAGTGTGCGCGGCGTCGAGATCGAGTACCGATAACACTGAGTGAGCAGGACCAACAAGCCGATGCGTTTCCTGCCGATTACGAGCGGTATCGCAGCCGTGCCCGCGGTGCGCATGTATGCGTGCTGATTACCCTGTTCTGGGGCGGGGCACCGCTGGTCGGACATCTCTCATCGCTGTCAAGGGGTCAGTAGGGACTTTCTCATGGCCACGTGCAGCGGCCGGCCGTACTGCCCCCTGCACTGCACGCCCTATCAGAATCCGGACAGCCTGCCCTACCGCACGCGCTGGCTCCCCGGGATGACCCCCGGCAAGCGCTTGATCGTCCCGCGGGCGTTCAAGTGCGCTCTAACCGAGCTCAGCTCGGGACGTGGCCGGGCCGGGTGGTCTGCGGCCTTGCTCTCTGGTGGCGTTGCCGTCGTGGCAGAGGCCCAGCCGGCGGTGCACGACCTGACGGGCCAGGTCCAGGACGGCGGGGTTATCGTGCAGGACGAAGTTGGCGTCGGCGGCCAGGATGATCCCGTTCAGCTCGAAGGCGAGCTGGTCGGGGTCCTCGCCGGGGGGAAGCTCGTTCTGCTTGATGGCGGTGGCGGCGAAGCCGCGCAGCAGGTCCACGAACCCGGCCTGGAAACCGGCGACTGCTTCCTTGACCGGGCCGGGCCGGGTGCCCATTTCCAGCGCGGCGGCGGCGAAGAAGCATCCGCCGGGGAAGGTGCGGCGCTGCAGGTGCTCGAAGAAGGCCTCGCACACGGCTTGGAGCCGGGCCAGGCCAGCGGGGGCCGCGAGGGCGGGCTGGACGACTTCCTCGGCGAAGATACTCCCGGCTTCTTGCACGGTGGCCAGCTGGAGTTCCTGCTTGGAGCCGAAGTGCGCGTACAGGCCGCTCTTGCTCATGCCGATCGCCGCGGCCAGGTTCCCGATGGACAGGCCCTCCAGCCCATCGACGGTGGCCAGTGACGCGGCGGCGCGCAAGATCGCGCTGCGGGTGCGTTCCCCGTCAGCGCGCGGGCGCCGCTGGGCGCGCGCTTTCTGGCCGGCGGTCTGGGTCATCGTCTTGACAACATAGCACGACCGGTCGTACGTTCCATTAGAACGACCGATCGTGCTAACTAAGCCGGGAGCGCCGGACGGACCGCTCCGGCCGCACGGGCACAGATGAGAGAGGGAAGACTATGGCGGGAAAGGCAGTGATCAGTCTCAGCACCGGCCTGGAAGATCCGGAGAAGGTGACCGTGGCGTTCCTCGTCGCGGTCGGCGCCGCCGAGTCCGGGCGGCCGACCCTGATGTTCCAGGCCAAGGAGGCCGTCCGGCTCGCGCTAGACGGGGTAGCGGCGGGCGTCGCCTGTGATGGCTGCCCTGCGCTGCCGGACCTGCTGGCACGGTATGACAAAGCCGGCGGCCGGTTCATGGTCTGCCCGGTCTGCTTCAACGCCAAGCAGCTTGACAAGGGCAGCCTGCTGCCCAACGCCGACCTGGCAGGCAGCGTCCAGCTGTGGGAGTGGATCGGGGACGAAGGGGCGACAACCTTCAGTTACTGAGGCCGCCTCCGGGATGGGACATCGGGATGAGGCAGCGAGCCGGGCGCGCCAGAACCGCCAGCTCCGGCCCGCCCGGCAACGGCAACCCGGTGCCTGAACAGCACGATGACTCCTATGCGGGCTCAGCGGCACCACGCATCACCGGCGTCGGCGGGCATCCCGTTTTCTCACCTCTCAGGACGCCGAGGTCAACATTCACGTTCGTATTGAGGTCGCGGCCCGTAACCTTCTCGCGGCGGTCGGCGCTTCGCGATGAGTCCGCAGGCCGCGTACCGTAATACCCGGCATGACGTACGCACTAGTGAACGGCCTGCAGCTCTACTACGAGATCCACGGCAGCGGGAGGCCAATCGTGCTGCTCCACGGCGGCCTGCTGACTATCGATCTCAGTTTCGGGCCGTTGCTCGAACCCCTGGCGGCGGGCAGGCAGGTGATCGCGGTGGAGCTCCAGGGCCACGGGCACACCGCCGACACCGGCCGCCCGATGACGATCCAGGCGCTGGCCAGTGACGTCGTTGCGCTGCTCGACCATCTGGGGATCGCCGAGGCCGATCTGTTCGGCTTCAGCCTCGGCGGTCTGGTCGCGTTCGCGGTCGCGCTCAGCGCGCCCGCCCGGGTCGGCAAGCTAATCGTCGCCTCGGCGGATGCCCACCGCCCGCCAGGCCGGGAGAGCGCGCCACTCGGCGATGACCGGTTGCCGACGCAGGCTGACTTCCAGGCGTGGCGCGACGCCTACGATGCGGTTGCTCCTGACCCCGCGCACTTCGACGAGTTCGCGGCCAGGACGTCGGCAATGGTGCACGAGTTCCCGGGGTGGTGGACCGACGAGCTGCGATCACTGCAGGTACCGGCCTTGCTGATCTTCGGCGACCGCGACTTCTCACCGTTGCCTGACGTAGTGGAGATGTTCGAGCTCCTGCCGGACGCGCAACTCGCCGTGCTCCCCGGGACCACGCACGTCGGCGTGACACGGCGGCCCGGCGAAGTGCTCGCGCTGATCACGCCGTTCCTCGACGCGCGCTAAGCAGCGGATACCCGCGCACACTGCGCGGACCAGAGTGGATTACGCAGCGTCATTCAGCCGAAGGCCGGTGAGCCGACGGATCGCTTAATACACGGATCTTCGCGCGACCACCACGAAACTGCCGAACACGCTCTGCGAGCAGCATCGGGCTGAGATCCGCAGTCCCAGATGGGACAGAGGTTAACCGGGTTGATAGTGGCCAGCCGGGCCGTCACGGCGGGTTTCGTGGTCGCTGGGTTTGGAGAGTGTCAACCGTGACGCACTCGGTAACGGTGTCGCAGTCGGGGTGCCGTGTCCGGAACGGAGAAGGTGAGAGACGGCGGTGGCTCAGCGCACAGAGGGAGCGGCCATTCGCTTCGACGCCACACTGTCCACGATCGACACATCGACTGTGTTGCGGTTGCCTGAGACGGCGAGCAAGGACCTGCCCTCGCGCGGACAGGTGGCCGTCCACGGAACGATCAATGGCGTCGAGTTCCAAACGGTGCTCGAACCAGACGGCAATTCTGGCCACTGGATGAGGGTCGATGACACCCTGCAGCACGCTGCTGGCATCAGCGCGGGTCACACTGCGACCATCGACATCGAGGTGACCAAGGATTGGCCAGAGCCGAGCGTGCCCCAGGATCTTGCGACAGCTCTGGCAGCTGCCCCGCAGGAGATCCAGAACCTGTGGAACGAGATCACTCCGATGGCACGCTGGGAATGGGTGCGCTGGGTCAACGCCACGAACAACCCCGACACGCGCACGCGACGGGTCGACGTGAGCATCTCGAAGATGAAGACCGGAAAGAGACGGCCCTGCTGTTTCAACCTCTCCGCATGCACCGACCCGGACCTGTCGAGGAACGGCAGGCTCCTCGAGGTAGGGGACGACCGCCCCCTGATCGACGATCCGAGCATGTAGCCGATAGGAGGCAGCCGAAGAGCCTCGGGCGCCCAGCGCACAGATGGAACCTGATCGGTATGCGCTGGCTGATGATCGGCGAGGAGACGTGAGCCGTTCAGGCGGATATCGATCGTCAACCGTCCTCGACTGCGGCAACGGAGTGTGAAGGGGTGTCAGAGGGCGGGTCACTGTGCGAGCTGGGGGGCAGGCTGTAGTAGGTCTCGTAGATCCGCTGGGCTTGAGTCCGGGCGGCGTTCCAGTCCCAGGTGCGGGGGTGGTACCGCGCCGGGCTAAGGGACTGGACATAGGGAGATGGGTCCGGTTGCAGGCTCTCCAGGACGTGCTCGGCGAGGCCAGCTGACCCTGAGACGCCGTGGGCGTTGCAGGCCGCGGCCATCACGAAGCCGCGCAGGGCGGGCACCGGTCCGACGATGAAGCGGCCGTCCGGCGAGAACGCCGGGAACCCGCGGAAGACCTCGCGGACCCCGGTCTGGGTGACCGCGGGCGCGAACCGGGCGAAGTCACGGGCGAAACCGGACAGGACGTCCCAGTCCGGTGACACGGCGAGCGGCTGCCCGATGGTCACCTCGCGCGGGTCGAGGCTCAGCCCGTCCGGCTCCCAGCCTCCGCACAAGACTCCGTGGCCCTCGGCCCGGGCGTACAGGCGGATATCGGGGATGCGCAGAACCGGCAGGCCAGCGTGCCAGCCCGCCACGGCCTGGGTGACGAAGTACTCGTGACGCACGGGCACGATCGGCAGGTTCAGGCCGGCCAGCGAAGCTACGGCGCCGGCCCACGGCCCGGCCGCGTTGATCACCATGTCGGTCGCGACGCGGCGCCCGCCGGCCACGATGCCGGTGACGCTGCCGCCGGTGATCTGCAGTCCGGTAACGGTCGTATGCGTGGCGAAGGTGACTCCCCGGTCACGGGCGGCACGAGCGTACGCCATCACCAGGCTGTTGGGCTGGAGGTAGCCGTCGGTAGGGCACCACAGCGCCGCCGTCACCCCGGTGGTGTCCAGCATCGGGCACAGCCCCGCCAGCCGAGCAGCGGTGAGGAACTCAACCTCAAGCCCGGCTGAGTGCGCCACCTCGGCTAGCACCCGGAACTCGGCGGCGCGCCGGGCGGTCATCGCTATCCGCACGCTGCCTGTCTGGCGCCAGTCCGCGGTGAAGCCGGTCTCCTGCTCGATCCGCGAGTACTCCGCTACCGAAGCCATCGCCAGCCTGCACCGCTCTTTGCTGGCACGGACCTGCCCGACCAATCCGGCGGCCTGCCCCGAGGTGGCGCCTGCGAGCTCACCCTGCTCCAGGACCTGGATGTCCCGGTAGCCCGCCCGGGCCAGGACATACGCCACGGCGCAGCCGACGGCCCCGCCACCGATAATCGTGACCTCAGCGTCTCTGACCTCGGCCACCGGATCCTTCAGCGTCACCGTGCCCTCCATCGCGCCGGTTTCTCGTGAAGTCCGAATGCGCGACCGGCCCGGACCCGCACCTCCGGGGAAACGCTCGCATTCTCACCTCCGGCGAACCCACTGTCATCCCAGGAGCCTGAACGTGGCAAGCCCTCCGGACAGGCCCTGACGCCGGTTCTTCAGCTCCCCCGCCCGGACTCGGCGTGCCCGCTGTCGCGCTCTTGCGCGCTCATCTCGGTGAGGGCCTGTTCGGCGCGCTGCGTCTGGCCCAGTCGCACGAGGGTCTGCAGTGTGTGCGATCGCAGCCTCCTGGCCAGTACGTGCTCGGTAACAAGCAGCCCGGCTAGGCGCTCGGCGGCCCGGAAGTCGCCCAGCGCTTCCCTTGGACGGCCGCCTAAGCGTGATGCCTCACGGCCGCGGACCTTAGCACGGCCGAGCCGAGCCAGTGGCTGGCCAGCAGCGCGAGTTCCACGTCGTGGCGGCGGTCGCCCACCGGCCGCCCGAGGCTCTCCTCCGCCTTGCGGATCCGGTACTGGACCGTGTTCTTGTGCAGCACCAGCCGTTCGGCGGTCGTCTTGTAGCTGCCTCCTGATTGCAGGAAGACCAGCAGGGTGTCGCGCAGCCGGGCGTGGTGCTCGTCGTCCGTGACCAGGTCGGCCAGCGTGCCGAACACCCAGGGCCGCAGGAGGTCCTTGGCGGCGAGCATCATCGCCACCGGCGCGACCTGGCCGCGACCATCTCTTCGGAGGTCTGGTTGATGTAACCGGCCACGATCCTGGACAGGCTCAGCGTGGTGGCGGTGATCAGCTCGGCGTCGTTGGTCTGTCGGGCCAGTTCCTTGAGCACCCAGTCGGAAAAGCAGGCGTGCCCGACTCGGTACGCCCGCAACAGGGCGGTCAGCGGCGTGCCGCGCTGCGCCAGCCGGCGGGCGTATTCCATGGCCGCCGCCGGGGCCTGCACGGCGGCTAGGTCGATCTGATGCTGCAGGATCTGCAGGCAGGTTTCGACGTTGCTCTGCACGTGCGAGGCATGCAGGGCGAGTACCGGCTTGTCGTCGCCCAGCTCCGGGATCTCCCGCAGGATCGTCTCATTGATGTCCTGGCATACCACGGCGTCCTGGCGGGTCACCGCCGCCGCGACCTCGGCGATCAGCTCGGTGACCGTGGGACTATCCATGTCCACTTGCGGATTCGTACACGTTCCCGCGAGTTTGCCGAGCGTATACCAACGCGTCAGGCCGGAGCCGCGGGCATTCGTGCGGCTCCGGCCTGCTCCGGCGGGGGGAGCTAGCTGACGACGATGCCTGCGGGCGCGGCGCCGCCGGGCAGCGGGAACGGGGACCCCAGCGAGGTCAGGTTGCCGCCGCTGACCGCGAACGCGACGACCGCGCCGGTCTTGCTCTGATCGACGTACAGGAAGCCGCCGTCCGGGCTCAGCCGGGCGTCGACCGCGCCGGCATCGGGACCGCCGGCCGGAGTACTGCCCAGCAGGGTCAGCACGCCGTTGCCTGCGATCTGGTAGGCCGAGATCGTCCCTGATGCGGTGTTCACGGTGAACAGGAACTGGCCGTCCTGGGTGATCTCCACCCAGCACGGGGCCATCTGGTTGTCCGGGAACGGGGAGCCGCTGATCGAGGACAGCGTGCCGTCCTGGTGGTCGTTGAACGCTGAGACCGTGCCGCTGTCCGTGGCGGTGTTGTGGGCGTTGGACACGAACAGCTGATCCGGGTCGGTCGGGCGGAACTCGCTGCCGAACGGGCCCAGGCCCTGGGCCGGGAACGGCGATCCGGGGGCGGCGGTCAGCCGCCCGTCGAGGCCGACGGTGAAGCTGTCGATCACGGAGGGCCCGACCTCGGTGCCGACCAGCTTGGTGCCAGTGCTATTGAAAAGCACGTCACCGGGCGCGGCGCTGGCGGCCAGCGTCACCGTCGACCCGGGGATGCGGACCAGGCGGCCGCCGAAGCCGAGCCGGAAGCCGGTGTAGTTGCTGTGGCCGGCCCCGGAGTTGGCCACGTACACCAGGTCACCATGGACCGCGATGCTGTCAGGCAGCGTGCCGAGGGAGGAGACGACGCCTCCGGGCACCAGGCTGAGGGAGCCGTCGGAATGGACCCGCAGCACCGAGATCTGGTTGCTGCCCGCGTCCACGGCGATCAGGAACCGACCGCCCGCCGCGAATTGCAGCGCGCCCTGCGAGGCCAGCCCGGAGCCGGTTCCGGCCCCGCCCGCCGGGAACGGGGATCCGGCCTCGGGAGTCAGCGTGCCGTCCGCGTGACGGTCGAACGCCCCGATCGTGTTGACCGGCGTGGTGTTGTCGTTGACGTAAACGTGCCCGACCACCGGGGGCGGATCGTCCGACGCCGAGGCGGAGGCCGATGCGGGGACGGCCACGGCCGCGGCTGCCGCCAAGCCGAGCACGAGCGCACCCGACCGGCCGCGGTGCAGAAGGCGCGCTGCTTGTCGCGTGGGAATTGCCGCCAGGACGGCCGTCCGCCCTGGCCGGTGTGACACAAACTTCATCTCTGCCCTTTCCTCCGGCGAGCCGGAACCGGGTCGGCGGTGCACGACCGCCACGATGTTTGCTCACTAGGTACTCGTAGCCGCCGACGGCAAGGTTTCCGCCAATTCGGAACAAAAAAGAACGGCAAGCGGCTCGGACTCCGGCCCAGGCTGAGCGGCGGGATATCGAGGCCAGGCCCGCAGGCTCGCCTAGCTGCGCAGATAGGTCATTGCACCCGGCGGGTCAGATGCTGTTCGGACAGGCGCGCCTGGATGTCGGCGGTAACCGAATCGGGTGGCTGGTCGGCGTCCACCGCGACCAGGATGCCGCGCTCGACGCAGTACCCGGCCGACTACGGCTTCGCGCCGGACACCCTGGGCGAGGACGGCGACCCGCTCGACGCGTTGGTGCTCGTGCTCGAGCCCACGTTCCCCGGGTGCCTGATCCGCAGCCGCCCGATCGGCATGTTCCGGATGACCGACGAGAAGGGCCCCGACGACAAGATCCTGTGCGTGCCCGCCGGCGACCCGCGCCAGGAGCACCTGCGCGACCTGCACCACGTGCCGCAGTTCGACCGGATGGAGATCGAGCACTGGCCATCGCGCTCCGGGCGGCGCGGGACGGCGCCAACGTCGCGCTGATCGCCAAGACGGCCGAGCCGCACGCCAAGCTGGAGCCGACCTGTTCGTCGACCACGTCTGACCAGGCTCAGCCCGCGTAAGCGTCTCACCGCCAGCGCCGCTCTTGCTCCGCTTTGTCGCGCGTAGTAGAACGAACGGGTGGGAAGCAAGGTAGCCATCGCGCTTTACGTGCTCGCGATGGTAGCCATCGTGGTCAGCGTGGACATCTTTATTTTCAAGCACCAGTTCTGGCCGCGGCTGGCAGCAAACGTCGGAATCGTCCTGGTATTCGTGGCGTTCTATTTCAGGTTCCTGAAGCATCCGTAAGCGACCGGTACGCCTGAGATCGTTAGAGCAGCGCTTTCCGCGGTTGCGTGCGGACCACGATGACGGTGGTGGTGTCTGCGCTCAATAAATCCGCGCCAGGCTGACCGGACTGGGGCAAACCGAGGTTCACGTCCGGGCCGCCCGGAACTCAGCTGGTCGGCACCAGGTCGGCTACGTCGGCGTGGAGCTTGGCCAGGGCCTGGTCGAACGTAGCGAGACGAGCAGAATGACCACGCGCCAACTGAGCGAGATACGCATCGGTTACCTGGCGGTGGCCGACGATCCCGGCCGTCGGGACGTCGGTGTAGGCGACGTCATCAGGCCAGAATTCGTGCCGCGAATTGCCTGCCACACCGCGCACCACGGAGCGCGCCGCCTCCGCGGTCTGACCCTCGCGTACCAGAAGCCGCATCAGGCTGCCTTGAGTGACGGGACAGGTGGCGAAGCCGCCCGCGAGCCCCGAGAACCAGGCCTCGGCCGACGCGTGATGAACATGCTCGCTCACCACCAGGGCGATCAGCACGTTCGCGTCCAGGAGGACGGTCACGGCTCGTCGTCCTCGAGCGCCCGGACGTCTTCGGTGCTGACGATCCGACCCAGGTGAACTACGGGCAACCCGGTGCGTGAGCTGGTCTCCACGGCGGCGGGCTGCCCCTGGCCCAGGCCGCGCCGCATGAGATAGGCCACCGTCTCGCTCAGTGTCCGGTGCGTATCCCGGGAGATCGCAACCGCCTGAGCGTGCAGGTCATCGGGCAAGTCTACCGTAGTCCGCATATCCGCATCGTATCATCAATGCATCAAGATGCACCATCGAAACCCGGAGCTCACGCGCAGCCAGGTGCCAGGCGTCCACGAGATTGGTGGCGGTCTCAGATTGATGGTGGTCTTACCGTGGGGCAACTGCCGCGCTATCGCTCAGGACTTCTGCTCCTCCGAGCCGCACATCGCGATCGACAGCATGGCCAGGCCCGCGTGCACGCCGAGGAACACGCCGAGGCTGCCGTCGCCACGGTGCAGTTCCATCGTGACCAGCCCGCACGCCATCGGGCTCATCCCGGCGCACCCGTATCCGTTGATGTCCTCGCCGACGATACCGAGCTCGGGCAGCCGCCTGACCAGCGGCCAGCAGATCTCGGCCCGTTCCCGGTACGCGCCGACGACCGGCACGACCTCCTCGTCGACGAACCGCCGGACGGTGATGACGTGCGACCACTGCTCGTCGGTGAACTGCTCGCGGACGGAGAAGAAGTCCGTCCCGAGGGATTCCCCAAGATGCGCGCTCGTCACCTGCGTCATTACTCGCTCCCCTCCGTGGTGGGGTCGGCAACCAGGAACGCCTCGACGGCGGCGGCTAGGCGTTCCGGGTCCGCGGCCAGCTCGAGGTGGCCGCCGTGGTAGACATGCAGCTTGCTGCGCGGTATCAGCCGGTGCATGATCCGAGCGTTGACCAGTGGGATGACCGGGTCGTCGTCACCGGCCAGGATCAAGGTGGGCGGCCGCAGCTTCGGCAGCCACGGCAGGCTGGTCCAGCCGATGGTGGCGATCAGCTGGTAGAAGTAGCCCCGGACCGGGCCCAGGCGGGTGGTGGCGTGCAGCAGGTCCCGGGCCAGCGCCGGGTCTTTCCGCGCGCTGCCCCCGTACAGCTCGCCGGCGACGCTGGCCGCGTATCCCGGGTCCCGGTGGCGTCGCGGTGTGAGCATGCGCAGCAGGACCCGCGGATGCCCGGGGACCATCAGCGCGCCGGGCCCGGTCGCCACCAGCACTAGGCGGCGCACCCGGTCCGGGCGGCTCAGCGCGAACTGCTGCGCGAGCCCGCCTCCCCAGGAGATGCCCAGGACGTCGGCCTGCTCATAGCCGAGTTGGTCGAGCAGGCCAGCCAGCATTGACGGCAGCGTGGCCAGGTGATACGGGACGACCGGGGCCGGCGAGCTGCCGACGCCCGGCATGTCAAACCGGATGACCGGCCGCCGCGGATCGAGCGCGTCGACGAAGGGCTGGAACAACTCCAGGCTGGCCCCGATGCCGTTGCACAGCAGTAGCGGCGGCCAGCCCGCGGTCCCCTCCCGCACCGAGACGCGCAGGGCCCGGCCGCCGACCGTCATGATCCTCATTCGCTCGGCCGAGCCGACGCGCCGCCGTCGGCCTAGCATCCGGCCCAGGCCAGATCCTGGGCGGCCGTCCCCGCCCGGTCCGGCACGGAACGGGTCAGCCGCGCGGTCCGCTCGTCGATAACCGCGCTGGCCACGCCCGCGTGCGCCTGGTCCAGCACGGTGACCATCAGGGTGACCGCCGCGATCCGGTCCTGCTGGCCGACGTGCGCCAGGTGCGCCGCGACCATCGCGGCGATGATGCCGCCTGAGCAGGCCCCGGCGAGCGCGGTCTGCTCGCTCCCGGTGATCCGCGCTGCCGCGTCGATGGCGTCGACGATGGCCTGCCCGTACCTGTCGAGATCCCATGTGGCGTGCCGGGCGTCCGGGTTGCGCCAGGAGATCATGAACACCTGCAGGCCGCGGCCGACCAGGTACTCCACCATGCTCCGGCCGGGCGCCAGGTCCATCACGTAGAACTTATTGATCACCGGCGGGACGATCAGCAGCGGGACCTGCCGGACCGTGGTGGTGGCCGGGCGGTACTGGATCAGCTCGAACACCGGCGTCCGAAGCACCACCGACCCCGGCGTGACGGCCAGGTCCACCCCGACTTCGAACGCGTCCGGCTCCACCATGGTCGGCACCCGGGGCGCCACCGCCATGTCGGCGGCGAAATGCCGCAGGCCCGCCAGTACGCTGCCGCCGCCGGTGTCGATGGCGGCCTTCACGGCCGCCGGGTTCAGCAGCGGGTTATTGCTCGGGGCCAGCGCGTCGACCAGGTTGGTGAGCACGAAGCCGACACGTTCGGAGTCGGCCTCGTCCAGGCCCGCCTCGGCCACGACGCCCTCCGCGGTCTGCGCCGCGGCCAGGTACGCCTGCATCGTGCGGCGCAGCAGCGGGTTGCCCGCCCATCCCGGGTCGGAGAACCGCCGGTCCCGCCGGGACGGCTGCACCTACGAGGTGCCCACGGCGATGCGGCCCAGTTCGCCGAGCAGCTGGCGGCCCCGCCCGGCGACCAGGCGGGGCCTGCCGGCCAGCGCAGCGGCCAGGCGCAGGCCAGATCCGCCCGGGTTCAGCCGGCGCAGCATGCCCGTGGCCGCGTCGGCGAGCAGCAGGTCCAGGGGTGCCGCGGCGGCATCCTCCGCGGCTGGTTTGGTGGGGTCGGTGTCGGCGCTCATTTACCAGCCGAGCGTAGGCCGCGGACCGCGTTCTTCCATTGGTCGCTCGTCACGAACCCGCGACCAGTCATGGTTCCGCGGGCACAGCCTCGTCACCGTGAGTGCGAACTCGCTGAGGTGACCCGACAGGCGGTAGCCGGGACATTCGGCGGGCGCCGAGCAGCCGGGCGCTGAGCCACGCCGCGCCATCCCATCCTGCCAGGTCAGCTCACGGCGGAGGCAAGCCAAGCCGACCCGAGGCTTAACTTGATGGTTCAAGTGAATCCTAGTTGTCGGCCCCCACGCTGTCCGTCTACGGGATCAGGCTCGCGGCGCACGAGGCCGCGCTGTTCGAGGCGCTTGACCAGGTGCGACAGCCGGGACAGTGACGCGTTGGTGAAGTCGGCAAGCGAGCTCATCCGCAGGGTTCGCTCTGGGCTGTTCGACAACCTGGCCAGGACCTGGTATTCCACCATGCTCAGATTCGAATCGCGCCGCAGCTGCTGATCGATCGACCAGGGAAGCCAGGTCATCAATCGCACTAGGGCAAGCCAGGAGTCCACCTCCGCGGCGGTAAGCCACTTGACCGGCGGTACCTCGGTATCGCGGCGGGCTCCTTTAGCCATGGCGTTAGCCTATCGATCGCTCGACGATTCAAGTGACTCGGTGACGATCAAGCGTCAGACCTGCAACGGCTCGTCGCCGACCTCCGTCTGGACATCCAGCTGCCGTCCTGACCCAGCGTGATGCGTGGCGCCAGGCGGATCACCGGGATCTGGTGAGGACCTTTCACCTGCCCGACAGCCAACCTGGATCCGTCGTACCGACCCCTAGTGCGGAGAGCCCATGTCAGCGTCTCATCCGGTGCGACGCACCGGCCCCAGCCTGCCGCCCCGCCCGACGTCAACCTTCCTGCTCGGCCCAAGGCGGGTCAGGAGGTCCGGGTACGGCGCGATGCAACTGGCCGGTCCCTGGGCCGTCAACGCGCCGCCTGACCGGGCATCGGCTATCGGCGTGCTCCGGGCAGCGGTCGCGGCCGGGATCGATCACATCGACACGGCCCAGTACTACGGCCCGGACATCGTCAACGACCTGATCCGCGAAGCGCTCTACCCCTATCCGGGTGAGCTGGCGCTCGTCAGCAAGGTCGGGGTCTTCCGGGACGCCGGCGACGGTGCGCGCCAGCTGCGCGAGGGCATCCAAGACAATCTCCGCAGCCTGCGGGTCGACCAGCTGGCCGCGGTCAACCTCCGCCTGCCCAGCCCCGGCCGCGCCGACGCGCGCTTCGATGATCAGCTGGCCGCCATGATCGGGGCCCGCGACGAGGGTCTCATCGCCGGTGTCGGCCTGAGCAACGTCAGCGTCGAACAGCTGCGGCACGCCGCGGACCGTACCGAGATCGTCTGCGTCCAGAACCTATTCCACCTGGCCGACCGTGGCTCGACCCCGGTCCTCCAGGAGTGCAACCGCCGGGGCATCGCCTTCGTGCCGTTCTGCCCGCTCGGCTTGCCGCGCGGCGCGGCCAACCCGGTGCTCACCAGCCCGGTGGTCATCCAGACCGCCGCCCGCCTTGGCGTCACCGCGGCGCAGGTCGCACTGCAGTGGCTGCTCCGGCTGGCACCCAACGTGCTGCTGATCCCCGGCACCGGCTCCACCGGTCACCTGCTGGAAAACCTCGCCGCCGAGCGCGTGGCGCTGGATGACAAGGCACTGGGCGAACTGGCCGGCGTCGGCGCACGACCTAGATGTGCAAGAATCCGCAGGTGTCGGAGATGGAGGTTCCTGCGGTCGCGGACCTGATCGCGAGCGTCGCGGCGGCTACGTCGACCAGACCTCCGAGGAGATCGTCGCGGCCTACACGCGCGAACGGGAGAGCTGGCTGCGGAACCGCAGCGCCGCGCGGGGCGCCCGGATCCGTGACCTGCTGTCGGGCCAGCGGGTGAACGCGAACGCGGCGGAGGCCACCCTGGGCTACCGGCTGCGCCAGTACCACCTGGGCCTGGTGTGCTGGTCGGGCGGCGCCACGCCCGCCGCGGACAACATCACCCGGCTCGAGCACGCGATCAGCCACGTCGCGGGGAAGGCCGCCTGCTCGGGTGATCCTGTCTTCCTGCCCCGCGACGAATCGACCGCCTGGGCCTGGCTGCCGCTGGGGATCCGCGACACGTTCGACGCGGCAGAGGCCAGCACGGCCGGGGCGGACCCAGACCTTCATTTCGCCTTCGGCGACGCGGCCAGGGGCACCGCCGGGTTCCGCCTAACCCACCAGCAGGCCATCGCCGCCCAGGCCGTCGCGCTCGCCGCCGGGCCTCCCCCGCCGCGGGCGGTAGCGTTCAGCGAGATCGCGCCCGTAGCGATGATGCTCGGATCACCCGACCTGCTGCGGGCCTGGGTGCTCAGCACGCTGGCTGGCCTGGCCACCGACAACGAGCATCACGCCCGCCTGCGCGACACCCTGCTGACCTTCCTGCAGACCGGGGGCAGCTACAAGGCGACGGCCGAACGGCTGGTGCTGCACAAGAACACCGTCCAGTACCGGATCCGCAAGGCCGAGGAGAGCCTCGGCCGGCCAGTGGGCGAGAACCGGCATGACGTGGAACTCGCGCTGCGCGCCAGCCGATGGCTGGGCTCGTCCGTGCTGCGGCCGATCCGAGAACGATCATCCGCCCTGGTTAGCACCTAGCCCGGGGGCTCTCCGCCGATCGCGGCGAGAATCTCGTGCCGCCTCCTACACCAGCGGTCACGAACCGCGTCGACGGCGGCATCAGCGCCGCGTACGTCACGGCGGAGGGCGACCCCGCCCGCTGACTGTATCGAGGAACGCCTCCACGACGGGAGCGAGGCGCGCCGCGTCCGCGGCCAGCTCGACGTGGCCGCCGTGGTAGACGTCCCGTCAGGCCGCAGTCAGACGTCCATAACCACGTCGCGCAGGGCGGGGCTGACCTTCAAGATATCCTGCCGGTCCGACGTCACCACTCCCGCGCCATGGTCCTCAGCGGCCAGGGCCACATGCACATCTGCGATATCGGTGTGCCCGCACGCACCGATCCTGACACCGATCCGCTTAGCTGTCGGCGTGTCGAGGCGAAGCCTCGCGCACCGGTCCCTTTTGAGACTGAGCAGAGCGGCCACGCGAGCCTGCCTGCCGCTGCCACCCCGCCAGACCTGCGCAATCACGGCGTCGGGGACCAGCATCCGAGCCTCACCCGCACGGACCCGCATCAGCAAGGCGGTAATCTCGGGCCGCGCCTTCTCCAGCGCGATCAGGGCACCTGAGTCAAGCACGAGCTCCGCGGTGATATCGGGTCCGGTCACGCTGCGCGCCCCCCGTCGCTTGGCGCGCTGCGCTGACGAGCCCTGCGCGCCGCGGCCACGGCTTCGGCCGCCCAGGCGTGCGCCTTCTTGTCCGGCTCGCCGGTCTCGGCCACCATGCTTGCGATCAGCAGGTCCAGCGGTTCGAGGTCGCGCGCGCTTTCCGCTGCCTGAGTCACGAAAGCCGAGACCGACTCGTACGCGCCGGATGCGACTTGATCTCTGATGTATTCGGCGAGTTCCTCAGGAACGGTTACCGTCACCTTGACCGTGGCCATACCCGGTATCTTACCGTAAGCCCTACCGAAGACCCGCGAGATCGCGATCGAGTTCGCGGAGGGCGACCCCGCCCGCTGACCAACCGAAGGGGAGAAGGCGGGCCCACGAGATACACCACGGCCGTTCGGATAAAGGGCGCTCGTCAAGCCCATCGTGGCATCTTGGCAGGCGCTGAGGTTATGCCGACCAGGTGTCCGGGTGTATCAGCAGCCAGGACTCCGCCTCCGGCCTTTCAAGAGGGATTCCTGAAGTCTGGAGGCGCCCGTGAGCGCCGTTCCCCGCTCGGCTGCGGCCCCGGCGATCCGGTCACAGCAGCGGCCCCGGCCGCGGTGTCGGTCGTGGCCGCGCACGCTCGCGGGAATGTGCCTGGTTGGCCTGTTCGTGGGGTGGCCCGCGATGCCGGCCAGCCGTGGTGCGACCCCGCCCAGCTGCGGGTCCGTATGGTCGGCGGCTACTCCGCCCACTCCCGTAACCGCCCTATCACACAGAGCGCCGACCAGCCTGACCGCGACCCCGGGTGATTATCAGGTGACGCTGTCGTGGAGCCCGCCCCCTGTAGCAAAGCCCCCTGTGACGGTCACCCAATACGACATCTTCGAGGGGACCAGCCCGGGCGGTGAGTCCAGAGCCACCATCCTGGCCCAGGGCGCCAGCTGCACGGTGACCGGCCTTTCCGACGGAACCACCTACTACTTCGTGGTGACTGCAGTCTTGTCGGCATACGGAGTGTCGATGGGCGAGGGGCCTCCATCTAACGAGGTATCGGCCACTCCTGCGGCCACACGGCCGGGAGCGCCGACCGGGCTGACCGCGACCCCGAGCGACTCCCAGGTAACCCTGGCGTGGAGCCCGCCGCCAGCCGGCGGCCCGTCGGTCACCGGCTACGACATCTATGAGGGGACCAGCCCGGGCGGTGAGTCCGCTTCCCCGGTCAACGCCTCCTCCCCGGTCCAGAGCACCAGCTACACGGTGACCGGCCTTTCCGACGGCACCACCTACTACTTCGTAGTGACGGCGGTCTTCCGGTCCCCGATCGTGGTGGGGCTCGGCCAGGGGCCCCCGTCTAACGAGGTATCGGCCACGCCGGGAGCGCCGACCGGGCTGACCGCGACCCCGGGCGACTCCCAGGTGATGCTGTCGTGGAGCGCGCCTCCTGCTAGCTCGGTGCCGGTCACCGGCTACAACATCTATGAGGGGACCAGCCCGGGCGGTGAGTCCGCTTCCCCGGTCAACGCCTCCTCCCCGGTCCCGGGCACCAGCTACACGGTGACCGGCCTTTCCGACGGCACCACCTACTACTTCACCGTCGCCGCGGTCTACAGCACCGGCCACCAGGGCCCCTCATCGGACGAGCAATCGGCCACACCTATGCCCACCACACAGCTCGGAGCGCCGACCGGGCTGACCGCGACCCCGGGCGACTCCCAGGTGATGCTGTCGTGGAGCGCGCCTCCTGCTAGCTCGGTGCCGGTCACCGGCTACGACATCTATGAGGGGACCAGCCCGGGCGGTGAGTCCGCTTCCCCGGACAACGCCTCCTCCCCGGTCCCGGGCACCAGCTACACGGTGACCGGCCTTTCCGACGGCACCACCTACTACTTCACCGTCGCCGCGGTCTACAGCACCGGCCACCAGGGCCCCTCATCGGACGAGCAATCGGCCACACCCATGCCCACCACACAGCTCGGAGCGCCGACCGGGCTGACCGCGACCCCGGGCGACTCCCAGGTGACCGTGTCGTGGAGGCCGCCTCCAGGCGGCGGCCCGCCGGTCACCGGCTACAACATCTATAAGGGGACCAGCCCGGGCGGTGAGTCCGGTTCGCCGGTCAACGCCTCCTCCCCGGTCCCGGGCACCAGCTACACGGTGACCGGCCTTTCCGACGGCACCACCTACTACTTCACCGTCGCCGCGGTCTACAGCACCGGCCACCAGGGCCCCTCATCGGACGAGGCATCGGCCACACCGCGTATGACGCCGCCGCCCCCTCCCCCGTTCCCGCCTTCTCATCCGGCAGGGTGGCACATTAGGCATTCCCTTGCACCGCCCTCGCGGTCCGTGTTCGCGTGGCCGAAGGTGCTGGAGTCCCTGGCGCTAGCCGCGCTCCTGGTCCTGCTGGTGGGCTTCCCGGCCGAACTGTTCAACTCGACCTATGAGGAGAACGAGGAAACGATCCGGCGCGCGCTATCGAGGATGACCCGCAGGAAAGAGCGCAAGAACAGGTCTGTCGGCGGGCTTCGGGCTGGGTTCACCTTCTTCGCGATCTCTGCCGCGTTCACGACGCTCGTGGATCCGACTTTCGATTTCGGCTGGACCGGCGCGACCGTATTCGCCGGCTTCGGGGTCGCGATCCCCCTGACTATGGCCGCCTATGCCTACCCGACCGAGTGGTACCAGCGCCGCGCCTCGAAGATCACCGGCCGGTTCCACGTGATCGCGCTGGCCATGCTCGTCGCGGCCTTTCTGACGGCCATGTCACGGCTGGTCCACTTCAACCCTGGCTACGTCTACGGGCTCATTGCCGGCTTTACGGCCAAGCGGAAGCTGTCCACGTCCCAGGAAGCAAAGTCGGTGCTGGCCGGCGCCGCGTGCGTGTTCGGGCTCGGCGTCGCGGCCTGGATCGTGTGGGGGAAATACGATGCCGTGGCCCAGGTCTCTCATGCGTCCCACGCTGAGGCGATCATCGGCGCAGTAATAGCGCAGCTGGCCATCATGGGAATCAGTTCCGTGGTGTTCGGGCTGATGCCGTTCAAGTTCATGGACGGCTACCAGCTGCGCACCTGGAATCTGGGCGGCTGGATCGGCGTATACGCGGTCGCGGCCTTCTCGTTCGCGCTCGTGCTCATCCGCAGTAACCCTGATGTGCTGCAGCAGCCTAACCTGCCGGGGGCGATCGCCGAGCCGTTCATCCTGTTCGCCGTCTTCGGTGTCCTGTCCATCCTGTTCTGGCTCTATTTCCGGCTCCACCCGTCGCCGGAGAACGCCACGGAACACGAGCCGGCCGCGCCCGCGATGCCGCCCAAGGAAACAGGCGGTAACGTGGCCAGACCTCGCCCGCCTGGGGACGGTGACGTCGCCGAAGCCGAGGCCAAGACCGTACTAGGCCCGTAACGGTCTCCAGAGCCGTATGCCAACTGCGAAAGCACCCGTCGCCGCCTGGCCATCGAGGCCACGATCCGGCTGTAGCCCGGATTTGCGTGGAAGTTCCGCGCTTCGTGGAAGATCGAGGGGACTATGATCCCCCAAAGTTTCCACGGAGCGCGGATCTTCCAAGATCTTTTGGTGCGCGGGGGGCTGCGGAGCCTGCTGGAACCTGCCGGGACGTGACCCTTAGGCTCCAGGCAGGATTTCAGGCCGTCAGCCCGGCAGCTTGAGACGCGGCGGCGCCGGGTGGCTCCGGTTTGTGTGGTTGATCCGGGCTTCGTCGCTGATCAGGTGGCCTCCAGTGCACCTTTCCTCCCGCAAGCCCGAATCCTCCCGGAAAAGTTCCCGCGCATTCCTCATCGCTGATCGGATAGGGGCGGATGAGGATGGCGCGACGGATGAGGGAACAAGGAAGGCGCATGAGGAACGGCCGGACGGCCGCCGCGCAGTACTCACCGATTAACTAAACACTCACTCAAGCGATCGTTGCCGCTCGCGGTGAGCCCTTTATGCGCTTTTATCCGCCGATTTCGAGCTCGGCCGAAATCAGGCCGCGCGGCTTGCATTCCCGATGAGGACAGGCAATTATAGTGCGGTTCGGTTATAGTGCGGTTCGGTGAATCTACTGCTCGGGTGCGGAGTGGGTACGGTGCGGACATCGAGGCATGCGGGCCGGAGCGCGGTCGCGGCGGCGGCCGTCATCGGCGTGGCGATACTGGCAGGCGCGGCCGCCTGCGGGAACAGCGCCGCGCCGTCGGCGAACCCGCTCGCCGGGCTGACCGCCGACCAGATCGCCGCCAAGGCGGTCGCGAACCTCAGAGCGGCATCGTCCGTCCATTACGCCGGGTCGATCACGGAGTCCGGCGAGACGGACGCCGTGGACCTGACCGCAGGCGTCACCAACTGTACGGGCACGCTGGGGACGGCGGGCAAAGGCTCGTTCGCGCTGCTCAAGATCGGCCAGACGCTGTGGATCAAGCCAGACAGCCAGTTCTGGACATCAGAGGGCGCCAATTCGGCGGTCCTGGCCCTCGTCGAGGGAAAGTACATCCGGACGAGCCCCAACGACTCGGATTTCAACTCGGTGAGAATGCTCTGTTCTCCAGCACAGATCGCCGACTCGTTCGGTAATAAGATGAACCACCTGGTCAAGGGGACGACCATTACCGTCGACGGGCAGAGCGCGCTGCAGTTGCGGGACACGAGCACGTCAGACGTCGCTTACGTCACGATCTCCGCCAGCCCCGAGTTTCTGCGCCTCGACCACGGCAGCCAGGGGCAGCTCGACTTCAGCGACTACAACGCGCCCGTGACGCTCACTGCGCCGCCCGCCAGCCAGACGATCGACGGTTCCAAGCTAGGCCTGTGATTGGGACGTCCGGTGTAATCCCAGGTCAGATCTTCGTCTCGGCAGGCCGGCCCGGACACCAAGACGGTGGGGGCCTGGGGAGGCCTTGACCTGGTGAGCGCGATCGAGGAGATCCTGCTGGTCGCCATCGCAGCCTCGGTCCTGGCCCGCCCGGGGCTGCTGGCCCGCCCGGTCAGGTTCCGCAGCCAGGCGCGGTCGCTGGCCAGCCTGCTGGCGGCGCCCGTCGTCGTCATCGCCGCCGCTCAGGCCGCGCTCGCGGAGACCAAGCCCGGGCACCTGGCGCCGTAAGGGTTTCACCATCGCAACGCAGCCAGGTCCAATCACCGGGCTCCTCCTGTCTGGGGTCAGCGGATGATGCGGAGGGCGAGCGACGGCGGGCAGCCTCGGTGCACCAGCTCGGCGACCTGATGCCAGTCCAGGCGATCGGCGTAGGCCTCCGCCAGCCCGGCGGGAATCCCCAGGCGCGTGAGCCGGGTCACGCGCCAGCGGTGCACCAGCTGCGCGTCGTGGTCGATAACTTCCCGTGTGACCTGCTGCTCCATGACGTTCTCGCCTCCCGTTTCACTGCGCATTACTCAGCCTCGCGCTCAGCCTGGTGAGCCCGCATCACCCGTTTAGAGTGATTTGGTCAGCCGTGATTCCGGATGGCCAAGTCGGGAATCCCGGAAGGACGGGGCGGGCCCGCCGATGACGTGGACGTCGTACTCCCCCTGGCGGCTGATGACCCCGCGGTCGCGACGCAGACATCGGTGCAGTCCAGGCACAGCCGGATGCACCTGACCATCTTGCCCACGTTCTCCTCTCCCAGGTCGCAGCCGGTGTCGGCGATGCACGCCTGCGCGCAATCATCGAGCGCGTCGATGGTCGCGGCCAGCAGGCCGGCGTCGACGTTGAAGCTAACTGGGCAGATACCGTGTGGAGCGGCGAGCCTGCTGCGTACGGGCCTGAGCGAGCCTGGGCGAAAGGTCGGTCGTGATGCGCATCCTGGTTACCAGCGCCAGCGGAGCCAATGGCAACGGCTACGGCGCGATCCTCGGCTTCGGCAGCGAGGGCGAGTTCACGGGGCCGTTCAGCAGCGACCCGCGGATCGCCGATCCGCGGGGTATGTCCCTTGACCCGTCAGGCGCGCTCGTCTACCTGAACAGCGGCGATGACCGCGTGCTGGCGCTTGATCTCCACGGGTACGTCGTGCGCGACTCCGGGCGGATACCCGGGCTCGACCCGGGCGGGGCCGAGTTCGGGCCCGATGGCCGCTATTACGTCACCGCGCGCCGCCAGCGGACGATCCGCGCGATGCCTGCTGCCCTCGATCGGGCGGGAGAATTCCTCCTGCCGGAGGGAATCGTCCCGTTCCCGCGCGGGTTCGGCTTCGGGCGGGACGGCCGGCTCTACCTCGCGTCAGGCGTCGCGCCGTCCGGGCAAGGCGACAACACCATCGTGGTATTCGACCAGTCGGGAACGCTGCTTACGCACCGGCTGGTCACCGACCCCGAGCTGAGCCCCCTCGATCTGAAGGTCGCTCCCAACGGGAACGTCGTGGTCGCCAGCGAATGGCCGTTCGGCGCACCCGGCGCTGTGCCGAGCGTACGCGAATACGACCCGGTCACCGGGCAGCTCGTGCGGGTTCTCGCGCCCGAACGCTCCGTCGGATTCAGCAGGCCCCGGGGATTGAGATTCGGGCCGGGCGGGCGCTTGTATTGCGTGGGGAAAGACCACGTCGTGGCCTTCGACTTCCGCACAGGAAGCTTCGTCGGCCCCGTCGTGCACCTCGCCCGCCTCAACGGGCAGGCGCTGGTCTTTATGCCGTAGCTGCAGCGAGGTGGCCGGCTCGCATTCCCCCGGCATGTCCTCGTCTGCGCAGCTACGCCTGCTCGCCGATTAGCGCCTGGTGTGGTTGACCGCGCGAGCTGGTGCCGAGCTGGCCTGGCCAGCGTGCGACGGACCCCGCGCTGAAACCCGGCCCAGAAGCGGCCGTCCCCTGATGGGCGGTGCCTGAATGCGTCACTCCCCCGGGCGCGCGGACTGACCCCGGCCAAGCCCAGGGCACCGGCCAGGGTGTTCCCTGGTGCGATGACCGGTTCCCAAATCTCACTGTGGATATCAGCACTGAACTCATGGCCGAGACGCAGGCCGCTGATACCCGAAGAAGGAGTGGAACATGACTCAGACCCTTCCCTACCAGCAGCTGGGAACGACGGAGCGCGGCCAGGCGCACACTCTGTTCTCGCAGACCATGGGCTACGTCGCGGCCACCGCCGGGCTGTTCGCCCTCGGCGCCTGGCTCGGCCGCAACCTGACCGGCGGCGTCGGCATCGTCGCGTTCATCCTCGCCTTCGCCGCCCTGATCGGCATGCGGTTCGCCGCTAAGCGCTCCCCCGGCCTCACCACCGGGCTGCTCGCCGCCTTTGGCCTGCTCATCGGCCTGGCCGTGGCCCCCACCATCGCCTACTACGGCGCCATGGACCCCCGCGCGCTCTGGGAGGCCGGCGGCGCCACCGCCCTGTTCATCGCCGGGTTCGGCGCCGCCGGCTACGCCACCCGCCGCGACCTGACCGCCCTCGCCCGCGTGTCCTTCTGGGCTCTGCTCGCGCTCATCGTGTTCGGCATCGTGCTGATCTTCGTCAACATCCCCGGCGGCGAGCTGGTCTACTCCGTCCTCGGCCTGGTCATCTTCGCCGGCTTCACCATGTTCGACTTCCAGCGGCTCCGCACCAACACCGACAACGCCATCGCCCCGCTGCTGGCCGCCTCCATCTTCCTCGACGTCCTCAACGTCTTCCTGTTCTTCCTGGAGATCTTCTCCGGAGGAGAGCGGGGATGAGCGGCATCGACGAGATCCTGGCCGCCTGCCGTCACGGGGCCGTTACGGGGTGGCCATGGTGCCGGCCGTGCGGTTGAGCAGCGCCTGCGCGGCGTCGAGGCGGCCGATGGCCGCCATCTGGCCGGTCGCCTCCACGAACCGGCAGGCGGCCTCCACCTTCGGGCCCATCGAGCCGTCCGGGAACGAGCGCGCCCGCAGCTGTCCGGGCGTGGCCTGACGGATGGGACGGGCGTCCGGGGTACCGAAGCCGTCGACCACGGCGTCGACGTCCGGCGGCGTGTAGACCGTCATCATCGACCAGGACGCCGCCAGCAGCGACAGCCGTGATGGCATCACCCTGGACGCGGCCGGCGCGCGGAGTGACGCAATCACGGCGTAATCGCCGGTCAATGCCGCGCTGGCACGCTGCTGTTTACAGTGGTCGCACCAGGCCCACTGTGAGGGGCGGGAAGAGATGATCTGGTTCTGGCTCGGCCGCCGGCGGGTACCCTCGGCGGGCGGCTTGCCGCGTGGCAGCAGCGGGCAGCTGGCCCGGAGGAAGGCGGCCCGGCGGGTCGTGTGCGCCGGGCTCGGCGTGGTGCTGGCGGGGGGAGCGGCCGGGTGCACCAGTTCGCCGGGCAGCACCGGGGCCACCACGGCGGTTCCCCCGTCCCTGCTCATCTCCAGGACCGCCCCTGACGCGCCGGTGGGCAGGCAGCTGACCTGGTTCCTCCGCGCCATGGCCGATATCCCCTGGTCCCCGCGGGTGATCCGGGCTCATTTCGATTCCGGCTTCGTGGCGCAGGTCAACCCGTTGCAAATCAACTCGGAGCTGGAGAACCTGCCAGCGGTGGCAGCGTCCCTGACCGGGCTGCTGTGGCAGCACCCGGCCCGCGTTCCGGTCGCGCTCGAGGCGGTGGCCAACTTCGGCGGCCAGCTGCTGACGGTGCAGATCACGGCCGACCGCGCCGGGCTGATCAGCGGGCTGCTGCTCACCCCGTATCAGCCTCCGCCGACGAGCTGGGCCCAGGCCGACCGGGACCTTGCAGGGCTGGCTCCCGATGCGAGCCTGCTGGCCGCCCGGGTGTCACCGGGCGGGGTCTGCACCCCGGTGCACCAGGTGGCCGCCGCGGCCGCCCGGCCGCTGGCCTCGATGTTCAAGCTGTTCGTCCTGGGCGCCCTCGCGCACCAGATCACCGCGGGCCATGTTTCCTGGGACCAGGAACTGACGGTCACCGGTGCGCTGAAGAGCGCGGGCGAAGTCGGTCCGGGGTACCTTCAGTACGTTCCCGCCGGAACCCGCGTGTCGGTGCGGCAGACGGCACTGCAGATGATCTCGATCAGTGACAACACCGCCGCCGACATGCTGATCCACCTGGTGGGCCGGTCCGCGGTGCAGGCCCAGGACCAGCAGTGGTCCGCCCATGCTGCGCTGAACGTGCCGTTCCTGACCACCCGGGAACTCTTCCTCTTGCAATATCTCCATCCGGCGCTGGCGCAGCGGTACCTGAGCCTTGCCCCGGGCCAGCGCGCGGCGTTCCTGGCCTCCTCGGTGGATCCGCTGCCGCTCAGCCAGGCGCAACTGCAAGGCGCGGCCAACGGATCGCTACCCGCAGACATCGACACCATCGAATGGTTCGCCTCGCCGGATGATATCTGCCGCGCCTTCGCCGGACTGCAGCAGCTCGCGGCCCGGTCCGCCCTGGCCCCGCTCGGTCCCATCCTGTCGGCCAACAACGGCGGCATCGGGCTTGACCCGGCGCAGTGGCCCACGGTCTGGTACAAGGGCGGCTCCGAGACGGGCGTGCTGACCCTGGGCTACCTGGCCACCAACAGCAAAGGCCAGACCTTCGTGGTGGTCGCGATGCTCAGCGACCCGGCCGCGGCGCTGTCCGCGTCGGCCGAGACCGGATTGCTGGCCGTTGTCCAGGGCGCCTTCGACCTGCTCCGGTAATCCCGCCCGGGGTCAGGCCAGGAGCGGGCGTGAAGGCCCGACCGGATCACGGACGGGACTGAGGGCGGACCAGGCCGTGGTCGTAGGCGTAGACCGCCGGTCCCAGCCCGCCCGCGCCGCCGAGGTCGCCGAGAAGGGCTCTTCTCCGGCCTGCTCGCCGACGGCGGCCGTTACGGGGTGACTATGGTGCCGGCCGTGCGGTTGAGCAGCGCCTGCGCGGCGTCGAGGCGGCCGATGGCCGCCATCTTGCCGGTCGCCTCCACGAACCGGCAGGCGGCCTCCACCTTCGGGCCCATCGAGCCGGCCGGGAACGAGCGCGCCCGCAGCTGTCCGGGCGTGGCCTGACGGATGGGACGGGCGTCCGGGGTGCCGAAGCCGTCGATCACGGCGTCGACGTCGGTCAGTAGCAGCAGGGCGTCGGCGTCCACGACGCGGGCCAGCAAGGCTGCGGTCAGGTCCTTGTCCACGACGGCTTCGACGCCGCGCAGCGCGCCCGAGGCATCGGCCACTACGGGGATGCCGCCACCGCCCGCGCACACCACCAGCGCGCCGCTGTCCATCAGCATCCGGATAAGCGGCAGCTCGATCAGCTCAACCGGCTCCGGGGACGGCACGACCCGGCGCCAGGCGGCGCCGTCGCGGCGCACCTCCCAGCCGCGCCGGGCGGCCAGGTCCAGCGCTTGCTTCTCCTGGTAGACCGGGCCGACGAACTTGGTGGGCTTGGCGAAGGCGGGATCGTCCGGGTCGACCCTCGTCTGGCCGACCAGGCAGCCGGCGAGCTTGCCAGTCGCAGCACCGTGCAGCGCCCGGACCAGCCAGTACCCGATCATCCCCTGGGTCTGCGCGCCGAGCACGTCCAGCGAGTACGGGCAGCTCAGCGCGGGGTCACTCGCGCTCTCCAGGGCCAGCATGCCGACCTGCGGCCCGTTGCCGTGGGTCACGATCAGGTCCTGGGCCCGGGCGAGCGGCGCGAGCGCGTCGGCCGCCTGCTGGACGTGGTGTTCCTGGATGTCCTCGTCGGGCTTCTCCCCGCGCTCGAGCAGGGCGTTGCCGCCCAGCGCCGCGACTACTCTCATGACCCGTCGCCGAGTGTGGCCAGCATGAGGGCCTTGATCGTGTGCATGCGGTTCTCCGCCTCGTCGAACACCACGGATGCAGGCGACTCGAATACCTCATCGGTGACTTCCAGGGCGTCCAGCCCGCGCTTGGCGTAGATCTTCTGGCCGATTTCGGTGTCCCGGTTGTGCAGGGCGGGCAGGCAGTGCATGAACTTGACCGCCGGATTGCCGGTGGCCTTCAGCACGGCGGAGTTCACCTGATACGGGAGAAGCTGGTCGATCCTGATGTCCCACTGGTCTTCTGGCTCGCCCAGGGACAGCCAGACGTCGGTGTAGACGAAGTCCACCCCGGCCACGCCCGCGTCGACGTCCGCGGTCACCATCAGCCTGGCCTGCGATCCGGCCGCCAGGCCCGCCGCGATGCCGCGCACCGCCGCCGACGGCTGCAGCGCCGCCGGGGCGCAGATGCGGGCGTCCATGCCGAGCGTGGCCCCGGTGACCAGCAGCGAGTTTGCCGTGTTGTTCCGGCCGTCGCCCAGGTAGCAGAAGGCCACTTCCGCCAGTGGCTTGGTGGAATGGTCGCTCATGGTCAAGATGTCGGCCAGCATCTGGGTCGGGTGCCAGGTGTCGGTGAGCCCGTTCCAGACCGGCACCCCGGCGAACTCGCCGAGGATCTCGATGGATTGCTGGGTGAATCCGCGGTACTCGATGCCGTCGAACATGCGGCCGAGCACGCGGGCGGTGTCCTTCACCGACTCCTTGTAGCCCAGCTGGGATTCCCCGGGGCCGAGGTACGTGACGTGCCCGCCCTCGTCGTGGGCGGCGACCTCGAATGCGGACCGGGTCCTCGTGGAGGTCTTCTCGAAGATCAGGGCGATGTTGCGGCCGGCCAGCCGCCGGCCGGTCACCCCGCGACGCTTGTCAGCCCGCAGCTTTCTGCTCAGGTCGACCAGATAGAGGAACTCTTCGGCGTTGAGATCGGTTTCCTTCAGCAGGCTGCGCCCGTGCAGGTCCATCAGATGCTCCTCGCGTTCACTAGGCGGGATCGCGCTCGATCGGGCAGGTCATGCAGCGCGGGCCGCCGCGGCCGCGGCCGAGTTCGCTGCCGGGCACCTCGATCACCTCGATGCCGTGCTTGCGCAGCATGGTATTGGTGGTGTTGTTACGGTCGTAGCCGAGGATCACGCCGGGGGCAACCGCCAGGTAGTTGGTCCCGTCGTCCCACTGCTCCCGTTCGGCGGCCCGGATGTCCTCGTCGGTGACCAGCACGGTGACCGCGTCGACGCCCAGCGCCTCCGCGAGAGCGTCCCACAGGCTGTGGTTGCGTGTGACCTTCAGGTCTGCCTCGGAGTCGTCGCGGGTGATGGTCCACGATCGCCAATGGCGGTCGATGTAGGGGTAGAGCACGAAGGTCGCGCGGTCGATCATGGTCATCAGCGTGTCGAGGTGCATGGTCGCGTGCGACTTGGGGATCTCGACGGTGATGACGGTCTGGGCTTGCCCGTTGTCGAACAGGGCGCGGGAGAGGATTTCCACCGCCATCGGCGTGGTCCGCTCCCCCATGCCGATCAGGACCGTGCCGTGGCCTAGGACGTGCACGTCGCCGCCCTCCACGCTGGCCGGCAGGTGACTGGCGTCGTCGTCGCCGTAGTAGGCGATGAAGTCGCCGCCGGCGAACATGGGGTGGTAGTCGTACACGGCGCGGATGTGCAGGTGCTCCCGCTGCCGGGCGGGCTTGGCCATCGGGTTCATCGAGACCCCGCCGTAAACCCAGGCGGAGTTATCCCTGGTGAACAGGTGGTTGGGCAGCGGGGGAAGCAGGAAGTCATCGGCCGCCAGCATCTCCCATTTCAGGCTCTTGGCCCGCAGCGACCGCAGGTCGGCCTTGAGCAGCCCGCCGATCAGGTACTCGGCCAGCCGTGGCCCGTCCAGGCCCTCGAACAGCTCGCGGAGCGGGCCGGCGAGCGTCGGGCCGCAGATCTCCGGGGTGCACATCCGGTCAAGCACGAACGCCCGGCCCTCGGGCAGCTCCATCGTCTCGCCCAGCAGCTGCCCGAAGTAGTGCACCTGCACGCCGTGGTCGCGGAGGATCTCGGCGAACACGTCGTGTTCTTCCTTGGCCTTGCTCGCCCACAGCACGTCGTCGAACAGCAGGTCGCCGATGTTCTGCGGGGTGAGCCGGGACAGCTCCAGGCCGGGCCGGTGAATGATGGCCTGCCGCAGCTGGCCGACCTCTGATTGCACGTTGAACGTCATGACTGTCCCTCCGAGTTCTCGTTACCGCTCGCCGGAAGGTCCACCGGCGCCGGGGCCTGACCAGTGTTTTCTTCGTGGGCCTTGATGAAGGCGAAGAGGATGACCCCGACCAGGACAACGACCATGGCCTGGTACACCGCCGAATACCCGGCCGCGAACGCGACCCACAGCGAGAACAGCGCCGCCGAGATGCTGATCGACAGGTCCCGCGCCAGCAGCCAGCGCTGCACCGGCCGGCGCCGGGACACCAGGTAGGTGAGCTGGGCGCAGGCCGAGAACAGGTACGGGATGGCCACGGTGACGACGGTCAGGTCGACCAGGTAGGTGAACACCGTCAGCCCCGAGCTGGTCGTGTACCGCCACAGCATCAGCAGCGAAGGCAGCGCCGCCGCGACCACGACGCCGAACCAGGCGGTCCCCCTGCGGTCGGTCCAGGCGAACGGCCGCGGGAACAGGCCGTCGTTGGCCGGGGCCCGTGACACCTCGGCGGTGACCAGGGTCCAGCCGATGAGGGCCCCGAACCCGGAGGTCGCGGCCAGCGCGGCGACCAGCTTCCCGGCCCAGGTGCCGTGAGGGAAGATCGTCTGGAAGGCGTTGACGAACGGCGCGCCGTTGTTCACCAGCGCGTGGTGGGAGACCAGGCCCATGACCGCGGCCGACACCGCCAGGTACACGATCGCCGCGGCGCCGGTGCCGAGCAGCGAGGCGCGGCCGACGTTCCGGCGCGGGTCCTTCACCCGCTTGGCGGTGATGGCCGCCGTTTCCACGCCGATGAACGAGAACAGCGCCACTCCGGCGGCGATCCCGATCGCCGAGTACAGGCTGCCGCCCGAGGCGTTGAACGGGCCGAAGTTAGCCTTGGTGACAAAGAACCAGCCGACCACGCCGACGAACAGCAGCGGCAGGTACTTCAGCACCACGGTGATGTTCTGGAGCCAGGCCGTATCCCTGATGCCGGCCAGGTTTATCGCCGCCGGGATCCACAGCCCGATCAGGGCGATCCCCCAGTTCCCCAGGCCCGACGGCTTGATACCGAACAGCGCGTCGACGTAGAACACCCAGGACGAGACGATGGCCGCGTTGCCCGCCCACGCCTGCACCCAGTAGCACCAGCCGGTCAGGTACCCGGCGAAGTCACCGAACTCGTGCCGGGCGTACGCGTAGAGCCCGCCGTCGGAGTTCGGGACCCGCCTGGTCAGCTGGCCGAACAGCACCGCCAGCACCAGCGCGCCCACGGCGATCACCGCGAGCACGACCAGCGAGCTGGTGCCCGCGCCCGCGAGCACTCCCGGCATCGTGAATACCCCGGCCCCGATGACGGTGCCGATGACCAGCCCGGTCGCCGACGTCAGGCCCAGCGCGCCGGCCTTTTGCTGGTCCTTGGCTGACGTCGGCTCCGGTTCGCCATGCAGCCCACCCGGCGGTTGGGAGCTGACTGCACTGGACATGGCTTCCTCCTCCCGGGGCGGCCGCCGGGTCGTCCCGCACTGCGCCAAGGTTGGTTACGAATCCACGGTCCTGCCTCGAGCGGCCCTTCGCACCCGGGAAGACCCTGGCCGGAACCCCGGCTCTGCGTTAGGCAGCCCCGGTCTAGCGGTGCGCCCATCACCACCCACGTTCGCAGGGCCGCGGATATGGGTCAGCTGTTTCGCGGGTCGTCCTGCGGGTCAAGGTACTCCATGCCCAGTGGGCCGATCGCCGTCACCTGGGTGACGTACTCGCCGGATCTGGCCCAGTGGAAGTGCGGGGTGCCGCCGGGCAGGACGACGGCGGCACCGGGCGGATAGGCCTCTAGCTTGTCGCCGTCGAACTGCTCGCCCCTGCCGATGTAGAAAACACCGGAGATGACCGTGTAGACACGATCCTCCGGATGCCGGTGCGGCATCAGCTTGACGCCGGAGGGCACCTTCACCCTGATCGTGTAGGGCCCGGGCTCGGTAGGCTGGCCGACCACGACCGCGAGGCGGGCCGACGGCGGGAAAGCGGGGAAAGGCCGCCAGTCGACGTCCTCGGGCAGGACCGACCTGAAGACGTCCTGGCCTGGCTGGTGGGTCATCGGTGAACCTCCTGACACGGTGCCTAGCTTTCCTGGCGCCACTGCACACCACTGTCTCGCTGCGGCACGGTGGACCTGGGCGGGCTGGCCGCGGCTGGGTAATTCGGTCAGCGGCCGGCTGGTCCGCGGCGCTTCCACTGTCGCGCCTCTGCCGCCCGCTCGCGCCCGTAATACCCCGGCTGAATACGCCGGTCAACTCTCGGGAGCCAGGGCGGCCGCTCTGGTTGGACGTGAGCATTGACCTGTACCCGGGGCCAGGACCCGGGATTCGGAGCCAGGGCCAGGGGTACGGGCCGGGGGCCTTCACGGGCGCGACAGGCCGCGCTCCGTACGAGTGTGGAGCTCTACGGCGCGCGCGCGCCAGGGACCCCATGGATGAACGAGGTGATGACATGACCGCAATGATTGATGATTCCTGCTCCAGAGCGCACGGGCATGATGAGCGACCGCTTCGATCTGTCGGAGAAGGCGCGAGCGGAGATGTCGGCGAAATCTTCGCCGGGCAACTGCTGACCCTGGCCGACCGGTCGGCACCACCCGTTCGCACGCCCCTCCCCGACGGCCTGGGAGCTCATCGGGTCTGGGTGGCGGCAGCCTTCTTGCTGGGGGCGATCGCCCGCGAGCTGGGCGATCCGCACGCCGGCGAGCGCGCCCTGCGGCCCAGCGCCGCCGCGGCTCTCACTCACGGCGAGACCAGGGTGCTGCATTACCTGCCGACCAACCTGTCCGCGCGGGAAATCGCCTGCGAGTTGTACCTGTCGGTGAACACCATCAAGACGCACCAGCGGCACCTGTACCAGAAGCTCGGCGCATCCAGCCGCAGCCAGGCCGTCGAGCGCGCCCGCGCCCTCGGCCTGCTCGCACCGTCCTCCCGCCGGCCTTGGCAGATACGAGCCTGGGAGAAACGCCCTCCGCGGCGTCGAGGGTCGGTCGCGGCAGGGTGAAGAAGCGTCACCTGATCGGAATGATTTGCCGGCGACGCCCGGGTCACTGCGGGGTGTGCGGAAGGTGCGAGCAGGCCCGGGGCCGGGCGCGCTTGACGACCTCGGCCCGCGAAATCACTCCAACTTGACGATGCTTTATCACCCACCCCGGCCCCAGGCTGGCGTACAAGGCGGGTACCGGCCCGCACCGTGAGCGGAGGAGCCATGAAACCAAACACCGCCGACCGCGACGAGCTGCTGGTGCACGACTGGCGCGTGTCGCAGCTCACGAGGCTGGGCGTCCCCGTGCCTCTGGCCGAGATCTACGCCGACCGCATCGACTGGCATCAGGTCGCCCGGCTGGTCCAGCGCGGCTGCCCGGCCCGGCTCGCGCTGCGCATCGTCGGCTGACGGCCGGCGGGAGATGACGATGGAAACGGTTAGCACCGAGCAGAGCACGAAGAACATGGCCTACGTGCGCAGGCTGCTCAGGCAGAAGGAACCGGGCTTCGCCGCGGCGCTGGAACTGGCCGTGCTCCTCGCGGAACGGGGGCCAGCCACGCCATGGCTGCCGCGCGACATCAGCGCCGCGGAGCTTTCATGACCAGGCACGGCAGCTTCGCCCGCGGCTTTGCCACCGCGGACGGCGAACGAATCATGATGGCGGCGCTGACCCGCCAGCAGTTCGCCGAGCTGGTCAAGATCACCAGGCTCGCCCGGACCTTCGCCTTCCTGGAACGTCTGCTGCGCGCGGACTTCTCATCCACGGACGATCTGCATACCTACCAGGACACCATTGCCGCTCTGCTCGCGCCGTGGTTCGCGCGGCGCACCGTCGCCGATCTGACCGCCGCGCTCGCCGACACCTCGGTGGCGTGGGCCCTCCTGCAGGACCTCCGCGATCCACCCAGGCCCTGACGCCGAGTCTGGAGCGCAGGCTCAGGTGCGGGGGGGCACGGAGCGGGCCATCTTCATCTCCAGATAGCCGCCCAGGAACTGCAACGGCGCAAGCACCAGGAACCACGTGGCCAGCCCGTAGAATTTGCGCCGGTCTCGGCTAGTTCCCGCCTGGCGACCGAGGGAGAGCAGAACCAGGCCGAGGGCGAGAGTAAAGCCGCCGGCCGCAAAGCGCACGCTCGCCACGGCGCGGAGATGGCGGTACTCCCAGGGCAGCATCGTGCGCCTCATGAGGGACTGCCAGGGAGTGCTGCTGTCATCTGGTGCACCCATCGGGATGCCTCCTGCCGCCCGTGATGCCGGCCGCCCGGCTTATATCAGATTGATATCATATTAATGGGCGGGCCGTCAAGGCAAGCGAGGGCCACGGAACCAGGGTGTTCACGGGTGCGATGGGACGGCCCCCGGAGATGCGCGCCGCGTTCAAGTCGCTGCGCTAGCCGGGCACACCGCGGACGTACCGGGCCAGGCGAACGGTCCGGTCTATGGCCCGTTCACCTGGACCGGTTATACTGTCGGCGCTTCGCTGCGGAGGTGCGGTATGGTCCTGCGGGCAGACAGCCCTGACCTCGGATTCCAGATCGGCGACCATGTTTGCGCCTTTTACAACGGCAGCAGCAATTCCCTGGACGATATCGTCGTCGACTATCTCTCCCGGGGCTTGCAGGCCGGTCACAAATGTTTCTGCATGGTCGATGATCCGTCTTCCGTCCGCGGCCGGATCCCGCGCGAGCTCGTGTCACGGGACGGCATGCTGCACGTCCTCACGGAGGACGAGGCGTACATGCCGGACGGGCATTTCTCCAAGGACACCTTCATCCGCAACATGAAGGCAATGGTCCACGAGGCGTTCGCCGACGGGTACGAGCGCTTCCGGGCGGTCGGCGACGAGACTTTCATCGTCAGGAACGCGGTCGACATCAAAGAATGGTTCGCCGCCGAATCCGAACTGAACACGATAGTGCCGGACTACCCGCACTTCTTTTTCTGCCTGTACGACCTCGACCTGTTCGACGGCGACACGGTCATGTACGTGCTCAGGACTCATCCCAGGATCTACGTCAACGGCATAATCATCACCAACCCGCACTTCACCCCGGCAGATCAGCTTCCCGGGTAACCCAATGTCGTCTGCGGGGCTGCGCGCGCCCGGCGCGGACGATCCGGTGCCCGACATCGACGCCAGCTTGTCGGCGGTGAACGCGGTCTTCGCCTTGTCGCTGATCTTGACCCAGGCGTCGTCTCCCGGCGATCTCATCCGCCTGGTCACCACGGCCATCCCGTCCGTCGCGCACTGCGAGAAGGCCGTGACCTGGCATCCCCGCCAGTCGGGAGATTACTACGAGCGCGCCCCCGATGACCTCGTCGACGCCCTGGCCGGGCTTACCGAGCCCAGCCGTCTCGGCCAGGATGGTTCCCCCTCCTACTGGGCGTTCCCGCTGATGTCCCGGCTCGGGGGCGAGCCGGTCTTCCTGGTGGTGACCGCGCGTGATCCCCTCTCCGCCGAGGAAGTCTTCCTGCTGTCGGTGCTCGCGCAACTGAGCGGCACGGTCATCGCCAGGCTGGAGCTGATCGCGGCCGAACGGGTGAACAGCCAGCTGGTGGCCACGCTCAACGCCGAGCTCAATTCGACTGTCTCGACCCTGACCAAGATCATGGAGGTCCACCGCAGGCTGAACGAGATCGTGGCCACCGCCGGGGCGCCCGGCATCGCCGAGACCCTGCACGAGCTCACCGGGTTCGGCGTGGTGATCCAGGATGAGTCAGGCCGTACGCGCGCCACCGCGGGCGACGTGACCGGCGATGCCCTGACCCAGCTGCCTCGCGTTGAACGGCGGGAACTCATCCGCCGGCTGCGGATCGCGCCGCGCCCGGTCTACCAGGCCCAGGCCTGGCTGGTTCTGGCCAGCCCGCGGACCGGGATTGGAAGCATCATCGCGCTCGCCGACCCGGCGCGCGAGGCGGGCGAGACCGATCTGGCCGCGCTGCAGTACGCGGCGACCGTGCTGAGCGTGGAACTGGCCCGCCTGCGCAGCCTGGCCGAGGCCAGGCTGCGCAGCAAGTCCGACCGCGATCGTGACATCGCCCGAGCCCGGGCGGCCGAGCTCGCAGCCAGCGAGACTCGCCAGCGGGCCATCTTGGAAGCCGCCCTCGACGCGGTCATCAGCGTTGACCGGTTCGCCCGCGTGACGTACGTCAACAGCGCATTCGAGGACATTTTCGGCTACCGGGCCGACGAGGTGACGGGCCGGGAACTCGCCGAGCTGATCGTGCCCCCGTCCCTGCGCGAGGCACACCGGCAGGGTTTCGCCCGGCACGTGGCGACCGGGGAGCGGCGCATCCTGGACCAGCGTCTCGAGATGACGGCGATGCGCGCCGACGGGAGTGAGTTCCCGGCGGAGGTGACGGTGACCCGGACCGGGCCGTCCGCCGAGCCTGTATTTACCGGCTACGTCCGCGACATTACCGAACGCAGGCGCGCGGAGCAGGAGCTGATGGCATCGCGGGCGCGGCTGGTGACCGCTTCCGATGAGGCCCGCCGGCGCGTCACCCGCGACCTGCATGACGGCGCCCAGCAGCGGTTCGTGACCACGCTCATCAATCTCCAGCTCGCCGAGCAGAAGTGGGATTCCGCCCCCGAGCAGGCCAGGGAACTGCTCGGCCAGGCCATCGGCGACGCCCGGCACGGGCTCGAGGACCTGCGCGAGATCGCGGCCGGCATCCACCCCGCGATCCTCGCCCAGCGCGGGCTGGCCGCGGCCATCGACGGCCTCGCCGCCCGGCTGCCGATCCCGGTCCAGCTCGACGTGCCCGACCGGAGGCTTCCGGCACCAGTCGAGGCCAGCGTGTACTTCTTCTGTACCGAAGCGCTCACCAACGTGGTCAGGCACGCCCGCGCCACGTCCGCCTGGGTGCGAGTGGACGTCGACGCGGACCGGTGCGAGGTCGAGGTGCGGGACGACGGGACAGGCGGGGCGCGACCCCGGTCGGAGGTCAGCGGGCTGGCCGGCCTGCGCGACCGTATCGGCGCGCTGCAGGGCACGGTGGAGATCGTCAGCCCGCCCAGCGGCGGGACCCTGCTGAGGGCCACCATTCCCCTCCCGGCCGGTCCGCCCGGCCAGGCGGGCGTACCTTTATACCGTGCGCCAGGACCGGCTGATTCGCGTCATCGTGGGCGAGGACCAGCCCTTCGTCCGTGAAGGCATCGTGCGTGTCCTCGAGGACGGCGGATTCGAGGTGGCGGGCACCGCAGCCGATGCGCGCGACCTGGTGCGGATGGCCGACGCCTACCACCCGGACGTGATCATCACCGACATCCAGATGCCCCCTGATCACGCCGACGACGGGCTCCGGGCGGCGCTGGCGGCCCGGGCGGCCCGGCCCGCGGTCGGGGTGCTGGTCCTGTCCCAGTTCCTGGAGGACTCGTACGCGTTCGCCTTGGTCGCCGACGGCGCCCAGGGCGTCGGCTACCTGCTGAAGGAGAAGGTCGGCGACCTGCGGGTGTTCACCGACGCGGTACGCCGCGTGGCTGAGGGCGGTTCGGTGCTCGACCCGGATGTGGTCGCGCGGCTGGTGGGGCGCAAGCGGAAGGCCAGCCCACTGGACGACCTGACCCCACGTGAGGGGCAGGTGCTCGCGCTGATCGCCGAGGGCCGCTCCAACGTCGGCATCGCGCATGAGCTCGTGGTCACGGTAGCCGCGGTCGAGCGGCACGTGACCAGCATCTTCGGCAAGCTCGGACTGCACCAGTCAACCGAAGAACACCGCCGGGTACTGGCCGTGCTCAAGTACCTGCAGGCGTCGTGAACAGGCTCCCGAGGTCGGCGGTAGCTAGGTCCTCCTTGGCCACGAACGCCGCCGCGGCGCAGTCCTTCAGTACCCGGTCGGGCAGGCGGGCGAAGTCGGCGGAGGTCAGCACGATCCGGGCGTCCGGGCAGGCCGCGGCGAGCGACGCGGCCACCGCGAAGCCGTCCCGGCCCGGGAGGTTGATGTCCAGGAGAATCCCGTCCGGGCACACGTGACCGACGGCCGCCAGGGCCTGGTCCCCGTCTTCGACCGTCGCGAGCACGTCGAAACCCCGCTCGGCGAGCAGTCCGGCCGCCATGTCGCGGAAGTGCGGACTGTCGTCGACGATCAGGATCCTGTTCGTCACGGAGCGATCATGGCCAACGCGCGACCCCAAGACAATCGGGAGAACCCCACAATCGGGAGTTCCCGCGATCCGGGTCTCGGGTCCCGGGCCGCCCGACGGCGTGCGGGACCTCGCCAGTGATGCAGGTCCAGGGATTCTCACGGGCGCGATGCCGTGCCTGACCTGGGACCCTGGAAGAAGAAGTTCTCGTCAGATGCACCGTGGTCAAGCGAAGGACGGATGTCATGGGAACAGCAGGAGACGCGCAGTCGGCCGCGAACGGCTATGACTACGACGTGATCGTCGTGGGCGCGGGCTCGCCTGGGGAGCACTGTGCCGGGGAACTGGCTGACGGCGGCCTGCGGGTCGCGGTGGTTGAGCGGGACCTGGCCGGCGGTGAGTGCTCGTACTGGGCGTGCATCCCGTCCAAGACGCTGCTGCGGCCAGGCGAGGCCGTGGCCGACGCCCGCGACGCGGCGGCCAGCGCACAGGTCGACGTCGGACAGGCGCTGGCCTGGCGTGACTCCAATGTCTCTGACTACTCCGACGACGGGCAGGTGAGCTGGCTGGCCGGCAAGGGCATCGACCTGATCCGCGGGACGGGGCGGCTGGCCGGGCCGGGCGTGGTCGAGGTCGCCGGGGTGCCGCACACGGCCCGGCACGTCGTGGTGGCGACCGGCTCGGATCCGGTCATCCCGCCGGTGCCGGGGCTGCGCGACCTGGCGGGAATCTGGACCAACCGCGAGGTGACCGGCATGAAGGCCGTCCCGCGCCGCCTGCTGATCCTCGGCGGCGGCCCGGTCGGCGCCGAGATGGCCCAGGCCGTGCGGCGGCTGGGCGGCGAGGTGGCCCTCGTCGAGGCGGCTCCGCACGTGCTGGCCCGCGAGCCCGCCCCGCTCGGCGAGGCGCTCGGGGAGGTGCTGCGCCGCGACGGCATCGAGCTGTTCGTGGGTACCCAGGCGACTGCGGCGCACCGCGACGGTGAGGACTATGTGCTGACCCTGGCCAGCGGCCAGGAGGTGCGCGGCGACCACCTGCTCGTGGGCACGGGCAGGCGCCCGCGCATGCCGGCGGGGCTGGACGCGGCAGGCGCGACGTTCGACGCGCATGGCATCCGGGTCGACGAGCAGCTGCGCGCGGGCGAACGCCTGTGGGCCGTCGGCGACGTCACCGGTATCCGGCTGCTGACGCACGTCGGCAAGTACCAGGGCGAGGTCGTCGCCGCGAACATCCTCGGTGAGCCACGCCAGGCCCACTACGAGGCCATACCGGATGTGGTCTACACCGACCCGCAGGCGGCCTCGGTCGGCGCGGCCGAAGCACCGTTCAGCGCGACGGTCCCGATCTCCGGGGTCGCCAAGACCGCCACCTACACGCGCGCCGCGTCCAACGGGTTCCTGACCCTGCTCAGCGACGGCGACCGGCTAACCGGCGGCTACGCACTCGGCCCGGAAGCCGGAGAATGGATGCAGCAGGCCACCCTCGCCATCCACGCCCGCGTTCCGCTGCCGGTGCTGCGCGACGTCATCCAGCCTTTCCCGACGTTCTCCGAGATCTACGTCGCCGCGCTCAAGGCGCTGAACAGCCAGATCACGGCGGCCCGGCACTAGTACGGGTGGTCATATCCTGGTTAGCCGCATGGCCTCCGTGGTACCAGGCAGCGCATCCCTGAGCTGCCGACGGGAGCTGATGCCGAGTTTGACGCAGACGTTGCGCAAGTGCCACTCCACGGTGCGATCGCTGAGGAACAGCTCGGCGCCGATCTCCCTATTGGTCCTCCCGTCCCGTGCGTGCATGGCGATCTGCATCTCCTGCGCGGTCAGGTCCCGTTCAGTCCCGGCTACGCGCCGGCGCGCGGTCTCGCCGGTGGCCAGCAGCTCACGTCGGGCACGCTCGGCGAACCCGGCCGCTCCCATCGGGCCTAGCATCTCGGCTGCGCGATGAAGCTGGTCGCGGGCGTCGACCCGGCGGTTCTGGCGGCGGAGCCACTCTCCGTAGACCAGGTGCGCGCGAGCCAGGTCGACGCGGGCCCGCGACCGGCCCAAGTAGTCGATAGCCGCCTGGTAGAGGTCCTCTCGATCGCTCAGCAGCGCCTGAGAGCGAGCCTGGACGCCGAGCGCCCAGTCAGTGCCCGCGGCCATGGCGATACCGGACAGGGTGCGCATGACCCCCTCGGCACGCCCAGGCTGCCCTGACCGGGCCGCCGCCTCGACCAGTTCGGCCATCGGCCAGCCGGCTACCACCGGCAGCCCGGCGTGCTCGATGGCGTCCTCGGCCGCGGACAGCGCTTGTGCGTACTTGCCCAGGCCGTTGTGAAGCACGGCGGCGGCCCATTTCGCCGCGGCCACCCCGAGTCCTTCGCCGCGCAGGGCGGCGTCCTGCTCGCTGCTGCTGATCAGGGCCAGCGCCGGGTCCTCATGACCGCGCAGCGCCGCCAGGCCGAGGGCGCCGTACGGGACGGCCCTGATGCCCGTGGCTTCGGCTATGGCCTCCGCGTCGGTGGCCAGGGAATCCGCTGCGGCTAGGTCGCCGGCCAGCCAACGCATGCAGCTGAGCGCGTTGAGGGCTGACGGCAGGTCACTGAGCGCTCCCTCGGCGCGGGCCAGCCTGACGTACCGGCTGGCGAGCGCTTCCCCGGCGCGGTCATCCCACAGTTGCAGCGCTCCGGTATAGGCCAGCGGCAGCAGGCTAAGCTCGGCCGCAGTGGTCATCTCGCCTCCGAAGCCGCTGATGGCGCGGCGCACAAGCGACGCTCCCGCCGCAAGCTCGCCGCTGAAGCTAGCGGCCAGTCCGGCCAGGAGGGCGTCGGGCGGCCCTGGGAAATCCGTACCCGAAGACGCTTCTCGCGCCGCGCGCGCCACGTCCGCCATCGTTGCGCCGGGAGCCGCCCGGCGGCCGGCGCACAGCGCGGCGCGGAGCGCGTCCAGGTAAGCCGCGCGGGATTGAGCGCCATCGAATCGGCTCAGCTGTCGTGCGGCGTCAAGAAGCAGTTGCGATACGTCGCCGCCCCGGTTCACGGTGAACGCGAGCCTGGCGCGCACCAGGTCGGCGCGCGCTTGCCGGTGATCGTCCACAGTGTCGGTCTCCGTCAGGTCGAGCAGCTTCGCCGCGGCCGAGGGTTCGCCCGCCTGAAGCATGACCGAAGCAGCGGCGAGGCTTCTTTCTGCCCGCCGCGCCGCATCTGGTGTCGCAATGGCGGCGCGTTCGAGGAACGCGGCTGCGGCGGCGAGGCCGCCGCGCGCCTGTGCCCGGCCTGCCGTGCGCTCCAGTTCGGCGGCGACGTCCTCGTCTAGTTCGATCAGCGCCTTGGCCTGGTGCCAGGCGCGGCGGTCAGGATCAGCGCGCGGATGAGTCGCCTGCGCTAGGGCGCGGTGGGCCGATCGGCGCTGCTGCAGGCGCGGGACCCGGTAGGCCGTCGATCGGACCGCGAGATCCCGGAAGACGACCCGGCCGTCGAACGTGATCAAGCCGGCCTCCGCCGCGGGGACCGCGGCCTCACTGGTGATCCCCAGCTGCGCGGCCGCCCGCCACAGCAGGGCCGGATCGCCGGTCGGGTCAGCCGCCGCGAGGAGAAGCAACTGACGGGTCTCGGGGGGAAGCTCGCTCAGCTCGGCGAACAGGGGCCCCGATGTGCTGGCAGAAAGCACATCGGGGAGCCCGAGGCCCCCGGCCAGCTGCGACGGCGATACCTCATGCAGCAGGCCAAGCAACGCCCCGGGGATCCCCCCGGCTTCGGCGAGTATCTGATCCCGTACCCGGTCATCGATCGGGAACCGCACGACGGAGGCCAGGAGGTCGCGGGCGTCCGCGTCGCGCAGCCCGCCAAGCGCCATCGTGGGCAGGTCGTCTAGCTCCGTGACCGGCTCTGGCGCGGCGAAGAGCACCAGAAGGGGTTCGGTGGTCAGCCGGCGTGCCGCGAACCCAAGAGCCTGCCTTGACGCCTGGTCCAGCCAGTGTGCTTCGTCAATCACGCAGATGAGCGGATGGTCGGCGGCCGACTCGGCCAAGAGGCCGAGTACCGCCAGGCCCACCAGGAAGAGATCAGGTCCGGTACCCGCCCGCATGCCGAACACGATCTCAAGCGCCTCACGCTGGGGGCCAGGCAGGCGGCCGAGCAGATCGAGCATCGTCCCGCACAGCAGGTGCAGCCCGCCAAAGGCCAGCTCCGTCTCCGACTCTGCGCCTGCCGCCCGGACTACCTGGAGGCTGGGGTCCAGCCCGGCGGTGAAGTCCAGCAGGGCCGTCTTTCCCGTACCGGGCGCGCCGTATATGACGAGCACGGCGCTGGTGGTGGTGCCCCCGCCACGCACGCCGTCAACCAGGTTGGCCAGTCTCTCGCACTCAGCCTTGCGCCCGTGGAGCCTGAGAGGTTCCCTATTCGCCGACATGAGACCAGACTGCCGGGCGCGTGCCCTTCAGCCCATTGAGCGCCCCTGAGCCTGCCGCTCAGGATTTCCGCGCGACGACGTGGGGTTAACCCTAGGCGGCGCCCCGGATCACAGGCGGGAGGTGAGCTCGGCCACGATGTCCGCCGCCGACTGTGGCTGCCTCGCAAGCGCAACGCTTTGTCCGGCCCACATCGAGAGCGCCTCGATGTCACCGGTCGTCCCGACCATCGGCGGCGCTGGCTCGTACCGGACGATTTCTTCGCCTGAGGCGAAGTGCGCGATCACGTCGCCCCATCCGGGCCGCTGGTTGTCTGGGGGGCGGCCTGCGACCTCCCACGCCTCGGCCGTTGAGTTGCGGAGGGCGCGGTGGGGAGAATCGGGCCACCCGACGTCGTACAGGTTGGGGTACCACTCCGCGTCGGTCTCGGCCGCGGCGATTAGCCGGCGCCGGTAGTCCTCGTGGATCGGCATCTCCTCGGCCAGCAGGAACCGCGTGCCCAGCCACGCGGCCTGGGCGCCCAGGGCGAGCACCGCAGCGACGCCGCGAGCATCAGCGATCCCGCCCGCCGCAATCACCGGCACCGGCGCCACCGCGTCCACCACGGCGGGCACCAGCGGCAGTGTCGCGACGGTACTCCCTACGTGCCCGCCGGCCTCCCAGCCCTGCGCGACGATCACGTCCACGCCGGACGCGACGGCCCGCCGTGCTTCCTCGGCGGTGCCGACCGTGTGCATGACAATGCCGCCGGCGTCGTGGACCTGCTTGATGTAGCCGCCGGGGTCACCCATGAAAAACGACACGATCCGCAAGCCAGCGTCGAGGGCCGCCTCAAGGCGGCGGTGACGGTCTTCGGTGAGAACGAGGTTGCCGCAAAACGGCCGCGCGGTCAGCGCCGCCGTTTCCCGAACCACGGCTCCGATGTCCTCTGACCACGTCAACGTCAGCATGCCGAGCGCGCCGGCATTCGAAACCGCCGCGGCCAGCCGGGGAACCGAAACCATGGGCGCCAGGACTATCGGCCGTTCGATCCCGAGCAGCTCGCACACCGGCGTGCGCATCGCGGTCATGGCTTGCCTGGTTCGACATATGAGGTCGGCACCGACCCGGGGGACCGCCGGTCCCAGCCGTGGAAGTGCGAGTAGTCGCCCGCGTCCCAGGCTTCGCGGAGCCCCGGGGTGCTCAGGTCCCAGTCCGGGCGGATCTCGGCGGTGGCGGCGCGCAGGTCATGCCACAGGTCGTAGAACGACGGGCGGCCCCAGAACCAGTAGCCGTTATAGACGCTGTGAATGACCAGCCCCGGCTTGAGCACCAGGGTGTGCGGGATCATCGGGTTGTGCTCGGGGTCGGTGTACTCGGCGATGTCGAGGTCCTGCTGGACGGTCCGGCCGGGATCGGACAGGAAGGTCCACTGGGCGCCCACCGACGCGCGGAACTCTTGCAAGGTGTGATGGTCGTCGGTCGCGATCGTTGCGATCTGGGTGTAGGCCACCGCGACCTTCGAGTAGTTGGCCGCCAGCTCCAGGTGCTGCTGGTGCTCTTTGGGGCAGTAGTTGCCGCGCGCCAGGGTGAGGACCAGCGGATCGCGGCCCTGAAGCTCGCTGAGCTTACGCACCGTGCCGGTGTGGTCCGGGAGGGCGTAATCGGGGAAGATGCCGCCAGGTGTGATGTCAGGACGCATCGGATGACTGCCTCTCAGAGCCTCGACTTCCGGTTGATGACCGCTTACCGTCTATCCTCGTCTTCCGAAGCGCGCATCGCACCCGTCGCGATCCCTGGCCAGCACCTGGTGGTCCGCCTCCCGGATTGATGCGGGTTTGGAGCGTAGGCAGGTCCCCGGGGCGAGGAACCACCGTTCGTTCGGCTGGAAAAGAAACATGCCGAACGGCCTATGGTTCATCCTCCGCTGCCCCCGCCACGGCGGGTTGGCTGGTCGTGACTGCTCAGGGGTTATCGGTCCCGGTTCTTGTGCAGCGACATCCACGTGCGAACCGTGGCCGCCGTGGGGCTGCCCGACCCTGCGCCGGACGCAGCCGATCCCATCATCAGCAGGCCAAGGACGAAAGCCACGCTGCTGCGCAGCATCAGGCCGACGACCAGGACCAGGGCGCCGATAACCAGGAAGGCAGGCTGCCAGCGAGTGCACATGCCAGCTCTCCCGTCCTCCGGGTCACCCGACCAGGCCGCGGTCGGCCAGCATCGCAGCGTATAACGGGGTCGCGGCGCGGACAAAGTTTGAGATGATGGCCGGTATGGTCCTCAGCCCGGCCAAGTGATCCGTCCTACTCATCATACTGGGGTACTAATACAATGAGTGTTCAAGTATACGACCGTAAACGGGGAGTTGTCTACGACGAACCGCAGTACGGCGAAAGAAGACTCCATTTTCTTTACGAGACAACGGTTGGAAGGTTTTTGCTCGGCGCCATTTTCGCCCGCCGGTGGTATTCGGGCCTAAACGCCATTCGGGATAAAAGCCGGTATTCAGTGAGAAAGATCCAGCCGCTCGTCAGCCGGTTTGATATAGACATGAGCGACTACCCCGAGCAAAGCTACACATCCTACGACAGCTTCGTCACCCGTAAGATTGACCCTGCCAAGCGTCCGATAGCCAGCAACCCAAATGCCCTGATCGCTGTGGCCGATTCCCGGCTGCTCGCGTACTCGGTCACCAACGACGGCCGTATTCAGGTAAAGCAGGGCTCCTACACCATAACTGAACTTCTTAGAGATCCCGATCTGGCTGCCACATACAACGAAGGCACCTGCCTGGTACTCCGCCTTGGCACGGAAGATTACCACCACTATTGCTTTGCAGACGACGGAGAAGTGATCCGAACGAACTCCATCAACGGGGTACTGCACTCCGTACAGCCCATTTCCTCGAAGCGCTATAAAGCTTTCAGCGAGAACCACCGCGAGTACTCGGTTATTGAGACCGTCAACTTCAGCACCGTTGTGACTGTTGAGGTGGGAGCGATCCTTGTTGGCAAGATCCATAATTACGACATAACTAGTTGCCGGCGAGGCCAGGAAAAGGGCTACTTCAGCGTCGGCGGATCGGCCATACTCTTGTTGCTGAAGCCGGGTACTGTTAAGATCGACGCCGACATCATAGAGTATTCTCGAAAACAAATCGAAACTAAGGTTCGGCTAGGCGAGAAAGTCGGAGAAAAAGTCCACGCTCAGTTGTGATCCGCACGCCATCGGGGCGTCGGTGCCGGAGACGGACACCTCAGGCCTCGGCGGTGCCGGCCCGGAGCCGGCGTACGAGCATGGTGATGACGTCGGCCGCCACCTCGGGCCGGCGCGCCATGAGGTCCAGCAGGGTCGTCCGGTCCAGGATGAGAAGGTCCGTATCGACGGTGGCCACCACGTCAGCCGAGCGCGGCGCAGGGTCGAGCACGGCCAGTTCCCCGAACAGCGAGCCCGGGCCCAGCCGCGCCACTACCTGATCCCCGTGCTGGACCGCGGCCTGCCCGGCCCGCACGATGTACAGCTCATCACCCTCCTCGCCCTCGGTCACCACGCGCACCCCGGCCGACACCGGATACGGCCGCAGCCGCTCCGACAGCTCGGCGAGCACCTGGTACGGCACGCGCTCGAAGATGTCGACCGTCCTCAGCCAGACGACAGAGGCGACCTCTGGCGGGTACAGGTCGGGTGAACCGAGGTCTGACATGGTGCCGGGTGAGCCGCCGGGCGCTTTCTTGTCGTCGCTTCCGGCGCAGCCGTTTACTGTGGCCAGGCCCAGGCGAACCAGGCTCAGCGTCCAGCTGCCCAGAGATTCGTCATTTTCCATCAGCGCCAGGCGTTCTCCGGCCGTCGTGGATGCGGGTACGAGGTCTGCGCCGAGCCTGCGCAGTGTCTGGGCCGGGCCGTGGTCTTCGGCCAGGGCCACGACCGGCTGCTTGAGCCATTTCGGCAGCGTCACGTCGAGCATCTCGATGGCGTTGGCCCGGTCGTCGGTGATGCCGTTGGTGATCCGCGCCTCGGCGTCGAGGAGGAGGCCGGCCATGGGGGCGCCGGAGGCGTCGCGGGTGCAGCAGAGCAGCGAGAACAGGTTGGCCTGGATCCGGGCTAGCTCTTCGTGCAGGCACTGGGCCAGCAGCGGCCAGGTGCCGGACAGGTCGCGCTGGGCGGCCAGCAGCGAGCGCGCGCTGTGGACCTGGACCTGCACGGCCGCGCCGAGCCGCGCGTCGTCCAGGGCGGGGGTGCTCGCGCGCAACTGCGCCCGGGCCTGCTCCTGGTCCAGGCAGGAAGCGCCCGGGGCCAGCCGGGAAAGCAGGGCGTCGACCCCGTCGACCCCGCCGGCGAGTGGCCTGCGGGCGGCCGGCCGCGGCCGCGGCGGCGAAGCCGCGGCGGGTGGCGCGGCGCAGGGCTCGCGCGTACTGGGCCATGGCCGTCCGGGTGAGCAGCAAGAACGCGGCGGACACCACGACCAGCAGGGCGACGAAGGGCACGACGTTGGGCGGGTGCAGCCACGTCACGATCAGCAGCAGGACGCCGGACAGGATCAGGGCCACCGAGCCGAGCCAGCCTTCGGCGATCACCCGCGCGGGCAGGCGGCGCTCCCGGGGCATCGGCTGGAACAGCAGGACGAACGTCGGGGTGTCCACCGCCTTGTCCAGTACCTGGTAGGCGAACATGGTCACCACGACCAGGGCGAAGAACGCGGTACCGACGCCGGCCAGGCCGCCGTAAAGGGCCGTCGCCAATGAGGTGGCCGTCATGGCCAGCGGCAGGATGAACAAGGTGCCGCGCACCCCCCGGCCGGCGATCAGCCGCCCGGTCACCAAGGCGGCGACCAGAACCATCGCCAGCGTGGTCACGGCGGTGAAGGTGCCGAAGAACCCGGCCAGGGACTGCTGGCCCGGGAAGTGCCGGGAGGCCTGCTCGTAAAAGACGTACTCGATCAGGTACGCCGTCAGCACGGAGAAGGTCTTCAGGCTGAAGATGCCCCGCGTATAACGGTCTTTCACCAGGGGTCTTAGGCCCTCGCGCCGGTTCCGCTTCGCTTCCTGGCGCGTTTCGTTGACATCACGGAGGATACGGGACAGCGACACAGCGAATAGGCCGAGGAACGCGGCCGACAGCAACAGCAGGTTGACCGTGCCGATGGCGTCCACGATCACCGGGATGAGCACCCCGCCGACGACGGAGGCCAGCATGACCCCGAGCCCGACCAGCGGCAGCAGCCGCTTGCCCTGGCGGATGTCGAACAAGCGGGAAACGAGTTCCCACAGGCTGAGCGTGGTGTAGATGAACAGCAGCCGGAACCACGCCATCATCACGAAAATGACCGCGTGGTTCCCGGTCGTCTTGACCCCGGCCCACAACAGCACAATGGTGGCGGCCAGCACGAAGTTGAGGGTGAGCGATTGCGTCCGGAACGTGACGCGGCGGCCCAGCAGGGTCAGCCCGATGCCGAAAAGGATGACCAGGAAGCCGTTGACGATGTACACGTACGGCAGTTTCTGTATGCCCGAGCGGGTCAGGAAAATGGCGTTGGCGGCCGAGTAGTAAAAGACGAGGGACAGCCCGAGCAGGAAGGAACCGACCATCACCGCCCGGAGCCGGGCAACCTCGTCGGCGCGAATGCCGAGCCCGGCGAGGATACGCTCGCTTGTTTTCGCCTTCGCGTTCAGAAGCCGGCCTCCGCGAACGTGACGAAGCGCGCTGCTGCCTCATCACAGAGATTCCTCGCGCGTTCGAACCTCCGGACGACGCTCCGCTCAGCCACGGCGCTCATTCAGCACTCTCCGCCATGCTTGGTGGCCATCACGGTACTCCGAGCAGGACCTCATCGCCATAGACGCGACGCGATGGCGCGGCGGTGTCATGCTCGCTGCTGAGGCGCGCTCAAGCCCGATCCGGATCTCGTGCACGGCGACATCAACGCATCGCAGAAGTTGCGCAACAACACACGCTTCGTGCCGCGAGTGGCGAAGAAGCCGATAGGGAAGATGCTGGCCGCTCCGACCTCAGGAGACTCACGACCGCGGCATCCGGGGCCAGCACCCGGAGAAACTCATCGCCTGAAGGCGCCGGCCCGCCTGCCGGAGAGGGCGTGGCCGGTCCGTATCACCACGATCGTTCGGACAAAGGTCCGCTGCGTCGGTCTCGATGAGCGCCTAATGCTGTCACCGGTAACGTTTGGCCTGTCCCGCGAGCCGCGATGAGTCCTGCGGTGTCCGGCGGTCGTACTGTCGAACCCGTTACCGAGGAGGACGTCTGATGCGCAGCGTGACCTATTCGATGGGCGTCTCACTTGACGGCTACATCGTCGGGCCGGACGGCGACTTCGACTGGACGGCGCCCGACGAGGAGGTCTTTCGCTTCGTCACCGACGAGATACGAGAGGTCGGCGTCCACCTGCTGGGACGAGGGCTGTACGAGACGATGCTGTACTGGGAGACCGCCGACCAGGATCCATCGCTCGACGACTCAATGCTCGAGTGGGCCGCGATCTGGAAGCCGCTCCCCAAGGTGGTGTTCTCCACCACGCTGCTGGCGGTGCAGGGCAATGCCCGCCTGGCCTCCGGCGGCCTGGCGGAGGAGATCGAGCGATGGCGGGCCGAGCCGGCGGAGGGCGACATCGCGATCGGCGGCGCGGCTCTGGCCGCCGAGGCGGCCGCGCTGGGTCTGATCGACGAGTACCGGGCCAGGGTCTACCCGGTGCTGGTTGGCGGTGGCATTCCGTTCTTTCCCCAGCGCGAGCGCCGGGTGGATCTCGAACTCGTCGAGACCCGCACCTTCAGCTCAAGAGTCGTCTACCTCCGCTACCGCGTGGCGCGCTAGCCGGTTCACGTAGCCGCCCGGACCAGCGGCTAGCTCATACGCTCCTGCGGTTCGGCGGGCGGGAAGAAATCCCTCAGCGCCTCCCCAATCTCGGCGCGTACTGGCGCCCCGGAGATGACCACGCCAACCATGGCCACCGACGTGTGGATGTGTCCGCGGGCTCGAGCGAGGCGGACCGGTACCCCCGCGGCCTCCAGGGCGCGCGCGTAGGCAACGCCCTCGTCGCGCAGTGGGTCGAAGTCTGCAACGACGATGCAGGTTGGGGGCAGACCTTCCAGGTTGCCGCGCAGCGGGGAGGCGAGGGGATCGCCGCGGTCCGCCGGATCGGCATAGTTATCCCAGAACCACCGCATCAGCGCCGAGGTGAGGAGGTACCCGTCATCATTTTCCCGGTAGGACAGGCCGGTCATGTCCGAGTCCACGACAGGGCATATCAGCATCTGCCCTGAGATGTGCGGGCCTCCGGCGTCGCGGGCCAGCTGGCACGCGACGGTGGCGATGTTGGCCCCCGCGCTCCAGCCGGCGACCGCGAGTTGACCGGGGATGCCCCCTAGTTCGATGGCGTTGGCGTCCACCCATTGCACAGCCGCGAAGGCGTCCTGCGCGGCGGAGGGAAAGCGAGCCTCGGGAGCGTGGCGGTAATCCACCGACACGACCACCGCACCCGAACGCGCGCAAAGGTCCCGGCATAGCGGGTCGTCCGAATCCAGGTTGCCGAGCACCCAGCCGCCACCGTGGAAGTACACCACCAGCGGGCGTGGGCCCTCCGGCAGCCCCGCCGGGCGGTAGAGCCGGTACGACAGGTCCCCGGCCGCACCGGGGCACACTCCGTCCATGACCACGCTCACCTCGGGACCTGGTGGCCGCGTGGCCGAGGTGGCCGCCATCAGGGACCGCGCGTCGGTAGCCGACAGGGTATCTATGGGCGGCATGCCCAGCGTGGCCATCAACTCCAAGACCATGGCGACATCAGGTTGCATGCGGCGGACTACCCCGTCCTGGCACCGAGCCCCGCCAGGACCGGTCATCCTGAATCCGAGGTGGCCCTGCTGAACTACGTCCTCACACGCTTGCCGGTACGCGCCCACCCCGCCGATGTAGGGCAGGAACACGCGTGGCTTACCGGGGACGTTGGCGCCCATGTACCAGGAGTTGGCGGTGGGATGCAACGTGATGGCGGCGCAGTCCTGTACGTGCTGGTTCCATCCGGATTCGGCCAGCGCGGTCGGCTCGATCGTCTCGAAGCCTGCTTCGCGCATGTCCTTGAGGCACCCGGCCACCCAGTCGACGTGCTGCTCGATCGATACGGTCATGTTCGACAGGACGGAAGGGCTGCCGGGGCCGGTAAGCACGAAGAAGTTCGGGAATCCGTTGGTCATGAGCCCTAGGTACGTAGACGGCCCGGTCGCCCACTTCTCGGTGAGGGACAAACCATCCCGGCCAGCGATGTCAGCTGCCACCAGGGCGCCGGTCATGGCGTCAAAGCCGGTGGCGTAGACGATGGCGTCGAAGCCGAACGACTCGTCCGCAGTCTCGATGCCCTTCTCGGTGATGCGGACGATCGGCTGCTTACGCAGGTCGACGAGCCGGACGTGCGGCAGGTTGAAGGTCTCGAAGTAGCCGGTATCGAGGCACGGCCGTTTGGTGCCGAAGTAGTGGTCCTTCGGGCAGAGCGCCTCGGCGGTCGCGGGATCGTTCACGATCGCGCCGATCTTCTCGCGGATCATCTCGGCCACGATGTCGTTGGAAGCCGGGTTCACGCCCTGGTCAGCGAAGATGTTGAGAATGCCGAACAACTCGCCCTGCGCCCAGGCCGCTTCGAAGCGCTCCCGGCGGACCGTCTCGCTAGCGGTGACGCCCAGGACGTCGGTCAGCTCAGTGGGGATCCCTCCCCGGGACCACCGGGCGGCGTGCCGGTACCCGTCGCGGTCCTCATCCAGCTGCTTCAGCCGCTCGGCCGAGGCGGGGCCATTGTGCGCCGGGATAGAGAAATTTGCGGTGCGCTGGAAGACCGTGAGCTGGCTGGCCTGGCGGGCGATGAGCGGGATGCACTGGATGCCCGACGAGCCGGTGCCGATGACCGCGACCCGCTGGCCCGTGAAGTCAGCGCCCTCGTGAGGCCAGCGGCTGGTGAAGTAGACCTGCCCGCCGAAACGGCCGGCGCCTTCGATCTCGGATGACTTGGGCATAGAGAGGCAACCGGTGGCCATGATGTAGTACTGGCACCGGGTCTCCTTCCCGCTGCTGGTCGAGACCTTCCACCGTTCCTCCTCCTCGTCCCAGCGGGCAGAGGTGACTGTGGTGGAGAACTCGATGTCAGAACGGAGCCCGTGGCGGTCGGCCACGAACCGGAGGTAATCCAGGATCTCCGGCTGCGTGGCGTACTTCTCCGACCAGGTCCACTCCTTCTCCAGTTCGGGGTCGAAGCTATAGGCGTAGTCCGTGGTGGGGATGTCACAGCGAGCCCCGGGATAGCGGTTCCAGTACCACGTCCCGCCGACATCGCCTGCCGAGTCGAAGACCCTCACCGACAGCCCGAGCTGGCGTAGCCGGTAAAGCATGTATAGACCGGAGAAACCGGCGCCTACCACCACCGCGTCGAATTGCTCGGGAACCGAAGCCGACTTGTTCACGACACACTCCCTGGTGGTGCCGAGCTCTGTCGATAACGCTAACCCAGTTACATAAGTGCGCACATGCCTGTAGATCGGAGTTCTCTGGAGGGCGGAACCAAGATGGCCCTCCCGGGGCGACCGGTCGTCGGCTTATCGGCGGCTCGCATATTTCTCGGCCGCGCGGGCCAGATCAGGACGGGCGTCGAGGACGGGGCGCATCCGGCGCCACGCTTCTTCTCGTTTGGCCGGGATGTACTCGGTAGGCCAGTATCCCTCGTGCGGGCGGTAGCCCCTTAGCACCCGGCGGGCCACGGTGGCCTTGTGCACCTCATCGACCCCGTCGGCGATGCCCATGGTGGGTGCCGACGCATACATGGCCTGGATAGGCGTGAGATCGGTGGTGCCGAGAGAGCCGAGGATGTGCAGGGCGTTGTAGGACACCTCACGCAGCACCTTGGCCATGGTGAACTTCACCGCCGCGATGTCCGTGCGGGCCTCGAGCGTCGAGGTCTGGTCGATCTTCCAGGCGGTCTGGAGTACGAACAGCCGGAGCATCGTGATCGCGGCGTAGGACTCGGCGATCTTTTCCTGCACCATCTGGTGCTCGGCGATGACCCTGCCGTGCGACTCGCGGCTGAGCGCCCGCTCGCACATCATGTCGAAGGCGAGCTTGCACTGGGCGATGGTTCGCATGGCGTGGTGAATGCGGCCGCCGCCGAGCCGACGCTGGGCGAGTACCTTGGCGCCGTTCTCCGGGCCGAGCAGATGGTCCAAGGGCACCCGGACGTCTCGGTAGATGATGTGATTGTGGTTCCGCGGCTCCGGCATGATCTCGACGCCGGGGGTGGTGCGGGGCACCACGAACATGCCGTTGGTGCACATCACGAAGAGCAGGTCGGCGATCCATCCCGCCGAGGTGAACCACTTCTCGCCGTTGATCACCCATTCATCGCCGTCTCGTTCGGCGTGGGTCGTGAACAGGTCCGGGTCGCTGCCGCCCTGCGGCTCGGTCATTGAGTACGCCGAGAACATGTCCTGGTTGAGCAGCGGCTCGAGCCACCGCTTCTTTTGTTCCTCGGTACCGTAGGCCGCCAGGATCTCCATGTTCCCGGTATCGGGCGCTCCGGCGCCGAACATCGCGGGCGCCCCGGGGTAGCGGCCGATCACCTCGTTGAGCAGAGCCAGCCTGAGCTGCCCGAAGCCCGGGCCACCCAGTTCCCGGTCAAGGAAGATCGCCCACAGGCCCTGGTCCTTGACCTCCTGCTGGAGCTCGCGGACGTACGCCTTCACCACCGGGTCCGGCCAGCGCACCGCGTGGGGGAACACATAGTCGAGCGGCTCGACCTTTTCCTTGCAGAACCGCTCGACCCAGTCGAGCTTCTCCTGGAACTCGGGGTCGGTGGAGAAGTCCCACGCCATGCCCTCACTCCTTGTCGGTTAGCGCGATACCGGCTGCCGCGGCGGGAAATGCCGCAAAGGTCTCGGTGGTTAAGGGTGATCGTCGCTATGCGGTCAGCGACAAGGTAGTCGATCTCCGCGTACGGCCGGGTTGTATCTGCCACTGGCTTCCTCCTACGGCGGTCGGGGGGGTTGGGCGAGCGCATGGATGACGTGAAGCAGGCCCGCGACATGCACCACTGCCGTTCGGAATATTAAGAACTTCAGTTCCCAACGGGAAGTCAGCGCGACGTGCCGGTACCGGTGATCACCGGAGCCGCCGGGCGCAGCATGTATCAGAACCGGACAAAGCGCCTCCGTGACAGGTAAAGGCGCGGTGAATGCCAGGTAACGGGGGCGCCGCGCACACGGGGTTCGGTACGACGCGCTAGATGATGCCGTCGTCCTGCGGCCGGGCGAGGGAAGGCTCGGGAATGAACGGGAAATACGTCGGATACGTCGCGGGCGAGGACCCGCTTCACGGCTTCCTCAGCACGATCATGCGTGACCGCCTGGAGGTACGCGAGCCGCAGCTGGCGTACCGGGTGTTCCGGCTGTCGGGGAGCAACGAGGTCTACGCGTACGAGGAAAAGTTCAGCGGCGCCAAGGTCATCTGCAAGTTCTACGGCACGAGGTTCGCAACGGATCTGGACAGGGCGGCCTGGATGGCACGCCAGGAGTACGAAGGGCTCGAGACGCTGCGCCGGTACAACCTGGTCGGGTCGCCGCACCACGTCATCCGCCCGCTGGGACTCAGCCGCGACATCAACGGCGTGCTGGCCGTCGAATATTATCCCGGCGAGGAATTCAGCCATGCGATCGCGCGCGCGACGCAGCACGGAGACGGCGCGCACCTGTACTGGCGGCTGAAGGCCCTGGCGTACTTCCTCGCTACCCAGCACAACCGGACGGCCAACGGGGCAACCGTAGATTTCGATCCTGAGTGCCGGTACTTCGACACGATCGTCGACAGGCTCAGGAAGGCCCAGCGCATCGGGCAGCAGGACGTCGGCGAGCTCGGCGGGCTGCGCGACCGCTGGCGAGAGCGGCCGCAGATGTGGCAGGACCGGCAGGTCTGGCTGCATGGTGACGCGACCCCCGCGAACTTCCTTTTCGGCCACGGCATGGACGTCGCGGCTATTGACCTGGAGCGCATGAAGCGCGGGGACCGGATGTTCGACGTCGGGCGGGTAGCTGGTGAGCTCCAGCATGCGTTCATGCGTGACTCCGGCGACCAGCGCTGCGCAGAGCCGTTCATCGGGCACTTCATGTGGGAGTACAGCTGTCATTTCCCCGACCGCGAGCAGACGTTCAAGTCGATCACCGCCCGCGCGCCGTACTACATTGCGCTGAACCTGCTGCGTATCGCGCGCAACGGCTACATCGGCCAGGACTACGGCCGAAGGCTCGTGAGGCAGGCGAAGAGGATGCTGCAGGCCGCCTGAACGCCCCAGGTCCGGGCCGTCAGGTCGCCGATGGCGGTCTGCGGGCCAGCGCGACCTGCGGATCCTGTCCGGACCTGGCGGCCTAAACTCGTTGCGACGCCCCGCCGAGCGAGGAGACCTGACCCAGAGCATGGACATCCGAGCGGTCGCCTTCGACGTGAACGGCACCCTGGTCAGGATCCTGGCCGATGACGACGACGAGCGGATCTTCCGGGCCGCAGCGCACTTCCTCACCTACCAGGGCATCGACCTGCACCGGCACGAACTCCGTGATCTCTATTTCCAGATCATGAAAGAGCAGCTGCGGACCAGCCCGGAGAAGCACCCCGAATTCGACGCCGTCGGCATCTGGCGCGGCATCATCAAAGATCGCGAGACGGACTTCACCCGCGCCCTGCCAGCTGGCAAGCTCCGGCAGATGCCGCTGTTCCTGGCCGAGATGTCCCGCGGCATCTCGCGTCGGCGGCTCACCCTGTACCCGTACGTTCGCGAGGTGCTTGACGTCTTGCACGCTCGCTACCCGCTCGCGATCGTCACCGACGCGCAGAGCACCTACGCTCGCGGTGAGCTGCACAAGGTCGGCCTGCTCGGCTACTTCGACCCCATCGTCGTTTCCGGCGACCACGGATACCGCAAGCCTGACCGGCGCCTCTTCCAACTCGCGCTCGACGGCATGGCCATAGCGGCCGAGAACGCGCTGTACGTCGGCAACGACATGTACCGCGACATCTACGGAGCGCAAGAAGCCGGCCTGATGACCGTGATGTTCGATTCCGATCAAGGAGACAAGACCTACCGGGATTGCACTCCTGACTACACGATCACGGACTTCCGCGACCTCCTGAAGATCCTTGGCCTGCCCTTGGCCTGCCCTGGTCCTGAGCCGGGCGGCCCTGATGGAGGCGGAGTATCACCTGCGCGCGGCGGCGGCCGACGCCAGGGCCCGAGGGCTGCCGGAAGACCAGGCCGAGCACGGGCGCGGCGATGAAGCAATCCAGGTCCAAGCTCGCGGCGTTACGTCTACTTCGTCCACCGGCCACCGTGCGCATCCTCGTCCCCCTGGCTGTGCGGCGCGGGGAGCCGGAGCTCGGCGTAGAGTGCGCGGTGGTCGCTGCCGTCCAGCCAGTGCGCGGATGTGGCTAGGACCGCGCAGCGCCGGTCGGTGAGGACGTGGTCAATGGCGAGCAGGGCCAGGCGCCGGCCGGGCTGTGGTCCCCAGGTAGGGGACAGCCCGTGGCCGGCCTGGCTGGCGGCGTCCACGTAGCCGCGGCGCAGGAGCCGGCGAAACTGCGCGTGATCGAGGGTGGCGTTGAAGTCTCCGGCGAGGATGCGCGGACCATCACCAGGCGCGGGCAGCGCGGACAGCTCACTGCGCCACCGGGCCGAGGCGCCCCGGGACCAGGCAGGCTTCGGCGGCGCCACGTGTATGCAGGCCAGCTGCACGAACTGCCCAGACGGAAGGTCAAGCCGGGCGGTGCACCGGATCGCAGCCGACGCAGCGGGCGGCCCCCCGCGCAACGGGTACCGGGCGTAGATGCACCCGTCCGGTTCCGGCTGCGTCACCCGATGCGGGAGCAGATCGCCCAGCCCAGCCCGCTGGAGCCCGGCTGCCGCATCGCCGGTGAGTTCCTGAACGAACAGCACGTCCGCGTGCATTCGGGAGGCCAGCTCGACAACCGCCTCGGCCACGGCCCGGCCGACCAGCAGATTGGCCGTCAAGACCCGCAGCACGGGCCCCGCCGCGGAAGGCTGGCGATACGGTACCGCTCGCGGGCCTACCGCAGCCGTCAGGGCAGCCCCGGCCACCGCAGCCGCGGCAGCCGGGCCCGCGCCGGGCAACAGCAGCGCGCTGACCCATGCTCCCGCGGTTACCTGCGGGGTGAACGACAGCAATGGCACCGTCCACGCCTCGGCGAACCGGAAACGATCAGCGCCCGCCAGCCGGGCAGCAGCCCAGCCGGCCAGCACGCCGGCCACGGCCCACTCCACGCGTCGCGACGGCATTGGTTCATGATCGCAGACCGCGGCCAGCGAGCACCGAAGCCGAATCGAATCTGCCGTAAAGGTCGGCATTATCCCGTCCGGCCTGGTTCAGGTGTGCTGCGTTCTGACTTTTTCCAGCTGCGCGTTCAGGAACCGGCGCTCGGGGCCGGTGCTGGCCAGGGCTGCCGCCTCCTCGTAGGCGCAGGCGGCTTCCTCGTTCCGGCCAAGGCGGCGCAGGAAGTCAGCCCGGGTCGCGGGCAGCAGGTAGTAGCCGGCGAGGGCGCCGCCGGCCTTCAGGCGCTGCAGCAGCGCGAGCCCGGCTGAGGGGCCGTCGGCCATGGCCACTGCGACCGCGCGGTTCAACTCGACGACCGGCGAGCCGGTCAGGTCCGCCAGGTGCTGGTAGAGCCAGGCGATCCTGGGCCAGTCGGTGGCTTCCGCCGTCGGCGCCGCAGCATGGCAGCCGGCGATGGCTGCCTGGATCTGGTACTGGCTGGACACCCGCCGCGCCGGGCGTTCCAAATGTTCGTCAACCGGCTGGGTCGGCGGACTGCCTCGCAACCCCGTAGTCCAATTCACGCGAGCCCGGCCGAGCCGCGGCCGCCCGCCAGGCTTACCATCGGAGCGCTCCCTTGCCCGAGCCAGGTCGGAGATGCATGACATGATCTGCCCTTTCTCCACGCCCATCTGGGAAGAACCGGTTCGCGGCTTCTACACCGACCCTGGGCAGTTCGTGACCCTGTCCGGGCTCGACCTGCTCCGCACCATGCTGGACAGCGGTCTTGGCCCCCCGATCCGCTACCTGTTCGGACTGGCGCCCACCGCCGCCGAGCCTGGCGGCGTGACGTTCACCATGCCGGTGACCGACTGGCTACTGTTCCCCCAGGGAGTCGTCTCCGGCGCCACCCTCAGCATCCTGGTAGACGCGCCGCTGGGATGTACGATCCAGACCGCGTTGCCTCCGGCCACTCCGTTCACCACGGCCGAGATCTCGCTCAGGTTCCTGCGCACCGTCGTGCCACGGAGCGGGACGCTGACGGCCAAGGGCCGGCTGATCCACGCGGGCCGGACCACCGGCGTGTCGCTCGTCGAGGTCACCGACGAAGCGGGCCGCCTGGTCGCGGTGACGAGTACCCGGTGCGCGATCCAGCCGCGTGTCCAGGTGCCCTGGGAGGTTGTCGAGCAGTCGCTGAAGAACCCGCCCCATATCCGGGAGCCGGACTGGCCGTCACCTCATCCGTACGAACGTCCGGTGGCAGGCGACGTGCTGTCCCAGGAGATCTGGGACGGCACCGACGGCCTCGGCGTGCTGCAGTCCCTCATCGCCGGCGAGCTGCCGGCCCCGCCGCTGGCCCATTTCTGCGGGATCACTCCCGTGGAGGCGAAGGCGGGCACGACCACGTGGACCATGCCGGCCAGTGAGTGGCTGTGCGCGCCCATCCGGGGCAGGCTTTACGGCGGCGCCATCGCCATGCTCGCCGGCACGGCCATCGACGGCACGGTGCAGACGACCCTTCCCGCCGGTACCGCTTTCGGCCCGGTGGACCTCAAGGTGTACTTCCTGCGCCCGGTTCCACCCGACGGTCGTGATCTGGTGGCGCGGGGAACCGTAATACACCGGGGCCGCAGCATGGCGATCGCCACTTCGGAGGTGTTCGACGCCGACGGCAAGAAGGTTGCCGTCGCGACAGGCTCGGCCGTAATCCTGCCCGGCCGGCCAGCCACCGTGACAACTGAACTGACGCTTCCCGATCTGGCCAGGAGCGAGGATGACGAGGAACGGCCATAGCCCGGCCTGCGCCCCCTGCCAAAGGACCCGCCAGGGCGGCCACGTCAGTTCCGGAGAAGGGTGTCCAGCGAGCGCCCGATGTCTGCCTGCACCTCACCAAGGTCGGCGCGGAAGACCGGGTTGACTCGCGCGGTGCCGGTGAACCATGGCCCGAAGGCGACCTCGCGGGTAGCGATGAAGTCATCGAGATGGGCGAGGCAGCCGGGCGGCAGCGGCCGGTGCCGGGTATAGCCGCCGATCAGCGCCGACCGGAACTGCTCGTAGTCGTTCCGGTGCCGCAGTTCCCACAGCGCGACGGCGATGTCGTAGAGCCAGTACCCGAATCCGCAGTCGTCGAAGTTGATGACCCTGACCTCGCCGCGCCAGAACAGCACGTTGCACCTGGCAACGACCCGGCGGCTGTTCGCCACGGCAGAATAAGGGCCATGACAGAGCTGGACGAGCACGGGCGTCCCGAACCCCCGATCGCCGCCGACGAGGTGGCGACGCTGCTAGGTTTCCTGGACTATCAACGCGCCACCTTGGCCTGGAAGTGTTCCGGGCTGGACGCGGCCGGCCTGCGGGCGACGACAGCGGCCTCCACGATGACCCTCGGCGGCATCCTCAAGCACATGGCCCTGGTCGAGTTCGGCTGGTTCTCCCGCGCTCTGTACGGCCGCGAGTACGCGCCGCCGTGGGACGCGGTGGACTGGGAGGCCGACCGCGACTGGGAATGGCACACGGCCGCCGACGATTCCCCCGGGGAGCTTTTCGCCTTGTGGCAGCGGGCCGTAGAACAGTCCCGCGCCGATGTCGCGGAGGCGCTGGACAGTGGTGGTGGCCTCGGCCTGCTGGCCGAGCGGACCTGGCCCGACGGGCGTTCCCCCAGCCTGCGCTGGATCCTGTGTCACATGATCGAGGAGTACGCCCGGCACAACGGCCATGCCGACCTCCTCCGCGAGTCAATCGACGGCGCCACCGGCGAGTAACCCTGGGCGGAACGCACGGCACACGTCTGCGCTGTGGAGTATCGGGTGCGAGACTCGGTGTTGTGGTCCAGGCTGTTGCGGGGAGCTGGGAGAGGGCGGTTGATTTCCTCCTGCAGTCCGGTGAGCCTGCCATCCGGTTCCTGGTCCGGCGGGACCTGCTGGGTGAGGATGGCCGCGAGGACGAGGCCGCCGTCTTGTCCGGCCCGAAGGTGTCTGCCCTGCTCGCTGGCCAGCGGCCGGAACAGTTCCGGCCCGGCCCTGGATGGCGCAGCCTGCCTGGGGCCGAGTTCGGCTTCGGCGTCGGCCCTTACCGCAAATGGACGGGCGCCCACTGGCGGCTGGTCTCCCTGGTCGAGCTCGGGGTTCCGGCGCACGAGCGGCGCGCGTGCCTGGCAGCCGAGCAGGTGCTCGGCTGGCTGGCCAGGCCGGAGCGGCTCCGTGAGGTGCCCGTCATCGGCGGCCTGGCCCGGCGGTGCGCATCTCAGGAGGGCAACGCGGTGGCCGTGTGCTGCCGTCTCGGGCTGGCCAGCGACGAGCGAGTGGCACGGCTGGCAGCCTCCCTCATCGGCTGGCAGTGGCCGGACGGAGGGTGGAACTGCGATCTGAGGGCGAGCGGGCGACGTTCCTCTTTTCATGAATCGCTGGCTCCGGCCTGGGGGCTGTACGAGTACGCCCGGGCGACCGGAGATCAGCAAGCCCAGGAGGCAGCCAGCCGGGCGGCGCAGCTGTTCCTCTCGCACCGGATGTTCCGGTCGCTGTCGACCGGGCAGCCCATCAGCCGGCAGTGGCTCGTGCCGCACTACCCGCCCTACTGGCACTACGACATCTTGCAGGGAGCGCTCATCATCACACGGATCGGGTTTGCGGCCGACCCGCGGCTGCAGGACGCGGTGCAGGTCCTGGAGGACCTGCGGTCAGCGGACGGAACCTGGAGCCCCAGGGGCAGCTGGTGGAAGCCGCCAGGAGCCGGGACGGACGGCAGCCGCGGTGTCAGGGCCTGGAATGCCGAGGTCGTCGACTGGGGCCGATCCGGGCCCAACGAGATGATCACGCTCAACGCGCTGCGGGTGCTCCAGGCCGTCGGACGGCACCGATGACACCGCGCATGCCCCGGGCTGGCCGTGGCCGTCCCGCCCGGCGACCGGTCTCACTCGCCGCCGGTCAGCGCGGCGAGCACGTCGGCGAAGATGGCGTCGGCCCGGGCGTTCAGCTCGTCGTCGGTCAGCAGCTGGACCGGATGGGGGATGTAGACCATGCGGGCGCCCGGCATGCCGAGCCGGCGTGCCTGCTCGATGGCTTCGTCGGCGAACGGTGCCGTCGCGATGCCGACCGCCGGGATGCCCCGGCGCTCCAGGTGAACCAGGTCATGCAAACTGCACGACGTGCATGAGCCTCAATCGGCGAGAGCCTCCACGACCAGGTCGGCCTGTCCTGCGATATCGCCAATCAGCTCGAGGTCGGCCGGCTTGGAGAAGATCTCCTTCGTGGCGCGTGCCGTGGTCGCGCCCGCCGCCTGCAGCAGCGTCTCGATCCGGTCGAGGAACTCGGCGCCGCGGTTCTTCCGGATGTCGAGCAGCACCACCCGGCGCCCGCTGATGCTGGCCGGGCGCGGCGCGAGTGGCTCGGCCGCCCGGACGCGCTCGTCGAACGGGCTCACGTAGTCGGCGGCCATGGTGATCCCACCTCCCGGGATACGATCTGGGATCCCATGCCGGTGCATGGGCCCAGAACTGCAGAGTAACGCCCGGCCTCGCCGCCGGCCACGACCAGGACGATGGCCTCCGGCGACGCCCACTTGGGCACCTGGGCGGCCGGGTCGGCGGCGTGGACGAAGGGGGTCGTCTCGCCGCGGCGCAGCTCGGCGGCGGGCTTGTGCACCGCGTCGAACATGAAGCGGCGCAGCTGCTGTTTGGTCCATCCGGCGGCGCGGAACATCTCGGCGTGCTCGGGGCAGATCACGAACACCGACGGCTCTTCCAGCGGCCACCAGTTGGTGCTCCAGGCGCTGGCCGCTGCCCACGCGAGGACCCAGGCGAGATCTTCGGGGGTGCGGCTGCGGTGGTCGGAGATCGACAGCGGCGCGTCGCTGCCGATGAGCGTGACGACCGACTGACCGGGCCGGAAACCGCGCTCGACGTGCAGCGGCTCCCAGGGGCTCACTTCCTCGTTCTCGGCGATGCAGAACCCGACCTTCCCCATCTGCCCCTGGGTCGCCCGGTCCAGCCTGCCGGGCATCCCTCCGCCGGTGAGGGTGACGAGCAGCCGCAGCGCCCGGCCGATGGTGAGGTTCGCCCGGAATCCCGGGCCGAGCGCGCCCATGCCGCTGTTCAGGTGAATCGCCTCCCGCACCGGCCCGTTCACCACCACCAGCTGCCCGGCCGGCTGGGTGGTCACCGCCTGGCCGTGGAGGTTGAACGCGGGATCGAGCGCGGCCTGGGCGGCCGCGACCACGACCGGGAAGTAGGCCGGCCGGCAGCCGGCCAGCACCGCGCAGGCCGCGACCCGCTCCAGCGTCGCCTCGCCCATATCGGGCGGGACGGGGCCGAGGGAGACCCGGCCGTCGCAACCGCCGAGCATCGCCTCGACCCGGTCCGGGGTCGGCGGGACGACCGGCAGGCCGTCGGTCCAGCCACGCTCGAACATCTCCTCGACGTCGTCGGTGCCGGCGGGCACCGAGATCGCGGCCGCCAGTTCCGGGTCAATCGCGGCCTTAGACGAGCATCCGGGCTTGAGCAGCGGCTCGGTGGCCTCCGGGATCGCAAGCTCGGCGCCGAGGAGCGCTCCCGCCCGCCCGATGAGACCCACCAGAGCCGCGTGGTCCCAGCCGGTCACGGTGCCTGCGATCATCCCAACGCGGTCGACGAGGACCGCCGTCGGCACCGAGACGAGCCGGTAGGCGCGCGACGTCCGGTACGGCGGGTCCTCGGCGGCCACCCCTGCCTGCCAGCCGAGACGGCGCGCCACCCGGACGGCGACCTCGAGCGGGTCCTCGAACACGGCGGTGGCGGTGAGCCCGGCCTCCTGCCAGGCCCCGCACAATGGGCCGAGCCTGCGCAGGGCCATCGCGGAGGTGGGGCACTCCTCAGAGACGAACAGCAACAGCGCGCCGCCGCCCGCGGTGAGGCCGGCCACGGTCACCTCGGCAAGGCCGAGCCCGCGGACCGACAGAGCCGGCGCCCGCAGCGGCACGCCGACCCGACTGAGGTCGCTTTCGGTCATACGCCTGCGCTACCACAGCCGCCGCGGTCTGCGGAAGGGCGCAGCCACGCCGCCTCGTGCGGGAGGCGGAGGACCGAAGAGGCGCCGGCCGGCATCGGCTACCTGATACTCGAAGGGGTGCTGGCCTGGCAGGCGCGGCCGGAGGAGGCAGAGCCCTGGGTCCGGCGTGCCGAGCGCGCCGTCACAGCGGAAGCCGAGCCCGCAGCGAGACTGGTGGTCCACTCATCCGCGGGCGGCTTGAGCTGGAGCGCGGCCGTGACTCCGATGCACTGGCCGCGTTCCGGGCCGCCGACCGGCTGGCCGGGCGCGTGGACGCCTCGAACCTGCTCGCTGTGCGGGAGCGGGCCATGCAGGTATACGCTCTGGTCCGCCTCGGCGACACTGAGCGCGCCGCCCAGCAGACCCTCGCCGGCTTCGGCGAACGCGACCGCGACCGCGCGGAGATGCATACCGCCACTGCGGTGCTGCGGCTCGCTCAGCACGACCCGGACGCGGCGGCGCCTCGCATCGTTGATGCGATTCACGCGGGCAGCAGCCTGGCTGCACCCGCCCTGGGGGCTGATCTCAGCGATCAGGCGGAGGCATCATGACAACTGTGCGGCGAGTGGTCATCGTCGGGCCCGGCGCTGCGGGCAAATCGACCCTCGCGGTCAGCTTGGGCGAGGTCACCGGCCTGCCCGTAGTCGAGCTGGACAAGCTCTTCTGGCGGGCAGGCCTGGCCGCAACGCCCCCAGACCGGTGGGCAGCCATCCAGCGCGAGCTCGTCAGGCATCAGTCGTGGATCATGGACGGGGACCTAGGGCCCTATGACGTCCTCGATGTCCGGCTGCGGGCCGCGGACACCGTCGTGTTCCTGGACTTCTCGCTACTTCGCTGCACCTGGCGGGCGATCCGGCGGTCGCGGGAACGAGCTGATTTCTGGCGGTGGCTGTTCACCTACCGGCGCCAGAGCCGTCCGCTGCTCTTGCGGGCGATCGCCGCGCATGCTGGGGACGCCGATATCCATGTCCTCCCGACCCCGCGGGCAGTCAGGCACTTTCTCACGCAGGCAACCTGCGGCAGCTCAGATCCGCGGGTCTCGTGAGGTAGTCCGCGAGATAAGCTCGTCTTGCAGTGAGCCCACGGCCGGCCCATTCACACGACCGCGAACAGCCGTGTCGTGGCTGAAGTGGGGTATCAACGGGTGGCTCGGCGGCCACTGCGGCAGCCCGAGCAGGCCCGGGGGAGGGAGATCCACTTGGGGCTGTTTAGCAAGCACACCGCTGTCCACGCCGTCGGATCGAGCATCCCGGCATGAGTGAGCAATTCCAAGGTCAGCCGCTAGATCAGGCACAAAGCCAAAATCCGCACGGCAAGGTGAGGAGCCAGTCTCCGATTGGGCTGCCGGGCAGCGAGTCCCTTGGTACCCCAAGGCCACCGCGCCTATTCAGCACGCGATTGGGCAGAGCGCTCTTGCTCGTGCCTTTCCTCGCGTTCGGCTGCCTCATCTTCTGGAATGCGACCCGCCCATATTTCTACCTTGGGTACTTCGCGCTGGCGATCGTAGCCTGGATCAGGTCCATGGCGCGTCGCCGTAGTCGGGCGCAACGCCGGGCCGGGCCGCCATTGCGCCGGGATTAGACTTTCCCGAGCGTGATCCGTCAAATGGGCCACACGCTGGCGAAGGCCCAGCTCCATCTCCGACTCGACCCCGCCCGCACCACCCGTATCCCGGCCGCCGCCCCGACCGCGTACTCCAGCAGCGCCGACTTACCCGCCCCTGCCTCACCCCGCACCACCAGCGCCCGCCCGCGCCCGGTCCGCACATCCCTCAGCAGTCTGGGATCGCGGTGCCGAAGCTGCGCACCTAGGGGCCGGGGACCTGACCGGCGCCAGAGCGAGTCATCTGACGGATGGCAGGCAGCGACCCGGGATCCCATAATCAGGCCATGACCAATGCACGCAGGTTTCACATCCCAGTTGCCCCCGGATCTCCGCGCCCGACCCTTGCCGGGTCCTCCAGAATCCTTGGCAGCCGAAGAACATCGGAGGACATCCCGTGACCTCGCTGGCCCCCTAGCCCGGCGTGGTGCTGGTTCACGGCGCCTACGCCGACGGCTCGTCCTGGTCGGAGGTAATCGTACGGCTGCAGGGCGCAGCGCTGGCCGCCGCCGCCGTACAGAACCCGCTGACCTCGCTGGCCGACGACGTGGCGCACACCCGCCACATCCTGGCGCTGCACGACGGGCCGGTGATCCTGGCCGGTCGTTCCTTCGCGGGCACCGTGATCACCGAAGCCGGGACCGACCCGCGCGTTGCGGGCCTGGTCAACATCGCGGCTCGCGCCCCCGACGCCGACGAGGACTACGCCGCGCTCGCCCAGAAGTTCCCGGCACCACCCGCTAACGCCGGGCTCGCCTACACCGGCGTCTGGTCTTCGGCTGGAGTCGGCGCGATGATTTCGATAGTCGGGAAGTACGTTCGGTATCGGCGGACATCGCGGGTCAGCAACCGGTAGCCCGCTACGGCGGCATGCGCGCCGATGTAGAAGTCGGGCATTGGCGATCGCTTGTCACCGCCGCCACGCCGGTAGCGCACGAACGCTTTCCCGGCAGCGAAACCCGCCGCGTAGGGCAATGGCTCGCGTTCGTAGTCGCTGGCCGGGAGTAGCTCATCGAGCTCCTCGACGGTCTCGTAGCCGACCGAGACCTCGGCGTAGATGAGGGGGTTGATCACCACGCGCCCGGTGTCCATGGCCACCGCGATCTGCCCCGCCGACCAGTCGGCCCACTGGTCGTCACCGGTGATGACATCGAGCAGGATGCAGGAATCTACCATGGTGGCGGGCCGGATCGCTGTGGGCTCACTCGCCACGGAGCAGCGCCATGATCTCGTCGGTAGTCATGCCCACCACGTCCCGGCCGGTGGCCGTGTTACGCAGCCGCCGGACCAGCCGCTGTCCGCGGCTCTCGGCCCCCTCGGTACGGACGATCTGGAGCGCACCACCCGCCTCGACGACCTCGACCTCATCCCCGGCGTGCAGCCCGTATTTGACCCGCAGATGCGCCGGGATGGTCACCTGGCCCTTGCTGTTCAGCACCATGACCGTCTCCTGGGTGTGGTATTACATCTACTACGTAATACTCTATACGCGGGCGCGTTCCGCCCGCCACCTGGCTCCGCAAACGACCTGCTGCTGCTCATCTTCTCCTTCAGGGCTGAGAGCACGTTCGCCAGGGGGCAATGTGGTGCCGCGACCATTATGTGTAACCGTGACGGTCGGAAGCTAGACGGTGGTATTGCCGCCTGATGGAATGTACGTCCGGAAGATCACATAACCTACCCCCCCGCGGACCCGTGGGGTTAGCGCCGATTTCGCGGCGGGCGGAATGCGACACGCCGGCCGTGGGATTTGACTATCCGGCACGTTAAAGCAATAGTTAGCGAGCAGCTATTGCGGCTCGCCGAAGCCCACGATGTCCTTTTAGATGGTAAATCGTCCTGTAGTCGGGCGATAGAGTAGTGTTTTGACGCAGAAAGCATGCCCTTTCCAGCCAATACCCCCGAGAAAAGCAGCATAATTGTCTGACATGGGAGAACCCGCGGCATAACTGCGAAAGCCAGGGTTTTGGCGCCGCGTATGAGGGTGCATATCTTCGTAGTCGGGCAAAATTCGGGACAATCGCGGGAATCGTGAGTCGGCGGGCTAGTGATTGCGCCTAAATTCCCGTGCGATTGAGTTACTTTAGGAAGCAGGCAGACGATGTCCTTTCCTACCACAGGCAACCGGTTCTCTCGCTCGAGACCGCCCGTGGCCCCGTTGCGTCCTCGGGGCATCCTGTGCCGGATGGCGGGCGCGGCCGTTATCGCCTTGTGCACGTCGGTGATCACTGCCGCGGCCCCGGCGACAGCGGCCAGCGCCGCGGCGGTCCGCGGGCACGAAAGCTTCCGGCCGGACACCATCCAGCCGGAGACGGTGTCGAACCTCAACGATTCCGGCCCTGGCTCACTGCGGGCGGCCATCGAAGCCGCCAACTCGGCGACCGCCGGAACGGCGACAGACATCACTTTCACCGTCGACGGGACAATCACGCTGGCCAGCGCGCTGCCTGCCATCACGGGCGAGGTGACCATCGATGGCACGTCGGCGCCGACCTACACCGGCGGCGCGCCGGTCGTGGAGATCAACTGCGACGACTACGCTGGCCTGCAGTTCTCCGTCGGCTCCGCTGACTCCGAGCTGCTTGGCGTGGCCGTGGATGACGCCAGCGGCAACGGCGTCACCCTGGGCGCGGACGCGATCACCCTCAACGGCGACTACATCGGCCTGGACCTGGCTGGCGCGGCGGACGGCAACCACGGCGACGGTGTCTTCGTTTCGCCTGACTCCTCGGAAGACCTGATCGGGCTCAACAGTTTGGGTGACTCGGGCGTGGTCGCGAATGTGATCTCCGGGAATACCGCCAGCGGGCTGGTGCTGTCCGGGGCGACGGACAACACCGTGGTAGCGAACCGGATCGGGACCAACCGGGCCGGCTCGGCCGCCATCGCCAACGGCGGCAACGGCATCTGGATAACCCAGGGCGCGCACGGCAACGAGATCGGCGGCACCGAATACAGCGACGGGACGGGCCCGCAGAACAATCCCACCGGCAGCAAGGGCACGGTCACCCCGGTCTTCGTGGTCCCCCCGCTGGGCAACCTGGTCTCAGGCAACGCCGGTGACGGTGTGCTGATCGACACGGGGTCGCAGGACAACGTGCTGAACGGCAACTTCATCGGCACCACAGCCAGCGGCGACGCCGCCCTCGGCAACGCCGGCAACGGGGTGGCCATCATCGGCGCGGACGGCAACTCGCTCGTGGGCTGCCAGGTCGTGAACAACCCGTTCGTCTACTACAACGTCGTGTCCGGTAACGAGCTGAACGGCCTGCTGATCACCAACTCGGATGACACCACCGTCCAGGGCAACTTCTTCGGCGTCGGCGCCGACAACACCTCGGCGGTCGGCAACGCCGACAACGGCATCCTGGTCAACGGCTCCTCGAAGGACACCGTGGTCGGCGGGGTGATCCCGCTGGGCAACGTGTCGAGTGATAACGGCCAGAACGGCATCGATGTGGCGGGCACCGTCAGCGGGTTCATCACGTTCAACACCTTCGGCGGGCTGCTGGCGTTCAAGGGAGCCGCGCCCAACGGCAACGACGGCCTCCTGATCACCTCCACCGGCGGCGACAACGACGCGCGGACGAACGTGTTCTCAGGCAACACCGAGAACGGGATCGAGCTGGCGGGCAACGCCACCGGGGTGACGGTCGACCCCAACATCGTCGGGCTGACGACCAACGGCGGCGCCGCCCTGCCCAACGGCGGCGATGGCGTCCTGATCGACGGCGCGGCGTACGGCAACACCATCGGCGGCACCGTAGCCTCGGTGATCCCGCAGAACACGTTCTCCGGCAATGACGGCTACGGGCTGGTGATCACCGGGTCGGCCCATGACAACACAATCTTCGACAGCTTCATCGGGCCGGACGTGCTGGGCGTCACCGCGCTGGGCAACGGCGACGGCGGGGTGCTGGTAAGCGGCCACGCTTTCGCCAACTCGATCGGCGATAACAGCAGGGCGCCTGTCAACCTGATCAGCGGCAACTCCGGCAACGGCGTCTCGCTCTCGGCGGGCACCATCGCCAACCTCGTGATCGATAACTACATCGGCCTGGGCCGTCTCCGGCTTCCGCTTCCCAACTCGGGCCAGCCAGTCGCGGACAGCGGCCTCGCGAACCTGGTCATGGGCAACGTGACCTAGCCGCGCCGCTGACGGCGCGTACGCGCTGCTGACGGCACGGCAGTACGGAAAAGCGGGCTGAGGCGCCCGCCGGAGAGGGGGCTGGGCTGTGAACCGGGTACTGGAAGGGCTGGGCGAATTCGCCGCGAAACGGCACTGGTGGGTGATCATCGGCTGGTTCCTCATCCTGGGCGCCCTGGTCGGGGCCAGCCATGTGTGGGGTGGCGCCTACGTCAACAACTACACGGTGCCCGGCAGCGGTTCCCAGGACGGCCTGAACCTGCTGGACAGCACCTGGCCGCAGCAGGGCGGGTACGGAGGGCAGGTCGTCTTCCAGGCCCGCAACGGCACCGTGGCGGCGGATGAGACGGCGGTCAACGCCTCGACCGCCAACGTGGCCAAACTGCCGCACGTCATCAAGGCGGTCAGCCCGTTCGCTTCGCCCCATTCGGCTGCGGTCTCCAAGGACGGCACGATCGCGTACGCCAGTGTGTCGTGGAACATCAACCCGGACTCCCTGGACAGCGCGTACCTGAACACGCTGAATGCCGCGGTCGCGCCCGCCGTGAAGGCGGGCCTGAGCATCTCCTACGGCGCCGGGGCCGGGGAGATCGGGCAGAAGACCAGTGACCTGGCTTCTGAGGCCATCGGCCTTGGCTGTGCGCTGCTGCTGTTGGTGTTCATGTTCGGCTCGGTGCTCGCGGCCGCGGTGCCACTGCTCTCGGCGGTGTTCGCCGTCAGCGCCGGGCTCTCGCTGCTCGGGCTGCTCGCGTCGGTCACCACGTTCCCGACCACCGCCCCGACGATCGCCACGCTGCTCGGGCTCGGGGTGGCGGTGGACTACGGACTGTTCCTGATGGCCCGCCACCGTGAGCAACTGGACAGCGGCGTGGAGGTCACCGCCTCGGCACGGCTCGCGGTGGGAACCTCCGGCGCGGCGATCGTGGTGGCGGGCAGTACGGTCGTGACCTCCATCCTCGGCCTCTACATCGCCGGGGTCGCCTTCGTCGGGGCGCTGGGCCTAGCCGCAGCGATCGTCGTGGCGATCACGATGCTGGCGGCGCTGACCCTGGTGCCCGCGCGCATGGGCGTGGTGGGGCTGAACGTCCGGGCCCTGACCGCCAGGCTGCGGGCCAGGAAGGAAGGGATCTCCGTCCAGCAGCAGGCGGCGGCCACCGCCGCCGCCACGCACGAACGGCACGAGCAGAGCGCATTCGCCCGCTGGGGCAGGAAGGTCAGCGAGCGGCCGTGGCCGTGGGCCGTCATCAGCGTCGTGGTGCTCGCCGTCCTGGCGATACCGCTGCTGTCCATGACGCTCGGCCAGCCCGACAACGGCACTAACCCGACGTCGGACAGCAGCCGCCGCGCCTACGACCTTCTCTCTGACGGCTTCGGGGTCGGGGTGAACGGCCCGCTGACCGTGGTGGTGCAACTGCCGCACCAGTCAAGCCAGGCCAACAGCGCGCTGCTGGATACCATGAGCTCCGATATCGGCAAGACCGCGGGTGTCGCGTCGGTCAGCCCGCCCGCGCTCAACCCGGCCGGCACGGTAGCGGTGCTCAACGTGATCCCGACCACCCGGCCGCAGGCCACGGCCACGACCAACCTGGTCACCACGCTCCGCGACGACGTGCTGCCCAAGGAGCACGCGACCAGCTACGTCACGGGCACAGTGGCGGGCAACGTCGACTTCACCCATCAGCTCACCAGCCGGATCCCGTGGCTGATTCTGGCCGTGATCGCGATCTCGTTCCTCCTGCTCACCACCGCGTTCCGGTCGGTGGTGATCCCCGCCAAGGCGGCGGTGCTCAACATCTTGTCGATCGGCGCCGCCTACGGCGTCATCGTCGCCATCTTCCAGTGGGGCTGGGGCGCGAGCCTCATCGGGCTGCACACCACGCTGCCCATCCCGGCGTACGTGCCGATGCTGGTGTTCTGCATCGTGTTCGGCCTGTCCATGGACTACGAGGTCTTCCTGCTCTCCAGGATCCACGAGGCCTGGATTACCACACGGGACGCCAAGCGCAGCGTCGCGATCGGGATCGGGGCGACCGCGAAGGTCATCACCACCGCGGCCGGCATCATGATCGTCGTGTTCACCAGCTTCGTGCTCGACTCCGACCCCACGGTGAAGATGCTCGCGATCGGCATGGCTTTCGCGGTGCTCATCGACGCGTCGCTGGTCCGCATGGTGCTGGTGCCCTCGGTCATGACCCTGCTCGGCAGCGCCGCCTGGTGGATGCCGCGCTGGCTCGAGCCCATCGTGCCCCGGCTGCAGCTCGAGGGGAGCGCGGCGGCCGCGGCCGCCGACGGCGGAGAGCCCGCGTCGCCGGGCGAGCAGGATGCAGGGACGACTGAGCCCTCACCTAGCTGGCACGCCCCAACTAAATCCGTCCCGAGGCCGAGAAGGCAGAAGGACGGGGAGGTCGAGGCGAGCGCACCTCAAGGCGCCCGAATCTCGCAGTTGCCTCCTGCGGACCGGCACCCCGATCCACCCACGCCGGACGACTAGAGCAGTCAGGAAAGGCAGGCGGATGGGTGAACCGCTAGCACACGCCCGTAAAGTGGTTACCGGGTCTCCGATTAGCGTTTCAAAGGGCCATCTAGCTGCAAAAACTTGGTGGGCGCAACTGGGTTCGAACCAGTGACCCCTTCGCTTGTAAAGCGAAATAAGCTCAGAATGACGTCCAGCTCACAGAGTCGGTTCATGCACTTGTCCTGCGAAAACCATGCCCTGAGATTCTGCGATAGGGCTTGGCTGTTGGGCTGACGGGCTTAAGCTCCAATGCTGGCCCTCCCGGTGAAACGGGACGCCGTGCTCTCACGCGGTGGGATGCGAGTGGATGAATCCTGTTCAGTACCAGGACGGGCCGTGGTTGGTGTAGGGCTTCTCGAGCATGGCGGCCTCGTCGTCGGTCAGCTTCAGATCAAGCGCGACGACGGCTTCGGGCAGGTGATGCGGTCTGGTCGCGCCAACGATCGGGGCGGAGACGGCCGGGTTGCGCAGCACCCAGGCGAGCGCGACCTGCGCCATGGTGACGCCGCGGGCGTGGGCGAGGTGCTGCACGGCGTTGACGACGGGCTCGTCCAGGGGTGAGTCGAAGGCCTGCACGACGTGGTCGACGCTGGACCGGGTGGACTGCTCGCCCCAGGGGCGTGCCAGGCGGCCTTTGCCCTGCGGGGAGTAGGGCACCAGGCCGACGCCGGTGTCGGCACACATGGCCATCAGCTCCGGTTCGTCCTGGCGGCGCAGCAGGTTGTACTGGTTCTGCATGGATACGAACCGGGTCCAGCCGCCCTGGTCGGCGGCGTGCTGCAGCTTGGCGAACTGCCACGCGTACATCGATGATGCGCCGAGGTAGCGGACCTTGCCGGCCTTGACGATGTCGTACAGGGCCTCCATCGTCTCGGCGACCGGGGTGGCGGGGTCGAAACGGTGGATCTGGTACAGGTCGACGTAGTCAGTGCCGAGCCGGGTCAGGGAGGCGTCGATCTGCTCCATGATCGCCTTGCGGGACAGGCCGGATCCGCCGGGACCGTCGTGCATCTTGCCGAACACCTTGGTGGCCAGCACGATGTCCTCGCGGCGCGAATAGCGCCTGATCGCGCGGCCGACGACCTCCTCCGACGTCCCAGCCTGGTAGACGTTCGCGGTGTCCCAGAAGGTGATTCCGAGCTCGATAGCCTGGCGGAAGAACGGCTGCGCGTTGTCGTCGGCCAGGGCCCATCGGTGTGCTCCTTCGGTCGTGGGGTCACCGTAGCTCATACAGCCCATCGCTAGCCGGCTGATCTTCAGCCCAGTGTCACCGAGCCGGGTGTGCTCCATCTCGTTATCTCCTTCGCTGTGCGCCCGGGCGCGGGCGGCCGGGCACCCCGGGTCCGGATCGCTGCCGCTGATCGTGGCTGGCGGGCTAGCGGGGGGGTCCTGGTCGAGCGGCGCGCTGCCTGCCGTGCCGGGGTCACCGGCACCGGAAGGTCAGCAGCGATGCTGGCGGCGCGTTCGCCACAGGTTTCTCCGGCGCCTCGTAGCCAGAAGCTAAGCCGACTCTCCAGTATCCCTTGGTGGTTACAGGGCATTGGCCCGGCCAGTCCGGTCAAGCGGTGGCCTCGACTCGATCTTGCCGACTTCGCCGACCCTAGCCCGGCTAGTGCACACAGGCGGTAAGGATCCGGTTATCCCTCACCCGGGACTGCCTTGGCCGGCTGGTCGCGGGGGACGAGCAGGTTGGCGGCCAGATCGCGGAGCTCCACGCGGCGGACCTTCCCGGTGGCGGTGGCCGGGAAGGCGCCGGTGAACACCACCTTGCGGGGCCGCTTGACCGACGGGAGCCCCTGGCGGCAGAACTCGATCAGCTCGGCTTCGGTGACCGCCTGGCCGGGCAGCAGGATGACGAACGCGACCAGCCTCTCCAGCCCGTTGCCATCGCGGGCGGCGACGACCGCCGCCTGGGCGACGGCCTCGTGGGCCAGCAGCCGGGCCTCCACCTCGGCCGGCGAGACCCAGACGCCGCTGGGCTTGAGCATGTCGCTGGTACGGCCGAGGCATGTGTAGCAGCCGTCGGCGTCCTTGACGTAGGTGTCGCCGGTGCGTAGCCACTCACCCTGGAAGACCTGCCGCGAGGTGTCGTACCGGCACCAGTACCCGGTGGCCGCTGAGTCTCCTCGCACGTACAGCGTGCCCGGCGTGCCGTCCGGTACCGCCTCCCCCGCCTCGTCGAGCAGCCGCAGGTCGTAGCCGGGGACGGCGATGCCGGTGGTGCCCGGACGGACCCGCCCGGGCCGGTTGGACAGGAAGATGTGCAGCATCTCCGTCATGCCCAGGCCGTCGATGATGTCGATCCCGAAGTGACTGGTCCACGGGTCGTAGAGGGCGGCGGGCAGGGCCTCGCCGGCCGAGGCGGCCAGCCGCACCCCGGCCAGCGCGTCCGGCGGCAGCCCGGCCCGCAGCATGCCGGCGAAGAAGGTAGGCCCGGCGAAGAACAGGGTCGGGCCGTAGTCCCGCGCCACCGCCGCGAGGAGGTCCGGCTTGGCGGGGGCGCGCTCCAGCACGGTGGCCGCGCCCACCGACAGGGGGAAGAGCACCGAGTTGCCCAGGCCGTAGGCGAAGAAGGCCTTGGCGGCGGACAGGCACCGGTCGCCGGGCCGGATGCCGAGGACCTGGGCGGCATAGGTCTCGCACACGACCGGAATCGCGCCGTGCCGGTGCATGGCCGCCTTCGCCCGGCCTGTGGTGCCGGAGGTGTACAGCCAGAACGCCGGCGAATCGGCGGTGGTGGGATAGGCATTAGCGCCGAACGGACCGGCCTGCACGCTGTCCAGCAGGTGCACCGGGATGGGGGCCTCGCCGATGGCGTGGTCAGCCAGGATCCCGGCCAGCTCGGGCGCGGCGGCGGCCGCCTCGGCCGCGAGGGCGAAGAATTCCCGTGTGACCGCGAGGAACCTCGCCCGCGAGTCGTTGAGCAGTTCCGTCACGCCGTCCGCGCGCAGCATCGTCGAGACCGGGACGGGGATGCCGCTGCGCGGGCGCTACGCGCCCCCTGACCCGCCCGCCCGCTCGCAGAACCCCGGCAGCTATCAGGGACAGGGAGCAGACTCAGCCATCCCCAGACCACGGTGACAATGGCCGCTAAACCCCGGAAATGAACGCTTGCGGTCACCGGGCAATGCAGGTAAGGCGGATCTTGGCAGTAAATGTGGAGCGGCGCTGGCTCCAGAGCCTTGTCACTTGCACGAGGCGAGGTTTTGCCGATCGCGGCGATGTGGCGATCGCTAACCGGTCCACACCAGGTGATAAAGGCGGACCAGTCCCGTCGCCTCATCGGCGATGAACTCGATGAAACCGAAGTCGCCCAGGTCAGCGACGCGCCTGCCCGGCACGGGCGGCACGGGCGCGCTGAACACCGGATCATACGGGTCATCGCAGATCCGGACCAACGTCTGGACCAAGATGTCGAACGCCTCAGACGGCAGGCCCTGCATCTGGCGCAGGGCGCGATCTTCCAGCCACGGCCGCCAGCTCACGAGGCCGGGCGGTACACGCCGACGGCGTCCTCCAGCGGCATGCCGCCGCTGACCGGGCCGCGGGCAGCATCCAGCGCCTCCCGGTAACCGGGATCCCCGACGGCGTCGGCATGAAATCTCCACAGCCGCAGGACCCGCCGCAGCTGCTTCCAGCCGGCCGGGTCACGGGCATTTTCCACCGCCTCCCGGTACTGGTCCAGGAAGAACCCGCGCTCGTCTGCGGGCAGCTGGTCCAAGATCCGCTGCGGGTCGAGCGGGTCCTCGCGCTCGGCAGGCTGGGCGCTCACGGTGTCATCGTAACGTGCCGGGGATGGTACGGCCGAAGGCACGCCGGACGAGTGTCCGGCGCGCGCGACCGCGACCGGCCAGGCCCACACGCGGCACTACCTCGGCTACGCTGAGCACCAACTCGGTCACCTGCCAAGGCAGCCGCGCGCTACAGCCGCGCTCTCAGGCTCTTCCAGGAACCCGGCGACCGCTACCACGAAGCTGCCGCTCCAGTGCCAGTGATGCCTGCTGTCGGCGCACGGCGCGCCCTCGTGGTCGAAGGGGATGCTGCCATGGCCCCTGGGCACCCTTCCCCCGTCCGGGAGCATGCACCAAGCCGCCTGTCTCCTCGGCGTGGGCACGATCTTCCGCTGCGCCGCCGCGTTCGGCATCAACGCAGTGCTGGTGTCGCCGAGGTGCGCCGACCCGTCTACCGGCGCTCCGTCAAGGTTTCCATGGGCGCGGTGTTCGCCATAACGTACGCCAGGATGACCGCATGGTACGACGGCCCCGCGGACCTTAAGTCCGCCGGGATCCGCGTCCTCACGCTGACCCCGGACGACGGCGCGGTACCGATTGACGACGCGCTGCTCGGCGCCGGACGGGTCGCGCTGCTGCTCGGCACCGAAGGCGGCGGGTTGTCCGCGCGATGGCTGGACGAGGCCGACACGGCGGTGCGCATCCCGATGAACCCGGCCGCCCGCGCCCTGGGGTGGGATTCACTCAATGTGGTGGCCGCCGCCGCGATCGCCTGCTGGCGCGGTAACGCGGATCTCAGCGAAGCTGCGCTACCACCGCGTCCGCCTGCGCCAGCGTCACCGTCACGGGGATCTCGCTGATGGGGACGGTACGCGAACCGCCGTCGAGGAAGACCACCTGGTCCTTCCTGCACTCGCGCAGCTCGGGGTAGCGCGCCACGATGGCGTCCTGGTCAGCCTGAGCCTGGGCGAACTGCTGCTCCGCCTTCGCGGTCTGCGCCTGCGCCGCCCGAGCCTGCATAGCCGGCGCAACCTGCTCATTGACGACCTTCTTCACCCCTCGGCCGATGGCCCGTCCGGCAAACCCGAGTGCCGAGTCGATGACCGCGCCGCCGGGGTCAGACAAGAGTTCCGCAGCGAACTTGGCCCGTTCCCATTTCTTGCTCCGTCCCTTGCGGGACCGCGATCTGGAGCCCTCAACGTTGTGGTGGTTGTAGTTGTCGTCATCGGCGTTACGCCGACCGGACTGCTCGATGAAACGCTGGAAGGCCTGCACCCCACCGGCGTTCGTTGTGTCGAAGAATTCGCGGATCGTGCGCACGTCCGCGCTGCTGCCGCACTGAGGGCATACGGCCGCCCCTGTCTGGTATGCCACGATCCCATGATGCGCTCTTTACGGCCTTTCTGATAGCCAACTAAGGCACGATTTATGGGACGATGCAGACGACCGACACCCGGCTGAGCTGAACCGCCTGCACCACCACGGTCACCTGGACGGAACACAGCGGGTCAAATTGGTTGATTTCCTAACTAATGATCTTCAATTGCGAAGGTTACAAGGGGGTGAAGTCCAGGTGGGTGCCCGCCAGGAAGCCGTCGAGTAGTCCGGGTCGGTACTGCATTAGTCTGAGCCGGGTCTTGGCGATCTTATCGATTCGCTGTACGCCATGGCAGACCAGCCAGCCTAAACGGCGCCGCAAGCGCCCGGTACGGTCACCACGCGCAAGACCGCACCGGGCCCGCCCCGCCAGATCCGGCCGACGCCGCCACGCAGAACAACCCGTTCGGGCGCGCCCAGACAGCCATGCTGGGACCAGTGGCCCCGCACCGTGCAGGACCGCATCGAGCGGCAGCGCCAGCCGGAACAGTGGTACCTGCTGATCCAAGGCGTCGCTGCCGGCAACGGCTACGGGGCCCCATCGACGCCACCTGGGCCGGCCGGATCGCCCAGGCGTTCCGGTCTTTGTCCTTCGCCCAGGTCCACCGCGCCGGCCTGTATCACGACGCAGGATTCTGCCAGGACTGCGACGCCCCGTATTGCTACCAGCACTGGAACGTATCAGAGAGCGGCTATGGTCACTGCCCTCGCGGCCATGGCAAGAGCCTGGATCCTTAGCAATCTCTGTCCTACCGGAGTTCCGTTGCTCACCACCGGCACGGCACGCCGCAATCCGCCAGATTCCCCTCTTTCATCCCGCCGGCATCCCGGACCCCGCGAGCAGCCATCCGGCGGGCAAAGCGCCCGGCAGCGGCTAGCCCGCCCGTGCCGTGGACGGAAAGCACCCCGGAAGCCAGTCACGCAACGTGGCCGACCCGGAAGCCCCGCTGATCACCCCACTGTTACATCTAGTTTGCCGGGACCCCGTACCTATATCTGACTCACGGGGCGAGTGCTGTAGTAACCGGTGCCGAGCAGTACTCCTGCTGAGCGCCGTAGATACTGTCATCGAAGGTCTTCCAGGCGAGTACCTTTGCATTGCCATCCCAGTACAAGTCGACGGGCTTGTAGGTCCATGTGTTATTTGCACTCAAAGTCCAGGTGAGGTACTGAAGGCACTGTGAGATATAGCTTCCCGTGTTAGGCGCAGCCGCCTTTAGCCAGGCGATCACGCTCACGTTGCTTATTTCAGCGGCTGTGGTCTCGCTCTGCAGAAGAGCGCAGGCGAGCCCGGCACCGCTAGGCGAAGCCTGCCAGCCAGGGTATTCATCATTGATATAACTGCACGGGCTGGGCAGCGGAATCTTCGTCCCGTACTTGTCCTCGATAAACGCAGGACCGGGCACGAGGATTTCAGCCGGCTCCGTACCTTCCGCCTCCTCGGTGGCAGCATTCAGCATCGCCACCTGCGTCGTGCCGTTTCCTGTGTAGAGATAGAGATTCGGAGCCGTTGTCGCGGCCTTCGTGCTCGCTGCCGCTGACAGCGTGATCCCTCCCAGTGAGAGGCCGCCCAGTACCGCGACACCTGTCGTCGCCATGATGATCTTCCGTAGCATTCCTGCTCCGTTCCTAGTTTTCTTACTCTCAGTTACTTCTTCACTCATCCGCGGTCTTTAACCTCGACGCCCTGCGCCTTGGCCCACTCACGGACCTCAGTGGTGTTCAGGCCGCTCGCCGATCCCCTGCGTCCGGTGCGGGCAGGTCGACGCGTACCACCGCTAACCCGCCGAGCAGCTCTCACATAGGCCGCCAGTGCGTCCCGCAACTGCTGCGCATGCTCCGTATTCAGGTCCATCTCACCCCGGCCACGGAAGCGGGAGCCGGGCTGGGGTGAGCGTCCGAGGGGCTAACTGCTTATCTGCTGCCACGTACACCCGCCGCTGATTTGGAATGCCACTGCACCTGACAAGTCCACGGTGTCCAGGCCAGTGAAATTGTTATTGTCGATAATGTTGCTCGTGTCGGTGCTCGCCAGTGCGGCCTCATAGCACTTCTGACCGCCGCTGGTGTCCCAGGTACCGCCCGGAATATCAGACCCGATGACGTAAACGCCGTCCGCGCTTATCTGCGTGGCCTGGCCTTGCGCGTTGGCCGTGGGCGTCACTGTTTCCGTCACGGTCGCCGTGGGCGTGGCCGTAACCGTGACGGTCGTCTCCGGGTCGTGCTGAATCATCGTGACGGTAGGGGCCGGTGCCGGGCTTCCCCCGCACGCGGTGAGCGCCAGCGCGAGACCGAAACCGGACCCGAGCGCGGTGAGGGTCTTGTGCCGTCTCGGCCAGCTCCTGTGCGGCGGAAGAGGCGGAGGCTGTGGTGGTGACTGCTGGTATTCCGGTCGGTAGATGATCCTCACGGGTTCCCCTCCAGGCATAGCCGATACGACGGGGGGCCGCCCGCATGGCGGTAGGTTCCTGCGCTTGCCCTCAACCTATACTGGTAATCAAAAACTAGCAATAACTTTCCAGAAACCGTCAGCCATCGATGTCGGCGGGCAGGATATCTAGCAATGACGACACAAGACGATGCCGTTAGCGGTGCCGCCCCCTGAGGCGCCGTCGTGCCCACGGGAGGGGACGGCAAGCCGCCCCTACTATCGTGACCGCGCGGTCGCGGTCCTGCTTGGCGCACTGCTCGCACTCATCGCGCATGCCAGAGCTGGGCGGCTAGCGCTGCCTTAGTGCTTACGCCCGCCGACCTGCTTTGATGTCTACTTGCTCCTGATGTAACGGATAGAGATCCTCCACGACGAAGGCGTGAGGGCAACTTCGGCCCGGTCCGCCCTCCGCCCGCCAGCATCGGGTCGAGGAACGGAGGCCTCGCACCGGCGGGCGCCAGAACCACCTGATCTGTACGACCACCGCTATAGCTGGCTTCTGGCTCTTCGCAATACACAATCAGGCAGATCATTGCGCCGACGCGGCCATCTACGACAATGCCCGCGCCCGCGGCAAGGACCATCCGCTCGCCGTCCGCATCACCGCCCGCGCCTGGAGCGACGTCATCTGGCGCTGCTGGCACGACGGCACCGGCTACGACCCCGCCAAGCACAACGCCCTGCCCGCCGGCCGCTGGCATCAGCTCGACGGTCTGTTCGACGATCTCTGGCCGGTCCATGTCGGAGGACCCGGAGATGCGACTGCTGCGGTCCATGGCGTACACGTAGGCGCCCGCCCGGCCCAGTCCGCTTCAGCCGACTCGGCGCTGCAGCCTCCAAGCGGCCACGAGGGCGTCTTCGATGGCGCCGCCGTCGCCGGCGAGGTCGGCGACCACCATCATGTGCTTGGTGAAGCGTGCGGGCACGCTGAAGGTAGCGGGGAACCTGCGGACGATCTCGTCGCGGTAGTCGAAGTCGGCCCGGATCACCAGGTGCTCCTCGTCGAGCTGCCGAGCGACGAGCCGACCCTGGTAACGCCACTGCAGCCGACCCTTCGACTCGCTCCGGCGGACGCCCTCCAACTCAGTGGCCAACCGGTCTACCTCCTCGACGACCACCACGGCAGTGTCGCACGCGAGGTTGCCGGGCTCCAATCCTCAAGCCCCTGGGTCGATGGCATTGACCGGGCAGACGGCCGATCCTGAGCCCACGGCGGTGCTAGGACGCAACGTGACTATCGGAGCCTGACAGGATACGGACATGCCGACCGACCTCGAGCAAGACGCCGCCGCTGCCATCGCCCTCTGCCAGGCGGCGCATGCCCGCCTCCTGGCCTGTGCCGAGGGGCTCGCCGACGACCAGGTCCGGGCGCCGAGCCGATTGCCGGGTTGGTCGGTCGGGCACGTGCTCACCCACCTGGCCCGCAACGCCGAAGGCCACGCCCGCCGTCTGGAGGCAGCGCTCGTGGGGCAGGACCTGCCCCGCTACCCCGGCGGGTCGTCGCAGCGCGACGCCGGCATCGCCGCTGGTGCCGGCCAGAGCGCCGCCGAGCTGGCCGCAGACCTGGCGGGGACTGCCCGTCGGCTGGAGGACGTGTGGGCCCGCAGCGCCGCCGCGGGATGGCCTCATGCCGAGCTGCGCGGCCACGACAGCTGGCCGACCACGGCCAGCCCGTCCCGCCGGCTGCGGGAGGTGGAGGTGCACCACGCCGACCTCGGGCTCGGCTATGAGCCTGCCGACTGGCCGGACGAGTACATCGAGTGGGAACTGCCCATGCTCCTGGCCGCCCTTCCCAGGCGACTTCCCGATCCGGGTGACCGCAGGGACTTGCTGGTGTGGCTGATGGGCCGGCGCCCGGACCTCCCCCCGGTCAGACTCGACCCGTGGTGACGATTCGAGCGCGCCCAAGCTGACAACGGCTCTCAGCGTCCACCTCTTGGCAGCTTCCGAAAGCTCCGCCGAACACCTCGCTCGTGTTCACGGACAGGCCCCGATCTGGCGCGGAAGATCCCGTTATGCGCAGTGGCGGTCAGCGCAGGCTGCTGGCTGCCTGCGCGGTCGGTTCGACGGGCGAGACCGTGACCAGCTGGCCCGGGTCGTGCGGCCCGCCGCGGCAGTAGGACAGGCCCGGCGGGCCGGGAACCCCGACCGGCTCCCGCGCGGCGAACACCTGGCCATGGCCGGCGGGCAGGGTCAGCCCGATCGTGGCCGCGTTGCGTACGATCCCCAGGTCGCACCGGTACTTGGCGACCAGCACGTAGGCCGTGGCTGCCGGTGCGAGCACGACGGTCGCCGGCTTGCCGGAGGTGACATAAGCGCCGCCGCCATCGGCGTACCGGAACGGCAGCACACGCCCATCGGCGTCATAGAGGGTGACCTGCGGGTAGCCCCGGACGGTGCAGGTCTGCGGGCCGCGGTTGGCCAGGGCGTACAGCACGGCGTGCTCGCCGGTCATCGGCACCACGCCCGCGCCAGGACGCAGCACCAGGACATCAGCCGCGCACGCGGCCAGGTGGCCGTGGCCCGAACTGGCAGGGGCACCGGTGCTGGCACACCCGGCGGCCGACGCCAGGACGGCCCCGATCAGGGCTCGGGTGAAACGCCTCATGGATCCCACCGCCTCGCTCAACGTGTCCTGTCTCAAAGACGCCGGGCCGCGCCCGCGCGTTGAAGACCCGAGCGCCAGGCATGCACAGCACGGCAAGGGCACAGCGCAGATCAGCCGGATCTGCACGAGCATGGCCATGGCCGACACCGGTCCCGCCTGCGCCGAATTAGATGACATGCATCGGGCCGGACTGAGCTGAGGTCGCGGCCGGGTGCCGGAGACCCCCCCAGCTCAGACGCGCGTCAGGATTGACCACGTGGGCAATTCGCATGGGGCGCGTGCGTGCGCCCCTCGGAGCTTGAGGAGGTCCCGATGCCTATCGTAGGCGGGCTGGATATTCACCGGTTTATCTTGAGCCCTGACTTTGATCATGGTCTTGACCTGCGCGGATACGATGAGGACGGTGTTCCCGACGCAAGCCGGGGATGCTGTCTGGGCGCGGTCAGATGATCTCCGGGGTTTTTCTGTTCGGCGTGTCGCGGCTGTGGGTCTGCCCGAGGATTTCGGCGGCCCGGCGTTCGCCGAGGGCGCGGGCCAGGGCGTCGCGGAGCTGCTGGTTTTCGGATTCCAGGCGGCGGATGCGATCGGTGGCGGCTTCCAGCCGTTGCAGCAGCGAGGTGTTGGATGCGCGCTGCCGGCTCGGAACCGCGGTGCGCCCGGGGGGCGGGCGGCGGTCGCGGAGACGCTCGATCTCGCCGAGGAGATCGTCCTGGCGGTAGAGCCAGGATCTGGAGACGCGGGCCTGGCTTGCGAGGCTGGCCAGGGTGATGGGCTGGCCGGCGGCGTCCATCCGCCGCAGTGTGGTGACGGCGCGCTGGCGGGTCTGCTCGGTTCGCCGTCTGGCGGCCGTGATGATGTGGCGGGTGTTGTCAGCTCGCATCGGCTGCCCCGGCGCTGGTGTCTTTGCCGATCTCGCCGATCATGCGGTCAAGGTTGGCGAGGACCCGGGCGTTCATTTCGGCGAGCCGGGCCTGGCCGTTGTTCTGCGAGACGTCGATCAGGGTGAGCGTGCGGCGGCGCTGTTCGCGCAGCTCGGGCAGGAACTCGGGTCCGGTGAGGAAGACCGGGCAGGTCAGGCAGGCGTTGGCGTGCGGGCAGCGTTTCTGGATCGGCAGCCCGCACCACCCGTTGGGCAGGGTCTGGGTGGCCATGCCATAGCGGGTCTTCGCCCACTGGGCCTGGGCGAGCGGTCCGTCGGGGCCGATCGTGACCCGGTCGCCGTTGATGTTGACCCTGGTGCCGTTCTCCCAGTGCCGGCGGACCGTCTCCTCGCTGATCTTGGCGTAGTAGGCGGTCATTTCCGTTGATTCATGATCCAGCAGGATCCGGATGACTTCCAGGGGGACGTCCCGGTTCACCAGCCGCGTGCCGAAGGTGTGCCGCCACTGGTGCGGGGTGAGATGGGCGGGCCGGCCGTGCTCGTCGCGGATGTCGCAGGCATCCAGCCACCGGTAGAGCTGATCCCGGTAGGTGCCGGCTGGCCAGCTGCGCTGCCCGCTGATGTTGGCGTGCAGCTTGGGGAACAGGTGCGGGCTGCCGTCTGGCCAGCGCCGCAGCACCCGCTGCTGCTGGGCGCCGATGGCGGCTTCCAGTTCGTCATCGACAGGGACGGCGGCTTCGCGGTTCATCTTGGTGTTGACGTAGCGCAGGTAGGGGGCGCCCTGGCCGTCGCGGATCAGGCAGTCGAACGGCAGCGCGCACGCCGAGGTGATCCGCAGCCCGCACCGGATCAGGATCAGGGTGAGCAGCTGCCCTTCGGGGTGGGGCCAGCGGCCGAGGCTGGCGGGGTTCTCGACCTGCGCCATGACGTGTTCGGCCAGTGCCCGCGGGAGCCGCCGCTGCCGCCCGGGCCGGGGATAGTCTTCAGGGAAGATCATCGCGCCTGCCGGGAGCAGCCCGTCGTCCCAGCCGTGCCGGCGGACCGCCTGCAGGAACGTCGCGAGCGTCCCGATGATGCGCCCGCGTGACTGCCCGGCGCCGCGGGCGCCGGGGAGCCAGGCCAGGTAGCGTTCCACGAGCTCCCGGTCGACGTCGGGCAGGTCGGCGCTGGCGGCGCTCTGGGCGAGGAAGCTGCTGAACCGGGTGAGCCTGATGAGGTCACCCTCGGCCGTGCTCAGGGCAAGGCCGCAGGTCAGCCGCAGCCGGATCCATTGTTTGGCGAGGTCTTTCAGCCACGGCTGGCCTATCCGGTCGAAACGCAGTCGCCGCTGGCCGGGGTTCGCGGCGGAGGCGGTCGTGATGCCGGGGAGCCGGGACGCCCGCCAGATGTCACGCGGGTACTCCGCCTCCCATCCCGGCCCGTCCTGGAGCAGGTCGACGGCGTTGCGGGCGTAGAAGAGGAAACCCAGCGCCTGGCCGGAGCTGCTCACCAGGCCGCTGGCCGCGGCGATGTCACGCCACTGCTGCTCAGGCTGGTCCAGCAGCGATGTCACGCCCGCGTGCCGTGCCAGCCGGATCGCCGGCTGGATGATCCATGGCGGCGCGGGGTGCGTCCGCTCGCCGGATCTGCACTGGACCGCGTACTGGAACTCCAGCGTGAGCTGCGGGGGGAGCTGCTGGTAGTCGATGCGTCTTCTGCCTGCTCGCTGGCTGGCGGTGATGAACTCCGCGGGATCGCCGATACCGGACCTGCGCCAGCGGGCGGTGTGTGCCCGGCAGAAGATGCCGTTGCCGCTTTCAGGCCACAGCGAGCACCACGGCAGCCCGCAATCTCCCGGCGGCCCGGAGGCCGGCGAGGCCAGGGCCGACGCCCAGGCGGCCAGGCTGGGCTGGTCGGCCTGGTCCCACTGCCTGCGGTGCCGGGCGCACAGCCCACGGGAGTAGGTGCCGTAACGGCACCCGCCGATCAGGCAGGCCCGCGGCGGCCGGTGTCCGCGCAGGGCTGGTCCGGGATCGGCCAGGAACTCGCCCATGCCGGGCCGGCCGCGCCGGTACCACCGCAGCATGTGAGCCGAGCAGAGCCCATGCTCCTTGCCCGGAAGGTCACAGCCGGGCACCGTGCACGGCCCGGCGCCCAGCACCGGGTCGCCGGGGCCGGGAAGGTAGATGCTGGCGCGGAACTCCGGCCTGACCGCTGCCATCAGCTTCTCCAGCAGGCGGGCCCGGCCAGCGGCCGGCTGAGGCGGCGCCTGACGGTTACGCGAGTCCATCAGTCCTCCGCGTCGTAGCCGGGAAACACGGTCGCCGACAGCCGGACCCTGACCTGGTGGCGGCGGACCGCCGCGTGCAGCCACGCCGTCCCGCCGCTCATCTCCTGGTCGCGGTACTCCTCCAGCTCCAGCGCCAGCCGCCACGCCTCGAATATCTGGCGTGCCTGGCCCACCGGGGCCAGGCCGCTGATGTGCCCGGCGACGACCGACCCGGCCGGGCCGACCGTCCAGCTGATACACGGCAGGTCCGGGTGGGCGGCCAGGATCCTGCCGAGCTCGGCGGCGGCGCGGCGCTGCCAGCGCGCCCGGTCACCCTGGCTGATCCCGCTGGCGGTCACAGCCGTACCTCCCGGCCGGTGAACCAGCCCGCGGCCTCCAGCGTCTTGCGGGCGTCTTCGACGGTCAGGTGGCCGTAGGTGTCGATCGTCGTGGTGATCGAGGCGTGGCCGAGGAGCTCTTTCACGCTTTCCATCCCGGCGCCGTTGCGCAGCAGCCAGGTCGCGTAGGTGTGCCGGAAAAGATGCGGCGAAAACGCGATCCCGGTGATCTTGCGCAGCCGCGCCACCAGGTCATAGACAGCCGGGTAGGCCAGCGGATGCCCATACGGTGCCGCCCACAGGTTCACGAACACGTAATCCGAATCCAGGGCACCGTACTCGCGAGCCAGGTAGTCGGCATACAGCCGGAACAACCCTGCGCTGGCCGGGATGATCCTGGACCTGCCCGCCTTGACGCGGGCCCGGTTGTCATTGTCCCGCGGCGCCACCGCTATTTGCCGCTCGGCGATCATCATGTCCTCGTGCCGCGTGCCCAGAGCCTCGCCGATGCGAACGCCGCAATCCAGCAGCAGCGCGAACAGCAGCCGGTCCCGCAAGTGCCCGCAGGCGTCCAGGATCGCCTGCGCCTGGCGAGCGGTCAGGACCTGCGGCGCGCGCGCCGGGGCCGCCAGCTTGACCGTGCGCCGTCGCTGCGGCCTGCCCTTGGCCACGTGCTGCAAGAACGGCTTGTAAGACGTCGCCGCTGGCCGGCCGCGGCCGGCTGGCTGCATGACTGCCAGCAGGCCCGCCAGCGGCACCCCTCGCCGGGCGTGGAACTCGCAGAAGGAGGCCAGCGCCGCCAGCTTGCGGTTCACGCTGGAGGCGGCGCAGTGGTGTGCCACCATGGGCAGCACCGCCACCGTCCCGCAGCGGGCCGCGGGCGGCAGCCGCAGCCACGCCACGAAGCCGGCTACGTCTTCCGCCGTCACCGCCCGCCAGTCAAGGCCGCGCCCGGCCAGGTAGGCGAACCAGTCTTTCAGGTCGTGGGCGTAGGCCTTCACCGTGTTCGGCGACCGCTCGACCGCCGACAGGTAGCCCAGGAACTGTTCCGCCGGCTCGACCCGAACCTGGTCATCGCCGAGCAGCGTCCACGACTCGGCTTCCGAGCCCGGCATCAGCACCCGTTGCACGCGCATCGCACCTCCCGCTTTCCGTGATGGACAGCGCAAGGTAACCGCATCCACGACGTGATCGTCTGGCCCCCGGCGCCTCGTCGCGCACGTCATGGACACCAGCCGCAGGGCTGAAGGTAAACCGGTAGCAGATCACCTTCGACTACCTCGACACGGTGACCGGGGAGGTGCGGCGCGGCCAGATCAGCCCGGCCGACCGGGTGCACTTGCGGGCCTGGCTGGCGCGGTTCGCCGGGAATGAGGATGCCGCGTTCGCGGTCGAGGGGTGCACCGGCTGGCGGTATGTCGCTGAGGAGCTGGCCGCGGCCGGCGTCGCGGTGCATCTGGCCGAGCCGGCGGACACCGCCTTCGCCCGCGGCCGCAAGCGGCACGCCAAGACCGACAAGACCGACTGCCGGCACCTGCGGATGCTGCTGGCCGAGGGCCGGCTGCCGGAGTGCTGGATCCCGCCCGGCCACATCCTGGAATGCCGGGCGCTGCTCGAGCTGTACAACGATCTGCGCCGCGAGCACACCGCCTGGGCGCAGCGCATCCACGCGGTGTTCTTCCACCAGGGCGCCCCGGCCCTGGGCGAGGGCGCGCTGCGCAGCGAGCAGGGCCTGGCCGCGCTGCGGGCGGCCGCGGCCGGCTGCCTGTCCCCGGCCGGGCAGCTGCAGGTCGCCACCGCCCTGGAGATGATCGACGCCCTGGAGGTCCGGCTGCACGCGGTCCGGCACCAGCTGCTGGACGCCGCCCGGCACCTGACCGGCGCCAAGGTCCTGGCCGCCCGGCTGTACGGGGTCGGGCCGGTCACCGCGCTGGCGATGACCTGCTGGCTGGGCGGGGAAGGCCGGTTCTCCTCCTCCCGCAAGGCGGTCCGGTTCGCCGGGCTGGACGTCACCGTCTGGTCCTCGGACCGCAAGGGCCCGCCCGGGCGCCTGTCCCGGCAGGGACCGCCCGTGCCGCGCTGGGCGCTCTACGAGGCCGGCAAGACCCACGCCCGGTCCTCAGCCCCCGACCACGGCTACTACGCCCAGGTTAAGGACCGCTGCAACGGCAAGCGCGCCGCCCTGTCCGAGGCCCGCAAGATCCTCCGCCAGGCCTGCCACATCCTGGCCGAGCTCGGCGACGACGCGCTCGCCGCCGCCTAACCCCCCCTGCCATGGTGACCAGCCCGTGACCGCCGGCCCGGCCGGGCCCGCGAGCGACCGCGCGCACCGATGGGGACCACCGCGGCCAGCTCCCGACGAGCCGCTGTCAGCCGCTGCCGGCCTCAAGGGGCCAGGCGGACGGCCCGATTAGACTGAGCGGCCGCATCCCCGCAGGCCGGGGACACCCAATCAATCATCTTGTCGCCGGGGCAGCAACTGCGCCCCGCGGACCTAGGTAAGGCTGGCTGCTCCTGGCCCGGCCCCCCGGCCGCCACAGCTGATCACCCGCACAGGAAGGCCACCATCCTGAACCGCTGAACCGTATCCCGCCACCGGGGCTTCCTGTCCCCCGCCGCCTGGCATGATCCGCTCCCGGGCGGTCGCGTCAAGGGCGCCTGCGGCGCCGCTACGCGGGCGCTGCGCGCCCCTGTGACCCGCCCGCCCGCTCGCAGAACCCGGCAGCTATCAGGGGACAGGGAGCAGACTCAGCCACGCCCCAGACCATGGCACCAGCCCCAGAATCGAACGCTTGCGGTCAGCAGCAGATGCAGGTAAGGCGGTTCTCGTGCATTTCTAGGTTGGTGGCCGGGGCGGAGTTCACCACGGGCGGTGACGTGCGGGATGTGCGGACTGGTGGCCGGCCCGCGGCCCTGTGACCTGGCCGGCGTCGTGGTCGATGACTCGGACGCCGGGCGCGAACTGCGCCACGGCTGCGGACATCCGATCCGCATCCAGCCGCCACAGGTTCGCTGCGCGGCTGGCCAGCAGCGTGTCGCCGCTGACAGGGGTGAGCGTGCGGGCCGTCACCTGGCCGGCTCGCTGGCCCCGGTGCCCGGCCAGCGGCGGGGTGCCTTTGCGGCGGGCCACGGCCACGTAGCGCATAGAACGGCCGTAGGGCATCGGCTGGCGCCAGAGCACGACTTCCCTGATGTCGGCCCACGGGATCAGGCGGGTGGTGGAGCGGTACCGCCCGGGCGAGCCGCCCAGGGTGATGCCGCTGGCGTCCACCCGCAGCGCTACCCGGCGGCTGACGATGTTCGCGATGAACACCAGCGCGCCACCGCCGAAGAACACGAGCGTGACCACCCGCAGGGCCAGCGACATCGGCACCGTGAGCGCGACCAGCACGAATACCGCAGCCCCGATGATCAAGCTGCCGCTGCGGCGGTTCCACCGTAGCGGGCCACATACACCCCAGGCTCAGCACTCACGCCGCCCATCATGTCCCAGCCCGACAGCACATGACCAGGCTTCTCGCCACGCATTCCCGGCCAGGCGGCCCGCGCCGCTCCCCGGCACCGCAATCCTGCCGTGGCTGAACGCAGCGGATGGCTAGCGGAACGACGCGGCCACGACGGGACACAGGCTTTAACCAAGTCCGTATTACCTCCCTGCCGATTCGGCGCGGCTGATAGCGGCGCTGTCGTGGCGGGCTTGTGCGCGCAGATCGTTTGGTTGCGCTGCGCCCGATCCGGTCTCCGGCGTCCCGAACGGGCTGGCACGTGTATGGCGGGTGTAGAAGGCTTGAAGGCAGAGCCCGAGTTGCGAGTAGCCGACCCTGATCAGAATCCCGCCGAGCCCTGTGGGCTGTTGTACGGAATACTCGCGCTGGTGATCTCGTCGAGCGAACCATCCGGCTGGACGGCGTAGCCCACTAGTTTCGAGGCGTTCCCGTAGATCTGGTACAGATAGGCGCCGTCTGGCGACAGCCACATATCGTTCGAGCCGGTGCCGACGATGCCGCCGATCCCCCTGAAGGTGCCATCTCCCGGAACTTTCGGGCACGCGGGATCCTTCGCGATGGAGGGCACATCGCCGTCGAGGCGCCAGCTGGTGATGTAGCCGTAGCACCGGCCAGCCGCCTGCCCGGCGCGCGGCCCTCATGCCGCATGGTTGGGCTTCCTCATAGCGCTCATATCGTTCCCAGCTTTCCCGGGCCTGGAATGCCGGAGCCGGTCCCAGGGCATCGCCGGCTGGCGCCGCGGCTTCGTCCCGGATAATGACCCGATAGTGCGGAAAAGGAGCCCCGACATGTCCGTCCCGCGGTCAGGCGATCAAGCCCCGCCGGGCGCACCCCCGCCGGGAGCGCCCCAGCCGGGGTTCGCGTTGCTGCTCACCCTGTCGATGGCGCAGTTCATGGTCGTGCTGGACTTCACGATCGTCAACGTCGCCCTGCCCTCGATCCAGGACGGCCTGCACGTCGCCACGACCACGCTGCAGTGGCTGATCAGCGGCTATGCGGTCGCCTTCGGGGGGTTCTTGCTGCTGGGCGGCCGGCTGGCCGACGTGTACGGCCGGGCCAGGCTGTACCGGATCGGCTTGGTCGTGTTCGTGGTGGCGAGCATCGCCGGGGGTCTGGCCGTCGAGCCTGGCCTGCTGATCGCCTCCCGGGTGGTCCAGGGCGTCGGGGCGGCCATGCTGGCGCCCGCGGGCCTGTCCCTGCTGGTCACCAGCTATCCCGGCCAGCAGGAACGTAGCCACGCCCTGGGCATCTACGGCGCGATCGCCTCCACGGGATTTGCTGCCGGGGCGGTGCTCGGCGGCCTGCTGGCCGAGGTCACGTGGCGTCTGGTCTTCTTCGTGAACGCTCCGGTCGGGGTGGCGCTGCTGATCGCCTCGTTCCGGCTGCTGCCACCGGATCCGCCCAGCAGCAAGGGGCAGCTGGATGTTCCCGGCGCCATCACCGTGACCGCCGGGGTCGCCTTGCTGGTGTTCGCGGTCGCCCGGGTGGGCGACACGCTCAAGGTCACCCAGCCGGCCCTGCTGTTCGGGGCCGCGGTCGTGCTGCTGGGCGCGTTCGTCGCCCGGGAGAAGAGGGCGCGGGCCCCGATTCTCGACCTGGCCCTGCTGAAGGACCGCCGCATCGCGGGAGCCAACCTGGCCCTGATCGCGGTCGGCGCCTTCAGCGCCGGGGTGGTGCTGCTGATGACCCTCTACCTGCAGGAAGGGCGGGGGCTCAGCCCGCTGCTGACCGGCCTGTGCTTCGTCCCGCAGGCGGCGGGGGCGTTCGCGCTGGCCGGGCCGGCGCAGCCGGCTCGTCCCCGCGCTCGGACCGCGCCGGGCGCTGGCCGCCGGCCTGTCCCTCGCGCTGCTGGCCCTGGCCGGAAGCGCCGTCGCGGTGCTGGCCGGATCGCTGCCAGCCCTGCTGGCGGTCTCGTTCGTGCTCGGGATCGCCAATCGCCTCAACCAGGTCGCATCCACCCTGGCCGGCACCCAGGGGCCGGTCGCCGCCCGGTCCGAGGGCACGGCCAGCGCGCTGCTGACCGCCACCCGGCAGTGCGGCGCTGCGCTCGGCGTGGCGATCTTGTCCGCGACGCTGGTCGCCGTCCACGGCACGACCGGCCACCGAACCGGGGTGGCGATGTTCGTCGCCGCCGGCTTCGCGCTGGCCGGGCTGCTCGCCACGCGCGTCGTGCCGCCCGGGCCGCCGCACCCCCAGGCGCCGCAGCCCCAGCACCTGTTCCACCACCGGGCCGGCGGGTGGCCGTGGTGACCGGGGTCCGGGGACTGCCGGGCCGGAGATTAGCTCCAACGGCGAGGCCGAAGACCCTGGTCCCTGTTCTCCGAAGCGCTGAGCTGGCCGTATGGGAGATCCGGGCCCGCATTCCCGGAAGTTCCGGCGATCCTGCATGGCTTCTCAGCGCGGGTCAGTGGACTGGCGGCGCCTGGCGGGCAGACGCCTGGCAACTCGAGGTTCTGTGGCGTGACGGGATGCGGCTGCCGGGTTTGCCAAGCTCTCGTTTGCCGCCTGCAGTTCCCGGGTTCCCGCAGCCGTAACCCCGCCCGTCTCGCTGAACGCGTCAGCGTAGCAACCTGGCCGGGTCATCCGCTCATCGAGCCAAGTCGGGCGTCGCCCGGCGGCGTCGGCCATGCGCCCGGCAACGTACAGATCACCCAGTCCGGGCGCGGCACAGGCGGTCGCGCTGGCCACCACGCGGCCGCCCTAACGGCTCCGCGCGCTACTACATCTCACCGCCAGTCACGTCCCCGGTGGGCGCTTGAGTATCAGGACGGCAAGGCCACAGCTACGCAGGCAGCGGCCTGTTCGCTGAAGCCTGCGCACCAATGGCCCAGTTCTGTTGTCTTCCTGCCGATTGGGGCAAGTGATTCCGCTCCGGGTGTCACTGTCCCGCCCTGACCGGACCAACCGGGGCGCCGGGCAGCGGCACATGGAGGTTGCGCTCACGTCCGGTGAGGGTTGCTGCTGGCCGGGATCGGCTCCATCAGAGGGGGCCGAGACCTGGCCGATTCGTTCGCGCGGGCCCCCTCTGCCTCGGCACCGGCATAGCAGCTGCCGTTCAGCCTGTCACGTAGCGATCTGCTTCGCGGTCCGGGGATCGTCCGGGCGGGTAGGCCGACATCCGACCAGGTCCTGCGTCAGTGCGCTCGAAGCCGGGTTGTCCTGCGGTAGGAAGGCGGAGGGGTAGCCGACGCGGGCGCGTGCGGTCCCCTGCTGCGGGTGCGCGACCCGGTGCAGGAGGGCCTGGAGGTGAGTTCCCTGCTCCGGGCAGCCTCCCCGTTGCTGGGCGGCTGCCTGCGGCGGCGGCTGGTTTCCTCGGTTGCGTGTGGGCACCAGGCCCCGGCCCACGGTGGCGATCAGGAAGGCGGCGAAGATGACGCGCAAGGGCAGGGCGCCGACGTGCGATGCGATCTCGGCGCCGAGGGGGACGGTCAGCGCTCCGCACGAGCCCAGGGCGGCGGCCTCACGCAGCCCGAGCGTGTGCGTCTTGTGGTGGGTGAGCGCCCCGATGATCCAGATGGGGATCAAGGCGAGCAGCGCAGTACCCTGAGCGACTTGCTGCACGAGCCCGAATCCCACGACGAGCGCGGGAACGAGGAAGGTGCCGCCGCCGCTGCCCAGCATGCCACTGGCCAGGCCCGCGACCGTTCCCAGGGCACCCAGTGTTACCGCCGCGGGCACCTGCACGGCGATCTGGTGGATGCTGCCGCTGGGTAGCGCGACAAGCAGGCGGACCGCGGTCGCCAGCAGCACCAGATGGAACAGGCTGCGCAGCACGGACGCCCGCACCCGCGTGGCCAGCAAGGACCCGACGATCACGCCTGCGGCGGCCCCCGGAACGATGGCGTATGCTGCCGGCCCGTCAACGTCATGTAGTCCCGCGTACGTCAGCGCGGCCACGACGGAGATCGGCAGGACCGCAGCGATCGTGGTCCCGCTGGCGGTGGCGCGGGCCATCCCGATCCGCCGCGAGGTCAGCACGGGGACGATGACCACCCCGCCGGCCACCCCCAGTAGCCCGCACAACCCGCCCGCCACGGCGCCCGCGACTCCCAGAACCACGGTGCGGCTGTCCAGCCGGCAACCCCTGATCCGGGCCACCAGGCCGGTCCGGGAGTCCAGTGGTGTCATTTTTGGCCTCCGTCCTGCCTGGCCGGCACCGCCCGCCGGAGTGTGGTCTCAGACAACCCTGGCCGATCCAGGTTGCAGTTTCCCTGCAGCAATCACCGGTCCCGCCGAGGACAGGTCACCAACGAGGGCGTAACAGCCGCACTCGGCAACAGGCGAACAGCCGAGCGCCTCAGCCTGACCGGCAATGCCCAGCCACTGCGCACCCGTCTGCGCGGCTTCCTGCTGGACGCCGAACCGGAACCGGCTCAACGGCCCCGTCATCCCCCAGTCCCTCCAGACGGTATCGCCGCCGGTTGTCTGTGTGGCCGTCATATGAAGGCGACCATCCGGCGGTTCTCCGGTCACCCGAGCGAGTAAGGCTGCAAGCCGATGCCACGCTCCTACCTGCGGAACGGCAGCCGCTGTCGAGCCGCTATTCAGCTGCCTGGCGCGCTCGTTGGCTCCTGCGGCGGGGGCGGCACAGAGCGAACGTCATCCGATACCGTCGGCGTCGCAGTGCTGCGCTAGCGGAGCTTGCCGCGGACGTGGGGGGCGGGGGCCGGGCGGGCGAGCGCCGCGGTCAGGCGACGGCCGCCGCCACCCGGTCCAAGCTGCCCTCCATCTGTTCCTTTGACACCCGCGGGTACAGGCCCAGGGCATTCTGGTCGCGGACGCCGCTCCAGTCGTAGGTGTGGGTGACCTTGGTCCGGCCGTCCCCTGCGGGTTCCAGCTCCCAGGCGTAGGTATGGCCGCTCGGGTCGAGCTCGCCGATGATGTGGGCCAGCGCCCCCGGCGGATGAATGGCCGGCGCCCAGCCGATCCGGCGGCCGGCTTCGTAGATCACGATCTCGCTGCGCATCTGGTAGTCGCCGATGCCGTCTTGGTTCATGTTCATCACGAACGCCTGGCCGACGGCGGTGATCGGGGCGTCACCGGAGTCCAGGCCGCGCAGCATGCCGGCGCCGTCGAGTTCGCGGTGGCGGGCCGGGTCGGCCAGCACGGCGAAGATCTGCTCGGGGGGAGCGTCGATGATGCGGCTGACCTGCAGCTGGCGGGTGTCGTCCACAGGGGTCTTCCTCCTCGGCCCGCAGCCTGTGCCGAAACCGAAACGCGAAGAGTCCATTCGAGCGGCCTGGCGTCCCGGCAGCAACTCGCCCAAACGATGGCGTCATCGCGCTAGAACCCACCCCTGCCCTGCGGCCGTGACCCGCTAACGGTAGCCGAGCACGCCCGGCGCAGGTCGCTGTGCACGCGGTGTCCACCACGATCCTTCACGGCCGCTGAGCCGGCCCACCAGCCGGGTGCGCCGTGAGGGCGCCGGACAACCACTGCGGCCAGCGCGCACGCCGCGCGCCTCAAGGCGTGCTGGACGTTGTCGAGCGGTGGCTCTCGGCCCCGACCCGCGGCCTCCTGCGGCATATCAGCCAGCGAAGATCGGCTTGGCCGTCGCGCAGAAGAACCAATATCGACGGTTGTTCTCCACCTGTACTCCGACGCCCAAGGCGACCATAACGGCGGTTATCTGAAGTCGTTTGCAGATAATGCCTGGTGGACGGGCATTTCTGCGGCGTAGACATGTCACCGCCGCAGCAGCGGGAAAGGCCCATCACCGGTGTCATCGCCATCCGGCGGGCGCGTCTTCGCGTGGTGCGCCCGCTGAAGGCGGGGTCGGCGGGCGAACTGGCCGCGACGGAGCGGTAGCGGGTCGCAGGCCGACGATTCGGGCGGACGGTATCGAGCCGCTGGCCAAGAGCTTCGGTGCCTGTCCGGTGCGTATGGACGCGGCCGCCGCCGCGGTGCCTTCGACCAGCGCACAGCCTGTGCCCGCCGCCGGTCCGGACGATCGCAGCGACGACCGTCATCCGGAACGCTCAGCTGACCTGCTCGCCCACAGCCGTCCCTCCCCGGCAGCACCAAGCGCCGACGAGAGCTGATCAGCGAGCCCGGGACGCACACCGCCGAACTCGTCCAGCACGTTGGAGTGGACCAGGAGAGTCCTGCGGCGGTTACAGCGGCTACAGCGAAGACACCGCTGCAGATAACACGTCCTCGCCGAAGCCCAGGACCTGCCGCGTTTACAGCGAAGACACCCAAAAACGGGCTGGAGATAACGATTCCTCTTTGTTCGTGGTGTCAAGAGCTCTTCGGACTGTCGACAATGCCGATTAAGGCCGGGCAGGCATGTGGCCAGGCCGTATATTTATGCGGCGCCGCGCTTGGCGCGAGTGCCCGCTTCTGCCGCGACGGGCGTGGTCGCGCCGCCCGGAGCCGGCGCCGGGAGCGGCTCCCAGACGGCCGCTGTCACCGGGGCGGGCAATGCGCATTTGGGCCATGTCCGGTGGAGTCCGGCCGCATCCGGCTTCCGCGCAGGCGGCCTCAGCCGCCAGGTCCGCCGGTCACCGCCAGGGCGGTCAGCCCCCGCCGGGCGTGGCCAGCAGGTCCGCGAGAATGCGCGGATCGCCGTCGGCGACCTCAACTACCTTGGTGCGGCCTGATGCCCCGGCGACCAGTGTGACGGCACCGCGGCGGACGCCGAATGCGGCGGCGACCGCGGCCAGCGCTGCCTCGGTGGCCTTGCCGTCCACCGCCCGGGCGCTGACCCGGACGATCAGGGCACCGGCATGCCCGCCGCCGACCCCCGGGCGCGCCGAGCCGGGCCGGACCCAGATAGTGATCCGCACATGCCTAGTGTGCGGCCGGCGGCGGGACGATCCCGACGACCATGGCAGGGAGCGGATGCCCGCATCACGCGCGATGCCCGGTTATTGCCGATCAGCGTGCGCTCTCATCCGGGTTATGCCGGTCATCTGGACGGGCCGAAATGAGCACTTCATCCGTGCGCATATCTCTGCACGAAGTGGAATACTCACTCACACTCTCTCGACCTTGCGGGCGATCGCCGTGAAGCCTTCTCCATCGTTCTGGTAGGAAATCAGATCGAATATTTGCTTTATATCGATGATTGAGTTCGCCGAGGCAGAGCGCACAGAATACCCATTCCGGCGTGATAAAGAATCTGTCACTTGGCAACTCGCTTCGCGGCAGCAGGTTTCCCGGTGCCGCAGGGGCCGCCTTATGCCAGAGGTAATTGATGCGCCGTGCTCGCGGGCTGCCCCAGCCCGGCCCGGTCCGGGGCACCTACGACAGTTCCTCCCAGACCACGGGCGGCCCGCTGGCTGCGGATCGCACGGTCCGGCAGGGTATGGGCGTTTCACGGTGGTTACCGTCGCCGGTGAGCCGACGCTCGGCCGGGCCGGGGCAGCCGCCGGGCATGACGCCTAGGCCCGCTAGTTACCCGGCATGCCTGTTCACTACCGCAAGCTGGTGCGTGACCGGATGCCCGAGATCATCCAGTCCCAGGACCGCCATCCAGTGACCCGAGCGCACCGCTAGCACCAGCAGCGCGGAAGCCGGTATGGGTGGCTCGTGGCCAAGGTCCCCGCTTTTTCTGACTCCCGGCTCTAGCCATCAGGTGGGTAAGGCTGAGCGTGGAATTATCAGCGTCGGCGGCGTTCCTATACCGCTCTACCGCGGTTAGCCCTAGCGGCGCCGACACGTACGTGTGGACGAGTGCCGATGGCGTGCACTGGGCTAGGTACCTGGTATCCGGTGAGGTTCTGAGCTAGCAGCGCAGGACCAGCGGCCCGTCGGGCCCGGATCAGGGCCTCCGGCGGGCTGTCGTTCTATCCGCAGATGCCGACCCAGCTGCCGGGCTATGCGGGCGATCCCCCGTGCCCCTTACCCTGCTCCGCCAGCTGATGGTCTGCAGCCCGGGGCCTGGGCCGCCACCGCGTTCCGCCCCGTCAGTTTGACGGGCAGCATGAACTGTAATAGTTTTCAATGAAAGAAGAATATTCCAGCAACAAGCCCGGCGGGTGCTGCACCCCCTGCCTGCGGGCAACTCGCCTGGTGCGCTGCAGATCGCACACGGGCCCGGGGGCGGCATGGCGCTCTCCGGGCGCCCGGCCGCCCAGAACCCGGCATCTCGTCACGGAGCCCAGCATGAGCGACGTCATCGCACAGCAGGCCGGCCAGGCCGTCCGCGCCTCCGACGGCGAACGGGAGCAGGTTGTGGCGCTGCTGCAGCAGCACTTCGCCGAGGGCCGGCTGACCCAGGCCGAGCTCGAGGACCGGGCGGGCGCCGCCCTCGCGGCGCGGACCAGGGACCAGTTGCGTGCCCTCACCGCGGACCTGCCCGACGCGGACGCGCGGCCCGCCCGGCCCGCCATGGCGCTGGACCCGTGCCTGCTGTGCCTGCTGCTCTGTGTTTGTCCCCCCGCCGGGCTCGTCTACTGGCTGCTGGCCCGCCGCAGGACAGCCTCGGAATGAGTACCGGCGGCGGCCCGGCTCCGACCCGCGCGGCCCCGCCGAAGGCATGGCACGGGATACACAAGGCGCTGGCCGACCCGCTGCGGATCCGGCTGGTGGAATGGCTGATGGAACGGCCCCGGTCGGCGCGGGAACTGGCCGACCGCGCCGGACTGCCCGCCGACCGTCTCTACTATCACCTCGGCCAGCTCGAGCAGGCGGGACTGATCGAGGTCACCGAGTACCGGCGGCTGGCCCGGGGCAAGGCCGAGCGAGTCTACGCCCCGGCGGAGGCCGAGCCACCCGGCGACGACGCCGGCCCGCAGGAGACCGCCGCGTTCCTCGGATCCGTGCTGGAGGCCACCGCGATGGACATCACGGCGGCGTACCAGGCTAAGCAGGCCGGCCGCCGCCGGGAGGTCGACGTGACCCGGGGCGCGCTGCGGCTGACCGACGAGGCGCTGGCCGAACTGCGCGGCCATCTCGCCCAGCTCGCCGCCCGGTTCGCCGAACCCGAGGCCGAGGGGACCTGGACGCGGCTGGTCCTGGTCCTGGCCGACCTGCAAGACCGCCCCGGCCCCGCAACCCCGCCAGCCAGCCCCGCATGAGCAACACTGCGGGCGGCCCGGGCCACCAGACCTGCGGGAGGACAGCGCATCCCGGGCGAGCGCCAGGGCGGCACATGCAGCGCCGCCACAGAGGTGACCAGGCCAAACGACGCGGACGGGAATAGGTGGGTGCAGAAAACGCCGCGCACGAACCCGATGTGGCTTGAGCGCGGGCAGATACCGGGCGGGCTCGCCTGCCGCACATGTGGCCCGCGCAGATAACCCAGATCTGCCGCGCCCATCGTCGTAATCGACACCAGGGCGCCACCGCGCCAGATCGGCAGCGATTCGCGCCAGCCGGCAGTCCTAGTCTGGACACCTAACGTGACTGGCCCGCGCACCGCCGGGACAGAGGTTATGGCCGACCGGGGTGCACCGGGAACCCAGGTAGATCCAGAGGCTGGCGTTTGGTGTGCTGGCATTGCCCTGGCCGGACACGGCATGCAAGGTATCGAGAGTGAACGGGTTGCGCGGCTTGCAGGCACCGTCCTGAGTGGCCCGGGGGTCACCCAGAGGTTTCCCGTGCGGAACTAGATCACCCCGGCGGTCGGCATGGCCGGTTTCCGCGGCGGGAACGCGGTGCAGAAGACCCCGGGCTGTTCTGCTTGCTGATCAGGCCCGCACGGAGCATTCTGGGCATGACGGTGGTTACCGCGAAGCTCCCGGTGTGCGTGGCTGCGGGTTCCCCGACGCTCCCGTCGGTGATTCGTCCTGCCGGTCATCTCGAAGACGAGCAGGGCGCCTGGACGCGCAGTGAGGGGCGGCTATGGGGCGGTACACCGAGGCGTTCCGGCAGAGCATCCAGGACCCCGAGGGGTTCTGGGGCGGTGCTGTGCAGGGTATCGACTGGTACCGCCAGCCGACGGCGGTGCTGGACAGGTCCAGTCCGCCGTTCTACCGCTGGTTCGGCGGCGGCGTGCTGAACACGTGCTTTAACGCGGTGGACCGGCATGTGCGCGATGGCCGCGGCGAGCAGGCCGCGCTGATCTACGACAGCCCGGTGACCGGCGCCTGCCAGACCCTGACCTACCGGCAGCTGCTTGATCAGGTCGCGCGGTTCGCCGGCGTGCTGCGGGGTCTGGGGACCGGTGCCGGTGACCGCGTGGTGATCTACATGCCGATGATCCCCGAGGCGGTCATCGCCATGCTCGCCTGCGCCCGCATCGGCGCCGTGCATTCGGTGGTGTTCGGCGGCTTCGCCGCGCCGGAGCTGGCCGCCCGCATCGATGATGCGGCCCCCAGGGTCATTGTGTCGGCGTCCTGCGGGATCGAGGTCAGCCGGGTCCTGGAGTACATGCCGATCCTGGACCGGGCCATCGCGCTGTCGAGCCGCAAACCGTCGTCGTGCGTCATCCTGCAGCGCCCGCAGGCACCCGCGGCGCTGGCCGGCGGCCGTGACCTGGACTGGGATCAGGCGCTGGCCGGTGCCGAGCCGGCCGGCTGCGTCCCGGTCGCGGCCACCGACCCGCTGTACATCTTGTACACCTCGGGCACCACAGGCAAACCCAAGGGCGTCGTCCGCGACAACGGGGGCCACGCGGTCGCGCTGCGCTGGAGCATGCAGCACATCTATGACACCCACCCGGGAGAGGTGTTCTGGGCGGCCTCCGATATCGGCTGGGTGGTCGGGCACTCCTACATCGTCTACGGCCCGCTGCTGGCCGGGTGCGCCACCGTACTGTATGAGGGCAAGCCGGTCGGCACCCCGGACGCCGGGGCGTTCTGGCGGGTCATCGCCGAGCACCAGGTCAAGACCCTGTTCACCGCGCCCACCGCGTTCCGCGCGATCAAGAAGGAAGACCCGGCCGGTGACCTGGCCCGCAAGTACGACCTGTCCGCCCTGCGGTACCTGTTCCTGGCCGGGGAACGGCTCGACCCGGAAACCTACCGGTGGGCCCGCGACCTGCTCGCCATCCCGGTGATCGACCACTGGTGGCAGACCGAGACCGGCTGGCCGATCGCGGCCGACCTGATGGGACTAGACCCCATGGCCACCAAGCCCGGCTCACCCACCGTGCCGGTACCGGGTTACGACGTGCACATCGTCGACCCCGCCACCGGCGCCGACGTCCCGCCAGGCACCACCGGCGACATCGTGGTGCGACTGCCGCTGCCGCCCGGCTGCCTGCCGACCTTGTGGGGGGATGACCAGCGGTTCATCGATTCCTACCTGTCACGCCACCCCGGCACGTACCTGACCGGGGACGGCGGATACCAGGACAGCGACGGATACCTGTACGTCATGGGCCGCACCGACGACGTCATCAACGTGGCCGGCCACCGGCTGTCCACCGGCGAAATGGAAGAAGTCCTCGCCAGCCATCCCGCCGTCGCCGAATGCGCCGTCATCGGCGTCAACGACGACCTCAAAGGCCAGATCCCGCGCGGGTTCGTCGTCCTCAAAGCGGGCATCGACGCCGACCCCGGCACGCTCAGCGCCGAGCTCGTCCAGCTGATCCGCGACCAGATCGGCCCCGTCGCCGCGCTGCGCCGGGTCGACATCATCACCGCACTGCCCAAGACCCGCTCAGGCAAGATCCTGCGCAAGACCATGCGCGGCATCGCCGACGGAAACGACGAACCCATACCGCCCACCATCGAAGACCCCTCGACCCTCGAAGCACTCCGCCCCCTGCTCAGAGACAGCAGCTGAGCAGCAACGCCACCCGGCACCTCCACCCGGCCCCCACTACAAGGCTGTAAGCACACTTGTCGAGAAACTCGGCCGGAACGACTTGTGCCCGTGCGGCTCGGGCCGCGCTTTCCGGCGCTGCTGCCGGAGGACCGGTCGTTTTGATGGCGCGCAGGCCGACTATTACGTCCGGGGTCAGTAGGACTGGCTGGCTCAGCCAAGGTTCCGTCTGGTGCGGCTCCACAGCCGCACCAGACCACTGATGCCGGGCGCAAGTGCGGGCATCCGCGGCTGACGTAGGGACCTGGCCAGGTCGCCTCTCAAGCGTCGGGACCCTCGAGAGCCTGATGGGGACCGAGCCCCGCCCCACCACCGGCCAGGCTCCCCGGCCGCTGTGTTCTGTCGTCGCGGTCGGCTAGCCCCGGTTGTCCTCCGGATGGCAGGGACCAGATGCTGTCGTTCCGAAGGCGGTTATCCTGGCGATCTGCCGGGGGGTCCAAGCTGACCGGCGCTGGGCTCGGCCCCTTTGCGAGAGTGGACCGAAAGGATTGGCCAGTCAGATGGGCACATTGGAATACAGCCTGGTGCGGCCAGCACTGGCGCAATCGAACCTGACGGCGATCGCGCCGTACATGTTCTGGCTGATGTTCCGCAACGTCGCCTCGGATGGCTTCGTTTTCGAGGGCCCGGTGAACGCCGGTGTCCTGTCCCAGCCCGGGTGCGTGCTGGCCTCGCCGTCGTGGGAGAACACCGCCACGCACGTGTCACAGGACTACGTCTACAACTGGACCCGCGACGCCGCGATTGCCGCGATCGAGCTGGCGGCCGGCCCGCTGCCCACCGTCCAGCCGCTGATCGACTATGTGCAGTTCGCGCAGGCCTGCCAGACCTCGGCCAGCGGCATCGGCCACTTCGATCGCGCGTCATTCCTGATCAACGGCACGCCGCGGGACTGGACCGACCAGACCGACGGGCCAGCCCTGCAGACCCTGGCCCTCCTGCGGCTGTACGCCCAGCTCGACGCCCCGACGCAAGCCACGGCGAGCGCCGTGATCGCGGCGAACCTTAACTTCTTGCAGGGCGCCTATGAGGGCCAGACCTACAACCTGTGGGAAGAGGAGTACGGCGCCTCGTTCTTCGCACGCTCGGTGCAGCTGCAGTGCTTCCAGGCGATCGCGGCCAACACCGCCGGCATCCCGGTCCCGGGCTGGCTGAGCACCGCCATACCGTGGCTGCAGAACGCCCTGGCAGGCCACTGGAACGGCCAGTACTACCAGTCGATGCTGCCGGTCCCGACCGACACCGGCTCCCTACGACCCCAACATCAACATCGTCATGGCGGCAATATACGGCGCCGTCCCGGTTACCGACACCAAGCTCCTGGCGACCGCCGCCCAGCTGCGCAGCCAGTGGGCCGACCCGGACTCGGAGTACTTCTATCCCATCAACGGCGCGGACCAGCAACGCGGCATCGGTCCTCTGCTCGGGCGCTACCCGGGGGACGTGTACGACGGCGACACCGATGCGCAAGTCGGCGACCACCCATGGGCGGTATCCACGGCCAACTTCGCCGAGCTGTACTATCGGCTGGCCGAGCAGGTCAGCACCGCCGGAACGGTGCCGCTTGACAGCCTGTCGGCCGGCTTCTTCAGCCAGGTCGGGGTCGACGCATCGACCACGCCAGCCGCGGCTGCGGCGGCGCTGCAGGACGCCGGCGACCAGATGCTGCAGGCGGTCATCTTCCACAGCGACAACCTCGAGCTCAGCGAGCAGTTCGACGCCAACACCGGGTACGAGAAGAGCGTCAGCAACCTGTCCTGGAGCTACGCCTCATTTCTGTCCGCGGTCCGCGCCAGGAACGCCACCTGAGCACTTGCTCTGCCGCAGCACCGATGTCCTCGGTCAGAACCCAGCCATTGATGCGGAAGCGACCCCACTCTGCCCCAGATCGGGCGCGTGTTCCTGGCGTTTGCGATGCGTACGCAAGGGCCATTCAGGCATGGCAGCAGGACCGGCCCGGAAGCTGGCGCGCTCAGCCCTCCGGCGCAGGGAGCAGCTGACCTGGGATCAGTGGCCGGGTTCGTACTTGAAGGAGAGCTGGAGCTTGGTGCGATAGGTGATCGCCCCGCTCTCGTCCAGGTGAATGTCCTGCTTGACGACCTCAGCCACCCGTAGATCGCGGAGCGTCCCGGCGGCGGTCCTGATCGCCTCCGCAGCCGCGTCTTCCCATGAGGTGCTGCTTGTCCCGATGATCTCGGTCACCCTATACACGCTCATAACGCTCTCCTTCGACCACGTGCGCCCCAGTCCGGGGCCTGCTGCCGCCAGCTTGTCACAGAGCCACCCCGCCCGGCCTATTCAGGCTGTCGAGGCGCCGACAAGCGCTTGGCGACGCATCTCCCGCAGCCGGCCATTGATCAAGTCCCGCACGGCGCGCGAGCCCCGCATCAGCGGGGGATACCTGTGGAGATTCAGCGCGGGCCACCAGCTCCTCGCGGAGAGTGTCCAACAGGGGTCGGCTTCTAGACTGGACGGCCATGGGCGTGGCGGAGGGAACCAATGAGGTTGCTCGAGGGGAAGTGCGCGCTGATCACGGGCGGCACCACCGGCCTGGGCCTGGCCATCGCCGAGCGGTTCCTGCGCGAGGGCGCGCGGGTGGCGATCACCGGCCGGGATCATGATCTGGGCGGACGCGCTGAGCAGCTGCTGGGCCCGGACGTCCGGTTCGTGGCCGCGGACGCTGGCGACCCCGGCGCCGTCGCGTCGTCGGTGCGCGCCGCCGCGGATCATCTGGGCGGGCTGGACGTGCTGGTAAACAACGCGGGCGTAGGAGTGACCGCACGGCTGATCGACACGCCCCTAGCCGACTATGACCGGGCGATGAATGTCAACGTCCGGGGCTACCTGCTGTACGCGCAGCAGGCCTACCCGCACCTGGCCCGGCGCCGCGGTTGCATGATCCACGTCGCCTCCGACGCGGGAATCTGGGGCGAGCAGGCCACCGGCCTGTACTCGGTGACCAAGGCCGCGGTCATCATGCTGGGAAAGATGCTCGCGCTGGACGGCGGCCGGGACGGCGTGCGCTCCAACGTGCTGTGCCCGGGCGACATCTGGCCCGGGATGCGGCACATGGCCCCGCCCGGTGAGCAGGACCGGGATGAAAGCAGCGGCCAATGGCCGGTGCCGCCCATCGGCCGGGTCGGCCAGGCCAGCGACGTGGCCGCCGCGGCGGTGTTCTACGCCAGCGGCGAGGCCGCATTCATCACCGGCACCACGCTGCTGATCGACGGCGGAATGACAGCCGGCTACCTCCAGCGCGAACGCAATGCCCCGTGACCCCGTCCTTACCCCAGGCCCATGGTACGAGCAGGGCCGACAGCCCTCCGGGAAGACACCACGTAGCCGGCATCGGACATTAGATGGCTACACATGCATGAGATGAGGGCGTACAGCGGACATACCCTCGCCACCCCTGCGCGCCAACCTTACTATAGGTCGCCACCGGTCAGCCTGCGGGGGTGACGGCCTGGGCCTCGCGGAGCGGCTGGCGCTGCCGCCTGCGCAGCGGCCAGACCAGGACGCTGCCGACGACGGCCGCGACGGTCATCGCGGTGACATGGCCGACGGCCGCGACATCCAGGTTACTGAGCCCGCCGAAGACGTTACCCACCACGACAAGCAGCGCGAGGTCCAGCGCCGCCGCGGCTCGCGCCAGCCATGAGCCGTACAGCAGGGCCACCACGATCGCGGACACCACCACATAAGAGGGACCGACGTCGATGATGTACCTGTCCGCCGCCGGAAGCAGGCCGTGGGACACCCGGTAGCCGACGATCCCCTCGCTGACCAGCGTGCCGATCACGTGCCCGGCCGCGCACACCAGCGCCGTCCGCCAGTTGCCCAGCACCCGGCAGGCGCCGAACATGGCCAGCACGATCAGGGCGGGCCAGGCGGTCGCGAAGGTCTGGGTCACGAACGCCGAGGCCACCAGGCAGCCGACCGGATCATGGGGCAGGTTGTGCACGTTGGTGCTGGCCCACCCCAGGACCGCCGCCTGGTCATGCGGGGACAGCGCCGCGTAGACCACCTCGGCGGCAATGAAGCCGGCCAGGTACAGCCAGGCAACCGCATACGAGGTGAAGATCCTCCACGGGACCGGCCGGCTCACAGCAGCAACATTAGACGTCATTCCAGATTTCGGGCCCGCCGCAGTTTCCGGTCAGCCATCAGCTGGGTTCGGCCGCCTGTCGTCGGAGGACTCCTGCTTGCGCCGCTTCCGCATGATCGCGATGGCGAGCTTCACGTGCTTCACCGCCGAGCCGGGAAGGGCGTCCCGGTCAGCATCAGACATGGCCACCACGCGCTCCAGTAGCGCTATGGCCTGCTCTTCGGCCTTGTCTTTCCGGTGCGCCACTTCTTTCCTCGCCTTCTGCCGCTCGTAGGCCAGCAGTTGCCGTGGCAGGCCGCCCGGTCACAAAGCGTTGCCCCGAGCGATGTGTCGAGGGCCGGGACAGTATCGGCTAGAACACCGACCAGCCCGTCAGGGTGGTGAACGCGTCCAGGGCCGCGATCCCCGCGATCGAGTTGCCCTTATCGTCCAGGGCGGGGCTCCACACGCACAAGCTGCAGCGCCCCGGAATAATCGCGAGGATGCCTCCGGCCACGCCGCTCTTGGCCGGCACGCCGACCCGATAGGCAAACTCGCCAGCCGCGTCGTACGTCCCGCAGGTCAGCATGACCGCGTTGATGCGCTTGGCGTCGCTTCGCGACACCAGCCGCGTGCCGTCGCGGCGCACGCCATGGCGGGCGAGGAAACCTCCGGCCAGAGCGAGCTCGGCGCAGCTCATCGCGATAGCGCAGTGGCGGACGTAGTGATCAAGCACGCGACCGACCGGGTTTTCCAGGTTGCCGTAGCTCGCCAGGAAATGAGCGAGCGCGGCGTTCCGGTGACCGTGCTCAGCTTCGGAGGAGGCAACCGCCTGGTCGCTTGCGATCTCTGGGCAGGCGCACTCGATTCGCAGGAATCGCTCGACGGCGCCGTACGCGTCTCCGGTGAGCGTCAGCAGCCGGTCGGTGACCACCAGGGCACCGGCGTTGATAAATGGGTTGCGCGGGATTCCGTGCTCGTACTCGAGCTGGACCAGCGAATTGAACGCGGTGCCCGACGGCTCGCGGCCAACCCGGGTCCAGATCGCCTCGCCGTCTTTCTCGATCACCAGGGCGAGCGTGAACACCTTCGAGATGCTCTGGATCGAGAACCGCCGCCGCCACTCCCCGACCCCGTGCACTTCGCCGTCGACCGTCGCGACGGCCAGGCCGAACACCTGCGGATCGGCGCCCGCGAGCACGGGTATCTGATCCGGCACACGCCCGCTGCCGAGCACGCCCCGTACCGCGCCGGCCACGCGGTCCAGGACACGTTCGTACTCCAGCCCGCCGGCCGCTGACGAGTTGCCCGAGGCCATCATGACTCCATCCCCATGACTGGAAGTCGGGGGTATATCCTCTGACCCCGCTGACCGGGTGCTTGGGTCAATGCGGCTGCGGGGGCCGCTGGTTGCGCAGAGAGATCTGATCGGATTCGGCGATGGTGTCCGCCGCGACGGCTCGAAGGCCCTGGCCAAGGCGCTCGCGAGCCTGGCGCAAGAGGTTGAGCGAGTCGGTGGCGGAACTCCGCGGGGCAGCGCGGTCCGGGGCGGCCCCATGCTCTTCGACCAGATGCGCCTGCAGGGCCGCAGCGACTTCATCGGCCGCCTTAAGCGCCTGGTAGATGGCCTCGTCCCGCGAAGCGTCGTTAACCATGCAGCTAACGTTAAACCCTCGCGCGCTGCCCGCCTCGCCATGACCTGAGTTCACGGGTCAGGTGAAACGGCACGGGCGGCTGAGGTGCTGACCGGGCTGCTCAGGTGCCTGCCGTGAGCCGCCCGTAGGACGTGAGCGTGCGCAGGGCTCCCAAGGTCACGACCCCGCGCCATTCGGCTACGGCGGCCGGGCTGGGCGGCTCCCACGTGATGGGCCAGCCGCCGTCGGCCTGCTGGTCCTTCTGCAAACGGTCGAGGTGGGCACCGATCTGGGCGTCAGTGAACAGCGCGCGCCACCGGGAGGTGGCCTGGGGCGCGACGTCGAGCGGGGACAGGCCGTAGCCGGGAGCGTCGGGGTCCAGGTGGAACAGGGGGATGCTGGCCAGGTTCGACGCGAGCGCGGCCGCATGCTGATCGGCCCGGTGCCGGTCCGGAACGTGCTCGAGAAAGACGAGTGCCTCCTTGAGCACGTGCGCGTCGGCGGGCAGGCCGCTCGCCTCGAGCTGCTGCCAGCAGTAGGCGGCACCGGCGGATCGCCAGGGATGGTCAACGCCCAGCTGGTACAGCAGGCCGACCAGCCCGGCGGTCGGGTTGAGGCCAGGCTCGTAGGACCACTCGGTCCAGTGCCCGGCACGCGGGAAGGACTCGATGACCGGCAAGGCCGGCGGCACGGCGCCGCCCGCGTCAGCCTCCGCGGCCACGCGCGCCAGGAAGTCACAGGCCCGGGTCACCATGTCGTGGTCGACGGTGCCTGCCGCGGCGAGCGCCTGGAAAGCGGTCTCGACATAGATCGGCAGGCTGGCCGGGCAGCGTATATCCGGCTCGAGGGCCTGGCCGAACCCGCCGTCGTCGTTCTGGTAGCCGCGCAAGGCATCGACGACCCCGGCCGGGGGCTGGCCGAGGAAGCAGGTGGCGAACAGGCGCCGTTCCAGCAGCCGCGCCTGGTTAAGCAGAAAGCGGTCTCCCGCCGCGAATGCGTCATCCATAGCCCGACGATACGGCGACGGGCTCCCCGGCTGTCTTGAACAGAACGGACATCCAGGCACGGCTGCCCGGCTGCGGCTCGCCTCCGGCTGCCTGCGGCTCGCCTTCGGGAGGCCGCGTCAGGGAAGGCGGCTGACTATTTCGTCAGGGTTCTCGACGGTAACAACTATCCGGTCGTATGAGTAGCCCGCCAGGTCAAGGACTACGGCAGGCCCGCGCCCACGGCAGACGGCGAAGGTAACGCCGTCACTGTTCCGGACGATGCCGACCATCATGACTCCTGGCAGGCCGGTGCCGATGCTCCTCATTCCGCGGAGTTCCGCCAGCCCGTCCGGGACTCCTCGCGCGCCGATCACCGCGGTCCGCGGTACGCGGACATTCCAGTGCAGCGCCTCGAGCTTTTCTATGGCCGACAGGGCCACGGTGACAGCACGGTCGTCAATCAGCAGCCTCGCCACACGGCCCATTGTTGGCTTGGCCGACCATTTTTGTCACTGGGTGAAGCCGTCGGCGCCGACCTTGACCTCGGCGGGCTGGTGTTCGGTGACCAGGGGGCGGGGGCGGCCGTCCAGGTCGAGGACGGTGGTGGCTTCGGTGTACCAGGACGGGATTACCGGGTGGCCCCAGAAGTCGCGGCGCCTCGGGTCGCGCACCGACCAGCGCAGCACCGGGTGATCGGGGTCGCCGGTGAAGTAGTCGCTGGTGTAGATCTCCACTCGGTGCCCGTCCGGGTCGCGCAGGTAGACATAGAAGGCGTTCGAGACGCCGTGCCGGCCCGGGCCGCGCTCGATGCGGGATTCTTCTTGCAGCGAGCCGAGGATGTCACAGATCCGCAGGACCTGGTGCGACTCGTGGGCGAAGAACCCCAGGTGGTGCAGGCGCGGGCCGTCGCCGCCGGTGAACGCCACGTCGTGCACGGTCTGCTTGCGGAACATCCAGGCCGCGTACAGGGTGTCGCCGTCCTCGATGGTCTCGGAGAGGCCGAACCCGAGGGAGCGGTAGTACTCGTACGCGGCGCGTACGTCGGGCACCACGATATTGAAGTGGTCCAGCCGCGCGACCTCGGCGCCGCGCCGCAGGTCGTAGCGCTGCTGCAGGCGCTGCGGGTGGGTGGCGGAGGAGAAGAACTCGACGGTGAAGCCGAGCGGGTCCTCGGCGCGGACCGCCTCCCCCACTCCCGGCGTGACGCCCGCGGGCACCCGCTCGGTCCGCAGGCCGGACGCCGCGTGGAACGCCTCCGCCAGGTCGAGGTCGGCCGGTGTCCCCACCCGGTACGCCAGCCGGGCCGCGCCCGGTTCCGGGCCCTCGCGCAGGATCAGGTTGTGGTGGGTGAGCTCGTCGTACCCGCGCAGGTAAAGGGCGCCCGGGGTCTCCGACGTGACCACGAAACCGAGCAGGTAGACCCAGAACCAGCGGGCCTTCTCCAGGTCGGTGACGACCAGTTCGGCGTAGGCGGCCCTGACGATGTCCGGCGGCGGCACCGGGTTTTGCGGCACCGGGTTTTGCGGCACCGGGTTTTGCGGCACCGGGTTTTGCGGCACAGCCATGATCACGCTCCGAACCGCGGGACGTGGGTGTCCCCCAGCGGGATGTGGACGATACGCGATTCAGTGTAAAAGTCCAGGCTGTGCGGCCCGCCTTCGCGTCCGAGGCCGCTGGCCTTCACGCCGCCGAACGGCGTCCGCAGGTCGCGCACATTGTGCGAGTTGATCCAGGTCATGCCCGCCTCGACCGCGTGCGCCACGCGGTGCGCGCGGGCCAGGTCACTCGTCCACAGGTACGCGGCCAGCCCGTAGGAGGTGGCGTTGGCCAGGGCGATGGCCTCCGCCTCGTCGTCGAACGGCGTGACGCACACCACCGGCCCGAAGATCTCCTCGCGAAAGATCCGCATCGCTGGGGTAACGTCGGCGAAGACCGTCGCGGCCAGGTAGTTGCCCGCCGTCAGCCCCGCGGGCCGCGCGCCGCCTGCGACCAGGCGCGCGCCCTCGTCGAGACCGGCCTCCACGTAGGAGAGCACGCGAGCGTAGTGCTCCGGGTGCACCAGCGCCCCGATCTCGGTCTTGGAATCCCGGGGGTCGCCCACCCGGATCTTCGCCGCCCGGGCCGCGAGGAGGTCGACGAGACGGTCATACACGGATCGTTCGGCCAAAATCCGGGAGCCGGCCGTGCACCTCTCACCGTTCAGGGAAAACACGCCGAACAACGCGCTGTCCACCGCCCGGTCGAGGTCAGCGTCCGCGAAGATCACGCACGGAGACTTCCCGCCCAGCTCCATGGACAGGCCCTTCAGGTGCGGCGCGGCGGCCGCCATGATCGTCCGCCCGGTGCTGGTCTCGCCGGTGAACGAGATGCGCGGCACGCCCGGGTGCGCGACCAGCGCGGCCCCGGCCACCTCGCCGATCCCGTGCACCAGGTTGAACACGCCGTCGGGCAGGCCGGCCTCGGCCATGATCTCGGGGAACAGGCTGGCCGACAGCGGGGTCCACTCGGCCGGCTTGAGCACGACCGTGCAGCCCGAGGCCAGCGCCGGGGCGAGCTTCCACGTTTCCAGCATGAACGGCGTGTTCCACGGGGTGATCAGGCCCGCCACCCCGGCCGGCACGCGGATCACGTAGCTGAACTGCGCGCCGCCGGTGCGGAACGCGTCCTCGTGCAGCGTCACCGCCAGGTCGGCGAAGAACCGGAAGTTCTCCGCCGCCCGCGCCGCCTGCCCCCGCGCCTGCGTGACGGGCAGCCCGGTGTCGAACGTCTCGAGTTCGGCGATCCGGGCCGCGCGCGCCTCGATGCCGTCGGCGATCGCGTTCAGGATCGTGGCGCGGGCCCGCCCGGCCAGGCGCGGCCACGGGCCGCCGGTGAACGCTGCCGCGGCGGCGGCCACGGCGCGGTCCACGTCCGCGGGCCCGCCGGCGGCCACCGTGGCGTACGGGCGGTTGCTGACCGGGTCCGCGACCTCGAACGTCGCCCCGTCCGCGCTGGCCGCGGGCGCGCCCGCGATGAAGTGCTCGAGCCTGCCGGGCAGCCCGGGCGGGGTTCGGGCCGGCTCGGTGATCGCGGGAGTCGCCACTGGTATCTGTTTCTCCTATCCCGAACGGCGGTGGTATCACACCCGCGGAGCCAGCACGCTCACCGGGTCGTTGAGCACCGGCGAGCCGGCCCGCAGCAGGGCCATCACCTTCTGCTTGGCGGCGTCGCCGAGCGGGGCCAGCGGCGGCCTGACGTGGGCGGAGCCGAGCAGGCCCGCCTGCTTGAGCACCCACTTGGCGGGGGCGGGGTTGGTCTCGGTGAAGATCAGGTCGACCAGCGGGTGCAGCGCGTAGTGCAGGTCCCTGGCGGTGTGCTGGTATCCGGCCTGCCAGGCCTCGTACATCCGGGCGACGGCCTCCGGCGCGATGTTCGCGACCGCGCTGACGAAGCCGGCGCCGCCGAGGGCGAGCAGCGGCAGGCAGAGCAGTTCGATGCCGGACAGCACCACCGTGTCCCGGCCGCACAGGTGCAGCACGCGCGAGAAGTGCTCGAAGTCCTTCGTGGTCTCCTTGATCCCGGCGATGTTGGCGTGCTTTTTGCAGAGCCGGGCGACGGTCTCAGGCGCGATGTCGACGGCGGTGCGCGACGGCACGTTGTAGATGAAGACCGGCAGGTCGGGGTGCTCCCGCGCCACCGTGTCGTACCAGGCGAATAGGCCCTCCTGGGTGGGCCGGGCGTAGTACGGGGTGATGACCAGCGCCGCGTCGGCGCCGATGGCGCGGGCGTGGGCGGTGAGCTCGAGGGTTTCTTCGAGCCGGGCCGAGCCGGTGCCCGGCAGGAACGGCACCCGGTCGGCGATCTGCTCGGCCGCGGCGTCCATGGCCGCGATCCGCTCCTGCACCGTCTGGGCGCTCGGCTCCCCGGTCGACCCGCCCAGCGAGATGCCGTGTGACCCGGATTCCAGCTGCCAGGCGATCAGCGCGCGCAGGCCCTCAAGGTCGAGCTTGCCTTCCGCGGTGAACGGCGTGACGACGGGCGCGATCGATCCCCGGATGGTGTTCGCCGGGTCGGAGCGGAACCTCACGGCGGCTCCCCGGGGGGCGCCTGCCGGCGGAGCCAGGCCTCGTAGGCCGGCCGCCGGGCCTCGCCGAGGGGGTAGAGGCCTTCGAGGGGCTCGCCCGTGGCGACCTGGGTGGCGATGAATTCTTCCTGGCGCTCTTGCTCCCTGGCGTCGGCCAGCACCTCGGGCGCGATCCCGGGCGGGAGCACGACGACGCCGTCGGCGTCACCGACGCAGATGTCGCCGGGCTGGATCGTGACCCCGGCGCAGGCCACGGCGACGCCGGTCTCCCAGGGGACGTGCCGCCTGCCGAGCACCGCCGGGTGGACGGCGGCGTGGTAGACGGGGATCTCCAGCCTGGCCAGGGCCGCGCTGTCCCTGATCGCGCCGTCGGTGATGACGCCGGCCGCGCCGCGGACCTGGGCCCGCAGCGCGAGGATGTCGCCGATCGTGCCCGCGTTGTGCTCGCCGCGCGCCTCGATGACCAGCACCTCGCCCGGGCGGAGGTCCTCGATGGCGCGTTTCTGCGCGTTCATCCCGCCGGCTGCGGTGGCGGACAGGTCCTCGCGGAGCGGCAGGTAGCGCACCGTCCTGGCGTACCCCGCCATCCGGGTGCCCGGGCGGGTGGACCGCAGGCCGTCCAGGGTGAGGCCGTTCAGGCCCCGCTTGCGGAGCTGCGCGGCGAGCGTGGCGGTAGACACCCCGCGCAGCGCGTCGAGGATCTCGGCGGGGCGTGGGACCAGGTGGCGGACAGGGCCGTAGGCCGCGGCGCGTTCGGCGTCATCGGCGCGGGGCATCGCGCCGGGCGGGGTGAGCGCGTAGTCCGCCTCGACGATGGGGCTGCGCAGCCGGCCGGTCGAGAGGTCGCCTGCGCTGACCTCGACCTCGACCACGTCGCCGGGCCGGACCACGGTGGAGCCCGTGGGCGTGCCGGTCAGGATCAGGTCGCCGGGTTCGAGCGTGAGTAGCCTGGACAGGTCGGCCACGATGTCCCCGAAGCCGAACAGCAGGTCCTGCGCGGGCCAGGCGTCCTGGGTCAGTTCGCCGTTCACCCAGGTGCGCAGGCGGAGTTCGGCCAGGTCGACGGCGCGCGCGTCAAGCAGGCCCGGGCCGACCGGGGTGAAGCCGTCGAGGCCCTTGGACCGGACGTTGGAGCCGCGGTCGGCGTAGCGCAGGTCGTAGACGCCGAAGTCGTTCGCGGCGGTGATCGCCGCCACGCAGTCCCAGGCCTGCGCCCGGCTGACCCGGCGGGCCTGGCGCCCGATCACCAGCGCCACCTCGCCCTCGAAGGCCAGCAGCTCGCAGCCCGGCGGGCGCGCGACGGGATCGCCGCTGTCCGCCAGGGACGAGGAGGGCTTGAGGAAGTACGACGGCCAGGGCGGGATGGTGCCGCGTTCGGCCGCGCGGCTCCGGTAGCTCGCGTGCACCGCGACGATCTTGCCGGGCACGCGCTCCAGGGCGGTCATCAGGATCGCGCCGTGAAGACCCCGGCCTTCAGGACAGGGAGGAAACGCCGCTTCACCTCCCCAGAAATGTCGGTAGTATTCGCTAGTATGTTCGCATGTCCCGGTACCGACTGCTCCCCACGCCCGCCCAGCAAACCGTGCTGCGGGACCACTGCGCCCACGCCCGGTTCACCTGGAACCTGGCCGTCGAGCAGCACCAGCACTGGCGCCCCGGCCGGGCGGCCGCGCCGGGCTACCTGGAACAGTGCCGGCAGCTCACCGCCGCCCGCGCCGCGCACCCCTGGCTGGCCACCGGCTCCCAGACGGTACAACAGCAGGCGCTGCGCGACTTCGCCCAGGCGCTTAAGGCATTCTTCGACCCGGGCAACCCGGCCGGGCGGCCGACCTGGCGCAAGGCCGGCCGGGACGAGGGATTCCGGATCGTCGGCAGGCGCGGCCGGCACTGGGACGTGCGCCGCTTGTCCCGCAAGACCGGGCAGGTCTGGGTGCCCAAGGCCGGGTGGGTGCGGTTCCGCTGGTCCCGCCCGGTGCCGCCGGGCGCCAAGTCCTACCGGGTGACCATGGACCGGGCCGGGCGCTGGCACGTCGCCTTCGCCGTGATCCCCGACCCGGTTCCCGCACCGGGTAACGGCCAGGTCGTCGGCATCGACCGGGGCGTCGCGGTGTCCGCGGCCCTGTCCACCGGGGACCTGCTGCACGTCCCCGGCCTGACCGCACGCGAGCGAGCGCGCCTGCGGCGCCTGGAACGCAGGCTCGCTCGCGCCCGGCCTGGCTCGAACCGTCGCGCGCGGGTCCGGCTGGCCATCGCCCGGCTGCGCGCCCGCGAGACCGACCGGCGCAAGGACTGGGCGGAACAGGCCAGCACCCGGATCGCGCGATGGTTCGACCTGATCAGGGTCGAAGACCTCCAGATCACGAACATGACCCGGTCCGCCCGGGGCACCCCGCAGCATCCGGGACGGCTGGTCCGCCAGAAGGCCGGGCTGAACCGGCAGATCCTGCGGGCCGGGTGGGGCCTGCTGGTGCGCCGGCTGCAGGACAAGGCCCGCGGCCGGGTCGAGAAGGTCAACCCGCAGTACACCAGCCAGCGGTGCTCGGCCTGCGGGCACGTGGACGCCAGGTCGCGCGAGAGCCAAGCGCGATTCGCGTGCACGGCCTGCGGATATGCCTGCCACGCTGACGTGAACGCGGCCAGGAACATCGCGGCGGGGCACGCCGTGACTGCGCGGGGAGGCCTCCGGGACGCCGAGCCTGCGAACCGCGAACCTCAACTGCTTGCCTCCTTAGCCGGACGTCAGCAGCTGGAATCCCCCGCCCCCAGGCGGAGGAGGATGTCAAGGTGCGCAGCATCATATCCGGCCCGGCCCGGGCGGCCGCCGCCGCCGTCACCCTTAGGCGGCAGCATCTCTACGATATTGCGTTCAAGCATAATTGCAGCGCATCGAGTAAACAAACGGATATTGATAATCCTGGCGCGCAGCAGTTCTATGCTGAGCTACCTGTGCCTGTAAAAGAGTCCAAGCTGTTCTACCGAATTGAAGGCGAGAACCTGAGGGACAGACAGGTAGATAGATAGACGACGGAACTTCTCCTGAAGAAACCCGCTTACCCAAAAGTCGATGCTGCTGCCGGCGACAGCGACTGCAGATCGGGCGATAGCTACAACTTCACCTAGCGGGGCCGACGTTACTGGGGAAGGCCCGCCTTCCCATCATTTGGCAATGTGGGTCCTGATCATCACGGTCAACCATTCACGCTCCTCAGGCCATCGCTGCTGGGCGCGCTGCCGCAGCCGCCTCGGCAGGGTATGAGAATTGGATTTCGCAGGTCTGCGGTCTCCGCAGACCTCGTGCAATGGACAGCCGGAGTCTCATGGCGAGTGATTATCAGAGTTCCATGCAAAATTCGCCAAAGGTCCGGGGCATCGGTGCCCTCCGCCCAATTGGGCACGCAATTGTCTTGTTCCAGGGTGCCAGCCAACCGGGGCCGTGCAGCAGGGCTCCGGCGCGTTCCGGAGTTACCCGGGTTTGTGTGACATGTGACTGATAAGGCGAAATCGCACTGTTGATGGATGCGGGCACGCCGCCCGATCATGTAGGTCTTCGAGGTCTACGTGAACGAGGTGTGGCATGCCCGCAGTGTCATTGTCGCGCGTGGGTGCGCGCGTGGTCGAACCCGGTCCCGATGGCCAGGAGCTGGCCGCCGGAGCGTGGCAGAAGCTGGAGGCGCTGCCGGATCCCCGCTCCCGCCAAGGACGGGTCTACCCGCTGGCCTGCCTGATCGCTGTCGCGTTGTGCGCGTTCACCGCGGCCGGGAACGACCGGCTCACCGCGGTCGGCCAGTGGATCAAGCGCGCCAGCCAGGCGGACCTGGCCCGGCTGCACGCCCCGTGGGATCCGATGGCCGGCCGGTACCGGGCGCCGGATGAGAAGACGATCCGGGTCGTGCTGGATCGTCTTAACCCGCGGGCACTGGCCCGGGCCCTGCTCGGCGGCCGCTGCGGCCAGCGCCAGGGCGGCGGGCCGTCCCCGGCCAGTGTGCGCGGCTACCGTGCCCGGCAGGCGAAGGCGCTGGCCCGCGGCCGGTTAAGGGCGGTGGCCGTGGACGGCAAGACGTCCCGCGGGGCTCGCCGCGGCGACGGCACCCGGGTCCATCTGCTGGGTGCCGCCGAGCACGGCGGGCGGCTGCTGGATCACCTCGAGGTCGATGTCAAGCACAACGAGACCAGCCATTTCACCGAGCTGCTGGGACCGCTGGACCTAGACGGCGCCGTGGTGACCGCCGACGCCCTTCACACCGTGCGGGCGAACCTGGACTGGCTGGTCACCGAAAAGCACGCGCAGTACATCGCGGTCGTGAAACGCAACCAGCCGCTGCTGCACGCACAGGTCAGGGCCCTGCCCTGGCGGCAGGTCCCGGCCGGCAGCACAACCCGCGAGAAGGGGCACGGCCGCGCCGGGACCCGCACCCTGAAGGGCGCCCACGTCAGCGGACTGGACTTCCCGCACGCCCGCCAGGCCATCAAGATCACCAGGTGGCGGAAAGACACCTCTGCCTGGCCGGTCCGCCCGGCAGACGGTCTACGCCGTCACCAGCCTGGACAGCGCCCAGGCCACCGCCGGTGACGTGGCCTGCCTGGTCCGCGGGCAGTGGTCCATCGAGGCCCACCACCATGTCCGTGACCTCAGTTTCGGGGAAGATGCCGCCGTCAGCCGCACCGGCAGCGGGCCCGTGAACCTGGCCACCATCCGCGCCGCTGTCATCGCGGCGCTCAAGGACGCCGGCTACCTGCACATCCCCGAAGGCCGGCGCGACCACACCACCCCAGCCGAAACCCTCCGGCTCCACGGCTTTGATTAGGCCGAAGTTACGGGGCCTTCGAGTAGGAATCTCGTGCCTGACCAGGCACGCGAGCCCGCCGACGGCTTCAACGTGTAGTCAGGAAATCTTGGGTGTGTCGTCGGCACTTCGGTACTGCACGCTGTCACGATGTGCTCATGTTGGACCAGCCGACCGCGATGCACGTGGTCAGGATCAAGAGCCGGCACACCGACAAGCACGGCCGCGAGCGCCAGTACGAGTCGCGGCTGCTGCGCCGCACCTGGCGCGACGGCGGGACAGTCCGCAACGAGACGCTGGCGAACCTGTCCAAGCTGCCGGACCGCATCGTGGACGCGGTCGAGGCCGCGCTGAAGGGCCAGGCCCTCGTCCCGGCCAGCGAGGCGGCGGTCAGCATCACCCGGTCGCTGCCGCACGGGCACGTCGCCGCCGTGCACGCGATGGCCCGCACGCTCGGCCTGCCCGCGCTGCTCGGCCCGGCCGGCCGGCACCGCGACCTGGCCCTGGCCCTGATCATCTCCCGGGTCGTGTCGCCGGGCTCCAAGCTGTCCACCCTGGCCTGGTGGCACGACGTGACGCTCGGCCCCGACCTGGGCATCGACGATGCCACGACGGACGAGGCGTACGCGGCGATGGACTGGCTGGAAGGACGGCAGGACGCGATCGAGCGCACGCTCGCCCGCCGGCACCTGGCCCCGGCCGCGAACCCGGCCCGGATGGCCCTGTTCGACCTGTCCAGCTCGTGGCTGGAGGGCCGGTGCTGCCCGCTGGCGGCGCGCGGCTGGTCCCGGGACGGCAAGAAAGGCACCGTGCAGATCGAGTACGGGCTGCTCACCGACCCCGAGGGCCGCCCGGTCGCGGTCCGGGTCTTCGAGGGGAACACCGCCGACCCCGCCGCGTTCACCGCGATCCTCGACGTCGTGCACGGCGAGTTCGGGCTGGCCAAGATGGTGATGGCCGGCGACCGCGGCATGATCACCAGCGCCCGCATCAACGTGATCCGCGAGCTCGACGAGACGTACGGGTGGATCACCGCGCTGCGCGCCCCGGCGATTCGCAAGCTGATGGCCGACGACGGGCCGCTGCAGCTCAGCCTCTTCGACGAGCAGGATCTGGCCGAGATCAGCTCCCCCGATTTCCCCGGCGAAAGGCTCATCGCCTGCCGCAACCCCGCCCTGGCAGACGAGCCCGCCCGCAACCGCGAAGACCTGCTGGCGGCCACCGAGAAGGCCCTGGCCCCCCTCATCGCCCGCGTGCGGTCCGGCAAGCTCACCGGCGCCGCCGAGATCGGCACGAAGGCCGGCGAGGCCATCGGCACCTGCAAGATGGCCAAGCACTTCACCGTCACCATCACCGATGACACCCTGACCGTCGAGCGCAAGCACGACCAGATCCGCGCCGAAGCCCGGCTCGACGGGATCTACGTCATCCGCACCCCCGTCCCCCAGACCGGCCTCGACGCCCCCGGCGTGATCACCGCCTACAAGAACCTCAAGTACGTCGAGCGGGACTTCCGGCACATCAAATCCGACGACCTGGACCTGCGCCCGGTCTTCCACCGCCTCGACAACCGCGTCAAAGGGCACGTGCTGATCTGCATGCTCGCCGCCTACCTGACCTGGCACCTGCGCCAGGCCTGGGCGCCGCTGACCTACACCGACGACGAACCCCCCGCGCCCGCCAGCCCCGTCACCCCCGCCCGGCGCTCGGCATCGGCCCAGGCCAAGGCCTCCCGGCAGCGCGACACGGACGGCCGCCCCTACCTCAGCTTCCGCGGGCTCCTCGCCCACCTGGGCACCCTGACCCGCAACGAGCTGCGCTTCGCCGGCACCCCCGCCACCGTCCCCGTCCTCACCGAGCCCACCAGCCAGCAGCGCCAGGCCTTCGAGCTCATCGGCACGGCCATCCCGCTCACCCTGCGCAAGTAGTCAGGAACCGCCGCCAGGCTCGGCGCGAAAGCCCAGGCCAGCGGCGGTCTCGGCATCCAAACC
>CAWKCG010000029.1:0-49614 GCA_963847965.1 uncultured Actinomycetes bacterium
AGGGTGTACTTGAACACCGTGTTCAGGATGTCCGCGAACATCAGGTAGAACAGCCAGAACCCGGTGATGATGTGGAAGAACCCGAGCGCCCTCTCGCCCAGGTTGGCGAGCCCTCCCAGTTCTTTCAGGCTGGCGAAGAGTCGGAGACGTAAATACAGGTCAGGCCGACGAACAGAAGGCCGACCCCGTTGTCGTGAACTTTGAAGAACACGATCATCCCGAGCACCACTGCGAGGGGCGGGGAACGGGGAGGCGGGCAGGCTGACAGACGATTGAAGCAGCGATAGATCCATCAAGGGCCTCCGGCGGCACGGCGACAATCCTGCAAGGTATATCGTGCCACGAAATAAAGTTCCAGCACAAGGCCGCGACCTGCCCGCTCGCCACCTTCCGTGTCGCATCCGCTAAGAACAGATTCGGGGGTGCGGCGTGATTCGGGTGCGGCGTGATCGGCGCTGGGCTCGCATGGTCGGCTCACCCCGGGCTTTCGTGGTCGACCGGCGGGACCGCGGGCGGCGTCTGGCTGGTCACGGACTTCTGCACCACCTGGCTGCTGGTGTGCCCCAATGCCGGGCCTGCGCACGCCGGCCACGTTCCGGTGCACGCTCGTCCGCTTGCGCCATGGCTGAGGGCCAGTGCGACCCCGACAAGGACGATCCCGAGCACCAGCCACACGATGAGCGCCATCCGCTGGAAGCCCAGTCGCGCGTAGAGCCAGTGCGCGCGCCTGAGCAGACCCCGCCGAGCCGCCAGGACCTTCTCGCCGGTCGGCATCGCTTCGCCCGAGGTCAGCCGGTTGAACGTGGTCAGCAGCGAGGCCAGCCCGGGGTCAGAGTGAGCGAGCCGGGTTTCTATGCCGTCCAGGGCGTGCTGCTCGTGTGCGCTGAGGCTCATCACGGCCACCTCCATCACTTTGCCGCGACTGGAGTCCCTCCGGCGGGCAATGCCGTCTTCAATGGCTCGCAGGCACCGTTCCCTGCTCCCTGAATAGCTATATCGTAGCACGATATATTTGAGAAAGGCGCGGTGCGCGGACGGCTAAATGCGTCATCCCGCCGGCCCGGCCAAGGCTCCGGCATGTTCTGTGATTGTCAGTTTCTGTCCTGATGCTCCGGCGGCACTTCGTGGCCGTGCTGTGCAGCGGCGGTTGACGTGAGGCTGCCGGCACGCTGGTCCGGCGACGGACACGCTGATGAGAGCGCAGCGTCGCGGCAGGGCAGCTCATCTGCCGGATGGGTGGGTCGGGTAGCGTTAGACGATGGGGCTCGGCGCTGCGCTCGACCGGTTCTGGGAGGCCGCGGATGCCCGGCGGCTCGGCATCGATGCCATTGAGGTCGTCGCCGACGATGGTCCTGGTGGCGAGCGGCGCCGGATCGATGACATTCGCCGTGATGTGTTCTCGGTGTCCAAGACTGTGACGTCGCTGGCGGTCGGCATGCTCGAGGGCGACGGTGCGCTCAGTCTGGAGGACCCGGTACTGGCGCATCTGCCCGAGCTGGCCGGCACCGCGGCGGCGGGCAGCGAGATGATCACCGTGGGGCACCTGCTTCGCATGACGGCAGGAAACGGCTACCGCTGGTCGGATGAGGATGCGGATCATCCCGGCGACCCGGCCCGTGACTTTTTTGCCGCTCCGCTGGTGGCCGAGCCCGGCTCGACCTACCATTACGCGGGCGGGAACACCTACGTCCTGGGCCGGGTCGTCCAGGCGGTCTCCGGGCTGGACCTGCGCGACTTCCTGGTGCCCCGGCTGTTCGGCCCGCTCGGCATCCGGAATCCGCAGTGGTTGCGGTGTCCGCTCGGCTTCTCCCTTGGAGCGATCGGCCTTCAGCTGCGGACCTCGGAAATCACCCGGATCACGCAACTGCTGCTGCACGAAGGGACCTGCGGCCGCCAGCGCCTGGTCCCGGGTGACTACATCGCCCGGATGACCGCGGACACCACAGACACGGGCCGCGCCGAGCCGGACAACCGCACGTACGGGCTGCATGTGTGGCTGTGCGCTCGCGACGGGGCGTGGCGCATGGACGGCATCTACGGGCAGTTCGGGATTGTGCTCCCCGAACACCGCGCGTGTGTGAGCGTCACGGCGCACTACCTGGGACCGACCACGCACATCCTGGACTGCGTGTGGGAACACATCGTGCCCGCGCTGGCATGAGCGCCGTTTGCCAACCGGGTCAGCCACGCTGCGCGGGTCTGCGCGCTGGGTCTGCGATCGGCAGGCGCGGCCGGGCCGGCGACGCCGGAGCTAATCGAGGCCGTGGAGGCGGCGGTGAACGCGCAGAGCGCGATCGCGATCAGGCAGGCCAGCGGGTAGATCCGCCCTTGCGGTGAGCGCGGGGTTTCTCGTGACCCAGGCCTTCTCGCACCGGACCGCAGGCGTCCGCCCCGAGCCCGATCAGCCGCTGGTAGGGCGCCAGGTACCGATGCGGATCCGCGAGCTGCTCCACGAGTTCCCGCGCGCTCATGCCCGTCACCGGCAGCGAGAACGTCACGCCTCAAGTCTGCATACGCTGCGTCAACCCAATAAATCGCCCTCAGCCACGCGTGTCGCTTCCCGAAAATGTCAGCGGGGACTGTTAAACTCGAATAAAAGATCAAAGATCTTCCCTGCCGAACGATCCTGGCTCACCCTCCGCGACACCGCATCCGCCCGCATGGCGCGAGCAAAACCCACCCCCCGCGCGCACCCCTGATCGGAGGTGACCAACCCCAGTGAGCACCGCCCCCGCCTACGCCAGCGCCAGCCAGGCCCTCCAGGCGGCCTGCGCGGCCCTGCGGTTCGCGGCCGCCGCCGACCCCGCGGCGATGCCCGACGCGGCCAAGGCCGACTGCCTGCACGGCTACGAACAGGCGGCCGCGATGCTTACCGCGGGCCGGGCCCGGACCCTCGGGGCGTACACCGCCAGTCACGGATACTCCGCCGATGCGGAGTACAGCGCGGGTGCCTGGCTGCGGCACCGCACCAAGGTGACCAGAACGGCGTCCCGCGGGCACGTGGCGTGGGCCCGCCGCGCCGGCGCGCACCCGCGCGTTATCGCGGCGCTGGCCGAGGGGACGGTGCTGTCGGAGTCGGTGGGCCGGGCGGTCTGCTGCTGGACTGACCGGCTCCCCGCGGACTGCCGCGATGCTGCCGACCAGATCCTGGTCACCGCGGCCCGGGCCGGGGCCGATGAGTGGGACCTGGCCGGGCTGGCCGCCGAGATGTACGCCCGCTCCCAGCCCGGTGCGGACCAGGACGGCCCGGACGACGGATTCGACGACCGCGACGTCCAGCTGGAGACCACATACGACGGCGCCGGAGTGATGGCCGGGAACCTGACCCCGGAGTGTGCGGCGGTGGTCGGCGCGGTGCTGGACGCGCTGTCCGCGCCGATGGGTGCCGAGGACACCCGCACCCACGGCCAGCGTTACCATGATGCGCTGCAGGAGGCGATGCGCCGGCTGGCCGCCAGTGACCTGCTCCCGGAGCGGGCCGGTCAGCCCACCAAAGCCCTGGTCCACGTGACCCTGGCCGAGTTGCGCGCGCTGGATGAGGACTCGGCCCTCGAAGAGGAGTGGATCACCGCGGTCCGCGGCCGGTGGGCTGCGGCCCGGGCGCAGGCCTCGGTCGGCGGCGGCGACGGCGGCGCGTGGCTGGATGGCGACGCCGCCCGCGGCGCGAGCTGCGACGCCATGGTGGTCCCAGTGGTGACCGGCGAGGTGGACCCCGGCGTGCTGGAGGACCTGGTCCAGTTGTGCGTGACCCTGGCCGGGCACCACGGACCCGGCCGATGCGGCGACCGCGACCCGGCCGGTGACCCGGCGGCTGACGGCCGGTCCGGGCCGCCGTGCTGCGACGGCAAGCCGCTGACCGCGCACGCCCGGGAGATGCTCGAACGGCAGATCATCGGCAAGGCCGTCAACCTGGTCTCCGGCCCCGGCGGCCTGGCGTCCTTCTTGCGCCGGGAGCAGCTCGGCGCCCGGCTGGCCGGGCCGAGCCTGCCGCTGGACATCGGGTACGCCAACACCGTCCCGGCCGGCATCCGCACCGCGGTCATCCTGCGCGACCAGCACTGCCAGTGGACTGGCGGGTGCAACCAGCCGGCGAAGGCCTGCGAGGTGCACCATGTCCGGCACAAGGCCGACGGCGGCCCGACCAGCGTCAAAGACTGCATCCTGCTCTGTTTCTTTCACCATAACGTGGTGATCCACCGCTGGGGCTGGACGCTGATCTTGCACCCGGACGGCACCACCACCGCGTGGAACCGGGACAAGACCAAGGTCCTGCGCAGCCATAGCCCCCCGGCCCGCCCCGGGTGACCGGCCCGGCGGCCCCAGCGCCCCCCGGTTGCCGCGGCCATAAACCGACTGGCCAGCGCTATAAGCACGTACTGCTAGACACCAGGACGCCGAGCCCTCGCGGGCAGGAAGACCAGGGCAGCCAGCGCGGCCAGCGCGGTCGCGCCCGCGGCGACCAGCGAACCGCCGTGCAGGCCAGTCATGAACGCCTGCCGGACGGCCGTCGCCGCGTCCTCCCGCACTCCGGCCGGGAAATGGGCGGCCACGCGCAGGCCCGCGACCACGGACTGCTTCGCCACCGAGGTCGCGCCGGCCGGCGCGCCGAGGCCCTTGAGCGCGGTGACCAGGTGGCTGCTGTAGGCCGAGCTCATCACCGAACCGACGATCGCCACGCCCAGCGTGCCGCCCAGTTCGCGGGTCGTGTCGTTGACCGCCGAGCCCGCGCCCGCCTTGGCCAGCGGCAGCGCCCCCATGATGGCCTCGGTCGCGGGGCTGGCCGTCAGGGCGAGCCCGGCGGACATCAGGACCATCGCGGTGATGATCCGGCCCCAGTAGGCGGCGTCGACGCCTGTCCCCACGACGACCAGGAAGCCGGCGCTCATCAGGACCAGGCCCGCGCTCACGACCACCTTGGTGCCCAAGCGCTTCATCAGCGCGATGGCAGCGGGGGACACCGCGCCGGTCACGATCGCGAACGGCAGGGTGGCCACCCCGGCCCGCAGCGTGTCGTACCCGCGCACCAGCTGGAAGTACTGCGTGATGAGGAAGATGAACCCGAACAGAGCGAAGAACGCCAGCGCGATGGCCCCGCTCGCGGCGGAGAACCGAGGGTTCCTGAACAGCCGCACGTCCAGCATCGGGTCCGGGCGGCGTACCTGCGACCAGGCGAACGCCGCGAGGATGACCAGCGCCCCGGCGAACCCGGCGATGGTGGTGGCCGACGCCCAGCCGTGCAGGGGAGCCTCGATGACGGTCCAGACCAGCAAGCTGATGCCGCTGACCGCCAGCAGCGCGCCGAGCGGGTCGAACCGTCCCGCGTTCGGGTCACGCGACTCGGGGAGCAGGCGCATCCCGGCCACCAGCGCCACGACCACGGTGGGCACGTTGACGTAGAAGACCGAACTCCAGGAGAAGTGCCGCAGCAGCAGCCCGCCGGTGACCGGCCCGATCGCCACCGCCAGGCCGGACACGCCCGACCAGATGCCGATGGCGGTCGCGCGCTCGCGCTCGTTAGTGAACGCGTTGGTCAGCAGCGCGAGCGTGGCCGGGTAGATCAGCGCGGCGGCCACGCCCATCGCCGCGCGGCTGGCGATCAGCTCGCCGGTGGTGCGAGACAGCGCCGCGGCCACCGAGGTGACCGCGAACAGGACCAGCCCGGCCTGCAGCACGCGGCGCCGGCCAAGCCGGTCACCGATGTTTCCGCCCACGACCAGCAGTCCGGCGAAGACGAGCGTGTAAGCGTCCACGATCCACTGCAGGCCCTGGGTCGAGGCCGACAGCGTACGGCTCATCGTCGGCAAGGCCACGTTGACGATCGTGTTATCGACCACGACCAGCAGCACGCTCAGGCACAGCACGGCGAGGACCCACCAGCGCCTGTGGTCGGTCTGGGCTCGGGGGGTGATAGTGGTGGTGGCGGTAGTCACGATGACCTCCTATAGAACCTGGTGCTATAATTAAAGAACAATGTTCTATATAAAGTCAACCCCGCCCCCGCGATTTCCTCCGGCCCAGCCGCGGCCCGCTACTGCGGCGGGGCGGGAGAGGATGGTTCCATGAGCCCTGAGCCCAGCGCGCCCAGCGCGTCCGGCCGTCGGCCGCGGACGCCGAGCAGCGACGTCGAGCGCGAACTGATTTCGGCCGCGGAGGCGGTGCTGCTCAGGGACGGGCCCGGCGCGGTGACGGTCCGGGCGGTGGCGGCGCAGGCGGGGATCGCCCCGATGGGCGTGTACAACAAGCTCGGCGGCAAGGACGGCCTCGTCGATGCCCTGCTGATCCGGGGGTTCGACGGGCTGCGCGCCGCGATCGCGGGCGGCAAGCAGCCCGACCTGCGGGAACGGCTACGCGACTGCGGCCTGCGGTACCGGAGGTTCGCCCTGACTAACCGGCACTACTACGCGATCATGTTCGAGGGAGCCCTGCCGCACGACTTCGACTCGCCTGAGGTAGCCGAGCACGCGATCGCGGCGTTCGGCGAACTGGTCAGGAATGTCGAGTTGGCCGCCGCCGCCGGCGCCATCAGCGCGCCAGAACCGCGCGAGACCGCTCAGCAGATCTGGAGTACCGTGCACGGCGCCGTGACCCTGGAACTGCAGGGCCTGGTCCTCACACCCGACCCCGAAGCCACCTACCAGGCCACCCTGGACACCCTGCTCCGCGGCCTGGCCCCGAGGACCCCAGAGAACCCCTAGCTCGCGACGAGCGGCTCGTCCTCGGCCACGGGGACCTCGCCCGCGGCGCCGGCCAGGACCCGGAGCGCGTCGGGCGGGAAGTAACAGTTCACCGGGGTGCCCTGCGCCAGGTCCGGGTGCTCGCCGTCGTTCTGGACCAGGGCCTGCAGCGGGACGCCCGGCGCGAGGCGCAGCAGCACCTGGGTGGCGGCGCCGAGGAAGACCACGCGCTCCACCATGGCGGGCACGCGGTTGTCGCCGGGTGATCCGTGCGCCTCGATCCGCACTCGCTCCGGCCTGATCACCGCGTGCGCCTTGCCGGTGAAGTCGCCGGCGCCGTCCGCGGCGGCCTCGCAGCGCGCGGAGGTCAGCGCCCAGTCCCCGAGCCGGAGCGAGGCGGGCGGCCCGGCCGAGCTCACCCAGATCTCCATCAGGTTGGCGGCGCCGAGGAAGTCGGCCACGTACGTGTCGGCGGGCTCCTCGTACACCTCGCGCGGGGTGCCGATCTGCACGATCCGGCCGGCGTTCATCACCGCGAGCCGGTCGGACATGGTCAGCGCCTCCTCCTGGTCGTGGGTGACGTAGAGGAAGGTGATGCCGACGCGTTCCTGCAGCGCCTTCAGCTCGACCTTGAGCGAGCGGCGCAGCTTGGCGTCGAGCGCGCCGAGCGGCTCGTCGAGCAGCAGCACCGCAGGGTTGAGCACGAGCGCCCGGGCCAGCGCGACGCGCTGCTGCTGGCCGCCGGACAGCTGGCCGGGACGCCGCTTGGCGAACGACGTCATCCGCACCAGGTCGAGTGCCTCGTTCACCCGCCGCTTGAGCTCGTCCTTGGTGAGCTTGCGGTGCCGCAGCCCGAACGCCACGTTGTCAGACACGGTGAGGAAGGGGAACAGCGCGTAGCTCTGGAACACGGTGTTGACGTTGCGGCGGTGCGGCGGCACGTCCGAGACGTCGGCCCCGTCGAGCAGGATCCGGCCCGAGGTCGGCTGCTCGAACCCGGCGATCAGCCGCAGCGTCGTGGTCTTGCCGCAGCCCGAGGGGCCAAGCAGGGAGAAGAACTCGCCGCTGGCCACGCTCAGGTCGATGTTGTCGACCGCGATCTCGCTGAACTTCTTCGTCAGCCCGCACAGCTCGATGCTTCCTCCGGCCACGGGTCCCTCCTTCAGTTACCTGCCGCGTTTGCGTGCCCGCTTGGCCACGGGCTTCCAGTCGAACCCCAGCTGCCCGGCCGCGTACCGCATCGCCAGCTCGAACGCGCGCCGCGGCGGTACCTCCGGGTCCTCGACCCCGATCCGCACCGTCAGCCCGTCGAGCAGGGCCGCCAGCGTGACGGTGAAGTCGTCCGCGTCTACCTGCGCGAACTCGCCTGCCTCCTGGCCGGCCAGCACGACGGAGCGGATCGCCACCCGCCATCGCTCGTCAGACTTCTGCCGGATCGCGGCCGCCCCCGGACTCCGCGGCGACAGCGCCCACAGGTCCAGCCACATCAGCCAGTAGGCGCGCGGCTCGTTGTCGGTCCCCGGCAGGCATTCGTTGGCGACGAGTTCGGCCAGCCGGTCGGCCGCGTCCGGGATGTGCTCCGTGCGCCGGAGGTATTCCGCGTACCAGGCGTCTTCTGAGTACCTGATCGCCTCGGTGAGCAGTTGGTCGCGGGTCTTGAAGTAGTAGATGACCAGGGCCGGGCTCGTCCCGGCCCGCTCGGCGACGTCGGAGATCCTGGTGTCGGGGTAACCGCGCTCGACGATGACGTCAAGCGCCGCGCGCAGCAACTGCTCCCGACGCTGCTCGGCGTCCCGCGGCCCCCCCGACGGCGCCCGCGACCCTCTCGAGGGCGCACCAGGCGGCCGGCGCCCATCGGACGCCCGAGGCGCCGGTGGCAGCGGGAGCGCCACGGAGGCCGGGGGCGCAGCGGACATCCGCGAGACCCCGGGATCCCGGGCGGTACCAGCATGTTCCGTCATGCGCCGGTCCTCGTCTCCTGGCCGTTCGCGGGCCCGCTCCTGGCCGTTCCCACGCCGCGGCCTTGTCGAGCCATCGTATCAGCTTCTAGACTGAATATTCAGTCAAACTTTTCCGCCGCACCGACAACCACCGGAACCAAAGGTAGAGCACGAACCGGGAAGGCGCCGCACGGGGCGCGGACGGCGCGGGGAAGTGCTGGGAGGCACGAGATTTTCATGGCTAAGAAGGCAACCAAGGCAACGGAGGCGACCGGATCGGCCCGGACCAACGGCGCCGCGGACTACGACGCGATCATCGTCGGCGGCGGGCACAACGGCCTGGTCGCAGCGGCGTACCTGGCGCGTTCCGGCGCCCGCACGCTGGTCCTCGAGGCGCGACCAAAGACCGGGGGAGCCGCGACCACCGAAGCCCCCTGGCCCGACGCGCCGGAGTTCAAGGTCACCCGCCTGTCCTACGTGATGTCGCTCATGCCGCCGACCATCATCCGCGACCTGGACCTGGCCAGGCACGGGTACAAGATCTTCCCGATGGGCCCGTACTACCAGGCGTTTCCCGAGGGCGGGTCGATCAAGATCTACGCCGACGACGCCAAGCGCAACTACGAGGAGATCTCCCGCTGGTCGAAGAAGGACGCCGAGGCCATGCCGCGCTGGGACGCCTGGCTGGCCGGGCTGGCCGACGTGCTCGGCCCACTGCTCCTCACCGTGCCGCCGAACCTCGGTTCCCGCCAGCCCAGGGACCTCAAAGAGACCCTGAGGCTGGCCTGGCGCCACCGCAACCTCGACGTCCGGACGATCGCCGACGTGACCAGGCTGATGACCATGTCGATCGCCGACCTGCTCAACGACTGGTTCGAAGCACCGCAGGTCAAGGGGGCGCTCGCGGTCAACGGCGTGATCGGCACCTGGGCCGGCCCCTACGAGCCCGGCACCGCGTACGTGATGGCGCACCACTCGATCGGCGACGTCGGCGACGGGCACCTCGGCAACTGGGGCTCCCAGGAGGGCGGAATGGGCGCGGTCGCCGACGCCATCGCCAACGCCGCCCGCGAGGCCGGCGCCGAGATCCGCACCGACGCGAGGGTCAGCCAGATCCTGCTCAAGGACGGCCGGGCCGCGGGCGTGATCCTCGAGAACGGAAAGCAGCTCAACGCCAAACTCGTCGTCTCCTCGGTCCACCCGCGCATCGCGTTCCTCGACCACGTGGGCCGCGAGAACCTGCCCGACGACTTCGTCCACGACATCGAGCACTGGAAGACGCGCAGCGGCGTGGTCAAGATCAACCTGGCCCTGGCCGAGCTTCCCGACTTCACCGCGGACCCCGGCACGAACCTGCAGGAACACCACACCGGCTCGGTGGAGATGGCGCCCTACATGCCATACATCGAGCGCGCGTTCCAAGACGCCCGCGAGGGCCGCCCGGCCGCGAAACCGTTCTCGGACGGCATCATCCCGACCGCGTTCGACACCACGCTGTGCCCCGAGGGCTACCACATCATGTCGCTGTTCACCCAGTGGGTGCCCGCAGACTGGAGCCAGCAGCCGCACACCGAGGAACTCGAGGCCTACGCGGACCGGATGATCGACTGCTACAACGAGGTGGCGCCGAACTTCAAGGGCGCGATCCTGCACCGCGACGTCGTAGGCCCGTACCAGATGGAGCACGACTACGGCCTGGTCGGCGGGAACATCTTCCACGGCGAGCTGTCCCTGGAGCAGCTGTTCCACATGCGCCCCGCGCCGGGCTTCGCGGACTACCGCACGCCGGTCCCCGGCCTGTACTACGCCAGCTCCGCGACCCACGCGGGCGGCGGCGTGTGCGGCATCCCCGGCATGCAGGCGGCCAAGGCCGCGATCGCCGACCGCCGCGCCGCCGCTCTCCGGGCCGCCGCCCGCAAGCCCGCCCGTAAGCCTGCGATCCGACGCCGCCGCCCCCGCCCATGACGACTGGGCCCATGACGACAGGGGGCCAGGCCGCCGCTGCGGTGACCGCGATGCTCGAGGCGCGCAGCATCGCGCTGGTCGGCGCCAGCGCGCGGCCGGGCAGCCTCGGCGCGTCGATGGTCGCGCAGGTGGCCAGGAGCCCGTCCCGGCCGCGCACCTACCTGGTGAACCCGCGCTACCCCGAGATCAAGGGCCAGCCCTGCCTGCCCCGCCTGGCCGAGGTGCCCGAGCCGGTCGACCTGGTCCTGCTCGCGACTCCGGACACCGCCCTGGAGGAACAGCTTGGCCAGGCGGCCAGCAGGGGAGATCGTTCGGCCGTCATCTTCGGGTACGCCCTTGACCTCCCGCCCAACGACGGGCTGAAGAGCCGGCTGGCCGCCATCGCCACGTCCGCGGGCATGGCCTTGTGCGGCCCGGCCTGCATGGGGTTCATGAACGTAGCCCGCGGGCTGCGCGCGGTCGGGTACCAGGAGCCCGACCCCGTGCCCGGGTCGGTGGCCCTGATCACCCACTCGGGCTCGGTGTTCTGGGCGATGCTCCGGGCGCGCCGCGGGTTCGGCTTCAGCCTCGTCGTCTCGTCCGGCCAGGAGCTGGTCACGACCGCCGCGGCGTACGCCAGGTACGCGCTGGGGCTGGCCGAAACCCGGGTGCTGGCGCTGGTCCTCGAGGCGATCAGGGACGCGGCCGAGCTGCGCTCGGTCCTCGACGCGGCGGAGGCCCGGGACGTGCCCGTGGTCCTCCTGTCCGCGGGCGGGTCCGAGGCCGGGAAGGCGCTGGTGGCCGCGCACTCCGGCGCGCTGGCCGCCGCCGACGGCGCGTGGGAGGCACTGGCCGCCGCCCACGGGCTGCACCGCGTCCGCGACCTGGCCGAACTCGCCGACACGCTCGAGCTCTTCTCCTCAGGCCGTCGCGCTGCCCCCGGAGCCGGCCTCGCCACCGTGCACGACTCAGGCCTGGAACGCGCGCACGTCGCCGACCTGGCCGCCGAGCTCAACGTGCCCTTCGCCCCGATCAGCCAGGCGACCGCAGACCGGCTGGCCGCGGTCCTCGAGCCCAACCTGACCCCGGCCAACCCGCTGGACGCGTGGGGGAGCGACCGGGACGCCGAGCAGCTGTTCACCGAGTGCCTGGCCGCGCTGGCCGCCGACCCGGCGACCTCGGCGGTGGCCCTGGCCGTCGACCTGGTGCCGGACATGGACGGTGACCAGTCGTACCCGAAGGCCGTGCTGGCCGCCGCGGCCGGCACGACCAAGCCGGTCGCCGTGCTGGCCAGCCTGCCGGCCGCCATCGACCCGATCGGCGCGGGGTTTCTGCGCGCCTCGGGCGTGCCGGTCCTTGAGGGCACCCGCAGCGGCCTGCTCGCCCTGCGCCACCTGCTGGACCACGCCGACCGCCCCGAGCCGCACCAGGCTCAGGCCCCCGACCCGGCCCGCCGCGAGCGCTGGGCCCGCGTGCTCGCCGCCGGCCCCCCGGGCGGCGCGGTCCTGTTCGACCTGCTGCGCGACTACGGCATCCCGGCCGTGCGCGCCACGCCGGCCGACACCATAGGCGAGGCGCTGAACGCGGCCGCCGAGATCGGCTACCCGGTCGTGCTCAAGACCGACGAGCCGCACATCGCGCACAAGTCGGACGTCGGGGGAGTGCGCCTCGGCCTGGGCGACCCCCAGGGCGTCGCCGACGCCTACGACGACCTGGCCGACCGGCTCGGCCCGCGGGTCCTGGTGTGCGAGACCGCCGCGCCGGGCACCGAGCTCGCGCTGGGCCTGACCCGCGACCCCGCCCTCGGCCCGCTCCTGGTCATCAGCGCCGGGGGCGTTCTCATAGAGATTTTGTCCGAACGAGCGGTGGTGCTTCCCCCGGTCACCCCTTCCCGGTCCCTGGCGATACTCGGCCGCCTCCGCCTCGCCCCGATCCTGGCCGGCGCGCGCGGGCGCGACCCTGCCGACCTTGGCGCGATCGCCGACGCGATCACGGGCCTTTCCGCGCTCGCCTGCGAGCTGGGCGACGTGCTGGACGCGCTGGACATCAACCCGCTCATCTGCGGACCGTCCGGCGCCGTGGCGGCCGACGTCCTAGCCTTGCCCCGTGGGTAGCACGTCCCGGGGGCACCTTCGGCGCACGTTCCGCGCGCACTCCGCCGCGACCGTGTACCAGCTCAACCGGGAGCCCCTCCTGACCGCGGTACAGGGTCACGCCCACACCTACCAGCGGGCCCACCACATCGCCGGCGCGCGCCTTGGGGCCGGCGTCGCGCCGGACAGCGCCCTAGAGCCAAGTAAAGGCCTTCAGTCAACCCAGGGAGAGGTCCTATGACCGTCCAGCAAGACGCCGACCACGACACGAGGCTCACCGAGGTCATCGCGGCCCAGGAGGAGATCTTCGTCCGCCGCCAGCCCCGGTCTAGGGACCTGGCCGAGAACGCCCGCCGGCACCTGGCCGGCGGGGTCACCTCGAGCTGGCAGATCACCGTGCCCCAGCCGGTCTGGCTGAGCCACGGCCTCGGCTCGAAGGTCTACGACGTCGACGGCAACGAATACGTCGACCTGCACGGCGGGTACGGCGCGATGCTGGCCGGGCACGCGCACCCGGCCATCGCCGAGGCGGTCCGGGCCCAGGTGGGCCGGGGCACGCACTTCGCCCAGCCGACCCCCGACGCCCTCGCCGTCGCCGAGGAACTCGCCCGCCGGTGGGGCCTGCCGAGCTGGCGGTTCGGCAACTCGGGCACCGAGGCCACGATGGACGCCGTCCACCTGATGCGCTCGATCACCGGCCGCGACCTGATCATCAAGATCGAGGGCTGCTACCACGGCCACCACAACTCGGTCCAGGTGTCCGTCATGCCCGGCCGGGAAGCGGTCGGCCCGCGGCAGCGGCCGAACAGCGTCCCCTCCTCCACCGGCATCCCCCGGGCCATCACCGACCTGACCCTGGTCGCCACGTTCAACGACCTGGACGGCGTGGCCCGGCTCCTGGACGAGCACCCGGGCGAGGTCGCCGGGATGATCATCGAGCCGATCATGATGAACGCCGGGATCATCCCGCCCCGGCCCGGCTATCTGGCCGGCCTGGCGGACCTGCTGCACTCCCGCGGCGCGCTGCTGACCTTCGACGAGGTGAAGACCGGCCTGACGGTCGGCCCCGGCGGCGTTACCCGGCTCAGCGGCGTGCAGCCCAACCTGGTCTGCCTGGCCAAGTCGCTGGGCGGCGGGGTGGCGGTCGCCGCCATCGGCGGCACGGAACCCGTCATGGACCACATCGCCAGCGGCCGGTACAACCAGGTCGGCACCTTCAACGGGAACCCGCTGGCCATGGCGGCCGCCCGGGCCATGCTGACCGAGGTGGCCACGCCCGAGGCCTACCGGCGGATCGAACGCCTCCGCGCCCGCGCCGCCGACGGCATCGAGCAGGCCATCAAGGACAACGGCCTGACCGCGCACGTGGTCACCGCGGGCGCCAAGGGCTGCGTGGTGTTCGCCGCCGAGCCGGTCCGCGACTACCGCAGCTTCCTCGCCGCCGACGACCGGTACAGCCACGCCCACTGGCTGTATCAGCACAATGGCGGCGTCTTCCTGCCGCCCTGGGGCAAGATCGAGCAGTGGCTGATCTCGGTCCAGCACGACGAGGCGGACATCGACCGGCTGGTGGAGAACTTCGGCGCCTTCGCCCATGCCCTCCGGCAGGCGTCCTAGCCGTCCCGGCCCCGGCGAGGTTGGGTCCCTGATGGCGCTACGATCATCGCCTACAGAGCGGGAATCAGGGAGGGGTGAGCGGGGATGTTCGTGAGGGGTCGCGGAGGGCTGGCGCGCGCCGCCCTGTTCGTCGGTGTGATCAGCCTGGCCGCAGGCTGCGGCAGCTCCTCGTCGTCGGGCAGCGGTGTCGGGACGGCGACGACTGCTCCGGCCGGCGCGACCGCGAGCAGCACGCCTGCCGCCTCCGTGGCGGGGTTCGTCAACATCGTCGAGCCGTTCGACCCCGGCCACCCGGCGCGGATCAAGTCCGCCCCGGCCAACTGCGGCAGCCAGTCGTCGACGCTGACCATGGAGCAGTGCTACGAGACCAAGACCGAGAACACCGACGCCGAGATCGACGCCGTGCAGCAGGCCAAATACGCCACAGGGTCGCCGGCCGGGAAGGCCACGATCCTGGCCCAGGACCTGGCCTGGCTGAACGCGCGCGCGCCGGTGTGCACGGTGGCCTTCAACACCGGCGGGACCCTCGACGGGGTCGAGACCGCGGCCTGCCTGCTGGACGAGAGCACCTCCCGCCTGTGGGCCGTGAAGGGACTCACCCCGCCGGTGTCGATGCTCAAGAACACCGACAATTCCGACCCTGATTTCTTCTCGTGGTACACCACCCCGGAGGGCTCTCGCATCGGCGAGCTGTCCACCCAGGGCGACCAGTCAGGCACCGGCTCGATCATCGCCTGGACCATCATCGGCGGCGCCGACGGGTTCATCATCAACCCCAAGCAGTTCTACTACGCCGACGGGTCGTTCACCGACTACGGCACCATCGTGGGCCCCAACCCCACCTACCACCGGGTCGCGACCGGCGTGGAGTACGTGTTCGACATCGACTACTCGCACCTGAACCAGGCGCCCACGGGCAATCCCAACTCGGGGTTTGAGTACGTCCCCGGCACCCCGGTCGCCATCTGGCACTGACCTTTGGTCAGCTAGCTAGTACAGCCCAGGGGTCAGAGGGCGTAGCGGCCCCGCTGCTCGATCAGCCGTCGCGCGTTCCGCATGGCCAGCGCGATCACCGTCTCCATCGGGTTGATGCCGATCGGGCCGGGGAACACGCTGGCGTCGCAGACGAAGAGCCCGGGCACGCCGTAGAAGGCCCCGTAGCTGTCGACGACGCCGCGCCGCGGGTCCTCGCTCATCCGGGCGGTGCCCATCAAGTGGATCGAGTACAGCTCGATCGACCGCTTGGGCACCGGGCGGGAAAGCAGCCGGCGCAGGTCGCCGGGGTCACGAATCTCAGGCGCGCCGTGGAAGGGGAGCAGCACGCGGCGCGCGCCCGCCGCGAACAGCGCCTCGGCGGTCAGCTCCACGCCGCGGACCACGCGGGCGGTGTCCTGTTCCGCGAACCGGTAGAAGATCTGCGTCCCCAGGCCGGGTAGGTTGCGGATCCGCCCCGTTCCGGTGTCCTCGATCAGCGGGCCGGCGGTGACGATGCGGTTGTAATCCGCCATCAGCTCGCCGAGTTCCCGGCCGTACCTGGGCATGATCCCGGCCAGCATCGTGGGCGTCATGTTCTGCGCGCTTATCATGATTCCCTCGTCGAGGAACTCGCGGATCTGGAAGGCCTGGTGGACCCCCTGCCAGCCGGTGACGTCGGAGTCGAAGAACCCGACCACGTTGGCGTTCGGGTGCAGCGACAGGTTCCGGCCGAGCTGCCCGGAGGGCGCCCGCAGCCCCGACCGCGTCAGCAGCGCAGGCGTCTCGATCGAACCTCCCGCCACGATCACGGCCCTGGCCCGGACGGCCAGTCGCGGGCCCTGGCGCCCGCCGGGCCTGACGATGTGACCGGTGACGCCGGTCGCGGCGCCGCCCGAGCAGGTGACCCGCTCCACCTGGCAGTCCGCGAACACCCGGGCGCCGAACGCAAGCGCCCGAGGCACGCTGGTCACGAGCATCGAGCGCTTCGCGCCCGTCGGGCAGCCGGTGCTGCAGCTGCTCGTGCCCGCGCAGTGCAGCTGGTTGCGGCGGTTCGCGACGACGGCCCAGCCCTTGGCGTCGGCACCGGCCTTCAGCAGCAGCGAATTCCGCCCGATCGTCTCCGGGTCCTGGAGCCCGACCGAGTGCCGTGCCTCGGCCCGGGCGAAGAACGGGTCCATCTCCGCCTCGCTGATCTCCAGCACGCCGTCCTGTTCCGCCCAGCGCTCCAGCACCCGGGCCGGGGTCCGCCAGGACATCCCTCCGTTGACCACGGTCGACCCGCCGACGCACCGCCCCTCGGCAAACAGTATTGACGGCCGCCCGATCGTCGCCCCGCCCCCGCCGTCGCGGTACAAGGTCCGAAGCGCCCGCCCGGTCTCCGCCGTGAACGACTCGGTCGGGTGGTAACCACCCTCCTCGATCACCACCACGTCGACCCCCGCCTCGGCAAGTTCGGCGGCCATGGTCGCCCCACCCGCCCCCGACCCGACGATCACCACCCCGCACTCGAGGTTCAGGTCCCCGGCGATGTCGTCCTGCGTGGTCAGCCCCGCGGGAATGCTCACGGCGCCACGCCCTCTTCCTCGGGGTCGGTGACCGCGGCCTCGCCTGCGCGGATCTCTGGCCCGTAGGAGGCCAGGCGGCGCCTGGACACCGCCGCGATGTAGGGGGCAGGGTCGTAACCGATCTCCCGCTGGACCGGCGGAAGCTCGTAATAGCACATCACGACCAGTCCCTTGAGCCGCCGGACAAATTCGGAGGGGACGCCGGGGCGGGCGAGCAGCGTACGGACGTACGACTCGGCGGTCTCGTCGTCAAGCCGGGTGAAACGCCGTCCCCGGGCCCGCGGGTACAGGCGCGCGGCCTCGTCGAGGACGACGAGCGTGATGGTCAGCGCCTTCCGCGCCTCGGGCGCCAGGGCGGACATCATCAGCTCTAGCTCGCCGAGCACCCGGTCCGTCCGGTGGTGCGCCGTCATCCCCGGCGGGCAGACGACCTCCGCGAAGCGCCGCGCCGCGCCCCTGGCCTTGGCGGGCAGGCTCGGCGCCGAACCCCCTGCTGTCATCAGGCCATTGTGGGCCATTTCAGGCCAGCAGCGCCGCCGCAACGACGTGCTTGTCGCGCGCGTCCCCTCCTCACCAAGGGCACCTGCTGGCCGGACACCCCGAGATCACCAGGGACAGCGTGCATGCGGCCGCCGCGGCGGCTGACACCGCGGCGCTACGCCAGATCCTGGACGTCGATCCTGGCGCGGCCCGGCGGGAAGGCGGCCCGCTGGCCAGCCATGCGGCACGGCGTGTAGCGTCCTCTGCACGCTGCCTGTCGCCCGCATCAAGGCGCTCGGCCCAGAAACGCGGCTGCATGTCGATTACTATCAGCAGCGAGTCGTCACGCGAGAGCAGAGGCACGGCGGACCTTCCGACGTCACCGTCACGATGGCTATTACCGTAGCGGACCCAACTACGTACGCTCTTCACGACAGAGCGAGTCCATGTTCCACCGCTTGAGTCAAAGGGCTATCTAATTGTCTTTCGGGCGATACTGAAGCCGCTGCCGCGCCATCTCGCAGACACCATTGCGTTCGTTTTCCGCTACGATCTGCCTGGCCTCGTCAAGATCGGCCGGGGTCAGCAGACCGTTGGCCAGCAGGAAGTCGGCGAGATCACGAGCGTGACCTCGTTCTTTCCAGATGAAGCCCTGAAGCAGCTTCTTGTAATCCGATACCGCGCCCTCTCCGCTGAGGTCCAGGGCGATGACCACGTTTATCATTGGCACCGATTGCGGGGTGGCCAGGCCGAGGATGAACTCCTGATAGTAATAAGCCATGGCCAGACGCGCGGTGGCGTTGCGCTCGAAGTAAGCGCGCACCCGGGCGACGGCGTCCGCCCCTGGCTCGGTGATCCGCCGCATGATCGTCGCGGCTTGGGTGGTGAGGCTCTTGTCACCGTCCGGAACGGCCGGATCGTCGTGGGCGCGCGCCGAGGTGTCGAGCCGCAGTCGCACCACCCAGGCCCCGACGCTGACCAGCCACGAGCCTTCCGCGAGGGTCACCGGCAGCGCCTCGTAGCGCGCCGGGGCGACCGGCAGCACGTGGCATGCCGTCTGTCGCACGGCGTCGGCGCGCACCGGTGTTCCCGGTGATTGCGGCGCTAGGTAAACCCGGTAGGTCGTGTCACGGCTGAACAGTTCCCAGCGGTGGTGGACGTAGCGGAGACCCGCACAGCGCGGGGCGCGGTGCAGGGTGAGATCCTCGTCGCCGCTGAGCAGGCGCCGGTCCAGCCAGGTGATCTCGTCAGGCCGACAGCTCGCCCACTCGCCGAGCGCCGCTGACCACAGGAAAAGCCGACCCGCCACCACTGCGTCGCCACTCCCGAACGACGGCCGCCCCCGGCGCGACCGTCCACTCTTGCCACGTCTGGAATGACAATTGTTGCATTGCCCGGCGTCAGCCGATCTCGACGTGGGACAGCGGCGCCTCGGGGCTTGCCCCCCAGCGGATCGTGTCGCCGTCGCTGAGTGGTTGCTCACCCGCGACCGGGGCACCGTTGAGGGTGAGCCCGTTCCTGCCCTGGTTCGTGATCCACCAACGACCGTCGGAGAACGTGAACGTGGCGTGCTCCCTGGACACCGTAAGTACGTCAGGGAGCACCAGCTCAACGGACCCGCGCCCGGCGCGGGCACCGGACATCCGGGTTTCCGCTACTGACGAGCCGGTGACCAGCCGCAGCACTGGGACAGAAGCGGGGCTCGGTTCCATGATCGTGACCATGCCTCCGCCGGCCGTCAGGTCCAGGTCAGGTTTCCCCCATGCGTGGCTGCCAGGCTCGGCTCGGGCGCGCTGCGGGGTGGAGTAGGCCCACTCTGGCGCGGCGGTCGCGTAATGGTCAGGCTGGACGTCGATGCTTGCCGGATCTCCCTGCCGCAGGCGGTAGCGGCCTGGCGGGACGGATCCGGCCGCGATGACGTACACCTCGGCCCCGCCTGCCCCTGCGAGGCGGGCGCCGTACGCGGTTACCTGCTCGTTGTAGACCTCGGTCATGCTGTCGCTGATCACGGCGAGTTCTATCCGCTCGCACAGTGACCTGAGATCATCGGGGTTCAGTTGCAGCTCGACGAGGTTCGGCGCGAGCAGTGCCCCGCTGGGCGTGACCAGGAACACGTCGGCCAGGTGCCGCATGGCGACCCTCAGCACATCTTGTCCATCGCGCCACGGCCGGGAGGCCATCCGCTGTATACACGGATGATCCCTGGTGATGCCCATAATCCGCAGGCCGCCCACGCCCGCGGCGGTGAGCGCCACGAGCACTATCAGCACCGCGGTCGCCAAGACGGCGGAACCCGTGATGACCCCTAGGACGAGCCAGCAGGCCGCGACGCCGCCCGCGACCGCCCAGCGCCGGCGATGACGCTGCCGCAGCGGAGCGCGCTTCGGCCGGCGCGCCGCTTCCCTTCCTCCCGTCATCGAGCACCGTCCTTGACCTGTTTTCACGTGCTCTGATCGCCTGATCCGGCCGTCCTTCAAGACCGAGGATGCGGCCAGCGCCGCCGTGGGTCAACAAATCACCGGCAGCTTCCAGATATCTGGAAGCTGCCGGAGGATAGGCCCCGGCGTCCGGCGGCCTCCACCGCTATCGCCTGGAGCCATGTCCGCGCCGACGCCCGGGCCCGTGCGCCAGGGCGTTTTGCACACCGCATCCCGCGCCGGCCAGCGCGCCGCTTCCTCAGCGGCGGTCGTAGGAGTCCCCGCAGCCCGACGCGCCCATGCTGATGACAGACGGCTGTGCCCAATCATCGTTATCCGCCCAACTTCCAGATTTCTGGAAAATGCATTTGGAGCCTTGCGCGCTGGACCCGGTATCGCCATACGCGGGTATGCTTCCCACCAGGATTCCAGTAAATGCAGGGGTTGGCAATCGCGATTGGCCGTCTGTTCATGTTACGCAGATGATGCAGAGAAGGGGCTCAGATGCACATCGGTTCGTTGATTCTTGTCATCTGGCTGGTCATCGGCGGCTTCGCCGCCGGGCAGCGCGGCGATTACCATGGACCCGTCAGCTGCAGCAGTGCAGCCACGACTGCGGTAACGATCCTTGTCGGCCCCCTCAACTACACGGGAGTGGACCCGCACATCAACTGCACCGTGCAGCACCCCAGCAATTAGTTATGGCCAAGAATCTCAGCGAAGGACGAGAATTCCAGCGTGAGGGTTATGCAGTGAAGTTTTTCCGCCCACGCTACTCATCCTGCTATTCAAGCACGCATGAAAGCCATGGGAAGAAACCTCATTGTCGCGGGCGCGATGCTGGAGCGGCCGCGGACGCGCTAGTAAGGTGAATGAGTGCGATTCGGGTTCGTTGTGCCTTACGCCGAGGCTCGCGATTTCGCTGAGATCGCCGCGCTGGCCGAGTCCAACGGCTGGGACGGGGTGTTCACCTGGGAAGCGCCGTGGGGCGTGCACGCCTGGGTGACGCTGGGCGCGGCCAGCATGACCACGTCACGGTTAGGCAAGCCGAGTCCCTGCGTTGCGGAGGTGCTGTGCAGCAGATCATCGCCCTGTCGGGCTGCGCCGTCATCGCGCGGCATTGGTTCGAGATCGACCTGGACGACGCGTCCATGGAGCACGGCGCCCGGATCGAACTGCGCGAGCTTGTGCCGCAGCACCATCGCGGCAGCGAGTCAGCGGCGCAGATCGTCACGGCAGACCGGCCGCTGTGGCGGGCCGACCTGTTCGACCGGATCGGCGACCCGCCCGGCAGCTACGGCGTGGCTCACTTCCACCCCGAGTTCTCGGGAAACGAGCCGTGCCCCAGGGCCTGGGATGCGGTGCTGACCGCCAGCCCCTGGGACTGGCTGCACGACCAGGTGGCCAGCACTGGCGCGGCATCCGGTTACGGGGCGTGGCCGCTCGACCCGGACGACGCCGGCCAGCTCGGCGACCTAGCGGACATGGTGGTCGTGATGGCTAGGCAGTTCGCGCCGGAAAGCTGCGGCTCGGCGGCCGAGTGCTTCCGGCTGACGCGCGACGTGCGGGAATCGGTCCAGCTGATGATCGCCTACCTGCGTCGGCCGGACCTGCTCGACGAAAACCGGGTCGCCCTCTGGCGGCAGGCCGGACAGGTACCAGACCGGACGCCGTAGCCCGGGCGGTCGAGGCACTGCCCGCCGGGCTGGTGTATGCCGGGTTCTCGCTCGGCGTGCTCCCCGCCCAGATGCTGGCGCAGACGCGGCCGGGCGCGCAGGGGGCGCTGCTGTTCCAGGCCTGCGTCCCGGTCTCGGAGTTCGGCACCGCCTGGCCCGACGAGGTGCCGGTGCAGGTGCACGGGATGCACGCCGACCCGTTCTTCGCCGGCGAGGGCGACATCGACGCCGCCCGTGAGCTTGTCGAGCAGGCCAAGGACGCGGAGCTTGATCGAGTCGCTGCCCGCCGACGACCGGCGCCGCCCTTACCGGATTACCGCCCCGGGGGCGGCGGCGCTTCGCGTGCACCTCGATTCGGTAGAGCGAGTCAGCGCGGCCGGGCGGCTGCGGCTGCAGCTGGGAGGCATCTGATGGATGACCCCAGGGCGGCCCGGCTGGTCCAGGCCGTGCTGCGGTGCTATCCGGCCCGCTGGCGGCGGCGGCACGGCGACGAGGCCGCCGAGCTGGCCGCGCTGCTGATCAGGCACGGGACCCCGGCGGGTTCGATCGCCTGGAGCTACCTGGCTGGCGCGGCGCGGGAGTGGCTGACGCCGCGGCCCGGCCGGCGCCTGAGTACGGTGGCCTGTGCGCTCCTGGTCGCGGCCTGTTCGCTGGGGGTCTCGGTAGGGCTGCTGGCCTCGGCGGCGCCGGCCAGGGCCGCCAGCACTAACCAGGCACACGCACACGCGCATTGCCGGCCTGGCTTGGCTGAGCCCGTTCCGGGCGTGATCCCTGCCCCGGGCCGCCCGCAGGTGACGATCCCGGTAGCCGGGCATGGCCGGTCCTGCTGACGCCGGCCCGTTCAGCCACCCGCCACTGGATCACTGTCCCGGGCCGCAAGGCAACCTGGTCAAGCGCGTCATCGCGCTGCCGGGGCGGCAGGTTCCCGGTGGCGGTGCAGGCCGTCATCGGCCCGCTATCCAGAGCCTGGTGGCCGGCGGCTGTGCCGTCGCCGCCCAGCCTCGGTAAGCCGAGGTTAGTTTTCTGTCATGGCCGCGAATGAGGTAGAGGTTGAGGTCGGGGGACGGCTGGTGCGGATCTCTAATCCGGGCCGGGTGTACTTTCCGGCCCGGGGGGAGACCAAGCTGGACCTGGTTCGGTATTACCTGTCGGTGGGGGATGGCATTGTGCGCGCGCTGCGCGAGCGGCCGTGCATGCTGCACCGGTTCCCGTCCGGCGTGGCCGGGGACAAGGTGCACCAGAAGCGGGTCCCGGCCGGCGCGCCGCCGTGGCTGGAGACGGTCCGGGTGCACTTCCCCCGTTACGGTCGGCACGCTGACGAGCTGTGCGTGACCGAACTGGCCCACGTGGTGTGGGCGGTGCAGATGTCTACGGTGGAGTTCCACCCGTGGAACTCCAGGCGGGCCGATACCGAACGGCCCGATGAGTGGCGCATCGACCTGGACCCCGGGCCGCGGTGCCCGTTCGCCACCGTGCGCCGGGTCGCCGAGGTCGTGCGCGAGGTTCTCGGCGAGCTCGGCGCGGTCGGGTGGCCGAAGACGTCCGGCGGCAACGGCCTGCACGTCTACGTGCGGATCGCGCCGCGGTGGGGGTTCACCGAGGTGCGGCGGGCCGCGCTGGCCTTCGCCCGCGAGGTCGAGCGCCGCGCGCCGGACCTGGCCACCACCACGTGGTGGCGCAAGGACCGGGACCCCGCCATGCTGTTCGTGGACTACAACCAGAACGCCCGTGACCACACCATCGCCAGCGCGTATTCGGTGCGGGGCGTGCCCGAGGCGACCGTATCGACCCCGATCAGCTGGGACGAGATCGACGAGGTCGACCCGCGCCAGTTCACCATCGCCACCGTGCCCGCCCGCTTCGCGCGACTCGGCGACCTGCACCAGGGCATCGACGACTCCGCCTACCACCTGGACACCCTGCTGGAGTGGGCCGACCGCGACGGGCTCGACTGACAATGTGCGCGCTAGGCGCCGCCGCGATCTAGCGCTTCGGTCAGTCGACCGGCTGCCAGAGGCGGAACGTCGCGCCCTGGTCGTCGACGCAGTCGGCGAGCAGCCCGAACAGCCTGCGCACGGGCTCGTCCGCGTGGCCGCCGGCGGCCCGGACCCGCTCGACCGCGGCCGCTATGTCGTCGACGCGGTAGGACAGCTGCACCTCGGGATCCGCGCCCACCGGCGACAAGATGCTCAGCGGCGGCGTGGTCTGGTCGGTGCGCCACCCGCCGGCGTGACCGGAGGAGAACGGCACCTGCAGCACGGCCTCGTAGAACTCCTTGGCTCGCTGCGTGTCCCGTGCCATCATCGTCACGTTCGCGACGTCGCCTTGGCGCAGCCGGGTGGCTCGCGCCGGCCGCCTGAGCAGTATCCAGCGGTGCCCGAACGGGTCGACAATCACCGAGGCGCGACCGTAGGGCTGGTCCGACGGCGCCCGTTCCACCGCGGCGCCGCTGCGCCGGGCCCGCTCGGTACGGGCGTCGACGTCGTCGACCTCCAGGTGGAGGGAGTGGCTGAACGTCGCGGGGGCGTCGGGCGCGCGCACGGGTACGTCGGGCCACAGGTCAGAGGCTTCGGAGAACATCAGCACCGCGTCGCCGATGCCGACCTCGGCGTGGCCGATCGTGCCGTCCGCGTTGACGTGGGGCTCGCCGCGGCGCTGCGCTCCGAACACCTCGATGTACCAGTCCATGGCGCGCCGGGCGTCGGACACGACGAGATAGGGGGAGAGCGCCGGAGGCCAGGCGGGCTCGCGCTCGACCCGGGTGGCGACGGTCTGCTGGGACATGGTTCCTCCTGGGTGGGCGAAGACCTCACGGGTCAGCCGCGTCCGCAGCCGCTCGGCGAAGTCGGGATCGGGATCGGCAGGCGTGACGGGCTCGCGCAGAGCCTCGAACGGATCGGTCATCACGAGCCCTCCTCTCCCTCGTAGATCCGGCGGAACGCGGCGCGGGCCCGCACCAGCAGCGCCTCGGTAGCGTGTACGGTGCGGTCCAGGTGCTGGGCTACCTCGGGCACCGGCAGCCCGTCGAGGTAGCGCAGCGTGAGCGCGGCCCGGTGGTGCGCGCCGAGCCGGCCGAGTACCTCGCGGGCCCGGATCCGGTCGACGAGCGTCTCCCACGGGTCATCGACGGCCGACGGCTCGCCGTCAAGCAGGCGCAACCCGCGCTGCTCCCGCTCGACCCGCCGCCAGTGGTCGGCGAGCTTGTGCCGGGCCACCCCGATCAGCCACGGGATCGACGGCTCTGCCGCGCCCGGCTTGCGGACCGCGTGCACGGCAGCCAGGAACGACTCGGCCGTGAGCTCCTCGGCCAGGCCAGTGTCGCCGCAGCGGGCCAGCAGGTAGCCGTAGACGTGCGGCAGCGCATCGTCGTACAGTTCCAGCAGCCCGAACGCCGGGTCGGGCCGCACCTGGGGGTGGGTCACACCCTCATCGTCGTCCGGGCGGCCGACACTCCGACGGGCAGTGCCTAACTTCTCGGTGGCATGGTCATCGAGGCTGGTCGCGGCGGTCGAGCACCTCGTAGTGAGCCGAGCGCTTGTCGAAGTCCGCGAGCACCGCCTGCGCCTCCGCCGGAACGTGCGCCACCTCGTAGTCCTCGCCCATGAACGCCTTCACCGCGTCCAAGGTGTCAAACCACATCAAGGTCATGAACTCGACATCGTGGTCTCGCTCGCGCCGGACCAGGTTGATGGAACGGAACCCGGCAATCGTCCGCGCCTCGATACCCGGGATGACCTGGCCGCGCACGATGCGCTCATAGGCGTCAGCGTTGTCCCTGGTGGTCCAGCCTCGCCACAGCCGACAGATCACGCGCATGAGTGTACGCACCGGCGGCGCCGCTGGCGCGGCCGGTTGACGTTGGGCGCTAATTGAGCCGCGGAGCCAGGTTCCCGGTACCGTGCTGGCATGGGATCAAGCTTTTCGAGGAGGATCTGGCCATGAGCGACCGCATGCCGGAGCCGGGAGACGCCGGCGACGAGCCTGGCATCGAGCCTGATATGTCGAACACCGCCGAGTTCGCCAAGATGCGGGCCGTGATGCGCGCATCAGAAAAGCACCGTGAAGGCGGAGTGGATCCCGAACTTGAGGACGAGGATCCTAGTCCAGGCACCTGAGCCCGGCGCCCCGAAGGGACGCTCATCCGTTAAGGCAGCCGACAGGGCCGGGACCGGCCCTGTCAACGGCATGACAAGCTGCCGTCACACGCCGCCGATCCGCGTGTCCTGGCTCGCCCATTCGCGCTGGCGCAGCACGAACTTCTGCGTCTTGCCGGTCGAGGTCTTCGGCAGCGGCCCGAACTCCACCGCATCAGGGCACTTGTAGTGTGCGAGGCGCTCGCGGCAGAACGCGATGATCTCCTCAGCGGTGGCCGAGGTGCCCTCGTTGAGGGTCACGAACGCCTTGGGCCGCTCCCCCCAGTGCGAATGCGGGATCCCGACGACCGCGCATTCCAGCACCGCCGGGTGAGCGGTGATCGCCTGCTCGACCTCGATGCTTGAGATGTTCTCTCCGCCGGAGATGATGATGTCCTTGCCGCGATCGCGCAGCTCGATGTTGCCGTCGGGATGCCATACGGCCAGGTCACCGGAATGGAACCAGCCGCCAGCGAACGCCTTGCCGGTGGCAGCCTCGTCGTTGAAGTAGCCGCTCATGACGTTGTTCCCGCGCATCACCACCTCGCCCATCGCCTGCCCGTCCAGCGGGATGTCATTCATCTGTTCGTCGACCACCCGGACGAGGTCGGAGGAGACATAGGCCTGTCCCTGGCGCGCCAGGTACCTGGCCCGCTGCTCCACCGGGAGCTCGCGCCAGTCCTCCTGCTCAGGGCACACGGTGATCGGGCCGTACGTCTCGGTCAGGCCGTACACGTGCACGACGCGGAAGTTCAGCTCGCTCATCCTGGCGAGCAGCGTCGGTGACGGAGGAGCCGCAGCCACCAGCGCGGTCACCGGCCGGTCCAGGCGGTGCGCCCGGGGGTGGTTGATGACCATGAGCTGGACGGTCGGCGCCCCGCAGTAGTGTGTCACGCCCTCACGGTCGATCAGCTCCCAGATGAGGTCCGGGTTCACCGCGCGCATGGTCACGTGGCGCGCCGCGACCGCGGTCACCGCCCAGGGGAAGCACCAGCCGTTGCAGTGGAACATCGGCAGCGTCCACAGGTACACCGAGCCGGTACCCAGGCCGGCCACGATCACCTCGCCCAGCGCGTTCAAGTACGCGCCGCGGTAGGTGTACTGCACCCCCTTGGGCTGGCCCGTGGTGCCGGAGGTGTAGTTGATCGAGATGGTCTCCTCCTCGTCCTCCAGCCAGCTGTCCGGGCGCACCGGTGAGGCGCTGGCCAGGAATTCCTCGTACGGATCCCCGGGGACGCCGGCGTCGTCGCAGCGGATCACGGTCATCCCAGCCAGGTCCAGCGGCCTGGTCAGCGCCTCGAGCTCGGCATCGAGCAGCAGGTAGCGCGCGCCGCTGTGCCGGAGGATGTACCCGATCTCCGCGCTGGCCAGGCGGTTGTTGACCGCGACAAGGATCCCTCCGGCCGCTGGCACGCCAAAGTGAGCCTCCAGCATCGCAGAGGAGTTGAACAGCAGCGTCGCCACGCGGTCTGTTTTGGCCAGCCCGGCTGACCTGAGCGCGTTGGCCAGCCGCCATGACCGCTCCGCGAGCTCGGCGTAGCTGTAGCGCCGCTTATTGTGCACCACCGCGGTCTTGTCCGGGTACACGTACGCCGCCCGCTCCAGGAAATCGACCGGATTCAGTTCCGTACGGAATACCTTGCCCGTCCCTGTCGCACCGGAAGGCGCGGAGGTTACCCCACTCATCGTCTGTCTCCCTCGTAGCCGTAGCTCATCTGGCCTCACGATCAGCTGCATATCAGCCCTGACCAGTGGGTGCCGCATCAAGGAATAGGCCGAACGCCGACAGCCCGCCGTTCCCGGGACCGCCGTACCGCAAGCAACGCTAATGCCGCTTGATAATCGCACTACCCGGCGGACCACGGCCAGTTGTATCAAGCGGCACGCTCTCGCCTCTGCCTGGTTGAAGGGGAGGGTATCCCCTGCTGGCCGAGGTGTTGCCTGTGGCACGGCCGGGCCGTCACGCGGCGGCACAGGCACGGCAGGAGGCCCGATCGCGGCCCCGGGCAGCGGCGTGCAAAGGAGGCTCACCGATGCGAGATGACACGGTGGTCACCCGCCAGGACAGTAACGGCGATGGGCGCGCAGGCGTGGCCGGATGGAGCGTTCCCGGGTACACCGAGCTGAAGGCCCTTGGCTCGGGCGGAGCCGGTGATGTGGTGCTGGCCAGGCACGATGCCTCCGGCACCATGGTCGCGATCAAGTACCTGCGGCGTAAGCTGCTGGCCGACCCGCAGTGGGCTGGGTTGTTCCGCGGCGAGGCGCAGGTGCTGGCCGCCCTGGACGACCCGAACGTCGTCCGGCTGTACGAATACGTCGAATCGCCGTGGGGCGCCGCCATCGTCATGGAGCTCGTGGACGGCGTTCTCGGTCCGCGAGATCCTGGTGCATCAGGGCGGGACCACGCCGGAGGCGGCGCTGGTGGTCTTGCAGGGTTCGCTGCTGGGGCTGGCGGCGGCGCACCGGCGCGGTATCGTGCACCGTGACTACAAGCCGGAGAACGTGCTCGTCAACGGGCATGGCGACAGCAAGCTGACCGATTTCGGCATCGCGGCGCGCGCCGGTGCGGAATCCGTTGCGGCCGGCACCTTGATGTACGCGCCGCCTGAGCAGTTCGCCGGCGCCCCGGCCAGCCCGGCCGGCGATGTCTACGCGGCCACGGCCACCTTTTACGAGTGCCTGACCGGCCGGCCGCCGTTCACCGGGGAGACGACCGAGCGGCTGCTGTACCAGCACCTGGCCGAGCCGGTGCCGCTGGATCCGGTGCCCGAACCGCTGCGGCCGCTGGTCGCCGCCGGGATGGCCAAGGAGCCAGAAAACCGGCCGGCCGACGCCACCGCCTTCGTCACCGCTCTGGCGGCCATCGCCTCACGCGCGTACGGCCCGGACTGGGCCGAGCGCGGCCGGTCGCACCTGGGCGAAGCGGCGCTGCTGCTGGCCGCGCTGTGGCCGGCCGCGCACCGGCCGCGGTACAAGGTTCCGCGGCGGCGCGGGTCAACCTGTCACGGAATGCGCAGCAATCCCGGGAATCCCGGCACCTGTGGCACCTGCGGCACCTGCGGCACCTCCGGCATCTGCATCTTCAGCATCTCCGGCATCTCCGGCATCTCTTGCACCTCCGGAACCTCCGGAACCGCCGGGGCCTGCGACTCAGCCCGGTCAATGCCGCCGTCGCGACCAGCGCTGTCGCGGTCGTGGCAGGCGCGGCCCTGGCCGCTGCCCTGACCGCGCACGGCGGCAGGACACAACCTCCTGTCACGCCTCCAGCTGTCACGCTTCCGGCGGTCAGCGGCGTGACCCCGGCTGTCGGTACCGACGTGGGCGGGACCACGGTCACCATCACCGGCACCCGCCTGGCCCACGCCACCCTGGTCACCTTCGGCGGCGTAGCCGGCCGGATCATCGCCGATTCGAGCACGCAGATCACCGCGGTCAGCCCGCCCAGCACCGGCACCATGGACGTCATCGTGACCGCTGCGGCCATCACGACTGATTCGGGCACGCGGATCACCGGGACCAGCCGGACCGGCACCGGCACGGTGGACATCGCCGTGACCACCACGGCCGGCGCGTCAAAGCCCACAGCCGCCGACCACTACACCTATACCGCCCCGCGGCCTGCGGTCACCGGCATCTCCCCGGACAGCGGCAGCACCGCGGGCGGAACCACCGTGTCCATCACCGGGACCGGCCTGGCCGGCGGCACCATGGTCACCTTCGGCGGCGTCGCCGGCCGGATCATCGCCGATTCGAATACGCAGGTCACCGTGACCAGCCCGCCCGGCACGGGAACCGTGACCATCACCGTGATCACCCCGGCCGGCACGTCAAAGACCACCGCCGCCGGCCACTACCGCTATACCAGACGGCCGAAGCGAACCCAGTCGATCTCCTTCACCGCACCGGCCTCCGGGACCGTGGGCAGCTCGGCGACCCTGTCGGCCAAGGGCGGCGGTTCCCGCAATCCGGTCATATTCTCCGTTGACCGCACCAGCGGCCCAGGAGTGTGCACCGTGTCCGGCCGCACGGTGACCTACGCCGCGGTGGGCTCCTGCGTCATCGACGCCAACCAGGCCGGCAACCGCACCCACGCGGCCGCACCCCAGGCCCAGCAGACGATCACGGTCACCGGGAAACCGCAGTCGATCATCTTCACCAACCCCGGAGCCTTCGGGTTCGTGGACGGCTCGGCGACCCTGGTGGCCGACGGCGGCGGTTCCGGCAATCCGGTCATGTTCTCCGTTGACCCGGGCAGCGGCGCTGGGGTGTGCGCGGTGTCCGGCAGCACGGTGAGCTACACTGCGGCGGGCTCCTGCGTCATCGACGCCAACCAGGCCGGCGACGCCGCCTACGCGGCCGCACCCCAGGCCCAGCTGACGATCACGGTCACCAGCGTCCAGAAACGCGCCCAGTCGATCTCCTTCACCGCCCCGGCCTCCGGGACGGTGGGCGGCTCGGCGACCCTGTCGGCCACCGCCAGCTCCGGCCTTCCTGTCGTGCTCTCCGTTGACCCGGGCAGCGGCGCTGGGGTGTGCGCGGTGTCCGGCAGCACGGTGAGCTACACCGCGGCGGGCTCCTGCATCATCGACGCCAACCAGGCCGGCGACGCCGCCTACGCGGCCGCACCCCGCGCCCAGCAGACGATCACGGTCACCAGCGTCCAGAAACGCGCCCAGTCGATCACCTTCACCGAACCCCCGCGCGAGGGGACGGTGGGCGGCTCGGTGACCCTGTCGGCCACCGCCAGCTCCGGCCTTCCTGTCGTGCTCTCCGTCGACCCCGGCAGCGGCGCTGGGGTGTGCGCGGTGTCCGGCAGCACGGTGTCCTACACCGCGGCGGGCTCCTGCATCATCGACGCCAACCAGGCCGGCAACGGCACCTACGCGGCCGCACCCCAGGCCCAGCTGACAATCGAGGTCATCAGCGTCCAGAAGCAAACCCAGTCGATCACCTTCACCGAACCCCCGCGCGAGGGGACCGTGGGCGGCTCGGTGACCCTGTCGGCCACCGCCAGCTCCGGCCTTCCTGTCGTGCTCTCCGTCGACCCGGGCAGCGGCGCTGGGGTATGCGCGGTGTCCGGCAGCACGGTGTCCTACACCGCGGCGGGCTCCTGCATCATCGACGCCAACCAGGCCGGCAACGGCACCTACGCGGCCGCACCCCAGGCCCAGCTGACAATCGAGGTCATCAGCGTCCAGAAGCAAACCCAGTCGATCACCTTCACCGAACCCCCGCGCGAGGGGACCGTGGGCGGCTCGGTGACCCTGTCGGCCACCGCCAGCTCCGGCCTTCCTGTCGTGCTCTCCGTCGACCCGGGCAGCGGCGCTGGGGTATGCGCGGTGTCCGGCAGCACGGTGTCCTACACCGCGGCGGGCTCCTGCGTCATCGACGCCAACCAGGCCGGAAACGCCACCTACGCCGCCGCACCCCAGGCCCAGCTGACAATCACGGTCACCGGGAAATCCCAGTCGATCACCTTCACCAAGGCCCCGGAATACGGGAACCTGCACAGCTCGGTGACCCTATCGGTCGCCGCCAGCTCCGGCCTTCCTGTCGTGCTCTCCGTCGACCCGGGCAGCGGCGCTGGGGTGTGCACCGTGTCCGGCAGCACGGTGACCTTCAACGCGGTAGGCACTTGCGTCATCGACGCCAACCAGGCCGGAAACGGCATCTACGCCGCCGCACCCCTGGCCCAGCTGACCATCACGGTTGTCAACGACGACATCGAGTGACAGGCTCCGACGGAGCCGTTGAGATTACTCGGCGCCCTTCGCTCTCGCCCGTGAGCGAAGGGCGCCGACCCGTCACAGCTGGCCGACGTCGGTGATGCGCAGCATAGCCGAGCCCGCCTCGTCCGAGGCGGCCAGGTCGACCACGGCGCTGATGCCCCAGTCGTGGTCTCCGGCCGGGTCGTCGAAGATCTGCCGGACCGCCCAGGTGCCGGGGCGCTCGTCGATGATCAGCATTCCCGGCCCGCGGGCGTCCGCTCCCGTGCCGATCTCGTCGTGGACCTCGAAGTAGGCCTCGAGGGAATCCGCCCAGTCGTCGGCGTCCCAGCCGTTGTCCGCGTCCAGCGCCCCGAGCTCGTCGTAGTGGCCGAGCGCGGCCAGCTTGACCCGGTGGAACAACGCGTTACGGACCAGGACGCCGAAAGCCCGGGCGTTCGAGGTCACCGACGGCGGCCGGTCATCAGGCCGCGCACCCGAGCCGAAGCCGAACCGGACGGGTCGCGCAGGCGCTCCCACTCATCCAGCAGGCTCGAGTCGACCTGGCGGACGATCTCGCCCAGCCACTCGATCAGGTCGGTCAGCTCCTCGGTCTTCGCCTCGTCGGGTACCGTCTGCCGCAGCGCCTTGTAGGTGTCGGCCAGGTAGCGCAGCACCAGCCCCTCGGAACGGGAGAGCCCGTAGAAACCGACGTACTCGGTGAAGGTCAGCGCCCGCTCGTACATATCCCTGACCACGGACTTCGGCGACAGCTCGTAATCCGCGACCCAGGGGTGCCCGCGCCGGTAGATGTCGTACGCGCCGTCGAGCAGGTCCTCCAGCGGCTTGGGGTACGTGACCGAATCCAGCAGTTCCATCCGTGTGTCGTAGTCGACGCCGTCCGCCTTCATCTGCGCGACCGCCTCGCCCCGGGCGCGGAACTGCTGGGCGGACAGCACCTGCCGGGGATCCTCGAGCGTCGCCTCGATGACCGACACCGCGTCCAGCGGGTACGAGGGCTCCGACCGGTCAAGCAGCGAGATGGCGGCCAGCGCGAACGGCGACAGCGGCTGGTTGAGCGCGAAGTCGAACTGCAGGTCAACGGTGAGCCGCACCAGCCGGCCCGCCTCGTCCGGCACGGAAAGCCGTTCCACCACGCCGCCCGCCAGCAGCGCCCGGTAGATGGCGATGGCCTGGTGGATGTGCCTGCGCTGGGCCGCGCGGTCCTCGTGGTTGTCGGTCAGCAGGTGGCGCATCGCCGCGAAGGCGTCGCCCGGCCGCGCGATGACATTCAGGACCATCGCGTGCGTCACCTTGAAACTCGAGGTCAACGGCTCGGGCTCGGCGGCGACCAGGCGCTCGAAGGTGGGCTGCCCCCACGAGACGAATCCCTGTGGCGGCTTCTTCCTGACCACCTTGCGCCGGGCCTTGGGATCGTCCCCGGCCTTGGCGAGGGCCCGCTCGTTCTCCACCGTGTGCTCGGGAGCCTGGACCACGACCCGCCCGGACGTGTCGTAGCCCGCCCGGCCCGCGCGCCCCGCGATCTGGTGGAACTCGCGCGCCTGGAGCAGCCGGGTCTTCTTTCCGTCGTACTTGGACAGCGCGGTCAGCAGCACGGTGCGGATCGGCACGTTGATGCCCACGCCCAGGGTGTCCGTGCCGCAGATGACCTTGAGCAGCCCGGCCTGGGTGAGGGTCTCCACCAGCCGGCGGTACCTGGGCAGTATCCCGGCGTGGTGGACGCCGATGCCGTGGCGCACCAGCCGGGACAGGGTCTTGCCGAAACCGGCTGAGAACCTGAAATTACCGATCAGGTCGGCGATGGCGTCCTTCTCCGCCCGGCTGCACACGTTGACGCTCATCAGCGCCTGCGCCTGCTCCAGCGCCGCCGCCTGCGTGAAGTGCACCACGTAGACGGGCGCCTGACCGGTGCTGAGCAACTCCTCGAGCGTCTCGTGCAGCGGCTGCGTGACGTAGGAGAAGACCAGCGGCACCGGGCGCTCGGCCGAGTGGATCACCGCCGTGGGCCGACCGGTGCGCCGGGTGAGGTCAGCCTCGAACCGGCTCACATCCCCCAGGGTCGCCGACATCAGCACGAACTGCGCGCGGGACAGTTCGAGCAGCGGGACCTGCCAGGCCCAGCCGCGATCGGGGTCGGCGTAGAAGTGGAACTCATCCATCACCACCATGCCGACGTCGGCGGCGGCGCCGTCACGCAGGGCGATGCTGGCCAGGATCTCTGCGGTGCAGCAGATGATGGGCGCCTCCGCGTTGACGCTGGCGTCCCCCGTCATCATGCCGACCTGGGCCGGGCCGAACGCGTCGCACAGGTCGAAGAACTTCTCCGAGACCAGGGCCTTGATCGGCGCGGTATAGAAGGTACGCCGGCCGTCCGCGAGCGCGGTGAAGTGCGCGCCCGCGGCGACCAGGCTCTTGCCAGACCCGGTGGGAGTCGACAAGATCACGTTCGCCCCGGACACGATCTCGATGAGCGCGTCCTCCTGGTGGGGGTACAGCGCCAGCCCGCGCTCCTTCGCCCATCCGGCGAAGGCGTCGAAGACGGCGTCCGGATCGGGCGTCGCGGGAAGCAGGTCGGTGAGCGTCATGGCCGTTCTATCGTGCATTGCCTGGGGGAGTACCTGATACGAAACGCCAGACGCAACGCGCTTATTCGCTAAGGTCGTGCCCGTGCGGACTGTATTCATCACCGGTGCCAGCTCGGGCTTCGGCGCGGCCACCGCCCGCAGGTTCGCCGCTCTCGGCGACCGCGTCATCGCCGCGGCGCGGCGCGCCGACCGGCTCAGTGATCTCGCGGACGAACTCGGGACCGACGTCGTGCTGCCGCTGATCCTCGACGTCCGCGACCGCGACAGCGTCGAACACGTGGCAGCCTCGCTACCAGAAGACTTCGCTGAGGTCGACATCCTCGTCAACAACGCGGGCCTGGCCCTCGGGCTTGAGCCCGCCCAGGAGGCCGATGTCGACCAGTGGGAGCAGATGATCGAGACCAACTGTACGGGCCTGGTCGTCATGACCCGCGCGCTGCTGCCGCAGATGGTCGCGCGCGGTACCGGGCACATCGTCAACCTGGGCTCGATCGCGGGCACCTACCCCTATCCGGGCGGCAACGTCTACGGCGCCACGAAGGCGTTCGTCCACCAGTTCAGCCTCAACCTGCGCTCCGACCTGCACGGCACCGGGGTCAGGGTTACCTCCGTCGAACCGGGGCTCTCTGGCGGCACCGAGTTCTCCGAAGTCCGGTTCGGCGGCGACCGCGAGCGGGCCGCCGCCGTGTACGCCGGAACCCATCCGCTGACCGCGGACGACATCGCCGCCGCGATCGAGTGGGCGACGAGCCAGCCACCGCACGTGAACGTCAACGTCATCGAGCTGATGGCGACCAGCCAGAGCTTCGCCCCGTTCCAGGTCTACCGAAGCTGACCGCCGCCTGACCGCCGCCGCGCCACCTCCGGCGAGATCCGGGTCTGCCTCGAATCCGGCGAGTCCGGCGAATCCGGTCTCAGCGGGCCCGTCGCGGCTCATTGTGCTGCTGCGCGCCCAGCCGCCCTGCTAACGTGCTCCTGCCAGATGAAAGGGGTGGCTCCGTGGCCGGGATGATCTTCTTCACCGATAACTACCAGGACCGCAGCACCAACGACGGATATCAGTTCGAGTTCTTCTGCCGTCGCTGCGGCAACGGCTACACGTCCTCGTTCCAGCACTCGGCTACGGGGTTCGGCGGCCGGATGCTCAGGCTGGGCGGTGACCTGATGGGCGGCAATATCGGCGAGAAGGCCCAGCAGCTCGGCTGGGACGCCGAGTGGATGCGCGACGGCAGCCGCGGGTCGACCAGGGATAAGGCGCTGGCCAAGGCTGTCGACGAGATGAAGCCGTACTTCCAGCAGTGCCACCGCTGCGGGCAATGGGTGTGCGACCAGGTGTGCTGGAACGCCCAGCGCGGCCTGTGCACGACCTGCGCTCCCAAGCTGGACCAGGAGATCGCGGGCATGCAGGCCGCCGCGCAGGTCAACCAGCTGAACGAGAAGATCCAGGCCCAGGACTGGACCAAGGACATCAACTACCGCGACCAGGGAACGGGCCTGTGCCCGTCCTGCGGGCAGGAGAGCGGCGGCGGGAAGTTCTGCCAGGGCTGTGGCCACCCGCTGGCCGCGGCTCCGCAGGCGGCGCAGAAGTTCTGCGGGAACTGCGGGACGCCCCTCACGGGGGCGAAGTTCTGCAGCGAGTGCGGGACGCCGACCGGTAGCTGACGGTCACCGTGAGTGCGGCTCAGTACCGGATACTCTCCCCGGCGGGGGAGGAGCGCGAGGACGGCAGCGCCGACGTCGGGGTGGCCGGCGGGGCACTGGTGCTCGCGCCGTCGGCGGGTGCCGCCCTGCGCGTCCCGTTCGGCCAGATCTCCTCCGTCACCGAGCCAGAGCCGTTCACGGTGCGGATCACCCTCGCCGACGGCAACGCGATCGAACTGCGCCGCCTGGGCGTGATGCGCACCCAGTTGCTCGCCGAACTGCGCGACGGCCGGGGCGACGCCGCGGCGTCCGCGGCGGCGGCGGTGGGGGAGGCGGCGGTCTTCTCCGGCCGCATGGCCGGCGAGCCTACCGAGGTCAGGGTCTACGATGACGCGCTGCTCGTCATCGGCGCCGCGGGCGGCGAGCGGATCAGCTTCTCCTTCGTCGGCGCCGTCCAGGTGCGCGATTACGCCGTCACGGTGGAGGTGACGGGGCGGGAACCCGTGATCGTGTCCCAGCTTGGCCGGCGGACCGACGAGCTGGCCGGCCTGCTGACCGACCGGCTGCGGGAGGCCCGCGGCCGGACGGCGGCGTTCCTCGGCTCGCTGCTGCCCGGGCTCGACCCCTTGGCGCTCCGCGAGGCGGCCGGGCTGCTCCGGGACGGGGTGGCCGTGCCGTCCGCGACGCTGGACGGCATCCATCCCGAACTAACCAGCACCCTGGTCCAGATCGCGGCGCTGCCCGCGCGCCGGGAGGCGGTCACCGAACTGGCCGGGCGGACCGTCCTTGCGCTCGGGTTCAAGCAGCTGGCCTCGGTACGCCAGCCCGCGGCCGGGGTGACGCCCTGGCAGGACCACGCCGCCGCGCCGCACATCGGCGAGCACGATAGCCCCGGCGGCTCGTTCAGGCCCGGGCTGATGGGCATGATGGCGGCCGGGGTCATGTCCGGTGGCCCGCCGATGGGCGCCGGCGGCTTCGCGGGGCCGAGCGGCTTCGCCGAACCGGGCGGGTTCGGCGGACCTGGCGGGTTCGGCGGAGAAGGGCCTTTCGGGTTCGGCGCGGGATACGGCGCCTACGGCGACTACTGGGCGTTCCGCGCGCTCGGGGCCGGGATGAACCCCCGCGAGCAGCGGCCGATGACGCAGCGCCCCGACGTCACGCGGGGGCGCCTGACGCCCGCCACCGAGGATCTGCCTGCCCTGACCGCGACCGGCGAGGATCCCACCGTGCTCGCGTTCGCGCTGGGCAGCTGCCCGGGCCGCGTAGTCTACGAGGCGCTCAACCAGCCCGAGCCGATGACCTTCGTGTACCGCGCCGACGGCGCGGGCGGGCTGGCCGCGATCAACCGCGCCCTCGACGACGCCGGCTTCCAGGTCGCGGCCGTGCACGCCGCCGGGCTGACCGCCCCTGCCCGGGCCCAAGGCCCGGGCAGCGCCACGTCGGTGCTGGCCGAAGCGCTGGTCGGCCAGGTCCCCCACGACGCGCACTGGGCCGACCACATTGGCGAACTCCTGGCGTGACAGCCGCCGGCCACCCAGTTCCGGACAGGAAAAGGATCACCATGACCCAGTCTCCCGAGGGCATCCTGGCCTCCGACGCCGACCGGGACGCGGCGGCCAGCGCACTGGCCGACGCCGTGGCGTCCGGGCGGCTTTCGCTGGCCGACCACAACGCCCGGCTCGATGCCCTGTTCGCGGCCCGCACGCAGGACCAGGTGGCCGCGGTGACCGCCGACCTGCCCGCGCTCCCGGCCCGGCGCGGCGCGCTGTACCGGGCCGTGGACCCCTACCGGTGCGTGGTGATCGGCGGTTCGGCGCGGCGGGCAGGACGCTTCGCTATCGGGCGGTTCTGCACCCTGACCGCCGCCTTCGGCGGGTTTGACCTGGACCTGCGGGCCGCGGTGCCCAGCCAGGAGGAGATCACCCTGACGGTATGGAGCGTGGCCGCGCGCGTCGCGATCACCGTCCCGGCCCGCTGGCGGGTGACCAACCAGGTGCTCGTGGTCGGCAGCCGCCAGGCCATGCCCGACCGCGAAGGCCGTCCCGGCGAGCCGCAGCTACGACTGCGCGGGACCTGCCTCGGAGGGTCGTTCCTCTTGAGCCAAGGTTAGAGCGCCAGGACCGGCCCCGGCGGCCAGCCGGGTATCGGCGATGTGGTCCGCCCGGTGCGCGGTGGCGGCGTGGCTATCCACCGCGGTCAGGAAGAGCAGCCTGTTGAGCTCGTACACCGTGGCGGCCGTGTGCGCGATCACGCTGGCCGTGCGCGGGATGGCGCGCAGCAGGGCGATTTCCCCCACCCCCTCGCCGCGCCCGACGCGCCGCAGGAACTGCCCGTCCTGCACAGCATCGAGCTCGCCCGAGGCGACCGCGTAGTAGGCATCTCCCTGATCACCCTGCCGGATCAGGACGGCACCCGCCGGCAGGTGGATCGGTTTCAGGGCCACCGCGAGCCCTTCGACCGCGGGCGCGGGCAGTTCGGCGAACAGCGGAAGCGAGCGCAGCAGCGCGATCTCCACCACGGGCACCGGAACCCCCGCGTCCAGGGCGAACAGGGCCCGCCCGCCGACCACGGCCGCGAGCGGCAGCACGCACGCGATCCCGAGCAGCGCGAGCCGGTTGCCGCCCAGGTGCACGAGCAAGGGGACGAGCAGCACGCCCACCGCGTACCCGGCCGACGTGAGCCCTTCGAGGACGCCGAACACCCGGCCCATCAGCTGCGGCGGAACCGAACGCTGCAACAGCGTGCGGAGGCCGACGTCGTGCAGGGTGCTGGCGGCTCCGGCCACCACCAGAAGCGCCAGGGTCCCGCCCAGCCCCGGGCCGAACGCCAGCGCGGCGAGCACCCCGCTGAGCACCAGGGCGGCACCCAGGATGGGCGCACCGAGGCGCCGGCCGATCAAGACCGCGCTCACGGTCGCGGCGATTACCGCGCCGACGCCCCACGCGCTGTTCAGGTACCCGGCCCACGCCTGCGAGCGGTGCAGCACTCCGAGCGCGAGGATGACGAACAGCAGGTCCAGCGCCCCCGCCACGATGGCCTCGGCGGTCAGCAGCGCCAGCATCAGCCGCAGCCTCGGCCGGCGGACCGCCAGCCGCAGCCCCTCCGCGACGCCGGCCAGCACCGCCGGGCTGCCCTCCTGCGAGTCGCCCAGCGCCGGTACCCGGAGCCTGGCCACCAGCGCCATCGCGACCACGGACAGGCCCCCGCACACGACGAACACGCTCCCCAGCCCGGCCAGCGAGATCAGCACCCCGACCAGCACCCCGGCCGTTACCAGGCCGGCCGCCTCGAGCCAGCTCACGACCACGTTGGCCGCCGTCAGCTGGTCGGCGGTAACGGCCGCCGCCGGGATCACCGCCGACTGCGCCGGGCGAGTGGTGGTCAGCGCGACCGAAGCGACCGCGGCGAAGGCGTACGCCAGCAGCGGCACGCGCAGCAGGACCGCGGCGGCGATCCCGGCCATCGCCACCGCCTGAAGCAGGTAACCGCCGGCCAGCACGACCACCGGTGATCGCCGGTCCGCGACGGCCGCCGCGAACGGCGCCAGGACCGCCGCGGGCACCAGCTGCACCAGCGCCACGAGGCCGGCCGTCGTGGCGCCGCCGTGGCTGTAGGCGTAGACCAGCACGGCAATCCAGACCGCGCACTCGGTGAGGATGAACAAGGCGTACCCGCCCAGGACGCGCAGCAGCGCCCTGTTGCCCGCCAGCGAACGGAAGGCGTGCAGGCGGCGGCCGCCGGAATCGCCTCCCACCAGCCCCTCCCTCCCCCGAGCCGACGATCTGTCCTGATTACACCGCCGCGCCCCGCGACCGGCAACCTCGCCGCCAGCGCTGCCAGCGAGGCCAGCGCCGTCTGGGCGCGTCAGCAGGACTCACGACGTGAAGCAGTGCTTAACGCGTTCACTCGCGATAGCCGCGGGTCAGGGCAGTTGTTTTACACGCCGGTAGGATGGCACGCGTGGCCCCACGAGTGATCGCCGAAGGAAACGCCGGCACGTCCTCGCTCGATCGCGGCATGCTCATCGGCCCGAGGCTACGCCACCGCAGGCTTGAACTGGGCATGACGGCACGTGAACTCGCGCGCCGGGTGGACTGCTCGCCGAGCCTGATCTCCCAGGTGGAGCGGGGCCGGGCCGTTCCCTCGGTCAGTACGCTCTGGGCGCTGGTCACCGCGCTGCGGATCTCGATGGACCGGCTATTCGACCCGGCCCAGGAAGGCCCGGCCAGCATCGAGGAGAACGGATCGGCGGGCGGGCAGGCCACGGCAGGCAGCCCCGTGCTCCGTCGGAACGCCAGGCCGCGGATCAGCCTGGAACGCGGCGTCGTCTGGGAGAGGCTCACCGCCGCGGCCGAGAAGGACATGGAATTCCTCGAGGTGTGCTACGGCGTCGAGCAGAGCGCGCCCGCGGCCGAGCACGCCATCCAGCACAACGGCCAGGAGTACGCGGTCATCATCGAGGGCGCGCTCTCCACGCAGATCGGCTTCGAGCGCTACGTCCTCGAGGTCGGCGACTCGCTCACGTTCGACTCCACGATCCCGCACCGGTTCTGGAACGCGGGAGACGTCCCGGCCCGGGCGATCTGGGTCATCATCAACCGGCACTAACCGCCCGCGCCGAGGGCCCCCGCGCCGGCCGCCGCCGCACCGGTGCCCGCCCGCCGCACCTCGGGTCAAACCCGGCCTGCCGAACGAACGGTGGTTCCACCCCCGGAGACCCCCCTCACCAGCCCGGCAACCCCTCACCAGCCCGGCAACCCACGCCAACCCGGAACCCTAAACCAGCCAGGGACCCCCTCACCCGCCCGGGAAGCCCACGCCTGCGCCCGGATGAGTTAAAAGTTACTTACCCGTGTCCCTAACGATGTGTAGTGATCTTGACCACTCTGTTTAGTATTACTAAAACTCCAGCCTCACCTGGACTCATTACCCGGGCGGCTGGGCGTGCCGGGAGATCACGCGAGGAGATGCGGCATGCACCACGTCGGGCGCGTCGACTGGGAGTTCAGCGAGCCGCCGGCAGGCTACGCCGGGTCCGCGGCGGGCTACTCGAGTTCTGCCCTGGTCGGCAGTCAAACCGGCGCGGTGCACACCGACCTTTCCATCAGCAAGCTCGAACCAGGCGGCTGGACGGGCCTGCACCTGCACTCGTTCGAGTCGGCCGTGTACGTCCTGGCCGGCACTCCGGTGCTCAACATCGACGGTCACCACCATCAGCTGCGCACCGGCGATTACGCAATACTGCCCATCGGGATGCCGCACGGCTGGGCGAACCCAGCCGGCGAGCAGGCCCGCCTGCTTGTCCACAGCACGCCGCAGCGCCGCCCGGCCGGGCAGCGCCCAGGCGATACGTTCTTCCTGCCCGCTGGTTCCGCGGTCAGCGGGCACTCGGCTCCGCCCTCGCTGCAGAACCCGGTCAGCCGGTACCTCGGCCACTATGCGGGCACGCCGCCGCAGCAGGAGGCGCTGCGCGTGGATACCCGGGTCCGTGAGCGGGAACCGGCCGGCATGGATACGGCCCTGCTCGCCTACAGCGGGATCTCGGTCAAGATGATGGTCGACCGCGGCCTGGGCGCGGAGCTGCTCGTGATGTTCATGGTCGACTACGAGCCGGGCGGCGCCGCGCAAGCTCACGATCACCCCTTCGAGGAGGCGTACTTCCTCCTCGAGGGGGAGATCGAGGCGGAACTCGACGGCCGCGCGTACAAGCTGGGGGCCGGCGATGTCCTGTTCGCCGGCGTCGGCTCGACGCACGGTTTCTACAACACCGGCAGCGGCCGGGTGCGGTGGATCGAAACCCAGGCGCCGCAGCCGCCCGGCCGCCATTCCTATCGCTGGACCGGACCGTGGCAGCGCCTGGAAGCCCAGACGCGCGGCAACGCGGGCCGGCCCTGGCTCCGCACCTGACCTAGCGCACCACGCGACGGCTGGCGCGTCCCCACGGCGGCGGGCCGTCACGGATCAGTCCTACTCATCCCCTGGACAACGGCTCGCCGGAACCGCCGGTGAGCAGGGACAAGGAGTCTGGCCGTGCAACCCATACCCTTCCTGCCGCGGCCCTGGCGCCGCGGCGCAGCCCTGGCCGCCGCGGCACTCATGCTCACGGCCTGCAGCTCTAGCTCGTCAAGCTCCGTGGCGTCGTCCAGCTCGGCGTCGACAAGCTCATCCTCGGGCAAGCACCTCAACATCGCCTACCTGTCGTTCGCCGTCGAGAACAGCTACGACGCGCCGATGCTCGCCTCGGCGGAGGCCGTGGCCGACGTCAACAACGCGACGCTCAAGGTCTTCGACGCGAACAACAGCCCGCAGACGCAGTACTCCCAGCTCCAGGACGTCATCGCCTCGGGCCAGTACAGCGGCATCATCTTGCAGCCGATCTTCGGCACCGGCCTGATCACCCTGGTCAAGCAGGCGATCGCCAAGGGCATCAAGGTCGTGAACATGGACCAGGTCCTCGGCCCGAACTACGCCACCGACGCCCCCCAGGTCGCGGGCCTGGCGGCCAACGTGATGTTCGTGCCGACCGAGATCGGCACCAAGCTCGGCAACCTCGTGGTCCAGGCGTGCCAGTCGCACAACCTCAACCCGTGCAACGTGGGTTACCTCTACGACATCAAGGCCTCCGCGCTGGACGTGGCGATCTCCGGGGCGTTCGACAAGGCGATCGCGGCCGACCCGAATGTAAAGGTCGTCGCGCAGGGCCAGAGCTTCTTCAGCCCCACCGACGGACTGACCGCGGTCCAGGACATGCTGACCGCCAAGCCCGACCTGAACCTGATCGTCGGGTCTGACCAGGGCATCGAGGGCGGCGTCCAGGCGGTGGCGGCCAGGCACCTGACGGGCAAGGTCATCCTGGTCGGCTACGGCGCGAGCGCCGCCGCGCTGGCGGGCGTCGCCTCCGGTGCGTGGTACGGCGACGTCGCGCAGGCCCCGGCCAGCGAGGGACGCCTCGCCGTGCAGGCGATGATCAAGGCGCTGCGCACCGGCCAGGACAGCGGCGGCATCGACCCGGTGGCCGAGCTTCCGGACAACGGCATCGTGACCAAGGCCGACGTGTCCCAGTTCACCGCCGAGTGGCCGGGCTGACCGTGCCCCAGCCGCCGGCTATCGGGGGCACGCACGTCGAGCTGGTGGACGTCAGCAAGTCCTTCGGCGGCGTGCGTGCCCTGGATGAGGTCAGCCTGAAGATCGCCAGGGGGTCGATCCACGCGCTCGTCGGCGAGAACGGCGCGGGAAAGTCCACGCTCGGGAAGATCATCTCCGGCGTCCTCGCCCCGGACCGCGGGCAGCTGCTGATCGACGGCGAGCCGGTCGCGTTCCACTCCCCGAGGGAGGCCATCACCCGCGGGATCGTCCTGATCGCCCAGGAGCTGTCGGTCGTGCCCGCGCTGTCGGTCGCGGAGAACGTCTTCCTCGGCACCGAGCCGCGCCGCGCGGGCTTCGTCGCGCGGCGCGCGCTCCGCCGGCGGTACGCCGAGCTCGCCGCGACGGCTGGGTTCGAGCTCGCCGGCGACCTGCGCGGCCGCGGCCTGCGGACGGCCGATCAGCAGAAGGTGGAGATCCTGCGCGCGCTGGGACGTAACGCCGCCCTGATCGTGATGGACGAACCCACGGCCGCGCTCAGCAGGCCCGACGTCGAGCGGCTGCACCAGGTCATCAGGCGGCTGGCGGCCGGCGGCACCACCGTCGTCCTGGTCTCGCATTTCCTCCGCGAGGTCGCCGAACTCGCCGACGAGGTGACGATCCTGCGCGACGGGCGCCTCGTCCGCACCGCGCCCGCCGCGGACGAGACCGAGGAAACCATGCTGAGCGCCATGCTGGGCCGGTCCCTGGGCACGGCGTTCCCGGCCCGGCGGGCGGTCCCACCGCAGGCGAAGGTGGTGCTCGCGGCGCGTTCGGTGTCCGCACCGGGGGTGCACGACGTGTCGCTCGACGTCCGGGCCGGTGAGATCGTCGGCCTCGCGGGCCTGGTGGGCTCCGGCCGGACCGAGCTCGCCCGCGCGCTGTGCCAGGCGCAGCGGATCACCGCGGGGACGGTAACGACGGGGACGGGCGGCGAGCAGCTGGCCGGAGGCCCGCCTGGCGGCCGGCGCCTCCTCGCAGGCGTGCGGCCGGGCCGCAGCCCGCGCGGGGCGTTGCGCGCCGGCCTGGCGATGATCCCCGAGTCACGCAAGGAGCAAGGCCTCATGCTCGGCCGGCCGATCAGGGAGAACGTAAGCCTGGCCAGCCTGGGCCGGCTCAGCGAACTCGGCCTGGTCCGGCGCGGCAAGGAGCGGCAGGCGGTGGCGACCGTCCTCGGCCAGATCGGCGTGCGGGTTCCCGCGCAGGCGGCGCCGGTGAGCACGCTGTCCGGAGGCAACCAGCAGAAGGCGCTGTTCGCCCGGATGCTGCTGGCCGGGCCGCGGGTCCTGGTCGCCGACGAGCCGACCAGGGGCGTGGACGTGGGCGCGAAGCGGGCCATCTACGAGCTGCTCACCTCGCTCGCCGGCGAGGGCCTCGGGGTGCTGTTCATCTCTTCGGACACCGAGGAGATCCTCGGGCTCGCGCATCGCGTGCTGGTGATGCGGGCCGGCCGGATCGCCGCCGAGCTCAGCGGCGACGCCATGACCGAAGCGGCGATTCTCGCGGCGGCCTTTGGTGCTGCCGAAAGGGGTGCGTGATGGACCAGCAGGACATCACCCAGGCGCCCGCGCCCGCCAGCCGGGGCGCGCGACTGCCGCGGCCTTCGGCGGCGCTCGTCGGCAGCCTGCGCCGGGCGGGGATCCTGTACCCGTTCATCATCTTGTTCATCGTGCTGTCTGTATGGAGCGGGCCGTTCTTCACCAAGGTCAACCTGCTCGACATCCTCGACCAGCAGGCCTCGACGCTGATCATCGCCGCCGCGGGCACGCTGGTGCTGGTGGCAGGCGGCATCGACCTGTCCGTCGGTGCCATCTACGCGCTGGCCGGGGTTACCGCGGCGCACCTCGCCCTGTTCACCTCGCCGGCCGTGGCCATCGTGGCCGGCATCGCCGTGGGCCTGGGCGTGGGGCTCGTCAACGGCGTGATCGTCACGGCCTTCAGGATCAACGCCCTGATCGCCACGCTCGCCATGTCGTTCGTGGTCAGCGGCCTGGCGAGCCTTGTCACCGGCGGGAACCTCGTGATCGACTACAGCCGCCCCGGCTTCGCCGACCTGGCCCGCACATCCTTCCTGACCGTGTACACCTCGACCTGGACGATGCTCGCCGTCGTCGTGGCCCTCGCCGTCGTGCTCGCCAGGACCACGGCGGGGCGTTACATGTACGCGAGCGGCAGCAACGCCGAGGCGGCGCGCCTGTCCGGCGTGCGGGTCCAGCTCACTAAGACGATCACCTTCGTGATCAGCGGCGGCGCGGCGGCGCTCGGCGGCGTGATCGACGCCTCGCGGGTGCTGAGCGCCCAGGCGTCCAACGGGGAGACCACGCTCACCTTCACCGTGCTCGCGGGCATCGTGGTAGGCGGGACGAGCATCCTCGGCGGCGAGGGGGCGATGTGGCGCACGGTGGTCGGCGTGCTGTTCATCGCGCTGATCGGCAACGGATTCGACCTGCTCGGCCTCAACCCCCTCTACGAGCAGATCGCCCTCGGCGGCATCCTGCTCCTGGCCGTAGGCGCCGACGCCTGGTCCCGCCTGCGCCAGACCTAGCCCGCCAGAGTTAGCACGCGCCGCCGCCCGGCTAGCAAGGGTAAAGTACGACGTGGCGGCCAGCAGGCATTCGCAGAACCGCGGCGAGGAGCCCGTCGGTGCCGGGACGTCCGCTCCGGTCGCGGCGAAGACCGCCGCGATCAACGCCGCGCAGGCACACCCGCTGACGTGGAAAACAATCGTCAAGCGGGCCCTGCTCCTTGCGGTGGCAGGCGCGGGCATCTACCTGGTGCTGCCCAGCCTCATCGCGGTGCTGGGTGCCTGGCCGCGCCTGTCGACGCTGAACCTGGCCTGGTTCGCGCTCGCGCTCGTCGCCGAACTGGCCTCGTTCACCTGCAACTTCGCTTTGCAACGGCTGGCCCTGCGCACCCGGGGCTGGTTCGCCGTGGTCACCGCCGGGCTGTCCGGCAACGCCGTCACCGACAGCCTGCCCGGCGGCGACGCGGCAGGCGCCGCCGTCCAGTTCAGCATGCTCACCGCCGCGGGGTTCGACACCGACACGGCCGTCGGCGGGCTGACCGCGTTCTCGCTGCTCGGCGTCGGCGGACTGCTGGCGCTGCCGTTGTTCGCGCTGCCCGCTATCCTGGCCGGCGCGCCGGTCAGTCCCGGGCTGGTCCATACCGCCCTGCTCGGTATCGCCGGGTTTGTCCTGTACACGATATTTGGCGTGATCATCCTGCGCACGGAACGGCCACTGGCTGCACTCGGGCGTGCGGTGCAGAGCCTGTGGAACTGGATGACCCGGGGGTGGAACAGGTTCACCCACGGGCACCGGCCTTCGGTCACCGGCTTGGACAGGCGGCTGCTGATCCAACGTGACGCCATCAGGGCCGTGCTGGACAGGAAATGGTGGCGGGCGGTGCTGCTGACCGTCGGCCGCCTCGGCTTCGACTTCGGCTGTCTGCTGGCGGCCCTGCGCGCCACGGGAGCCGACCCGCGGCCCTCTCTGGTGCTGCTGGCCTACGCCGCCGCCAACATCGTCGCGCTCCTCCCGCTCACCCCGGGCGGGCTCGGCCTCGTGGAGGCTAGCCTCAGCGGGCTGCTGATCCTGGCCGGCGTCCACCCCGGATACGCCTTCCTGGCCACTCTCGCTTACCGGGTCGCGTCCTACTGGCTCCCCCTCCTGGCCGGACCGCCTGGCCTACTGGCTCTACCGCCACCGCTACGGGCGGCCGACCGCCCGGCTCGTAATGCCGGGTGCGGCGGGCGGATCAGCTACCCCTCCCTGACCAGGCGCAACGCACCGGCGCTGGATGGTCACGGCCTGGCGGGAAATCAGCCATGTCCCCTCTGTTCTGGTGTAGTCCAGGACGAGGGTGCCTACCTCGCGGATGGTCGCGCGGACGTTGTCCTGGACACCCTCATCACCGGACTCCGATCCGGCGCTGAGGCTGCGGCGCCCTGACTAGCCAGCCACGGTCTCCCGGTCCGGGAACACCTCGCTGAGCCGCCCGGTGCTGACGTCAGGCCTGGCGCGGGCCCGACTTGGGGGGAGGCGCCATCCCGAACCTCAAAAGCGGACTAAGCAGACTGCACTATTTGCGCAGCGACTTGAACGAGGCGCGCATCTCGGCGGCGAACAGGTCCGGCTGTTCCCAGGCGGCGAAGTGGCCGCCGCGGTCGAGCCGGTTGTAATGGATGAGGTTGTGCGGGTAGGCGCGTTCGGCCCAGCTGCGCGGGGCTTGGTAGAGCTCGTCGGGGAAGACGCTGATGGCGAACGGGATCGTGATGGGCTTGGCGTCGAAGAAGTCGGCCTTGTTCTCCCAGTACAGGCGGGCTGAGGACACCCCGGTGCTGGTCAGCCAGTACAGCGTGATGTTGTCCAGGAGGTCATCTCGGGTCAGGGCGCTGTCCAGGGTTCCGGCCAGGGCCTGTGCCACGAGGCCGGGCTGGCCGGTCCCGTCGCCGTGGTCGAGCATGAAGGCGGCCAGGTCGGCCGGTGAGTCGGCCAGCCCGTACAGGGTCTGCGGGCGGGTGGTCATGATCTGGGCGTAGGCCACGTGCCTGGCGTAGAAGGTGCTCAGCTGGTCGTATGCGGTTTTCTCCTCGGGGGACAGGTCCGGTGGCGGCGGGTCGCCGCGCTGGACCGCGGTGTTGATGGCGGCCGGAGCGGTCCCGGGCATGTTGGAGTGGATGCCGGCCAGCTCCGGCGGGGCCTGAATGCCCATCGCCTGGGTGACGGCCGCGCCCCAGTCGCCGCCCTGGGCGACGAACCGGGTGTACCCCAGCCGCGTCATCAGCACGGTCCAGGCGCGGGCGGTGCGGGCGGGATCCCACCCGGTGGCGGCCGGCTTGGCGGAGAACCCGTACCCGGGCAGGGAGGGGATCACCAGATGGAACGCGTCCGCCGCGCTGGCGCCGTGCGCGGTGGGGTTGGTGAGCGGGTCGATGATCTTCAGCTGCTCGATGATCGAGCCGGGCCACCCGTGCGTGACGATCAGCGGCAGCGCGTCCTGGTGCCGGGAGCGGACGTGGATGAAATGGATGTCAAGCCCGTCGATCTCGGTCATGAACTGCGGCAGGTCGTTCAGTTTCGCCTCGCATCGGCGCCAGTCGTAGTCTGTCCCCCAGTAGGCCGCGAGCTCCTGCATCATCGCGAGCCGCACGCCCTGGGAGTCATCGGTGACCGTCTCGATCTCCGGCCACCTGGTCGCGTTGATGCGCCTCCGCAAATCGTCAAGATCCGACTGCGGGAAAACGATGTTGAACCGCCGAACATCGGCGTTGTCGCTGCGCGTCTGTCGCGTGGTCTCAGTCATGGCTGGGTTTCTCCGTCTTCCGTGGTTAGAAGCCGTCGACGTCGACGACCGCCTGGGCGAAGGCCTGCGGGGCTTCCTGGGGCAGGTTGTGCCCAACGCCCGTGAACACCCGGTCCTACTGACGCCGAACAGCCGGGCCGTCGGCGACGGCGGGACCTCGATGCCTGCAGCCCACGCTACGTTGGTCGCAAAAAACTAGCAATAGATTTCTTGAAATGTTCAACCAGAGTTCGCCAGGGCCCGAGCCGGGTTTCCTCGCTAGCCATATCCGGGGCGCCGTTTCTACTCGGCACGCCCGCACGACTAACGCACCCGAGATTGTCCCCGCCCTCGGGTTCCCTTGGGGTGGGGTGAGTGCATCGCAGGCGATAGCCGCACAGATGAGCATGCACCTAGCGCAGCGCGCTGCGGCTGACTGACTACTCGTCTTCCTTCCAGGCGGCCGCGCCGGTGTAGGTGTACGGGTTGGACAACGTCTCGTGCTCGGGGATCTCCGGGTTCATGCCCTCGTTCCAGGCCTGCTCGCCGAGTTCGCTCTTGAGGTACCCGACGGTCTCCTCGATCGCCCGCCTGGCCTTGTCCAGGTCCACGCCGACCAGGCGGCCGTCGTACTTCACGACCCGCCCGTTCACGACCACGGTGTGCACGTCGCCGCGCTGCGCCTGGTAGACCACGTGACCGTACGGGTTAAGGACCGGGAACATCACCGGAGAGGCGTCGTTCTTGATCAGCACCACGTCGGCCTTCTTGCCCTCCTCGATGCTGCCGACGGCCGAGTCCAGGCCGATCGCCTTCGCCCCGCCGCGGGTGGCCCAGTCGACGACCTGCTCGGCCCGCAGGTGGTGGTTGGTGACGGCCTTGCCCTCGTTGTGGTTCTCGAAGTCGTCCATGACCCGGTCCGCGCTCAGCGTGGCGCGCATGGCGGAGAAGATGTCGGCGCTCCACCAGACGCTGGTGTCCTGGGACAGCGGCGCCGGGATGCCGTACTTGCGGAGCTTCCAGGTGGGCGGATCCCCTGCCCGGCGCTGCACTCGCTCTCGGTCGAGACCGACACCGAGGGGCCGGTGGCGGCGATCATGTGGTCGTGGGTTGGGGGACAGCGACGCGGAGTGCACGTAGACCGTCTGCGGGGTGCAGAACCCGTTCTCGTACATGCGCCGGACACCCGCGTCAGAGGTGATGCCGTACACCCCGGCGTGGGTGGTCACCGGCACGCCCATCTCCCTGGCCACCTCGAACGTGGCCTTCTGGGGAACACCGGTCGTCACCGGGAATGTCGAAGGCGATCGCGAACCCGAGCATGTCGCCCTTGCCGTCGAACCGCCGCACGTAGAAGTCGCGGAACTCCGGCGTGGTGCTCCACTCCCACGACCCCTGCTGGATGTTCCCGTAGGCCAGGACGAAACGCCCGGGCACCTCCTCCAGCGCGTCGGTGGCGGCGTCGGCGTGCTCGGTCGTCTGCAGCCCGTGCGACCAGTCCACCGTGGTCGTCACCCCGGCGTCGATCGACTCGATGGCCGACAGCAGGTTCCCGGCGTAGACGTCCTGCGGGCGGAACTTCTTGCCCCAGTTCAGGTAGTACCAGACGAAGTACTGCGTCAGGGTCCAGTCGGCCCCGTACGCCCGCATGGCGGTCTGCCACATGTGCCGGTGCGTGTCGATCATGCCTGGCATGAGGATGCCGCCCGCCGCGTCGATCTCGACGGTGCCGTCCGGTACCTG
>CAWKCG010000030.1:0-24365 GCA_963847965.1 uncultured Actinomycetes bacterium
GACACCAGGGTCAATCGGCTCACCGACGAGGAGCTGCTGAAGCTCCGCGACTGGATCGACGCGACCTACCAGGTCGAGGGCGACCTGCGCCGCGAGGTACAGGCCGACATCAGGCGCAAGGTCGAGATCGGCTGCTACCAGGGAATCCGCCATCGCCGCGGGCTCCCCGTGCACGGGCAGCGGACGCAGACCAACGCCCGCACCCGCAAGGGCAAGAAGAAGACGGTGGCCGGCAAGAAGAAGGCCGGCAAGAAGTAGCAAGAAGTAGTCCGCACGGACCGATCACCTCGAGGGAAGGCACATGCCGCCTAGAAGCCGCCAGCAGGCCGCCGCCAAGAAGGTGCGCCGCAAGGAGCGGAAGAACGTCGCCCACGGGCACGCCCACATCAGGAGCACGTTCAACAACACGATCGTCTCGATCACCGACCCGACCGGCAACGTCATCTCGTGGGCGTCCGCCGGTCAGGTCGGGTTCAAGGGATCCCGCAAGTCGACTCCCTACGCCGCCCAGATGGCGGCGGAGGCCGCGGCGCGGCGTGCCATGGAGCACGGCATGCGCAAGGTCGACGTCTTCGTCAAGGGCCCGGGCTCGGGCCGGGAGACCGCCATCCGGTCGCTCCAGGCGACCGGGCTGGAGGTCGGCTCGATCCAAGACATGACCCCCGTCCCGCACAATGGCTGCCGGCCGCCGAAGCGGCGCCGGGTCTGATGGTCCCCAGGAGATAGCGACAAGATGGCTCGATACACAGGCGCGGACTGCAAGCTCTGCCGCCGGGAGAAGACCAAGCTCTTCCTGAAGGGCGCCAAGTGCGACTCGCCGAAGTGCCCGATCGAGATCCGGCCTTACCCGCCGGGCGAGCACGGCAGGAACCGGCCGAAGGAAGGCGACTACCTGCAGCAGGTCAGGGAGAAGCAGAAGGCGCGCCGGATCTACGGCGTCCTCGAGCGGCAGTTCCACGGCTACTACGAGGAAGCGGCCCGCAAGCACGGCCGGACCGGCGAGACGATGCTCCAGCTGCTCGAGCGCCGCCTGGACAACGTCGTGTACCGCGCGGGGTTCGCCAAGAGCCGTGACATGGCCCGCCAGCTGGTGCGCCACGGTCACTTCACGGTGAACGGGAAGAAGGTCGACATCCCGTCCTACCGGGTCAGCGAGAACGACATCGTCGAGGTGGTCCCCAAGTCGCGGGACCTGACGCCGTTCATCATCGCTCAGGCCGAGGTCGGCGAGCGCATCGTGCCGGCCTGGCTCGAGGTCGTTCCCGACACCATGCGCATCCTGGTCCACGCGCTGCCCGTCCGGGCCCAGATCGACACCCTGGTCCAGGAACAGCTCATCGTCGAGTACTACAGCAAGTAGAACATCCTGACGGGCCTCGGCGGCCCGTCAGGATTTGCCCCTCGGGGCCCAACGGGCCCCCAGGGGGGTTTGGGGGGAAGGGTTCCCCCCAAGACCGGGGGGATCCCGGGGGGTCGCCCCCCCGGGGCCAGCACAGCCCCCCGGGGCCAGCACTGCGATTGTCATATAGCGGGCATCGCGGAAAGGAAGTTCCATGCTCATCGCTCAGCGCCCCTCACTTACCGAGGAGCAGGTCGACGAATTCAGGTCCAGGTTCGTCATCGAGCCGCTCGAGCCGGGTTTCGGCTACACGATCGGCAACTCGCTCCGGCGCACGCTGCTGTCCTCCATCCCGGGCGCGGCCATCACCAGCATCAGGATCGAGGGCGTCCTGCACGAGTTCTCCACGGTCCCCGGGGTCAAGGAAGACGTGACCGACATCATCCTGAACCTCAAGGAACTGGTGGTGTCCTCCGAGCACGACGAGCCGGTGGTGATGTACCTGCGCAAGCAGGGCCCCGGCGAGGTGACCGCGGCGGACATCGCGCCGCCGGCCGGCGTCGAGGTGCACAACCCCGAGCTGCACATCGCCACGCTGAACGCCAAGGGCAAGCTCGAGATGGAGCTGACCGTCGAGCGCGGGCGCGGCTACGTCTCGGCCACGCAGAACAAGCAGCCCGGCCAGGAGATCGGCCGGGTGCCCATCGACTCCATCTACTCGCCCGTCCTGCGGGTGACCTACAAGGTGGAAGCCACCCGGGTCGAGCAGCGCACCGACTTCGACCGGCTCATCCTCGACGTGGAGACCAAGCCGTCCATGCGCCCGCGGGACGCCGTGGCCAGCGCGGGCAAGACGCTGGTCGAGCTGTTCGGGCTGGCCAGGGAGCTCAACGTGGACGCCGAGGGCATCGACATCGGTCCCTCGCCGACGGACGCCGCGCTGGCGGCCGACCTGGCCCTGCCGATCGAGGACCTCAACCTCACCGTGCGCTCCTACAACTGCCTGAAGCGCGAGGGCATCCACACGGTCGGCGAGCTCGTCGGGCGCAGTGAGCAGGACCTGCTCGACATCAGGAACTTCGGCGCCAAGTCGATCGAGGAAGTCAAGCAGAAGCTCGTCGACATGGGCCTGTCGCTCAAGGACTCACCGCCCGGGTTCGACCCGAGCAGCGCGGTGGGCGCCTACGGCGACGACGACGAGAGCTACGTGGAGACCGAGCAGTACTGACGTGGCACCCGGCGCCACGCCCCCCCTGTGAAATAGAGCACCAAGGAGAGGTCCGTATGCCCACGCCCACCAAGGGCCACCGCCTGGGCGGCAGCCCGGCCCATGAGCGGCACATACTGGCGAATCTGGCCACCGCGCTGTTCCAGCACGGCCGGATCACCACCACCGAGGCCAAGGCCAAGAGGCTGCGGCCGGTAGCCGAGCGGCTGATCACCTTCGCCAAGCGTGGCGACCTGCACGCCCGCCGGCACGTGCTGACCATGGTCACGGACAAGGGCGTGGTGCACCAGCTGTTCACCGAGATAGCCCCGCAGTTCTCCGAGCGCGACGGCGGGTACACGCGCATCACCAAGATCGGCCCGCGTAAGGGCGACAACGCGGCCATGGCGGTGATCGAGCTGGTCCGCGGGGAAGCGGTCGCTGCCAAGCCCCGCCGCCGCGCTCGCCGGGCCACCACCCCGGCCGCCGCTCCGGCGGCCGGGGTGGCCACCGCCATGAAGGGGGAAGGGGAGGTGGGCGGGGATGCTCCTGAGGTACCCGTGGCCGACGAGGTGACCGTTCCCGAGGACGACGCCGCCGACGAGGACGACGAAGGCGACGACGAGGATGTCGAGGACTACGAGGACGACGACGCCGAAGATGACGAGGACACCGGCGTCGAGGACGACGAGAACGCCTAGCCCCTGACCGGTGAGGCGGGCCCGGCCGTGGAACCACCGCCCGTTCGGCTTCGTATTGATCTTTCTTACGACGGGTCAGGATTTTCCGGCTGGGCCGCGCAGCCCGGCAGGCGCACCGTCGAAGGCGTCGTGGCGGCGGCGCTCGCCGGGATGCTGCGGCTGCCCGGGCCGCCCGACCTGACGGTCGCCGGGCGCACGGACGCCGGCGTCCACGCGCGCGGGCAGGTGGTGCACGCGGACGTCCCCTCTGCCGCCTGGGCGACCGCGGCGGACCGGGCGGTGGCCAGGTTGACCAGGATGCTCCCGCCCGACGTGCGCGTCCGCGCCGCGGGCCAGGCTCCCGACGGGTTCGACGCGCGGTTCTCCGCGCTGTGGCGCCGGTACTCCTACCGCGTCTGCGACGACCCGGCCGCCGCGGATCCGGTGCGGCGGCACGAGACGCTCTGGTATTTCCGCAGGCTGGATGTTCCCGCCATGAACGAGGCGGCGCTTGCCTGCCTCGGCGAGCACGACTTCGCCGCCTTCTGCCGGCGCAGGCCGGGGGCGACCACCGTCCGTGCGCTGCGCCGCCTGGAATGGCACAGGGACGGCGACGGCATCTGTGTCGCCACCGTGGTGGCGGACGCGTTCTGCCACAACATGGTGCGCTCGCTGGTCGGCGCGCTGATCGCGGTCGGCGAGGGGCGCCGGCCGCCCGGCTGGCCCGCGGCGGTGCTCGCGGCGCAGGCCCGCGACCCCGCGGTCCGGGTCATGGCCCCGCACGCGCTCTGCCTCGAGGAGGTCGGCTACCCGCCGGACGGCGCGCTGGCCGCGCGCGCCGAACAGGCCAGGAGGCTGCGGGCCTCGCGGTAACCGGCCGCGGTCACGCCTTGCCGTAGAGCATCCGGCTACTGAGGTTGATGTTCGCGCTGCCGGTGACGAGGTTGTTGGCGAACTCCTCGAGCTGCTGCTTCTGCGCCAGGGTCGACGGTGACTTCAGGTCGGTGAACTCGACCCACATCAGGATCAGGTAATGCCCCTTGATCTCCGCCAGCGCGACTCCGGTGCCGGTGCCCAGCTTGCTCGTGATGCCGCTGCTCGCGGCCAGGGGCGCGATGATCTCTTCCTTCCCGGTCACCTGGCCGGCCTTGCCCGCGGCGTTGGCCGAGACCAGGTTGACGACGCCGATCGTGCCCATCATCGGGCCCGACACGTAGCTCGCCCGCAGCACCTGGGTGCAGTCCCCGGACTGCAGCGCCGCCTGCAGGTCGGCGCCGTACACCGCCAGGGAGCAGCTCGTGGTCACGTTGGCCGCGGTCCTGACGAAGGCGCCGCCGCTGAGCTCGAACCGCGCCGGGAACAGCTCGTCGATGGTCGCCTGCTTGGGATCTTCGGCCCTGGTCCCGATGTGCTGCCACTTGCCGAGCGCCTTGTCGTAGTCCGGGTTGGTGGGGACGGTCGTCGGCAGCTTCAGCGAAGGGGACACCGGCGCGTTGGCCCGTGACTCGTACAGGTACTTGTACCCGGCGAAGCCGGCGCCGACCACGACCACGGCGATCACGGCGAGCACCGCGGGACGCGTATAGAAGCGGCGCCGCGCCCGCGCGCTCCGCCGGCCTCCTCCCGGGGCTCCCGGGGCGCCCAGGACTCCCGAGGCCACGGTAGCCACGCGAACCTGCTCGTCAAATACGTCCTGGGTGTCCCCGTCGTCTACGACCTGCGTGTTCCCGTCGTCCGCGCTGGTGTACTCGACGTAGTCGGCGGTCTCCCCCGCGGGTTCTGCGGGCCGCGCCCAGGCGTCATGCGAGAGGCCGAACAGTTCGGCGCTCTGCCCGCGCACCGGGGGGAAACCGCGCGCCGGCGTCCGGCCGAGGGCCTGCTGCGGGCCGCTGGCCGGCCCCATAGCGTGCCGTCCAGAGGTACCAGACGCGTCGGTAGCTGAGCTGCCGCGCCCTGTGCCCCGGTCATCCATACCACGAGGGTAGCCTCATGATCGGTGCTGGCGGCGTCGCTTTGGCATCACCGGGCGAGTCGGAGTATGCTGCATTGGCGTCATGCGCGACGGGCGGGCACGCTCCGTGCCACCTGCGCGCGTCCCGCGCTGTCGGCAGGCGCGGGCCGCCAAGACCACGAAACACACGCGAAGGCTCAGGACTGTGCGCACTTTCAGCCCGAAGGACAGTGACATTTCCCGGCGGTGGCATGTCATCGACGCGTCCGACGTCGTGCTCGGCCGACTGGCCAGCCACGCGGCGATACTGCTGCGGGGTAAGCACAAGCCCATCTTCGCGCCGCACATCGACACCGGCGATTTCGTGATCGTGGTCAACGCGGCCAAGGTCGCGCTGACCGGCACCAAGCTGGAGCGCAAGCAGGCCTACCGGCATTCCGGTTACCCGGGCGGCCTGCGGTCTGTGTCGTACGCCCAGCTGATGGCCACCAGCCCCGAGCGCGCGGTCGAGAAGGCCGTCAGGGGGATGCTGCCCAAGAACTCCCTGGGCAGGAAGACGCTACGCAAGCTGAAGGTGTACGCGGGACCCGATCACCCGCACCAGGCGCAGCAGCCTCAGCCTTACGAGATCACGCAGATCGAGCAGTAGCGCCGCCGAGCAGCAGCTAAGACAGGAAGCACGAGGAACAGACCGTGGCTGAGCCCACTGGCGGAAGCGCCGCAGGAATCGACGAGGACGCCGAATACCCTGACTACGCCGACGACGAATTCGGCGCGGAGGTGCCGTCGGAGTACACGACGGAGACCGCCCAGGACGCTCCGGCGCGCCCGGTCGCCCGGCGCCCGGTGGTGACCGGCCACGCGGCGGGCACCGGCCGGCGCAAGGAGGCGATCGCGCGGGTCCGGATCCTCCCCGGCACGGGCCAGTGGCAGATCAACAGCCGGTCGCTCGACGTGTACTTCCCGAACAAGGTGCACCAGCAGCTGGTCAACGAGCCGTTCGTGACCCTCGGCGCGGAAGGCAGGTTCGACGTCGTGGCGCGCATCACCGGCGGCGGCGTCACCGGGCAGGCCGGCGCGCTGCGCCTCGGCGTGACCCGCGCGCTCACCATCGTCGACCCGGAGAACCGCCCGGCGCTGAAGAAGGCGGGTTTCCTCACCCGCGACGCCCGCGTCAAGGAGCGCAAGAAGTACGGCCTGAAGAAGGCCCGCAAGGCGCCGCAGTACTCCAAGCGGTAGGTGCCTGCCTGGCGCCGGTCAGCCAACGCCAACGCACACGAGCAGAGCAACGGGCGGGAGCAGCATTGGGCGAAGCGGGTCAGCGCGGCCGTCTGTTCGGTACGGACGGTGTTCGGGGTGTCGCGGGGCACGACCTGACCGCCTGCCTGGCCATGGATCTCGGCGTGGCCGCGGCCGCCGTGCTAGGCCGCGCCAGCGTCACCGGCGGGCCGTCGGCCCCTTCCGCCGTCATAGGCCGGGACCCGCGCGCCTCAGGCCCGTTCCTCGAGGCGGCCGTGGTGGCCGGCCTGGCCAGCGTCGGCGTCGACGTGCTGCGGCTCGGCGTCATCCCCACCCCGGGGGTGGCCTACCTGACCAGGGCACTGGGCGCGGACTTCGGCGTGGTCATCTCCGCGAGCCACAACCCGGCCAAGGACAACGGGATCAAGTTCTTCGGCCGCGGCGGGGTCAAGCTGCCGGACGCCACGGAAGACGAGATCGAGGCCGCGCTCGGCCAGGACCGTGAACCGTGCGCCCGGTTCGGCCGGGTCGTCGAGTCCGGCGCCGAGCAGGAACGGTACGTCGACCACCTGCTGGCGACCATGTTGCCCGGGCCGGCCCTGCCGCTGGCCGGGATGCGGGTGGTGGTCGACTGCGCGCACGGGGCGGCGTACCAGGTGGCTCCCCGGGCGCTGCGCCGGGCCGGGGCGGAGGTCATCGCCATCGGAGCCGAACCCGACGGCCTGAACATCAACGAGGGCTGCGGCTCGACGTGCCTGGAGGCCGTGGCCGCGGCCGTGGTCGCGCACGGCGCGGACGCCGGGATCGCCTACGACGGCGACGCTGACCGGTGCCTGGCGGTGGACGCGGACGGGCAGCCGCTCGACGGCGACCAGATCCTGACCGTGCTCGCCACCGAGCTGAAGGAATCGGGCCGGCTGGCCCGCGACGCGGTCGTGGTCACCGTCATGTCGAACCTCGGGTTCCACGTGGCGATGCGGGAGGCGGGGATCGCGGTGATCGAGACCCCGGTGGGCGACAAGCACGTCTCCGCGGCCATGCGGGACGGCGGCTACGTCCTCGGCGGCGAGCAGTCCGGGCACATCATCGTGATCGAGCACGCCACCACCGGAGACGGCGTGCTCACGAGCCTGCAGTTCCTGGCCGCGGTGAACCGCCGCGGGGTGAGCGTGGCGGCGGCGACGACCAGGATGCGCAGGTACCCGCAGGTCCTCGTCAACGTACCGGGCGACGCGTCACGGCTCGGCCCGCGGGTCGACGCGGCGGTTTCCGCGGCGGCGTCCCAGCTCGGCGACAAGGGGCGGGTCCTGGTCCGGCCGAGCGGCACCGAGCCCGCGATCCGGCTGATGGTCCAGGCCGAGGACGCGCGCCTGGCCGAGCGGGTCATCGGCCAGCTCGCGGGTGAGGTCCGGCTGGCGCTGGACGGCCAGTAGGGTCTCCTCATGCGACACGCCTACCAGGTCGCCGCGGTGCGGGCGGCCGAGCGCGCGCTGATGGACCGCCTGCCGCCGGGAACGCTGATGCGGCGGGCCGCCGCAGGCCTCGCGTCGGCGTGCACGGCCCTGCTGGCCCGCTACCCCGGTTACGTGTACGGAACGCACATCCTGGTGCTGGCCGGCACCGGGGACAACGGGGGCGACGCCCTGTACGCCGGCGCCCTGCTGGCCCGCCGCGGCGCGGCGGTCACCGCGATCGCCGCCGGGCCGAAGGCGCACGAGGGCGGTACCGCCGAGCTCATTGCCGCGGGCGGCCGCCTCCTGCCTGGTGACGCCGACGCCGGGGCCGCGCGGGCCGTGGCGTTCGGCCGGGCCGACCTGATCCTCGACGGCCTGCTCGGCATCGGGGGGCGGTCAGGCCTGCGCGAGTCCTTCGCGGACCTGGCCCGGCAGGCCGACCAGGCCCGCCAGGCCGGAGCGACCGTCGTCGCCGTCGACCTGCCGAGCGGCATCGACGCCGACACCGGGGTCGTCGAGGGCCTGGCAGTGCGCACGGACGTCACCGTCACGTTCGGCGCGATCAAGCCGGGCCTGCTGATCGACCCGGGGGCCGGGTACGCGGGAGCCGTGGACTTCGTCGATATCGGCCTCGGCCCGTACCTGACGGGTCCGCCCGCTGCCCTGGCTCCGCAGCGCGACGACATCGCCGCCCTGCTGCCCCGCCCCGGGCCGGAGTCGGACAAGTACCGCCGCGGCGTGGTCGGCGTGCTCGCGGGGAGCGACCGCTTCGCCGGGGCGGCCGTCCTGGCCACCGGAGGGGCGGTGCGGGGCGGCGCGGGCATGGTCCGGGTCGTGACCGGGAACGTCCCGGCCGCGGCGATCCGGCAGACGTGGCCCGAGGTCCTCCTCGTGGTCTACCCCGACGCGCCCGGGTGGGACCTGCTCGGCTCCGCGGGACGGGTCCAGGCGTGGGTGGCGGGCCCGGGCATGGGGACCGGTCCTGACGCCGTGGCCCGGCTGACGGCGGTGCTCGGCACCGACCTGCCGGTGCTGGTGGACGCGGACGGCCTGACCATCCTGAGCCAGGTCCAGGGGCTGCTCCCGCGCGCGGCGCCGACGCTGATCACGCCGCACGCCGGAGAGCTGGCCAGGCTGCTCGGCACCGACGCGGCCAGCGTGGAGGCCCGCCTGGCTCGAGCACGCCCGCCGCGCGGCGGGCCAGTTCGGCGTCACGGTCTTGCTGAAGGGCTCGACCACGGTCATCGCGCCGCCCGGAGACCCCGGAACCACGGCAGACCCCGGAACCACGGCAGACCCTCGAGGCCGGCCGGTGTTCGTCAACCCGACCGGCACGTCGTGGCTGGCCACCGCGGGCACCGGCGACGTGCTGTCCGGACTGGCCGGCGCGCTGCTCGCGCAGGGCCTTGAGCCCGCGCACGCGGGCATCGCCGGCGCCTACCTGCACGGGCTCGCCGCGCGGCTGGCGGCGGCGGGCGGAGCCGACGGTTCCCCGGCCCGCGCCGACGCGCCGATCGGGGCCTCCGACGTGGTCCGCGCGCTCCCGGCCGCCTTCAGGACCCTGTGAGCGCCATGGACCGGCAGGCGGTTATCGATCTCGGCGCGATCTCCGGCAACGTCGCGGCGCTGCGGGAGTCCGTGCCGGGCAGCCAGGTGATGGCGGTCGTGAAGGCGGACGGGTACGGGCACGGCATGATCCCGGTGGCGCGGGCCGCGCTGGCCGGGGGAGCGACCTGGCTCGGGGTCGCCGACGCGACCGAGGCGGTGATGCTGCGGCGGGCGGGGATCGACGTGCCCGTGCTCTGCCTGATGGCCTTCGGCGAGCCCCTGGAGGCCGTACGGCAGCGCGTCGACCTCACGGCGGGTTCGGCCGCGCACGCCGCGAAGGTCGCCGCGGCGGCCGACCGCGCGGGCGCCGTGGCCAGGCTGCAGCTGAAGGCCGACACCGGGCTGGGCCGCGGCGGGGCCACCCCGGCCGACTGGCCCGCGCTGGTCGATGCCGCCCTCGAGGCCCAGGCCCGCGGCCTGGTCCGGGTGACCGGCCTCTGGTCCCACTTCGCCTGCGCCGACATCCCCGGCCACCCGTCGATCACCGCCCAGCTCGACGCGTTCGTGCAGGCCTGCTCGTACGCCGAGAAGGCGGGCGTCGCGCCCGACGTCAGGCACATCGCCAATACGGCGGCCGCTCTCACGGTCCCCGAAGCCCGGCTTGACCTGGTGCGGTTCGGCGGCGCCCTGTACGGCCTGTCCACCCTGCCCGGCGGCGCGCCGTCGTGGCTGCGCCCCGCGATGACGCTGCGCGCCAGGCTGGCCCTGGTCAAGCGGGTGCCCGCGGGCTCAGGGGTGTCCTACGGCCACCGCTACCTCACCGACCGCGAGACCACGCTCGGCCTGGTTCCCTTGGGCTATGCGGACGGCGTGCCGCGCGCCGCGTCCGGCTTCCCCCTGGTGACCGCGCGCGGCCGGCGCTGGCCGATCGCCGGCACGGTCTGCATGGATCAGTTCGTGGTGGACTTCGGCGACGAGCCTGCCGAGGCCGGCGATGAGGTGGTCCTGTTCGGGCCGGGGGACGGCGGCGAGGCCACCGCGCAGGAATGGGGCGAGGCGATCGGCGGCATCTCGTACGAGATCGCCACGGGGATCGGCGCCCGGGTACCGAGAACCTACCCGGCTGGTTCCCCATGACTATCCCGAACGAGCGGTGGTATCACGCCGCAGACCTGTGCGTCCTGTGCGTCCCCACCGACGTGGCGATGCGCGACCTCGGCCGCGAGGTCGCGAAACTCCTGCGCGCCGGCGACCTGGTGATCCTGGTCGGCCCGCTCGGCGCAGGCAAGACCACCCTGGTCCAGGGCATCGGCGAGGGACTCGGGGTACGCGGGCCGGTCACGTCCCCGACCTTCGTCATCGCCCGGGTGCATCCGCCCGCGTCCGGCTCCGGCCCGTCGCTGGTGCACGCGGACGCCTACCGCCTGCATTCCATCGCCGAGGTGGACGACCTGGATCTCGACGCCGACCTGGGTAGCTCGGTCACGGTCGTGGAGTGGGGCGAGGGACTGGCGGAAGGACTCGCCGAGGACCGCCTCGAGATCTCGATTCAGCCCGTCCCTGACGGTGACGCGCGGACGGTCCGGATCACCGGCCACGGCGCCCGGTGGGACGCGCTGTCCGCCTGCGGCGAGAACCGCACGATGAATCTGGATTACCCGAACTTTCCCGCGGACCACCGTTTATAGTTCCGCTGTACTTCATCACCGTCCGCCTATCGCGCCCGGAGGCGTGCCGTGCCCGAGCAGGAATTCCTGCCGCCTGGTCGGTGGCCCGGGCCCGACGACTCTGGGCCCGTCCCTCGGATGGACCCCGAGTATCCGCTGGGCTCGTGGCAGACCGCGGGCCCGCCGGGCGCGTTCGGCCCCGCGGGTCCGGCTGACCCCTCGCGACCGGCCGATCCGCGCCAGGACGACCAGGTACCGCAGTGGGCCGGGCCCGACGTCGGCCACGAGGAGGCGCCACCGGCCGGGCCACCGCGGGTCCAGGGCGGGCGCGCCGCCCGCGCGGCCGCGCGCCGGAGGCGGCGGTGGTACGTCCTGGCCGGCGGGCTGGTCGGGCTGGCCGCGGGGGTGACCGTGGTAGTCCTGGTCACCTCGGGCGCGTCCACTCCGCCCTCGGTCACGCCGAACGCGCTCATCACCACCTTCCAGCCCGGCGAATTCCAGCAGGTACCTGACGCGTGTGGCACGGTGCCCGCCGCCACCGTGCAGCAGTACCTGCCGGGACAGCCCAAGGTGGCGTCCCCGCTCCCGATCGACGGGTCCCTCGAGTCGGCCTGCAACTGGACCATCGACAAGGCCCCTGTCTACCGCCTGCTCGAACTCAACCTGCTCGCCTACGCGCCGAACGGCCTGGCCAGCGGGAACGGCAGCGCCACCTCGGCCGCGATCGACGCCTACGAAACCGCGCTGCAGAACACGGAGAACCCGCCGAAGGACTCTCCGGACCCGCGCGCGACGGTGACGCTGCTGCCCGGGTTCGGCAACCAGGCGTTCAGCTCCCTGCAGGTGTTCCGGGAGGGCGGAGCGGTCACTGACGTGGCGACCGTCGTCGTGCGCTACCACAACGTGGTCGTGACCGTGACAGTGAACGGGCTGCAGCATTCCAACCGAGGCGACTACGGGCCCGTCTCGAAGTCCCAGCTATCCGCGGCGGCCCTGGCGTTCGCCGAAGCGGCCGAGGCCAGGCTGCTCTAGTCTAGCCGGTCTAGCCGGTCTGGCCGGTCTGGCCGGCGGACGGGACAGGCCGCGTCGCGCGGCCACTAGGCTGGGCGGCGTGCTTGTGGTGGGTTTCGATACGGCCACTCCCGCGGTGAGCGTGGCCCTGCACGACGGGACGCGCGTCGTCAGCGAGGCGTTCGCCCTGGACGCCCGGAGGCACGGCGAGCTGCTCACGCCCATGATCGCGAAGGTCATGGCCGATGCCGGCGCATCGCGGGGCGACCTCACCGGGGTGGCCGTGGGGGTAGGGCCAGGGCCCTACACCGGGCTGCGGGTGGGGGTGGTGACCGCGCGCGTGCTCGGAGCCGTGCTGGGCGTTCCCGTGCACGGGGTGTGCTCGCTCGACGTCATCGCCTCGGCCGCGTCGACCGCGGCCGGGACCGAGTTTCTCGTGGCCACCGACGCCAGGCGCCGGGAGGTTTACTGGGCCCGCTACGACGCGGCCGCCCGCCGTCTGGAGGGTCCCGCGGTCGGCCGGGCCGACTCGATTCCTGGCGCCGCACAGCTCCCGGTGGCAGGAGCCGGCGGGCCGCTGTACCCGGAGGCGTTCGGCGCGATGATCGGGCCGATGTACCCGGACGCCCGCGTGCTGTGCGCCATCGTCGCGGGAGAGCCGCCGGGGCGGGCTCGCCCGCCGCTGCTGCCAGCGGAGCCGCTGTACCTGCGGCGCCCTGACGCCAGGGAGCCTGGGCCGCCCAAGCGGGTTACGCGGCCGTGATCAGGGGGGTACGGGGGGGTCCAGGGGGGGCGCCCCCCCGGGGACACACAGTCCGCCCGATGAGGCGGGGCGACAGGACGGCGATCCTGGCTCTCGAGCGCGAACTGTTTCCCGATGACGCGTGGACGCCCGAGATGTTCGCGGCGGAGTTCGCGCAGCCCGCCTCGCGCCGGCTCTACCTCGTGGCCGAGGTGGGCGGCGTGCTGGTCGGGTACGCGGGGATGATGTTTACCGGCGGGCCGCAGGCCGACGTGCTGACCCTGGCCGTGGACCCGGCGCACTGGGGGCAGGGCGTCGGCACGGCGCTGCTGTGCGCGCTGGTCGACGAGGCTGGCCAGCGCGGCCACACGGAGGTCCTGCTCGAAGTGCGCCAGGACAACCCCCGGGCCCGCGGGCTCTACCTGCGGCACGGTTTCACCGAGGTCGGGATCAGGCGCGGGTACTACCAGCCGTCCGGCGTCGACGCCGTGGTCATGCGGAAGGTGCTCACCTGATGGCCGCCCCACTGGTGCTCGGCATCGAGACCTCCTGCGACGAGACCGGCGTCGGGCTGGTCCGCGGGCGCGAGCTGCTCGCGGATGCGGTGGCCTCCAGCGTGGACGAGCACGCCAGGTTCGGCGGCGTGGTGCCCGAGGTGGCCAGCCGGGCGCACCTGGAGGCGATGATCCCGACGTTCGCCAGGGCGCTGGCCACCGCCGGGGTCCAGGCCGGGCAGGTCGACGCGGTGGCCGTCACCGCGGGGCCCGGCCTGGCGGGCGCGCTGCTCGTCGGCGTGGCCGCGGCCAAGGCGTATGCGTTCGCGCTCGGCAAGCCGCTGTACGGGGTCAATCACCTGGCCGCGCACATCGCCGTCGACCAGCTGGAGCACGGCCCGCTGCCCTCGCCAGCCGTGGCCCTGCTCGTCTCGGGCGGGCATTCCTCGCTGCTCCTCGTGGAGGACGTGGCCCGGCAGGTGGTTCGGCTCGGCGCGACCATCGACGACGCGGCCGGCGAGGCGTACGACAAGGTGGCCCGGGTGCTCGGCCTGCCGTTCCCCGGCGGGCCGCCGATCGACCGGGCGGCCCGCGAAGGCGACCCCGCCGCGATCAGCTTCCCGCGCGGCAAGTACGCAGACGGCACGCTGGACTTCTCGTTCGCGGGGCTGAAGACGGCCGTGGCCCGCTGGGTGGAGGCGCGGCAGGCGGCCGGCGAGCCGGTGCCCGCCGCCGACGTGGCCGCCTCCTTCCAGGAGGCGGTCGCCGACGTGCTCACGCGTAAGGCCGTGCAGGCCTGCCAGCGCCACGACGTCGCCGACCTGATCATCGGCGGCGGCGTCGCGGCCAACTCCAGGCTGCGCTCCCTGGCCGCGGAACGGTGCGCCGCCGCGGGCATCAGGCTCCGTGTGCCCAGGCCGGGGCTTTGCACCGACAACGGCGCGATGGTCGCCGCGCTGGGCGCCGAGCTCGTCGCCCAGGGCGTCCCGCCGTCCCCGCTCGAGCTGCCCGCGGATTCCTCGCTGCCCGTCACCGAGGTCGTCGTCCGCTAGGGCTCGATCTCCGGAAATCGCTCAGGCATGACGACGACCGTAGCCCAGCCGCGAAGAGGCGATGGCTCCTACCAGCGGCCGTAGTGGATCACGTCCGGTGCTGGACGACGGCGGGCGCGCAGGTCCCGCGGGGCGGCCTCCGCGTTGTGGCCGATGGCGATGGCGCCGATCGGCTCGAGGTCCTCCGGCACGCCGAACTCCTGGCGGAACCGTGCCACGTCTTCGGGCACGATGCCGAAGTACAGCGCGGCCAGGCCCTCGTCCACCACGGTCAGCAGGATCAGCAGCGCCGCCATGCCGGTGTCGATGTGCCAGAAAGGGACCGGCCAGCGCGTCTCATCCCGGTCGGTCCAGCCCTTGTCGGGCAGCGCGTAGCGGTCCAGGTACACCTGCTTGGCGGACATCGGCACGATGACCAGCGGTGCCGCCGTAACCGATGAGGCCGCCGCGTCGCCCGCGACCTCCCAGAAGCGCGTCAGGTCCTCGCCGGTGAGCACCAGGAAGGCCTGGCCCTGCGAGAACCCGGCGGACGGGCCGCGGACGGCGTTGTCCAAGATCCGGTCGAGGCTTTCCTTCGAGACGGGCTCGTCGGTGAACCGGCGGACCATGTGCCGGCGCCGGACGACCTCCTGGAACTCCACCGCTAGGCCTTCTCCTTGCTTCCCGACCGGCGGAACATACGCCAGAAGCGCCTGCCCAGCAGGGCGAGGGCTGCGGTTATGGCGGCGACAGGGAGGACGCGCTTGAGGATGGCCGGCCCGACCAGCCGGACCAGGTTGAGGGAGTCCTGCTGCTTTGCCGGAGCCGCGGGGGAAGCCGTGGTGACCGGTGCGGCCGAGTCCGCCCCGTTCTGTTGCGCCGTGGCGGCACCGTCGGCGCTCTGTGCGCCGTCCGCGCTCGCCCCGGCCGTACCGCTACCGGCTGCCGCCGTGCTGTTCGCGCCTTCGCCGGAGATCTGCTGGGCCAGGTTCACGGCGAACTGGTCTACCAGCTTGCCGCCGACCTCGACCATCACGCCCCGGCCGAACTGGGCCGGGCGGCCGGTCACGTTCATCGTCGTGTGCATGGTGACCACGGTGCCGCTCCCCGAAGGATCGGGCTCAAGGGAGGCCCGGACGGTCGCCGAGGCGGTGCCGGCGCCGCGGGTCTCCTTGCCGGAGGCCTGCACCACCACGACGCGCGCGTCGGGGTCGCGCTCGGTGAAGGTCGCGGTGCCGCGGTAGGTCAGCGAGACCGGCCCCACCTTGACCTTGAGGTGCCCGTTGACCACGTCGCCGTCAACCTCGTTGACGGTCGCGCCCGGCATGCACGGCGCGATCCGCTTCACGTCAAGCAGGACGCCCCAGGCCTGCTCCGGAGGGACGGGCACGGTAAAAGAGTTGTCGAGCTCCATGGCCATGGGTACGTCACGCTCTCTGTGCTTGCCGTCGTGCTGTTTGCTCTTCTTGTTTGCTCGGTCAGTGGATTATGCCCGGTATCGGACCGCATCGGCAAAGACCTACCGCGCGGCCGGGACAGGTAAACCCGTCCCGGCCGCGCTTGCGTCGGTGCGACCTCACCCGAGCCCGGCGGCTCCCGCCAGCGCGCGGCCGGTGAGAACCCGGGCCAGGTGCCTGCGGTAGTCCGCCGCCGCGCGCAGGTCGGACGGCGGGTCCGAGCCCTCGTCGGCGTGCTCGGCCGCGCCGGCGAGCGCCTCGCGTGACGCCGCCGCGCCGGAGGCCGCGGCCTCCGCGGCGCGCGCCCGGACCGGGACGGTGCCCATGTTCGTGAGCCCGATCCTGGCCTCGGCCACGTGGCCGTCGTCCCTGCGCGCCAGCGCCGCCACGCCCACGATCGCCCAGGCCTGAGCGGTCGGCTGGAATTTCTCGTAACGGAACCCCCAGCCGTGACCGAGCTTGGGCACGCGCACGGCGGTCAGGATCTCGCCGGGCGCCAGCGCGGTGGTGAGGTAGTCCACGAAGAAATCACCCGCGGCGATCTCCCGCTCGCCACCGGGCCCGGTGGCCAGCATCGTCGCGTCGAGCGCGACCATCACGGCGGGCAGGTCGCCCGCCGGATCCGCGTGGGCGAGCGAGCCGCCGATGGTGCCGCGGTGCCGGACGGCGGGATCGGCTACCGTGCCCGCCGCCGAGGCGATCAGCCCGCAGTGATCATGGATGAGCGCATCCCTGGTCAGCGAGTAATGCGTGGTCATCGCGCCGATCACCAGCGCATCGCCGGCGTCCCGGACGCCGCTCAGCTCACCGAGCCCGCCGATGTCGACCAGCAGGCTGGGATAGGCGAGCCTGAGCCGCAGCAGCGGCAGCAGGCTCTGCCCGCCGGCGATCACCTTCGCGTCGTCGCCGCCGCCGGCCAGCGCCTGGACCGCCTCGGTCAGGGACCCGGGCCGCTCGTACTCGAACTGCGCGGAGATCATCGCGCGCCTCCCTTCGCCTGGTTGATGGCCCGCCAGACCCGCTGCGAGGTGCACGGCATCTCCACGTCGGTGACGCCGAGCGGCCGCAGCGCGTCGATGACCGCGTCGACGACCGCCGGGGTGGAGGCGATCGTGCCTGCCTCGCCGACGCCCTTGACCCCGAGCGGGTTGGTCGTCGCCGGGGTCTCCGTCCGGTCCAGGGTGAACGTGGGCAGGTCGGCGGCCGACGGCACCAGGTAGTCGGCCAGCGTCGTGGTCAGCAGGTTGCCGTCCGCGTCGTAGGCCGCCTCCTCGTAGAGCGCCTGCGCGATGCCCTGCGCGATGCCGCCGTGCAGCTGGCCGTCCACGATGAGCGGGTTCACCACCACGCCCACGTCGTCCACCGCCACGTACGAGCGGATCTGCACCTGCCCGGTCTCGGTGTCCACCTCCACCGCGCACAGGTGCGTGCCGTGCGGGAACGAGAAGTTGTTCGGGTCGTAGGTTTCGTCGGAGTCCAGCGACGGCTCGACGCCCTCCGGCAGGTTGTGCGCCGCGAACGTGGCCAGCGCGATCTCACCGATCCCGAGCCCCTTGTCCGGGTCGCCGCGCACCGACCACCGTCCCGGCGTCCACTCCAGGTCCTCGGCCGAGACCTCCAGCAGCCCGGCCGCGATCACCTTCGCCTTGCCGATCACCTTCTCGCACGCGCCGACGACGGCGATGCCGCCGACCGCCAGCGAGCGCGACCCGTAGGTGTCCATGCCCTTCGGCGCGATCGCCGTGTCGCCGTGCAGCACCCGGATGTCCTCGAACGGGACGCCGAGCCGGTCCGCGACGATCTGGCTCCAGGCGGTCTCGTGCCCCTGGCCGTGGGCGCTTGACCCGGTGACGACCTCGACCTTGCCGGTGGGCAGCATCCGGATGGCGGCGTACTCCCAGCCGCCCGCGCCGTAGGAGAGCGAGCCGAGCACCCGCGACGGCGCCAGCCCGCACATCTCGGTGTACGTCGAGATGCCGATGCCGAGCTGGACCGGATCGGAGGAAGCGCGCCGGGCGGCCTGCTCCTTACGCAGGTCGTCGTAGCCGAACAGCTCGACGGCCTTGGCCGTGGCCGCCTCGTAGTTGCCGCTGTCGTAGGTCAGCCCGGCGATCGTGGTGAAGGGGAACTCCTCATGCGTGATCCAGTTCCGCCTGCGCAGCTCCAGCGGGTCCATGCCGAGCTCGGCCGCGAGGTCGTCCATCGCATGCTCGATCCCGAACGTCGCCTCGGGCCGCCCCGCGCCCCGGTAGGCGTCGGTGGGAGTCTTCGTGGTGAACACGCCGGTGCACTTGAACGAGTAGGCGTCCATCTTGTAGATGGCGTTGAACATGAACGCGCCGAGCAGCGGCACGCCCGGCGTGACCAGCATCAGGTACGCGCCCATGTCGGCCAGCAGGTCCACGGACAGGCCGCGGAGCCTGCCGTCGCGGTCGGCCGCTACCTTGATCCGCTGTATCTGGTCGCGGCCGTGATGGATGGCCAGGTTGCCCTCGGTGCGCGATTCGGTCCACTTCACCGGCCTGCCGAGCTTGCGGGCGATCAGCACGGTCAGGAACTCCTCGGCCGTGGTCTGGAGCTTGGATCCGAACCCGCCGCCGACGTCCGGCGCGATCACCCGCAGCTTCTGCTCGGGGATGCCGAGCACCGCGGCCAGCAGGAACCGCAGCACGTGCGGGATCTGCGTGGCGGACCAGAGCGTGAACTCGTCGCCCACCGGCTGACACACCGTCGCGCGCGGTTCCATCGCGCACGGGATCAGGCGCTGCTGCCGGTAGGTCCGCTCGATCACGACCGGCGCGTCACGGAACGCGGCCTCGATGTCACCCTGGACGAAGGGCCACTCGTAGGACTTGTTGCCCGCCTCGTGCACCTTCGGCGAGCCGTCGGCCAGCGCCGCCTCCATGTCGAGCACGGCGGGCAGCGGCTCGTAGTCGACGTCGATCAGGTCCAGGGCGTCGGCCGCCGCGTACCGGTTGCGCGCGACCACGCACGCCACGATCTCGCCGACGTAGCGGACCTCGTCGACCGCCATCGGCGGGTGGGCCGGGATGACGATATCCGGGGTCACGGGCCAGGCGCAGGGCAGGCTGCCCTGCTCGGCGGCGAAGTCCGCGCCGGAGAACGCCGCGATGACGCCGGGTGCGCCGCGGGCGGCGGACACGTCCACCGAATTAATCCGCGCGTGCGCCATCGGGCTGCGCAGGAAGGCCACCTGCACCATTCCGGGCAGCTGGATGTTGTCCGTCCAATTGGTCTGCCCCGTCAGCAGCCTGGCGTCTTCCTTGCGGGTCCGCGGCTTGCCGATCTCGGTGGTGACCGTCATGATGACGCCCCTTCCGACGCAGCGCGCAGCACGGCGCGGACGATGTTCTGGTAGCCGGTGCAGCGGCACAGGTTGCCCTCGAGGCCCTCGCGGACCTCATGCTCGGTCGGGTGCGGATTCTCCCGTAGCAGGTCGGCCGCGGCCATGATCATGCCGGGCGTGCAGTACCCGCACTGCAGCGCGTGCTCTTCGTGGAAGGCGCGCTGCAGCGGATGCCATTCACCGTCCGCGAGCCCCTGGATGGTGGTGATCTCCGCGCCGTCGGCCTGTACCGCGAGCACCGAGCAGCTCTTCGCGGACATCCCGTTCAGCAGCACCGTGCAGGCGCCGCAGTTGGTGGTATCACAGCCGACGGGCGTGCCCGTCCGCCCCGCCACCTCGCGCAAGTAATAAACGAGCAGCATGCGGGGCTCGACGTCATCGTCGTACCGCACGCCGTCGATAGTCATGCTGACCTTGGTCATCCGGCCTCCTAGCCGACCTCCCTGGGCGTAATCGCCTGGAGCCAAACCTAGGACGCCTCTGAAGCGAACACCAGTCCCCGCTGGTTCGCGCGTCTCGCCGCACTGCTGGTGTCCCTCACGATCCGAACGCACGCTGGCGCCGCTCCACCCGCCGTCATCAGCGTTGGAACACTGTGACTAGATCAGTTAGCGCGTGCTGCCCGCGCGGCAGTGGGACAGAAATCACCGAAAATTCGGCTCCCGCGCCGCCGGACCGAGGACCAGGCTAGACGTTCCCTGCGGGGGTGCGTTCCTCGCACGCCCACGGCGAGCCGTAGTCGGTGAGCAGGTCAAGGAACGGACGGGCGGGCAGCGCCTCGGGACCGAGCACGCCGGAGCCGGACCACGCGCCCTCCTCCATGAGCTCGAGCGCCACCACCGGGTTGACCGCGGTCTGCCAGACCACGGCCTGCGAGCCGTACTCGGCCATCGACCAGGCGTTGTCGACCACGTGGTACAGGTACACCTCGCGCGGCGCGCCGTCGCGGCCCGTCCCGGTCACCCGGGTGCCCGCGCAGGTCAGCCCGCTCATCTTGTCCCCGAGCGTGGCCGGATCCGGCAGGCACGCGGCCACGACGTCGCGCGGCGACACGCTCACCGCGCCGACCCGCACCGGGTCCGTGGCGTCCAGGCCGAGCTTGTGCAAGGTGCGCAGCACCCCGATGAACTCCCCGCCGAGGCCGTACTTGAAGGTGACCCGCTGCGCGTCGATCCAGCGGGGCATCAGCAGCACCTCCTCGTGTTCCACGTTCACGCACTCGACCGGGCCGATGCCGGCCGGGAACGTGAAGACCTCGGGCTCGCTGAACGGCTCGGTGGTGAACCAGCCGCGGCCGCGTTCCCAGATCACCGGCGGGTTCAGGCACTCCTCGATCGTGGTCCAGATGGAGAACGTGGGAGCGAAATCGTAGCCTGCGACCTCCAGGTTCGCGCCGTCCCGCACGCCGAGCTCGGTGATCTCGCTGAACAGCTCGTCGGCGGCGTGCCTGGCGAACACGTCGGAAAGGCCCGGCTCCACCCCGATCCCGACCAGCGCCAGCTTTCCTGACTGCTCCCATTCCGGCGCCATCGCGAACTGGTCGTCGCCGAGCTTGACCCCGGTCCTGCGGTACGGCGCATCGGCATCGGGGTGTGACAGCGACATCGCCATGTCCAGGTAGTGGGTCCCGGCCCGCAGCGCGGCGCGGAACAGCGGCATCACGAAGCGCGGGTCGGTGGCGTTCATGAGCACGTCGCAGCGGCGCTGGGTGAGCAGCTCGGCGACGGCCTGCTCGTCGCGGGCGTCCAGCTGCACGGCCTCGTACCCGTCGCGGGCCGCGGCGGCACCCTGCGCCCGACGTAGGTCGTAGTCGGCGATGACCAGCTCGGCAAACGGGCGGCGGGCGGCGATCCGCGCGAATGCCGTACCCACCCCGCCCGCCCCCACCAGGAGTATGCGCATGACTTCGATCCTAGACGCATCCTCCGGTCGCGGCAGACGGGACCAGTCGAGATATATAGCTGTTACGACGGATCTCGTTGTCGGAGAGCACCATTTATGCTAGAACCGTAGCGTAAGGGGCGTTGATTTCGTGGTCACGCCCCGCCGCTCAGCCAGGAGGGTGAGGCATGGCCACCGCTGCGTCGGCGCTACAGTCTCAGGAAGATTCCATTGACAAGGGTCTCAAGTCGGGGGCGCTGGGGCTGATCTCCAGCACGGTCATCGCGACCGCGTCCATGGCGCCGGCCTACAGCCTCGCGGCGACCCTGGTCTTCGTGGTGGCGCTGGTCGGGGTGCACGCCGCGGCCATCGCGGTCCTCGCTTTCATCCCGATGCTGTTCACCTCGATCGGATACAGCGAGCTGAACAAGGCTGACCCTGACTGCGGTACCACGTTCACGTGGGCCACCAGGGCCTTCGGGCCGAGGTCCGGCTGGGCAGGCGGCTGGGGCATCCTGGCGGCGGACATCCTGGTCATGGCCAGCCTCGCGCAGGTGGCCGGGCAGTACATATTCCTGCTCTTCAACGCCGACGGCATCGGGCACAACCCGAAGAGCGGCTGGGTGCTGCTAACGGGCGTCCTCTGGATCGTCGCGATGACGGCGATCTGCTACGTCGGCATCGAGGTGTCCGCGAACTTCCAGAAGGCGCTCCTCGGCATCGAGCTCGTCATGCTGTTCGTGCTGTCCATCACGGCGCTCGTCAAGGTCAGCAACGCCCCGCACGCGCACCTCACCCCGAGCGCAACGTGGTTCAACCCGTTCCACGTGCCGAGCTTCAACGCCTTCGCCAGCGGCATCGTGCTCATGGTGTTCATCTACTGGGGCTGGGACACCGCGGTTTCGGTCAACGAGGAGACCAAGGACAAAAACAAGACCCGGGCCGGGCGGCGATCATCTCCACCTTGCTGCTGCTCGTCACCTACGCCATAGTTATCTTTTCATGACGGGGCTCGCCGGTGTCGGCACGTCAGGGAACGGCCTGGCCAACCCGAACAACTCCAGCGACGTCCTGTCATTCAGGGTCACGCGATCTTCGGTGGCTCCGGGGTCGGCCCCTCTTCACGCACCTGCTCATCCTCATGGTGCTGTCCTCGGCCGCGGCGTCCACCCAGACGACCATCCTGCCGACGGCGCGCACGTCCCTGTCGATGGGGGCCTACAAGGCGATACCGGCTTCGTTCGCCAAGTACCATCCGCGCTTCCTGACGCCCACGGTGTCCACCCTGGTCATGGGCGCCATCTCGATCGTGCTGTACGTGATCATGAACTCCCTCGGCACGCGAACTACGTGATCCTGGACGCGGTGACGGGTGTCGGCCTCTACATCGCCTTCTACTACGGGCTGACCGGCTTCGCCTGCGCCTGGTACTACCGCAAGAACCTGGCCAGCAGCGTCCGTAACCTGTTCATGCAGGGCATCCTGCCCGTCCTCGGCGGCCTCATCCTGTTCTTCCTCGGCAGCTGGAGCCTGTGGGAGGACTATGACGTCGCCACCAGCGGAGCTACACCCGCTATACGGTGCCCGGCCTGCACTGGGTGATCGGCGGCGCCTTGGTAGTTCATCTTCCTGTCGGTCATTGTCGGCCTGCTGTTCTACCTCTACTGCCGGATCACCGCGCCCGCGTTCTTCAAGAAGCAGACGCTTAGCACCAGGTCGACCCCCACCCTCGTCCCCGACAAGTAGATGGCGGGCGCACTCGATGACGCCGATATCGGGCGGGTCCTGGTCATCACCGCGCATCCCGATGACGTCGACTTCGGCGCCGCGGGGACGGTGGCGCGGTCGACAGCGCGGGCCTCAAGGTCACCTACTGCGTGGTGACCGACGGCGACGCGGGCGGCTACGACGAGGGTTTCCCCCGCGCCGAGGTGCCCGCCCTGCGCCGCGCCAAGCAGGTCGCCGCGGCCAAGTGCGTCGGCGTGCACGACGTGCGCTTCCTCGGCTACCCGGACGGCCGGGTGGAGGCCACGCTGGACCTGCGCAGGGACCTGGCCCGGGTGATCAGGCAGGTCCGCCCCGACCGCGTGGTCTGCCCGAGCCCGGAGCGGAACTACGTTGGGGTCGGGATCAGCCACCCCGACCACCGGGCCGTCGGGCTCCGCCGCCCTCGATGCCGTGTACCCGGACGCCCGCAACCCGTTCGCGTTCCCCGAGCTTCGCAACCGCGAGAAACCCTGGAACCCTGGAAGGTCCGCGAGGTCTGGATCTCGGGATCCCCGTCGCCCACCCATTTCGTCGACGTGACCGACACGTTCGGCAGGAAGATCGCCGCCCTGCGCGCGCACGTCAGCCAGACCGGCAACATGGACGACCTGGAGGAGCGGATCAGGACGCGGCTCACCAGGGGCGCAGAAAACGGGGGGCTCCCCGAAGGCCGCCTAGCCGAGTCCTTCCAGGTCCTGCAGACCGCCTGAGGTCGAGCTCGGCCAGGATCTTGCCGAGGGTCTTCACGGTGCTGGCCGCGTCGTCGGCCTGCAGGCAGAGCTGCTCCATGACCTCGAGGTAGTTGTCCACCTCGGTCTGCTTGTCCAGGTAGAGCGCGCTGGTCAGCTGCTCGATGTACACGACGTCGTTCAGCTCGGGCTCGGCGAACCGCGGGATGGTGAACGGACCGCCCATGGCCGAGTGCGGGCCCGCGTGGAACGGCAGGATCTGCAGCGTTATCGCGGGGCGCTCGGCCATGTCCATCAGGTGCTTGAGCTGCTCACGGACGACATCGATGCCGCCGACGGGACGGCGCAGCGCGCCTTCGTCGACGACCGCCCACAGCTGCGGCGGGGTCGGGCTGGACAGATCGCCTGGCGGCTGGTGCGCAGCTCGGCCCGCCGGGCGATGACTCCTCGTTGACCGCCGAGCCCTGGCGGATCAGCGCCCGCGCGTACCGCTCGGTTTGCAGCAGCCCGGGAACGAACTGGACCTCGTAGGTACGGATGATCGAGGCCGCGACCTGCAGTTCCACGTAGGCCTCAAGCCAGGCCGGAAGGACATCGGAGTAAGCGTGCCACCAGCCGGGGGTGTTCGCCTCCTTGGCCAGGTTCAGCAGCGCGGCGCGCTCCTCGGGGTGGGTCGCCCCGTAGAGGGTGAGCAGGTCGCTGAGGCCACGCACATCTCCTGAAGCCGACCCCGCCCTGTGTCCCATCGGCCTCTCTAGAGTGCGACCCCGGATGGCCTCGGCGGCCTGCTCCGCGCTGATCCCGCGTGATTCACGGAGCCGGTGCAGTTGGCTGCCGAGTA
>CAWKCG010000031.1:0-28630 GCA_963847965.1 uncultured Actinomycetes bacterium
GGCTACAGGCCGAGGCCGCGGCCGATGATTTCCTTCTGGATCTCGGTGGTGCCGCCGAAGATTGACTGGACGCGGCTGTCGGCCCAGGCGCGGCCTACCGGGTACTCGCGCATGTAGCCGTACCCGCCGTGCAGCTGCACGCAGCGGTCGGTGATCCGGTTGCACAGCTCGGTGTTCCACCACTTGACCATGGAGGCCTCTTCGGTGCTCAGCCGGTCCGCGTTGTGCTCGGTGATCGCGCGGTCGGTGAACGTGCGCGCGATGGCCAGCTCGGTGGCCATCTCGGCGAGGGCGAACCTGTTGTGCTGGAACTTCCCGATCGGCTGCCCGAACGCCTGGCGCTGCTTGCAGTAGGCCAGCGTGTCCTCGAATGCCTTCTCCGCGACGGCCAGCGCGGTGACGCCGATCGTGACGCGCTCGCGCGGCAGGTTCTGCATCAGGGCGACGAAGCCGCCGCCCTCCTCGCCCAGCAGGTTCGCGGCCGGCACCCGGACGTCGGTGAAGAACAGCTCCGAGGTGTCCTGCGCGTGCATGCCCAGCTTGTCGAGGTTCCGGCCGCGGGTGAAGCCGTCCATCCCGCGCTCGGCCACCAGCAGGCTGATCCCGCGGTGGCCCGCCTCGGGATCGGTCCGGGCCACCACGATCACGATGTCGCCCAGCTGACCGTTGGAGATGAACGTCTTCTGCCCGTTCAGTAGGTAGTGGTCACCGGACCGGACGGCCGTGCTGCGCATCCCCTGCAGGTCGCTGCCCGCCCCGGGCTCCGTCATCGCGATCGCCGCGATGAGCTCTCCCGAGCAGTAGCCGGGGAACCACCGCTCACGCTGCTCGGGCGTACACAGGCGGTCCAGGTACGGGCCGATCATGTCGTTGTGCAGCTGGAACATCGGCCCGGTCGCGCCGGCCCGCGCTAGCTCCTCGTTCAGGATGACGTAGTACCGGTAGTCGGGGTCGCCGCCGCCGCCGTACTTCTCGTCGAGGTGGATGCCGAGCAGGCCGGCGCGGCCAGCCGCCAGCCACACGTCGCGGGAAACCACTCCGTCGCGCTCCCACTGCTCGTGGTACGGCGTGATCTCCTTCGCGATGAAGGTCCGCACCATGTCGCGGAACGCGTCGTGCTCTGGGGTGAAAATCTCGCGCTGCATCGCATCGGCCTCCGCCAGAATCCTACCCCGCGACCATTGTGAAACATTTACTTCGAAAGTAGTCTTTCGGATATGAACGACGAGGCTGGGGTGCAGGAGGCTGAGCCCGCACCTGGGATGCCGGGGAACCCGGTCCCGCTCACCGACCCGAAGATGATGCGCGCGCTGGCGCATCGCGCGCGGATCGCCATCTGGGAGTACCTGGGGCTGCACGGTCCCGCGACGGCCACCCAGTGCGCGGAAGTGGCCGGGCTCTCCCCCTCGGCGTGCAGCTACCACCTGCGCACGCTGGCCAAGTACGGGTTCATCGAGGAAGACCGCGAGAGCGCCGCCGACGGGCGGGAGCGCCCGTGGCGGGTCCGCCTGCTCGCTTTCAGCATGGAAGACAGCCCGGACGCCCCGGCCGCGTACCGGGTGGCCAACCGGTTGCTGGTGGAGAACCTGCGCGAGGCGGCGGAGGAGGTCCGCGTCCGGTTCATGGATCGCAAGTCCGAGTATCCGCACGAGTGGCAGCGCGCGGCCGGCGAGACATTTAGCGCCGCGCACGTGACGCCCGCCGAGCTGGACGAAATGCGGGCGAAGGTCATGGAAGTCCTGGAGCAGTACCTGCGGCTGGATCCGGTCGAGCGGTCGCCGGGGGCGCTGCCCGTCCAGGTCACGTTCGACCTGTTCCCGTGGTTCGGGCCCGAGGAAGCCAGGCAGCAGGAACACGAGGAGGAATCATGAGGATTCTCGCGGCGTGGCGCTCGGGGCCGCTGGCGGTGCGGAGCTTCCGGCTGCTGGCTGGGGGGCAGTTCACGTCCACGATCGGGGACTACTGCTACGCGGTAGCCCTCCCCTGGCTCGTGCTGTCCAACCACGGCAGCGCGATCCTGCTCGGCACCGTGCTCGCCTGCTACGGCGTGCCGCGCATGGTGTTCATCCCGGCCGGCGGGGTACTCGCCGACAAGATCGGGCCGCGCACGGTCATGCTGATGGCCGACGCCGCGCGCTGCTTGCTCGTCGCGGCGCTGGCCGTGCTCGCGGCGCGGCACACAGCCTCGCTCGTGGCGCTCGGGCCCGTCGCCGCGCTCATCGGCGCCGGCGAGGGCCTGTTCCTCCCGGCGTCATTCGCGCTCATGCCGTCGTTGCTCGATGAGGAGCGGCTCGCGGCGGGCAACGCGATCTCCACCGCGGCCGTGCAGGCCGGGTCGCTGCTCGGCCCGGCTCTCGGCGGCGCCCTGGTCGCCGTTACCCACGCGTCGACCTGGGCCTTTGCCGCCGACGCCGCCTCGTTCGCGGTGTCGGCGCTGACGCTGGCGCTGATCCCGGCGCGGGCGGCGAGCGGGTCCATGGCCGCTGCGGCAGCCGGGGCGAGCGGGAAGGCCGAGGCGGGCGCAGGCGCGGGTACGGCGAACGGGACGAGCGCGGGTACGGCGAACGGGACGAGCGCGGGTGCGGCGAACGGGACGAGCGCGGGTGCGGGGAACGGGACGACCGGGGCGCGCCCGGGAGAGGGCGGCGGAGGCGGCGGGAGCGACGGGGTACTGGCGCTGCTGCGGAGGTCGCGCGTGCTGCAGGTCCTCCTGATCGTGGTCATCGCGGCGAACCTGGCCAGCGGGGGGGAGGGCGACGTAGCGCTGCCCTCGCTGGCGCACGCCCGGTTCGGGGCGGCTGGCTACGGAGCGCTGCTCGCCTGCTTCGCGGCGGGTGCCGTGATCGGCACGCTCGCGGCGGCGCGCACCGGCGGGCTGCGGAGGCCGGCTATCTTCGCTACGGCGATGTTCCTGGTCGATGGGACGGCGCTCGCGCTGATCCCGTACCTCGGTGGCGAGGCCGGGGCGGCGGCGGCGCTGTTCGTGTTGGGCGCTACCAACGGGCTGGGCAACGTCATCTTCCTCACCGCGATGCAGAAGTGGGCGCCCCCGGCGCTGCTCGGGCGGATCATGAGCGCGATATTCCTGTGCGCGTTCGGCAGCTTCCCGCTGTCGGTGGTGATTGCCGGGGTGCTCGTCCGTCATCTCGGGCCTGCGCCGTTCTTCCCGGTGGCGGGGGCGCTGGTCGTGGTCACGATGCTCGGCGCGCTGACGCAGCGGGAGTTCCGGGAGTTCGGGGCGACCGGGGGCGGCAGCGACGCCGAAACGCTCGGGCCGGTGGCGGAGACGGCGATCGTGGGTGACGCCACCGGTCGTTCGGCGTAATAGGGGCGGAGACGGCGATCGTGGGTGATACCACCGGTCGTTCGGCGTAATAGGGGCGGAGACGGCGATCGTGGGTGATACCACCGATCGTTCGGCGCAAAAGTAAAGAGCCGCCGTGGAGGCGGCGGGAACGGCGGGGTACGGCGGGCAGGGGCGGCGGCGCTGGGTTTGGTCAGGCGGCAACTGGTCTTAAGGCGGCAACTGGTCTTAAGGCAGCACTGGGCTCACGCAAATAAGCGGCCCACTGGGGGTCGCCGTCGTGCTGAGCGCCCACTAGCCTCCAGTGGGCGCCGCGTGGTACTGCGGGCGGGACCGCCAGGGTCCAGCCGAGTTCGGAGAGCAATCGGTCGGCCTTGCGGTGGTTGCAGATCTGGCACGACGCGACGCAGTTCTCCCAGGCGTGCTGGCCGCCGCGGCTCCTGGGCACCACGTGATCGATGGTCTCGGCGCGGCGGCCGCAGTAGGCGCACCGGTAGTTGTCCCTGCGCATCAGCGCGGCGCGGGTCAGCGGCACCCGGTTGCGGTAGGGGACCCGGACGTAGCGGCTGAGCCTGATCACGGACGGCGTCGCCAGCGCGACCGACGCCGCGTGCAGGACCGCACCCTCGGCATCGTCGTGGACAACCTCGGCCTTACCGCAGAGCACCAGGCACACGGCGCGGCGGAGGCCGACGGTCGTCAGCGGTTCATACGTCACGTTGAGCAGCAGCACTCGCCGCACTCGCACCTCCCGCTGGTGCCGTCCCGCTAACGCAAGCACGTGCTCCCAGTGTGTCCCCTGATGCACGCGTCTGCCACGAGTTAAGACTACACAGTCGCCGGGCCGCGGAGGGCTGACGCCGTACAGTGCCTAGCATGAGCGAGTTCGGCTACCCGAAGGCACGCAGGATGGACCTGACCGAGGATGTGCTGGGGCATCAGGTCAGCGACCCCTACCGCTGGCTGGAGGACGCCGCGGGCGGCGAGCGGGCGGACTGGCTGGCGGCGGAGGCGGAGCTGTTCGCGGCGGAGCGTTCGGCGTGGCCGGGGCGGGAGGCGCTGACCGAGCGGGTCCGCGCGCTGCTCGGCGTCGGTTTCGTCGGGACGCCGGCCTGGCGCGGCGAGCGGTGCTTCTTCACCAGGCGCGATCCGGGGCAGGAGCACGCGGTGCTGTACACGCGGCTCGGTTCCGGCCCGGCCCAGGTGCTGGTCGACCCGATGGCGATCGACCCGTCGGGCGTGACCACGCTGGATGACTGGCAGCCGGACAAGGAGGGGCGGCTGCTCGCCTACCAGCTTTCCGAAGGGGGCGATGAGGAATCGCTGCTGCGGGTCCTGGACGTGGTCACGGGGTCGCTGGTGGACGGGCCGATCGACCGGTCCCGGTACACGAACGTGGCCTGGCTGCCCGGCGGCAAGGCGTTCTACTACACGCGCAGGCTGCCGCCCTCGGAGGTGCCCGAAGGGGAAAGCCAGTACCACCGGCGGGTCTACCTGCACCAGGTCGGCGCGCCGGCCGACGAGGATGTGCTCATCTTCGGCTCCGGGCGGGATAAGACCGACTACTACTCCGTGTCGGTCAGCCGGGACGGGCGGTGGCTGATGGTCTCGGCGTCGCGGGGCACCGCGCCGCGGAACGACCTGTGGCTCGCCGACCTTTCCACTTGCGACCCGGCGTCGCCTGACCTGCGCGCGTTTGCCGAAGGGGTGGACGCGCTGACGTCGGTCCGGGCCGGGCGGGACGGGCTGCTTTACGTGTTCACCGACCGCGGCGCGCCGCGCGGGCGTCTGGCGGTGACCACGCCGCGGGACCCGGTTGGGTCCGGGGGGCCCGGTGATCCCGCCGACCCTTCGAGCTGGCGGGAGCTGATCGGCGAGGATCCCGAGGCGGTGCTGCACGGGTACGCGATCTGCGACGGCGCCGAGCTCGAGCGGCCGGTCCTGCTCGCCAGCTGGACCAGGCACGCGCTGAGCGAGATCACCGTGCACGACCTGGAGACCGGGGAGCGGATAGCCGGCGTCCCGCTGCCGGGGCTCGGGACCGCCGGGGGGCTGAGCGAGCGGCCCGAGGGCGGGCACGAGGCGTGGTTCGTGTACACCGACGACACGACGCCCCCGATGGTGCTGCGGTTCGACGCGCTTCGTTCGGCGGTGGAGACGTGGGCGACGGCTCCGGGGTCGGGATCGGTTGCGGTGCCATCGGTGACCTCGCGGCAGGTGACGTACGCCTCGGCGGACGGGACCGCGGTCCGGATGCTGATCATCAGCGGTGCCGCCGCGGACGCCGCGGCGGCGCGGGCCCCCCGGCCGACGATCCTGTACGGGTACGGCGGGTTCGACATCAGCATGACGCCCGCGTACTCGCCGAACATCTTGACCTGGGTGGCGGCGGGCGGCGTGTACGCGATCGCCAGCCTGCGCGGCGGGGGCGAGGAGGGCGAGGAATGGCACCGTGCCGGGATGCTGGACAAGAAGCAGAACGTCTTCGACGACTTCCGCTTCGCGGCCCGGTACCTGATCCGCGAGGGCTGGACGACCCCCGGGCAGCTGGCCATCTCGGGCGGGTCGAACGGCGGGCTGCTGGTGGGCGCGGCCCTGACGCAGGATCCTTCGCTGTACGCCGCCGTCATCTGCGCCGCGCCGCTGCTCGACATGGTGCGGTACGAGCGGTTCGGGCTCGGGCAGACGTGGAACGTCGAGTTCGGCAGCGCGTCGGACCCTGAGCAGCTTGTCTGGCTGCTGGCCTACTCGCCTTACCACCACGTGGTCCCCGGGACCGCGTATCCGGCCGTCCTGTTCACCGTGTTCACCAGCGACACGCGGGTCGACCCGGTGCACGCGTACAAGATGTGCGCCGCGCTGCAGTACGCCACGACGTCCGGGCCTTCGCGGCCCGTGCTGCTGCGCGCCGAGGACCAGGTGGGGCACGGGGCGCGCGCGGTCAGCCGGACGGCCGACCTGGCCGGTGATACCCTCGCGTTCGCCGCCCGCTACACGGGGCTCGACGTCACGGGCCTGGGGTAAGTCGGCGCGGCTGCGGAAGTACGCGGCGGGGGTCTGGCCCGTCTCGCGGCGGAACGCGGCGACGAACGCGCTCGGGGTATCGTAGCCGACGCGCCCCGCGACGCGGCTGACCGGCTCGCCCGCGGCGAGCATGGGCAGGGCGGCCTGCAGCCGCATCAGCGCCCGCCAGCGGCCGAACGGCACGCCGGCTCCGGTCGCGAACGCGCGAGCCAGCGTCCGCTCGCTCGCCCCGACGTGACGGCCCCATTCGCGCAGCGTGCGCTGGTCCGCGGGGTTGGCGCGCAGCTCTTCGGCCACCTGCCGCGCGGGCTGGCCCGACGGCAGGCGGACCTGGATGGTGGTCACCGGGACCGGGGTCAGCAGGTCGGCCAGCAGGGACTCCGCGTGAGCGCGCTGGGCCTGGTCGAGGTCGCTGCGGCCCAGGTACCCGATGAGTTCGGCGATCAGCGGGCTGGCCGCGACCGGGGTCGGCTCATCGGTCTCGGTCCAGCTGACCGGGAACAGCCCGGGCCTGATGTAGAGCGTGCGCATGGTGGCGCGGGTGGCGGAGGCGGTCTCGTGCGGCAGTCCCGCCGGTATCCACAGCGCCCGCGTCGGGGGCAGCACCCAGGTGGCGTCCGCGGTGAGGACGGTGAGCACCCCGCTCGCCGCCCAGGCCAGCTGGTGGTCCTCGTGGACGTGCCAGTCGAAGCGGGTGCCGGCGGGCATGGGGAAGGTCGCCACGACGATGGCGGCGGCCCCGCCGTGGTCCGTCGGGTGTTCGCGGTCTGCGCGGCCTTCGCGGTCCAGGCGGCCTTCGCCGTATTCGCCGTCTTCGCCGTTCTCGCCGTCTTCGCGGTCAGGCCCCGAACAATGTCCGGCTCGCGACACAGTATGGCAGCTTACGCGCTATGCCGACCTGAACCCGACCACCTAGCGTCGGGAGCATGAACGAAAACCACGCCCAACTCATGCCGAGCCCGGAATGGACCGCGCACATCCAGGACGAGGTGCTGCCCCAGGCGACGGCCGGGGTCAACCTGGGCGCCGACCTGCTGGAACTCGGCCCCGGTCCCGGAGCGGCCACCGAATGGCTGCGGCACCGCGTGCGCCGCCTGGTCGCGGTCGAACACGAGCAGGACGCCGCCCAGCGGCTGGCGGACAGGTACTCGGGCAGCAACGTCGAGGTCGTCTCCGGCAACGCGTCCGCGCTCGGGTACCCGGACGGGTCATTCGACACGGTGGCGTCCTTCACCATGCTGCACCACGTGCCCACCCGCGCCCTGCAGGACAAGGTGCTGGCCGAGGCGTTCCGCGTGCTGCGGCCGGGCGGCGCGTTCATCGGCTCGGACAGCCTGGCCAGCGACGGACTGCACCAGTTCCACGAGGGCGACACCTACAACCCGGTCGAGCCCGCGGCGTTCCTCACCCGGCTGCAGACCGTCGGCTTCGACGCGATCACCCTGATCGTGTCCTACAACCTGATCTTCATCGCGCGCAAGGAGTCCGGCGATGACTGCGACTGACACGCGTCCGCTGCGCGCGGCCGTGGCCGGGCTGCTGAGCTTCGCGGCCGCGGAGGAGCAGGCGCTGCTGGCCGCGACGGCGGAGGGTGAAGGGGGAAGCCCGGACAACTGGGCCGCCGCACCCCTGGTGGCGCACAACAACCAGTTCAAAACCGAGCAGGCCGAACGAATCCGTGCGCTGCGCTTCGGGCAGGCGCCGCCCGCCTTCGGCGAGGTGGATCATTCCTCCGCCGAGGTCTACCACGGCTACTGCGCGGTGCCGGCCGGCGACGTGCTGCGGGAATGCCGGCGGATCAGCGCGGAGCTGGTCGACGGGACGTGGGCGCTTTCCGATGAGGACCTGCTCGACCCGGCGCGCAACCCGTGGCTGAACGGGCGGAAGCTGTGGCTGCAGATCATCGTGCGCGGCTTCTGGCACCCCACCGGCCACCTCGGTGACTACTACCTGGGCCACGGCCAGCCGGAGCGTGCGGTCGCGCTGCAGGAGCACGCCCTGGCGACGGCCAGGTACCTGGGGGCGCCCGCGCCCGCGGCCGGCATGGCCGGGTACAGCCTGGCCTGCGCCCTGGCCCGGGCCGGGCGGCCCGGCGAGGCGGCTCCGGTGCTGGCCGAGGCGATCGGGGCGAACCCGGACCTGCGGGTCAACGCCGGCCGCGACCCCGACCTGGCCGCCGTGCGCGAGGCCGGGCTGGTGGAGGCGCTCCGCTGAGGGGTACCCGGCCGTCGGCCCCGACACGATCATCATCACGGCACCGGAGGGCGGCCAGGAGGTGCCCCGCGCGGGGCTTGAGGGTGGGCAGGCGGCACCCGGGGAGGATACGGCGTCTCCCGGCGATACGGCGGATCCCGGGGCCGGGCCGCCGCGCTAGCGCTCTATCGCGTAACCGGCCGCGACCAGTAGCGGCTAGACGGCTAGGCGGGCGCTCCGGTCCCAGCGGGGATCACCGGGCCGGGCCGGGCCGGGCCGGATTTTCGTCCCGCCCGGGGCCGGGGACCCGTTCTGGAGCCAGGCACCACCGCTCGTTCGGCTAGATAATTACTATCAAACATGATAGCGAAAAATACCTGCCGAAGACGTGCGGCACGTGGGTCCGATAAAATATTCAGTCGGCTGGGAGGGGTCAGGCGGGGGTGGGTGTGGGGGTTGGCCTGGTGATGCCTTGCTGGAGGAGCACCCCGCAGATCTTGAACGCCGCGGCGGCCTTCTTGCTGCTGCGCTCGAGCTTGCCCAGCGCGGTGAACGTGGTGCTGGTGACCTTGACGCCGTTCTGGCTCATGCAGCTCTTGAAGGCCGCGATCGCGGAGGCGCTGATGCTGATGCCGCCGCCGCGGCGGAATCCCGCGGGTGCGTACTTCTCGCACGCCTTGAACGCCGCGGAGTTGGCTCCCCCGCTCGCGAAGCCGCCGCCCGGGAAGCCGCTTGGGAAGGCGGTCGGGAAGCCGGTGCGGGACGCGAAGGGGCGGGGGGAACGGGTTGAGCGCGGCGTGATCTTCACGCCGTGCTGCTTCAGGCAGGTCTGGAACGCGCTCAGCCCTGCGGACTGCGTGGCGCTGCTGGTGGCGCCGGCGCTGCTGGCCGCGGAACCGCCGCCGCAGCCGACGATGGCCAGGCACGCCACGACGACGGGCAGTGCCCAGCAGACCAGGTGCCGACGGCTCATCGGAGCCAGCCGGGTACTGCCGTTCATGTGATCTCCTTGTCTGGTGCGGGCCCTGAGGGACGACACCGAGCTACCCGGCACTGCCGCCACTGCCGCCACCACCGCCGCCGCCGCCGCCGGCGCCCAGGCTCTCCTGGCTGATGCTGGTGGCGGTGATGGATCCGTTGGACTTCGTGGTTCCCTCGACGATGACGGTCTCGCCGGGGATTAGGTCCTTGACCTGCCCGGAGGAGCTGATCGTGATCTTCGTGGATCCCGACGTGGATACCTGGACGATGCCGCCGGTGGCGGTCTGGACGTACACGATGTTCCCGTCGACGAGCTTGACGGTGCCGAAGGTCCCTCCGCCGCCGAACAGCCCGCCGCCCCGGCCAGGCGAACCCGGATGATGATGACGTGCTCCCGGCGCTCGGGGAGGCGCCCGCCGCCGCGAACCCCCGGAACGCAGAGGCGGCTGAGCCGCCTGAGCTGCCGTAGTGCTTGCCCACCAGGGCGCCGCCGTAGAAGCCGAGGCCGGCCACCGCGACGATCATGAGGATCATCGTCAGCGAGGGCACCTTGAACCGCGGCCGCCGGGCCAGCGCCACCGTGAGGTCTCCGTCGGAGACGGGCGTGGACAGCAGGTCCATCGGGTCCATCACGGTGGTGACGGTATCTGACCCGTGCCGGCCCTTGATGCGGATACCTGGCCCGGCGTCCGGGTCTTCGGCCTGGCGGCGACGTCCTAGCATGGCTTTTCCGATCACTCGTAACGAAGAGCGTCAACCGGGCGCATGCCCGCAGCCCGGTTGGCTGGGTATCCGCCGAAGAACAGGCCGATCACGACGCTGACGCCGAACGCCAGGGGGATCGACGCCACGACGGGATACGGCTTCACCCCGACGATGGTGAAGAGCGTGCCGATCAGGCCGGCGGCGACGCCGAGGACCCCGCCTATCACGGAAAGCAGGGTGGCCTCGGCCAGGAACTGGGCCAGGATCACGCCCGGTCGCGCGCCGATGGCCTTGCGGATGCCGATCTCGCGGGTCCGCTCGGTGACCGTGACCAGCATGATGTTGGTGATGCCGATGCCGCCCACCAGCAGCGAGATCGCCGCGACCGCGCCGAGCAGCACGGTGAAGGTGTGGCTGCTCGACGTGGACGCGGCCAGCAGGCTCGACTGGTTGAGGACCTCGAAATTGGCGTCCGTCGTGCTGGTCACGTTTTCCAGCCGGTCCAGGACCGAGGTGATCTCGGACTGAACGGCGTTGACCTCCGCCGGGGTCTGCGCCTCGACCACGATGTCGTTCAGCGAGCCGTAGCCGGTCAGCGTTTCCTGGAGCGTGGTGAGCGGCACGACCGCCGAGTTGTCGGCGTTCTCGAAGCCGCTGGCCCCCTTCTCCTTGAGCACTCCTATGACCGTGAAGGGCACCCCGGCCACGTCCACGGTCTGCCCGATCGGGTTGGCGGTACCGAACAGGTCGCTCGCCGTCGTGGTGCCGATATCCAGCACCTTCCTGGCGCTGGTGACGTCGTCGTTGGTGATATAGGACCCCTGGCCGATGGGGCTGTTCGTGGCCTGGAAGTAACTCGGGTAGGTCCCGGTAAGGGATGTATCGCTATCGCTGTTGCCGCCGTACGTCAGCGTCTCGGAGGTAGAGACGACCGGTGACACGCTGGCCACGCCTGCGGATTCCGACAGGGCCTGGGCATCCGCCACGGTGAGGTTCGCCGTGGACTGCGCGCCCGTGTTACCGCTGGCCGATCCGAACAGCCCGGCCCCCTCGTGCAGGACCGTCAGCGAGTTGGTGCCTAGCTGGTTGAGGTCGGCCTCTATCGCGCGAGACGAGCCGTTGCCCACCGCGAGAAGGAGGATCACCGACCCCACGCCGATCAGGATGCCGAGGGTGGTCAGCGCCGAGCGCAGCTTGTTGGCGGCCAGCCCGGCCAGGGCGAAGCGGAGTATCTGGCCCGGGCTCATGCGCGTTCCCTCTCGCGGAGCATGGGCGGGAGATCGGCGGGGCCTACCAGCCGCTGGTCATTGACGATGAGGCCGTCCCTCACCTGGACCACGCGTTTGGCGTGCGCCGCCACGTCGCGCTCGTGGGTGATCAGGATGATGGTCCGCCCGGCCACGTTCAGCCGGTCGAAGACGGACATAAGGTCCTGGGTCGCCGCGCTATCGAGGTTGCCGGTGGGCTCGTCCGCGAGGATCAGGCTCGGCGTGGTCACCAGCGCGCGGGCGACGGCGACCCGCTGCTGCTGGCCGCCCGACAGCTGGTTCGGCTGGAAGCGCAGCCGGTCGGACAGCCCCACCAGGCGCAGCGCGGCGGCCGCCCGGAGGCGGCGTTCGGCGGGCTTGACGCCGGCATAGGACAGCGGCAGTTCCACGTTTCCGAGCGCGCTCATCCGCGGGATGAGGTTGAACGCCTGGAACACGAACCCGATCTTGCGGTTGCGCACCAGCGCGAGCTGTCCCTCGTCCAGCGACGCCGAGTCGATGTCGTCGATGAGGAACCGGCCGGAGGTGGGAACGTCCAGGCAGCCGATGATGTTCATCAGCGTCGACTTGCCCGACCCTGATGCCCCCATGATGGCAACGTAGTCCCGGTTCGCCACTTCGAGGCTGACTCCGCGCAGCGCTTGCACCGCCGCCTCGCCGGTGCCGTAGGTCTTGGTCACCGACACTAGCCGGATCACAGGCCGAGGCGGACCGGCTTGGGGTGCTGGCGGAGCAGGACCGCCAGCCGCCGGCCGGGTCATCATCCGCCAGCTCCGCCGCGGCCGCCGCCACCGCCGCCGAGCCTGACGACACCGCCGCCGGGGAAGCCGCCGACCGGGAAGCCGGTGCTGCTACTGCTGCTCGCCGTCGAGGCGACGACCTTCTCGCCCTCGGTCAGGCCGGACAGGATCTGGTCGTCGGTGGAGCTCTGGACGCCCAGGGTGACGAGCACGCGCCGTTCCGCGCCGTTGGCGCCCACCACCTCGACGAAGCTCACCCCGTCGGCGGTGGTCACCGCCGTGGCCGGCACGTAGAGCGCGTTGTTCGCCTCGCCGGTGATCACGCTGACGCTCACCGACTGCCCGGGCCGGAGTCCCTTAGCCGACTGGCTGAGCGCGAGCGTGACCCCGTACTCCACCACCGAGGAGCTCGAGGTGGAGGTGGGGTCGACCTCGGCCACGGACGCCGACAGGTTGGTGTTCAGGGCGTTCACCGTCACGGTCGCGCCCGCGCCCACCTGGATGCTCGCCGCGTCGGTCTCGTCGAACTCGGCCTCGACCAGCAGGTTGGACACGTTGGTCAGGACGATGAAGCCGCTGACGGCCGAGCTCGTGCCTGCCCCTCCAACGCCCGTTCCGGGCCCCGAGCCGGCGCCCGCGGGATTCTCGCTCGAACTGGAGGAACTGCTGCTGCTGGAGCTCGAGGATGAGCTGGTACTGGAACTCGATACCTCTTCGCCGACGCTGCTGCTGATGGAGGCCACGGTCCCGGCGAACGGCGCGGTCAGCACGGTCCCCGCGACGGCGGTCTTGTCCTGCTGGATCGTCACCTCGTCGCTGGTCACATTGGCCTCGTCGGCCGAGATCGTCGCCTGGTTGGGCGTGGCGGACGAGACATTGGAGGCGAGGGCGGCGGCGTACGACTTCTCCGCGTTGGTCACGGCCGACTCGTCCGCGGAGATCGAGGCGTTTTCGCTGGCCTTCCCGCTGTTCTCGCTGTCTACCGCCGCGTCGTAGCTGTTCTCGTCGTTCGTCACGGTGTTTTCCGCCGCCGTGACCGCCGACTCGTCGGAGGAGACGGCCGACTCGTCGCTCGCCACGGTGGTCTTGTCGGTGGCGACGGCCGCGGGGTCCGTGGTCGTGCAGGCGGTCGCCCGTGGGGTCAGCACGCACAGTCCGACGCTCGGTGGCCTCGTCGCTGGCGAGCTTGTTCTCGTCAGAGGACAGCTGCGATTCGGCCGTGGCCAGCGTGGCCTCGTCGGTGTCCAGGGCGGACTCGGCCTCGTCGACCACGTCCTGGGCCGTCGTCACCGCCTGCTCCAGGCTCGCCAGGCCGGCGGCGACCACCTTCTGCTCCTGGGCCAACGACGTCTTGGCCGCGGTCACAGAAGCTGCCGAGGTTGCCGCGGACGCGCTCTGCGCGGCCTTCGCCTGCGGCGTCTCACCCTCCATGGCGGCCGACAGCTGGGCCTCGGCCGACGCCATGGCAGCCTCCGCCATCGTGAGGGCCTGGTCGCTCGCCGTCGGGTCTACCTTGGCGAGCGTCTGCCCCGCTTGGACCTTCTGGCCGACCTTGACGTAGAGCGCGGTCAGCTTGCCGCCCGTGGTGAAGTTCAGCCCCAGGTTCCGCGCGGGTTCCACCGTGCCCGATGCGGAAACCGTGGCCAGCACGGTGCCCCTCTGCACAGTCGTCGTCACGACCGACAAACCGCTGCTACTGGGCTGAATGGCGAAGTAGGACCCGACCCCCGCGCCCGCCAACACCACAACAAGCCCACCGTTAACAAGGAGGGTCCGATGCTGCCAGATGTTCACCGGCATAGCGTCCCGTGGGCAACTTGGGGATGGCTCATGGTTTGCTGAGAAATTCCTTGAGGGTGGGGCCGCCGTAAGCTTTCAGGCATGAGCCAACCGACCAGCTTCTACGAGGCCGTGGGCGGGGAGGAGACCTTCCGCCGCCTGGTCCACCGGTTCTACCAGCGCGTGGCTGACGATCCTGTGCTGCGGCCAGTGTACCCGGCTAAGGACCTCGGTCCGGCCGAGGAGCACCTCCGGCTATTCCTCATGCAGTACTGGGGCGGCCCGCGCACCTACGACGAACTGCGCGGACATCCCAGGCTGAGGATGCGCCACGCCAGGTTCTCCATCGGCGAGGCCGAACGAGACGCCTGGCTGCGCAACATGCGAGTGGCACTCGACGAGCTCGGGCTGGAGGAGGCGCTTGACGCACAGCTCTGGGAGTACCTGGTGATGGCCTCGCACAGCCTGGTCAACGTCGAGCCTGCGCACGGCCACCACGATCTCGGGCTGACGCCGAAGACCCCGGCCGACGGGACGGCAGGCCACTGATGGGCGGGCCGGAGTCCTTACCACCCGAGTTGGCGGAGCCGGTGGTCGTCGATGCCGAAATGATGGGCGATCTCGTGGATGACCGTCCGGCGGACCTGGTCGGCGACCTCCTGCTCGGTGCGGCAGATCGCGCAGATCGCCAGGCGGTAGATCGTGATGCGGTCGGGCAGCACCCCCGCGTACTGCGACGTGCGGGCGGTGAGCGGGACACCTTGGTAGAGGCCGAGCAGGCCGGGCGGGCCCGGGCCGTGCTCGACCGTCACCGCGACATTGCGCATCAGCTCGCCTAGCCCCTCGGGGAGCCCGTCCAGCGCCGTGACGACCATTTCCTCGAAACGCTCGGGTGCGACCTCGACCACGAACCCATTGTCCAGCGTGGCGCTCCCGGGCCGGCCAGTCCTGGCGCAGATCGCCGGCCGAAGGTGCCGAACGCCGGGTCGTGGCGCGGATCGAGCGCCAGGTGGAGCGGCCTGGGCGGAATGCCGCGGCAGGCGATCAGGTTAGGCGGGCATGAGCGTGTTCACCGATAACGAGCTGGAATATCTCGCCGGGCAGCGCCTGGGCCGGATCGCGACCGTCGGCGCGGACGGCCAGCCTCACGTGGTGCCGACGTCGTTTCGCTACAACGCCGAGCATGACGCCATCGACGTGGGCGGCTTGCGGATGAGCCAGACCAAGAAACTGCGCGACGTGCAGCGCAGCGGCCGGGCGAGCATCGTGATCGACGACGTTCTCCCGCCCTGGCAGCCGCGGATGATCGAGGTGCGCGGGACCGCGGAGGTGGTCCCGTCGGGCGGCAAGGTGTTCGGCGAGCGCTTCGAGGACACCATCGTCCGTATCCAGCCCACGCGCATCGTGTCGTTCGGCATCGACTCGGGCGAACTCACCTCCAACGCGCGATCGGTGAGCGCGACCTGACGCGCTGCTGGACGTGAACCATTCTGTCCGGTGACTCGTATCCCGTAGCGGAGAGGGATCGACATACCGAATCAGGGATGGGAGCGGATCATGCGTGCTGGTTTGCGTGCGGTTGCGGTGGGCGTGGTGTCCGCGGCGCTGGTGGCGGGGTCCTGGTTGGGTGCATCATCGGCGTTCGGCGCACCGCGTGCCGCCAACACGGTCACGGTCGTGTTCAGGGCGCAGCACATCTCCGGGGTCAAGGGCCTGGTGCTCGTGGAGGGCCCGGGCCTGGTGGTGTACACGTTCACCGGCGACAGGCGGGGGCACGCCGGTACCTGCAAGGGGTCGTGCGCGGCCATCTGGCCGCCCGTGCGCGGCATCCCGGTCGTGGCGTCCGGCACCAGGATCGCCGGGAAGTTCGGCAGGATCAACGGCCAGATCACCTTCAACGGCTTGCCGCTGTACGGCTTCGCCGGCGAGAGGACGCACCAGAACTTCGCTAACGGCCAGTTCCCGGTCGTCAGGGTAACGACCTAGCGGGCACTGGCCTGGGTCACCGGCCCAGCCGCGGCCCGGTGGCGGGCCGCGGCCCGGTGGCGTGGGCGGGGTGGCCTAGGCGGGTGGCGGACTGGTCGCGGGGCCGGTCGCGGGCCTGCTCGCGGCTCCGTGGGTTATGCGGCGGCGTAGCCGGTGGCCTTGTCCACCACCATCCGCACGACCACGCGCACCGCGCCGGGGCGGTCCTCACCGGGGTCCCGGCCGTCGTACTTCCAGGACAGCTGGGTGTCGAGCCGGCGGTCGATGTCGGGGGCCATCGACACCCGGCCTCGCAACTCGACGTAGTTCTCCGGGTCCGCCGAGTCGATCACGGTGACGCTGACCCGCGGATCCCGCAGCATGTTGCGGTGCTTCACGCGCCCCTCCACCGTGGAGAACAGCAGGTCACCGCCGTCGCGGCCGACCCACACCACCGAGGTCTGCGGGCTGCCATCGGGATTCACCGTGGCCAGGACGGCGTAGTTCTTCCCGTCGACCAGCCGGAGCGTCGCGTCGCTGAGCGGGATACCCATGGCTCGCACCGTAGCAGCGGCACGCAGTCGGCGCGGATCACGGGTGCCGCGCCGAGCGGGGTACGCGGCCCTGGATGGGGTCCACTTGGGGAATACCGCGTAACCGGGTGTCACGGAATGCGGCCAGCTGGGGAGCCGCGCGATCAGGTTCCGATCGCGGCATACTTAGTGTTGACCAAGGCGCAGTCACGGCAAAGCTTCCGCCCTGCTCGAGCCGGCAGGGTCCAGGCTGTGTCTTCCGTCGCGCCGGAGGGTGATACCTATGGCCATAGCCACTCCGTTGTCGGTTTCCGGGCGCTGGATTATCGACGCTCACGGCAACCGGGTCAAGCTCGCCGGGGTCAACTGGGCGGGGGCGCACCAGGACGCTATGACGCCCGGGGGCTTGGATTACCGGCATCGCGCCGATATCGCCAGCCAGATCGCGGCATGGGGATTCAACAGCGTTCGGTTCCCGTTCGCGCTGCCGACGGTGACCTCGGGCTCCCTGGTGGCCTCCGCCGGTGTCGCCGCCAACCCGGATCTGGCCGGCGCCACCCCGTGGCAGGTGTACACGGCCTGCGTGCAGGCGCTGACCAATGCGGGCCTGATGGTGATCCCGAACTGCCATCTGCTGTACAGCGGTTGGTGCTGCTCGAATAACGACGGGAACGGCCTGTGGTGGAACGCCAACTGGCCTGCCTCCAGGTTCGCCAGCGACTGGCTGACGGTGGCGACCGCGTTCGCTGATAACCCGCTGGTGATCGGCTACGACCTGAAGAACGAGCCGAGGCAGGCCACCATCGGCGGGACCGTCTACACCCCGTCGTGGGGCGACGGGAACTCGGACACCGATTTCTGCCAGCTCTATACCAGCACCGCCACAGCCATCCAGGCTGTGGACGCTAACGCGCTGTTCTTCTGCGAAGGGCTGTCGTACGCAGGGAGCCTGACCGGCACCAATACCAAGCTGGTCACGCCGGCCAAGGGCAACTGCGTGGTGTACTCGATGCACGACTATGCCTGGTTTCACCAGGCGGGGCAGTCGCAGGCCGACTACATCACGGCGATGAACAACGCCGGCGGGTTCCTGCTGGCCAACGGGACGGCCCCGGTGTGGATCGGGGAGTTCGGCACCGGCAACGACAGCCTGGCCGCCGTCGGCGCCTCCACGGTGATCGGGGCCGCCAGCCCGTCCGACAGCAACCTCGGGGCGTGGTTCACCAACTTCCTGGCGTGGGCCGGGCAAACCGACGTCGACTGGTGCTGGTGGCAGCTGGACGGGACCATGTGCCAGGGCACCACCCCGCAGACCAACCAGCTGCAGTGGGCGCTCGGCGACCGCGCGACCTACGGGCTGTTCGCCCAGGACTGGACCGGAGTGTCGAACCCGGCGCTGCTGAAGGCCCTGCAGGCCATCCAGGCCCCGACGACGGGACCGGGAGCACAGGCCAGGGGCCGATTACCGGCCGTGGAACTGGGGTTCGCGTTTCTCGACGAAGGCCTGAACGGCTTCGCGATGATCGTCGGTGAGCCCGGTGTGCACGTGGTGGGTCACCTCCAGGTCCATGCACTCGCCCAGCTCGCCGGATACGGCCCGGTTCAGGTTCTCCTTCATGTAGCGGTACGCGAGCGACGGCCCTTGCGCCAGCCGGCGAGCGCGTTCCATGACCTCCCGCTCGAAGTCGGCGGGCGGGAAGATGGCGTTGACGATCCCGAGCCGCAGGGCGTCCTCGGCGCTCAGCCGCTCCGAGAAGTAGTAGAGCTCCTTGGCTTTGCTGCTGCCCACCAGCCGGGTGAGAAACCAGGTCCCGCCGTAGTCTCCGGCGAACCCGACCTTGGCGAAGGCGGTGGTCAGCACCGCCCCCGGCACCGCGTAGCGCAGGTCGCAGGCCAGCGCCAGGGACAGGCCCGCCCCGGCCGCGGGCCCCCCGATGGCGGCGATCGTCGGCTTGGGCATGCTCCACAGGCGACCGCTGGTGGCCCGCTGGTTCAGTCGCTGGCGGTGGATGGCCGCATCCACTGACGGGCCGGCGCCGTCGCCGCGGTCCGCGGGCGGGGCGGCCATGCTCTTGACGTCGCCGCCGGCGCAGAAGGCGCCGCCCGCCCCGGTGAGCACGACACAGCCAACCGCTTCGTCGGCCTCCACCCGGGCCAGAACCGCCCCCAGGGCGGACACCATGGCGTGGGAGAAGGCGTTCCGCCGATCCGGGCGGTTCATGGTGATCACCGCAACGCCGCCGTCGATCTCGGCCCGCAGGTCCTCGGTTCCCGTCTCGAGCGCGGTCATGTCACCCTTCCTCGCCGGCGAAGCGGACCCCGCCAATCACCCATGGCCCCCCACCCACCTCCCCTGCCCCCTTCGCTGGCAGTCCGGCGATGGTCACCTCGGTGATTCCCTCGCCGCGACCGCTCCGGGCAGGCACGAACCGCAGCTGCTGGCCCGAGTCCGGCAGCCCTACCACTGTGGTGTCCCCGCGGTCAGCAGCGGAGATCCCGAGCACCGCTGCCCAGCGCCGGGCCGTGGCGGGCGGGTCGTTGACCTCGATCGTCAGCCCGGTCACGCCGCCGGGGGCATGTTCGGGCACGTGCCCGGTCCACGACGGGCCCGCCCACCTCCAGGTTTGCTCCGGATCCGCCCAGTCCAGCGAAACGATGGCGCCTGGGACGTCTCCGGGATGAAGGTGGGTGGTGGCGATGTCGGGCAGGTCGGTGGTCCAGACGACGCGTACGCCCAGGCTGGCGACCCGGCGGCGGGCCGCCGCCAGGTCGGGGACCTGGAAGATCGCCATGTACCCGCCGTCTCCGCCCCGCTTGTCGAGGTACCGGCCTGCGGTCGTGCCCGGCTGCGCGGGAGCCACGACCTCCACGAACGTGTCGCCCGCCGCGAACACCGCGTTGGTCAGGCCGAACCGTCCCACCCCCGCGTCGTGGAAGGGCACCGGCCAGCCGAAGGCCCGGCTCAGCTCGTCAGCCACCTGGCCGCAGTCGCGCGCCACCAGGGCCACCTGCCGCAACCGCGGTCCGCTCAGCACACCCCAACAATAGGACGCCCCGGGTCCGCTGCGACATGACGGGCGGTGCGGAGGGTTCGGGGATCGAGCCGCTTACGATCGCGGCCGTTGTTTGAGCCCGGCCGCGAGCAGGTCCACGACCTCGGCGATGCGCTCCGGCCGCAGCTCGGGCCGCCGGATCGTGGCGTCGATCCAGCGCAGGTAGGCCTTGCGGTAGAACTGCGCCAGCGTGTCGTAGAACGCCGCGGCGGCCGGGTTGGCCGCCAGCGCGGCGGAGAAGTCGTCGGCGAGATCGTCGCGTTGCGGGCCCTCCGGGGCCAGTTCGACCGTTACGTCGTCGCCGACCATCACGCCCGTATGGCACATCCACATCGGGGTCACGGTGAAGACCCATCCGCGGCCGCCCGGCGCGATCGTCCCGCGGACCTTCCGGCCGTTGAGCGTGCGGTTCGCCGAGGCCGAGGGGACTATCGACCTGGGTACCGACTCGGGCCGGCTGGCCGCGCGGATCCTGATCGCGGTGGCCAAGGCTGAGCAGGAACGCAAGGCCGAGCGGCAGAAGCTGGCTAATGAGCAGGCGGCGACCAACGGGCGGCGGTTCCTGGGCGGCCCGCGCCCGTTCGGGTACGGCGAGGACCACGTGACCGCGCACCCGGTGGAAGGCCCGGCCGTGGCCGGGGCGTGCGCGGCGCTGCTGGGCGGGGGTTCGGTCAGCGGGATCATGCGGGAGTGGACCGGGCTGGAGCTGACGCCGCCGCAGCAGGTCCGGCGCGGCACCACCCGGTGGAACCGGACCAGTATCCGGATGATCTTGCTGAACCCGCGGATCGCGGGCCTGTCGGTGTACCGGGGGGATCGTCGGGCAGGGGAACTGGGAGCACCAGGGCATGCGGCGGTCCCGGCGCTCACCTGCGGCGCAGGCGGCGCAGCAGCAGCGCGAGCGTGTCACGCTGCTCGCTGGTCAGCGGGGGTGCGGAATCGATCAGCCGGGCGATGTAGGCGTCCAGATCCACCTCCTGCCCATCCGCTGCAGTGCTGCCACCGCGCTGGCTCGCGTCGCGCGGGAGCGGACGGGCTTGGCGGCCGGACACGGCCTGCTTGCTCACCGCCGTTACCCGCCCCATCAGGACCTGGTTCCCCGCTGAGTCATGGGCGGTCCCCCGGTTTCATTCGGCCGTTGCTGTCCTTCTTTACGTACGGCGCCATGCCGCATTTCACGGTACCCGCCTATTCACTGCTGCTGGCAAATCAACGTGCGCCACCATAGGCCGCATTAGACCGTACTGGGTGTCACTGGACAGCATTCAGCATCGCCCCAGCAACACTGGCTATTACCGATTAGCACCGCGAAAATTTTTGCTTGAACACGTAAACCGGGGATACATCCCTGTGGTGCGTGCCCGGCATTGCGGTGAACGCCGCCACGCGGTGATCATCGGCCTGGTTCCAGTGCATCACCCCGACCCATCGGGCACACAGTTCCGACCGCTGGCCTGCGGTTCAGTGTAGCCTGGCCGTCCCGGAATCGGCGAGGGGAATCAGAGGTTAGCGGGGACTCCGCCTCACTTCCCCGTGCGTCAGTGACGCTAAGCCAGCGGCGAGGAAGAGAAATGGGCGGCCACAGGCCGGAGCCTTTGACCGGGGCCGGAAACGGCCGGAAGCGACCGCAGCAAGATGTGGAATAAACCCCCACTTACGCCTGGACCGGGCGCGGTCCACACGTAAACTGGCATCAGGACATGCCTCCGGTAATCTTCCGCCCGGGAAACGGCAGGCGAGTAAAACAAGGGGCGGTCACGAAATAGAAGCCGCGAGCGGGGAGCACGACAGAATGACGGGCGCTAACCAGCTTGAACTCGTAGAGCTTGGGTTGTGACGTCGGCTGCCTATGGGCGCATGAGCCAGGCAGGCCTGACCATCGAACCCTGGTAATCCATGGTTCCAGGCCAGCGCTCGAGGCGATGTGGCCAGCCGCGGCCGGATGGCCAGCACCGTCGGCTTGGGTGGCTGAGGAACCGCCACCACGATGTTACGAATAATGCCGATATCAGCGAAGAATGATGATAGCTTCCGCCTCAGGTGATACGCCCTGTGCGCCTAGCGACCGCACGTCTCGTTCACTGGACATGTACCAGCAGAGCTACTGCAGCAGCCGCGAGCGCGGCTGGCAGCGGACCGGCAAGCAGTCCAACCTCAGATGACCGAGCCCACACCCGACATGAGCCAGCGCCGGAGCGGGGACCGCCTAGCGGCGACGTGCTGCGGGCCGTCTACGCCAAGACCGCCCCGCCGGATCCCGAGCCGGGACCAGAACTGTCATGACACCACCGGACAAGGAGCCCCCGCTCATGAGGAAGCTGACCTGGGCCGCCCTGGCGGCCGGGACCGTCCTGATGGCCGGCGCCGGCGGCGGTTACGCCGCCATGACCCAGCCTGCGCTCACCGCCGAGGTCTATCACGGTTGCCTGTCCCACGGCTCGATCACCACGGTGACCCTGGACGGCACGCCGACCTGCCGACAGGGATCCCAGCTGGTCAACTGGCGCGTCCAGCCAGACGCCGCAGACCCCAGCCCAGGCCCGGACGCGACGACATCCGCCGCCGTCGACACCTATTACGGCTGCCTGTCTCGTGGCTCGATCACCACGGTGACCCTGGACGGCACGCCGACCTGCCGACAGGGATCCCAGCCGGTAAAGTGGCGCGTCCGGCCAGATCCGGTAGGCCCCAGGCCCAGCCCCAGCCTGACGCCGACCGCGACGATAGCCGCGCCGGCCACGACTCCGGCCTCGACGCCGACCAGCCCGGCCTCGGACCCGACTGGCCCGACCTCGGACCCGACCAGCACGGTCCCATCTTCGCCGTCGCCTGCGCCGTCCAGCCCGTCGCCTGCCCCGTCCAGCCCGTCGCCGTCCCCGACCGGGACGCCCTGCGTCACCTCGGCGGCAGACGGGTCCTGCGGCGCCTACCTGGACCCGCAGATCGCCGACAGCGACGGCGACAACACCTACGTCACCAACGACGTGTGGAACCCGATTCCCGGCTGGTCGCAGACCCTGACCGCATACGGCCCCGACAACTGGCAGGCCGTCGTCGACATGCCCGCCGGGAACACCGCGGTCGTCAGCTACCCGGACGTCCAGCAGCTGTTCGGCGACGCCCCGCTGTCCAGCTTCGCCAGCATGACCAGCAGCTTCACCGAGACGATGAACTCCAACTCGGGCACCATCGGCGAGGCCGCCTGGGACATCTGGTGCAACAATTGGAACAACGAGGTCATGATCTGGGTCGACAACTACGGTCAGGACCTCGCCAGCTCCGGCGACACCTACCTCGGCACCACCGTCATCGGCGGGCAGACCTGGGACGTATACCGGAACGGACCGCCCGGCAGCGAGCTGATCGTGGCGCTGGATCACAACGAGCAGACGGGAACCGTGGACATCCTGGCCACCCTGACCTACCTGCAGCAGCAGGGCTGGCTGCCCGGCGGCAGCACACTGACCGCCGTTGACTTCGGCGCCGAATTCGCCTCGACCGGCGGCCAGGACGAGACCTTCCAGGTCTCCCAGTACACCATCACCGCCGGGTAGCCGGGCCGGGGATGCCGTGACCGGGACCTGGGCGGATGCTGACCGTCCGGCCCGGGTGAACATCCCGGCGGTCACGGAAGTCCGGACCGGCGGCACCGGATTACCGTCCCGGGAATCAGGGGTCATCCGGTGCACGCCGGGACGGCTGATGACTAACCTGGGACCGCCCTAGCATGGCCAACTTCGCCGCCACCGGCTTGGCCATAGAGCCCTGACAACCCAAGCACTACGAGTTCAAGCTGGTTATCAGCGACGGCAGCCAGACCGGCGTCAGCGGGCAGGGCCGACGGCGGGCACGGCAGCCGGTCCCGCGCACGCGCCGGGTGGAGGTCACGCTGACCGGCGAGGAATACGCGGTCATCGAAGCAGCAGCCAGGAGAGCAGGGCTGGCCCGGAGGGCGTACATCGCCCAGGTGGTGGTTGCCGCCGCCGCGAACGGGCCGCTCTGGGCGAGCGGGGCTACCCGCGGCCGGTCTGGCACTGCGCGATGCGCGCCGCCCCCGGTGACCGGATGCTGTCCGATGACCAATGGGCGGCTATCGCGCACGCGTCGTGGCCTTCGCCGGTGAGGGTCGCGTGCCCGGCCCGTGCTGACCCGGCTGGCCAAGATCGGGCAGGTAGCTAAGTCGACGTTAGTCACGGCCTGGAGCGCCTCGGCCAGCGTGCGGGCCATCCTCGCCCGCCGGTCCAGGCCGGTGAACTGGAACAGCCGGAGGATCTGGGGACGGTCGCAGACCACGTGCAGGCTGGTTCCCTGCGCCGCGGCCTGCCCGGCCGCGCGGGCCAGCACCCGCAGCCCGGCGGCATCGATGAAGCTGACCCGGCTCAGGTCGGCCACCAGCCGGTGACCGGCGCCCGCCAGGTCGGACAGCGGCTCCTCCAGCTGGGGCGCGGTCGCGATGTCGATCTCCCCGGCGGCGCTTACCACCGCGTACCCGGGTCCGCGCTTTACTTCGACGGTCAGCGCCTGACCGGGGACGGGGTGTCCCCGGCCCGCCCGGCCCGGTATTAAGGACGACGTCTCGCGCCGCAGGGCGCGCAATCTGGATTCACCGCCTGTCACGAACCCTCCCCCTAACTTCTGCCCATCCGGGTCACTCGTGGGTCCCCGGCGCTGGGACGTGCGCGGTAAGCACCACGTTACGCCTGTTTGCCCTGGTTGGCCCCGGCCGGTGGTGGCTGGATGTGTGGTGCCTGCGGCCGCCGTTAGCGAGAGCCGACCAGGCAGGAGACGTCACTGTTGCCCGACCGCGTGGTCCACTGGGTGACGGTGACGGTTCCTCCTCCGGTCAGGACGGCCAGGCGGCAGTTCTTCTTGGCCTGCGAGAGCGTCTTGGCGCCCGGTCTCCATTCTGGCAGGCGGTAGAGCGGGCTGGCGGGCGGGACGGTTCCCACGAGCGGGTCCCATTGGCTGGTCGTGGAGTAGATGCCGACGGTACCGCCGATGCGGCGGAAGTAGTCGGCCATGCCCTCCAGGTCGGCGCGGTTGTTCTTGGTGCTTGATTCCCAGCTGTTGATCGTTTCGACGTCGAGCCACCACCGGTAGCCGCCGGGATCTGCGATACCGCGGGATTGCGCGTCCAGTTCCGCCAGGTTCCACCCGTACTGCCAGGCGCAGGCCTGGTTGTTTCCGCCGCCGCAGGTGCCGTAGGGGTCATCGACGTAGCTACCGCCGAGGGGGTTGTCGTTGCTGGCCGGCCAGTCGGCGATGTCGTTATTGCCGGGGTTCGCGGTGTTGACGTAGAGGGAGGCCTTCGGCTGCCGGGTAGCACCGGACGAAAGCTGGGCCCAGGCTATTTCGTCCGCCAGGCAGGGGTTCGTGGTGTTCGGGAGGCCTTCGTTCACCGCCACGATGCCGAACGCCTGGCCTGCCGGGAGCGTCTCGTCGCATTGCGGGTAGGACACGTCGTTGCCGGTCGGCGCGCTGCCCTGCTGCTGCCCCGCGTAAGCCGACGCGGCCGATCCACCGGCCAGCGCTAGGGACGCACAAACGACGGTCACGGCCATGCTGGCTTTCACAATCCCCCGCTTCGATGGCTGGCTAGCTGGCAGTCGGTGGAGAAGCCTAGAGCACGGATGCTCTGTCGCGTGGCCTCACGTCCGGATCGCGCGGACCACGTGCGCGTGCTCGTGCATGGTCTGGTTACCGTCCGGGCCGGGCTACCTCTGACCTTCCAGTTCCCTGATGACCGCGACGCGCCTGGCAGCGGGCGCACCCCGGCGGATCCGGGCGCGGATGACCCGAATGGTCTGGCCTTTCACGAACCAGGAGACGCCGAACGCGAAGACCGCAATCGCCTCGAAGATGAACAGCAACGGCCAGTGCGCGGTGACCGAGGCGGGCAGCAGGTTCGACGCCACCGCGAGAAGCACGCAGGACAGGATCGTGATGCCGCTGGCGCGGTAGATGACATCATCCGCGGCGTGGGGCCGCGGCTGGCCGCCGCCGCCCGGCTTCCCGAAGCCGAGCCCGAACAGGATCCGGTCCATGAGCCCCAGTCCGGCGGTGTCTTTCCCGCCTTGGCGAAACGCAGCGCCATAAGGCCCAGCGCGATGAACGTGACGGCGGCGAAGACGAGGTGAATGTCACCGACCACCTGCTGGCTGGTCGACAGGCGCGGAACGGACGAGGCCGGGCAGGCTCCGGCGCTGGCGGCGCAGACCGCCGGCTTGGTCGGGCACAGCGCCACGCCGATCGCGCCGAACCCGGCGACGTTGGTCATCCAGCGATCCACGTTGTCGTACCCGTCATACGCCCCGAGAAAGACGCCGAGCGCGCACAGGGCCCCGACGAAGATGTTGCGCATGTCGGTGTAGTAGTAGCCGCTCATGGAGTCCGGCCGCGGCGTCGTGGAGGAGATCGCGTTACCGACGATGAGCACGACCGGCAGCAGGGTACCGATCCAGCCCACAGCCTGCCGCAAGACCAGGTACGAGACGACGAGCTGGTTCCCCTCGGAGTTGCGCTGACCCACGGACGTACCCCCTTCGCTGCGCCCCTGGCACCCCGGCCAGAAGGGCGGGGTTCATAGTGATCCCCAACCGGGTCGGAGGCACCGCGGCCCGCCCTGATACAGGACGAAGGCAGAAATCCGCCGGCCAGGCCTCACGCGGAAAATGGTTAGGCCCGCGGCGGAAGGGATGCGCATAGTGGGCTCATGCGCATCACGTTCCGGCGGTTCCCCGATCATTCGAACGCCTACTCGGTCATCGAACGCGGCGACGGCGTGGTCTACCGGATGGCGGAGTTCACGAGGACAGGGACCGGGCTGCCTCATGACCTGCGGCACTTTGTCGTGGAACGCGAGCTTGGCATCGCCGACGGGATCTGGGGCGGCATCGCGGCAGGCATGGTCTACACGAGCATGGAGCACGTGCAGGGGCGGCGGCCGCCGCACTCCGAGGAACGGTCAGATGAGCTGAAGCGGGCGCACCGGCAGCGGATCATGCGGGCCGAACTGCTCGCCAACCTGGTCGAGGCCATCGCGAGGCTCGACGACCCGTCCGGCGACGAGATCCGGCGGCTCACCCGCGCAAAGCTGAATGTCGTGCCCGTCACCGAGCCAGGCCAGGACCCGGCCGAGGTCGCCGCCGTGCCGTCGCCCGAGCCTGGCCGGGCGGCGCGAGCGCTGCAGGTGGAGGCGGCGCGCTGGGCCAGGCTCCGCAAGGGGAAGAACTGGTCTACGAGTGGCGGCTCGGTGTCCCGGCGCGGTCACCGCGCCCTGCGGGGGGTGCCCGGCAACGGGAGGGGCTGACCGCCGCGGCCGCGCCGCGCGGGCAGGCGTACGCCGGCCAGGGAACGGGCCTGGCGTTTCCCCGGCTCGTGGAAAGAGCGCTCGCTAGTCGCGGGTGAGCCTGCGGTAGGTGACGCGGTGCGGGCGGGCGGCTTCGGCGCCCAGGCGTTCGATCTTGTTCTTCTCGTAGGCCTCGAAGTTGCCCTCGAACCAGAACCAGTTCGCGCCGCCCTCCCAGGCCAGGATGTGCGTGGCCACGCGGTCCAGGAACCACCGGTCGTGGCTGGTGATGACGGCGCAGCCGGGGAACTCCAGTAGCGCGTTCTCCAGCGAGGCCAGCGTTTCCACGTCCAGGTCGTTGGTCGGCTCGTCGAGCAGCAGCAGGTTGCCGCCCTGCTTGAGGGTGAGGGCCAGGTTCATGCGGTTCCGCTCGCCGCCTGACATGATGCCGGCCGGCTTCTGCTGGTCAGCGCCCTTGAACCCGAACGCCGCCACGTACGCCCTACTGGGGATCTCGAGGTTGAGGACGCGGAGGTGCGCCTCGCCGTCCGAGACGTTCCTCCCACACGTTCTTCTTCAGATCGATCCGCTACCGGCTCTGGTCCACGTAGGAGATGGTCACGGTCTCGCCGACCCTGATCGTGCCCTCATCGAGCTGTTCCTCGCCGACGATCATCTTGAACATGGTGCGTATCCCGACGCCGTTCGGCCCGAGGACGCCGACGATGCCGTTGCGGGCAGGCTCGAGAGCGAGGTTCTCGAACGGGACGCGCTCGTAGAAGCCCTTGACCAGGTACTGGCTTCGTGCTCCACGCTGCCCAGGAGCAAGCCCGCGGGGGTCTGGATCTCCTCGAAGTCGAGCTTCGGTTCTTCTCGGCCTCAGCAGGCCGAGTGTTCCTCGTGGCGCTTGCGGCCGAGGCTGGCTCTGCTTTCGCCTGACGCGCCCTCGGACTCGACGGGAGCCACTCCAGCTCGTCCTGCAGGCGCTTGCGCTTCTTCGCGTCCTCCGCGCCCTCGACCTCGGCCGCCTCGGTCTCCAGGTAGGTGGAGTAGTTGCCCTGGTACGGGGTGGCAGGCATGGCCACGGTGGAGAGCTCGAGGATGCCGCTGGGCGGCGTCGTCCGGGAGACCGGTCGTCGGTGACCGCACGACGGTCCGGGGTACACTTCCCCGTGCCTGCTGAGGCCACTGCACGAGCTCCACGTCCAGTGGTTCATCAGCTCATCGAGCAGCAGCAGGTCAGACTGGGGCACGACAGCGGCACAGCGCCTCCCTTCCTGCGCTCGCCGCCGGACAGACTCGCGCTGACCTCGGCGTCCGGCGGCGGGCAGCGCCGGGGCGCATATCCCCATGGCCTGCTCGGGCGCTGTCCAGGATCCAGGCGTCCTGTGCGTCCAGGTTCCTCCTGCAGGTCGGCCCGTTCCTCGAGGCGGGCTGATCAAGTACATCAAGTCGCCCATCTTCTCGGCGGTCTCGTTGTCTTCTGCTCGAGCAGACCGGCTTCGTTCCCGCCACACCCGTCCTCGACATTTTTGCAAAGGCCATCTTCGTCTGGTCCAGCTCGGCTTCCTCAGCCAGCAGGCCACGGTCTAGCCCGGCGTCAGGCACGCCTCACCGTTCAACACTCCTCCTCGCCTGCCATCTCATCCGGCCGGCGGGGTCTGACTTCCCAAGTCCCCATCGGCCCCACGACGCCGATCTTCGCGCCGGGCAGGAACACCAGCGTAGCATCGTCGAGGACAACCTCTCCTCGCGGATGTGCCTGGCCACGGCTCGCATCACGTAGATGAACTCCGG
>CAWKCG010000032.1:0-104576 GCA_963847965.1 uncultured Actinomycetes bacterium
CCGAGTTCATTCTGGTTAGTGGCCTGAACGTGGCTCCGAATCGGGGCCCTCACCGCAGTTGTCACAGATGCCAGTCAAGGGCATGAGCTGGTGACATTATGAGCAGAGCTGGCCAAGCTTCCGGTATGTTAGGAGATTCTTTAAGGAACCAGATAGTTGATGTTCTGGTTGAGTCCGTCGCAGGCCACTTCCGGTGTTGTCGGGGCACTGACGAGCGTGACTCCGTCGACGGAGCAGATCCCCGTCGGCATGGAGGTCAGGCTTCCGTTCGACAGGGCAGTGAAATAGCCCTGCGAGCCCTGTGTCAGCTTCGACGCCAGGTCATCGCATGACGACACCAGCGTCGTGTTGAGACCTTCGGCGATCGTCATGCTCGCGCCTGTGGTCCACGTCACGTCGAGCTCGCAGTACTGGGCGACGTCACTGGCCGAGTTACCCGAGCTATGCGTGCTAGCAGAGAGCCCTACAACCACCGCCACGACGATGGCAATGACAACTAGTACCGCAGCACCGATCCCGACCTTTATTTTAGTACGACTGACACGCGAGGTTTGTTTAATATGGAGCCCACGCGGCCTGGACCCGGTGCCAGCCTGCGGTATAACGCTAGACCGGCCAGGACCAGAATCAAGAGCGCGGTCTGGTGTGCCAGTCGATTGAGGCGCAGATGCTGCTGTCCCGTGTACGGACTGCGTGTGACTTGTCCACTGGAAGCCATCCCACCAGCGCAGGACTTGTTGTCCTCCCGGATCCAGGTACCAGCCCGGAGGCGGCCCGACAGGGGTATCGGCCCGGTCGCCTGGCGGCTGCTGGTAGCTCACGGCTTCCTCTCCCTTAATCGGCACGGTCGACCACGTTCTTCTGTTACAGAAGACGCGGGGAACGGCCTGGCAGTGCACAAATGTGGCCAATCTGACACAGCCGCGTGACCAGTCCGTACCTTAAAGCCCAGGCTTGGCCGCTCACGCGATGCCAGATAGCACTCTGCCGTCCCAGCGGGCCCGGCGCAAGGGCCCGGCCGGTGCCCGGAGCGCGCGCGGCGAGCCTGTACGGATGCCACAGGTAAATCCCAGCGAATTCTTGGCAGACTCTTGGCCAGCAAAAGCAAGACTGAATCTTATTGAACGCATACCGATTGACCCCGCCCCTATCGTGGCCACACCCGCTGGCGAAAGCGACCGACCATTACCCAGTCTCCAGCAACGACGGCGGTCCGCCGATCCAGGAAAACCTGAAGATTACTCACTCATTGTGTAATGGCAGTAACGGCCCAGTCAGTGGGTGGCGGCAAGTCTCGACGCGCTACAGGCTTACCGACGCCGAGGAAATGATGGTCGAGGGTATTGCGAAACTTCCTCGTAACAGTTCGGACCACATCCGGCACGACGCGGCCCGTAGGCAGACGAGAAAAGGAAGAATACGTCGGCCGATGATCTAGCCCGCCGGGGGGCGCAGCCCGCTAGCAGGTCAGCCGCAGGTGACGCAGTTGATTGGCGGATCAGGATTGACCATTTCCAGGTGATTTGGTCCGGCTTCCCTCACAGGGCGGACTGGAATAAGTTAGCGGCTCCGCGACCTCCGCCGCCAGCAGCGCGCCCAGTTCCCAGCAGGCCTCTAGGTCGGCCTTGGCTGGCGCGCCGGTCACCGTGACTGGCGGCCGGATCTTCCGCCATTGCAGGCCGGTAGCGATCGACTCCACCGCGCGCACCGCGCCGGTAGTGTCCATGCCGCCATGCACGTACAGGCCGTAGGGCCGCCGCCGGGTTGCCTCCAGGCACGGGTAGTAGATGCCGTCGAAGAAGTGCTTGAGGGCGCCGGACATGTAGCCAATGTTGGCAGTCGTACCGAGGAGAAAACCGTCCGCCTCCAGCACATCGACGGCTGCTGCGGTCAGGGCCGGGCGGATGACCACCTCAACGCCCTCGATCTCGTCCGTCCGCGCTCCGCTGACCATCGCCTCGAACATCTCCTGGCACGCAGGCGACGGCGTGTGATGAACGATCAGCAGCCGCGGCATAATCGCTGAGCTTAGCCGCGCGGAGCGGGCTAGTCCCGGTGGACGACGTAGGTGCCCATTCCGGGCATCGTCCAGGGGGCGGAGATGTCTAGCACGGACTACCGGGGTACTGGGCGTGCTTCGTAGTCGCGGATGATCGTCGCGCGCAATTCTTCCGGGCTGTCAGCCTTCAGCGTCGATCGCTCGTCGCGTCTCTGTGCTACCCATCGCGTTCCGTAGTCGTCGGAATGGTCGTGACGCCGCGCGACCGCTGGCCGAATACATACCCAGATCTCTAGCGCCGCGCCGGTAGACAGCAGAGCCCTACGATCGCCGCTACCATCCGCCCGCCGCGTACCCTCCCCCTACCTAGCCTAGCCCGCGAGCGATCGCGCATGGCCGCTACGAAGCGCTCATCCGCCTTGCCTGGCCGGTAACCGGCTATCGGCCCGCCCGGTAGCGGCCTGATAGACTACTGCCAGAGGTGCAGGCGTACCCGGAGAGTTACCTAACGCTGGCGTTACCGGCGTGCCGAGCAGGTAACCATCCGCCTCCAGCACGTCGACCACGGCCGCAGTCAGGGCCGGCCGGATCACCACCTCGACGACCTCGATCTCGTCCGTCCGCGCGCCGCTGACCGCTGCCTCGAACATAGCCTGCAAGTTGGGTGATGGCGTGTGGTGCACGACCAGCAACCTCGACATGAGCGCTGAGCATAGACGGTGCACGCGACGGGAAGGGACAGGGGCATGGGCTTCGATCACATCCTGGTGGAGCGTTCCGGCGAGTTCGCCACGGTCACCATGAACCGGCCGCAGCGCCGCAACGCCTTGTCGCTCGACCACATGCGCGAGCTGATCGCGGCGTTCGGCGACCTCGGGAACAGCGATGCCCTGGGCATCGTGCTGGCGGGGAACGGCCCGGTGTTCTGCTCGGGGCACGACTTCGCCGACGTCGTCGAGGCGGACCTGGCGCAGGTCCGCTCGCTGCTGACGACGTGCACGGAGCTGATGACCCTGATCGAGCAGGTGCCGCAGCCGGTGGTGGCCCGGGTGCACGGGCTGGCCACCGCGGCCGGATGCCAGCTGGTCGCCAGCGCTGACCTGGCGGTGGCCAGCGAGGATGCGGGCTTCGCGGCGCCCGGCGGCAAGGGCGGCTGGTTCTGCCATACCCCGATGGTGGCCATCGCGCGGAACGTCGGCCGCAAGCGGGCCGCGGAGATGGCCATGTCCGGAGATATCATCGACGCGCGCACCGCGCTGGACTGGGGGCTGGTCAATCAGGTGGTGCCCGCCGCGCAACTCGACACCGCCGTCCAGGACCTGCTCGAGCGGGTCACGCGCGGATCGGCGGAGAGCAAGGGCATCGGCAAGCAGGCGCTGTACGCGCAGATCGACCTGGACCAGCCGAAGGCGTACGCCTACGCCATCGAGGTGATGGCCGCGACCAGTCAGCTACCCGATGCCCGGGAGGGGATGCGGGCGTTCCTGGAGAAGCGCAAGCCCCAGTGGCGCCGCGGCCGGCGGTAGGCCGCCCGCCCGATCACCAGCGGTCCGGCGCGGGGTCAGCGCCCTGGAGATCGCGGCTACCAGGTCAGTGCCTGCGCCGCGCGCTCGATGATGACGTCCAGGTCATCACGGCCGACCTCGCGGTATAGCGGGCCCGTGCCCTCGGACAGCAGCCGGGTCACGATCGCCACCCCCCGTACCGGTACGGGGCCCGGCTCGGCCAGGCGGTCGGCCAGCTCGGTGAGCAGTCGGGCGGACTGGGTGATCCGCGCCCGGCGTAGCGGGACACGGGGCGGATGAGCGGCACCAGGCGATTTGGGCGCAACCGCTCGCGCGGACAGGGCTCGCGGCCACTCCCCCGTCGCCAGCACTATGCTCTCCAGGCTGGCGGCCAGGTCGCGGCGGAACTCCATTGACGTCAGCCGCGTGGCGCGCGCCGCCAGGCTGGCGCTCGCCTCCGGGCTTGCGCCCTCGGCGAGCTCACGGTCGAGCCGCCCCGCCTGACAGCGGGCCAGGAACCGATGCCAAGGCTGTAGGCGCCGAAGCGCTAGGCCGCCTTGATCGTCATCGATCAGGACGTACATCGCGCACCCCCTCGGGAATCTCGTGACCTACAAGATTATTATATCAGTCATGCATGACTAGTAAAATTAACTCAGCGGTCAGGCAGGGAGCGGGCGAGGGATATTCGCGGGAGAGGGAGCTTCGCGGAGAGGAATACCCGCGGGCGCGAGACGAGACCCGCGGGCGCGAGACGAGACCCGCGGGCGCGAGACGAGACCCGCGGGAGGGGAGATCCGGTGGAGTCAGAGCAGGGCAGAGGACCAGGACGGGCGCGAGAGGACGAGGACGCCGGTGACGGTCAGACGGGAACAGAAGCGGTTCGAGAGGGCGGGATCATGACGGCTAATCTCGACGCTATGACGCTGCCTTCGTGGGCCTCCCACGTCGAGTTCAAGGCGGCGCCCATGCCGCTATTGCGGGTGCAGGCGTTCGTCGACACCCTCGACCTGGACCTGCGCACCGACATGCTCGCCGATGCCGAGGAGGCACGCGCGTGGCTGGCCGACGCGGGCCTGCGCGACTTCGGGCCGGACGAGGCGGGGTGGCCCGGCCCGGACTTCGGCGATGACCTCCGGCTCGCCCGGGCGGCCAGGGAGAGCATCCGGGCGCTGATCGGGCGCGACGCTGAGAGCGAGCCGCTCACGCCGGGCGAACTCGAGCCGCTGGAGACGGTGCTGCGTGAGGCCCGGCCCCGGCTGGACGTCATCGCGGACGGCCGGGTCGTCCTCTCAGCAGCCCCGGCCGAGGGACCGGTCCGGCTGGCCGACGGCATCCTCGGGTTGCTGCTGATCATCCGTGACGCGCAGGCCGACGGGAGCTGGGACCGGCTCAAGCTGTGCGGCAACCCGGACTGCCGCTGGGCGTTTTACGACCGGTCGCACAGCCGCCGGGGCGCCTGGTGCGACATGGCCTCGTGCGGCAACCGGCTCAAGAACCGGAGCCTCCGGGCCCGCCGCTCGGCCGACCGCACAGACCAAGCCACTGTCTACCGGACCGAGCCGCCAGTGCCGACCGGACCGAGCCGGCCGTGACGGCGGTTGGCGTCACAGGTTGCCGGACCCGCGGACGGGCGGCCCGCGGAGATCGTCGAGCAGGTTCTTGTTCCACACCATGATGACGAAGGGGCCCTCGCGGTAGGTCCGGGCCGGACGACCGAACGCCGCTAGCAGATCGCGGTACGGGATGTCGGAGCGGGGGCCGTCGACGCCCGTGTTGATGACGTAGTTCGCGTAGTGGAGCCGCGGGTTATACCAGGACGCCTCGGACTGGTAGAAGCGCGGACGCGCCCTGGTCGGTTCCCAGGACGGCGTGATGAGCAGGAGGCGGCCGCCGCCGTCGAGCGTTGTCACGTTGTCCTCGGTGTAGACGCCGAGCCCGGTGTCCAGGTGGTGCGTGACCAGCCAGTCGGCCAGGGCCTGGTTGCGCGCGGGCGCGGCGGGCTGCACGGCCGCGAAGCCCAGGGCCGCCGCGTAGCAGGCCAGGACCACTGCGGCGGCCGGAGCCAGCCTGACCCGGACCGCCTCCCGGGCTAGCAGGCGCCCGGCCAGCACGGCCCCGAAGGGCAGCACCTGGGTGATTTCCCTGGTGTCGAAGATCGTGACGGGCAGGCTGCTGATCACGTACGCGGCCAGGTTGACGACGATGGCGGCCACCAGCACCTGGACCAGCAGGTCGTCGAGGCTGAAGAAGCGCCGGAAGGCGCGGCACACCGCCCAGGCGACCAGGCCGGCGCCGAGCAGGTGGAACCAGACGATGACGGCCTCCGCCCCCTGCGGGCGGCCGAACACGTCGGCCCCGAACAGCGCGAGGACGCCCTCCGCGGCCAGCCGCAGGTGCAGGCCAAGGTGCGCCGCTTTGGCCAGGCCCTGGACCTGCGGCAGGAGCACGAACCCGCCGAGGTGCCCGATCACCCGCAGGACGAGCGTCGAGAGTCCCGCGGCCACGACGCCCGCCGCGATCAGCGACACCTCAAACCACTGGGCCGCCAGCGTCGTCCCGCGCACCACCAGCCCCCGGTACACCCGGATGGCGCACACGGCCGCCAGCGGGACGATCGCGACGACGAGCGTCAGCGAGTCGCCGATCATCGCCCAGGTGAGCATCAGCGCGATGACCGGCGGCGTCCACCAGCGCCGCGGCGCCCGGTCCAGCACCAGGAACGTCACGAGCAGCGGGACTCCCGTCCCGACGTGGTCGGGCGACCCGAGCAGGACGTAAACAGGGTCGCCCAGCTGCGGCGCCAGCATGAGGCCGGACCCGATCAGCGCCCGGGCCACCCCTTCCCGGCCCGTGGCCCGGCCCTTGGCGACCAGGCCGGCCAGCAGCGTCAGCAGCGTGTAGGTGAACGCCGCCGAAATGTGCACCACCGACGGGCCGAGGCCGCGGATCAGCTCCACGGCGACGTACTCCGGGAGTTCGGTGGTGTAGAACGAGACGTCGGTCAGGGTCCAGCCGCGCAGCAGGGGGTTGCCGTGCAGCATGGCCCAGGCCTCGAGGGCGTTGGACGCGCCGTCGGGCGCGACCGCCTGGGTCGCGGACACGCGCAGGTAGCACAGGAACAAGACAACGCCGGCGGCCGCGTACGCGCCGGCCCACGCCAGCCGCCGCCGACTGGCCCAACCCGCCAGGCCGGCTAGGCGCCGATCGCCGGCCCGGCCAACGCCGACCGCGCCAGGAAACGGCTCGTCGACGACGGCGCCCGGACGGCCGGCGGCCCCCGGGTCCTCAGCGGTCACCCGGCCGCCTCCAGCATCTCGCGCTCGCGCGCCGCGAGGGCGAGCAGTTCCTCGGCGTGCGCCCGGCCGAACTCCGAGTCCTCCAGGCCGGCCAGCATCCGCGACAGCTCCCGCACCCGGGCCTGCTCGCCCAGCTGCGTCACCCCGCTCGCGATGACCAGGCCCTCGCCTGACTTCTCGACCACCAGGTGGTTGTCCGCGAACGCCGCGACCTGCGGCAGGTGGGTGACCGCGATCACCTGGGCCGTGCGCGCCAGCCTGGCCAGCCGCCGCCCGACCTCGACCGCGGCCTTGCCGCCCACTCCGGCGTCCACCTCGTCGAACACGAACGTGGGCACCGGGTCCGCGCCGGCGAACACGACCTCGATGGCGAGCATGACGCGGGACAGCTCACCGCCGGATGCGCCCTTGTGCAGCGGCAGCGGCGGCGCGCCCGGGTGGGCGGCGAGCCTGATCTCCACGTCGTCGGCCCCGTTGGGGCCGGGTGAGTCCAGCTCGGTGACCACGGCGGTCAGCGAGGCGTACGGCATGGCCAGCTCGGTCAGCTCGGCGGTCACCGCGGTCGCGAACCGCTCCGCGGCGGCCGAACGCAGCGCCGTCAGGCGGGAGGCGAGCGCGCTCACGTCCTCCGCCAGCGCCGACTCCTCCGCGGCCAGCGCCGCGATCTTGTCATCGGCCCCCTCGAGCTCGGCCAGCCGCAAGCCCGCCTGCCCGGCCCAGTCGAGCACGCCCGCGACGTCACCCGCTGCGCCGCCGTACGCCCGGGCCAGCCGTCCGAGCGTCGCGCGGCGCTCCTGCACCGCGGCGAGCCTGCCCGGGTCGGCGTCCAGCGAGTCCGCGTACGACGCGAGCTCCGCGGCCACGTCGGACAGCAGATAGGTGGCCTCGGACAGCCGGCCCGCGAGCCCGGCGAGCTGCGGGTCGTGCGCGCGGACGGCATCCAGCGCGCGGCCCGCGACCCCGAGCATGGTCAGGGCGTCCGAACCTTCCGCCGAGCCCGACGTCGGGTCACCCAGCAGCGCCTCGTGTGCGGTCGTGGCCGCCGCGTGCAGCGCGTCGGCGTTCGAGAGGCGCTCGTCCTCGGCGAGCAGCGCCGCGTCCTCGCCGGGCACCGGCCGCACCGCCTCGATCTCGGCCAGGCCGCGCCGCAGCGTATCGGCCTCCGCGGCCCGCTCCCGCTCGGCGCGCGTCAGCGCCTCGAATTCCTCGCGGACCGCGCGGTGCCGCGTGAACAGCCGGCGGTACTCAGCCAGGACGATCGCCAGCTCTGCCCCGCCGAACCTGTCCAGCGCGTCCCGCTGCCTCCCCGGCTTGAGCAGCTGCTGCTGGTCGGACTGGCCGTGTACGGCGACCAGGTCGTCAGCCAGCAGCTGGAGCAGCGACACCGGTACGGAACGGCCGCCCGCGAAGGCACGCGACCGGCCTTCGGCCGTCACCGAGCGGCTGAGCACCAGCGTGGTCCCGCCGTCATCGAGGTCTCCCCCGGCCTCCTCGACCGCCCGCGCCACCTCGGCCGGGACCAGCAGCCGCCCCTCGACGGCGGCCCGCTCCGCACCGGGCCGCACCCGCGCCGGATCGGCCCGGCCGCCGAACAGCAGCGCCAGCGCCGTCACCACCATGGTCTTCCCGGCCCCGGTCTCCCCGGTCAGCACGGTGAAGCCCGACGACAGCTCGAGCACCGCGTCGTCGATGACGCCGAGTCCGTTGATCCGGACTTCCTCAAGCATGCTCTCCAGCGTCCTCCCAGCTACGTCCGCGCCAGCCGGCCACGGGCAGGCCGAACTTGGCCACCAGCCGGTCGGTGAACCGGCCGCCGCGCTCCCCCGGCGCCGGAAGCCGCGCCAGCAGCACCGGCAGCGCGCCGCGGCAGACCTCCACCCGGGCACCCGGCGGCAAGTCGACCTTACGCCGACCATCGCACCACAAAACCGCGCCCGATGTGTCCGGCGCCACGATCAGCTCTACCGCGAGGACCGACTCCGGCGAGACCACCATCGGCGGGGCGAACAGCGCGTGCGCGCTGATCGGGACCATGAGCAGCGCCTCCACCTCGGGCCACACGATGGGCCCGCCCGCGGAGAAGGCGTAGGCCGTCGACCCGGTGGGCGTCGAGCACACCACCCCGTCGCAGCCCCACCGGGACAGCGGGCGGCCGTCGACCTCGATGACCAGCTCGATCATCCGCTCCCGCGCCGCCTTTTCCACCGTGGCCTCGTTCAGCGCCCAGGTGGACACGATCGCCGAGCCGTTGCGGCGCGCGGTCACGTCGATGGTCATCCGCTCCTCGACCACGTACTGCCGCGCCACCACCCGGTCGACCAGATCCGCCAGCCCGTCCGGTTCGGCTTCGGCCAGGAACCCGACGTGCCCCACGTTCACCCCGATCAGCGGCACCCTGGCGGGCCGGGACAGCTCGGCGGCGCGCAGCAGCGCGCCGTCGCCGCCCAGGACGATGACCAGCTCGGCGCCTTCCGCCGCGTCGGCGTCCGCCGGCACCTCCTCCGCGCCCGGGGAGCTGAACTCACCCGCCAGGGTGCGGACGGCGACGCCGGCGGCGGTCAGGCGCTCCGCTACCAGCGCGGCGCCGCGCAGCGCGGTCTGCTTCCCCGTGTGCGCCGTCACAAGGACCGTCCGCTCGCCCACTTAGCTGGGTCCCTCCTCGATCGCCCGGCTCAGCTGCTCCGCCTCCAGCGGCGGCGCGCCCCGGCGCAGCCACACGAAGTACTCCACGTTCCCCGCCGGGCCGGGCAGCGGGCTCGCCGTGACCCCCAGGACGCCGAGGCCGAGCTGACCCGCCGCCCCGCATACCTTCCTTATCGCGGCCGAACGATCGTTGGTATCCCTGACCACGCCGCCCGCCCCCACCCGGTCCTTGCCGACCTCGAACTGGGGCTTCACCAGCAACACGAAATCCGCGTCCGGCGTGGCGACGGCGACCAGCGCCGGGAGGACCAAGGTGAGCGAGATGAACGACAGGTCGGCCACCACCAGGTCCGGCACCGGGGTCACGTGCTCGAGCGTCCGCACGTTGACCCGGTCCATGACGGTGACCCTCGGGTCGGTGCGCAGCGACCAGGCCAGCTGGCCGTACCCCACGTCGGCCGCCACCACGTGCGCGGCCCCTGCCCGCAGCAGGACGTCGGTGAATCCTCCGGTGGAGGCGCCCGCGTCCAGTACCTGCCGCCCCGCGACGGTCAACCCGTGGGGGGAGACCCCCCGCGAACCCCCCGACCCTCCGAACCCGCCGGGGGAAACCTCCCGCGAACCCCCCGGCGCTCCGGGGACGGCCTCCTCGGGCCCCCCGAACACGGCCAGCGCGCCGGCGAGCTTATGCCCGCCGCGCGATACGTAGCGGGGTCCGTCCGGCTCGGCCACCGTGATCGGCGCGTCCCTGGCCACCTGGGTGGCGGGCTTGGCCGCCTGCCGCCCGGCCACCGCCACGAGCCCGGCCGCGACCAGTTCGCCCGCCTGCTCCCGCGACCTGGCCAGGCCCCGCCTGACCAGCTCGGTGTCGAGCCTGGCCCGTGGTGTGGTCAAGGCCGGCCCTTCTGACGCACCGGGTCCTCCGGGAGGTGCTCCCCGGACGGCCGCGGGGTTGGCGGGGGGTCTCCCCCCGCGGGTTCGGCGAGTTCGTCCAGGATGTCCCTGAGCCGGCCGTGCACCTCTTCCAGGATGGCCACGTGATCCGCCACCGGCAGGCCGGGCAGACGGCTCAGCCCCTCGACGGCGCCGTCCACCCCGGCGTGGCCGGTTGCCGGAACGGTGCTAGCCTCGGGGGGACGATCCCCCCCAGACCCCCCCTGGTCCTGGGGGGAAGCCTTTCCCCCCAGACCCTCTTGGCCGGTGCCCTGGTCTGTGTCTACCTCGCCCATGTGCGCTACCCTCCGGCTGAACGCTACCGTCCGATGCTGACAAGAGCGAGGCGCACATGGCTTCAGCCGAGGAGTGCCGCGAGGCGCTGCAGTCCCTGACCAACCGACTAGGCGAGATGAACGAGCAGGACCGGGACAGCTTCTTCAGCAACCGCTCGTTCAGCTGTTACGTGACGGACCTCGGCATAATGTTCAAGACCAGGATCACCGAGGGTGGCGCGGAGCCGGTCAAGGAGGTCGGGCCCGATGAGCCCCCGGCCGACATCAGGGTGACCGCCAGCAGCGACGATACGGTCGCGCTCGCCGCTACCCCGGCCAACATCGCCCGCATGTGGCTGGCCGGCCGGGTCAAGATCCAGGCCAGCCTCCGCGACCTGCTGGCCCTGCGCCGGCTGCTGTAACGCGGCGAGCCATGGGAGACCTGATCCTGCTGCGGCACGGCGAGACCGAATGGAGCCGGACCGGAAAGCACACCGGACGGACCGACGCCCCGCTCACCCCGCGCGGCGAGGCCGCCGCCGCCGCGCTGGCCCCGCTGCTGGCCAGGTGCGACATCGTGGCCGCCTTCACCAGCCCCGCGCAGCGAGCGGTGCGGACCGCCGAGCTGGCGGGCCTGGCCGACGCGAAGCCAGATCCTGACCTGTGGGAATGGGACTACGGCGGGTACGAGGGCCTGACCACGGCGCAGATCCACCAGCGGCACCCGGGCTGGTCCCTGTGGCGGGACGGCGTCATCCCCGGCGACGCCGCGCACCCCGGGGAGACGGTGCAGCAGGTCGGCGAGCGGGCGGACCGCGTGCTCCGCCGGGTCGCGCCGCTGCTGGCCGACGGCGATGTCGCGCTGGTCGCGCACGGCCACATGCTGCGGGTGCTCACCGCGCGCTACCTGCGGCTCGAGCCCGCCGCCGGACGGCTGTTCCGGCTGGACACCGGGACGGTCAGCACGCTCGGAGCCGAGCACGCCGAGCCGGTCATGGTGTCCTGGAACGTGCCGCCCAATCCCTGACCCTGGTTTGGTTTTGCTCAGTTCCGCAGGACCAGGCGCTGGTTCTTGCAGCCGGTCAGGCAGACCGCCAGGCCGAGGACGCCGACGTCGCGCAGGGCCGTGTCGGATAGCCCGGTGGCGGCCAGCGAGATCACGATCTCCAGCAGCAGCACGCTGGAGATCGCGGCCGCGGCGCGCGGCGCGATGCCCGCCAGCAGCGCGGCGGCCAGGACGAGCAGCACCCAGCCGTGGGCCAGCACCAAGATGATGGCCAGCGACGACGACTCCGATATCACGGGCACGTACCCGGTCCACTCGCCGGGCAGGAGGAGCTCGTGGTAGCCGAACCACAGCATGACAATGCCTAGCAGGAGCCGCCCCGCCGTGGGGGCCCACTCCGCGGTCACGGCGGCGGCCAGGCCAAGGCTGGCCCGCAGGCGGCTGGCGGGGGTGGCTGGCCCGGGTGCGGAGAGGGCGGATGCGTCGTCCGGCACCGGGCGGGCCGCGGCCGCCTCGAGTGGCTCCCTGGCCGACGGCGCCGCGGTGCTCCCCGGGGATTGCGGCCGGCCGCGCGCCCAGCCCCCCTTGCCGCCCGCGCGGTTCCTGCTGCCTGCCCGGCTCTGCTGGCTCATGACACGATGTGCCCTTGCGCGGTGGTCACGACGACCACGGCCGGCAGCCCGCCCACGTGCGGAGGGGGCAGTCCCGTGCCGCGCTGTGACCAGCCGAGGAGGGCCAGGAGTATTCCGGTGGCCGCGGCGAACAGCAAGATGGCGACTCCCCGCGGTCCTACCTGGCCCGTCATCGTTACGCTCCCGTGGCTCCCGTGGCTCCCGTAGCTCCGGCCGCTCCCGCGGCCGGGCGGGTCTCCTCGCGGACCCAGCTCAGGTACGCCGGGGACCCGGTCACGATGGGCAGGGCGATGATCTCGGGCTCGTCGTAACTGTGGCGCTCGGCGAGGAAGGCAGCCAGCTCGTCGTACCGGTCGGCCGGCAGCTTCAGCAGGACGAGCCATTCCTCGGCCCGCTCCACGCCGCCGTCCCACCAGTAGACCGACGCCACGGGCCCGGCCACCTGGCCGCACGCGGCGAGCCTGGCCTCGACCGCGGCGCGGGAGAGTTCGATCGCCTCCGCGCGCGAATCGGTCGTCGTCTGCACCTGGAGGTACTGCACCTCAAGGTCCGCCATGGCACCTGATCGTACGCGCACCGAGCGATACTACGCCGAGCCGCAAATCGCGTGGCAACTACTTATCCAGGCCTACTTATCCAGGCCCAGGGTGAAGGTGGGCCTGGGCGAGGTCTCCGGGAGCTTGTGCTCGTCGCTGAGCCTTCTGATGGCGGTCCCCGTGGCCAGGAACTCCGTGGCGTGCTCGCCCCAGACGTGGTTCTTGACCTCGACGGTCACCCCGACGATGCCGGAGGACCTGGCCTGGGCGGCCTCGGCCTGCATCCGGGCCAGGGCGAGCTCGCGGGCCTCGTAGACACCCTGGGTGAACTGCATCATCTCCTGGTTCTGGCCGACCTGGCGCAGCGTCTGCAGCACGCCCTGGTGGGCGATGTGGTAAACGCAGGTGCCCAGGACGAACGCCACTGGGACCGCGCCGGCCGCCAGCAGGCGGAAGAAGTCCTGCGCGGACAGGTCCGAGGTGAACGCCCGGCCGTCCGGCGCGCGGTGCGCGCCCTGCCCGGCCAGGTGCCGGACGGCCGTGCCGGTGGCGACGAACTCCAGGCAGTTCTGCCCCCAGGAGTACATCTGCATCCGCAGCTGCACCCCGACGATCCCGTCCGCCTCGAGCTGGTCGGCTTCGGCGCGCATCCGGGCCATGGCCAGCTCCCTGGCGTTGTACATCGCCTGGGTCAGCACCTGCAGCTCCTGGTTACGCCCCCACCGGCCGATCTGCAGGCCGACGTGGTAGATCGACGAGCCGACGACGAACCCCAGCGGCTCGAACCCGGCCTCGCCGAGCAGGACGTACTCCGAGACCGACAGGTCCGAGGTGAACACCCCGGCCGGGTCGGCGCCCGCGGTCTTGGCCAGGCGGTTGCTCGCCGCCTGCGGCTCCCACGCCGACGCGTCCTGGGTGGGCTGGCCTGAGAAGATCGGCACCGTTACCTCCTTACCGGTCCGGCGTCTGGCCGGGGAGCCTTATCGCTCCGCGGCGACATCCGCTTCACGGGGAACCAGGCCTGCCGCGCGCGCCCGCTGCTGGCGCTGCCGGAACTGGCGGAGCAGCGCTCGCTCGATAAGGCCGGGGAAGAGCTGGCTGGCGCGCCTGAGCCAGCGGACGCTGGCGGGGAACACGATCAGCGCCTGGTTGCGCGCCACGCCGTCCAGGATCAGCTGGGCCGCCCGTGACGGCTCCATCATGGTGGCCGGCGCGCCGGCCAGCTTCTCCCGGTCCACGCCGGCGGGCAGGGTTACGCCGACCACCTCCGCGTTCCGGTAGACGTTGGTGCGCACGAACCCCGGGCAGACGCAGTTGACTTTCACCCCGAGGTCGGCACCCTCCAGGCGCAGCGACAGGGACAGCCCGATCAGGGCGCTCTTGGCCGTGCTGTAAGGGGCGTTGACGGGGAGGGGGAAGAAGGCCCCGGCCGATGAGGTGTTCACGATGTGGCCGAACCCCTGCCGGGCCATGATCGGGTAGGCGGCGCGCATGCCGTGCAGGACCCCGTAAAGGTCCACGTCCAGGACCCGGCGCCAGTGGTCCAGGGTCAGGTGAAGGACGTCACCCCCGATCGCGAAGCCGGCGTTGTTGAACAGGTAGTCCAGGCGGCCGTGCGCGGAGACGGTGTCTTCGACCAGCCGGCGGACATCCTTCTCCTCCGCCACGTCGACGGTGCTGGCCGTGGCCTGTCCGCCGTGGGCCTTGATGGCCGCGGCCACCCGCCCGGCCTCCTCGCCCTTGATGTCGGCGACGACGACCTGGGCACCCCGGCGGGCCAGTTCCAGGCACAGCGCCTCGCCGATCCCCGAGCCGCCACCCGTCACGATCGCTACCTGGTTGGTGAGTGCGTCCTTCATTGCTCTTCTCCTGTGTCTCGGATTACCAGACGAGGGGGACGAGGCGCTTGTGTTGGCCGGCGTAGGCGCGGTAGCGGTCGCCGAGGGTGGCCAGCAGCGCGTTCTCCTCGACGTGGATGCGCCAGAGCAGGGCCGCGAGGACCAGCAGCGTCATCGCGGCCAGGTCGGCCCAGTTCGCGGTGGCCAGCCCGATCCCGACGGCGGCCAGCAGGATTCCGGCGTAGCTGGGGTGGCGCAGCACGCGGTACGGGCCGGTGGCGATGACCGGCTGGTCGGAGCTGACCATGACGGTGTGCGTGAAGTACTGGCCGAGCGCCTTGAACGACCAGCCGCGCAGCACCAGACCGCCCAGCAGGATGACGGTGCCGGCGGCGAAGGCGACGGCGCCAGGGCGGATCGCGGCGGACGCGACGACGCGCGGGGTCAGGTTGACCACGACGACCGTGGCGATCACGAGGGCCAGCCAGGCGAGCCGGCCTGCGACGCTGCCGCCGATCTTGGTGGCTCCGGCTCGCGCGTTCATGGTCGCGGAGCGCTGGCTGAGCTCCATCATGCCCCAGGCGGGCATGATGACCAGGAACACCAGGCCGGCGACGTGGTGGGTGTCGAAGTAGGGGTTCATTTCTCCTCCGCTGAGGGCTCGTGGGTGGCGGCCTCCGGGTGACGTCCGTCGGGCCGGGTGGCGATCTGGAATAGGTCCGCTAGCTCGCGGCCGTAGTGGGCGAGGTCGAGGCCGGGGTCGCGGGCGAGCCGGGTCGGCACCGCGTCGAGGGCGGAGCGGATGGCCATGGCCATGACCGCCGGGTCGAAGTCGGCCCGGAACTCGCCGGTGCCCTGGAAGTAGGTGAGTAGTTGCCGGAGCGCTTCCGCCCCCTGCTGGCTGATCGAGAAGTCGTAGAGCGAGCCGCCGTCGGCGCTGCGGGCGTTGAGCGCGATCTCGACGACCGCGGCCACGTGGTTGCGGTTCTCGCGGACGAAGTCCATGTTCGACTCGATGTAGGCCCTGAGCATGCCCGCGCCGGTTGGCTGGGCTTCGAGCCTGGTGGCCATGAAGGCCCGGCCTTTGGCGGACAGCTCGGCGACCAGCTCCCTGATCAGGTCGTCCTTGCCGTTGAAGTGGTACAGGATCACGCCCTTGCTGGTTCCGGCCCTCTCCGCGATGCGGGCCAGGGAGGCCTGGCCGTACCCAAGCTCGGCGATGGTGTCGACGGCGGCCGCCATGATCTGCGCCCGGCGCGCGGTCTCGATGAACGTCCGGTCCTTCTGACCGGCTGGACCTTTTTCTGACCGCATAGTTAAAAAATAATCCGATCGGTCAGCTTGTGTCAATGCCTAGCTTGGGGCGGCCGACGATGTGCGTGGAAGATCCGGCTTCGTGGAAGATCTGAGGGGCTAGGCGGAAGATCCTGCTTCGTGGAAGATCTGAGAATTCTGTGGTTGGCGGGACAGGTGAGGCTTCCAGCGTGGCCTCCGGCGTGGATCCGGGCTAGGCCCGCCCGCCGGCTTGGCATAGGGATCTGCTCGCCAGCCGGTCGTGCGATGGGAGGATCTTTCCGGGCTGCCGTGACGGCTTCGGCGGGCCGACGGTGGGTCGGGGAGCGTGGAGGAGGGCGCGTGGAACTGAGGAGGGCGCGTGGAACTGATGCATTCCGGCAAGGTCCGCGATCTTTACGCGGACGGCGACGACGTCATCATGGTCGCCTCCGACCGGGTCAGCGTGTACGACGTCGTGCTGCCCACGCCTATCCCGGGCAAGGGCACGGTGCTGACCCAGCTGTCGCTGTGGTGGTTCGGGCAGCTCACGGGCGTGATCGCCAACCACGTGATCTCCGGTGACGACGTACCCGCGCGGTGGGCCGGACGGGCGATCAGGTGCCGCAGGCTGCGGATGCTGCCGGTGGAGTGCATCGCGCGCGGATACCTCGCCGGCCTCGGCCTGGCGTCCTACCGCGAAACCGGCGCGATCTCGGGCGTGCAGCTCCCGCCGGGGCTCGGCGAGGGCTCGCGGCTGCCGGAACCCGTTTTCACCCCGACGACCAAGGCCGCGGCGGGCCACGATGAGCCGATGACCGCGGCCGAGGTGGCGGCGCTGGTCGGCCCTTCGACCGCAACCGATCTCGAGCGGGTCACCCTTGAGGTGTACCGGCGGGGGGCGGAGCTTGCCGCGTCGCGCGGCATCCTCATCGCCGACACCAAACTGGAGTTCGGCTTGCTGCCCGACGGGACCCTGATGCTTGCCGACGAGGTGCTGACGCCCGATTCTTCGCGGTTCTGGCTGGCTGCCGAGTGGCAGCCGGACCGTCCGCAGCGGTCGCTGGACAAGCAGTTCCTCCGCGACTGGTCCTCCGGCCTGGACTGGGACCGCCTGGCCGCCCGGCCCGGCCATCCCGCCGGAGATCGTGAACGCGACCCAGGCGCGTTACCAGGAGCTCTACTCCCGGCTGACGTCGCCCAGCTCTGATCAGTGAGCTCGGCTGACGTCGCCCGGCCTGGAGGACCGGATGCACGTGTAGGCGCCGTATAGCCGACCGTCGAACTTCACGGTGACGATCTCGAAGCCGGTGGCGGCCAGGATCGGCTCGAGCAGCCAGCGGAACGTGCTGAACTCGGTGCGGATGTGCTCGGCGTAATCCGCGGCGGTGTACCCGGCGGCGGGATCGTCGGCGGCGTAGTCGAACCAGCGTCTGAATACGCGGTCGGCCTCGGCCGGGCTGAAGTCGTAGATCAGGTCGCGCAGCCGGAGCACGCCGCCAGGCCGCAGTATCTGCGCGATGCGGTCAAGGGCGAGAGCCTTCCAGAAGTCGGGCAGCTGATGCAGCGCGTTACGCGTGTACACGCCGTCCACGGGCGCCCCGGAATGGGTGTAGCTGAGGAACCCCGCCCGAACGCAGTCCAGGTTCGCCAGCCCCGCGTCCGCCCCGCGCTGTCGCAGCATCGAGACCATGGCCGGCGATACGTCCACCGCCGTCACGTGCCCGAACCGCCGCGCGGCCGGGAGCGCGAACTGCCCGGATCCCGCGCCCAGGTCAACCACGGCGGAGGTCGCGTCCAGGCCGTACGCCTCGAACGCGGCCAGGTCCTCGGCCGGATCGGGATAGCCCTGCTTGCGGTCGTAGCCGACCACGAAGGCCGGGTCGAGGTGTTCCGGTCCCGCGTGCGCCAGCTCGTCGATCATCCATGACTCAGCCATGAGGCCATTGTCCCCACGGCGGCAACTCCTCCCGGGCGGCAACTCCTCCCGGGCGGCAACTCCTCCCGGGCGGCAACTCCTCCCGGGCGGCAAGTCGCCAGAACGGCAACTCCCTCAAGCCGGCAACCTCCCTGGGGTGGCATCTTTCCGGAGTGACGTCCTGTCCTCCGGCGGCCGTGTCCCTCAGATCCATCAGTACCGTATAATTCATTCTCGTGATATCCGAAACTGGAATACCTGGGCTGGTGCTACCCCTCCAGAGGGCCACGCACCACACCCTGCACGCGCTGGGTGCCGCGCTGGCCGGGGAAAACCTGACCGCCGCGGAGATCAACGCGCTCGCCAACCTGGCTGGCGGCGGCGTGCCCAACGTCCGCGAGCTCAGCGAGAGGACCGGTACGCGGGCCTCTACTCTGACCGGCGTCCTCGACCGACTGGAGCACCGGGGCTACCTCACCAGGGAACCGGACGCCGCTGACCGGCGCTCCTTCCGTCTGCCGCTGACCGAGGCGGGCCAGGCCGTGGCCGCAAGGGTTCGGACGGCCATGGCGGACCTCGAGCGGGAAGCGGTGCGCGGGCTTTCCGCCACCCAGATCGCCGGTTTTCACGCCGTCATCGGCGCGCTGCAGGAGGCCTGCGATGCCGCATCATGACGCGCCAGCCGGGCAGCGGAGCTCCCGTGACCCGCGCGGCGAACCTGGTGTGCACTCCTCCCCCGGCGCGCACGGCTCGCCGGATCCCGTACTCGCGGCGATCTTGCCCGCAATCACCGGGCCGGCCGGGCAGTTCCGGCACCGGCAGCACATCAACCTGGCGTTCTACGCCGTACGACGCTACGGCATGCCCGACGCCATCGGCACGATCTGCACCTGGATCCGCCAGATCGCGGCCTACGAGCGAGCGCCGCAGAAGTATCGCCACACGGTCTCACGAGCCTGGGTGGAAGCGGTCGCCTACCACATGGCCGAGGACCCGGGGTGCGCCGACTTCGAGGACTTCGCGGCCCGTAACCCCGGCCTCCTGGACAAGCGACTGCTCAGCCGACACTACCGGTCGTCCACCCTGGCCGCCCCGGCCGCCCGCCGCGGCTGGGTCGAGCCCGACCTCGTCCCGTTCCCGTGGTCAGCCCAGGACGCCCAGGTCGGCTGACCGGCCCGCAGGACGCAAGCGCACTTGACCCGCCCCAGGGGCGCGGACGTAGCTGACCCGCCCCAGGAGCGCGGACGCAGCTGACCGGGCCGGTCAGGGCAGTACGGCCGGCTGATCGATCACCCAGCGCCAGCTGCCATCCGGCTGCTGCCCGGCCACCTCGACCGTGGCCCCGCCGCCCGGCAGCCGCGTCGAGGTGAGCGCCAGGTCGCCGTTCCTGATCACCGGTTGCTGGCCCGCCGAGGAGAATCGAGGCCGACCAGCCAGCAGCTCGGTATATGCCGTGCGTATCTCCTCGTGCCCGCTGGCCAGCCGCCCAGGCGAAAAGGCCAGCACGGCGCCGGCGGGTCACATTATCGACCGAGATCCAGGTTCGTGTCCCGCGTACGCTTCATTGTGAGCATGGGACGCAACGGACCGTGCAGGGTGTTGGGGGTGGGCCATGGCAGCGAAGATGGTCGCGTTCGACGAGGACGGCCGGCGTGGGCTCGAACGCGGTATGAACCAGCTCGCCGACGCCGTGAAGGTAACCCTCGGCCCCAAGGGCCGCAACGTGGTTCTCGAGAAGAAGTGGGGCGCCCCCACGATCACCAACGATGGCGTGTCCATCGCCAAGGAGATCGAGCTCGAGGACCCGTGGGAGAAGATCGGCGCCGAGCTTGTTAAGGAAGTAGCGAAGAAGACCGACGACGTGGCCGGCGACGGCACGACCACGGCGACCGTGCTGGCCCAGGCGCTGGTCCGCGAGGGCCTGCGCAACGTCGCGGCCGGCGCCAACCCGATGTCTTTGAAGAAGGGCATCGAGGCGGCGGTCGAGCGGGTCAGCGAGGAGCTGTCCAAGCTGGCCAAGGACGTGGAGACCAAGGAGCAGATCGCCTCCACCGCCTCCATCTCGGCCGGCGACACGGCCATCGGCGAGATGATCGCCGAGGCCATGGACAAGGTCGGCAAGGAAGGCGTCATCACCGTCGAGGAGTCCAACACCTTCGGCCTGGAGCTTGAGCTCACCGAGGGCATGCGGTTCGACAAGGGGTACATCGCGCCGTACTTCGTCACCGACCCCGAGCGGCTCGAGGCGGTCCTTGAGGACCCGTACATCTTGGTGGTGAATTCCAAGATCTCGGCGAACAAGGACCTCCTGCCGCTGCTGGACAAGGTGGTGCAGTCCGGCAAGCCGCTGGTCATCATCGCCGAGGACGTCGACGGCGAGGCCCTGGCCACCCTGGTGGTGAACAAGATGCGCGGCCTGTTCAGGTCGGTGGCGGTCAAGGCCCCCGGCTTCGGCGACCGGCGCAAGGCCATGCTCGGCGACATCGCCATCTTGACCGGCGGTCAGGTGATCAGCGAGGAAGTCGGGCTGAAGCTGGACAGCGTGGACCTGGACGTGCTGGGCCGGGCCCGCAAGGTGGTGGTGTCCAAGGATGAGACCACCATCGTGGACGGCGCGGGTGATGCGGACCAGATCTCCGGGCGGGTCAACCAGATCAAGACCGAGATCGAGAACACCGACTCCGACTATGACCGGGAGAAGCTGCAGGAGCGGCTGGCCAAGCTGGCCGGCGGCGTCGCGGTCATCAAGGCCGGGGCGGCCACCGAGGTCGAGCTGAAGGAGCGCAAGCACCGCATCGAGGACGCGGTGCGCAACGCCAAGGCCGCGGTCGAGGAAGGCGTCGTCGCCGGCGGCGGCGTCGCGCTACTCCAGATCGCCCAGCGGTTGCAGGCATTGGTGGGCGTGATGCCTCCCCCGCCGCCGGGTAAGGGGAATCCGCCGCCGCCTCCCTCTCCGCCGCCCCTGCCCTCGGCTGGCGACGAAGCCACCGGCTATCGCCTGGTCCTGAGTGCGCTCGAGGAGCCGCTCAAGCAGATCGCGGCGAACGCCGGCCTCGAGGGCGGCGTAGTGGTCGAGAAGGTCAAGACCCTGCCGGCCGGCCACGGCCTGAACGCCGCGACCGGCCAGTACACCGACATGTTCAAGGCCGGCATCATCGACCCCGCCAAGGTCACCCGCTCGGCGCTGCAGAACGCGGCCTCGATCGCGGGCCTGTTCCTCACCACCGCGGCCGTGATCACGGAGAAGCCCGATGACGAGCAGGCCGCTGGTGAGCCTAGGCCGCCTGCATCGGCCCGCGATGGGGACAACGGGAACGGCAATGGAACCGGGGATGGGGACGGGGAGGACGCTGTCGACAGGCCGCTGGGCCCTGTCGAGGAAGGTGAGCCGTCCGGGCCTGCCGAGCAGCACGTCCTCGAAGTGCAGAGCACCGGCAGCCTCGCGGAACGTGAGGTGACCGTCTTCGCCACAGTGACGCCGGAGGAACTCCTCAGGCCGTCGAGCCAGGCTTCCGAGCCCTTTGCGGTCGAACTCGGCCAGCCGGTCGTTATATCGAGCAGCGCCGAAGGCTTCGTAACCGACGATCAGGCGTGGGTACAGGTACTACTCGAACCTGGTAAGCGAAGCCCGACAGTGGCATTCCGCTATCGTGTGACATCGGGGGCGGAGCGTTTCGTTATCACGGTGACAGTCCGCCAATCCGGCGCCGAGCTGGGACGGGTAACTCTCTGCGAGTTCAGCAAAGCTGCATCAGTGACAGCCCCTCTCGACGACGACCCCTATTCGGTCGACGTGAGCATTAGCGTTGACGACAACGGCGTTATCCGACTGTTCACTGCCGACGGTAATTATCGTGGGCACGAGCTGGAAACTAAGCTTATGCAGGAAGAGGAAGCACGAGTGCTCGTCGACCGATTCGTCGAAACTGCTGTTAGCGTTGCCGATGAGTCGCCAGACGAGGTGGAAGAAGGGTTGCTAGGCCTCGCGCTGGAGGTGAAGAACACCCTGCCCCGCACGCTGATCCACTATCTGGAGCAGACGGAGAACCGCAACGTCCTCATCGATTACCCTATGAAGTACAGCTTCCCGTTCGAGCTCGCGCTTCTTGAGAGCTCGGACGGTGATCGCCGCTTGCTCGGCGAGGTGCACAACGTGACCCGGTGGCCGTCAACCGCAGCGAGCTCGCCGTGCCACCAGTCGCGTAAGATTTGCCGCGCGGCCTTTATCTCCGATCCGGAATCGCTAGCCGAATCCGAAGACGAGGTTGAAAGTCACCGTACCGCGCTCAGGAAAGTGTGCCCCACCGACGACTACCATGACCTGAAGACTGTGCGGGAGAGTGTATTCCAGGTCACTACCTTCGGGCTGCTCGACTTTGTTACCCATATGGGTAACCAGCAAGGGAAGGTCGGCCTTTCGATCGGCGGAAAGGTTCTTTACCCGACCGGGTTCTTCGAGATGGACAAGCAATTCGGAAACGCAGCCGCACTGGTCTTCGTTAACGCCTGTTCGTCGATCCGAGCAGGCGCGCAGTTCTATAGCCCGAAATCGTTCCCGCAGCAGTTCATCGACTTCCACGTACCCGCCGTGGTAGCTTCCGTGCTGCCTGTCGAGCCAGACCTGGCACTTAGATTCGGCAACTACTTCTACGCAGCTCTCGATGCCGGAGACTCGATCGGCAACGCTTTGCGAAGCGCGAGGAAAGCCCTGATGGCCGACGACTCGGCCGAGTTCGGGGCCGAGCGCCGTCGACTCGCCGCCGCGGCGTACTGCGTGTTCGGGCATCCAATGATGCCTGTCAAGTTCGAAACGGGAGCGAACGAATGACCGACGGCACCAAGACTACCGACGACAACACGATCCTCGTGCTGGCCGCGAGCGAGCCGAAGTTGCTCGGGGGCGAGAAGTTGTGGAAGAAGATCGATCTCGACGTCCTGCGTGAGAACCTCAACGCTCTGATGATCAAGGTCCAGAGCTCACTGCCGGGAGAGGAGCCGAAAGACTCTTCGTTCCGGCTCACCCAGATAGCGGTGGCGGTGACCATTGGCGCAAAGGGACAGGTGGGGCTGCTCGGAACGGGGGCCGAGGCAAGCGGCTCCGCGTCGCTGACGCTTACCCTGACCCGGCCACAGTAGGCGCTAGTTCGAGGGTATGCCGCCACCATGGCCCGGTCAGCAACAAGAGCCGTGGTGGCTTCCCTGGCAGCGGTCGGTCGTCGGCGGGCACCTCGACGGGAGCACCAGGTCTTTCTCCTGTGGGGACCCCGTTGTTCAACCGGCCCAGCGGCCACCAGAGCACCGACCGAGTTGTCACCGACCCGCGGCTCGCCAGCCACCATCTGGCACGCGGGCTGGCATCCGGAGGTACGCAGCTTCGCTAGCGCTGAACCCGCCGCTCTGCTGCTGCTGCACACATCAAAGGTGTCGACGGCGATCATGCCCTGGTGACCGACGATCGTCCCGTCGCCCGTAGTGTCCGAGGTGACGAATGCCTCTGCCCACCCGAAAAGACAGCCTGATGGGATTTGCGCGTCCTCCTGCTGCTGGATGTTCGCCCCGGAAGACGAACCGAACGAAGGATCCAGGATCAGGCCACGTCCCAGCCTCGAAGCGGGTGTGACTGAACTGATGGACCAAGAGTTGCTGCACGGTGCAGTCGGTTGTAGCTTCGCAAATCGCTGTGTCATATTCAGCCTGGCCCGTGCACCTGTGTCCAGTTTGTTGAACATCGCCCCGTATTAGCTGGATCGTCCTTGCAGAACCTCTACAGCTACCCGAACAGCACCGTGAATGTAAACTGCCCGAGTCAGTCCGGCGTCTAACGGACACGCATCCCGCTAGATCATGGCGCAGGAATGCCGTAAGGATTGTGGGGGTGGCCGTGTCCTTTCCTCAGCACGGCACTTGGGCGACCAAGAGCGCTAGCCTGGCGCGAGAGGCAGCCCGCCCACGGCTGCCTTCGCGGGGGCTTGTGGGTCGCCTGCCCATGTCCCATAGCGTGCAAGACGCCTGCCGCAGAGACCGCCCACGCCGCATCGACAGGACCTGCCTCGATGAAGAGGGCTGTCATGACGGCTGCGGTCGGAATACCTGGCCGCCGCCGTCCGCACCAAGGGCGTCGGCCGCCGCCACACCGCTGAGAGTCGGACTTGATCTTCGGCGTCTGGAGGAGCCGTGGGTGACGAATACGGTCACATCGCCGATCGGGCTGCCCGCACACCCTTCCCGGCGCCCGCCAACTCGACGCGAGCCGCAGCTACCCATCCACCGCCGCCAACCGGCCTGCGATTGTTCGACGCTCTCGTCATGCTCACCGAAGGCCGACCCGGATGCCCGCCGCCACCTGACCAATTCCAATTCCCGCCCAATTTCAGGTATCTGCCCATTTATTATGACCGCTGGCCCAATCGTGATGATCGGCAGTGTCTCTGCCATTTCCTGGGCAGGACTGGATGCCCTAGTTAGTCCAATTCCCACACCGGCATATTCGTCATGAGGTTTATCGGTCGATGATCATTGATCGTGGTCAGCTAGCTGCCGCGCTGCCTGGTTATGAGGTGAAGGGCGAGCTTGGGGCCGGCGCCTTCGGGCTGGTCCTGGCCGCGCAGCATCGGCAGTTGGGGCGGGACGTTGCGATCAAGGTCCTGGCTGTCAACGATCGGGTGGCTCATGCCCGCTTCGTCGCCGAGGCGCGGCTGCTCGCCCGCATGGATCATCGGCATATTGTCCGCGTCCACGATTACGTGGAGCACGGAGGGTTCTGCCTGATCATCATGGAGTTGCTCGCCGGCGGGAGCTTGACCCGGCATCTGGCGGGGATCCCGGCCAGGGAGGCATGCGCCGTCGGCGTCGCTGTTGCTGAGGCGCTGTCCTATGCGCATGCACAGGGGGTGCTGCACCGTGACATCAAGCCAGATAATGTACTCTTCGACGCTGCCGGCCTGCTCAAGGTTACCGATTTCGGCATCGCCAAGATCTTCGACGGCTCACAGGTCAGTGCGAGCGGCGTCGCGGGAACTCCGCTCTATATGGCGCCGGAACAGCTAAGCGGTGGCCAGCTCGGCCCGGCCACCGACATCTACGCGCTCGGGGTGGTCCTGTACGAGATGCTCGCTGGAAAGCCGCCTTTCGATCCGGCCCTGCCGCTGTTTGCACGGTACGAGCAACAGCTGGCCACCACGCCGCCGCCGCCCGCCGGGGTTCCTCCCGCCGTTGCGGAGGCGGTCATGCATGCCCTGGCCGGGGACATGCAAGAGCGCCCTCGCTCGGCGAAGGACTTCGCACTCGAATTGGCCGCCGCCGCCCACCTCGGCTATGGCCCGAACAGGATCTCCCCATCACCGATCCTGCCGGGAGCGGCGAGGCATGGCCGGGTAATAACGGCACCGAGTGCGTCCGGCGAGGTGCCAGAGGCTCTGGCTACATCATGGTCCAGCGCGGAACATCGGCCCACGGCAGACCAGCCAGGCATGCGGCCGGTCGAGCCGGGCCGGCCGACATCTCCGCGCGGCCAGCGGCGAACGCGGTGGGCATGGGTGATGGTGGCGGCAGTTGTAGCAGCAGCGGCTGCCATCCTCGCCGTCAGGATCGTGCCGGCGATCGCCTCGCATTCGGGCCAGCCCGGCCGGGCGGGCTCCACCGTGCAACCAGGAGGGTCTGGCCCGGTGATACCACCGAGCAGTGGCTCGGCGTCCACCGCCGTGCCTGTCACCACGTTTGGAACGCCGACAATTACCCAAGTCAGCGGCTGCGGTGGTCACAGTTATGCCAGCGTCAGTGAAGGTGCGAAGCTCGTGATGGCAGGGCAGACGTACCAGCACGGCTTTCAGATCGTGACTGATGAATACTGCGGCGGCGTAGGCCCGATCGCGGAAGATGAATGGGCCTGGCATATAGGAACCATGTATAAAACATTTGCGGCGGCGGTGGGTCTCGACTCGATCAACTCTACTGGCGTGGAGCTAGAGTTCCTGGGGTCAAACAACAAGCCTCTGGAGTTCATCGCGGATGGGCAATCAGTCGAGTCAACCAACCTCGTAGCAGGTGTGCCCACAGACATCGAAATGAGCCTCACTTCTGTTACGAATTTCATCGCAGAAACTCTGGTGAATCAGCCGGCGCGCACGGGTGGCCCCGAGAGTCAGGCCACGGTGGACTTCGCGGACGATGAATTTTCTACAGGCTCAGGCTCGTTCCCGCCTGAGCCCTCCGATATCTCATCATTGGAAGCGCTCGGGGCGGCGACATCGCACGAACTCAGCGGCTGCGACGGCCGGAGCTATGAGAGCGCCAGTGAAGGTGCCAAGCTGGCGATGGCAGGGCAGACGTACCAGCACGGTTTCCAGGTCGTGACTGATGAATACTGCGGCGGCGTAGGCCCCATCGCGGAAGAAACATGGGCCTGGCATGCCGCGGGATTGTTTAAGAACCTTACAGCACTAGTCGGCCTCGATACCACGAATTCCACGGCTGCCACGCTCGAGTTCCTCGGGCCCCACAACAAGCCCCTTAAGTTCACTGCCGATGGCGTTTCGGTTTCAGTGGCGAACCTGGTGTCCGGTGTGCCAACTAAGATCGTTCTGGATCTCAAGGGTGCGCTGAATGTCACAGTCGAAACCGCGGTGACAAACCCCGGTCCGGAATCCCAGGCCACGATCGACTTCGCGAATGACAACCTCACCTACAGTGGGTAAGTTATCTTTCCCCGCAGGGATTCTGAATTTCGAGTCAACTTGCGGCGTGTGATGGATGCGCGTCAAATAATGCATCTCGGCACGGCCCGCCTAGGCCGGGACCGGAACCGTGACGTACTGCTGGTTTTGCTGGGACAGGATCGAGTCGATGGCGGTCACCGTGGCACCAGCCGGGGTCAGCGTCGTGATGTCGTGATTCCCGCCGCCGGTCAGGCCGCTGATCGGCAGCTGGGTCCAGCTACTCCCGTCGGGCGACCTCCATATCGCCGCCCCTAGCTGCCCGGCCGCGCCGAACTGGCCCGCGGCCGTGAACCCGCCGGGGCCCGCGGTCAGCGCGGTGACGGTGGTGTTCTGTCCCGCGGAGACGAACTGCACCTCCTGCCAGGTCTTCCCGCCGTCGGTGGATAGCTCCGCGAGGGGAAGAGTACCCGTCACTGTCGTCTGCTGGCCCAGCGCCACCACGCTGTTGCCGTTGATCGCCACCAACTGGAGCACGCCCGACGAGGCGCCCGTGGGCAGCGGCAGGACGTTAATCGTCCAGAGGGTGCCGTTGGACGTGGTCCACACCGCGGGCTTGCCGTTGTGCGAGCCTGCCGTCACGAAGCCGTGCGGGCCGGCTGCCACCCCTAGCACCTGGCTCGAACCGGTCGGAGGTGTCGCGGTATGGGCGCGGGTCCAGCTGGTCAGGTCCGTAGAGAACCAGTCGTCGGCCACGCATACGCCGCCCGCGGCGACCAGCTTGCCGTCGATCAGGTACCCGGAAGGGCCCGAGGCCGTGGCGACCGCGGCCACGCCCGACAGATCCTGCACGATGTTCCCGCCTGCCGCCTGCCAGTTGATGCCGTCGGTCGAGGTGAAGACGACGGGGCCGGGCGTCCCGGCGGCGAGCCACCCGGCCGACCCGTGGGTCACGCTCGACAGGGAGGCCAGGCCGGGGGAACCGGAGACCAGGGACAGCGACGAGACCAGGGTCCAGGACGAGGTGCCCGGCGCCCTGCGCCACACGGCCGGGTAGCCGTCCGCGCTGCCCACCGCGATCTGCTCGCCATCGGCGACCACCGTGCTGTTCACCGCGGCCTCGGGGATGAGGGCGCCCGGGATGCTCGAGATCGCGACCGACCGTACCGTCCCCGCCGCGTTCGCCGCGAGGAAGACCGGCTGCTGGCTGATCTTGGTGCCGGTCGTGGATCCGACGATGACGGCCGTGCCGTGCGGCCCGGCGGCCGCGGTGGGCGTGGGCCCGCCCGAGGTGTCGCCGAGCGGCCCCGTCGGCTGCCAGCTGGTGCCGGTACCCGTGCTGGCATAGGCCACGTAGATGCCCTGGCTCACTACGGTCCCGGTCACGACGAAGCCGTTCTTACCGCCCTTCACCACCCCGGGGGTCCAGCCGCCGGCCGGGTCGATCAGGCCGGCGAACTGCCACGTCTGCCCGTTCGTGGAGAAGTAGGCCACCCCGTCGGGGGCGCCGCTCGCGGTGGTACCCGGCCGGACCGCGAGCAGGCCGGATGCATCGAAGCTCAGCCCGGTGATCGTGTTCTTCGCGCCGTGATCGACCGGCACGGTCACCGGACTCCATGACGATCCGCCGTTGGTGCTCAGCCAGACGCCCGCCCCGCCGTCGGAGATTACCGTGTCGTTCCCGTGGCTGGCCGCGAAGGAGATGGACTGCGGGGTCTGGCCTGCGTCCGTGAGGCCCAGCTGCGCGGCCGTCATCCGCTGCCAGGTGATCCCGTCCTGCGAAACCCAGATGATGGCTTCGTTCGCGCCGTCGCTCGCCTTTCCCTGGCCGCCTGCCACGAACCCGCTGGCCGTGTTGGTGAGGACGAAGACCTGGTCGCCGGGCAGCCGCGGCTCGAGCCCGTGCGTCGCCGCGAGCGTCCAGGTCAGGCCATTGTGGCTCGTCCAGATCGCGTTCGGGCCCCAGCCCAGCCAGCCGCTGGGCCCCGCGGCTATCCGGTTGGCTATGTCCCCCAGCGCGGGCTGGCCGCCGCCCGGCGACTGGAGTGAGGCAAGGTGCCAGGTCGCGCCGCCGTCCGACGACGCGAAGAACTGCTGGCGGGCTACGCCGTCGCTGGTCAGCGAGCCCGTCGTGGCGATGGTGTTCCCCCAGGCGGCAACGCGGTCGATCGTCTGGAACACGCCGCGCTGCTGCTGTCCCGCATACGTCGGGAGGGTGTTCGCGGCAGGCACGTTCTGGTTCGACTGGTTCCCCGCGAGCGAGCCCGACTTCGTGCTGCTGCCGGTCAGCAGTACGACGGACAGGATGACGGCCGCCGCGACAGCCAGGGCCGCCACGCCGATGCTCACCGTGCGCCGGCTGACCGGGCCCTTGCTCCCTGTCGTGGGCTTCGGTGCGGGCCAGTCCGCACCCGGCGGCGCCGGCTGGAGAAGACCCGGGTCCTTCGCCATCGGCCCGGTGGCGCGGGTCGCCGACGGCGGGCCCGATATGGGACCGGTACCCCAGGTCAGCGACAGCACCGTCTGCGTCGGCGAGTCGAGCACGCGTTCCCCGTGGACCGTGGTGGCCGGCATCGTAGACGGATTCGTCAGCCGGTCCAGGAGTTGCTGCGCGGTGGGGCGGTCCTGCTGGTCCTTAGCCAGGGCTGCGGCCACCAGCGGCCGCAGCGACTCAGGTACCCCGGAGAGGTCGGCCTCGTTGTGCAAGACCCGGTACAGGACGGCCTCGGTCGGCCCGCCGCCGAACGGCGATTCGCCGGAGGCTGCGTACGCGACCGTCACCCCCCAGACGAACACGTCGGCTGGCGGTCCCGGCTTGCCCAGCACCTGCTCCGGAGCCATGAATCCGGCCGAGCCGACCATCATGCCCGTCTTGGTGACGGCGGTGGCGTCCAGGGTCTGCGCGATCCCGAAATCGATCACCTTCGGGCCGTCCGGGGCCAGGATGACGTTGGAGGGCTTCAGGTCCCTGTGCACGATCCCGGCCGCGTGGATCACGGTCAGCGCCTCGGCCAGCCCGGTGGCCAGCCCGTACAGCATGTCGGCACCGAGCGGTCCGTGCCTGTCGACGTATTCGGCCAGCGAGGGGCCGTCGATGAATTCGGTGACCATGAACGGGCGGGCGGACTCGGTGTCTGCCTCGATTACCCGTACCGTGCACACGCCCTTGACCTGCGTCAGCACGGATACCTCGCGCTGGAAGCGCCTGCGGAATTCCGGGTCATCGGCCAGTTCGGGGCGGAGTACCTTCACCGCGACCAGCCCGCCGTCCTCGGCCGAGCCGAGGTACACCACGCCCATGCCGCCCGCGCCCAACCTGGCCGTGAGCCGGTAGCCGCCGATCTGCTCGGGATCTTCAACCCGAAGTGCCACCTGAGCCAAGGAATTCCCTCCCCGAAAATTCAATGGTCGCGCCCGAAGGGCTGGCGCACAACACTCTAAATTAACCCCGTCGCCAACCACTCTTGGACCGATGGGCGGTGGATACAGAGCCGCACCGGACACGATTGCGTAACTGTACGGCCAGTGCTTCCTGACCAGCCTGGAGGGAGGGTCCCGGCATGCCGGCCACCAGGGTCGCGGGATTCGCTTGGGGCATGTCAGGTCTGGCTGGGCGGCAGGGTCGCGGGATTCGCTTGGGGGCATATCAGGTCTGGCTGGGCGGCAGGTGCCGGTGTTCGGGGTAGCTGCCCCGCCTGATCTGGCCGACGCCGACCGACACCGTGAGGAGCACGGCGCCCAACGGGCCTGCTACCCACACCGGCCAGAGATAGATCAGGTGATGGGCGCTGACGCTGACGATGAACCAGATCACCAGGTTGACTGACACCGCGGCCCCCCAGATCGTCCAGAGGACCTTGAGGGAGGTGGGCATGCCGCGTCTGCGGGTGACGACCGGTGGGGGTGGCGGGGCGGTGGGAGCGGGCGGGCGCGGGTCCGGCCGGGCTACCGCGCCGCTCTCCGGAAGGTCCGCGTATAGGGGGGCGAGGTCCCCGTAGGTCACCGCCTGGGAGGCCAGTCCCATGCGGTCGATGTATTCCTCCATCTTGAGGCGGCCCTCGTCGAGCGCCGCGCGCAGCCGGTCGATGACCTGCTGCCGATCAGCGTCCGAGGCTCGCATCTTCTGGCGATCATCCATCGCGGCCCTCCGCCCGACGCCCGCGTACCCCCGCTCGAATCAGGATAGTCAGGGGCGTTGCCAGCGGCTCCCTCAGGCCGGGATGGCGGGGCCCGTCTCGGTCGCTGCTTCCCGCACCCCGGGCGCCGCAGGCCCGGTCGCGCCCTTGCCGTACAGCGGGCCGAACCGGAACAAGCTGAAGGCGACGACCGCGCCGAAGGCGAGGATGCCGGCCGTCCATGAGAACGCCGCGTCGTATCCGTGCGCCAGCGCCAGCCCGGTCAGCGCCTTGGGTCCGAGGGTCCGGGCCAGCACCAGGTGCGCGGCCACGTACGAGGTGATGGCGCCGGCGAAGATGGTGTTCAGGAACGAGGTACCGATCGAGGCGCCGAGTTGCTGGCCGACAGTGACGGAGGCGGAGGCGACCCCCGCGTCCTGCGGTACCACGCCGTACGTGCCCGTATTGATGGACGGCGCGATCACCATGCCGAGGCCGACACCGGTCAGGATGATCGGGCCGAGCACGCCCGCGGTGTACCCGGTGTGCGCTCCGAGCTGGGCGAACCAGATCATGGCACCCGCCCCCACGAGAAAACCCACCGTGACGATCGGCTTGGGCCCCACCCTGGGCATCAGCACGATCGTCGACATGTTGGCCGCGATCGCGATGCCGCCCGCGATGGGCAGGAAGGCAAAGCCCGTGACCACGGGTGAGTAGCCGAGCGTCTCCTGCATGTAGTAGGTCAGGAACAGGAAGGTCCCGAACATGCCCATGGCGGCGATCAGCATCGACAGGTAGGCGCCGCCCCGGTTGCGGTCGAGCGCCACGCGCGGGGGCAGCAGCGGGTTCGGGTTCGCGGCCTGGCCCTGCCAGAGCGCGAACACGATGAGCAGGACCACGCCAGCGACCAGGAAGCCGTACGTGGACGGCGTGTGCCAGTTGTGCGTAGCCGCGTTCGAGAACCCGTAAACCAGGCAGAACAGGGCGCTGGACACGGCCAGGACACCCGGGATGTCCAGGCGGGGCTTGACCGGGGACGGCTGGCGCTCGAGCAGCATGGTGGCCCCGACGATGGCCAGGCCCGCGAAGACCAGGTTGATGTAGAGGGTCCAGCGCCAGGAGAGGTATTCGGTCAGCGCACCGCCGAGCAGCAGGCCCACCGCGCCGCCGGCCGCGGCGATCGCGCCGTACACGCCGAAGGCCTTGCCGCGTTCCTTCGGCGAGGTGAACGTGGTAGTCAGGAGCGACAGCGCCGACGGCACCAGGATCGCGCCGAACGCTCCCTGGCAGGCTCGGGCGGTGATCAGCATGGTGAAATTGACCGAGGCACCGCCGATCGCCGACACGCCGGCGAAGCCGACCAGGCCGACCATGAACGTCACCTTCCGGCCGAGCAGGTCGGCTAGCCTGCCGCCGAGCAGCAGCAAGCTGCCGAACGCGAGGGTGTAAGCCGTCACCACCCACTGCCTGTCGGCCGTGGTGAAACCCAGCGCACGCTGAGCGGACGGCAGCGCGATGTTCATCACCGTGACGTCCAGCACGACCATGAGCTGCGCGAGGCCGATCACGCCCAGGATGAGCCAGCGCCGCCGGTCCTCTGGGCTGGTGCCGGTGTTGACATCAGACATGAGCCTCACCAATCTGGAGGTACCTTCTCCGCTTAGTTTACGGTAGCATGAAACGGAGAACTTGTCTCCACTTATTTTCGGAGGTGAGGTGGATCCCCTGGAGGGTCAGATGGGTTCCCCTGAGGGCCATGCGGCTTCCCGGGCGGGTGAGGCGGAGCCCGAGGGCGCGGCGCCGGCCGTACCCGGCGGCGCGGACGGCTGTGCTGGGGACCTCGCGGACCCGACGCGGCCACTGCGGCGGGACGCCGAACGGAACCGGCAGCGCATCCTCAAGGCGGCCTCGGAGGTCTTCACCGAGTTCGGGCTCGACGTCACCCTCGATGAGGTGGCCCGGCACGCGGGCGTCGGGGTCGGGACCGTCTACCGGCGGTTCGGGACCAAGGAAGACCTCGTGGCGGCGCTGTTCGAGGACCGGGTCGACGCGATCGCGACTCTGGCCGAACGCGCCATACAGGAACCCGATCCGTGGACCGGCCTGGTGCGGTTCATGGAGCAGGCGGCCGAGATGCTGGCCAGCGACCTCGGCCTGCGCCAGCTGCTGATGTTCGCCACCTACGGTCGCGACCACGTGGCCTACGCGCGGCAGCGGAACGAGCCCCTGGTGCGGAGGCTGCTCGGGCGGGCGCAAGAGGCCGGGCAGGTCAGGGCCGACCTCGGGCCGACCGACATACCGTTCATCATCTTTGTGCTCACCGAGGCGACCGTGCTCGCCAGGCAGGCCTGCCCCGACATATGGCGCAGGTACCTCGCGCTCGTCATCGACGGCATGCGGCCCGCACGGGAGGGCGTCACCCCGCTCCCGGTGCCTGCCCTGCTCCCAGGGGAGATGGAGAAGTCCATGCGCCAGAGCGCGCCGCGGCACCGGTAAGGTTCCCGAGGGATTTCCGCCAATTTAGATTGCATTTGCAAGTGCATGTACAGCGCGTAAACGAAAGCCTCGTCAGCAATCGTTCGCACTGCCTGTGCGTCATCACGGAATGGCCACGGCGCGGTTACACTGGGCCTCGTCGTCGCAGCTAGGCGGGGCCAGGCGGAGCAGGGCGGCGGCGGGCGGAGTAGTCCGGCGGCGTGCAAAAGTGAAGCGGAGTTGAATGCGACACGCGGGTGCCCGCTTGCGTGACAGGCTGGCGAAAAACCTTTATCATGGACCCTGCGCTAAACGCGGAACTCTTCCGCATCCTCACCAGACGAGAAACCACGTCGATCCGCGTTGGTGCTTTCCCGCTACTCGGTATTCCCTCCAGGAGACCTTCCGCATGAATTCCGGCCAGGGCGTCCAAGACGCCAACCCGTCCTACCCGCCAGGGCAGGACGACGCCAGCCGACCTGAAGCCACCGCTGGCTACGGCAGCGGCGGGCCGGCCCGGTCTCCCATAGCCCAGAAGCCCCTGCAGGACATCCAGGACATCCAGGACATCATCGACAAGCTCGCAGCGGTCACCAAGCAACTGAGCCACCCGGGAAGCCGCCTGCCGGGCTAGTCGCGCTAGAGGGTAGCGCCGGTTCCTGGGCGACCTGCCGCTGCGCTGGGGATGGGCAGCGGGTCCTGCTCATCGGCCACGTGGCCACTCGATGGGGGCTGGATCACTTCATCGGCGGCGTCGCGCTCGAGGACCTCGTTGAGCAGGATTTCGCGTGGCGTGAAGGATGGGAATACCTGCTCAGCTGAGGGTCTGGAGCAGGTGCGCGCTGTCCGCGGGGCTGAGGGCAGCCGCGCGCAGCAGCGCGAAGGCCCGGACGTAGCGGGCGACGTCGGCCTGGTCATCCAGGTAGACACCGCCGGATAGCGCCTCCAGGTAGACGACGCCCAGGCTGGGAGCGTCGGGAAACCTCAGGATGGCGAGCGAGCCGCTGCCCGCCGCGGCGTGCGCGCCGGCCGAGAACGGCAGCACCTGGATCGTGACGGCCGGGCAATCGCCGGCCAGCTTAACCAGGTGGCTGATCTGACCGGCGAGCACTCCCGGGCCCCCGACCGCCTGGTGCAGGGCGCCTTCCCCGAGGATCACGCCGAGCCGGACCGGGGAGCTGCCGCCCAGCACGACCTGCCGCCGCACCGCCTTGGCGGCGACAGCGTCTTCGAGCTGATCCGTCAGGTAGCCCGGCTCGGCGGCGGCGATGGCCCGGGCGTAGTCGTCGGTCTGGAGCAGGTCCGGGATGAGCTGCGCCTCGTACGCCATGATCTCCGAGGCGGCCGATTCCATGATCACGTAATCCAGGTACGCGTCGGACAGGATGTCCGAGTAGGGATGCCACCAGCTTTGCTGGCCGCCCCGGCTGGCGATGGCCACAAGGGCCAGCTGCTCGGCGGGCGACACGCCGTACTCGGTCAGCAGCTCGCGCAGCTCCTTGGGCCTGATCCCGCGCTGCCCGGTCTCGATCCTGCTGATCTTCGAGCGATCGCATTCCAGGATGCGGGCCGCGTCCTTCGAGCGAGTAGCCCACGTTCTCCCGGTACCGGCGCAGCGCGCCTCCGACCAGGCGGCGCCGCACGGGGGTTTCTCCGGTCACGGTTCCTGCCTTCCCGCGGTTGTCCCGGCCGCGCGGTAGAGCTTGTGATACTTAATCACAAACGTAGCATTTTAAGTAGTCCATATGATCGCTCCGACACGCCGGAGGTATGGGCGGACTGGGGACTGGATACGGGCGGGAACGGAGGGTGCCGGAGCAGAACGCTACGGGCGGCTGGCGAGGGAGAACGCTACGGGCGGGCGGGGGGAACGCTACGGGCGGGCGGGGGGAACGCTACGGGCGGGCGGGGGGAACGCTACGGGCGGCTTAGGCGGTCGAGGGCGGCTAGGACGCGGTTCTCTGATACCGGGATGAGCGTGCCTAGGGTCTGGGCGAACAGGCTGACCCGGAGTTCCTCGAGCAGCCAGCGGACTTCGGTGACGTCGGGAGCGGTCGGTCGGCTGGCGGGCAGGTCCGCGACCGCCTGGCGGTAGGCCTGCTCGGCGCGCTGGGCGACCGCCATGTTCGCCGCGTCCCGCGCCGGGTTCTCCGGCAGCTTGTCGAGCCGCCGGTCGATCCCCTGCAGGTAGCGGGTCAGGTTCGGCAGCCTCCGGTACCCGGTGGCGGTCACGAAGCCCGGGTAGATCAGCCCCGACAGCTGCGCGCGCATATCCGCGACGGCGGCAGGAGGGATCCGGTATTCCCCCCGCAGCGCGGGGGGCCAGGGGGTTTTGGGGGGCCGAGGGGGTTTGAGGGGAAAGGCTTCCCCCCAAGCTCGGGGGGATCCCGGGGGGTCGTCCCCCCGGGGCGATACCGCCCCCCCGGGGCTAGCACTGTCGTCGAGGCGGGCCTCGACCGCGTGGGCCAGGCGGAGCGCCGACTCCACGTGCGTCACGACCTCGGCGGTCACCTCGTGCAGACGGGATCGCACCGCGGCGGAGAGCCGGTCGAAACCCTCGCGGTCCCAGGCCGGACCGCCCGCCTCGGTCATCAGGTAGTCGGCGGCGCAGTTCACGCAGTCGGCGAACATCGTCGCGACGCTTCCGTGCGGGTTATGGCTGAGGGCCAGCTTGGCCCGCGTGGACAGGCGGCCCGCGATGGACTTGAACCCTGAAGCCGGGGAGGGCACGCCGAGCAGGATCAGCCGGCGGGTTCCGGCCCACATGGCCGCGCGCGCCGCGGCCTCGGTCTCGAACAGGCGCACGTCGACCGCGTTGCCCGCGTCGTAAAGGGCCGGGTAGGCGATGACGGTCCCCTCGCGGAACACCGGGGGCAGCTCGCCGATATCCCACGACGTCAGGCCCGTGCGGGCGAGGCCTGCCGCCGCCTTCGACAGCACCGCCCGCAGCCGCGGCCGGAGCTGGCGCTGGAGCTCGGCGACGTCCTTGCCCTCGGCCAGGACGCGATCGCCGTCGGTCACCCTGACCGTGACGCGCAGGTGGGGCGGCAGCTTGGACAGGTCCCAGGCGTCGCGAGGGACGGTGACGCCGCGCAGCGAACGGAGCTCGCGCGCAACCGCGTCGCGCAGGTCACCGGACGGCTCCCCGAGGCGGGCCAGGACTTCGCGGGCCACGTCGGGCGCGGGCACCAGGTCGCGCCGCAGGGACTTGGGCAGCGACCTGATCATCTCGGTGATGAGCTCGAGCCGCAGCCCGGGCACCTGCCAGGAGAACTCGCCGGGATCGAGCTGGTTGAGCCGGTTCAGCGGGATGTCCACGGTCACGCCGTCGGCCTCGGAGCCCGGCTCGAACGCGTACGACAAGGGCAGGGCCTCCAGCCCTGGGGACTCCGAGGTCCAGATATCGGGGTAGGAATCGGTACTGATCTGCGCGGCGTCGTCGCTGAGCAGGTCGCCGGGCAGAGGCGTGAGCAGCCCGGGATCTGACCGGCGGGCCTGCTTCCACCAGGTGTCGAAGTGCGCGGCGGAGACCACGCTGGCCGGTATCCGCGCGTCGTAGAAGGCGAACAGCTCGTCCTCGCCGATCACCAGGCCGCGGCGGCGGACGCGGTGCTCGAGCTCCTCGGCTTCGGCGAGCAGGCGCCTGTTCTCCGCGAAGAACCGGTGGCTGGTCTGCCAGTCCCCCTCGACCAGGGCGTGCCTGATGAACAGCTCCCGGGCCACGGGCGGGTCGATGCGCGCGTAGTTCACCGGGCGGTCCGTCACCAGCGGCACCCCGTACAGGGTGACCTTCTCCAGCGCGACAGCCGCGCCGCGTTTGCGCTCCCAGTGCGGCTCGCTGTAGCTACGCCTGACCAGGTGGGCAGCCAGCGGCTCCACCCACTCGGGCTCGATGCGCGCCGCGGTGCGTGCCCACAGCCGGGACGTCTCCACCAGCTCGGCGGCCACGATCCAGTCGGGGGCCTGCTTAGCCAGGCTCGACCCGGGGAAGATCGCGAACCTGGCGTTGCGGGCGCCGAGGTACTCGGCCTGCGGGCGGCGCCTGAGCGGGGCCGCACCGGGGCCGCCTGCCGTCCGGGCCGGGGCGGCGGGACGGGCCGGGCTCGACCTTCATCCCGATCTGCGACAAGAGTCCAGGCAGGAGCGATAGGTGAACCACCGTTCGTTCGGCTGAAGAGGAATCGACGGCCACCCCCAGATCAGCAGCCAGCCTTTGCAGCTGCCCCTGCAGGTCCTGCCATTCGCGGACGCGCAGGTAGTTGAGGTATTCGGCGCGGCACAGGCGGCGGAACGCCGAGGAGGACAGCTCGCGCTGCCGGTCGGAGAGGTACTCCCAGAGGTTCAGGTAGGCGGTGAAGTCCGAGTCCGGGTCGGCGAACCTGCGGTGCTTGTCGTCCGCGGACTGCTGCGCGTCCGCGGGGCGCTCGCGCGGGTCCTGGATGGACAGCGCGGAGGCGATGATCAGGACCTCGCGGACGCACCCGTTCTTGTCGGCCTCCAGGATCATCCGGCCGATCCGCGGGTCGACCGGCAGCCTGGCCAGCTTGCGGCCCAGGGCGGTGATGCGGCTGGCGGAGAACGCGTTCAGCTCGGCCAGCAGGGTCAGCCCGTCGGCGATGTTGCGGGCGTCGGGCGGGTCGATGAAGGGGAACGCCGGCACGTCGCCCAGGCCGATGGCGGCCATCTGCAGGATGACCGAGGCCAGGTTGGTGCGCAGGATCTCGGGTTCGGTGAACTCCGGGCGTGACTCGAAATCCTCTTCGGCGTACAGCCTGATGCAGATCCCGTCCGCGGTCCGGCCGCAGCGGCCCTTGCGCTGGTTGGCCGACGCCTGCGAGATCGGCTCGATCGGCAGCCGCTGCACCTTGGTGCGATGGCTGTACCTGGAGATGCGCGCGGTGCCCGGGTCGATGACGTACTTGATGCCGGGGACGGTGAGGGAGGTTTCGGCCACGTTGGTCGCGAGGACCACGCGGCGGGCATAGCCCTTGGCCCGGTGCTCGAACACCTTGTGCTGGTCGGCCGCGGCCAGGCGCGAGTAGAGCGGCAGCACCTCGGTCTTGTCCCGTCCGGCGAGTGCGTCCGCGGTGTCGCGGATCTCGCGCTCGCCGGAGAGGAAGACGAGGATGTCGCCTGGCCCTTCGGCCGATAGCTCGTCCACCGCGTCGCTGATGGCCTGGGCCTGGTCGGCGTCTTGGTCGACCGGCCGGTAGCGGACCTCGACCGGGTAGGTCCGGCCCGAGACCTCGACGACCGGCGCGCCGCCGAAGGCCTGGGCGAAGCGCTCGGGGTCGATGGTGGCCGAGGTGATGATGACCTTGAGGTCCGGGCGTTCGGGGAGGAGCTGTCTCAGGTAGCCGAGGATGAAGTCGATGTTCAGGCTGCGCTCGTGCGCCTCGTCGATGATCAGCGTGTCGTAGCGGCGGAGCTGCCGGTCGCGCGCGAGCTCGGTCAGGAGGATGCCGTCGGTCATGAGCTTGACCAGGGTGTCGTCGGCGGAGCGGTCCGTGAACCGCACCTTGTAGCCGACGGTCTCGCCGAGAGGGCTGCCCAGTTCCTCGGCGATCCGCTCGGCGACCGTCCTGGCGGCGAGGCGGCGGGGCTGGGTGTGCCCGATCTGCCCGGCGACGCCGCGGCCGATCTCCAGGCAGATCTTGGGGATCTGGGTCGTCTTGCCCGAGCCGGTCTCCCCCGCGATGATGACCACCTGGTGGTCGCGGATGGCGTTGGCGATCTCGTCCTTGTGCTGGCTGACCGGCAGCTCGGGCGGGTACGCGATCGGCGCCATCGCGGCCCGGCGGGCGGCGCGCGCCTCGGCGTGCCGCGCCCGAGTGCGGCCAGCACGCTCAGCACGGTCGGCGCGCTCGGCGCGGTCGGCGCGCTCGGCGCGGTCAGGCGCGCTCGGCGCGCTTAGGGCGCTCGGCGCGGTCGGCGCGCTTAGGGCGCTCGGCGCGCGAAGGCATCACGGGTCGCGACTCCATACCGGCGGAAGAATAGGTGAGATTGGCCCCTGTTACGTAACAGTTTTCGGCTCGGCATGCTTCCGCTGGCGGGAGGGCGCGGCGGGGCTGGGGGTGGTTGGATGGCGGGATGAGTACTGCGCTGTCGTTTCAGCCGGTTTTGTCGCGGCTGGACTTGGTGGCCGAGCCGGTGGCGGGCGCGCTGCGCGACTGGACCGGGGCGGATGAGATCGAGGTGGCCGAGATCGACCCGGCGCTCGCGGACACCGCGGCGTTCTGCGAGCGGTACGGCGTCTCGCTGACGGAATCGGCGAACTGCGTCGTCGTCCTGGGCCGGCGCGGTGAGGTGAGCACGTACGCGGCCTGCGTCGTGGCCGCCACGACGCGGGCGGACGTCAACGGCCTGGTCCGCAGGCACCTGGACGCCAAGAAGGCCTCGTTCGCCCCGGTCGACGCGGTGACGGCCACGTCGGGCATGGCGTACGGCGGGATCACGCCGGTCGGGCTGCCCGCGGACTGGCCCGTGCTGGTCGACGAGGCGGTGGCGAAGACCCCGTCGGTGGTGATCGGCTCTGGTATCCGCGGCTCCAAGCTCAGGCTCCCCGGGCGCCTGCTGGCCGCGATCCCGTCGGCCCAGGTACTCCCTGGCCTGGGCGTCCCCGTAAACCCGTGACGACTGGCAACCTGACGCGCACGTCCTGCGTCTAAAGGGGACAGCGGGTAGCCAATCACCCCGGGAGGGACCATGAAGCGGGGACGTCTGTCACTGGCCATCGGGGCCTTCACGATCCCGGCCCTCGGCCTGACCCTCGGCCTGGGGCTGAGCGCGGTTACGTCGTCGGCGCAGGCTTCGGCCACCAACGGCACGCATGCGAGCCAGTTCTACTCCGAGCAGATCGTGGTGCTCAACTGCCTGGGCAAGGCGCAGGTCCGGCCCTCGAGCTTCATCCTGGCCTGCGCGGACGCCAACGACTACCTCACCAAGCTGTCCTGGAAAAGCTGGGGCCCGTACCTGGCCAGCGCCGTCGGCACCCAGGAAGAGAACGACTGCATCCCGTACTGCGCGGCCGGCCATTTCCACGCCTACCCCGTGGACGTCATCTTCTGGGGCAGCACGGCCGTGACCGGGGAGCCGGGGACGCAGCGCTACGCGACCGTCACCTTGCTCTACCCGGGCGCCCGGCCGCCGGTCTACAACGGGCATAGGTACGTGGAGGGGCCGCAAACGTTCACCCTGTCCCTGTGGGGACCACCGAACTACTCGCCTTACCCGGGAGTGAGTACCTGAAGAAGCCGGGTGACACTCCGCCAAGTTGACACCGCAGTCCGTCAGCGGGCATTCTTGGTGAGCTCGTGCGAAACAATTGCGGCCAGGATTATCCCGCACCCGGCCTGTGTTTCACCTGGTGTCACGTGGAGAGTGCCGTCACGGCACGCGTCTTGGCGCCCCCGTGCGTCGCGACAGAAGGGAGGCACGCGATGGACTCTGATAGTCCGGGCCGAAGTTGGCCCTCATCGCCGCTGTCCCAATCTGTTCCGGGCGCACGCCCACTCGCCAATCCCTGAAGGCGCACCCCAGGGGTCCGCTGAACTGACCTGACCCGAACCCCGGCCAGCAGGCCTGGGTAGGCCCAGGTCGTCCCGGATGCCCGAAACCACGTTGTCGCACCGCGTCCCCCAATGTCGTCTGGCTCGCCTGCCGTGGGCGCGGAGGGGTCCGCCACTTAAGGGTCCGCAGGCGTGTGCCCCCGATCCCGTCAGACCTTGATGACGTGAAAGGGGTGTTCACCATGGCCACCATCACTCGTACCGCTCCCCGCACCGCCGTCCTCGATGACGCGCACGTCGGCGACATCCGCGGTGCGCTGGGCACGATCCCGGCCGACGACTTCGCTCCGCGCGTTAGCCTGTCCGCCAAGCTGAAGACGCTGCTGGCCATCGTGGGCCCGGGGCTGATCGTGATGTGCGGGGATAACGACGCCGGCGCGTTCTCCACCTACGGGCAGGCGGGGCAGGACTACGGCACCCGCCTCCTTTGGACCCTGCTGCTGCTGGTGCCCGTGCTGTACGTGAACCAGGAGATGGTGCTCAGGCTGGGCGCCGTCACCGGGGTCGGGCACGCGCGGCTGATCCTGGAGCGGTTCGGCAAGTTCTGGGGTGCGTTCTCCGTCATTGACCTGTTCATCCTCAACGCGCTGACGATCGTGACCGAGTTCATCGGGATCACCCTGGCTGCCGGGTACCTCGGCGTGCCCAAGCTGGTCGCGGTCGCGCTCGCCGCCGGAGTGATCATCGCGGCCGCGTTCACCGGCAGCTTCCGCCGGTTCGAGCGGATCGCGGTGGCGTTCTGCGCCGGGTCGCTGCTGCTGATCCCGCTGTTCGTGTTCGCGCACCCGTCCGCCGGTCAGATGGCGCACGGTTTCGTCGTCCCCGGCCTGCCCGGCGGTTCGGGGCAGATGGCCACGGTCATGCTGCTGATCATCGGGATCGTCGGCACCACCGTCGCGCCGTGGCAGCTGTTCTTCCAGCAGTCCTACGTGATCGACAAGAGGATCACCCCCCGGTTCATGCGCTACGAGAAGGCGGACCTGTGGATCGGGATCGTGATCGTCGTGCTCGGGGCCGCGGCGGTCATGGGCGCGACGGCCGCCGCGTTCGGCGGAACCAAGGGCTTCGGCAACTTCACCGACTCCGCCGGGCTGGCCCACGGCATCGCGGCTTACGCGGGCCGGTTCGCCGGCGTGGTGTTCGCGGTCGCGCTGCTCGACGCCGCCATCATCGGGGCGTTCGCGGTCTCGCTGTCCAGCGCCTACGCCATCGGCGACGTGCTCGGCCTCAAGCACTCGCTGCACCGCGGGTTCCGCCAGGCCAAGGGCTTCTACGCCGTCTACGCCGCGCTGATCTGCGGCGCCGCGGCCGTGGTGCTGATCCCCGGCTCGCCGCTCGGCCTGCTCACCGTGGGGGTCCAGGTCCTGGCCGGCGTCCTGCTGCCCAGCGCGACGGTGTTCCTGCTGCTGCTATGCAACGACAAGGCGGTCCTCGGGCCGTGGGTCAACCGCCGCGGCACGAACCTGTTCACCTCGGGCGTGATCGCCGTCCTGATCTCGCTGTCGGTGGTGCTGACCGCCTCGGTCCTGTTCCCGGCGATCACCGGCCGGCAGATCGTCGAGATCATCTGCGTGTGCGGGGCGGCATCGGCCGTCGCTGGGGCCTGGGCGCTGGCGCGCGGGCACCGTTCCCTCGGTTCTGGGGTCGGCGTCGCGGTGGACCGGTCCGGGCGCGAGAACTGGCGGATGCCGCCGCTGGCCATGCTGTCCAAGCCGGTGCTGTCCACCGGGCGCAAGATCGGCCTGTCCGCCCTGCGTGCGTACCTGGCCGTCGCGATGATCATGGTCATCGTCAAGATCATCGAAGTGGCCGTGGCGCACTGAGGGTGACCGTCCGCTGCGGCTGCTTATTTAGCCGAACGAGCGGTGGTACCACCTATGGCTTCAGCGCGACCCCCGCGCAGGCCATCTGCAGGACAGGGTGGTGGCGCGCGTCCGGGGTACCGGGATCGGGACGCCAGTCGGGCACGATCACCAGGCCGGGCTCGACCAGCTCAAGCCCGTCGAACAGCTCCCTGACCTGGTCCATCGCCCGGAACTGGGCGCGCCCGACACCCGCCTTCATCTGGGCTTGCAGGGTGGCGGAGGCCGGGTCGTCGAGCTCGAGCAGGTGGTGGATGAACACGTAACTTCCGTGCGGAAGCTCTCGGTACAGCGTGGCGACGATATCGGCCGGGCTTTCCTCGTCCAGGACGTAGTGCAGGATGCCGCACATCAGCAGGCCGATGGGCTGATCCCAGTCCAGGTGCTCGCGCACGTCGGGATTGGCCAGGATGCCCGCCGGGTCGCGGAGGTCGCCGTCGGCGACGAAGGTCACCTTGTCGTCGGCGAGCAGCGCCTTGGCGTGGGACAGCACGATCGGGTCGTTGTCGAGGTAGACCACGCGGGTCGCAGGCTCGACCCGCTGGGCGATCTCGTGCACGTTCTCGGCGGTGGGCAGCCCGGAGCCGATGTCGAGAAGCTGCCTGAGGCCGGCCTCGCCGACCAGGTAGCGGACCACGCGGCCGAGCACGTCACGCTGGGCCCGCACCCCGACCTGCACGGCGGGCAGCGACGCGATCATCTGGTCGCCGACCGCCCGGTCCGCGGTGAAGTTGTCCTTGCCGCCGAGCAGGTAGTCGTACACTCGCGCCACATGGGGGCGCGACGCATCGAACTGGCTGACGGGATCACGTCGGGCGGCCACCAGGCGATTTTACCGGTTTACCCGAATGCCACGCCGAACCCGGGCGGCCCGCCTGGCCGGCGGGCCGCCTCGTAAGCGCCTAGCCCTTCCCGTAGCCGTCGTCGTCGTCGTCCTGGGGCGGCTGGTAGCCGGGCCTCGGGGCCATCCGGGTCGGCGGCTCCGAGTAGCCACCGTGGCGACCGCCGCCCTGCGAGGGCGGCTGGTAGCCGCCGGGCTGGGGCGGCTGCTGCCATCCGCCGGCCTGAGTGGTGGGCTGGTCCCCCTGGTACCCGCCGGGCGGGGGCGGCTGCTGGTACCCGCCGGGCTGCGGGGGCTGCTGCCATCCGCCGGCCTGAGTGGTGGGCTGGTCCCCCTGGTACCCGCCGGGCGGGGGCGGCTGCTGGTACCCGCCGGGCTGCGGGGGCTGCTGCCATCCGGCGACCTGGGTGGGCTGGTCCCCTGGGTACCCGCCACCTTGCGGCGGCTGCTGCCACCCGCCCTGCGGCTGCTGGTTGCTCCCGTAGCCGCCGTCCTGCGGCTGCTGGTAGCCCCCGTAGGGGCCGCCGCCCGCGGGCGCCATGCTGCCGACGAGCCGGTAGTAGATCAGGGTCACGACGAGCGCGATGAACGGGGCGACGAGGGTGCCAGAGATGAACGAGGCCAGGCCGCTGCGGACCGCGTAGGGCACGAACGAGAAGATCAGGCCGAGGATGATGTCGAAGACCAACAAGATGATCCACACCAGGACCAGCGTGCCGAACACGTGCCAGGCGCGCCCGCGGACCAGCTCGCGGCTGCGCCCGAAGGAGGCCAGCGCACCCGATCCCTCGATAACGATGACCGGGACGAATACCGCCCACAACGTAATCAGTATCAGGCCGGGGACGATGATCAGGGCAAACCCGATGCCGATCGCGATGGCGGCCAGGATCCCCGCCCCGATGACACGCGGGAGCTGCGGCATCGCCTGGTTCACGGTCTCGCTGATCGACAGGTCCGCGCGGCCGTCTCGGACGTCCTGCACCGCCTTGACCAGAGTCGCCTGCAGGAGGAAGAGCGCGAGGATGCTCACCACAAGGGCGAGATACAGGCCGGTTCTGCCCAGCAGGCCCAGGACCGCGGAGAGGATCGCGGCGATCAGGTAGATGACGAATGCAATGGCGAGAAGGTGCTTCCAGAAGCCCCTGTACATCTGCCACGCTTCACCGATAACGCCCGACAGTGGGTTCATGGCCGTGATGGTACAGGTAGCGCCCTGCTCGTGGGGCGATCGCCGGGGGCCCAATTCATGGCCGTAATGATTTGGCGTGCCTTTCTACGCGCCTTTCACGGCGCCTCGAAGATCGCCGCGACGCCCTGGCCGCCGCCGACGCACATGGTCTCCAGCAGGTAGCGGCCCTTCCGGCGGCGCAGCTCACGCAGGCCGGTCGCGAGCATCCGCGCGCCGGTTGCGCCGATCGGGTGACCGAGCGAGATGCCGGATCCGTTGACGTTCAGCTGGTCGGGCTCGTTCCACCCCCAGCCGGCCAGCACCGCGAGGACCTGGACGGCAAACGCCTCGTTCAGCTCCACCAGGTCGATCACGCCGAAGTCCAGGCCGGTGCGGGCGAACAGCTTGGTCACGGCGGGCACCGGCCCGATGCCCATGACGGCTGGCTCGCAGCCGACCGCCGCCCAGCCGACCAGGTAGCCGAGCGGTTCCAGGCCGAGGGCCCCGAGCCGGTCCTCGGCCACGACCAGGCACGCCGCCGCGGCGTCGTTCTGCTGGCTGGCGTTGCCGGCCGTGACCGTGCCGCCCGGCATGATCGTGCGCAGCTTGGCCAGGGTCTCGGGCGTCGAGTCGGGGCGCACTCCCTCGTCCTTGCTGACCAGGACCGGATCGCCGCGTCGCTGCGGTACCTGGACCGGGACCACCTCGTCGTCGAACAGCCCTGCCGCCCACGCGGCCGCGGCCCGCTGGTGGCTGCGCGCGGCGTAGGCATCGGCCTCGTCCCTGGTGATGCCGTACCGGGCGGCGAGGTTCTCGGCGGTCTCGATCATCCCGGAGATCTTCCCGAACCGCCATTCCGGCTGCGATCGTTCCCGGCCGCGGTCCAGGCGGTCGTAGAGGACCTGGTTGCCCGACCTGGCTCCCCAGCGGACGGCGGTCGTGTAGTGCTCGGCGTTGCTCATGCTCTCGACCCCGCCGGCCAGCACGACATCGGCGGCGCCGGTCTGCACCATCATGGCCGCGGTGATGATCGCCTGCAGCCCGCCGCCGCAGCGCCTGTCGATCTGGAAGCCGGGCACGCCGACCGGCAGGTCCGCGTGCAGCGCCGCCCAGCGGCCGATGCAGGGCGTCTCGGCGTTCGCGTACGACTGGGCGAAGGCCACGTCCTCGATGACGCCGGGGTCGACGCCGCTCCGCTCGAGCACCGCCCTGATGGCCGTGGCGGCCAGATCCTCGACGGGCACGTCGCGAAGGCTCCCGCCGAACGTGCCCACCGGGGTCCGCATGGGCGCCACGATCGCCGCCCGTCGCATCGTCATGATCGGTCCTCCGTTGCGTTTCCTGCCGCGGCCTGCTCGGCCGCGGCCTCCAGGGCCTGGATGTGGTCAGGGTGGGCGATCGCGAGCATACGCTGGCGCCGCTGGTCCAGGGTCAGCCCGCGCAGGTCGGCGACGCCGTGCTCGGTCACGACGACTCCCGCGTCGGCGCGGGCCAGGCTGGCCGGGCCGCTCAGCGCGGCCACGATGCGGCTGGCCGCCCCGGACGTCGAGGGCAGCGCGATCACCGGTATCCCGCCCGGCGACCTGGCGGCCCCGCGCAGGAAGTCGGCGGCTCCGCCGACCGCGCCGATGTACCGGCCGGCCGCGGTCTCGAGGTTGGCCTGCCCGGTCAGGTCCACCTCGGTGGCCGTATTGATGGCCACCAGGGCGTGCTGGGCGGCGAGTACCGCCTGGTCGTGGGTGTACCGGGTGTCGCGCAGCTGGATGGTCCTGTCCGCGGCGGCCCTGGAGACCAGCGCCCTGGTGCCCATGAGGAAGCCGGTTATAGCCAGACCCCGGTCCACGCTCTTGCGCGCCCCGGTGACGGCGCCGGCCTCGATGAGCTCGGCGACCGCGTCGGTGATCATCCCGGAGTGGATGCCCAGGTCGCGACGATCGCTCAGGTGGCGCGCCACGGCCGAGGGCATGCTGCCGATGCCGAGCTGGATCGTGGCGCCGTCCGGGATCAGGCCCGCGATATGGCCAGCGATCGCGTCCTCGACGGGCCGGGGCGGCTGGGCGGGCGGGTACTCGGGCGGTGGGCGAGAGGTGTGCACGATCACGTCGATCTCGCCCCGGCTGAGCCTGCGGTCACACCCGACGTCGGGGACCTGGTCGTTGACCTCGGCGATCACCATGGGCGTCCGGCCCAGCAGGGTAGCGAGGTAGTCGGCCCCCAGGCCCAGCCCGAACGTGCCGTCCGGCGCGGCCGGCGGCAGGGACAGGAACAGCACGTCGGCGCGGAGCGGGCCCTCGCCGAGGATCCGGGGCAGCTCGGAGTAGTGACTGGGCAGGATGTCCAGCAGGCCGGCCGCCCGCAGGGCGCGGTTGGCGCCGGCGGCCGTATAGGAGACGAAGGACAGGTAGTCGCAGTTCTCCGGGCGGAGCGCCGCAGAGCTGGATATCCCGGTGAAGCAGCGGACGCCGCCGAGTTCCTTGCGCTGGTCGGCGAGGGCCTCGGTCAGGGTGAGCGGCTCGGCGCAGGCCTGGCCCCACGCCACCAACTCGCCCGGCCTGATGTACCTGGCCAGGTCGAGCGCGGAGACGTCACCGATCTCGGCTGGGTCAGGCCTTCGCATACCTGGCCTTGAGCTCCGTTTTCATCAGCTTGCCCGCCTCGCTTCGCGGCAGGTGGTCGACGAAGCGCACGGTCCTGGGCGCCTTGAAGCCGGCGATCTTCGACTTGACGAACGCGATGATCTCCTGCTCGAGCTCCGGTCCCGGCACCGCGCCCGGGGCGGGCTGGACGAAGGCGGCGACCGACTCGCCCATTTCCGGGTCGGGAACGCCGATGACCGCGACGTCGTAGACGGCCGGGTGGAGCGCGAGCACGTTCTCCGTCTCCTGCGGGTAGATGTTGACGCCGCCGGAGATGATCGTGAACGCCCTGCGGTCGGTGAGGAACAAGAAGCCGTCCTCGTCCACGTGCCCGATGTCGCCGAGGGTAGTCCAGGCCGGGTGCTCAGGGTGCTGGGCGGCGCGGGTCTTGTCCGGGTCGTTGTGATAGGTGAAAGGAACCTCGTCGCGCTCGAAGTAGACGCCGCCGGTCTGGCCGACAGGAAGCTCGCTGCCGTCCTCCGCGCAGATGCGCAACTGCCCGAAGATGGCCCGGCCGACGGTACCGGGCCTGGTCAGCCAGGTCGCGCTGTCGACGGCCGTCATGCCGTTGCCCTCGGTGCCCGCGTAGTACTCCACCAGGACGGGTCCCCACCAGTCGATCATCTTCTGCTTGACCTCGACCGGGCACGGCGCCGCGGCGTGGATGGCGACCCGCAGGCTCGAGGTGTCGTAGCGCTCCCTGACCTCCGGCGGGAGCTGGAGCATCCGCACGAACATGGTCGGGACGAACTGCGCGTGCGTGACGTGGTACTCACCGATGGCGGCCAGGGCCTGCTCGGCGTCGAAGCGCTTCATCATGACCACGGTGCCGCCGAGGGCCTGGATCGCGCCGCACCAGCGCAGCGGCGCCGCGTGGTAGATCGGCCCGGGCGACAGGTACACGCAGTCGCGGCCGACGCCGAAGAACAGGCTCGCCAGCGTGGCCAGGGCTTCGCCGGGCTCGGACACCTGGAGGGCGGGCAGCGGCGGCCGTACCCCCTTGGGCCGACCGGTCGTGCCCGAGGAGTACAGCATCGTGGCCCCGTGCGGCTGGTCGGCGAGCGGCTCCGCCGGCGCGGCGGAGATCGCGTCCTCGTAGCCGGCGTGGCCGGTGACCGGGCCGCCGAAGGCCAGCCGCAGCTTCACCCCGGAGGTCTGGCCGGTGATCGCCTCGGCGGTGGCGGCCTGCTCGGCGGACGCGATGAGCACCGTCGCGCCCGAGTCGTTGACGATGTACGCGACCTCGTCCGGCTTGAGGTGGTAGTTGACCGCGGTGATGTACAGCCCCGAGCGCATCGCGGCCCAGTAGACCTCGAGGGCGCGCAGGTTGTTCTCGGTCAGCAGCGCTACCGCGTCGCCGGGGCGCAGTCCCGCCTCGTGCAGGACCCGCGCGAGCTGGACGGAGCGCCGGTCGAGCTCGCCGTAGGTGAGCGTCTCGCCGGTCCCGGCCATGACGGCCGCGATCGAGTCCGGTGCCTCGGCTGCGTACGTGCCCGGGTACATGCTCGCAGTCCTCCGCGGTGTTCGTCGGGTCGGGAGCTGGCCGGGGTTTCTAGGCGGCGGCTCAGCCCGTGCGCTGGTGCCATCAGGCGACCACGGCCACGTACCGCCAGTCAAGGACGTTGCGCGGCGCGATCCCGCCGGAGGCGTCGGCGCGCACCAGGGAACGCAGGTGCACCAGGCCCCCGCCGCCCGGCAGGCGGTCGACCTGCTCGACGGATATCGTGCTGCGCAGCGTGTCGCCCTCGCGCACCGGGCCGAGGTGGTCGCAGCCGTGCCAGGCCGCCACGGTGACGATCGAGGGCAGCGAGCGGGTGGCCTGGGCCAGCGCCAGCCCGATGGCGTGCCCGCCGTAGACCAGGTGCTGGCCCCCGGCCGCTGCGGCGTCGTGGTGGACCATCGCCACGTTGAGGGTCAGCCTGGCCAGTTCCGGCGCGGCGGAGACCACGTCGCCGCCCGCGGCCTGCCAGCTCTGCCCCGCGCGCAGCACGGAAACGCGCGGCCCCGCGGACCGCTGGGCGAACTGGTCCAGGCGCCAGCCGCTGACCAGGTTCTCCAGGCCGCCGGGCGCGCCCGCCGGGCCGGCCGACGCAAGCTCGTCGGCGTGCCCGGTCTGCCCGCTGGCCTCGCGCAGCGGGAGCATGGCGCACCGCCAGAAGTCAAGCACCGGCCGGGACTCCTGGTCCACGGTGCTGATCCGCAGGACCGCGAGCCCGGTCGGCGCGCGGCCCTCGCGCGGCAGGTTCTGCCTCAGCGCGACCACCTGCGTCACGGTTCGCAGCGTGTCGCCGAGCACCGGCACGCGGCGGAACGCCAGCCCGCGGTAGAACAGGTTGGCCTTGGCGTGCTGGGTCACCACGGTCGACTGGCCGATCGCGACGTCCCAGACCAGGGCGGGCGACGCGATCGGGTCGCCGCCGGTGACGTCGCGGCACAGTTCGCGGTCCAGGGCCAGCGCGAGCCGGTCCCCGATGATGGCGCGGTGCGCGGCGGCCAGCCCTGAGGTCAGCGTGAGGCCCGGCGCGCCGCCGAACTCCTGGCCGACCGCCAGCTCGTCGAAGTACGGCCCTTCCACGGCCGGAGATGGCATCGGTCACTCCCTCCCCCACGTGTTTCGGACAGAGTTCTCATTACTATCAGGCGGACGGGAGGTCGGTCGTGAGCAGTCTTTCCGCAGAGGAACGAGCGGTCGTCGAGACGGTGGCGGAGTTCGTCGACCGCGACGTCCGCCCGGTAGCCCGCGAGCTCGAGCACGCCAACGCCTACCCGGAGCGGCTGATCGAGCAGATGAAGGCGATGGGGATCTTCGGGCTCGCGATCCCCGAGCCGTACGGGGACGCGCCGGTCTCCACGCCGTGCTACGCGGAGGTCACCGCCGAGCTGGCCAGGGGCTGGATGAGCCTGGCCGGGGCGATGGGCGGGCACACGGTCGTGGCCAAGCTGCTGCTGGTGTTCGGCACGGACGAGCAGAAGAAGCGTTACCTGCCCCGGATGGCGACCGGCGAAGTGCGGGCCACGATGGCCCTCACCGAGCCCGGCGGCGGTTCTGACCTGCAGGCCATCACCACGACCGCGCGCCGGGAAGGCGACGGCTACCGGATCGACGGAGCGAAGACCTGGATCACCAACGCGCGCAGGTCCCAGCTGATCGCGCTGCTGTGCAAGACCGACCCGGCCGCGCGGCCGCGGCACCGGGGCATCAGCATCCTCCTCGTCGAGCCCGGCGAGGGCCTGCTGGTCTCCCGCGACCTGCCCAAGCTCGGGTACAAGGGCGTGGAGAGCTGCGAGCTGTCGTTCGCCGGCTACCTCGCCCCCGCCGGGGCGCTGCTCGGCGGCGAGCCGGGGCTGGGCTTCGCCCAGATGATGAAGGGCCTGGAGATCGGGCGGATCCAGGTCGCCGCCCGGGCGGTCGGGGTGGCTCAGGCGGCCTTCGACGACGCCTTCCGTTACGCGCAGCAGCGGGAGAGCTTCGGCGTGCCCATCTGGAAGCACCAGGCGGTCGGCGGCTACCTGGCCGACATGGCGACCAAGCTCACCGCGGCCCGCCAGCTCGTGCTGTACGCCGCCGAGCGGTACGACGCGGGCGAGCGGTGCGACATGGAGGCCGGGATGGCCAAGCTGTTCGCCTCCGAGGCCGCGATGGAGATCGCCCTCAACGCGGTCAGGATCCACGGCGGCTACGGGTACTCGACGGAGTACGACGTGGAGCGGTACTTCCGTGACGCGCCGCTGATGATCGTCGGCGAGGGCACCAACGAGATCCAGCGCAACGTCATCATGTCCCAGCTGATCTCCCGCCGCGGGCTCGGTCGCTGAGGGGCGGCGCACGGGTCCCCGGGCGGTCCTCCAGCAGGCCCTCGAGGACCGCGGCCGCCTCCAGCGGGTGGGCCAGGACGCCGCAGCGTGCGCCGGTCAGCCTGGCCAGGCGGTCCGCCTGCTCATGATCGTCGGCAGGCGCCAGGATGATCAGCTCCGGCAGGCTGCGGGCCGTCTGCTCGGTGTCGTCCTCGTCGGTGGTGCGGCAGTCGGACAGCAGGATGACGACCCGGCGCCGCGCCCGGGCCCGGGCCAGCTGCTCCCCCGCCGCCTGGAGCGCGTCGGCGAGCCGCGTCACCCCGTGCCCGCGCAGGCGGAGCAGCCGCTCGGCCACCGCCGCCGGCTGAATATCGCTGACCAGCGGCCTTATGACGTCGACGGTCCCGGCGAAGGTCAGGACGGCGTGCTCGGCCGGAGCCCGCAGCGCGCACGCGGCGGCGACGGTGGCCGCGCCCGTCAGCCTCGCGCCGCCCATCGAGCCCGACCGGTCGACCACCACCGCGAACGCCGTGTGCGGCCTGGCCCATTGCACCGTGGTCAGGTCGTCGTGCGCGACCGGCCGGGCCTCGGTGCGGGCCGCGGAGACGCCCTCGACCGACGCGTCGATGTCGAGGTCACCGTCCATGGCGCCCCTGGCGGGGCGCAGCCGCGCTATGCCACGCGCCGACGCGCGCCCGCCCCGGGCGCGCTCGAGCACGATGGACGCGCTGAGCCGGATCGCGGCCTCCCGCAGCCGCTCGTCGGTCGCGGTGGTCATGGCCGCGAGCAGCTCGAAGGCCGCCGGGTCCTCGGCCAGGGCCCGGTGCATCGCCTGCTCATCCAGGACGCCGACCTCGGGGCTGATCTCGGCGAAGCGCCCGTGGCGGGCCAGCTCGTGCCGCCCGGTGGTCCCGGCCTCGCGCCGCCCGGACTTCGACGGCGGCCGGTGGTGCGGCCCGCCGCCCGGCGCGCCGGGCGGCGGGCCAGTCATTCCCCCGGGCTGGTTCCGCCTTCCGCCGCGTCGCCGGTCAACGGGTCGGGCCCGGCGGCGCGGACCCGCCGGAAGATCTCCTCGATGACCTCGTCGGCCGACCGCCGGCACGACTCGTGCAGGCGCACCCGTCCCGACAAGGTGGTCAGGGCCGCGTCAAGACCCGCCTGGCCGTCGCCGTCAGGGACGGCGCGCAGGCCGGCGAGCTCGGGGACGAGCCGGGCGTAGTCGATGGCCCCCCGGACCGAGGCGCCCGAGCGCAGGTCGGGATGGTCCCGGGTGGCGCGGGCCAGGTCCACGGCCTCGGCGATCAGGGCCGGCTTGGCGCCCTCGGCGGAGAGCCCGACGATCTGGCGCTCGGTCTCGGCGTCCTGGTAGCCGAAGAAGACCCGGCAGGTCCGGTCGTACAGCGCCGTCGACAGGCGAGACGTCCCGACCGAGTCGTACGGGTTCATGGCCGCGACCAGCCGGAAGCTCGGGTCCGCGGTGACGCGCCCGAGCCGCGGCACGTTGATCTCGCCCTCGGACATGACGGTCAGCAAGACGTTGATCGTCTCCTCAGGCACCCGGTTGAGTTCCTCGATGTACAGCAGCCCGCCGCCGCGCAGGGCCCGGACCAGCGGGCCGTCGGAGAAGTTCTCAGGGCGGTAGCCCTGCTCCAGCACGAGCGCCGGGTCGAAGGACCCGATCAGGCGGGCCGGGGTCAGCTCGGCGCTCCCCTCGACCAGCACGAACTCGGTGTGCCTGGACTCGGCGACCTGCCGCAGCAGGGTGGACTTGCCCGTGCCCGGCGGTCCCTCGATCAGGATGTGGGCGCCGGACGCGAGCGCAGCCCGGACCAGCTCCAGCTCGCGCCGGCGCCCCACTACCCGTATCGACATGACTCAGAATCCGGGATGTACCGCGCCCGCACGCGGCTCAGTGCTCGTGGACGATGACGCCGCGGACGTTCTTGCCGGCCAGCAGGTCGTCGTACCCCTCGTTGACCTGGTCCAGGGTGTAGGTCCTGGTGATGATCTCGTCCAGCTTGAGGTCGCCGGCCTGGTACAGCCCGAGGATCTTCGGGATGTCGTAGGTCGGGTTGCAGTCGCCGAACAGGCTGCCCTTCAGGGTCTTGCGGAACAGGGTCAGGATCGTCCCCGGCAGCTGGATGGTCGGCTCGAGCAGCTTGCCCAGCCCGGTGACGATCACCACGCCGCCCTTGCCGATGGCGTTGAACCCGGCCCCGATCACCTCGGCCGTCATCACGTCCACGGTCAGGATGGCCGAGTCGGCGCCCTGGCCCCTGGTCAGGTCGATGATCGCCTGCTGCGCCTCCTCGGCGGTGCCGAACGCGTGGGTGGCGCCGAGTTCCATCGCCTTCTCCCGCTTGTTCTCCAGCGGGTCGACGGCGATGACGTTCTTCGCGCCCGCGTAGCGCGCACCCTGGACGGCGTTGATGCCGATGCCGCCGATCCCGAAGATCACGACCGTGTCGCCGGGCGTGACGCCCGCGGAGTACACCGCGGAACCCCACCCGGTGGGCACTCCGCAGCCGACCAGCACGGCCTTGTCGAGCGGCAGGTCCTCGTCGACCCGGACCGCCGAGTTCTGGTGGATGACGCCGTACTGGCTGAACGTGCCGAGCATGCACATCGTCCCGTACTGGCCGGCGGGCCCGGTGAGCGGGAACCGCCCTCCGGGCAGGCTGCCTTCCAGGATCGTCGCGCCCCAGTCGCAGATCGACTGGCGCCCCGTGGCGCAGTAGCGGCACGTGCCGCAGTTCGGGATGAACGAGCAAACCACATGGTCGCCGGGAGCCACGCGGGTCACGCCCGGCCCGACCTCCTCGACGATGCCCGCGCCCTCGTGGCCGAGCACCATCGGCATCCGCGCATCGATATCGCCGTGCAGGATATGCAGGTCGGAGTGGCACAGGCCCGCGTGGGTGTAGCGGATCAGGAGCTCACCGGCCCCCGGCCCCTCCAGGTCGAGCTCCTCGATCTCGATGCGCTTGCCCGGCTCGGTGACGACAGCGGCCTTGGTCTTCATCGGCGCTCCTTCGGGTTGGGTGACACTTCTTACTCTTCCACGCGGGCGGTTCGGGCAGCTAGTGCCGGGAAACCACCGCCGTTCGGATAAAAATGACTGTGATTTCCACGCGCATCGAGTGGGTCGGCGAGCACTGCCGGCTGCTGCGGGGCATCGCGGTGGAGTTCTGGCGGACGCGGCCGTTCGAGGGCCTGACCATCGGCACAGGCATCCACCTGGAAGCCAAGACGGTGGCGCTGCTCCTGACGCTGCGGGCCGGCGGGGCCGCGCTCGTCTCGACCGGGAACCTCAACACCACCCAGCCGGACGCGGTGAAGTTCTTGCGGGCCGAGGGCGTCACGGTGATCGGGGAGCCCACCAAGGACGCCGAGCGGCACGGGTCATACCTTGAGGAGGTGCTGGCCGCCCGGCCTGACCTGATCCTCGACAACGGCGGGGACCTGTTCACCAGGTACCTGGACCACCCGTACGACGGGCTGCTCGGCGGGACGGAGGAGACCACCTCGGGCCGGATGCGGCTCGAACCGCTCCGCGGGCGGCTGCGGCGCCCGATCCTGGTCATCAACGACAGCCCCATCAAGCAGTTCGCCGAGAACGAGCACGCCGTCGGGCAGAGCTCGCTGGAGTCCTTCCTGCGGCTGACCAATCGCACGACCAACGGCGAGCAGGTCACGGTGTTCGGGTACGGGGCGTGCGGGCGGGGAGTGGCGGCTAACTTCCGCGGCGCGTACGCCCGGGTGTCCGTCGTGGACACCGATCCCGTCACCAGGCTCCGCGCACACCTGGACGGGTTCAGCACGCCGCCGCGCGACGCCGCCGTGGCCAGCGCCGACGTCATCATCACCGTCACGGGAGCCAGGGGGGTGCTGACCGCCGCCGACCTTCCGCTGCTGAAGGACGGCGTCATCCTGGCCAACGCGGGGCACTTCCCGGCCGAGATCGACGCCGCAGGCCTGATCGGCGCGGACCAGGTGACGGGGGTCCGGGAGTACGCGGATGACCTGGTGACGCTGGAACTGGCCGACGGCCGGCGCGTCCACCTGATCTCGCGCGGGCACATGTTCAACCTGGCCGGTCCCCGGCCGCTCGGGAACTCGATCGAGTCGATGGACCTCGGGTTCGCGCTCCAGGCCCGCTGCCTGGAGGCAGTGGCCAACCGCAGCGTGGACGCCACCAGCTGTGTCGTACCGGTGCCCGGGGCGATCGACGCGGCCATCGCCGCCAGTTATCTCGACCTGAAGTACCCGCCGATTAGGCGGTGAAGCCGGAGTGGTTTCTGGCATCAGCCCCCCAGGCCACATAGCCTTTACGGAGAGTTTCCCTATGCTCACGGAGAGAATGGGCGAGGGAGAACGGGGGAAGGGCATGAGTTTCTGCACGGCGTGCGGTTGCGAGCGGACCGGCGCCAATCATTACTGCGACGGGTGCGGTGCGGCGTTCGGCGAACCGGAAGACCGGGCCGGCGCGGATTCTTTGCGGTCGGCGGGCTACAGCACGCCCGAGACCGGTCCCGGCCAGTCGGGCTCGCGGGCGGAAGGCTGGGCGGCGCCGCGGTCAACTGATGCTTTGCCGAGTCAGCCGGCTTCCGGCCCTGCGAGCAGGCCAGAGGCAAGCATCGGCCTGCTCGACAGCTTGTTTACGGCACCGGATCCGAGCTGGGACGACTGGTACGTCCGTCCCGGAGCCGAGGCGAGGAGCCCGCACCCCGCGGCCGAGGAAGGCACCCCGGAATACCAGTCTTCGGGCTGGCGCAAACGGATCCTCATCGCGCTGGTCGCGGGCGTCATTGGCGTCGCCTTCAGCGGGGCGGCCGCCATCGAACTGGGCCATGCTCACGCGCGTTCGGGTGCTCGGGCCGCCCAGGACAGTGGGGCCGCGGCACACCCCAGGACGCCTCGCCAGAGCGCGACCTCGGCGTCAGGGTCCGCGAACGGCGTGGCGGTGGCGCCCTCGGCGGCGGGCCGTACGGCCCTGCCGCGGGTCCTGGCGCTTCTTCGGCGGTACTTCTCGGCCATCAACGGGCGCGACTACCCGGCTTACGCGCAGTTGCTCGACGCGCAGGCATTGCGGGTCAGCCCGGCTTCTGCGTTCTATTCCGGCTACGGATCCACCATCGACTCCGACGAGACGCTCACCGGCATTTCCGCCACGGGTTCGGGAGGCCTGGCGGCGGCCGTCACGTTCACCAGTCACCAGCAGCCCGCGGACAGCCCCGATCGCAGCGCGTGCGACAACTGGTCGATCACGCTCTACCTCGTGCCGGACGGCGCCGGTTACCTCATCGGGCTGCCGCCCTCCGGATATCAGGCCACCTACACATCCTGTTAATCCGCGGTCAGCGCCTTACCCTGGTCGACCGTGTGGGTGCCGGCGAACTCGGTGATCGCGGCCAGGAGCTGACCGGGGGTTTCGATCTGCGGGAGGTGGCCGGTCGCGGCCAGCAGCCGGAACTGGGCTCCGGGGATGGCGGCGGCGTAGGCGCGGCCATAGTCGGGATCGACGATCCGGTCGGACTCGCCCCACACCACCAAGGCCGGGACCGTGATGGCGGCCAGCCGGCGGGCCAGGCCGGGGTCGATGGGGCCAATCCCTCCAATTTCGCTCGGCTGGCGACGTCCGGATCTGCCGATGTGAGTGCGGGCCTGAAGGCCCAGAATTTAGGATACAGGCGTGGCAACAAATCTCACGCTAAGCATTTTCGAGGCATTTTGATACGGGTTTTGCAGGCGCACAGATTAATTTAACGGTGCCCTGTGGACGTCCCGGGACGTGCCTGCTCAAAGGCCCAGTCCATTGCGCCTAGAAATTCCTGAAGCGCAGTGCCATTTGTCAGCGTTGCAAGGGGAATGCTAGGCCGCTTCCGGAGGGCCTCGTCGGCTATATTGACGCCGGGGATGGCATTGAGCTTTCGTTGTAGCTCAGCTCGCCTTTCATGATCATTGAAGGGATGCCGTGTCAATATGAACTGGAACTGAACTTCGATCCTGCCGTACGTATAGAGCGCGAACGGGAAGAATTTCCCCGCCGCATCGCGGAGCCCTACCTGGAAGGAACCGTCTTTCTGGCCATACCCGAACCACACGTCAAGACCGGGCCTTCGGTCGGCCCATTCGAGGATCCGCCGCGCGACGTCGCCCTCGGCTTTACCCCTTTTAGAGTCCAGCTCATACAGGACCGAGCCCCGATCCCAACGGCGGGCCTCCGACTGGGGTGCGTCTTTTTGACAAGTATGAATATCTCTTAATTTCGGGTTGAACCGGCTTGTACCGGGAGAGTCCGGGTGTTTTGGTGCGTCTCTGGCATTACCGGTAGTGATTCATGCTGGTCAGCGGAGTGGTGGCGGTGCGCCCGTAAACGCGGCCGGGATGGCGTCCCGTCATCGGTTCCGCGGGTTCCGGGGCCGTTTCCGGGATGATGAGCGGAAATCATTCCTGGCAGGCACCTGGAGGCGCGGCGGTGACGGTGAGGTTCTCGGTGACGGTGAGGCAGGTCCGGGAGGACGGGAGCGAGGCCCCGCTGGACGGGGAGCTGGCGGCGGCGCTGGCCGGCCCCGCGGAGCAGTTCGCCGGGCTGGCGGCCTGGGCCGCGGACGAGGCCGGGTACCTCGATCACGGGGAGCGGGAGAAGGTGATCGGCCAGGAGGGGCGCGAGCTGCAGCGGCGGCTGCTGCAGGCCACGTTCGATATCGACAGCGCCCGCGAGGAGCAGGCTGACGGGGTCACCAGCGCCGCCGGGATCCGGCACGGCACCGTGGAAGAAGACCATGGCCGGGGCGTGACCAGCGTGTTCGGGCCGGTCCGGGTCACCCGGAAGGCATACCGCAACCGCCGCGAGCCGAACCTCTATCCCGCCGACGCCCGCTGGATCCTCCCCGGCGACCCGTACTCCCTGGGCATGCGGGCCCTGGCGGCCTTTCACCTGGCCGCGGGCGGGTTCGGGCAGGCCCAGGAGGTCATCGAGGCCCGCACCGGCGTCACGGTCGGCCGCGCCCAGCTCACCGGGCTGGCCGAGGATCTCGCGGCCTGGACGGACGGCTTCTACGAGGAACGGGCCCGGGACGCGGACCAGGACCTGCCGGGCACCGACGTGATCATGATGCAGGGCGACGGCAAAGGCATCGCCATGCGCCCGGAGCACCGCAGGAACGCCGGGAAGGATGACGGCACGCGCCCCGGGATCAAGAAGATGGCCGAGATCGTCGCGGTCGCCGACTTCACTCCCGCCGTCCGCGAGCCGGAGGACATCGCCGCCCCGCCCGCCCGCCGCCGTGCGCACCCCGGCCCGAAGGCCCGCGATAAGTGGGTGTCGGCGTCCGTTACCGAGAGCATCGAGGACATGATCGCGTCCGCGTTCGACGAGGCCGACCGCCGCGACCCGCAGCGGGTCCGGCAGCGGGTCTTCCTCGTTGACGGGAACAAGCAGCAGATCACCGCCATCGAGGCCCAGGCCGCCGGACGCGGCCTGAAGGTCCCGGTCCTGATCGATTACATCCATGTCAGCGGCTATCTCGGCAAGGCCGCCGCCGCCCTGCACCCCGGCGACCCGGCCGCTGTCGGCCAGTGGGCCGACGGCCAGCTGCTCCGCGTCCTGCACGGCCGCGCCAAGGCCGTCGCCGCCACCCTCGCCTCCGTCGCCGCGAAAACCCGTTCTGACCCGCGGACCCGCCACCTCGACCTCACCGACATGGACAAGGCCGTCACCTACCTGAATAACAACCACGCGCACATGAAGTACGACAAGGCCCTCGCAAAGGGATGGCCCATCGCCACCGGCATGATCGAAGGCGCCTGCAGATTCGTCATCGAGGACAGATTCGGAATTACAGGCGCGAGATGGTCACCCGACGGAGCCGAGGTCGTCCTCAAGCTCCGCGCCGTCGTCGTCAACGGCGACCTCGACGACTACATGAACTACTACAAGGAACGCTACCGCAGCGAGCACCACCTCGCCCGCTACGACGAAGACACCATCGAGCGCCTCAACCTGGCCGCATGACCGAAACACCCAGAAATAAGGCACCTCTTAGAAAGACGCACCCCTCCGACTGGCGCTTAACCCGACGCGCCGCTTCGGTCTGGCCAAGCAGCCTCGGAACAAGCGTCTGGTGGTTCCCGCCCGAGTCAACGTACTGCTTAATCTCAATCGCCAAGACCTCAGTGGTACCCATCTGCTCGTTAAGGAACTCGACGATCCGCCGCAGCTCACGGGGAATAGCGTCCGCGACGAAGACAAGGCGCAGCCTGCTTGCGGCGAGATTCGTCCTGACACGGGTCCAGAACGCATCAGGATCATCATCTGGCGCCAGGAACTCGGCGAGCACTGCCGCAGAGTCAGCGCCCCGCTTCCCGCACGCTGCTTCAAATGCTGATTGCAGCCGGTCAAGACGCCAGTACACCACCGCATTTGCCGCATAGTCGAGCATCTGCCCGACAGCCTCTCGCCGGAGCCGCGTATCCGAGCTACGTTTAGTCTCCACGAGCGTCGGTACACCGTCTTGGTCTACGAAGAGGTGATCTACCGACCATCGGCTCGCGCCCGCATCATCGGACGCTAGACCGACTTCGCGATCGACAAGCAGCCACCGCCGTGGCTCGCCGTCTCCCGTGTCGCCGGCAAGCAGCTCGGGATAGTGCTCCAGGAGCTTCTGAAGAACATCCTCGGTGGCATACGGCTGCTCGGCCATCGCAATGAGCTTGTCGCCCTGCCTGAGGTAGACCCCGCTAGCCATCAGCCCAACATACAGGGACAAGACGCGTGTGTCCTTGAGCTGGAAGCCTGAGGTAACGCCGCTTGCTCTTGCGGGGCATGGGGGTGTAATGCATCGCGCGGTCGGCCTGAACAGCTGCCGCAGAGATGCTCGCCTGTCCAGGCACACTTGATTCTGCTGAATGAACTGACTATCGGCAGCCTGCCTGAGAGGTCCTCCCTTTTCCATACCATGGGTGCGTCGATGCGGCGGATATGCCAGGATGCGGAAAGGGCATGGGAAGCGGGAGGTTGACATGCCAGGAAGACGACGCCAGGATCTGGACGTTGGTCGGCTAACGAGGATCGTTGAAGACAACCAGGCCTGTGAAGACCTGCGGCTCTATTTCGGAGTCGGCCTCGGGAGAGGAGAGCTTCCGCCGTTTACCGGCGGCCGGTTCGAACTCCTCGACGGCGGTGGTAACCGGGCTGACGCCTGCAATCGTTTCACCGCCTCGGACATCTTGTCGATCGAGATGCTCAGCGTTGAGCTTCCGCCTTCAGTGGCGCTCGATCTCCTCGAAGGCGCACTCGGGGACGACACGGCGGTGCTACTTGAACAGATTCCCAACTCGGTGCCATTGTGGGACGAGGCTGCGGAAGAGCTGATCAAGCACGGCGGCCCTGCAGATAGCCTCTGGCGTCTACTGGAGCATCAAGACGGGGTTGGCTGGGTGACAGCAGGCAAACTGCTCGCCAGGAAGCGGCCCTCACTGATTCCGGTCTACGATGACGTAGTCCGGTGCGCATTTGGCCGACCGAAGGAAATCTGGAAAGCACTACACAAGGCACTCCGCCAGGACGAGGGTACTTTCAAAACGACGCTTGAAGATCTAAAAAAGCGGGCAGGAGTTCCGGAGGAGGTCACGCCATTGCGAGTCCTCGACGTCGCGCTCTGGATGCACCACCGGCCGCTCCACACTGGCCACCGTTGCGTGGGCCTGACCTGACCTGAACGGGTCTCCGCTCATGCCGCTGTCCGCGCGTCGCTCAGGGTCATGACCACGGCGTTTCCGCGGAAACGCTTTGTGCAGAATTTCACAAGCCGCTTCCGCGGAAACGTCCTCACATGCCGCCGAGCGGGTGTACTCGGCGGCGGTAGTGCCGACACTCGGCTCGTGTGCTCCCACGCAGACTGCAAGATCGGCTACGATCCCGGCCAGGAGGCGACATGCGGCCTGCGGAGGCGAAGGAGCTGGTGCTCGGCTTGATGCTGGGCGGTGGCCTCGCTCCCGCCGATGGGCTGTCGGTGGTCGATCCTGTTTCGCCTGACAGCGATCAAGCCAAGTTCCTCATCGCCGGCAAGGTCGCTCGGGCCATTCATCACTTTGACGGCTGGTACGTGCCGATCAATGTGGGCTGGTTCGCCGACGGCTATGACCAGCCGACGATCCACAGGACGCCGTTCTACTGGTACGTGTTCGCAATCCCAGCCAGACGGAGGTATCGGGCAGCTCACTACGTCGTCTGTGACTATCTGCAGATGCGCGAATGGGTACGGGCCTTCGCAGCGCCCCTCGGTAATGATCACCGCGATCACCACCTGTGGCGGTGTGACCTGCGGCTGTACCCGGATGAGAAAACCGGGTACTTCCGGTGGGGAGACGAGCCACCTGGTCGCGACGATCAGCCTGGTCGCGTATTCGAGGTGGACAACCTCGGCACGGTAGGCATCCCGGCTCCAGCCGGACAGCACGTCGGCCGATTCGGCCCTGGCGGGGAGTCAGCCGCGCACAGACTGCTGAAGCTCTACGTCGCTGCTCACCCGCTCGAATTCGGCATGAGCGCTACAGCGGTGCCCCACGTCGAGTATTCATTTGCCACCGGTGACCGGGTTGACGTGATGTTCGAGAATCACCTGCCCGACCGCACCGTCGTAGAGGTAGAAGTCGAAGGCGAGAATGAGCTGTGCATAGGCATACACCAGGCGATCAAGTACCGGTCCCTCGCAGCGGCTGACGCGGGATTCCCGCTGCTGACCTCGCGAGTGCGGTCCCAAGTCGTCGCATACTCGATCGAATACCCAAGGGCCCGCGAACTCGCCGAGCGCTATGAAATCCCGCTCCTGGCGGCCGACCGCGCGATCGTGCTCTCCGGGGCTCACTAAACTCAGCACTCGCTCACGGCAATGATTTGCAGCCATTGGCCTCAGAGCGGTGGGTTAGTCACCACGGACCGTGACTGACGCAGTCCTGACACCTGGTCCTCGCTATCAGGTTCGGATGCTCTCCGCCGGTTGCCTCCAGCTGTTCGCCGTTTCCCAGTCGGTCCCAGGCCCGCAGAGTGTCAAGCTCGGCCACTGCGCCGTCCTCGCCTGGCATCCGGCCTGCCGCCCGGCTTCTCTTAAACGGATGATATATTTCATCTATGCGTAGTGAGGCTCCGGCGCTCCTGCCGATTCTGCGCTCCCGCCACCTCGCCGAGGTGCTGACCCTTCTCCTGCTGCACCCTGACACCGAGTACAGCCTCAGCGAGCTCGCCGTCACGCTGGGCCTGCCGCTGACGACGGTGCAACGCGAGGCAGCCCGGCTCGCCGGGGCCGGGCTGATCCGGGAACGCCGGGTGGGGCGAGCCAGGCTGGTCTCCGCAGACCCAGCCGGCCGCTACACCCGGCCGCTGTCGGAACTGCTCACCCTGGCGTTCGGGCCGCACCTGGTCATCGGCGAGGAGTTCGGCTCGCTCGACGCGATCGCCGTGGCGATCTACGGCTCGTGGGCAGCACGCTATGAGGGCATCCCCGGACGCCCGCCGCACGATATCGACGTCCTGGTCATCGGCGAGGTGGCACGCCGCGACCTGTATGAAGCGGCCGAGCGTGCCGAGCAGCGCCTCAGATTGCCAGTCAACCCCGTCCTATGCTCCCGGTCCCGCTGGATCGCGGCCGCGGACCCGCTGATCCAGCAGATCCGCTCGGCTCCCCTCGTCTGGGTCACCGGGGAACCACCAGGTGAGGAGGGCGGCTGATGCGGTGGGGCGCCGGAGAGGCTGATATCGAGCAGCTACTCGCGGAACGACACCTAGAACGCGTGCAGGGCGCGCAGGCCGACGGCGGATCATGGCTGGACAGGGCACGGCAAGCCCTGGATGCGGCACGCCTGATCGCGGACGCGGCACCCGACAGCAGCATCATCCTCGCCTATGATGCCGCCCGGCAGGCCTGCGTCGCCCTGCTCGCCCAGCAGGGCCTGCGCCCCACCACAGCCGGCGGCCACAAGGCCGTTGACGATGCGATCCGCGCCCAGTTCGGCGCCAGCTTGCGAGCCTTCGGAGGGCTGCGCCGCCGGCGCAACGAACTGGAATACCCGGACTACCCGACCGAGAAAGCCAGCGCCGGCGAGGCCGCTGAAGCACTGCAGACTGCCAGCGAGATCATCGACGCCGCCGCCCGGCTCCTCCCGAACCTCGGATTCTTCTGAACCGCTGACACACCGGCGCGATCAGAACCAGCCCCTTATCTCTCACGCCGCTGCCCTAGGACGCCTCCGCCGGCTGCGCGAGACACACGAGCGCATCTCAGCCGTTCTCGCTTACTTTTTGCCCCAGCGGTAACTTCGGGCGCAGACTCCAGATCCGGCGGGCACGCGCCCGCGGCCGACTAGTACCCGCACTCCGCGCTCGGCTGCTCATCGAACCCTGCCGGAGATTCGCCACGCAGTCCGGCCGCGGGATCGCCATATCGCGAGGTCCCAAGCTCAAACGGTACCGGGATTGCCCTGAAGATTTCCCATGCCACTCGGCACAGCAGACGACGACCCTGGTATCTGGTCCATTGGGCGGGACGGCTGCCAGCGTCGCCCTATCCTTTGAGCTGGGCGAACGGATCGATGGCGATCCGGAATCGACCAGTGTCATGTCGCTGCCTGGTAACGATTTCGCGTATTTGCTCCAGGATTGGGGTCGGCGAAGGTGGTCCCGGCGTAGACCGCCAGGCTCGCGCGGTTGCCGGGCATGGCGGCCTGGACTGCGGGCGGCAGGGTGGCGGGGTCGATTCCGAACTTGACCGGATCGTGGTAGCTCAGCTGCGAGAACCTGGTCCAGGGTGAGGGAGAAGAAGTCCGCGACCGGATGCCCGGGGACCTCGATGCCCGCCGCGTCGACCAGGATCACGCTGCCGACCCTCGGCGAGTGGAGCAGGGCCATCTCGGCGGCGATCCACCCGCCGATGGAGTTCCCCACCACGATGACGTCGGTCAGGTCCAACTCGTCCAGCAGCGCGGCGTAGAGCGCGGCCAGTCCCCCGACGCTGTGCAGCGCGTCAGGCCGGACGGTGCCCGCGAAGCCGGGATGGGTGGGGGTGATCACCCGGGCCTGCTCAGGATGTCTCGCTCCAGGACGTCGGTCTCGCCGTGAAGAGGCTGCAGTGGCGGCACCATCGCGGGGCGAACGCCAGGCTGCTGGCCGAGGTCGGGTTGTCGCTGCCCCAGTGGGACGTGCTCAGGCACCTGCACGAGCGGCCCGGCGCGTCCCTGCACGAGCTGGCGACGCTCACCTTCCAGACCGACCAGTCGATGGGCACACTGGCCAGCCGCATGATCGACCGGGGGGTTCTCGAGCGTGTCGCCAGCCCGGGCCGTGCCGTCCGGCACGACATCACCCCCGCCGGCGAACGCGCCCGGCGCGTCGGCAGCGACATCATGGACGAGGTTCTCGCCGAATCCCTGGGGAGCCTGTCCCCCGCCGATCGCGTAACCCTGTACCGCCTGCTGACCGCGGCCGTCCGCGCGCCATCCCGGCGCGACCCGGCTTAATTGGTAGCAGAGACCCGGCACCGGCTGCGATGGCCGCCTGGCGGCGACCCGGCCTTCCCGTTCGCGGCTTAGCGGCGCCCCATCACCTCCTGCAAGTGCGCCGTGTCCACGAACTGCTGGAAGCTAGTGAGCTTGCCGTCACGGAACTTCAAGATGTGACACACCTGGGCGTCCAGGTTCTTGCCCGTTCCCTTGCCTGTGCCGCTGTAACGCAATTCGACGACCACCGCGTCGCCCGCATCGTGGAATACCCGGGGGTGCACGGTGAAGCCGTCAAAATCCGTCGGGATCTTGATGAACAGGTTCTGCGTGATGGCCTCACCGCCGATCCACGGGCTGCCGCTCGGCTCGTAGGGATTCCCCTCGGCCTCTCGCCACTCGATGCCTGGATCGAACATGCCAAGCACGGTGACGATGTCGCCGCGATTGAAGGCGTCGTAGAGGTCCCGGGCTAGCTGAACATTGCTCATTGCTTGCCGCCTTTCCGTTCAGGCCGAGCGTACGGCAGCGCTCGGGCCGGCCGGTAGCATCGCGATCATGCGATGGCGTTAGCGCTAGATCCCCGCGGACTGCCTGGCCGCCGCCCTCGGCTGCGGCCTTTCTGGCGTGCGCGGGCACGGCGGGCGCCCCCGCGGCCCCGCCCGTGGTCCTCCTTGACCGCTCGGTCCCTGTTCTGCCAGCCCGAGCCCAAGGAGAACCCCTGCCATGCCCGCTGTCCGGCGCGCCCCAGTCGCCGCCCTCGTTACCCTGCTCCAGCGCCGTTTCCCCAGTCTCGACGATCCCGCCCGGCTGATCAAGGAAGGCGCGGTCCTGGTCAACGGCGTGCCCGCGGAAAGCCCGCGCACCCGCGTGCGAGCCGACGCCGCCATCCTGATCCGCCATCCCCGCCCGCTGCGCGGGACGATCAAGCTGGCCCACGCCCTGGCCGCCTTCGGCATCGACGCGGCCGGCGCTGTCGCACTCGACCTGGGCGCGGCGGCCGGCGGCTTCACCCAGGCCCTACTCGATGCCGGGGCAGCCCGCGTCTACGCCGTCGACGCCGGTACCGGCCAGCTCCGCGGCTGGCTACGCGCCGACCCCCGGGTAATCAACCTGGAACGCACCAACCTGGCCCGGCTCGGCCCGCGCCTCATCACCGAGCCGGCGAACCTGATCACGATGGACCTGTCCTACCTGGCCGTCGCCGAGGCCATCGGCCAGGTCGACCGGCAGATGCTGGCCCCAGCCGCACAGCTCATCGCGCTGGTCAAGCCGACCTTCGAGCTTCACGCCGCCACCCTCGCCAGCCAGCCGCACCAGGTCGCAGCAGCAGCCGAAGCCGCGGCGCGCGGGCTGGAAGACCACGGGTGGCGGGTCCTGGGCCAGCGGCCATCGCCCATCCTGGGAGCGAGAGGAGCGGTCGAAATACTGGTCCACGCCGCATCCGGGCCTGGCCCCACACCCACTGAGGGGTTCACGGAGTCGCGGCGGGGCAGCCCACAGAGCCGGCCTCGATGCTCATAATCGCCGGGGGAGGTCCAGGCTGATTCGGTTCTCCGCTGAGGTAACCGATGAACTTGCCGTCCGCGGTGGTGACCGACCAGCTTCCGCCCTGGGCCAGGGACGTCCGGAAGTCCGATCCGTAGATCTGCCGGGCCTGGGCGATGGTGTCCCCGACGCGCAGGCCCACGGCCGTCTGCATGTTCCCGTGCGTAAGGCGCTCGCCATTCGCGGCCAGCGTGCTGTAACCGACGAATACGCCCCTGTCGAAGAAGCCCGTGAGGGCAGGCCATTGCTCGGCAGCGTCGATGTTGCAGTTCCCTGCCTCGTTGACGGGGCCCTTAGACGGCTGGCCCAGTGCGCGGTCCAGGCCAGCGATGGCCGAAGATGTGCTTTCCCCGAAGCGGACGCTGGCCACGCCGTCGCCAGCAAGCACGACCGGTGGTCCCGAGACTCGGGATACCGCGGCGGCCGAGGGTGATGGCGAGCGCGGAGTCGTCGCCACGCTTGCTGCTGATGAGCACCCCGCGATCGCCGCGGCCAGGGCCAGCGCGGCAGCCAGGACAACTGCTTGCCTCACAACGGAATGGTGCCACAGCGCGCGGATCCTGGGTGAGTCCGCCCGGTGCATACTCGGGTCTGTGGAAACCGATGCCCATCCTGGTCAGGACCCGCGTGCTGCCTGGGGACGTGGATGGGCTCACTGGGCGCTGCGGCGGTGGGAGACATTTCCCGCCGACCTCCGGCCGCGGCCGCTGGTCCTGACCGGGCCGCTCACGCGATTCGAGCGCGGGTTCCGGTCCGGAGCGGCCAAGCACGCCTTCCTCCATGGCGACATCGAGGCTGCTGTGCCGCTGCCGGACGGCCTGCTTGAGATGCTTCGCAGCGGCGAAGCTGGCCGGAACGCAGTGCCGGGGAAGCTCGCCCGGCCGGGCCCGCTGCTTATCACGCGGGCCAGCCAAGGCCGGGCCGAGTTCGGCACGGACCGGGGCAGGCGTGAGCTTCCCGCCTGGCAGTTGGGCGGACCCGGCGTGGACGGGACCTTCTGGGTGCTCGATCCGGCGGTCGCCTCCCGGCGCTGGGAACCTCCGGAGCCGGCGCCGCCGAAGCCGTTCGGCGGGCTGCCGCACCGGGTTGCCTCCACTGAGATCGAAGACGACGACCTGACCTTGCACTTTACCTTCACCGGCTCGCCGCCATCGCTTACCGAGTACCCGGCGGCCGAAGCGGTCGAGACCGACCAGGCGATCGTGATCCTGCCGGTGGAGCGGGACATCGGGCCGCCAGGCCCCCGGGCGGCGGCCGGCTGCTTCCGGACGGTCACCGCCAGGCTCGGCCGGCCGCTCGGGGGACGCGTCCTGGTCGATCTCGACGCTTCCCCGGTGGTGGTCGTGACACGCAATCCGGCGTGAGAGCCCGCGTCCGGCGCGGCAGTGCCGTTGTCGCGCTGAGCCTCCCCTATCGCGAGGTGGCCGGGATGCGTCATGATCCAGCCATGGCGCCGGAGCGGCGGCGGGACGCTGGCCGCGCCCGCGCCGAGCCTTGGCAGCGGAGGATTCATGAGGGATGAGGCAATCGGCCGGTCGGACGTGCGGTCGCTCGCGCTGGCCGAACCGACCACCCACGTGCGGCACCGCTGGATCCTCGGCCTCGGCGTCGCCATGCTGGGCATGTGGATGGCCAACCAGACGCCGTCGCAGGTGCTGCTCGCGCTCCAGCTCCAGGACATCACGCCTCGCCATAAGATCGCCGCCCTCGGGATAGTTACCGCGATCAACGCCGTCTCCTCCGCCCTGGCCACCCCGATCGTCGGCGCGCTGTCCGACCGCACCGCGCACGGCCGCGGCTGGGCCGGTTCAGCGGCCGCCGGCACCGGTGGACGCTCTTCATGGTCCTGCTCGGCCGCGATCTGCGTGGGGCTGCTGGCCAAGGCGGGCACGGTGGTAGCCGTGGCCCTGCTGTGGTTCTTGTTCGGCGCCTTCCAGAACGGCGAGTACGCCACCTTGAGCGCGGCCATCCCCGACCACGTGCCGGTCCGGCAGCGGGCCACGGTGTCCGGCTGGGTCGGCATGCCGATCGCGCTCGGCCTGGTCCTGGGCACGGTCCTGTGCGTGGAGGTCCTCAACCAGGACCTGCTCACCGGCTATATCGCGCTGGCGGTCCTGATGGTGCTGCTGGCGCTGCCGTTCGTGCTGTTCAGCCCTGACCATCCGCTCCCGCCGGAGCACCGGGAGCCGTTCTCCTGGCGCCGGGTGGCCTCCTCCTACTGGATCAGCCCGCGCGAATACCCCGACTTCGGCTGGGCCTGGCTGACCCGCTTCCTGGCCACCCTGTCCATCGCCATGGGCACCTTGTACCTGCTCTACTTCCTGCGCGACGCGGTGCACTACTCGCGGCTGTTCCCCGGCCAGACCGCCGCGGACGGCCTGCTCATCCTGATCCTGATCTACACCGGAGGCGTGGTGGTGGCCTCGATCGTCGGCGGGATCATCTCCGACCGCCGCGGCCGCCGCAAGATGATGGTCACCGTGTCCGGGCTGCTGATGGCGGCGGCCGCGCTGCTGCTGGCGTTCTTGGAGACCTGGCCGGCCGCGCTGGTCGCGGCGGTGCTCTACGGCATCGGTTTCGGCGCCTACATCGCGGTCGACCAGGCGCTGATCACCCAGGTGCTGCCGAAGGCCCGCGACCGGGCCAAGGACCTCGGCATCATCAACATCGCCATCGTCTGCCCGTACGCCATCGGCCCGGCCATCGCCGCCCCGCTCGTCTCGCTGGCCGGCTACCCGGCCCTGTTCGGGGCGACGGCGGCCGTGGGCGTCGCGGCCGCGATCGGGGTCTGGAAGATCAAGAGCGTCCCCTGAGTGGCGTCACCAGGGAGTCGCCTGCGGCCGCCACGGCCAGTAGGCGTCGGCCCTGGATGAGGGTCACCGCCGGCTGAACTCCAGGCCCGCGAAGTCGCCGGACTTTCGCCACTGCTCGATGTAGCGGAAGTAGGCCGGGGCGCCGAGGTGGTACCCGCCGCCCAGCGGCCACTGCCGGCCGTTGAACTGGCCCTCGTTGTTGTAGTAGCCGGGCGTGCAGTCGGCCAGGAACGAGGTCATGACCGGGTTGGGCCTGACCTGTTCCATCCACTCGTCTTCCGCCTGTTCCGTCACCTCGACCACGTCGTAGCCGTGAGCGGCCATGTGGGAGATGACGGCCGCGACCGTCTTGGCTGAGTCGGTCAGGTTGTGCGGCACGTTGGCCACCACGTTCCCGCCTTGCCATAGCTGGACCTGGAAGGCGTTGGGGAACCCGTGCACGTGGACGCCGTGCATGCTACGCATCCCGCCCGACCAGCGGTCCGACAGCTTGGCCCCGTCGCGGCCGGTCATGTCGAACCCGTACCGCCTCGTCGCCTCGGTGCCGACCTCGAAGCCGGAAGCGTAGATGATGCAGTCGACGGGGTACTCGACGCCGCCCGCGACGACCCCGGCGGGGGTGATCCGCTCGACCCCCCGGCCGTCGGTGTCCACCAGGTGCACCGAGGGCACGTTGTAGGCGTCGAGGTATTCGTCGTGGAAGCATGGCCGCTTGCATAGCTGGCGGTACCAGGCCTTCAGGCGCTGCGCGGTCTGCTGATCGGTCACGATCTCGTCCACCCGGTCGCGGATCTCGGTCATCTTCTCGAAGTCGGCGATCTCGAAGTCGTCGAGCAGTTCCTGGAACCCAGCCGGGCTCGTGCGCGGCGCCGCTAGTCGGCCGCGGATCCGCTTGGCCAGGTCGGTCCATCCGTCGTTGACCAGGTCCTCGCCGGGGAACTCGACGGCGGACATGTTGGCGACGAAGTTCTCCAGCCAGCGCTCCTGCCAGCCGGGCTGGGCCACGCCGGCGAACCACTCGGGGTCGACCGGCCGGTTGTCACGGACGTCCACCGACAACGGCGTCCGCTGGAAGACGAACAACTCCCCGCACGCGCCGGCGAGGTGCGGGACGCACTGGATCGATGTCGCGCCCGTCCCGATGATGGCCACCCGCTTGTCGGTCAGGCGGTCCATCGGCGCGCCGCCGGGGTCGCCGCCGGTGTAGGCGTAGTCCCAGCGGCTGGTGTGGAAGGCGTGGCCCGCGAAGGTCTCGATGCCGGGGATCCCCGGGAGTTTCGCCACGTGCAGCGGTCCGGTCCCGATGCCCACGTACTGGGCGGTGAACTCATCGCCCCGGTTCGTCCGGATAGTCCAGCGGCCCCCGTGGGCGTCCCACTCCAGGTCGGTGACCTCGGTGTGGAATAGCGCGTCCTCGTAGAGGCCGTACTGCCGGGCGATCCGGTCGCAATGCGCGCGGATCTCCGGTGCGTGCGCGTACCGCTCGGTGGGCGTGTGCCCGGTCTCCTCGAGCAGCGGCATGTAGATCATCGCGGAGGTATCGCACTGTGCGCCCGGGTAGCGGTTCCAGTACCAGGTGCCGCCGAAGCCGCCGCCCTTCTCCACGATCCGAACACCCTCAAGGCCGGCCTCCTTGAGCCGGGCGCCGGTCACGAGCCCGGCGAAGCCGCCGCCGACGAAGGCGAACGTCACGTGGTCGCGTTTGGGTTCGCGCTCGGCCCGCGGCGTGTAGGGGTCGTCAAGCAGGTGGCGGAACTGGCCTGTGAACTCCAGGTACTGATCATTGCCGTCCGGCCGCAGCCGTTTGTCGCGTTCCTGCGCGTACATGAGGCGCAGGGCGGCGCGTTCGGCATCAGTCATGGGGGCTCCTCCAAGCCGGGAGGCCGGGTGCTAGCCGTGCTGCCGTCCGGGCGGCCAGGCAGTTTCCGCCAAGCGGCCGAACCGGGGACTACGGCAAGTGACTCACGGCCTCGCGCGGGTCGTCAAGTGCGGCAGGCTTCCGCGACGCGAGGCGGCGGTTGACGGCGGTCTGCCAAGCTGTGGGTGTGGATAGGGCGGAACCGGGCGCGGCCGTGCCGCTTCCCGATCCGGCGCTGGTGGTACTGGTCGGGCCGTCCGGGTCGGGGAAGTCGGTCTGGGCCGCCGAGCGGTACCGCCCGCACGAGGTGGTCTCGTCCGACCGGCTGCGCGCGCTGGTCGGCAGCGGCGAGCACGACCTGGATGCGTCGGCCGACGCCTTCGCCCTGCTCGACCAGATTGTGGCCGCCCGGCTCCGCCGCGGCCTGACCGCGGTGGTGGACACCCTGGGCCTCGACCCGGAGCGCCGGCGTGGCTACCTGGAGCTGGCCAGGAGCAGCGGCATGCCCGCCGTCGCCGTCCTCGTCGGCACCGACCCGGACGAGTGCCGCCGGCGTAACCGCGCCCGCGACGTGCCGGTGCCTGCGACGGCGCTCGACGGCCAGCTGCGGCGGATGCGGGCGGCCGTCGCGGAGATCCCCGGCGAGGGATGGGACCTGGTCACGACGGCCGCGCGGGCTGAGCCCGAAGTCTCCCACTCCCCCGGCGCGAGGGCAGCGGCCGGCAAGCAGCGGCGGCGGCCGGTCCGGATGGGCTTGGTGCTGCAGCTGTCCCGCTTTCCCTGGGACGAGGACCCGGCGGGCCCGGCGCACTGGCTGGCCGCGGTCGCCCGCGCGGCCGCGGAGGCTGGCCTGCAGGGCATCGCGCTGATGGACCACCTGATCCAGATCCCGCAGGTCGGCCGCGCCTGGGAGCCGATCCCGGAGCCGTGGGTGACGCTCGGGATGCTCGCGGGCCTGGAACCAGGCCTCCGCCTGGGCACGCTGGTCACACCCGTGACGTTCCGGGCGCCGGGGATCCTGGCCAAGACCGCCGCCACCCTGGACGCGCTGAGCGGCGGGCGGTCGTTCTGCGGCATCGGCGCCGGGTGGTGGGCGCGCGAGCACGCCGGGTTCGGCCTGCCGTTCCCGGCCGCCCGGGCCAGGGTCGACAACCTGGAGTCGGCCATCGAGACGCTGCGCGCCCTGTGGCAGCCCGGCACCAGGGAATACCGCGGCGAGCGGGTCTGGCTGCCGGAAACCACCTGCTACCCGCGGCCCGTGTCCGCGATCCCGATCATCGTCGGCGGCAGCGGCGAGAAGCGCACGCTGGCCATCGCCGCCAGGCTCGGCGACGGCTGCAACCTCCCCTCGGACCTGGACACGCTGGACCGCAAGCTCGCCATCTTCCGCCAGCACTGCGTGGCGGCCGGGCGTGACCCGGCTCAGCCCGAGGTGACCGTGCTCGACGTCCCGGTCATCGGCCGCGACCGTGAGGACGCCGCATCGATCGTGGAGAAACTGCGCGGCCGCACCACCGCCGCCGCCTTCGCCCGGAGCCACCACGCCGGCACCGCCGACGACCACCTCGGCCGCTACCGGCTGCTGGCCGACCGCGGCGTGAGGACGGTCTTCGTCTCGCTCCCCGATCTGACCCGCCCTGAGGACGTCCTGCGCCTCGCCCCGCTCGCCGCCGCCTTCACCTGAGCACCCTCATCGCGCTCGGATGGACGCGAACTATCGTTAGTAAAAACTCGCGAAAGAAGGCGATGCTATGACCGTTCTGGTCGGCCGCCGCGAATCATTCAATGCTGCGCACCAACTCTTCGATCCGGATCTGTCCGATAACGAGAACCGGCGCCTGTTCGGGAAGTGCGCGAACCTGCACGGGCACAACTACGTCCTGGAGGTGGTGGTGGCCGGCGAGATCGATCAGGCCAGCGGCTACGTCCTGGACCTGAAGTTGCTGTCGGACGTCATCAGCAGGCAGGTCATCCGCGACGTGGATCACCGCAACCTGAACACCGACGTCCCGTGGCTCAAGGGGCGCGTCCCGACCGCGGAAAACCTGGCCGAGGCCTTCTGGAAGCGGCTGCAGCCCGAACTTCCCGAGGGGCTCCTGCGGTCGGTCCGGGTCTGGGAGACCGACAAGAACTGGGCTGAAGTCAGTGACCGGGCCTGACGCTCCGGTCCGGGTCGGATCGCGCACCGCCGCGGCCGGGCGTGGCCGGGACCTGCGGAGGCGGTATACGGCTGCGGACCTGGGCGTGTTCACCCGTGACGAGGCGAGCCGGTTCGTCCCGCGCGGCGACGGTGATCCGCACGATGACGCGGTCCTGGCCTGGGAACTGCTGTACCGGCTCGAACCTGAACTGTATGACCGGCTGGCCAGCGCCGAGCGACTGCATCCCGGGGTCGTGGGCTGGCTGCCGCGCGACGTGGACCGGATCGCCGAGGTCGGGGCGGGCACGGGACGGCTGACGATGGAACTCATCGAGCGCGGGCGGCACGTCGTGGCAGTGGAGCCAGCGCTGCCGTTGCGCCGGATCCTGCAGCGGAAGCTCGCCGCCGCCGACCACGGGGACCGGGCCGAGGTGATCGGCGGGTTCTTCGACCAGGTGCCGCTGCCCGACGATTCCTCCAACCTCGTCGTCGCCTGCTCGGCCTTCACGCCCGCACCGGGGCACGGCGGCGAGGCCGGCCTGGCTGAGATGGAGCGGGTGTGCCGGCCGGGCGGGTACGTGGCCATCATCTGGCCGAACCACCTCGACTGGCTGGCCGCCCGCGGCTACCGGTACGTCAGCTTCCCCGGGCCGATGTCGGCCGAGTTCGATGGCTATGACGAGGCGGTGGAGCTGGCCGAGATCTTCTACCCCGAGGCGGTCGGCGAGGTACGGCGGCGCGGCTGCCGGACAGTTCCCTTCGAGGTGCTGGGCATCAACCCACCGCGCGACCTGGCCTTCAAGGTGCTGCCCAGATGAAGATCGCGATCATGGCGCCGCTGGTGACGGCTATCCGCGAGCCCTCGCGCGGCGGCTCGCAGGCGTTCGTGGCCGACCTGGCCCGCGGCCTGACCAGCCGTGGGCACGACGTGGACCTCTACGCCGCCGCTGGATCGGAGGTCCCCGGAGTCACGGTCATCGACACCGGGATCGACTCCGGGTCTTTGGCGGGAACGCTGTACCGGGCGTTCGGGGCGCCCGCCGACGGGCACGAGGAGGCCGAACGGGCGGTGGTTGCTGCAGCCGAGTCCGCTTTCACCACCGCGTATGCGGCCATGCGGGGGATCCGGTACGACGTGGTCCACAATCACGCGTTCGACGCGCCCGCGGTACGGCTCGCGGCGATGGTCCAGGCACCGGTGATCCATACGCTCCACCTGCCACCCGACCAGGCCGTGTCGGCGGCGCTTCGCGAGGTCACCCGGAGCGACAGACCGCCGGCCGTGGCCGCGGTATCGGACTCGTCGGCCGACGCCTGGCGCCGGGTCGTGCAGGTCGACGCGATCCTGCCGCCGTACCCAGCCACACGCGACATTCCATGGTCAGGGAAGGCCGGGCAGGGCGCGCTGTTCGCGGGCCGGCTGAGCCCGGAGAAGGGCGCCGCCGAGGCCATCGACATCGCCCGCGCGGCCGGAATGCCGATCGACGTCTACGGCGACGTCTACGATGCCGACTACACCCGGGAGCAGATCGACCCGCGCCGGGGCTGGCCCGGCGTGACCGTTCACCCGGGGGTGCCCCGGAAGGTGCTCTGGGAGGCCATGGCCAGGGCGGCCGTGGTCTTGTACCCCGCGCGCTGGGACGAGCCCTTCGGGCTGGCCGCCGCCGAGGCGCAGGCGTGCGGGTCTCCCGTTGTCGCGTTCAGGCGCGGCGGCCTCGAGGAGGTAATCGTGGACGGCGTGACTGGTTTGCTGGTGCCGCCGGATGACATACGGGCCGCCGCCGAGGCGGTGCCGAAGGCGGCCGGGATGTCGCGGTTCGCCTGCCGTGAGCACGCCGAGGGCCGACTTGACCTGGAACTGAGCCTGGCCGCGCACGAGCGCCTCTACCGGCGAGTGGCTGGTGGGTGAACCGGTGCAGGGCTCGCCCGGTGGCCCTTCGGCCAGGTGGCTGGCGGGACGCCTCGCCGTCGTCACCGGGGCGAGCCGAGGGATCGGTGCGGCCACCGCCGAAGCCGTGGCCGGGGCCGGTGCTCATGTCGTGCTGGCCGCCAGGGACCGTGAGGCTCTGGACCGAGTGGCCGACCGGATCCGGAGGGCGGGCGGCCTGGCCACTGCGGTGCCCACGGATGTGAGCGACGAGGCCGCGGTCGAGGGCCTGTTTGCCGAGGCCGCCAAGGTCGGCCGGCTAAGCGCGCTGGTCTGCGCGGCCGGAGTGCTGACCCCGGCGCCGTTCGCCGAAACGACGTCGGCGCTCTGGCGCGAGACGCTGAGGGTCAACCTGACCGGCACTTTCCTGTGCTGTCGCGCGGCCTTCACCGCCATGGTTCCGGCCGGCGAGGGCCGGATCGTTAACATCGCGTCGCTGTCCGGCGTGTACGCCACCGAGAAGTTCCCTGGGCTGGCCGCGTACAACGTGTCCAAGTACGGGGTTATCGGCCTGACCGAGGCGATCGCGGTCGAGGGCAAGGAGCACGGCATCAGCACCATCTGCCTCAGCCCGGGCGCCGTCGACACCGAGATGCTGCGCCGCGCGAACCCGGCGCTGCGCCCGGGGTTGGTCCCGGCCGACGTCGCGGAGTTGATCGTCGCGCTGCTGGACAGCCCGCTGGCCGCGGCCAGCGGGGCTAACATTCCGCTCTTCTCGAACGCCTAGGGCCTGCCTGGATCAGTCGTGAGTGCACGATCTGCACCCTTGCCGCGGCGGACGCAGTCTTCACCGTGCGCACGTACGCCACCAGCCCACCCCACGGTCATGGCATGATCGGCAGCGTGCAGGCCGATGGAGCCAGCGGGACGGCGTTCCCCGAAGGGTCCACGCTGGTACTACAGGACGTGCTGCGGGACAAGCTCTGGACGGCGTCTCCCTACCGGGTGATCCGCGACACCGGCACCGAGCTCACTCTGGCGTGCTGGCCCGGCGTGGAGATGCTCAAGCCGGTCACCTGGATCCAGTGGCTGCGCACCGGCGACGACACCGTACGCGGCCAGGCCATCCCTAACCAGGCCGCCGGCCGGTGGGAACTCGGCCGGTGGGCATGGCGGGAAACCACGCTGCTCAAGCGATCCAAGCCCGGCGACTATTTCAGCGTCAGCCAGTTCTTCGATGCCCAGGGCCGCTGCGACGGCTGGTATGTCGACTTCATACGTCCCTGGCGGCGGACTCCCGTCGGTATCGACACCTTGGACCTGTTCCTGGACCTGGTCGTCAAAGCCGACCTATCTGGATACCGGTGGAAAGACGAGGACGAATACGCGCAGGCGCGACGCCTCGGGCTCATCGACGACGTCCTCCACCAGCACGTTGACACCGCACGAGAGCAGGTCGTGTCCCTGGTCGAATCCGGCCAGGGCCCCTTCGCCGAGGACTGGTCATCGTGGCGGCGCGACCCGGCCTGGCCGACTCCGGCACTCCCCGCCGGGATATCCGCAAGGTGAAACAGCAAACGCTGCCGATCACTCGTCGCGTGGCGTCCCGAAAATGTGGACCGCCACCCACCCCGGGGTCCTGGCGGCGCTGGCTGCGGCGGAGGTGTCCGGGGTGTCGGAGTCCGTCGCCGGACCGTGTGCGACTGGACCGAAAAGCTCCCCAGGGGCTGCCAGGACGCGGCCGACGCGATCCTGCTCACAGCCGCCGGGGCCGGGGCGAGCGTGCGGGACCTGGCCGACCTGGCCGGGGAGATCTACCCCCAGTCGCGGTCCGGGCCCGACACCGATGACCCGGACACTGCGTTCGATGACCGGTCGGTCCGGCTGGAGACTACGTTCGCCGGTGTCGGCGTGCTACGCGGCGAGCTCACCCCGGAATGCGCCGCGATCGCCGCAGTGCTGGACGCGCTGTCCGCCCCGGCCGGCGCCGGTGACACGCGCACGTATGTGCAGCGGTATCACGACGCCCCGGAGGAGGCGATGAAGCGGCTGCTGGCCTCCAACCTGCTCCCGGCCCGGGCCGGGCAGCCCGTCAAAGCCCTCGTGCACATGACCTTCGCCGACCTGTGCCAGCTGGACGTGGACTCCACGCTGCAAGAGGCGTGGATCGGCGAGTACCGGGCCCGGTGGGCCGCACAGCGGGCCGCCGCGTCGGTCAGCACCGGCGACGGCGGCGCCTGGCTGGAGGGCGACGCGGCCCGGGCCATCGCGTGCGACGCGATGCTGATCCCCGTCGTCACCTGCGACCTGGACCTAGGCGCGGTCGAGGACCTGATCGGCCTGTGCGGCCGGTACGACCGCATCCGCCAGCAGGCAGCAGACCGCACCGGCACCGGCGGCCCCATAGACGCGGACGACGGCACTATCGTTCCGGACGGCACCGGCACCCGCGGCGGCACCGGCACCCGCGGCGGCACCGGCGGCGGCCCGGCCGTCCCGGCCGGAGCAGGCCAGCGCACCACTGAGGCGGGGCAGGCCGGCCGGACGGCGCAGGTGCTGGCCATGCTGGAGCACCAGATCCTGGCCACAACCATAAATTTTCTACTGCACTCGTGATAAGCCAACTACCTGGGGAAACGTTCCAGCAGCCTGTCGGCCGAACGTACGAAGCAGCGTGAAGAGGCTGGAGCCGCAGCGGGACGGACCGAACGTCGATATGTGCAGTGTGCTGCGCGGCAACGTCGATTTTTGGCAACCAAGGGCATTTCCGTCGAACTGCACCACTGCTCCCGCGCTTCAGTGTAAGCTTGCTCAGCTCACGCATGAAACACAGATGGGGGTAAATAGGCCATGACGGACAGACACGACACTATCGGTTCAGAGGGTTACCAGCTTCATCCGAGGACCCGAGCCGCCGTCGCGTCGTACATTGATGGCGATGAGCGATTCGCTGGCCGATATGTCGCGCTGTTGACGACAACCGACGATGACAGGAATCTTAAACACGCCGCGCTTCTAGTCAGTGACCGCAGGCTGCTCATTCTCACCGAGAAAGGGTTCATTGGCAGTAAATCCAATGTGATCAACCTGCCGTACGAAAACCTACGCCCAGGAATTTATCGGGACACTGACGACTATCCCGACGGTAGAGGATCGAAATATTATACCGTCGGCATTCAGACGATTCGGGGAGGCAAATACATCTTCGGCTTCCTCGATGAACGTGAATGGAGTAAATTCAGCGGAATACTGGAAGCTACGCTATTGATGTATAAATCTTAATACTTCGTCAAAATGCGGCAGCGTTGGAGTGTCGCGGCTCTCGGAGAAAATGGGATGACCTATCAAGGGGATCGCTACAACTACTGCAACTATAAGACCTGCAAGAAGAAGACTAAATGGGTCCGGTGTCCCAGATGCAAGGGCGCGGGAAGTGGGCCGGCGAGAGGGCAATGTGGAAATAATTGCCATAGCGGCTATAAGTGTGAGAATGGCGTTAGTGATCCCTGGCACTAACCTGACGGCTGGTACCGACAGGGGACCGAGATCCTCCACAGCCACGGAACCCGCCGCCCTCGCGTCGGATGGCAACTCAAGTAGATGATTAACGAAAGGTGCGAGTGCAAAATGATGAAGTGGTGCCCGGGCTGCATGAGGAAAACGCGTCACATCAAAGTTAGGGCAGGAACCGTTAGGTGCGAGGTCTGCGGCAGGGAAAGCATTGGCTGATCGTAGGTAAGTGAGAAGGGTCCGTGGACGAATCGGCAATGAGAACGCGGGCATATCTCGGGGGAGGAACCATGTCTATGTCCGGGGACCACAAAGGTAGGCCGATGGGGCCACAGGCTGGGTGGTATCAGGACCCATCCGGGCAACCGGGGCTGCGCTGGTGGGATGGCTTCCAGTGGACAAGTCGCACGCAGTCCGGGCACGGGACAGCAGCAGCATCTGCGCCTCAATCGACTGGCACACTAGACCGCGCTCTTGATTCTGGTCCTGGCCGGTCTAGCGTTATACCGCAGGCTGACACCGGGTCCAGGCCGCGTGGGCACCATATCAAACAAACCTCGCGTGCCAGTCGTACTAAAATAAAGGTCGGGATCGGTGCTGCGGTACTAGTTGTTATTGCCATCGTCGTGGCGGTGGTTGTAGGGCTCTCTGCTAGCTCGCATAGCTCGGCCAGTGACGTCGCCCAGTACTGCGAGTTCCACGTGACGTGGAAATCAGGCGCAAGCATGACGATCGCCGAAAGTCTCAACACGACGCTGGTGTCGTCATGCGATGACCTGGCGTCGAAGGTGACACAGGGCTCGCAGGGCTATTTCACTGCCCTATCGAACGGAAGCCTCACCTCCATGCCGACGGGAATCTGTTCCGTCGACGGAGTCACGCTCCTCAGTTTCGGCATGGGAACAGCGGAAGTGGCCTGCGAGGGACTCGACCAGAACATCAAGTACCTGGTACCTTAAGGAATCTCCTAACATGACTGCACGCCTTACCGGCGGCGTGGAGTTCGGAGGTTTAGATCCCTGTACTGGTCAAGAAAGTCTCGCAGCAGCTTGAACGTCTTTGTAGCGCCTCAATAGCCTGGCCAAATGACGTAGCCGTTCGTCGGTGCGCGCGGAGTTCGCCCGGCTTGCTAGTTCCAGGACTCGGGTAGCGATCTCGGCTGCGAAATCGATCTCGTTTAGGAGGATATAATCCTCTGCCAGCCAACTCAGGTATAGGGCATTCTCCCGGACCAGCGCATTGTCGTAGACTGACGTGGCGGTACGCAGCAAAGGCTCGGCTCTGGCGGGCTGTTTTAGCTCGGTGAAGCAGCGGCCTGCCATTACGTCTATTTCTTCACGGTTGAGCCAGTAGACCCAATCTGGGTCATCCTCCGGTTTGGCGTGGTCGAAATTCTCTTCTACCTGGCCTAGTGCCCGCTCGCAGCTCACGAGGTCGCCTGATTTCGCGTCTGCCCACGCGACGCGCTCCAAGAGCAGCGCCTTTGTCGTGGCAGTGGCACTGTGTCTCGCTCCCGCATATGCGGTCCGCGCGAGCATGGCGGCTTGCCGGGGATTACCGGTATTCGCCAGTTGGTAGCTCAGCGTCGATATGATATTTCCGGCTAGAGGTGCGTTGTCTGCCGCATGTGCTGCCAGAATGCCGCCTTCCGCGTAACTGGCAGCTTGTTTGTAGAGACCAGCGTCAGCGGTGACCCATGCCGCGAGTTGAGCAAGCTCCCCCGTTGCCGTCAGCAGCCGACGAGTCTGATCCTCAGTCAGAGCGGCTTCATCGAGTAGCTTCGTCGTGGCCTGTAGCTCTTGATGTACCAGCGTATGCGAAGTGCGACCGGACACGTAATCGTCGGCCCGGCGCAGCTGCATCACGCGGTGCTCGGCCGTCTCAACGAGAGAATCGCCGATACGGCGGCCGGCATTCAACTCGATGAGCTGAGGTTTGTCGGCGGCTAGCCACTCATGAGCCAGCATTTCGATATCTGCGAGGACGGATCTGGATATGGCGTCGTCAAAGGATACCGACAGGCTGCTTACGTCGTCTCGGGTCCATTCCCGCTTGTCGATAAGTGCGGTGCCAGGACTGCGTTCTTTCGATGGGCCGTCCGCCAACTCTTGAATACCAAACCCAAGTTCGCCCGGCGTGGACCCGTAAAGATCGCACAGCAATCCCTGATAGTAATCTGGCGTGACGTGCCCGTTTTCCCACCGGGATAGCTGAGTCTTGAGGCTGGCAGCCGACGCTAACGGTATCTCTTTCTGCCGAGCGAGCCTCATCAGCCCCGAGACCGCGCGAGCCTGCGACCAGCCCCGTGCGCGGCGGGCAGCTTGCAGAGGCGTTGTCATGGGCGGTAACCACGACCTTCCGAGGGGGACCTGCCTGGTGGGTGCGGGGTTAACACCCCCATGTTAACCCCTGTTGATAGCTGTCAACTACCGAACGCCACAACAGGGTGATTCCCTGTGTTGTGAGGCCACCAGCCAAGCTCAGAAAGGGGGTGGTCATCATGACAGCAAGCACGCGGCTACTCGCGCCGGCGCCAGGTTCGGCCTGGGCGCCGCGCCGACCGGGCGAGCCGATAGCAATTGACGCCGGAACATTCGCGCTCGCCACGCTGCCGACCTCCCCGTTCTGGGCGCGCCGGTACATCCGGCTGATTCCTGGATTCCTGCCGGGGAATCGGCATTGACACGGCCGACACGGCAGAATTGCTGGTGTCCGAGCTTGTCACTAATGCGGTCAGGTTCGCCAGCGGTCCCGTGCCAGCGCAAAGTATTCCGGCCGCGTGAACGCCGGCATCATCTGGCTATCGGTGCGGCATTTCGGTGAGGGCTTGCTCATCGAGGTATTCGATACCGACGCCAACCCGCCTATTCTCACGGACGCTGCCGAGGATGCGGAAAACGGCAGAGGGTTGTTCATCGTCGATGCGCTGAGCAAGCAATGGTCGTATTTCTTTCCGCCAGGTGGCGGCAAGGTTGTCTACTGCCTCATCGAGATACCTATGCCGCAGCGATTACCACAAGCCCCCGGCCCGTGCGGGACTGGATACGGCACGGGCCGGGCCCCCGAAAGGGCCGAAGCAGGATAACTGAATAAAGCCGGGCAGCCCCGTCACCCACTGGAATGAGGCGAGGCTGCCCGAAGGGAAACGCGGTGTTTCCCGGAACCGATGGTATCCGGGGACGCCGCGTTTTTGGCGCTGCGGACCTTACAGAAAGCTAACGAGCGCTGACAGGAGGTGATGAGGATGGGACGCAAGTTGAACGGGTGCCGCAGTGGCCCGATGTGCGCGTGCGGCGCGCTGGCCGGCGAGATGGCCGGGGTGTGCGAGAAATGCCGGTTCCGCGTCCGGTGGCTGCGCCGCAAGACGCGCCGCAGCTTCGGCGCCGGATAACAGGCCCGACTGGGCTACGGAATCAGCCGTGAAAGGAGGTGATGGGCTTTGACGGTAACGATCTCAGTGGCACTGCTGATGGGCACGGCGGTGTTCATCTTGTGCCGGTACGCGGGATGCGGATATGGCACGCCGCGGTGTGCGTCATGTTCGGTTTCTACCTCGCGTCGTCCAGCCTCGCGCCGGATATCGCGAACGTCATGACCAGCCTGTTCCGGCTGCTCTAGCGAGCACGCAGAAAGAGCACAGACAATGCACGAAACCAGTGAACGCGCAAAGGGACGTGTCCCGCGCATACACGGCGCGCGGGACACGAGAAAGGACGCCATGACCAAACCCCGATCCAAGGAGGTGGTGCCTAATGCCAAACACCCATGCGAACCCCGATATCGACCTTCAGCAGATCAGCACCAGGAACGACAGGCACGTCACATCGTCGGCCGGCTGCGCATCGGCGCTGCCGACGCTCGCGGACATGTGGCGGCACCTCGAGGCCGCACTCGCCGACGCGGCCATGCTCGCGGCGCAGGTCACACGGCTTTCCGCCGAGCTTGAGCGGACCCGGCTCGACCGCGCCAACCTGCTCGCCGCGATGCGCGCCACGCTGGCCGCGCACGCCGATGGCGAGTCCGACCCCCTGTGGTACCTCCGCGACGAGCTGAACGCGCCCGAGCGGCCCGCTGCGGCCTCGCGGAGGCCAGCGTGAGCACTTACCGCCGGATGCGCCGGCAAGCCCGTCTCGCGCGACGCGGCGGCCTCCAGCCGATGATGGTGATCAACACCGGAGACGCCTTCCCTGAGACCGTAGGCGTGCTGCTGGCGCGGTGGGCCTGGCGGTACCGCTCCGAGCTCGCGCCCGTCGCCGTCGCCGCTGGACTGGTGGCGGCCGCCTGGTGGCTGCACCGCACCCGGCCGCACTGGTGGCTGCCCATCGCGGTACTGGCCGGGGTGGCCGCGTGGGCAGTGGCCCTATTCGGCGCGCGGTGGCGATTCCCGGCGCTTGCCGAGCGCGTTTACGCGGCTATCACGATCTACGTGGCCGGTATCTGGCTTTCCGCCGCAACGCGGTCGGCCCTTCCGTGACGCCGTTGCCGCAGGCACTGGTGATCGGTGCGGTTATCTTGTCGGTGCCGTGGTGGGCGCATCGGCGCCGGCGCGCGAAAGTCCGGCTCGACCGCAAGCTGCAAGCCTGGCCCGATATCGCCAAAGCCATCGGGCTGGCCGGCGCCGAGGTCATGTCCGCCACCGTCGATGTGTGGGGATGGCGCGCGCGATTCCGGCTGGCGCGCGGGCAGACCATTAGCGACGTGGTCGCGAAGATACCCGCGATCGAATCCGGCCTGGGGACATTCCGGGGTGCGGTGCGCATTTACCCGACGCCGGATGACCTGGCCCACAGGTGCGAAATCCGCGTGCTCGATGTGGACCCGCACGCCGGGGCTATTCCGTGGCCCGGCCCGTCGGTCACATCGATTACCCAACCGATCGATCTGGGTCCATTCGAGGATGCTACGCCGTGCCGGGTACTTTTCGCTCGACTGCATGGCATTTTCGGCGGCACTACCGGGTCCGGTAAGAGCGGCGGGCTGAATGTGCTCATGGGCAATCTGGTGGCCTGCCGCGATGTGGTCATCTGGGCCATCGACCTGAAAAAGGGCATGGAACTCGGACCCTGGCAGTCGTGCATAGACCGGCTCGCCACCACTCCCGAGGAAGCCATTACCCTGCTCCGCGACGCGGTCGCGGTGCTGGAAGCGCGCGCCGCATTGCTCGCTGCAACGGGAAAGCGTACCTGGGAGATATCCCCCGGCTGGCCCGCGCTCGTAGTCATTATCGATGAATACGCCGAGCTGGCCGACGAAGCGCCGGACGCGATGAGCGATACCGATTCCATCGCCCGGCTTGGCCGCGCGGTCGCGGTTACCCTTATCGCGGCTACCCAGCGGCCGACGCAAAAGGCCATGGGGCAAGGTGCAGTGCGGTCTCAGATGGATTTGCGGATATGTTTCCGCGTCCGCGAGCCGAGGGACGTCGACCTGGTCCTCGGGACAGGGAATGCTCCGGGCCGGATGGGATGCCCACAACCTCAACGCGCCCGGGAAATTCCTCGTCTCCGCGCCCGGGCACGACCGGCCGAAGCGAGCCCGCGCTTACCTGCTCACCGACCAGGTCGTCACCGAAACCGCCGCGCGTTACGCCGCATACCGGCCACCGCTAGACCCGAATCGCGGCGCGCGATTCTCGCCGCAGCAAACACGCGTCCAGTTCAAGACGAGGATCCAGCCAACGACGGCGACACGCCAGAGGCAGGCCGGCCGCCCACGATGGCCGAGCAGGCACTCTGGATGGCGCTATGCAGGGCGCCACTGGAAGGAATCGGAGTCGGTGACCTTATCAGCGCTACCGGAATGACGCGGTCGACCATTTACCGGCATTTGCGCGAGCTGGCCCGGAGCGGTCACGTGGTGCAGGTCAGCCGGGGACGCTGGCGCGCGCGGACCACCGAGGAGCCGTCACCGTGAGTGACTCGTCCCACCGGTCGTCTCGTCCCACGGCCTCGCGCGCGCGTCTGCACGTAAACGCGCGTACACGGCCGATGAGACGAACGAACGGGACGAGCACCCGCGTGCCGGACGGCACGCCGGCCGGGCGCCTGAGCGAGGGGAGGTGAGGCCACAACGACGAAACGCCAGAAGAAACCAAAGACCGGAGAGAAGGTGATAATACCCACTCCCGAGGAGTGGGCCGAAGAGCAGTTGAAGAACGCGCCGCCACGATCGGAGGAATGGGCAAAAAGGGTCGCGCGAATCTACTGCCTGGACATCGGTGATGACGATGAGGAAAAGAAAGCGGTGTAAACGGAAACGTGACCCCCGGCGATAGACTACCTGCCGGGGTCACGTTCGTTGCTGGTGCGTTATACGTCTGTATCGCTCTCGCGGAATACCGGCACGATCTGGTCGGGGTGGAACTTGGCGCCTCGTCCCACGGGCTTGATGATAACGGCGGTCAGGGTCTCCGCTATCGCGGCTTGCTTCTGCTCCATCGTGAAATCAGGCTTGTCCCATTCCTCGGCCAGATTCACGATCGCGTGCCTGCGCTGCTGATAGCGGCCTTCATGCTGGCGCCGCTCGCGCTTCAGTTCCGCCTCGCGCGCTTCCATCCGCGCCAGCGACGGGAAATACCGCTCTGCGGAATACCGGCCTGCCTCATAACGGCGGGTTGATTCCCCCATGCGCGCCTGTAGGTCGGCCAGCTCCTGCTGTTTCGGCCACGGCGGCATCTCTTCCAGCTTGTGAGAACTGTATTTTCTGCTGCTCCGCGATAACCAGTGCCCTGATGTACTCTTCCGTCGGAGCGGCAAGACGCGATAGGCTCCCGCACCCGCCCTCACCTTTGGGCTGGCACCGGTAGAACACTATCACTTCGCCGTGCTTGCCTATCCTGCGTGAGCCGACCATCCGGGAATTGCAGTTCCCGCACCGCACGAACGGGGACAGCAGGTAGCGCGTCCCGTAACCTTTCCCGATCGCCCCCAGCCGTGACGGCATAGGCCGTGACGGCTTCCATTTCGCCGTCACCGCTTCCCATTCCTCTTCCGTCAGGATCGGCTCCCACTCCCCACGGACCCTATTCCCGTCCGCGTCATGAAGGATTTCGCCCTGGTACACCACAAATCCCGTGATACGCGGGTTGGTGAAGATATTCTTGATCGTCGTAGCCCGCCACGTGCTCCCGCCAGACGTCGGTATCCCGCGGTCCATCCATTCACGCGCCAGCGTAAGCGGCCGGACCCGGCGAGGATACGCGGCACCTCCCGGCGGATATGCGTCCGCTTCGCGCTTATTGATGCGTATGCGGTCTTTCCGCCAGCCGAACGGCCGGATTCTGCCCCCGTGATTCCTGCCCTTCATCCTGGCGTGCCGCTGCCCGTCGATAACACGCCGCGACGTATTCCGCGATTCCTGGTTACGCTGATTCACCAGAGCGCGGGCAGCAGAAATCCCCGCGTCCGTGGTCAAATCGATATTCCCGGTCAGGCTGGTCACATACAGACCATACAATTCGACCGCGTCGATCAGATCTTCCAGGGCGCGCGGGTCCCGCGTGGCCCGGTCGATATCGGGCACCATCAGCGCATTGCACTCACCACGGCGCAGCGCGGTCAGGATCTTCTCCCATTCCGGCCGGATGACCCGGTAGCCGTAGGTCCCGTCCGGCAGCGCAACCTGCTGCCGCTTGAACGCCGAGACGTCGTTCTCGGGGATCTCCCGGTCGACCGTCCCGCCTATGCTCGCCACACGGGCGCGCATGTCGGTGAGCTGGTTGTCGAGCTGCCGCTCGCGGTCGGTGGACTCGCGGGCGAGCAAGTACCCAGTTGAGCTGGCCGGGGTCCAGGTCGATCAGGGTGCGCCCCCCGGTGCGGCGCGGCGTACTGCTGGTCATGCCTGTAGTATGCATTAGAACAACCGTGGCCACCGTCCTGCAGATCGTCTCCGGCCCCGGCGGCGTCGCCTCGTTCCTGCGCCGCAACCTGATGGGCAAAGGCCTGAACGGCCCCTCGCTCCCGCTGGACGTCGGGCAGCCCTAGTTTGCATTTTGTACCTGTTATCCCGGTCACCCCGGAGCATCCAGAGACAAAACAATTAGGCGCGTGCCGGGTGAAGCCGCTATGCCTCTGCCTGGGCGCTGTGCTCGTGCAGGTGCACGAGTGTGGCTCTGCAGCGGCGTAGGTTCGGTTAAAGCGAAAGTTCCGGCGGCGGAGCCCCATAGGGACCCATGGAACTCTGAACCGTTTATTTCCGAGGGCCGGGAGGTGATTCTTCATCCAGTGCGGTCAGGATATTCTTCCAGCTGAGACTGTCCATGTGTTCGTTCGGGCCGATCACGGTCAGTGGCGAGCCATCTTTTCGGAGGGCGGCAATCGGTGGCCGGACGTCCGGTGCCGGGGTTCTCCACGCTGCGATAACATAGCCATGATCAGGAATGCGAATGAGCCGTTCACCGAGCTGAAGCGTTTCGGCCTCGAGAGCGAGGCGGAATCCGGCGTACGCTACCCACCCCGTGCTGTCCGCCAAGTCGCCGTACCCTCCCGCCGCCTGCCTCTCCCTGGCGGGTCGGCTGCGGATAGAACCGCTAGTAAGCAGCTCGATCGCCCCTGCGGGTGCGCTCGCGATAGATGGCCTACCTGTAAGCGAGAGAGTTCGGGCCGAACCGCTGCTCCATCCGAGGCAACGCCATGAGTCGATTCGTTCGAATTGGAACGCGTGCTCCGTAGGGTCGGGCGATCCGGCCTGCAGCAACCATACCGCCGCGACGGCGCGGGCCTCATCTACATCACTAGACAGCACTGAGAACCCGTCGTGTCGCTGAGAGGCGGTCAACTGATCACCCAGCAGGATGCGGCGGGCGATCGCGCCTAGGTCATGGTGGGATGAATTTCTCATGGCTGCCAGGGTTGAGCAGGTGGTTTCTCGTCCAGCATACTTCGAACGACGCTTGTGCGCCGCTGCGAGGCCACCGCCCGCTAGGACACCACCGCGCGGTGGATCGGTTCCGCTAGCAGATTCGCAACACCGATTCCTTTGGGCCTTCTCCGCTCCAAGTCAGCGCGTCCCCAGCAGAATCTGTCGCTACAAAGATCCCCTGAGTGCGGTAGGCCAGTGTGTAATCTGTCGAACGGCAAGGCCATGTACGAGTAGAAGCGTTGCGCGCGCCCGCGCAGCCGTATCTCGTCGGGCCATCGCCATCGCGATCCCACACGCCTGTATGAATATCTTGTACCTGTAGATCCCCCGTCTGAGCGCAGAACTCCGCTGGATCGGGCGTGCAGTCCTGCACCCAGGCGTAAGTTCGCATGTAACCGGGGTAAGCGGTTGATTTCGCAATGGCGGAATAACCCAGGCAGGTCTCTGTAACCGCGGCTCCGTTACGGTGGAGCGTGAATGTATGCGTGACTTTGTATGCCACGACGGAATTCGCCGGCTCCGGCGTCGAGGCCGACGCCGCGGTTCCACCGTAGATGGAAATGGTCATGGTAAGAAGCGTCATTACACCGATCACACGAAAGCGTTTCATAATCCTGTACCATCTGCGTCAGAATGTGATCTTGAAGAGCCGGAAGAGGTCGGCGTGATTTTGCTACCGGCCGTGCCGTTCGTGATCACGGCTCGTGTCGTTCGTCTCGCATGCCGTATCGAACGAGCCGTCGGCCCGCCCGGTTCGGTCCACCGGGATTACACGCGCATTACGTGTGTTTGCGCCGCTCAGATGGCGCGCGTGGCATGCTGGGCGCTGCCGGCAGCGCGCGTATGTGGCCAGCCCCACCATCCCGGTCATGCCACAGCCGGCGCGCGCAGAAGGCCGAGCCGCGATCACCGTGAGTGATCGTCCCGAAGGTACCGCTCGACCGCAACGGGTTCATCCCGCAGATTGCCGTGCACCGCGCCTCGCGCGCGTCGAGGCCATGATCGCGGAGTGGAAGGTCGGCGACCTGCTCGCATATTTCCTCTCTTGTGCGAGCTCAACACATAACTTAGAATAACACCAACTAGCTCGATTAAGAATTTGAGTAACCCAAGGCTAGGGGTGTGTCGGCATGGCGCCCAATAGATCTTCCGGAAGGAATGAACTCGAATCGAAGCTGCGCCTCATACAACATCTGATGCTAGGCGCAATCGAGAGAAAGGTTACCCGGAAAGGGTTTGAGGCTGAACTGGCGACACTCGTTAGTTCGGCGAGAAGCGATGCCATAACATGCGCGACACGGACGGAACGGGAGAGCTCAAGGCAATTCTAAAGGATTCTCAAAAGGAAGCGAAGAGATTTCTCTACGAGCGAGCAAGGAATGCTCGCGTGCCTCCGGAGCTTTTTATGGAGATGATGGCTAGGTATGGCAGGATAATTTCACAACTAGCGGAGAAGCCTGCGGATGCGCCAACCGAAAGAGCCTCTGCATCTCGGCGGATAAACGATGACCGTGAACTGGCGGCGGAGAATGAGCTCATAAGGCATCTTGACACGATAAGAGAGATTCAGAGGAGATTTACTGCCGATAGACGGAAATGGATTGCATATGCCGTTTATAAGGTCGGCTCGACGGTCGTCTCGCATCATTTCATACCAGGGCTCATGGTCATAGATGGCATTACTCAGGCGACCGACTATGTGCAGGCCCAGAATGCTGCAAAGAGAATACTCCGCGAATATCCGGAGCTGAAGAAAAAGTATAACAAGGACGCGGCTCTGGCCGCGATAGAATCGACGAGAACCCAATTCATTGTCGCGGAAGACCCGGGGCGCGCACCAAGGCGCGGCACGTGCGCATAAGGCAGCCCCGTTCGCTGTTTGATGCAGATGATATGGTGGATGGTCAAGTAGATTGGCATTACAAAAATCTAACAGCTGAAAAGTGCTACACATCGTTCATCAAGGGCACGAATCGGGTGAGCCGGACAAGTGACGGCTATGAACATTACTGGTATGACCCCAAGTACGACATATAATCCGCGGCAAGTTGAAGCTATCAGTTCAGCATCACTGGGATGGCCGGTACTGGCCAGGCGGATACTGCCCCTAACCACACAGCATCGCCCGACCCTGAGCGTCGCTAGCATCGCATCGCCCACGGCCGGGCTGGCACCCTCCTGCCGCGTACCCTTCGGCCTCATGATCACAGTCAAGAGGGTGCCCTGGGATGGCGGTTCTTCCAACGCAATCCTCTTGAGTGCGATCTTACCCGGCAGACTCGGCACATATCGGAATGACGGGGCAGAGCGACGACGCTCTTGCACGCAAAGCTTATGTGGGCTATAAATTGACCCATGTCTCACGATGATTCCGAGCTGTCAAGCTTTATGGCGAGTGAGCGCGCTCGCATCGAGCAATCGAAGATGGACGCCGCAGTAGCAAGGGCTACGGCCGAGGCTGAAACGCAGAGGGTCGCTCAGTTGGCCTCATCGCTTGCAGAGCGTTTGACGCGTTCCGCGAATGAATTTTACCAAAGAATAAAGGCGACCAGCTTCTATAGAGCTGCCGAACGCAGCCCTCAACCAACATCTTCGACCGATCACTACTTCAAGCAGGATGTCCACGAAAACTCAGGCTGGTGGTTCCAGTGGGGCTATTACGTTAACACGCCGTCCGGTAGGGAGCATTACCGTATAGATCTATACATAACAATTAAAGGAGGAGCCTATCCGAATTGGAAGCACACGGACACCAATTTCAGATGGCAAAAACATGAAGAGGTATCCATATCAACTGCATGCCGGGCGGTTGCGCAGAGGATAGCATCTAACTATGCCCTAGAAGGCCCGGTTCAGGCGTCAACTGTTGCGGCGGCTGACGACCAGATATCCGCCATCATCAGGGAGATGGCTACCGATCTAAACGATGCTATGGGGTGGAAGCAATAGTGGATGAGCGACCGATCTTCTATGTCGGCAACCACATTGCGGGATCCAGGAGTCCTGCTCGTAACTCGGCGGATACTTCCTCTAAGCACACACCAGCCGAGTGGGCCAGGTGTCGTCTCGAACCCAATCGTCCGAACAGCACGGGTCGAGAATGATGCGAGTACGTCGCAGTCGTTCACCGCATCTGCGCGCCTACGGCCGTCGCGCCGGGACGCCGATGCCGAGGCGCCCGCCATCTCAAGCGGAGGCCGAGTCACCCCAGGTGGTCCAGGTGATACCGGCTGCGTCGGCCGACGGCGGTTGCCGCATCATCCGATGCAGCGCGCCAGTCTCGATCTCCTCCATCAGCCAGATGAGCCCATGCTTGTCCGCGTGCGGCGTGAACCGGTGACCGAACCGGGTGCCGGGAAAATCCTCGTGTGAAAATAGGATGGCCACCGACCCTGCCGGCCCGGTCCCGGTGATGATCACTTCAGCGTCGTCGCTCACTCCCCGGATGAACGACCTGCGCTGCGGTGACGGCAGCGGATCGCCTGGCCGGGCTCCTTCGCGGACAGCCTGCATGGTCTCCTGATCGAGGCCGGTTCGGCCGCCCGAGGACAGAACCTTGCGGGCCTGGGCGTGGGCAGCTCTGGTGAGCGTCCGTTGCCGACCGTCGGGCAGCGGACGCGGTATCCAGCCGTCGCGGAACTGAGCCTCGATCGTCGCGCGCTGCTGCTCCAGCTCCGCCGGAGTGGCCGACTGTTGAGTCATACCTAAACGCTACACCTCGTCTTGGCGACCAGCTTGATTCAGCACTGGCCTTTAGAGCCATTCACCGTTACAGGGGGTCAGGCCCGGTATCGACCCACTGCGGGCACTGCTCCTCGATGGGCTCGCCTACGCCAGGCGTGCAATAGCCTGTCAGGACCCCGACGGGCTGGCCATCTTGCGTCGACTTACCGTCGAATTCGGTGTCGACATTGTCAGCCACCACCGTCACGGTCTGATCGACATACCCATCAGGGTTATAGTGATAGACCGTGTAGTCGGTATCGGATCTGCCGCCGGTGATATCCAGCGACATATTAATCGTGTCGATGATGGCTTGAATCCAGAGATTGTGCTTGTTCCGGGCCTTTTCCCACCCAAAACCCTCTGGATCAGCTGCCGGATTATAATAGCCGTGGCGTACGACGACGGGAGTATTGGTTGTATCGATCGCCGAACCTTTGCAGGTCATCCACGGATGATCGGTGCCTGTATAGTAGCCGCCGCATCCGTAGCCGTATCCTGAAGACGCTATGGCTGCGTGCAGAACGGCTGTGACCGGGGCCAAAGAACCGCATTGCGATGGCGAAAGCGCCGACCAGGTATTCTGCGGGCACTGCGAGGTTGCGTTGTGATTAAATGCCGCTCGCAGCTCGGCGTTGGTCGCTGTCGCACTGCTGATGGATTGGACCGTTGCCTCAGCCCCGTAGACCGGATATCCCTGCGCTGTTCGTGCCAGCATGGCATCGAGCGTCGCTATCACTGGCTGGTGGCCAGGGCTCGCGGCGGCATCCCGGACCATTGCAGTGAAGGACTGCCCTGGTGCGGCAACAGCCCAGAATCCCAGCATCTGCGGCTGTGAAGGTGAACTGTTCGCGCTGGCCAAAGCACCGGAACCCGTTGCGGTCATCAGGGTCAGGCCAAGCAACAGAATAATGAATCGCATACGCTTTCGCATCTATGGTTCTTTTTCCGTGAGATGGGGCTCTCAGCGGTCAGCCAGCATGCCGTCACCGATCGGTCACTTCAGGTGACGTGCCGCATGCCCTATCGAACGAGCTGTCGGCGGCGCCCGGTTCGGCCAGCCGTGATTACGTGTGCATTACGCGCGTTTGCGCTGCTCAGACCGTGCGCGTGGCACACTGGGTGCTGGCCAGCCGCGTGCGCGTATGTCGCCAGCCCCACCTATCCCGCGGCCACCCGCCGCCCCTCGCTCAACAGCGTCTCCCGTGGCGCCCCTCGCTGAAGGACCGCTACCGCCAGCGTCGCAACCCCGCAGTGAACCCAGCCCCGATCACACGCCAGATCAGGCCGGCACAGACGAACCGGCGCCGCAGCGGACGAGCAGCAAGGCGCGGACGCGATCCTGCGACGGGCACTGTCCGCCGCACCAGCCGAAAGCATCCCGTCGGGGACCTTCATCACGGTGACTGGGATGAGCCGACGGTGAGTCTTTACCGGCTCCGCCAGCTCGCCGCCGAAGGCTACGCCGTCCAGACCGTGCGCGGCTATTGGCGCACCGCGAGATGACTATCCGTAGCCGGGATTGCAACGTGCAAGTGCAGGCCCTCGCGCGCGTCTACACGTATAGCGGCATCATCGCTCGTGCACTTGCACTTGCACTAACGAATCCCTGTCACGAACGGTTATCACTGGGCGGCCCCATCTCGCCCCGCAGCCACGGCCCGAGCCTTCGCCGCGTCAGCGGGTCCGTCGCCCCGGACACCTCCCAGTCATCGGCCCACGCCACGATGTGCACCGGCGTCGACCGTGGCCTGGAGGATCTGGTCGGGCCTGACGCGCGTCGGACTGCTGGTCTTGTCCGTCTTGCGGCTCAGCCGGCGGACCCCCGCCAGGCACCGGCCGCACCCGTCGTAATCCGTGGTCAGCATGTCTTCCATGATGCCTGCTCCCGGTCCTGTGTGGATTACGGAAGCACCCCGGCGGCTGCGACCAGCCCGCCTGCGCCTGCGAGGCGCACCATGTGGTGCACCGGGCCGACGGCGGGCACACCAGCCTGGCCGGCCTGAAAGATTATTGTCATTGGCACCATCACGTGGTGCTGCACCAGATGGGCTGGCAGCTCACCGTCTATCCGGACGGGACCAGCCAGGTCAAGAGCGCCGGCGGGAAGATCATCCGCAGCCACAGCCCGCCGCCCCGACCCGGGTAGCCAGCCCGGCGGGACAACCGACACCGCCTTCGCCGCCGTCGTGGCCCGTCGGCCCACGGCCGGGGTGCCGCAGGCCAGGCCCGCACCAGACCCGGTGCCGCGGCCCGGTACGGAACCGCTACCGGTCGACCGCAGCGGCAGTCCCGACGGACGCCCCGGGGCGGGCGTAGCGGGCGGGCGGGACGCCGATGGCCGCGGTGAAGTCACGCGTCAGGTGGGCCTGGTCGGCGTAGCCGAGGTCGGCGGCGAGCCTGGCCCAGTCGACGATCTCGCCGCTGTCGGCCCTGGCCGCCGCCTCGTGCAGCCTGGCCCTGCGCATCTATGTGCCGATAGGGAGGCACCGGGGCAAGGGGATCGATCCTCTGTGCTGGCACATGATCAACTTAGATATGGCAGGCCGTGGTCACGCATTGTCATACTTATCGATACAGGCCGATGCGGGATTGGCTAGCTCGCTCCTCATTGCGATAGTCGGCCATACCCGGTGCGCCCTGTGACTCCTCCATCCGAGGCGCGGGCATGCGGGGTCGGCGCTGGCCCCGACCCCGCACCCGTGATGGATGCTCGCTCAGGGCTTTGGAGCCGGTAGGTGCGTTAGCGGCGGCGGCTTGGCTGGCGAGGCCCATTCCTGGCTTGATCACGAGGAGGCGTGATCCGGCACGTACCACAGGGAGGTGCTGCCGGCGTTATCGCCGACGGCGAGGGTGGTCCTGTCCGGGCCGAAGGCCACCGAGTCCACGACGCTGATCTCGGGGTCGGTCAGGGTGGCGGTGATCGTGCGGGTGGCCAGGCTCCACAGGTAGTTGCCGGCGGCGAGGGTGGTTCCGGCCGGGCTGAAGGCCACCGAGCCTACGTTGGTGCTGTCGGGGTCGGTGAGGGTGGCGGTGATCGTGCGGGTGGCCAGGCTCCACAGGTAAGTGCTGCCGTTAAAGTCGCAGGCGGCGAGGGTGGTCCCGGCCGGGCTGAAGGCCACCGAGTCCACGCCGTTGCCTCCGGGGTCGGTGAGGGTGGCGGTGATCGTCCGGGTGGCCAGGTTCCACAGGTAGGTGCGGCTGTCGTTGTCGCCGACGGCGAGGGTGGTCCCGGCCGGGCTGAAGGCCACCGAGTTCACGCTGCTGTTGGTTCCGGGGTCGGTGAGGGTGGCGGTGATCGTCCGGGTGGCCACGCTCCACAGGGAGGTACTGCCGTCGCCGTTGCCGACGGCGAGGGTGGTCCCGTTCGGGCTGAAGGCCACCGAGCCCACCTCCGTTCTCCGGGGTCGGTGAGGGTGGCGGTGATCGTGCGGGTAGCCAGGCTCCACAGGTAGGTGCTGCCGTCGGCGTCGCCGACGGCGAGGGTGGTCCCGGCCGGGCTGAAGGCCACCGAGTCCGCGCCGTTGGCTCCGGGGTCGGTGAGGGTGGCGGTGATCGTCCGGGTGGCCAGGCTCCACAGGTAGGTGCTGCCGTCGTAGTCGCCGACGGCGAGGGTGGTCCCGTTCGGGCTGAAGCCCACCGAGCCCACGCCGTTGCTTCTGGGGTCGGTGAAGGTGGCGATCTGGTGCGGGATCGGTGGCTGGGTGCGGGGAGAGAGCCGAGTGCTCGGGGAGTTCGTGACGGATGACGGGCTGCCGGAGTGGGTTCCGGTTCCGCCGCCGGAGAGGGCGAACGCGCTGAGCCCGGCGGCGACTGCCAGGACCGCGGCCGCCGCCACGGCGGCGCGCAGGCGGAAGGACCGCGGCCTGCCGGCGGCCTTGGTGAGCCGGGCCGGGGCGGCGGCGTGCTGGCCGAGGGCGGCCTCGCGTGCTGCATGCCTCCCGGTGGCCGGTTCTAGCCCGGGGCCCGAGGGGTCCTGCCGGCGTCTCGCCGCGACTGGAGCCGCCTGGGACACCTCAGCCGTGCCGACCTGCCAGCTGCTAGGGACCGCGTCCACGGTCCGGTCAGCCGTCGGCCCAGGCAGGCCGACCGCCTTGGCAGCCACGGCCGGGACCGGAGCCGTGAACCCGCTTCGCGGTGCGCCGGTCTGGGTGCGCGGGTGGCCGGGCGCGGCGATGCCGGGGGAGGTGTACGGTGCCACGCCGAGCGCGTCGCGCAGCGCGTCCGCGAACTCCCGGCAGGACCCGTACCGGCTCTCCGGCACCTTGGCCATCGCCCGGGCCAGCACCTGATCAGCCGCGCCGGGCAGGCCCGGCCGCCGCGAGCTCAGCGGCGGCGGCGGCTCGGACAGGTGCGCCAGCAGCACCGCCATACCCTGGTCCCGCTCGAACGGCACCGACCCGGCCAGCAGCTGGAAGGCCACGCACGCCAGCGCGTACTGGTCGGCCCGCCCGTCCACCGCCAGGCCCTGGACCTGCTCCGGCGCCGAGTAATCCGGGGTGCCCAGGAACTGCCCGGTCCCGGTCAGGCTCACCGATGACACCGCGCCCTTGCTCACCCCGAAGTCCGACAGGTACACGTGATCGGGCCGGTCCGCGCTCGCGTCCACCAAGATGTTCCCCGGCTTGACATCGCGGTGGACCAGCCCGGCCCGGTGCGCGGCATCCAGCGCTGAGGCCACCGGGGAGATGAACCCCGCCGCCCGGCCCGGCGGCAGCGGCCCCTCCCGCACCAGCACCCCCCGCAGGTCACCGCCCGCCACGAACCGCATCGCGATGAACAGCACCCCGCCGGACTCCCCGGCCTCGAACACCGGGATGATGTGCGGGTTATCCACCACCGCCGCCGCCCGCGATTCGGCGATGAACCGCCGCCGGAACGCCGGATCGGCCGCCAGCGCCGGGGACAGGATCTTCAGCGCCACCGGCCGGCCCAGCCGCTCATCGCGCGCCCGGAACACCACCGCCATCCCGCCCGCGCCGACCTGCGCCTCCAGCCGGTACCCCGCCATCAGCGACCCGGCCCGGAATCCAGCCAGCCCCGGGAAATCCTCGCTCAACGCCCCTCCCGTCGGCTCGCCAGCCAACGCCGTCCCGCCCTGGCCGACCGGCCGGCCCCGCGGCCCCCACGCAGATCCTGGATACACGAACTGCGCGACCCCCATATGTTTGCGTAAATGCACCGTCACTACAACCTCAGCCAGCCGTCGGCGAGCAGAGCTGAGGATTCCTGGCTGCCTGCGGCGGCCGAGAGGCTTCCGTGTGACCTAGATGCCGTCGACCTGCCCACATCGTGAACACCGACGCAGCCGAAAGTGCCGATCGCAGGTGCCACGATCGGGGTCATGCTTTGTTCTGTTTCACGACGCAGAACCTGCTTGGTCAGGGATCGGCGTCATAGTCCGGTTCGTGTCGCCGTCACCTCATCTTGTGACCGAGATCACGATGCAAATTCTCTGTGAACGCATGCGGCGGCTGTTGGCGTCGTGATCGCTTCTGTCAGCAGGCTGGGCGCACTCTCGTGCGCAGATGCCACGCTGCGTGCTTGTCCCGTCGTCCGTTCCGTCGCCGATGTCCCATATTTACGTGCAGACGCGCGCGAGGGGCGGGACGGGATGTTCGCCCGAACGATCACCTAGAGTCACCGGCGTTCCGTACGGTCTGCGCGGCAAGCGGTAGCGCCAGGAATCCGGGCAGGCTGTCCGGTTTGAGGGTTCCGGCGTCGAGCTGATGCCGGCTGGTAGCTGGTGTCGGTCAGCTGGTGCGGGCTAGTTCCACGTGGCGCGTCCCCCGGTTACCTGCGAGCGGCCAGCACCTGACCGCAGCAGACCCCTCAGCCCCCGGCGAAGCACTCATCCCGGCCAGGGTGATCTGCGTGCCGCCCTGACCACGAACAACGCGCTCCGAGGCGACCCGAATCGGCAGAGCGGCGCCTTTCATGTCCGCAGGTGCTCAGAGCCCAGCGATTCCCCGGTCGGTTTTGCGGGCTTATGGTTGGCCCGTCTCGCCTGGCTGTGCCGTAGCCGACGCCGACTGAACGGGCGAGTCCACCGGGAGGCCCGCGGTCCTGGCCGCGTCCAGCAGGCGCCTGTCGTAGGTCACGAACGCGGTAAGGTCCCGGCGGGTGTGCAGGGCGGTACCGAGGTGGATCGCGTCCAGGCTGCGGACGGTGGCTGGCCGGACGCCCTGGGCCAGGATCCGGATCGGCGGGTCCAGGCCGATCAGGCCGATCTGGTCTAGCACGGCGGGCAGCCGGGAGACTGCATCGGGTGCGTACCTGGCCAGCGCGCGGAAGGACTCGATCTCTGTCAGCACCGAGCTGATCCATGCTGTCTCGGCCCGCTCCTCCAGCCAGGTACGCAGTGCCTCTGACTCAGGCTCGGCATGGACAAGCTTGACGACGGCGGCCGAGTCCAGGTAGATCATCAGCGCTCACTGGCGCGATCGCGGGCTAGTTCCTCCGCCACGTTCACGCCGTCGGGCTTGCCGATGTCCATCCGCAGCACCTCGTGACGCATCCGAGCTGCGCGTTCGCGGCGGCTGGCCGCCTCGAGCACGGCTTGCCGGATGGCGGCGGACCGGGTCATGCCTTCACTGGTAAGCACGTCCAGCGCGTGCTCAGTCTCCTCGTCGGTACGGATGGTGATCGTGTCAGCCATACCGCGACTGTACGACACGCCGTCTTACAGTTGCAAGGCGGCCCGTGGCGTGATAACGCTGGTGGCCGGGATCACGGCTGTGGCAACCAAGGACAAGGACCGCCGCAAGTCCTGCCACGAGGTGCTCGATAAGATCGCGCGCCACAGCAGCGGGCCGCGTGCCTCGCTGCGCCGCAGGGCGATCGGCCGTCGAATGCTGCGCGATACGGGAGATGACGCTCGACGTCAGTAGGCTACCGGGCGTGCGCGACCAGTTGGGCAAGCTCGGCGGTTCTCTCATGATCCTTGCCGCAGGAGCCGCCCTTGCCTATTTAGGCCAGCGTTAGCGGCGGACCAGCGACCATAGATCGGTGCCGTCGTCGGAGAGCGTGGCCGGAGCCGGGCGGGCTTGCGCCGATACCAGACGGGCGGAGGCAGCCATCTCGCTGTCGAGGTCCAGTTCGGGATCACCGCCGCGGTCGAGGCCGACGGCGGCCCGCACGACCCCGTCGACCAGGTAGAAGCCGATCAGCTTGCGGTCGGCCACGCTTCCTCGAACCACGAACTGGTCCCACGTGGTGACGTGACCGGCGTACTCGATCTTGTGCTCGTACTGATCGGACCAGAACGTGTAGAGGTAGTCGTAGGGCGCCGTGGAGCCGAGCATCGACCTGGCCACGGCGGCGCCTTGCTTCTCCGCGTTGTTGTAGTGCTCGACCCGGACTCGCCCGAACAGCGGGTGGAGGTGGTTGGCGACATCACCGGCCGCATAAACGTCGGGCGCGCTAGCCCGGCACAGCTCGTCGGTTAGGATCCCGTTCTGCTGCGCGACCGCGAGACCGTCCAGGACGTCGGGTGTTATGCCGATGCCCGCCACGGCGAAATCGCACGGGATACGGTGACCGGCCGCGGTCACGACGGCCTCCAGGCGTTCGGTGCCCTCGAAGGTCGTGACTTGTTCTCCGGGTCGCAACTCGACGCCCTTCTCGCGGTGGATGGCGCCGATCAGCGCGCCGACCTGGCCGCCCAGGACCCGTTCCAGCGGATCCTGGCCCGGGAAGAGCGCGGTCACCCGGACGCCGAGCTGGGTCAGCGAGGCCGCCACCTCGCAGCCGATGAAGCCCATGCCCACGACGACCGCGCGCCGGCCAGGCACCGCCTCCTGCTTGATGGCGTCGCATTCGGCCACCGTGCGCAGGTAGTGAATCCCGGGCAGGTCGGCCCCGGGGATCGCGAGCCGCCGGTTGCGTCCGCCGGTGGCGATCAGGACCTTCTGATAGCCGAGTTGCTCGCCAGAGGCCAGGGTGACGGTGTGCGCGCCGGGATCGACGGCCGCGACGGTTTCGTGGCGGCACTCGACGTCGTGGTCGGCGTACCAGCCGGCCGGCCTGACATACCAGCCGTCGAGATCCTCCTCCGACCGCAGGTAGGTCTTGGACAGCGGTGGACGGCCGAAGGGGAAGCCCGGTTCCCGGCCAATCAGCACGACCGGCCCAGGGAAACCCTCTGTCCGGAGCGTGGCGGCGGCATTGCCGCCTGCCATGCCGCCGCCGATGATCATGATCGGGAGTCCCGCGGTTCGCTCAGCCACGCAGTACATTCTGCCGCCCTGGCCGTTAACGGATGCCGTTACGCTGCTGCTGACAGATGGGCGCCCTTGCGGGTGCCGGCGCCCGGATAAATGGGAAGGTATTGCTCCATGTCGATCGCCATCTCTGAAGAACACCGGGCCCTCGCCAAGAGCGTCGCCGACTTCCTGACCAACCATCGGTCCCGCGCGGCGTCCCGCAGCCTGCTCGGGGCGGAGGCGGAGGCGCTGCCGGCCTTCTGGGCCGAGCTGGGCGGCCTTGGCCTGCTCGGGCTGCACGTGCCGGAAGAACTTGGCGGCTCGGGGTTCGGGCTGCCCGAGACGCTGGTGGTGGCCGAGCAGATGGGCCGGCACCTGGCGCCGGGGCCCTTTACTCCCACCGTGATTACCAGCGCCGTGCTGGCTGCCGCCGCGCCCGGCGACCTGCAGAAGCGGCTGCTGCCGGGGCTAGCGGACGGCAGCGTGATCGGCGCGGCCGCCCTGGGCGGCGAGGTGACCTTCGCCGACGGCGCCGCCACTGGGAAGGCGGGCGTCGTGATCAGCGGTCACCTGGCCGACGTGCTGCTGGTCCCCGCCGGTGATGACGTGCTGGTGGTCGAGAAGGCGGCAGGCGGCGTCCGCGCCGAGGTACCCGTCAACCTGGACCAGAGCCGGCGCGCGGCCAGGGTCAGCCTCGACGCGGCGCCGGCCACGGTACTGCCGGGCGCGCGCCAGCTGCTGGCTGACGTGGCCCGGGCCGTGCTCGCGGCGGAGGCGGCCGGCGTCGCCGCCGAGACTACCGAGGAGGCGGCCGGTTACGCGAAGATCCGCCAGCAATTCGGCCGCCCGATCGCGACCTTCCAGGCGGTCAAGCACCATTGCGCGAACATGCTGGTGGCCGCCGAGCTGGCGACAGCCGCCGCGTGGGATGCGGGCCGGGCCGGACTCGACGGCGGCGACCAGCTCAGCTACACCGCGGCCATCGCGGCGGTGCTGGCCGCGTCGGCCGCGGTCGATAACGCCAACCTCAACATCCAGGTGCACGGCGGTATCGGGTTCACCTGGGAGCACGACGCGCACCTGTACCTGCGCCGGGCCACGGCCGTCGCCGCGGTGCTGGACCTCGAGCGGGTGGCGATCGAGATCACCGACCTGGTCCGCCGCGGCGTGAGCCGGGCCGCCGCGATCGACCTGCCCCCCGAGGCCGAGCCGATCCGGGCCGCGATCGCGCCCGACGTGGCCCGGCTGCGCGACCTGACGGGCGACGCCAGGAAGCAGGCGCTGATCGACACCGGCTACGCGATGCCGAACTGGCCGAAGCCGTGGGGCCGGGACGCGGCCGCGCTCGAGCAGCTGGTGATCGAGCAGGAGTTCGCCTCGGCCGGGATCAAGCGACCCAACCTCGGCATCACCAGCTGGATCATCCTGACCCTGATCCAGCACGCCAGCCCGGACCAGGTCGCGCGATGGGTCCGCCCGGCGCTCAGCCAGGACGTGATCTGGTGCCAGCTGTTCAGCGAGCCAGGCGCCGGGTCCGACGCAGCCGGCATCAGGACCAAGGCGACCCGGACCGAGAAGGGCTGGCTGATCAGCGGCCAGAAGGTCTGGACCAGCGGCGCGCACGTGTCCGATTTCGGCCTGGCTACGGTGCGGACCAGCCCGGACGCGCCTAAGCACGAGGGCATCACCACCATGGTGATCGACATGCGCGCGCCCGGCGTCACCATCCGGCCGCTGAAGATGCCGAACGGGAACTCCGAATTCAACGAGATCTTCTTTGACGACGTGCTCGTGCCCGACGCCAACGTGGTCGGGCCGGTCAACGCAGGCTGGACCGTGGCGCGCGCGACGCTCGGCAACGAGAGCGTCAGCATCGGCGGCGGCGACGGCGGCAGGTCCATGCCGATCAGGGCGTTCATCACCCCGCTCGACGCTCACCCGGAGCGGCTGGCCGGCGGGGCCGGGCGGGTCGGCAGGCATATCGCCCGTACGCAGGCGATGGGCGTGCTGAACCAGCGGGCCGCCTACCGGGCGGTGGCGGGCGCCGGTGGTGGGCAGGGCCCCGGGCCTGAGGGCAACATCACCAAGCTGCTGCTGTCCGAGATCGGCCACGAGACGGCGGCGATCATGGCGGAGCTTGCGGGTCCTGACGCGGCGTTCCTGGACGGTGAAGGCGCGATGGGAGCGTCCCTGATGCTGATGAACCGGGCCTTGTCGATCGCGGGCGGCACGTCCGAGATCAAGCGGAACCAGATAGCCGAACGAATACTCGGCCTCCCCCGCGACCCGCTCATCAAGTAGCGGTCGTCACGAGGTGCGGGCGGCGAGGTGGTGGAAAGCGCGAGGGAGGCAGGGGTGCTGATCCGGCCCGCGACACCCGCCGAGATGGAGCATCCGGTCGAGTTCACGGTGGACGACCCGGTCGGGTCCGTCGATGTCGGCCGGTTCTGCGAGGAGGCGGCGGCCGGCCGGATGCGTCCGGAATGGACCTGGTTCGCCGATGACGGCTCCCGGATCGTCGCGCGGGCTCTGTGGTGGGGGCGCGCGGACAGCGAGCGCCCGCTCGCCCTCGACTGCCTGCACGTGCTGCCCGAGGTGGCAGACCGCGCCGCGCTCGCCGCCAGGCTCCTGTCGCGCGGGCACGCCGGGTTCGGCGCGGTGCCCGAGTTCAACCTGTTCCTGCGGATCGGCTGGCGCGATGATTCGCGCATCAAGGCGGCCGTGGCGTGGCGCGCCGACGCGGCCAGGGCGGCCGGGCTGACCGACGTCGTCGAGCGGCTGCGCTACGAGTGGACCCCGGCGGCGGGGGTGCCCGGCCTATCCGGCCGGCTGGTCTTCCGTCCCGGCCGGGACGAGGAGTTCCTGGCGGTGTTCCGGCGGGTCGCCGCGGGAAGCCTCGACGTCACCACCCGGCGGGACCTCGCGGCCATGGATCCCGACAGCCAGGCCCGCGGCGATCTGGAGTTCTACCGCTCATGCCCCGGCGAACGATGGTGGTGGCGGCTGGCCGAGACGACCGACGGCGAACTGGCCGGCTTCGCCATCCCGTCGGCCACGCCTTACCACCGCAACGTCGGGTACCTCGGCGTCGTGCCCGAACTGCGCGGCCGGGGGTACGTCGATGACCTGCTCGGCGAGATCACCCGCTTTCACGCCGCCGACGGCGCCGACCGCATCACCGCGACCACGGACGTCTCCAACACTCCGATGGCCGCAGCGTTCGACCGCGCGAACTACCAGGTGACGGAGGTCAGGATGGTCTTCCAAGCCCCGCCAGCCTCGGCCAGACCCTAGAGCTTGTACCAATCGATCAGGCGTCTCGCGCGTGGGTGACCTGCGCGATCGGCCTGTTCTAGCCACCGGCGGGCCTCGGGCATGCGGCCCAGGTCCGCGTTGACCACCCCGGCGAGGAGCATAGCGCCGGGCTCGCCCATCTCAGCTGCGCGTTCCTCCAGCGGGAGAGCCCGGAGCAGGGTCGCCCGGTCCTCGGGGTTGGCCTGGATCATGAGCTGCCCGTATCGCATGAGGCAGAATGGTTGCCCAGCTTCAGCGCCTACCTGCGACCAGTACATTTCAGCCTGAGCGTCGCCCGCTCGGTCGGCCAGTTCGGTTAGGGCGGCGAACCCCCGGGGATCGCCGAGTTCGGCGGCGGTCTGGTACCAGTCCCGGGCCCGCGGAAGGTCGCCCTGATTCAGGACGCTGCAGGCCAGGTTCCATGCCGACTTCGCCTGCCCGTTGCGTGCGGCCTTCTCCCACCAGAAGAGGCTCGCGGGTACCCGGCCTAGCTGCTCATTAACGCAGCCCGCTTCGAACATCGCATCCAGGCTGCCGAGCTGGGCGGCCTCTTCGTAGTGGCGGAGTGCTGTCTCCTTGTCGCCGCTTAGGCTCGCGGCCAGACCCTGACGATACGCCTGGCTGGCCGCATCTCCCGCGTCGGCCTCAGCGATGACCGTCTGTACGTGGTCGGCGAAGGCGCTCACTTCAGACGGGGATAGTAGCTGCTTGGTGGCATCGGGTTCGCCCCCAGACGCGGGGATATCGATCGGGTGAGCCGTGAAGAACGCGTCAAGGTCGCCTTCCCACGGGGTTTCGGCAGGCGCGATCGCGGCCGACAGGAGTGCGTAATTGCCGGCCCTCGAAGATGGGAGAATCCATTGCGCTACTGCCGCCCATGGAGGCTGGCTGCCACCGGTGTTTCTTCATGACGGTGAGAGCGAGGCGAATCTGCGTGCGAGCCTGCTCGCTCAGGGTTTTCCGGTCCGGTGGCGCGGTTAGCGACGCAAACAGAACGCGATAAACGGTTTCAGGCAGGTCAGAGCCCGCCAAGATGCCGTCTCCATAAAGGTGATGCCGCAGTGCCTGACACATCAGCGCGCCCGACCGCATCATGGACTGATAGTCGTCATAGGCCTCGTACACCTGCCAGCCTGACCGCCATGAGGCGAGGTCGGAGTCAGGGTTGAGTCCGCTAGCAGGCCACTCTTGCCGTACTGACTCAAGGTCGGGGGTCTTCTTCATGGACGTTAACCGCTCTCCGCTCGCGCCGAGCTACCGATGGTTACCAAGAGTCAGTCGACGCAAAGCGCTAAACCGCAGGCCGAATAAGAGCGCCACGCCGAGCATGGCCGCCGCCAAGGTCTCCCACCCTCATGAGACAGGCACCAGCCCGACTGGCGCCATCTTTACTGTGACGCCCCGGCGCCCCGTCAGGTTTACGGCGGACGCGGGGGCAGGCTGGGGGCAGGCCGGACGCACTGGCGCTCACAACCGCCCGTAAACACGGCCGAGCAGCGTGGGGCGGGCCAGGCACGCGCCAGCGCATTCGCACGTGATTGCCCGGTGCTTTCCTGACGGGATACGATCGGCCCGCTGATCTGGACCAGCCGGGAGGCCCGCGACATGACCAACACCTATACCTACCGGCAGATGGGAACCGCGGAGCGCGGCCAGGCCCACACGTTGTTCTCGCAGACCATGAGCTACGTCGCGGCCACCGCCGGGCTGTTCGCCCTCGGCGCCTGGCTCGGCCGCAACCTGACCGGCGGCGTCGGCATCGTCGCGTTCATCCTCGCCTTCGTCTGCCTTATCGGCATGCGGTTCGCGGCTAAGCGCTCCCCCGGGCTGACCGTTGGCCTACTCGCCGCGTTCGGCCTGCTGATCGGGCTGGCCGTGGCACCGACGGTCGTCTACTACGGCAGCATGGACCCGCGTGCGCTGTGGGAAGCCGGCGGGGCGACCGCGCTGTTCATCGCCGGATTCGGCGCCGCGGGCTACGCCACCCGGCGCGACCTGAGCGCCATCGCCCGGATCAGCTTCTGGGCGCTGCTGGCGCTGATCCTGTTCGGCATCGTGCTGATCTTCGTCAACATCCCCGGCGGCGAGCTGGTCTACTCCGTCCTCGGACTGGTCATCTTCGCCGGGTTCACCATGTTCGACTTCCAGCGGCTGCGCACCAACACCGACCAAGCCGCCGCGCCGCTGATCGCCGCCTCGATCTTCCTCGACATCCTCAACGTGTTCCTGTTCTTCCTGGAGATCTTCTCCGGGGGAGATCGGAGATGAGCGGGAAGGAGATCGTCTCCGGCGG
>CAWKCG010000033.1:0-16672 GCA_963847965.1 uncultured Actinomycetes bacterium
CAGGCCGGCCGGGTCGGGCACGTGACGAATCCTGGGTGTGAGACAGAAATGTGGGGGTGTTTAACTGTGCCTGGTCACGCGCCTGGCCTGAGTGAGTTTCAGACTCAGGTTGGGGCAGGCTGCTGCCTGGCGGCCCTGACCTGGCCGTACTGGAGGTCCAGCGCGCTTTCCTGTACCAGCCTTGCCGACTCGGCCATCTCTGCCGTTGGGCGAGATCTGGCAATAGCCCCCGGCCTAGGCGTGGGCGGGCAGGTCACCGGCTTGCTCGGCGGTGGCTGCCCAGCTCGCGAGCATCCTCAGGCTGTCGGCTGTCGGGGTGTCTGCGGCTGCGGTGTAAACGAGCAGGGTCAGGCCAGGGTGGGCGGGAAACTCCATGGCCTCGAAGTTGAGGTCGAGGGTGCCGACGACGGGATGGTGGATGCATTTGCGGCCGGTCCGGTGGAAGCGGACGTTGTGGGCGGCCCACCGGCTGCGGAACTCCTCGCTGCGAGTGGACAGCTCGCCGATCAGCTCGATGAGCTGTTTGTCGTGGGGGTTGCTGCCTGCCTCGGATCGGAGCATGGCGGCGATGTCATCAGCGGCGCGCTCCCAGTCGGCGAAGAACTCGCGTGCGGCGGGATCGAGGTAGACGAAGCGGGCATTGTTGGCGGGCCTGCGCGGGTCGGCGAGGACCGGGATGTAGAGGGCGCGGGCGAGGCGGTTGGCGGCGAGCATGTCGTGCCGGGCGTTGCGCACCCAGGCCGGAGCGTCGGTGATGGCATCGAGGATCTGCTGGATACCGTCCGTGACGCCGGACGTCTTCCTGCGCCGCTGCCGCGGCGGGGCGGGCTGAGAAGCGCGCGCCAGGTCGAACAGGTGGGCGCGCTCGGCCTCGTCCAGCTGCAGCGCGCTGGCGATTCCGTCGAGGACGGCATCGGAGGCGCCGGTCAGGTTCCCGCGTTCCATGCGGACGTAGTAGTCGATGCTTACCCCGGCGAGCAGCGAGACCTCCTCGCGCCGCAGCCCCTTGACCCGGCGGTTGCTTCCCCCGTAGGCGGGCAGCCCCGCCTGCGCGGGTGAAATCCGCTCGCGCCGGGAGATGAGGAACTCCCGGACCTGGGCTCGGTTGTCCATGCCTCCACGGTAGGCGCGCCGCCGGCCATGAGGGAGGTTCTGGCATTACCTGGAAGAACAGTCACTCCCACAGATGCAGGTCAGCGCCTTAACTGGATGACGTGACCATCTCCAGTGCTTCCAGTGCCAGCTCCGCAACCCCGGCCGCGAAGACCGGCGTCCGCCACACGACGGCGATCGGCGCGGGCCAGGGCCTGGCATTCGCGCCGCTGACCTCAGCCGGTATCACCGACGTCAGCGCCCGGGACGCCGAGGCGGCATCCGGGCTGGTGAACACGTTTCCCCAGCTCGGGATGGCGCTTGGGCTCGGCGTGCTCGTCGCTGTCTCAGCCGGGTCCGGACACGGGCTGACCTCGGCGGCCGCCGTGCTGACTGCTCACGTTCATACGGCGCTGACTGCCGGGAGCGTCCTGCTCGGCGCCAGCCTGCTGGCCGTGCTCGGCCCGATCATGCCGGCGCACGCGCGCAGCCGCCGGCCTCGACGGGTAGCGCCGCAGCACCGGCCAGGCACCGTGCCCAAGCCGCCACGGGTGATCACCAATGTCTGATCACCCCGGCAGAACCGCATCTAGACAGGAGAAAGGAACCGGCATGACCGACCAGACTCCGGCCCAGCGGATGATCGGAGACTTCGCCCCGAAGCTCGTGGAACTAACCGACGACGTGCTCTTCGGTGATGTGTGGGCCCGGCCCGAGCTCAGCCTCCGCGACCGCAGTCTGGTCACCTGCGCTGCGCTGGTGACCAGCGGCAGCATCGAGCAGCTGCGGGGCCACCTGGGCCGGGCCAGGCACAACGGGCTCAGCGAAACCGAGCTGAAAGAGATGATCACCCATCTCGCGTTCTACGCCGGATGGCCACGCGCGATGTCCGCGATCACCTTGGCCCGGGAGCTGTTCACCGGTGGAGGCGACCAGTGAACGCCACCTGGACGGATGAAGAGCTTCGGCGCGTCGGCAGCGCGGCCGAGCTGCAGATCGCCTCCCGTCGCCGTGATGGGTCGCTGCGGCCTTACGTCACCATCTGGACCGTCCGGGCCGGCGACCATCTGTATGTCCGGTCGGCCTACGGCACCGGCAATCCGTGGTTCCGCCGCGCCACCGCCAGCGGCTCCGGGCGCATCCGCGCCGGCGGCATCGAGCGCGAGATGTTCGGCCTGCTGGCCGACCAGGGCGTCGGATCGATCCCGTGGAGCCCGCTGGCCAAGGGCCGTCTCGCCCGGCCCTGGGGCGAGGAGACCGCGCGCAGCGACACCGACGACGTCGCCCGCTGGGTGCTGCCCAACGACGACAAGCCCATCGTGGACGCGGTCCAGAAGATCGCCGGGCAGCACGGCGTGCCGATGGCTCAGGTCGCGCTGGCCTGGGTCCTGCGCAACCCGGTCGTATCCGCCCCCATCGTCGGCGCCACCAGGCAGCAGCACCTCACCGACGCTGCGGCCGCCCTCGACGTCACCCTCAGCGACGACGAGGTCTGTGCCCTGGAAGAGCACTACACCCCGCGTCAGCCCACCGGCTACTGACCGGCTACCCGAAGGAACCCGCATGCGAGCCACCTATATCTACGGCGCGGGCGACGTCCGCGTCGTCAACGTACCCGATCCCGTTATCCAGCAGCCGACCGACGCGATAGTCCGCGTCGTCCGCGCCTGTATCTGCGGATCGGACCTGCACCCCTACCACAACATGCCCGCTACGACCGAGGGCAACTCGATTGGTCACGAGTGCATCGGTGTCGTGGAGGAGACCGGGGCTGAGGTCACGTCGGTCAGCAAAGGTGACCTGGTCATCGTGCCTTTCGCCTGGTCCGACGGCACCTGCGACTTCTGCCGCGAAGGACTCCAGACCTCATGCCGGCACGGCGGATTCTGGAACGCAGGCGACGTCGGCGGCGGCCAGGCCGAAGCCGTCCGGGTACCGCTCGCCGACGGCACCCTGGTCGCCGCGCCGGTCGAGGAAGACTCACCGCTCATCCCGTCACTGCTCACCCTCTCCGACGTCTACGGCACCGGCTACCACGCAGCCATCAAGGCCAGCGTGAACCCCCGGACAACGGTGACTGTCGTCGGTGACGGAGCCGTCGGCCTCCTGGCTGTGCTGTCCGCCCGGCAGCTCGGAGCCGGGCAGATCATCCTCATGGGACGGCATACCGCCCGCACCGACCTCGGCCGCGAATTCGGCGCCACCGATGTTGTCGCCGAGCGCGGCGACGAAGGCATCGAGAAGGTCCGTGACCTGACCGGCGGCGACGGCACCCACGTCGTCATCGAAGCCGTCGGGCACATGCCCGCCTACGAGCAGGCGGTCGGGGCCGTCCGCCCCGGCGGCGTGATCAGCCGCGTCGGCGTGCCACAGTACGACAACGCCCCCGTCGGATTCGCCAGCCTCTTCGGGCCCAACATCACCCTCACCGGCGGACCCGCGCCAGCCCGCGCCTACATCCAGACGCTCATGCCAGGCATCCTCGCCGGCCAGGTCAACCCCGGCCGCGTCTTCGACCGCGAACTCACCCTCGGCCAGATCCCGGAGGGATACAAGGAAATGGACAGCAGACAGGCCCTCAAGGTTCTCATTCGTCCCTAACCTCAATCGTTCAGGGGTTCTGAGGCCTGGTTACTGATTGTGCTGGTGCCTGTTTTTAATCATCATGTCCGTTTTGGTCCTGTGCGGCGGCAGGGCGTGCTGCCCGGTGTGCCCGGGTGCGCGCCGGCTCCGACCGCGCCGGGGTGGCCCTCCTTCCGTGTCGCTCGGGTGGTTCGTGCTGGTCAGGCGGGTGCTGGCAGGACGCAGAGCCGCTGCCAGCCGGCGAGGAAGGCGTCGGCCCATGGCCAGTCGGGGCTGATCGCCAGGGTCCGTTGCCGGGCGTGGCGGGCGAGCCGGGCTGGCAGGTGCCAGACCCGGTAGCGGAGCGTATCGGGATTCGCGTCGCGCAGCCCGGGGTCGTCGCAGTGGCCGAGGAGGCGGGTCCAGGCGGCCAGGTCGGCGGCGATGTTCGCGGCGATCACCCAGCCGGCGTTGACCTGCCAGGCCTTTGACGGGAGGGCGCGCAGGCCCATGGCCTTGGCGGTGCGGACCCCGGCGGTCTCCACGCAGGCGTGCTCGCGGTGGACGGTGTCGATGTACTGGGGGTGGTGGCTGCCGGGGACGCCGTCCATGCCGCTGTCCGGGATGTTCGTGCAGGTGATGGAGTACCGCCAGCCGGTCTTCTTCTCGTAGCCGGTCAGGTTCTTCATCTGCCGGCGGGACGGCTTCACCCGCCGGGCGATCCACCGCAGGCCGGCGGGCCAGTTCCCGGCGCGGCTCATCAGGTGCGTGATCTCCGCGACGTCCTTGTCCTCCTCGACGGCGCCGTCCTGGGCGATGCCGGGCTTCCACGCGCCCGCGGGGAGGAGCGCGATTGCCTGCTCGTCGGCTCCGGTGATCATCCACCCGCAGGTGAAGAGGACTTTCCGCCGCGGCGAGGACAGCGCCAGCAGGTGCTCGATGAGTTCGTGGCTGGCGCCGGCCCCGTCGACGCGGACCAGGATCTTCCGCCGGAACCGGGCGGGGACCTGCCGGATCGCGGCGGCGAGCACTTCCAGGTGGTCGGTGAAGGTGTTCGAGCCGGCGTTGCCGGCGCGGAGCAGCATGTCCAGGCACTCGCGGGTGTTCCGGCACCAGCCCGCCAGCGGGTGGAAGCCGTAGCCTTTCTTCCAGGTGGGTGCCGCCCCCTCCTTGTCGGAGTGGGCGGTGACCAGGGTGGCGTCCATGTCGATGACGACCCAGCCGGCCAGGGTCTTGCCGGCGATCTCCAGCCACGGGAACCCGGCCGGGGTGGCCTCGATGAGCTTCCACGCGTGCGCGCGGGCCCTGGCGCGGGCGCGGGCGATCCGGTTCAGCATCGCTGGCGTGCCGGCGAGGTCGAGGGCGCGGCGGGCCGTGGCGCCGCTCGGCGCACCCCCGAGGACGGGGGCGAGGTGGGCGAGCAGGGCGATGTCGCTGATGCTCGTGGCGCCCAGCGCGATCGCGGCCGCTATCGAGACGAGCACGGTCCCCCGGTCCAGGAGCGGCGACGTGCCCTTCTTCAGCAGTGCCGCGCTCAGGGCTGCGGTGAGCCCGGCCTGGTCGGCGGCCTTGCGGAGCAGGATCGCGCCGGCGTGCCCGACCAGGCCCTTCCCGTCCGCGGTGACCTTCAGGGCATGGTCCCACCCGTTACGCTGCATGGTGAAGGGCGCTCCAGTTCCAGGGGATTCAGGCGTGGTAACCCGTAATCTCCCAGAGCCAGGGCGCTCTTCGCCCTTTAAGCCCAGAAAGGACGGCCGCTCCGCGGCCGTCCTCCCCATCCCCGCAGATTGCCCCGCACCCATAAGGTGCACCCGCCGCCGGATCCATCCACCACGAAACCCCAGCTCACAGCGATGGGAAAGCCGCCGGGCCGCTCAACCGCCCATCAGTGCTGAATAGCGGAGGCTAACGAGCGCTCTGGCGGGCCTACCACACCAAGTACGACCGCTACGGCCAGGCATCGTCGGTCACGTTACCGGAAACGGATGCGCACGCCGTCACCGTCCGCTTGACCAAACCCGGTCAGCAAGAAATGAGGGAATCATGAGCGACGTCACTGTTGTCATTGGCGCGGGACAGATCGGCCAGGCGATCGCCCGCCGGGTCAGCGCAGGCAAGCATGTGCTACTTGCCGACCTCCATAAGGCCAACGCCGACGCGGCGGCCGAAGTACTGGCCAACGCTGGCTTTGACGTGAGCACCGCAACCGTCGACGTGTCCTCGCGCGAGTCGGTGCATGCACTTGCCGAAACCGCCGCGGCTCTCGGTGACGTCACCGGTGTCATCCACGCGGCGGGGGTCTCACCCAGTCAGGCAAAGCCCGAGGTCATCCTGGCCGTCGACCTATACGGAACTGCGCTGGTACTCGAAGAGTTCGGAGACATCATCGCGTCCGGCGGCTCCGGTGTCGTCATCGCATCGCAGTCCGGTCATCGCCTTGGTGCCCTGACCGCCGAGCAGGACGCCGCCCTCGCCACGACTCCAGCCGACGAACTACTGTCATTGCCCATGCTTCAGCCAGGTCAGGTCACCGATACCCTCCATGCCTATCAACTCGCCAAGCGCGGGAACTCGCTTCGCGTCATGGCCGAGGCGGTCCGCTGGGGCAGGCGCGGCGCCCGGGTGAACACCATCAGCCCTGGCATCATCATCACCCCGCTCGCCAGGGATGAGCTGACTGGTCCCCGCGGCGTGGGATACCGGCGGATGATCGACCTATCTCCGGCCAGGCGCGCCGGGACGCCGGACGAGGTCGGTACCGTCGGCGCGCTCCTCATGGGCCCCGATGGAGCCTTCATCACGGGAAGTGACTTCCTGATGGACGGTGGCGTCACAGCTTCCTACTTCTTCGGGGAACTCGCCCCCAAGTGATCGATCCCGTACCCATGTCGGCGACGCCGGTCGCGGACCACTCATAGGAGACGCGTGTATGGAGATTTCCCGCAACGCAGCCACGGCGAAGGGACCTGCCGAAACCTTCACCGGTGACGTCTGGGTCGACCCCATCACCCGGGGCTTGCCGCCCTCGCAGCTGAACGTCGCCGCGGTCCGCTTCACACCCGGAGCGCGCAGCGCGTGGCATTCCCATGGCGGCGGGCAAACCCTGTATGTCACCGAAGGCCATGGCCTGGTCCAGGTGCGCGGCCAGCAAATCGTCGAACTTAATCCCGGCGATGTCGTCTTCGCACCCGACGGTGAGGAACACTGGCACGGCGCCACGCCCGATCACTTCATGACGCATCTGTCCATCACTGATGGCGCTCCCCATTGGGGGCTGCATGTGACCGACGCCGAGTACCAAGGCCAGCATGACCCAAGCCAGCAGGACCCAAGAAAGTGACGCTGTAGTCGTCGTATCGGTTCCGGCGGAATCGGTCAGGCCATCGCATGTCGCCAGGGCCGACTTCTCACCGCGCGAATTGACATTGGCCCGCAGAATGGACGGAGATAACGCATGCACATGCGAACACTTGGCAGCGGCAGTCTCAAGGTCTCAGCGCTCAGGCTCGGCTGCATGGGACTCAGCGCCAACTACGGCGAGCCCGTCGATGAGGCCGCGGGCGTCGCGCTCATCGGGGCAGCCGTTGATCTCGGCGTCACGTTCCTCGACACTGCCTAGGAATACGGGCCCGTCACCAACGAATCACTAGTCGACAAGGCGCTGGCTCCGCTGCGGGAGCAGGTAGTGATCGCCACCAAGTTCGCCTACGACTACGACGAGGCAGGCAACCGGCTGAGCCTGAACAGCAGCCCCGCGCACATCCAGCAGGCGGTGGAAGGGTCGCTGCGCCGGCTCCGAACCGAGCGGGTCGACCTGCTCTACCAGCACCGCGTCGACCCCAATGTGCCCATCGAAGACGTCGCCGCAACGATTAGGGAGCTGATCGAGGAGGGCAAGGTAGCCCACTTCGGCCTCTCGGAGGTCGGCGCGGAGCCTGCTCGCCGGGCGCACAACGGGCAGCCAGTCGCCGCCGTGCAGAACGAGTACTCGCTCTGGGCCCGCGATCCCGAGGCGGAGGTGCTGCCCACCTGCGATGAACCGGGCATCGGGTTCGTCCCCTGGAGCCCGCTCGGCCAGGGCTTCCTCACCGGAACAGTGAACGAGTCCATGCAGTTCCCGGCCTCCGACGTGCGCAGGTGGTTCCCCCGCTTCAGCCCCGAGGCGCGAGCGGCGAACCAGCCGATCGTTTGACACGGTCCGGCAGATCGCCGCCACGCATAACGCGACCCCGCGCAGATCGCGCTCGCGTGGCTCCTCGCGCAGCGACCATTGATCGTGCCCATCCCCGGTACCCGGAGGCTGGAGCGACTGCAGGAGAACATCGGAGCCGATTCCATCGAGCTGACCGCAGAGGAACTGGAGAAGCTCGACGCCATCAACGCGACCGGCAACGTGCAGGGGGCGCGCGGCACCGGCCGAGAGACATACGGGTGACCGGCGGCAGCAACCCACGGCCCACGCCACCACGGGGACCCCGACGCGGCTCATGGAGAGTCAGCGGCCGGTCCGCGTGCCCAAGCCGCGACAGCGAGCAGGCGGATATCACCTGCCCGGACGCGCCGCGGTCAGCCCCCCTTGGCTAGGGGACGCCGTAGCTACGCGTGCAGTCACCTTCCGCGATCGGGATGCTGGAGAAGCCTTGCCGAATCGTCCTCACAAGACCAGCCGCAACATGGCCAGATAGCGAGGTCGCCAACATCTGGGCTGGCATCTGACAAAGGCACGTACTCAGATCCCCGGCCAGGCCAGGTTACCGGCCAGTTACTCACATTCGTGTCTCACACCCACGAATCCTGCCTAACGCTGCAGACAGTCGGCACTGCCTGGTACGAAGGAGGCCATGGCCGACGACACCGGAACCGCAGCACTCCGCGATCAGGCAGAGCGCTGCCTGCGCTCGCTCGCCGGACCCGGCGCGGCGCTGCGGGACGACCAGTGGACGGCCATCCGCGCCCTGGTCGAGGACCGGCGGCGGGCCCTCGTGGTGCAGCGGACCGGCTGGGGCAAGTCGGCGGTCTACTTCACGGCGACCGCGCTGCTGCGCTCCCGCGGCAGCGGCCCGTCGGTCATCGTCTCGCCGCTGCTCGCGCTGATGCGCAACCAGATCGAAGCGGCGGGCCGGGCGGGCATCCGTGCCCGCACCGTGAACTCGGCGAACACCGACGAGTGGGACCAGATCTACGCCGAGGTGGCTGCGGGTGAAGTTGATGTCCTCCTGGTCAGCCCGGAGCGCCTGAACAACCCCGGCTTCCGTGATCTGGTGCTGCCAAAGCTGATCGCCGCCGCGGGCATGCTGGTGGTGGACGAGGCGCACTGCATCTCCGACTGGGGGCACGACTTCCGTCCCGACTACCGGAGGCTGCGCACGCTGCTCGACAGCCTGCCGCCTGGCGTTCCGGTGCTCGCCACGACGGCCACCGCGAACGCCAGGGTCACCAGGGACGTCGCCGAGCACCTGGGTGACGGGACCCTCGTTCTTCGCGGCTCGCTGGACCGGGCCAGCCTGCACCTGGCGGCGGTGCGGCTGCCGACGGCGCAGCAGCGCCTGGCCTGGCTGGCGGAGCACCTGGGCGAGCTGCCAGGCTCCGGCATCATCTACACGCTGACGGTCGCTGCCGCGCGCGAGACCGCGTCTTTCCTGCGCTCGCGCGGCCACGATGTGGCCGCGTACACCGGACAAGACGACCACCATGAACGTGTCGCCGCCGAGGACTCTCTCCTGGCGAACGAGCTCAAGGCCCTGGTTGCGACCAGCGCTCTCGGCATGGGCTTCGACAAGCCGGACCTTGGCTTCATCGTCCATCTCGGGGCACCGCCGTCGCCGATCGCCTACTACCAGCAGATCGGCCGGGCAGGCCGGGCCACCGACCGCGCCGAAGTGATCCTGCTGCCCGGCCGCGAGGACGCCGACATCTGGGCCTACTTTGGCTCCCTGGCTTTCCCGCCGGAACCCGTCGTCCGCACTGCTCTCGCCGCCCTCGCCGAGGCGGGCAGGCCGCTGTCCACCGCGGCGCTGGAAACCCGGGTCGACCTGTCCCGCGGGCGACTGGAGATGATGCTCAAGGTTCTCGACGTGGACGGCGCCGTGCGCCGGGTCAGCGGCGGCTGGGCGGCCACCGGCGCCGGGTGGGCCTACGACGCCGACAGGTACGCGAGGGTGGCGGCGGAGCGGTCCCGGGAGCAGCAGGCTATGGTCGGCTACGCCGCGGCAGGCACCTGCCGGATGGAGTACCTGCGCCGCGAGCTCGACGACCCGGCGGCCGCGCCGTGCGGGCGCTGCGACAACTGCACCGGGCGGCACTGGCCGCAGGAGGTGTCGCCGTCGGCCGCCGCGGCGGCCGACGGCCGACTGCTGCGGCCAGGCGTCGAGATCACCCCGCGGCGGATGTGGCCGACCGGCATGCGGGAGCTGGGCGTCGAGGTGTCCGGCAAGATCGACCCCGGGCTGTCCGCCGAGCCGGGCCGGGCCATCGGACGGCTGACCGACCTGGGCTGGGGCCCGCGGCTGCGCGCCCTGCTGGCCTCCGACGGCCCCGCTTCCGACGGCCCCTCCCCGACGGCCCAGTCCCTGACGGCCCAGTCCCCGACGGCCCCTCCCCCGACGGCCCAGTCCCCCGACGGCCCCTCCCCCGACGGCCCCGCTTCCGACGCCCCAGCCCCCGACCGCCCAGCCCCCCACCGCCCAGCCCCCCACCGCCCAGCCCCCGACCGCCCAGCCCCCGACCGCCCAGCCCCCGACCGCCCAGCCCCCCACCGCCCAGCCCCCGACCGCCCAGTCCCCGATGACCTTGTAGCAGCGGTGGTCAACGTGCTGGCTGCGTGGGACTGGGATCAGCGGCCAGCTGGCGTTGTCACGCTGCCCTCGCGGACCAGGCCGCAGCTCGTTGAGAGCCTGGGTCTGCGCATCGCCGAGATCGGCCGGATACCGCACCTCGGCGGGCTCGGCTACCCGGCCGGCGCGCAGCAGTCCCGGTCCGCGGGCCGCCAGCACAACAGCGCCCAGCGCCTGGCCGCCGTGTGGCGCGAGCTCACTCTTCCCGAAGAGGTCGCTGCCGCGGCGGGCCGGCTCGCGGGCCCGGTGCTGCTGGTCGACGACCGGGTCGAAACCGGCTGGACCATGACCGTCGCGGCTCGGCTGCTCCGCCAGGCCGGCGCGCCCGCCGTGCTGCCCCTCGCCCTCGCCATCACCACTGGCTGACGGGTATCGTCAGCCGCCGGCCACCAGGCAGAACGGGCCGCTCTCGGGGTCGGTGAGCACGATCCGGGAGTCACCGCCGTGCTGGAGGACTCGGGCCGGCCTGCGCCGAGAGGCCAGGGCCGCGCCGACCTGCTGGAACGGCGCATCACCGATTGCGCCGATGCCTGATCGGATCAGCGGGGAAACCAGTCAGCCGTCCTGACTGAGGGGGCTGCCCGTTAATGCGTCACTGGTGGCCAAGCACGGGGTGCGGGACGTAGGGCTCCTCCAGGCGCCGCATCTCTTCGTCGCTGAGCTCGAGCTGCTCCGCGGCGAGCGCGTCCTCGAGATGGCCAGGCCTGGTCGCGCCGACGATCGGCGCGGTCACCCCGGGCCGGTGCAGCAGCCACGCGAGCGCTACCTGCGCGGACGGCACGGCACGCTCAGCTGCCACCTCACCGACGCGGTCGACGACGTCGAAGTCGGCTGCGGTGTACAGCGTGTCCTGAAACGCGTCCGAGTTCGACCGGGTGGTCCGCCGCTCCCCCTCCCTGGTCCGGCTTCCGGCGAGCACGCCGCGGGCCAGCGGGCTCCATGGGATCACGCCGACGCCCTGGTCGACGCACTGCGGGATCATCTCCCGCTCTTCCTCGCGGTAGATGAGGTTGTAGTGGTTCTGCATCGAGACGAACCTGGTCCAGCCGTGGTCGTCCGCCACGTGCTGGGCCTTGGCGAACTGCCACGCGAACATCGAGCTGGCACCGATGTACCGGGCCTTGCCGGCCCGCACCACGTCGTGCAGCGCCTCCATGGTCTCCTCGACCGGCGTCCGGTAGTCCCAGCGGTGGATCTGGTAGAGGTCCACGTAGTCCATGTCCAGCCGCTCCAGCGAGGCGTCGATGCCGGACAGGATGTGCTTGCGGGACAGGCCCCTGCTGTTCTCGCCCGGCCCCATCGGCGAGAACACCTTGGTGGCCACGACCACGTCGTCCCTGCGGAACGTCTTCCCGAGCAGCCGGCCGGTCGCGACCTCGCTCGCCCCGGCGGAGTAGACGTCCGCGGTGTCGAAGAACGTGACCCCGCCGTCGGCGGCCGCCCTGACGATCGGCTCGGCCGCGTCCTCGTCGAGCACCCAGGGCCGGTCGCTGTTGTTGCCGAAGCTCATCATCCCGAGGCAGACACGCGAGACGCGGAGGCCGGTCGAGCCAAGGTTCACGTACTTCATGGGGGTCTCCAATCAGCGGACCAGATGGTCGGATACGGCAGCAGGCCGACGCGGCGGCCCGGGGGTACGCCCACCGCATGGCAACGCCCGAGGCACGCAGCGGATTCCGGCCCGTCCCCAGCCGAGCAGCGGATTCCGGCCGGTCCCCAGCCGAGCAGCGGATTCCGGCCGGTCCCCAGCCGAGCAGCGGATTCCGGCCGGTCCCCAGGCGAGCAGCGGATTCCGGCCGGTCCGCGGCCTGCGGGGCGACGACCGCCACCACGGCGTCACCAGCACCAGCCCAGCCGCCAGCGCGCTCGCGCCGACGCCGAGCTGGCGGCGCAGCCCCGCCCCACGCCGCGAACCCGATGACGGTCCGCAGAATTCGGCATCACCAGCCGGATTTATTGGCGGCCCCCGGTGGTTAGCACCGCTAGACGACAACAAAACTGGGAGTTCTCAAATGCGTACCAGGAAGATCGGCCAGGTCACCGTCAGCGCCATCGGTCTGGGCGGCATGCCCATGTCCATCGAGGGCCGGCCGGACGAAGAGCGCTCGATCCGGACCATTCACGCGGCGCTCGACGCGGGCGTGACCCTGATCGACACCGCCGACGCCTACCACCTGCACGCGGGCGAGACCGGGCACAACGAGCGGCTGATCGCCAAGGCACTGGCCAGCTACGCCGGGGACGCCAGCGGTGTGCTCGTCGCCACCAAGGGCGGCCACATCAGGCCCGGCGACGGCTCGTGGACCGTGGACGGCTCCCCCGAGCACCTGCGGGCGGCAGCCGAGGCCTCGCTGAAGGCGCTCGGCGTGGACTCGATCGGCCTCTACCAGTTCCACCGGCCGGACCCGAAGGTTCCATACGCCGAATCCATCGGCGCGCTGAAGGAACTGCTCGACGCCGGGAAGATCCGGATGGCGGGCATCTCCAACGCCAGCATCGAGCAGATCGACATCGCGGTCCGGGTGCTCGGCGACGGCAACCTGGCCAGCGTGCAGAACCAGTTCTCGCCGGCGTTCCGGTCCAGTGAGCCGGAACTGCGGCACGCCGCCGAACTCGGCGTCGCGTTCCTGCCGTGGAGCCCGCTCGGCGGCATCGGCCGGGCCGGCCGACTCGGCGCGCGGCACGCCGCGTTCCAGGAGGTCGCCGACGCCCGCGGCGTCTCGCCGCAGCAGGTCACGCTGGCCTGGATGCTGGCCAAGGCGGCGGTAGTGATCCCGATTCCGGGTGCCAGCCGACCCGAGTCGATCATCGACTCGGCGCAGGCCGCCGATTTGACCCTGTCCGCGGCCGAACTCGACCGGCTCAACCACGCCTGACCCACCCCGCCCCTTTCCCGCGGCCCCGGCCCGCACGGCTGTCGCTGAGGGTCGGGAATCGGGCCGACCAGAAACGAGCGTCAGCCGCCGAAACTCGAACTGCCCGTAAACCCCGCCAACGGCTCGCCGCTAAACTGGTATAAATCGGTCATTTGGCCGCGCCCAGCCGTCGGCTCCGGTGCGGTCAATGGTGTCAACGCGCCGGCGCCGTCGCTCTAACGACACCGCCGCGCCGGCGACACCAATCGCCAGCAGTTCCGGCGGTCAGCCGACCAGGGCGGGGCGGAAGGGGGCGACGGGCCAACGGGTGGCCGAGGGGATGCCCCGCGGCCACCCGTGGGTCATGGAGCGCTTAGCGAGGAGGCCGTTACGGGAGCGGCGGGTGCGGCCGCTTCGGTCTCGCGCAGGCCGTACCTGGCGTACAGGCGGCGCAGCGGCTTGGGCGCCCACCAGTTGACCGGGCCGAGCAGCCGCATCACCGCGGGCACCAGCAGCACCCGCACGACCGTCGCGTCCACGATCAGCGCGACGATCATCCCGACGCCCATCAGCTTGATGAACGTGATCCCGGAGGCGGAGAACGCGCCAACCACGATGATCAGCAGCAGGGCCAGGCTCGTGATCAGCCCGCCGGTGCGCTGCAGCCCGCTGGCCACCGCGGCCGTGTTGTCGCCGCTGATGTCGTAGCGCTCGCGGATCCGGGACAGCAGGAACACCTCGTAGTCCATGGACAGCCCGAACATGATCGCGAACATCAGGATCGGCATGGTCGGGTCGATCGTGCCGTTGGGCGTGAACTGCAGCAGCCCGGACAGGTGGCCCTCCTGGAAGATCCACACCACGACCCCGTACATGGCCGAAAGCGACAGCACGTTCATCGCGATCGCCTTGACCGGCAGCACCACCGACCCGAACGCGAGGAACAGCAGCACGAACGTGGCCAGCGCCACCACCAGCGCCATCCACGGCAGGACCTGTCCGAGGCTGGACAGCTCGTCCACGAGCTGCGCACTCTGCCCGCCCACGTAGGCCCGCGAGCCCGCCGCCCCTTCCCCGTTCATCGGCGGCGGCACGTCCCTGACCTGCCCCACGATCGCGCGCGCCTGCGGTGAGTAAGGATTCGGGCCATAACGCATATCGACCCGCGCGATGTTGCCGCGAACGCCGGTCACCTGAGCGGCGATAACCCCGGGGACGCGGTCGAGGCGGCCGACGTACCCGGCGAGCGCGCCCGCGCGGGCCGGCGAGCCGGCCACCGGCCCGCCGAACTGCACGACGGACTCGATCGGGGCGGTCGGGTTCCCGGGGAAGTCGCGGCCGAGAGCCTCGGTGACCAGCCGCGGCCCGGCGCTGGCCGGCAGCACGGTGGCGTCCGTGCCGCCCCAGGTCACCCGGAGGAACGGCGAGCCCAGCGCGAGCAGCACGACCACGATCGGCACCGCGTAAAGCACCGGGCGGCGCATCACGCTGCTCGCGATCCGGTACCAGGTGCCGGTGCCTTCGCCCGTCGGCGGCCTGTGCACGGCCCGCCGGATCCGCAGCGCGTTCACGTTCCGGCCGAAGACCGCGAGCAGCGCGGGCATGATGGTCAGCGCGGCCAGCATGTCGACGAAGACGGTCGCCACCCCGCCGTAGCCCATCGAGCGCAGGAAGTCCTCGGGGAACAGCATCAGGCTGGCCAGGGCCATCGCGACGGTGATGCCGGAGACCGCCACGGTGCGGCCCGCGGTGGCCACGGTGCGCGCCACCGCGTCCGCCGTTGTGTCCTGGCGGTGCAGTTCCTCGCGGAACCTGCTCACCATGAACAGCCCGTAGTCGATGCCGAGCCCCAGGCCCAGGATCGTGGTGATGTTGACGGAGTAGATCGAGACCGTGGTGGCCAGGGTGAGCAGCCGCAGCACGGTGAACGAGCCGAGGATCGCGACCCCGCCGATCGCCAGCGGCAGGCTGGCCGCGGCCAGGCTGCCGAAGATGATCAGCATCACGATCAGCAGCACCGGCATGGAGAAGGGGGCGATGTAGGAGGTGAATGTTTGTTGAAAAGGAGAGAAAGGCTCTGAGTGCTGCCCTCGGGGGGGCGACCCCTCAGACCGGAGCGTTCTGCGGTGCAGTTCCTCGCGGAACCTGCTCACCATGAACAGCCCGTAGTCGATGCCGAGCCCCAGGCCCAGGATCGTGGTGATGTTGACGGAGTAGATCGAGACCGTGGTGGCCAGGGTGAGCAGCCGCAGCACGGTGAACGAGCCGAGGATCGCGACCCCGCCGATCGCCAGCGGCAGGCTGGCCGCGGCCAGGCTGCCGAAGATGATCAGCATCACGATCAGCAGCACCGGCATGGAGAAGGCTTCGGCCCGGCCGATGTCGGAGGTGACCTGCTTGTTGATCGCCTCGTTGGTGGGCACGAGCCCGCCCACCTCGGTCCGCAGGCCGGGCGCGCCAAGCTGGCCCTTGATCGCGTCATAGTTGCTCTGCCGTGCGCTGTCGCTCGCCCCGGCCAGCTCGAGTACCGCGTAGGTTTCCCGCCCGCTGGCGCTGACGAACTGCGGCGAGCCGGTGGACCAGTAGGTCGCGGCCGACTCGACCCGGTCGGCCGGCAGGCCCGTCAGCGCGTGCGTCACGGCCGCGCGATAGGCGGGCGAGCGCACGCTCATCGTCGGGCTGGAGTACAGAACCACGACGTCGCCGGCGTCCCGGCCGAACGCGGCCGTTGCCAGGTTGCTCGCCTGCTGGCTCTGGCTGTCCGGCGGGGTGAACCCGCCCGATGACTGCAGCCGCCCGAACACCCCCGTCCCCCAGGCGGCCGCGAACGCCACCACGATGAGCGCGATAACCAGGACCAGGCGCCTGCGCCGGTACACGAGGCGCCCCCAGGCATCGAACATCGGTTCCTCCGCAAGCTGGACTAACGATCATCACTATTGTGAACGCCGTTAACTGCGAATAGCGTTAACTTCGCATACGGAGTTAACAGATGTCAAGCCGCGGTGCTCAGGCGCGCGCCGGGCCGGGCGGCAGCAGCAGTGCCGAGGTGTTCAGGCGCGCGCCGGGCCGGGCGGCAGCAGCAGGGTGGCGGGGTCGGGCGTTCAGGCGCGCGCCGGGCTGGGCGGCGGCAGCAGCGGGCTGGGCGCGGCGTTCAGGCGCGCGCTGGGCCGGGCGGTAGCAGCAGTGTGGCGGGGTCGCGGCGTTCAGGCGCGCGCTGGGCTGGGCGGTGGCAGCAGTGTGGTGGGTCCCACGCTGTTGCATGAGCAACAGCAGGGGTCCCTTCACCCCATTGAAACCGCCCGGGCGAGAGGCGGCATTGAAAACCGC
>CAWKCG010000034.1:0-62218 GCA_963847965.1 uncultured Actinomycetes bacterium
GGGGCGAAGACGCCCAGGCCCCCGGCCCTCCCGTCGTTACCGCGTACTGACCTCCTGGGGCGCCGCGCTACCCGGTCTGCCGCAGCGCGTGGCTGTGCGTCATCGTCTCGGCGTAGACCACGTCGCCGACCGCCTCGGCCGCCTGCGCCCGGGCGTCGGCCGGCAGCATGTCGTCGGTGACGAGCACGTCGACCTCGCTCAGGCGGGCGAACGAGCTCAGGCTCACCAGGCCCCACTTGCTGTGGTCGGCCAGCAGCACGACGCGCCGCGCAACCCTCATGAAGGTCCGGTTGGTCTCGGCCTCCGCGAGGTAGGGGGTGGTCAGCCCGGCGTCGGCGTCGACGCCGTAGCAGCCGACGAAGAGCAGGTCGAAGTGCAAGGACCGGATGGTCAGGTCGGCGATCGGGCCGACCAGCGCGTCGGTAGCGGTGCGCACGCCGCCGGTCAGCACCACCGAGTTGTCCGTCCCGTCAAGCCCGTGCGTCCCGGTGAACGCGCTCATCACGGGGAGCGAGTTCGTGACGATGGTGAGCCCTGGCACGTCGAGCAGGCACTGCGCCAGCGCCAGCGTGGTGGTCCCGGCCGTGACCGCGATCGCCGTGCCCGGCCTGACCAGCCGCGCGGCGGCGCGGGCGATCGCGTTCTTCTCCGGTCGTTCGAGTACGAGTTTGGCCTCGAACCCGGTCTCGTGGCTGGCGGGCGTCCCCGGCAGGACCGCCCCGCCGTGCACCTTTTCCACCAGGCCATCCTTGGCGAGCACCTCAAGATCCCTGCGGATCGTCATGTCCGAGACGCCCAGGCGCTGAGTGAGATCGCTGACCCGTGCGCTGCCGTCGCTCCGTACGGCCTGCAAAATGAGCGACTGGCGGTGTCTGGCTAGCATCCGAGCTATGCCTCCTTCTCAGCGGATGGCGCCCGGGCCCGTGCGGGTAGGGTCCGGTAACGTCATCCGTCCCCAATGAGACGACCGGGACCGGTGTTTGGTTCCGGGGACGGATGTCGGATGTCGGCTGAATTATGACGGGCAGTGCGTAAATCCTGCGCCGGGCTCGTCTCGCCCCGCTCGGCACCTCGCATCGGCACGCCTCGGCACCCCGCCGTATCGGGCATGATGAGTGGTCATGAGGTCCACGTCCAAGCCTCGCCCGGGCGGGCGCGCGGCGCGCGGCAGCGCGGTAGCGCTGACCCTCGGCGTGACCGTCCTGCTCGTGGTCAGCGCCTGCACCTCGCCGGCTACCCCGGCGGCGGCCGCCAGCAGCGCGCAGAGTCCCGCCGACGCGTCGTCCGCGGGCTCGATCATCCCGACGGACAGCACGCTGCGCTGGCACGCCTGCACCGGCCAACTGGGCCAGCTGAACGTGCCGGACTGCACCATGCTGAGCGTGCCGCTGAATTACGCCGACCCGGGGGGCAGGCACATCAGCCTCGCGCTCGACATGATCCCGGCCACCGCCCCGCGCAGCCAGCAACAGGGGATCCTGCTGGTCAACCCGGGCGGTCCCGGCGGCAGCGGCCTGACCCTCGCGCTGGCCGTGGCGGAGGGCCTGTCCCCGGGCGTGGCCGCGGATTACGACATCGTCGGCTTCGACCCGCGCGGCGTTGGCTCTTCGATCCCCGCGCTGACCTGCGATCCGAGTTTCTTCTCCGGCGCGCGCCCGAACTACATCCCGGCGAACTCCGCCGCCGAGCAGGTGCAGATCAACCTGGCCAAGCTGTACGCCAATGAGTGCGAGCAGCGGTTCGGCTGGCTGCTGCCCTACATGACCACCGAAGACGCCGCACGCGACATGGACTCCATCCGCGCGGCGTTCGGCGTATCGAAGATCAACTACTACGCGTTCTCGTACGGTACGTACCTGGGCCAGGTCTACGCCACCCTGTTCCCCTCGCGGGTCCGGCGCATGGTGCTCGACAGCACCGTCGACCCGACCGGGGTGTGGTACGTCGACAACATCGACCAGGATTACGCGTTCCAGGGACGCCAGGAGGCGTTCTACGCCTGGGTGGCCCGCTACGACGGCACCTACCATCTCGGCCGGACCGCCGCCGCCGTGCAGGCCGCGTACGCCCGGGCCCGCGCCCGCCTGGCGTCCGACCCGGTGGACGGGCTCATCGGCCCCGACGAGCTCGACGATACGGTCCTGGTCGGCGACTACGACGACGAGCTATGGCCGGGCCTGGCCCAGGCGCTGTCCGCCTACGTCAACTCCGGGCAGACCGGGGGCCTGATGGCCCAGTACCAGGCCAGCGGAACCCAGAACGAGAACGAGTTCGCCGTCTACCACGCGGTGGAGTGCTCGGACGTCAACTGGCCGCGTAGCTGGGCCTACTGGACGTCCGATACGGAGCTGGTCTACAAGACGGCGCCCTTCGAGGCCTGGGACAACGCCTGGTTCAACGCCGCGTGTGCGTTCTGGCCGGTGCGCGGCCCGGCTAAGCCGCTGCAGATCAAGGGGGCCGGGCTGCCCGGCATCTTGATGCTGCAGGGCACCCTGGACGGGGCGACCCCGTACGCGGGCGCGCAGGACGCGCACCGGCTGCTTCCCTCCGCGCGGATGGTCGTCGTCACCGGCGGCGGCAACCACGGTCAGTCCCTCGAGCAGCCGTCCAATTCCTGCGTGCAGGGCTACCTGAACGCCTACCTCGCTACCGGCGCCCTCCCCGAGGCGCCCGGCCTGGTCAACGCCACCTGCCCCGCCGTCCCTGATCCCACCCCCAGATCCTGACCCCGCGTCAACGCCGCATGCGCTTCCCTGATCCGCATCAGCGCCGGATAACCGGCATCCCTGATCCCGCGTCAACACCCTCCCCCCGCTGCCCTGATCCCGCAGCGCCGCACCCCTGCCCCGATCCTGCGGTGGTTTCTGAGGGTTCATATAGGCTGGTTGCATGTTGCGGGTGAAGCCGCCGTGGTCTACCTCGGTACGGCTGCTCGATGAGCGGGACCGCGGGACGGTCCTGGCCATCTGCGACCGCGACCCGGTGACGAACGTGTTCGTGAGTTCCCGCGTGCGCGCCCTCGGCCTGGAACCCAGCAGGCTCGGCGCCCAGATGTGGGGCCACGCGCCGGGGGGGCGGCTGGAGTCAGTGTGCTACTCCGGCGCCAACCTGGTTCCCGTTGCGGCGACCCCGGACGCGGTGGCCGCGTTCGCGGAGCGGGCCCTGCGCCAGGGACGGCGGTGCTCTTCGGTGGTCGGGCCGGCCGAGCAGGTCCAGGCGCTGTGGGCCATGCTGCAGCCGCAGTGGGGACCGGCCAGGGAGGTCCGCCCCGTCCAGCCGGTCATGGTCATCTCGGGGCCGCCGGACGTCGCCCCCGATCCGCTGGTCCGCCGGGTGAGGATGGAGGAGTTCGATGTCCTCTGGCCTGCCTGCGTCGCGATGTTCACCGAGGAGGTGGGCGTCTCGCCGACCGTCGGGGACGGCGGTGCCTCCTACCGAGCGCGGCTGGAACAGCTGATCCGGGCTGGCCGGGCGTTCGCCAGGATCGAGGGCGGACGGGTGATCTTCAAGGCCGAGATCGGGGCGGTCACCCCGCAGGCGTGCCAGGTGCAGGGGGTGTGGGTACGGCCGGAGTTCCGCGGCCGGGGCCTGGCCGCCCCGGGCATGGCGACGGTCGTCGTCGAGGCGGCCCGGTCGTTCGCCCCCGTCGTGTCGCTCTACGTCAATGACTTCAACGCCCCGGCGCGGGCGGCCTACCGGCGAGCCGGCTTCGCCAAGGCCGGCCGCTTCATGTCGGTGTTGTTCTAACTGTTCTAGCCCGGGGGGACGACCTGTGCTGGCCCAGGGGGGACGACCCCCCCTGGAACCCCCCGCTGCGCTTCGCGCCCCGCTGCGGTGCCCGCCGTAGTATCGCGCGACCGGAGGGGCCATAAGCCCCTCGCGGGCCGCGCGATGGCGAGGCTGCGCCTCGCGCCACTCACCGTAATATTGGCGCCACCTGCCGTAATCTCGGCTAGTCGCGGTCGCGGATTTTGCGGAGATAGTCGACGATCGGGGTGAAGGCATCCCGGATCTCATCGAGCTGACGCGGGCTCAGCCGGTCGATGAAATGCCGGCGGACGTTGTCCACGTGGTGCGGCGCGACACGCTCGATGGTCTCCACGCCTTCCTGGGTCAGCACGGCGAACGTGCCGCGCTTGTCGCCCTCGCACTCGTCCCGCCGGACCAGGCCGCGAGCCTCCATGCGCGAGATCTGGTGCGACAGCCTGCTCCGGGACTGGCTGGTGGCGTCGGCGAGATCGGTCATCCTGAGCCGGTTATCCGGCGCCTCGGACAGCTCGACCAGGATCTCGTAGTCGTGCCCGGACAGCCCGTACGCATTCAGGTCCCGGTCGAGCTGGCGCAGCAGCAACTGGGCCATGTGGATGGTGGCCCGCCACGCCTGTTGCTCCTCATCGCTCAGCCAGCGCGGGCGAGCGTCGGTACCGGGCATAGCTGAAATCTACCCTCGCCCGGCGGGCGCGGCGACTATGTTTCGGCTGGCCCCGCGGACGGCGATGATCTTGCCGGCCGAATCCGTGGTCCGCGCAGCAACCCCGGCGTGGCACGATCGGACTGTGCGTAAGGATGAGGGGACGGCTACCACCAGCGCCGAGTTGCGCGCCCACAATCTCGCTCGGCTGCTCCGCGCCATCCACGACGGCGGCGGCCAGCTCACCAGGGCGGAGCTCACCAGGCAGCTCAGCCTGGCCAGGGGAACCGCGACCGTGCTGGTCAGGGACCTGGCCGGGCGCCGTCTCATCGAAGAGCTCAGCGGCATGGCCGACGCCACCGTGCAGCGCACGCGGGGGCGCCCGACCGGCGTGCCGTCCTCGCACCCCGAGGGGCCGGTCGCGCTCGCCGTCGACCTGCGGGACGATTCGTACACCCTGGCCGCCTTCGAGCTGACCGGGCGCTGCACGGTGATCGACCGCCAGGAGCGGGACGCTGGCTCCGGCACGGGAGTGCTCGCCAACGTCGCGGAGCGGCTGCGGGCGGCTAGTCGCCGGTTCGCAGGCCGCGTGGTCGGCGTCGGCGTGGCGGTCCCCTCCCCGGTGAACGGTGGCTCCATGGTGCAGCCGACGCTGCCCGACTGGCAGGACATCAACGTGGCCGCGGTACTCGGGTCAGGCCAGTTCCCTGGTCCGGTTATGGCGGGCAACGACGCCACGCTGGCCGGGCTGGCCGAGGCGCGCCGGGGGGTCTTGCGCGGTGTATCCGTGGCCCTCCACCTTCACGTCGCGACCGGCATCGGCGGGGTGCTGCTGTCGGGCGGCCTGCCCGCGACAGGAGCGCACGGTTCGGCCGGTGAGTTCGGGCACATGCCGCTGACCGGCGGCGATGAGCAGTGCCGGTGCGGCTGCGTCGGCTGCTGGGAACTCGACGCGGGCGCGCGCGGGCTGCTGCGGGCCGCCGGACGGACGGAGCAGGGAGACCGGGTGGTCCAGGCCGAGCAGGTCATCGCGGCGGCCAGCACCGACCCCGCGTCCGGCCAGGTCCTGACCCGCGTGGCGGCGGCGTTCGGCCGAGGCATCGGCTCGCTGGTCAACGCCATGGACCCGGAGGCTGTCGGGCTGTCGGGCCTGGCCGCCGGCCTGTACCAGGCCGCCCCGGACGCGGTCACGGCCGGATACCTGTCCACCCTCATGCGGTTCCGCCGCGGCGACCCGCCGGCCCTGCTGCCGTCCAGCCTGGGCAGCCTGAGCGCGCTGACCGGCGCCTCGGAACTCGTCTTCGACGCCTTCCTCACCCCGCGCGGCCTGAGCACGTGGCCTGCGCCCGAGCAGAAAACCGCGTGACTTCTCCGCTTCGACCTGGTAGGTTCCCATCCTCGTGGCCGCGTCACAGACATACGACGAATATTCCGAACGGCCTGGCGCTGATCCCGTCCTGACCGCCGAACGCGATCAGCTGAAGCGCTCGCGCGAGTACCTCCGCCTGATGCGCGAGCACGTGCTCTCCCTCAAGGCGATGGGCGGCGACCCGGTCTCGGAGGAGTACCTCAAGGCCGACCTGTACCACCGCGCCGAGGCGCTGAAGGACATCCCGGACGCGCCCCTGTTCTTTGGCCGCCTCGACTACGCCGGCTGGCCCAACGCCGGCGGGTACGGCGACGACGGCGTAGCGGGGCACAGCTTCCACATCGGCCGCAGGCACGTGCACGCCCCCGACGGCACGCCCGCGGTGATCGACTGGCGGGCGCCGGTGTCCAGGCCGTTCTACCGGGCCAGCAGCGCAGACCCGATGAACCTCGAGCTGCGCAGGCGCTTCGGATTCTCGGGCGCCGAGTTGACCGCGTACGAGGACGAGCTGTTCACGCCCGGCCGCCCGGTGGCGGTGACCGGCGATCAGCCGAGCCGGATCCTGCTGGCGGAGATCGAGCGGCCGCGGTCGGGGCCGATGCGGGACATCGTCGCCACCATCCAGCCCGACCAGGACGACATCGTGCGGGCCGACGCGGCCCAGACGGTCTGCGTGCAGGGCGCGCCGGGCACCGGCAAGACGGCGGTCGGATTGCACCGGGTCGCCTACCTGCTTTATGCCTACCGGGAGCAGGTCCGCCGGCGCGGCGTGGTCATGGTCGGGCCGAACCGGGCCTTTCTCTCCTACATCCGCAACGTGCTGCCCGCCCTCGGCGAGCTTGACGTGACCCAGACCACCGTCGGCGAGCTGATCGGGCGTGACGGCCCGAGTGGGCCGCTCGCGGTGCGCGGATCCGACTCCGAGGCGGCGGCGGTCGTCAAGGGCGACGCGCGGATGGCCGAGGTGCTCCGGCGGGCGTTGTGGTCGTCGGTGCGCCGGCCGCAGGCGGTCCTGATGCTGCCGCGCGGGTCCCGCCGGTGGCGGGTGTCGGCCTACGAGCTTGAGGAGCTCGCGGCCGAACTCCGCGCCCGGGGGGTGCGCTACGGCGCGGCCCGCGAGCTACTCGAGCACCGGATCGCGCACGTGATCTTGACCCAGATGGAGGCCGCCGGAGAGGCCTGCGACGACCGTACGCACGAGGCGGTGCGCCGGTCCAGGCCCGTGCGCTCGGCGGTGGACGCGATGTGGCCCAAGGTCGATCCGGTCCGGCTGGTGTTCGGCCTGCTGTCGTCCGCCGAGTCGCTGGCGGCGGCCGCCGAGGGCGTGCTCACGGAGGCCGAGCAGGACCTGATCGTGTGGTCGCCGGCCCCGCGCGGTCCCGGCTCGGCGCGCTGGTCGGCGGCGGACGCCGTGCTCGTCGACGAGGCCCGCGACCTGATCACGCGGACCCCCAGCCTGGCCCACGTGGTGGTAGACGAGGCGCAGGACCTGTCGCCGATGGAATGCCGCGCGCTCGGCCGGCGCTGCTCCACCGGTTCGGCCACCGTGCTCGGCGACCTCGCCCAGGGCACCACGCCGTGGGCGGCGTCCTCCTGGGAGTCGCTGCTGTCCAACCTGGGCAAGCCGGATACGGGCGTGCGGGAACTCTCAGTGGGGTACCGCGTGCCCAGGCAGATCCTGGACTACGCGTCCTCGCTGCTGGGCGTCATCGCCCCTGAGCTGCGGCCCGCGTCCTCGCTCCGGGCGGATCCCGGGGCGCTGGACATCGTCAGGGTGCCGGACTACTCATCGCTGGGCCCGGCGCTGGTGACGGCCTGCGCCGAGGCCATGGCGAGGCCCGGTTCTGTTGCCGTGATCGCCGCCGACCCGCAGATCCGGTTCCTCGCGGGCGTGCTTGACGCCACGGGCGTCGAGCACGGCGTGCCTGGTTCGGACTCCCGGCTCACGCTGGTGCCGGTGACGCTCGCCAAGGGCCTGGAGTTCGATCACGTCATCGTGATTGAGCCCGCGCGCATCGCCCGCGCCGAGGCCCGGGGCCTGCAGCGGCTGTACGTCGCGCTGACCCGGGCCGTCTCGCGGCTGACCCTCCTGCACGCCGAGCCGCTCCCGGCCCCGCTGCCCGGACGGCAGGGTTCGTGATCACCTGTCCGTTTTAATGCATCATTAGTGAACCAATTACCGGCCCGGAGCGTCTGCATGGGTAGGGGAAAATGCGGTTGTGCCCGCGGATCTCCCGAGCTGCGACTTTCCCGATGTGCGTTGCGCGGCTTGCGCCGCGAAGGCATCCTGGAAGACGCTGCGACGTTCAGTCTCCAATTGACTCCTAAAGGTAACAATGGTGATGACGATGGAAGCCAGGAGGACCCGCGATCCCAAGGGGTCGGATCCGATGCAGGCGGTCTACCTTGAGAAGCTGGCTGACGAGCTGTCCCACCGTGGGCTTGAGGCCTGGCTGATGGCGCCGCCTGGGCGTGTGCCCAGCTTGTACGTGGTGAACCCGGCCGCGAGGGCGCTTGAGGAGAATGTGTACGCCGGTTGCGGTAAGGACGGCTTGTGGTGGTTCTGGTGGTCATGGGCGGAGCGGATCGCCGTCGCCGATGACCTTGACCTGGCCGCCAGCACCATCGTGCGGGTGCTGGCCTCGCGTCGCCGCGAGGACTGAGCGCCGAAGACGCGTCCCGTTCGTGATGTGATGGCCGGATGGACCTGTGCCTCACCCCGGCGGTGGATCTCGCCCGGATGATCCGGTCCGGTGAACTGTCCGCGACCGAGTTGCTGGCCGCGGTGCTGGCCAGGATCGAGGCGGTCAACCCATCGGTCAACGCGATCGTGACGCTCGCCGCCGAGCAGGCCCAGGGCGCCGCCAGGGAACTGGACTCGCTGGCGGCGCGCGGGGAGTTCCGCGGGCCGCTGCACGGGCTGCCGATCGCGGTGAAGGACCTCGCCGAGACCAAAGGGATCCGGACCACGTTCGGCTCGCCGATCTTCGCCTCGTACGTGCCTTCGTTCGACGCGCCGCACGTCGCGCTGCTCAAGCAGGCGGGCGCGGTGGTGATCGGGAAGACCAACGCGCCGGAGTTCGGCGCCGGATCGCAGACGTTCAACCCCGTTTTCGGGCCGACTCGCAACCCGTTCGACACCCGGCTGACCGTGGGCGGCAGCAGCGGCGGCGCCGCGGCGGCCGTCGCCACCGGGATGGTCCCGTTCGCCGACGGTTCCGACCTCGCGGCCAGCATCAGGAACCCGGCGGCGTTCTGCGGCCTGGTGGGGCTGCGAACCACGCCCGGGCTGGTGCCCGATGACGTCTTCGAACCGCTGGCGGTGGTCGGCCCCATCGCCCGCAGCGCGCAGGACGCCGCGCTGCTGCTGGCCGGGATGTGCGGGCGCGATCCCGGAATGCCGCTCGCGCGGCCCGACCGGCCCGCCGACTTCCTTGACCTGCGCCCGGCGTCACTGCGCGGCGTGCGCGTGGCGTGGACGTTCGACCTGGGTGACCTGCCGGTGCAGCCCGAGGTCCGCGAGGCGCTCGGCTCGGTGCGGGAGCGGCTGGAGCGGGCCGGGTGCGCGGTGGCCGACGCGGCGCCCGACCTGTCGGACGCCGATGAGGTCTTCCAGGTCCTGCGCGCCGCGCTGATGGCCGGCCTGGCGCCGCTGCTGCGCTCCCATCGCGGGCAGATAAAGGCGACGCTGGCCTGGAACATCGAGAAGGGCATCGCGCTGTCGGGCGAGCAGATCGCCGGCGCGCGGGCCAGTCACGCCGCGATCTTCGGCCGGGTCCGCTCCTTCCTGGCCGACGGGCCCTTCGAGGTCCTGGCGCTGCCTACCGTGCAGGTGATCCCGTTTCCTGTCGAGACCGAATGGGTGGAGGAGATCAACGGCGAGCCCATGCTCACGTACATCGACTGGCTGCGTTCCTGCTCGCGGATCACGGTGAGCGCGCACCCGGCGATCTCGGTGCCCGCCGGGCTGACCGCCTCCGGCCTGCCGGTCGGTCTCCAGCTGGTCGGCCGTTACGGCGGCGACCGCCGGCTGCTCGAGCTGGCGGCCGGGATCATGGCCCTTGACGGCGGCGCGTCATGACGACGAGTCGGCCGGCCGGACGGGGAGCAGGGCGCTGGCCGGCAGGCCGGGAAACGCCTGGGTGCTGCCCCGCCAGTACGCGGCGCGCTCTGCGGCGCCCTGCATGGCCAGCGCGCCGAAGTCGCGCAGGGCAGGGTCGCTGACCGCCACCAGGCCGAGGTAAGCCCGGGTCACGCCGTCTTCGAGGTAGGCCGCGAGCGCCATCGCCGATGCTGCGTCCTGCACGGGGAACGGGAGCCGGTAGAAGGCCTGCGCGACCACCGGTACCGCGCCGAGCCGCGAGATCATGGCGGTCAGGGTGTCACGGGCGCGGTTGTGCTCGGTCCAGTCCTGCTCGGCCGCGGCGTGCCGGCTTCCCGCCAGGTGGGCGCCTGCCACGCCGTACCCGAAGATGGCCGCGTCCTCGGCCGCGAGCGCGTCCTGCAACGCGGACAGCGACCCCGGCCCTCCCGGCTCCGCTCCCGTCGACGCCATCACCGCCCGCCCCTATGCGCCCAGGGCCGCCACGTGCGTAGCGTGACAGGCCGCGATGCTCGCGAACAGCTGCGCGAGCGACGGTGGGGCGGTGGCGAGCTGCCGCACCAGATACGCGGCCGACGTACGCTCCGCCGGCTGCTAGTCCGGGGGGACGACCCCCCTGGACCCCCCGAGCTTGGGGGGAAGCCGTTCCCCCCAAACCCCCTCGGCCCCCCCGGCTTACGTAGCCCGGGGGGAGGACCAAGTGGGCGCGCAGCTGCGCGAGGTGCTGCTCGTGCTGGGTGAGAAGGGTGGGCAGGTTCCCAGGCTGGGCCGTTGCCCGCGAATCGCCGCTGATGGCCGTCTTGTACGCCTGGATCAGGTTTGCTTCCGCCGCGATGACCGCCTCCAGCGTGATCACGTCGGGTGCAGGCGGTGGCGGCCCGCCCAGCGGGTCGGGTCCGGCGAATGCCTCTGAGGAGCGGCAGCCGGTGGCGGCGAGCACCAGGGGCAGCGTCGTCGCCGAGGCGAGCAGCATGCGGCGCCTCGTCAGGAGGTCGGGCACACCGGCAAGCTACCACGACGGTTCGACGGGTCCGGCCGGTCCTATCGGCGTCATCGCCAAGCTGCGGATAGGCTAGGAGCCAATCCCGCAGGTCGTGGACGAGGAGGTCGTGATGCCAGATGGTTCGCGTCACGCGCCGAGTCGCGCTACCCGGAGGGGACGTGCTGCCTCGGGGGGACGAGCTGCCTCGGGGGGACGACCCCCCCAGACCCCCCCGAGCTTGGGGGGAAACCTTTCCCCCCAAACCCCCCCGCCCCCCCCGGCCCAAGCTCCATCGGCCCAGACCACCGCGCCCGCCCAAACCCCCTCGGTCCCCTCGCGCAGGCATGACGCGGGCGGGTCGGTTGACCTGAGCAGGATCACGGACGTCATCGAGCCCGTCATCACGGCCGCCGGGATGGACCTGGAGTCCGTGCGGGTGACCGCCGCGGGCCGGCGCAGGCTGTTGCGGGTGGTGGTGGACAGCGACCGGGGCGTGAGCCTGGACGACGCCGCGGCGGTCAGCCGCGAGTTGTCCGCCGCGCTCGACACGGTGGCGGTGATGGGTGACTTCCCCTACACGCTCGAGGTCTCCTCGCCCGGCGTGGACCGCCCGCTGACGGAGCGTCGGCACTGGCGGCGCGCGGCCGGGCGGCTGGTCCGCGTCGCCGTCGCGGATTACGGCCCCGTGGTCGGCCGGATTGTGTACGCCGACGCCGACGGGGTGACCCTGGACGTCGAGGGCGACCCGAAAACCCGCCGCCGCTTCGCCTACGGCGTGCTTGGCGCGGGAGCCGTCCAGGTGGAGTTCGGGCACCCGCAAGCGGAGCTGGGAGCGAGCGGCGATGGACATTGACCTGAGCGTGCTGCGGAGCCTGGAGAGCGAGAAGGATATCTCGCTCGACCAGGCCATCAAGGCTATCGAGGACGCGCTGCTCGTCGCCTACCACAAGTCCGAGGGCGCGTCGGCGTCCGCGCGGGTCGAGGTCGACAGGAAGAGCGGTCACGTCACGGTCTGGGCCATCCAGACCGGCCCGGACGGCACGGTGGTACAGGAATTCGACGACACGCCCGCCGGGTTCGGCCGGATCGCGGCGACCACGGCCCGCCAGGTGATCCTGCAACGGCTCCGCGACGTGGAGGACGAGCTGACCTTCGGCGAGTACGCCGGGCGCGAAGGCGACATTGTCGCTGGCGTGATCCAGCAGGGCAAAGATCCCAGGACCGTGCTGGTCGACCTCGGCAAGCTGGAGGCGGTGCTGCCGCCGGCGGAGCAGGTGCCCGGCGAGCGGTACGTCCACGGCGAGCGGCTGCGGTGCTACGTGCTGCGGGTGCACAAGGGGCATAGGGGGCCTTCGGTCACCTTGTCGCGTACTCACCCGGGCCTGGTGAAGAAGCTGTTCGCCCTGGAGGTTCCCGAGATCGCCGAGGGCACAGTGGAGATCGTGGCGATCGCCCGTGAGGCGGGCCATCGCACCAAGATCGCCGTCCGGTCGCACCAGCCCGGCGTCAACGCTAAGGGCGCCTGTATCGGCCCGATGGGCAGCCGGGTCAGGAACGTGATGAACGAACTGCACGGCGAGAAGATCAACATCGTCGACCACTCCGACGACCCGGCGGGCTTCGTCGCCAACGCCCTGTCGCCCGCCAGGGTGAGCCGCGTGCACGTGGTCGATGCGGTGGCCAGGGAGGCCCAGGTCATCGTGCCCGACTACCAGCTGTCCCTCGCCATCGGCAAGGAGGGGCAGAACGCCAGGCTGGCCGCCCGGCTCACTGGCTGGCGGATCGACATCAGGCCCGACGCCGCGCCCGACCCGTCAGGTCCCGGCCCGTCAGGTCCCGGCCCGTCAGGTCCCGGCCCGTCAGGACCCGGCCCGTCAGGACCCGGCCCGTCAGGACCCGGCCCGTCAGGACCCGACGCCTTGGCCGACTCATCCAGCGCGGCCTCACATGCCCCTTCTGGCACTCCTGCCGCATAGGACCAGGAGGACGCGCTGAGCTCGCCGGTGGGGTTCTCGCCTGGTGCCCGGGCCCGTGCGGACACGGTAGACTTGTGGTAATGGCCGTACGACCCGAGCGGCGCGCGTCAGGCATGCCCGTCATGCGCACCTGCGTGGGCTGCAAGGAGCGTGCGGTCAAGTCCAGCTTGCTTCGTCTCGTGGCGGTTGGGGACGTCATCCAGCCCGACCCGCGAGCCCGGCTCCCTGGCCGGGGTGCATACCTGCATCCCAGCCTGGCGTGCTTCGAGCTCGCGTGTCGGCGCCGGGCGTTTCCCCGGGCGCTACGGTCGGCGGGATCACTCAGTTTCGACCTTCTGGCTGAGTATCTTTGCCGCGCGGAATCCCCGGCATAGCATTACTCCGGCGGAAAAGTCTGGCTGGACAGCAGGCGTAACGCGAGAAGGAACACCTGTCGGAAAGCAGGTCGAGAAGCTGATGAGCGCTCGATGAGCACGCGGCGATGATCACCATAGGCTGAGGCCCGCCCGGAGCACGCTCTGCCCGGGCCGGGGTCCGGTAGAAGGCCCAGGGAAGGGCCGAGAGGGAGCGTAGTGGCGAAGGTCCGGGTTTACGAACTCGCGAAGGAGTTCGGGGTCGAGAGCAAGGCCGTGATGGACCAGCTCAAGGAAATGGGCGAGTTCGTACGGTCAGCGTCATCGACGATAGAGGCACCCGTGGTCCGGCGGCTCAAGGAGGCATTCGCCTCGGCCGCGCAGGAGCAGCAATCAGCACGGTCCAAGGCAGCGGCCTCCCCGCCGCGCGACGGGGCCGTGTCCACGCCTGCGCCGGGTTCCGCCGTCGGCGGGTCCGCGCAGCCGGGAGCCGGCGCGCGCGCTGGCGCCGTCGCTGACGCGGCGGCCCGCGGTGACGGCGTGGCGGCCGGGACCGTGGCGGACGGTGCAGCCAGGCCCACATCCGACCGGCCGAGCGCGGTCGCGCCCGAAGGAGTCGCCCCGGGCCAGCCCGCCGCGGCTGACGGCGCGCCCCGTCGGCTGCCGCCGGTGCCCGCCTCTCCTGCGAGCAGGCCCGGGCCGGTCCCCGCGACCCCGGCGGACCCAGGGGTCTCCGGGACTCCCGGCGTTCCCCCGCGGGTCCCGGGTCCGCCCAGGACGCCCGTCACCCCGGCGGACTTCAGGGCGCCCGGGAACACCCAGGCGCGTCCCGCCACGCCCCGGCCCGGCGGGCCCGGCGCGCAGCGCCCGGGACCCCAGAGTCCCCAGGGCGGTCAGCGGCCTCCGGCCTCCGGCGCTCCGGGAGCCCGGCCGTCCACGCCGCGGACCCAGCCGCAGGGACCCGGTTCTCCCCGGCCACCCGTCGCTGGCGCGCCGCGCTCAGGCGGGCCGCGTCCCGGCCCGCGTCCCGGCCCGCGCCCGGGCAACAACCCGTTCAGCTCGACCGCGACCGGTATGGGGTCGGCGCCTCCGGCCCGGCCCGCCGGTCCCGTCCCCGGCCAGTCGGGTCGTCCCGGCCAGTCGGCCGGCGGCCCGGGCGGTTCCGGGGGCCCGGGAGGTCCCCGTCCGGGCGGGCGCGGGCCCGGCAGGCCCGGAGCGTCCGACGGACCGCGCCCGGGTGGGTTCTCGGGCCCGCGGCCCGGCGGTCCACGGCCGAGCCCCATGAACATGCCGTCCAGGCCCGCGCCCTCGGGCGCCGGGCGCGGCGGTCCCGGTGGGGCCGGGCGCAGCGGCCCGGGTGGCGCCGGGGCCGGTCCCCGGCCGGGCGGTGGCCGCGGCGTCGGAACAGGCGGCCCGCGTAACGCCGGCGGCCCCGCCGCCGGCCCGCCCAGGGCCGGGGTCGGCGGTGCCCCGGCTCGTCCGGGCGGCGGCGGCCGTGGACGCAGCGGCACCCAGGGTGCCTTCGGCCGGCCCGGCGGGCGCCCAGGGCGCCGGCCTGGGAAGTCCAAGAAGCAGCGGCGTCAGGAATTCGACAACATGCAGGCGCCGACGATCGGCGGCGTCCAGGCCCCGCGCGGCAACGGCCAGCTCGTCCGGCTGTCACGCGGCGCGTCGCTGAGCGACTTCGCCGACAAGATCGGCGCCAACCCCGCGTCCCTGGTCCAGATCCTGCTCCACCTCGGCGAGATGGTGACCGCAACCCAGTCGGTCAACGACGAGACGCTGCAGGTGCTCGGCGCGGAACTGAACTACACCGTTCAGGTCGTCTCGCCCGAGGAAGAGGACAGGGAGCTGCTGGAGTCGTTCGACATCGAGTTCGGCGAGGACGAGGGCGAGGACAGCGACCTGGTCCCGCGGCCTCCCGTGGTCACCGTGATGGGTCATGTCGACCACGGCAAGACCAAGCTGCTCGACGCGATCAGGCACACCAACATGGTGGCGCGCGAGGCCGGCGGCATCACCCAGCACATCGGCGCCTACCAGGTGACCACCGAGGTCGACGGTGAAGAACGGAAGATCACCTTCATCGACACCCCGGGCCACGAGGCGTTCACCGCCATGCGGGCCCGCGGCGCCGAGACCACGGACCTGGTAGTGCTCGTAGTCGCGGCCGATGACGGCGTGAAGCCGCAGACCACCGAGGCCCTCAACCACGCGCAGGCGGCCGGCGTGCCCATCGTGGTGGCGGTCAACAAGGTCGACAAGGACGGGGCCGACCCGCAGCGGGTGCGGTCCCAGCTGACCGAGTACGGCCTGGTGGCGGAGGAGTTCGGCGGCGACACACAGTTCGTGGACGTGTCCGCCACCCAGCGGACCGGCCTGACCGAGCTGCTCGAGGCGATCATCTTGACCGCCGACGCCCAGCTCGACCTGCGCGCGAACCCGGACCAGGACGCCCAGGGCGTGGCCATCGAAGCGCACCTGGACAAGGGCCGCGGCCCGGTGGCGACCGTGCTCGTGCAGCGCGGCACGCTGCACGTCGGTGACTCGATCGTCTGCGGTGAGGCCTTCGGCCGGGTGCGGGCCATGCTCGACGAGAACGGCGAGCCCATTCCCGAGGCCCCGCCGTCCCGGCCGGTGCAGGTGCTCGGCCTGACCGCCGTCCCCGACGCCGGGGACAACTTCCTGGTCGTCTCGGACGACCGGATGGCCAGGCAGATCGCCGAGCGCCGCGAGGCCCGCGAGCGCGTCGCCCAGTTCGCCCAGGGACGGCGCCGCGTCTCCCTGGAGGACCTGGAGTCGGCGTTCAAGGCCGGCGAGCGCGAGGAGTTGCTGCTCATCATCAAGGGCGACGTATCAGGTTCCGTGGAGGCGCTCGAGGACGCGCTGCTCCAGCTGGACGTCGGCGAGGAGGTCAGCCTCCGGGTGATCGGCCGCGGCGTCGGCGCGATTACCCAGGACGACGTCAACCTGGCCATCGCCTCGGACGCGGTGATCATCGGCTTCAACGTCAGGCCGGCGGGCCGGGCGGGCGAGCTGGCGCAGCGCCAGGGCGTGGACATCCGCTACTACTCGATCATCTACCAGGCGATCGAGGAGGTCGAGGCCGCGCTCAAGGGCCTGCTCAAGCCCGAGTTCGAGGAGGTGCAGCTCGGCACGGCCGAGATCAGGGAGGTCTTCCGGGTGCCGAGGGTCGGCAACATCGCCGGCTGCATCGTGCGGAGCGGCACCATCCACCGCAACAGCAAGGCGCGGCTGATCAGGGACAGCGTGGTGATCTCCGACAACCTGTCGGTGGAGTCGCTGCGCAGGTTCAAGGACGACGCGACCGAGGTCCGCGAGGGCTACGAATGCGGTATCGGCATCGGCTACAACGACCTCAGGATCGGCGACACGATCGAGACCTTCGAGATGAGGGAGAAGCCAAGGGCCTGACTAACCAAGCGCCGGGCCCCCGGGTGGGAGTGACGCCGTGTACGTCGCGGCGCTGACGCTCGACGTGCAGCTGGGCGACGTGCACTCGCTGAAGGCCAAGCGGGCCGTCGTCCGGCCGCTCGTCGCCGAGCTGCGCCGGTGCTATCCGGGCGTCGCGGTCGCCGAGACCGGCCACCTGGATCTGCACCGGCGGGCCGAAATCGGCGTGGCCGTGGTCTCTGCCACCGCCGCGAACGCGCTGAGCGTGCTCACCGAGTGCGAGCGCCTGGTGGCCGCTCGCCCCGAGATCGAGCTGCTTTCGGCCAGGCAGCGACTGTTCAACGAGGAGGAGTGACGGACCATGGACGCTGCGAGGGCGCGCAAGCTCGCCGACAGGATAAGCCGGATCGTCGCCGAGATGCTGGAGCGGCGGATCAAGGATCCCAGGCTCGGCTTCGTGACCGTCACCGAAGCCCGGCTGACCAACGACCTGCGCGAGGCCACGGTGTACTACACCGTGTACGGGTCTGACCAGGAACGCGCCGACACGGCGATGGCCCTGGCCAGCGCGACCGGCATCATCCGGTCCGAGGTAGGCAGGCAGATCGGCCTGCGGCACACCCCGTCGCTCGAGTTCGTCGCCGACGCGCTGCCCGACAGCGCCCAGCGGATCGAGGATCTGGTCACCCAGGCCAAGCACGCGGACGCCGAGCTAGCGCGCAGCCGCGAGGGCGCCGTTCCGGCCGGCGACCCCGACCCCTACCGCAAGCCCGCCGAAGCCAACGACGACGAACAGGAATGACCCCGCCAAAGGCGCGCGGCGTCGGCTGGACTGAGGAGCGAGGAACGAGCGACGAGGGAAGGCGACGCCTTGAAGGCGCGCCGGAGGCGGAAAGCAAGCACTACCTGGTCATCGTGGACAAGCCGGGCGGCATGACGTCCCACGACGTGGTGGCGCGGATCCGCCGGCTGGCCGGGACCAGGCGGGTAGGACACGCGGGAACCCTGGACCCCATGGCCACCGGCGTTCTGGTGGTCGGCGTCGAGAAGGCGACCCGGCTGCTCGGCTACCTGACCCTGGCCGAGAAGGAATACCTCGCGACGATCAGGCTCGGCCAGTCGACGACCACCGACGACGCGGAGGGCGAGATCACGGGGGACACGCCGGCCGCGGCCATGCCTACCCAGCACGAGATCGCCCGGGCGGTGGCCGACCTGACCGGCCCGATTATGCAGGTCCCGCCAGCGGTCAGCGCGGTCAAGGTGGCCGGGCAGCGCGCGTACCGGCTGACCAGGGCGGGTGCGGCACCGGAACTGGCCGCCCGGCCGGTCACCGTCTACGAGTTCACCGTCACCGACGTACGGCGAGTGCAGGGGGATGGGGAGGTGGGCGGGCTGCTCGACCTCGACGCGACCGTGCGCTGCTCGAGCGGCACCTACATCCGGGCCCTGGCCCGCGACCTCGGTAACGCGCTCGGCACCGGCGGGCACCTGGTCCGCCTGCGCCGGACCCGGGTCGGCGGCTACCGCGCCGAAGACGCGCGGACCCTGGAGCAGCTGGCCGAGCGGTTCGAGGTCGTGCCGCTGGCCCAGGCGGCGCAGGCGGCGTTTCCCCGCCGGGACCTGTCCGAGGACGAGGCGCGCCGCCTGGCTCACGGCGGGCGCCTCGCCCCGGCCGCCGCCGCCGCTACGGGCCTGACGGCCGCCTACGCCCCCGACGGCACGCTCGTCGCCCTGCTCACCGAGGAGTCGGGCCAGGCCCGCCCGCTGGTCGTCTTCGCCTGAGGCGGCCGCGACAGCGCGGGTTTGCGGCCCTTAACCTGATCGCAGCGCGCGGCCCGGCCTGGCTAGGCTGGTGGTCGCTGCAGAAGAAGGAGGAACGGGGATCGTGTACCGCTGGCATGGCTTGGACGACGTGCCCGCCGGCTGGGGCGGGTGCGTGGCCACGATCGGCGCGTTCAACGGCGTCCACCGGGGTCACCAGCGGATCGTGAACCGGGCCGCCGAGATCGCGCGGAGCCAGAACGCGCCGCTGGTGGTGCTCACCTTTGATCCGCACCCAGAACGAGGTCATCAGGCCGGGCTCGCATCCGGCGGTCCTGACCTCCGCGCGGCGCCAGGCCGAGCTCCTGGGCGCTCTCGGCGCCAACGCCGTCTGCACGCTCCCGTTCACCCTGGAATTCTCCCGGCTGAGCCCGGATGAGTTCGTCCGGATCGTCCTGTTCGAGCGGCTGCACGCGGCCGCCGTGGTGGTCGGCGAGAACTTCCGCTTCGGGCACCGCGCCGCAGGCGACGTGGCGCTGCTCGCCCAGCTCGGGGAGAAATACGACTTCACCGCCGAGGGCGTACCGCTGCTCGTCGCAGACGGCGTGACGATTTCCTCGACGTACATCAGGGAACGCCTGGCCGTCGGCGACGTCGAAGCCGCCGCCGACGCCCTCGGCCGGCCGCATCGCGTGGAGGGCGTGGTCGTCCGCGGCCACCTGAGGGGCCGGGCGCTGGGCTTCCCGACGGCGAACCTGGAGACCCCGCCGCACACCGCGACCCCCGCCGACGGCATCTACGCCGGCTGGCTGGCCAGCCTGGACCTGGAAGGAAACCAGACCAGCCGCTGGCCGGCCGCGATCTCGGTCGGCACCAACCCGACGTTCGGCGAGGGCGAGCGGACCGTCGAGGCGTACGCACTGGACCGTGACGACCTGGACCTGTACGGCGTCCACGCCTGCATCGACTTCGCCGCCAGGCTCCGCGGCAGCGAGCGGTTCGACACCGTCGACGCCCTGGTCGCCCAGATGCAAGAGGACGTCAACCAGGTCCGCTCCCTGCTGGCGTGAGGTCCGCCCGCCACGGTCACAGGCAGGCGCCCCCGACTAGCTGGTCGAAGCGCGCCAGCAGGTGCCGGACCTGGCCGCCGACCACGAGTCAGGCGCTGGCCAGCACGGCCTCGAGCGCGGATCTCAGCGGAGCCAGGCGCCCCGCGGCCGCCTCGCGTGCGCGGCCGAGCGAGCGTCCCGCGAGCGGCTCCACGATTTCGATGTAGCACTTGATCTTCGGTTCGGTCCCGCTCGGGCGCAGCACCACGCGGGCACCCGGCAGCCGGAAGATCAGCACGTCCGCCGGCGGCAGCGCGGACCCTCCCGGTTTCAGGTCGACCATGCTCGATACCGGTTCGCCGCCGAGCGCGGAGAGGGGCGCGGCCCTGAGCCGGCTCATGACCTCCGCCTGGTCGGCCGTCCGCAGCGTCACCTGGGACGTCAGGTGCACCCCGTGGGCGGTCTCCAGGTCGTCGTACCGGTCGAGCACCGAACGCCCGGCTGCCGCGGCGTCCGTGGCGAGCCGGAGCATGGCCAGCGCGGCGCCGATGCCGTCCTTATCGCGCACCACGTCGCCGACCGCGTAGCCGAGCGCTTCCTCGTAGCCGAACAGGAAATGCGCTCCCGGCACCCCGTCGCCCGCCCTGGTGATCCACTTGAACCCGGTGAGGGTCTCGGCGTAGCGGGCCCCGGCCGCCGCCGCGATCTTGGACAGCAGCGTCGAGGAGACGATGGTCGAGGCCACCAGCCGGTCCCGCGGCACCGGGTCGCCGGCCGTCTGCTCCAGCAGGCTGGCCCCGAGCAGGGCGCCCACCTGGTCCCCGGTCAGCACCCGCCAGCCGGCCTCCGGTCCGGGTACGGCCACGGCCAGCCGGTCCCCGTCCGGGTCGCTGGCGACCAGCAGGTCCGCGCCGAGCCGCCGCGCGTCGGCCAAGGCCAGGTCGAGCGCTCCCGGCTCTTCGGGGTTGGGGAACGCCACGGTCGGGAAGTCCGGGTCGGGCTCCGCCTGCCTCGCCACCACGTGCGGCGCCGCGAAGCCCGCCAGGGCCATGGCCCGCAGCATCAGCGCCCCGGCGACTCCGTGCATGGGGGTGTAGACCACGGTCAGCGGCCGGTCTCCGGCCGGCCCGGACGGAGGGCCCGCGGCCATCGCGACGACGGCATCAAGGTAGGCCCGCGCCACCTCGTCCCCAGGCCGGGTGATCAGCGGGCTATCCGCGTCCGCGACCGGGATCTGCGAGAGCGGCCCGAGCCCGGCGATCCGCTCCTCGATCTGGGCGTCGACGGGCGGGATGACCTGGGCGCCGTCGCTCAGGTAGAGCTTGTACCCGTTGTCAGCGGCCGGGTTGTGGCTCGCGGTGATCATCACCCCGGCCGAGGCGGCGAGGTGGCGGACCGCGAACGCGAGCAGCGGGGTCGGGCAAGGGAGCGGAAGCACGTGCACGGCGATGCCCGCGCCCGCCAGCACCCCGGCCGTCTCCGCCGCGAAGTCCGCCGAACGGTGCCGCGCGTCGCAGCCGACCACCACGCTGACCCCTGAGTCGGCGGACCCTTCCGGCAGCCACCCCTCGCTGCGCGCGCCCCCCGGACCCAGGGCGAGCAGCCAGCCCGCCACGGCGGCGGTTGCCCCCCTGACCACCGCACAGTTCATCCGGTTCGGGCCCGCGGCGACCACGCCCCGCAGCCCCGCCGTCCCGAACTCCAGCCGCCCCGCGAACCGGTCCCGTAGTTCAGCCAGCGCAGCCTCAGCCGACGCCGACTCGGCCAGCGCCGACTCGGCCAGCGCCGAGGCCGACTGGTCGGTGCCGGTGCCGGTGCCGGTGCCGGTTCCCGCGTCCGCGTCCGCGTCCGCAAAGGCCCGGTCCAGCAAGGCCTGCAATTCCGCGCGGTCTCCCGCATCAGGATCGTCCGCGATCCAGGACTCGACCACGCCCCGGAGCTGAGCCTCAGTCGCCACTTGAACCACTCCCATAGCGCAGCCCCTAAAAGATCATGGAAGATCCGGGTTCCGTGGAAACTTTGGGGGATCATCGTGCACTCGAACAAATCCATCACCTCAGGCCGCCCATCGCGCCGACTCATGGTGCAGTCCGCGTTTCCGCTGTGACCAGGTTAGGTACCCAACCACCCGGCTGGCCACCTAACCATCTCGGGCACGCCGGTGGCCCGGCCGCGCAATCCCGACAGCCAGTGATAAGCCTGAGCCGCCGACCCGATCATGATCATTACGGCCCGCCGCCCTGATGAGACCGCCCCGGGCAGCACGGTAGCGACGGAATCCTCCAGCATGATGACGGCCGCGGGCACCGTTAGCGCGAGCGAGATCACCACCGTCAGCGCGAGCGAGATCACCACGGTGGCCAGCGGCGGTCCGCGCGAGATCACCGCGGGCGGCCGTGACCAGGCGAGACGTTTAGCGGCGGCGGCCCGGTAACGACATGGATTACCGATTTTGCCGTCGTCAGTACGCTCGTGCGGGTGACGGTCAGTCAAGCGACTCCAGCTGGTCGCCTGCATCGCCTGCTCACCGAGATACGCACGAAGCCGGCGAGCCAGAACATCATGCAGGCATGGGGCGAGGTGCTTGGGATACCGGTGAACCGCCGGGCCGAGCTGCTCCGGATGTACTCGTTCGTGCTCGGCCTGCCGGATGAGATCGCGACGGAAGTCAGCAAGGTCGACCCGCAGAAGTTCAACACCTCGCTGGCCATGGAGTGGCGCAGTTCGGTCGCCTTCGCCTTCGAGGTCGACTTCTCCGGAGCCGTACCGGTGCCCCATTTCACCGACAGGTACGACAAGGAAACACTTGCGCACCTCCGGTGGTGCGATGACTTGCTCTGCCGCGGGCTGCCGGGCCGTTCCGCTCCCCGGCAGAGCGATCTGGAGCACATCACCGCCCTGGTGACCGAGCTTGAGAGCGACCTGTCGGCCGATCCCGACATCGATCCCGAGCTGCGCGAGTTTCTGCTCGGGCATGCCCAGGCGATGGCGCAGGCTGTCCGTGATGTGCCCGTGCGCGGATCGGCGGGGCTTGCGGAGGCCGCCGACAAGGCCATGGGCGACTTCTATCTCCGCCGGCCGCATCTCGCGGCGCGAGCGGATCCGGCGCGGGCGCAGATGTTCCTGACGCTCGTATCAGCGGTCCTGATGGTGCTGCAGTGCGTCTTGACCAGCGTCCAGATCGCCTATGCCGGTGACGCTGCGGCGCCACCGCAGGTGACGACGGTCGTGATAGAAGGCACGTGCCTGCCGCCGGTTCCCCCCGTCTGGCGCTGCCCCAGGCGCCTCCCTCGCCCCCTGAGCTGGTGAGTGGCTCAGGCGCTGGCTGAGGAGATCTGCCCTGTTCCCCCGGGGACACGTCGGGTGCTCGCGGGTGACCTGCCGTGGTGGCCACCCGCCGGGGCCGCCGTCGTGCGCGCCCACGCAGCGGCCCCCTCGCGGTCAGCCGGACCGTTGGCCATCCCGCCCGCGCCGTGCAGCGGTCTGTCCTTGTTGCGGTACGCAGCCCGGCGGGCTGGGCCCGACCAGTGTACGCGGGAGGCGGCTCGGCTGCCCAGGCGCCGGGCCCACGCCGAGCGCAGCGCGGCGCACAGCGCGTCGTCGGGGCTGGCGTGCTGGGTGACCCGGCCGCGCAACGAGCCGGGTCATGCAGACCGCCGTCGCGCACGGGTATACTCGAACCTGTTTGTGAACGCGGGTCTGACCGGGGTGCCGATCGTGACTTTACTCACCGAGCGGCTCGATCCAAGAGAGAACAGTATGACGAAAATTCGCGTGTACGAACTAGCGCAGGAATTGAATGTGGATTCGAAGCAGGTCATGGACGCGCTCAAAGCAGACGGCGAATTCGTCCGGAGCGCGTCGTCCACACTTGAGCCCGAGGCGGCTCAGGCCGTGCGCGAAAGGCTGTGGCGCCAGCCTGCCGCCAACGAACAGGCCGTCAGGCCCGACCGCCGCCGTGAACCAGCTCCGCGGCGAGAAGGGTGGGCAGCTGTCCCCCGTCCGGCTCGCCGGGATCAGCCCTCCCGCACGGTGGCGGTGAGCGATCTAGCGCCGCTGGAACGGGTCATCGCCCGGGCCCGGGACGAAGGACCTCGCATTACGGAGAGTCGTCTTGAGCTCATCCGGGCCGAGGCACACCCCTGGGCCGGCGAGTGGTTCACTCCCACGGAAGCGGCTCCGTGGATCGCGCTCCGCGTCAGTGCTGCGGACGCCAGGCGGTTCTGCAAGCTGGGCATCACGCCGGAGATGCTGCGTCTGCCGCTCCGGATGCCTGGCCGAGCGCAAGGTGGTGGGACGATGACCTACCTCATAGCTTTTCTCCGCCGGGATGTAACGATTGATGAGATCCACGCTGAGCTCGTCCGGACTCGCCACCTGCCGCAAGCCCGGCAGGTCGGCGAGGAGGCTGCGCAGTCGTGACGGCGCCCGGGTGAGTTGACTCGTCGGTGCCAGGACCGGAGTCAGCTCAGCGGGCAGCGACACTCGGTGAGCATGGTTAGCTGACAAATGCGGAAATTGCCGCGCCTGCTGGCGCACAGGCTGCCCTAGTGTCCGGTATCCCCGGCGGACTCCGCGAGGCCGTTTAAGACGTTGGCCGATCCGACCGCGTGCAGTGGGTCGAAACGCGCGCCGATACCCGGGACTACGGTGTTGCTGGCCTCGGCCATCCAGCCGTCGTACTGGGAGCTCGGGCCCTTCCGCGGGCTGCCCGTGACGAACGTGATCGCCGACCCTGTCTCCCTGCACGCCGGCTTCCGCCGGGTCCGCTGGCAGTGACAGGTGACGCCCAGGCCGACTCTCGCCCAAGTCGCGGTGCAGGCGGCCCCGGGCCTCAGGTGCTGGCGGCGGTGAACATCACGGCGGATTCGGCCCTGCTGCACCGGGAGCTGGAGCAGCGCCGTTACGGGCTGCTGGGTCTCCTGCCTGCACTTGCCGACCAGGATAGGTGCTTCGATCAAATCCACTATCCCGACGAACCCGGTTCGTAGACTCAAGATCGAAGCTACGTTCGCCCTCTGACTCAGCATAGACACCAGCCGTTCCGCGCAGCCACCTCTGCGAAGCGCGGACCCATTGTCCGGGCATCCACGAGGCCGGGGACGAAGCTATGCAAGTCCGAGCCCGGCTAAATCGAGCCTGCCGTCCCGCGTCTGGACCAGGGCCGCCCCTGGAGTACTGCGGAGGCCGCGGGCACAACCGTGTGTTGGCCCGGCTCGAGCGCCGGATCCTGGCCGCCGTCCAGACCGGGGCCCGCGGCCCAGCCGACACTGACAACCCGGTGACGCTAGCCGAGGTGGGCGCCACGGAACTGTTCCGCCTGCTGCACGCCGAAGCCGACCGGGTAGCCGACATCGCCGACCGGCTGCGAGAGGCCGCCGCATCTCCTTGATAGGTTGCGGTATGGAGCTTCTCGCGCCAGGCGATCCTCGGCAAGTCGGCGCGTACCGGCTGCATTTTCGGCTGGGGGCGGGTGGCATGGGCCGGGTCTTCCTGGGCTTTTCCCCGGCTGGCCGGGCGGTGGCAGTGAAGGTCGTTCATCCGGAATTGGCCCGGGATCCAGAGTTCGTGCAGCGTTTCCGGCGTGAGGTCCGCGCGGCTGAGGCGGTAAGCGGCGCCTATACCGCGCCGGTGGTGGCAGCGGGACCTGATGATGACCCGCCGTGGCTTGCCACGGCATTTGTCGTTGGCCCATCGCTGGCCGACGTAATCGAGCAGGCAGGCCCGTTGCCGCAAGCGGCGGTCTGGAGGCTGGCGGGGGGTCTGATCGAGGCGCTGCAGGCGGTGCATGCCCGCGGTCTGGTACATCGCGATCTGAAGCCGGCCAACGTGCTGCTCGCCGCTGACGGCCCGCGGGTGATCGATTTCGGGATCTCCCGGGCGCTGGAAGGCACCGCGCTGACCGCCAGCAACATGATCGTGGGAACCCCGGCGTTCATGTCGCCCGAGCAGGTGCAGGGATCGCCCGCCGGGCTGTCTAGTGACGTGTTTGCCCTGGGCAGCGTGATCACGTTCGCGGCGACCGGTGCGGCTCCATTCGGAAGCGGCGATCTGGTCGCCACGGCCTACCGGATCGTGCATACCCAGCCCGATCTCGTCGGTCTGCCGCTCTCGCTGAGGAATCTTGTGGCCGCTTGTCTGGCCAAGGCTGCTGGGGACCGGCCGCCGCTGACCCGGTTGCTGGAGGCCGTCATGGCCGAGTCTGCGTTTGACCCGGCCGTCTCTGCGGCGGATTTCTGGCCCGAGCCAGTAGCTGGGCTTATCAGCCGGTACCAGGACGGTTTCCGCACCCAGGTAGCGTCCCGCGCCACGAGTGGTCCCGCGTCGGCTCTGTCCTCCCTAACGCACGAACCCACGGCCCCAGCAGAGGCCGACTCCGGCCAGGACGACGAGGAAGCCCCCCGGACGGCCGCCAGCCTCTCCAGCGTCACCGCCGACCCGCTGGCCGATCGGCACGGACTTCCGACCAGAGAATCGGCTCTAGAGGAGCCGGGAAGTGCCCGGCGTGTCGAAAGCAGTATAAAACGCGTTCCAAGAACCGAGGCGGAGCGGCAGCAGCTTCTACGTGAAAGGCCGTACCCCTGGGAATACTTTTACTTCGCCGCCCGGCTGCTCCATGAGCGAAATTCGGTAGAGAACAAATATCGTGAGTACCTGCGCGGTTATGCTGCGCCCGGCGGCGCAGTTATTGCTAACTATCAAGATTTCGCTGCGTACGTCGACAAAGCCATGCGAGATGCGCAGCAACTGATGGGTGAAGTGCCTCGTGTTTGGAGCCGCGATGCACAGGAACGTGCGTTCGGTGCGCCGGGCGAAGACGGCGACGCCGAGGCTATAGAGCGTTTGGCGAAGAGCATGAACGGCATCTATGAGGGCCTCATGGACTGGACAGCAAAAGTACGTGGAGTTAACAGGCCTTCCGCGTTTGATAGATATTTCGACCTGCTGTCGAGTATTAATGACAGCTCGATCTCCGTGTATCGGGAATTCGTCGATGATCTCGTAGCGTACGATGACGAGCTTCCGGCGCGGATAGCTGCAGGCCAGCCGTCGAAACTTGATATGAATATCCGTTTCACTATACCAGCGGAGACGACGAAAGCCCTCAATGCCGAGTTCGCCCGGGTTGGCGGCGCCGAGCTCGGCCGGATCGCCGGCGGCCGGTAGTTACTACCTCCAGCAGCGCATAAACCATCGCGGACAGCTCTCCTACATGGGCCGTATAGCGCGGCACTCGCACGCGCTGCCACCCCGACGATCAGCAGCCGGCTTCGGGGAGTTCAGTTTCGTGGTCGCTCGCGTGGCTCGGGGCAAAACCATCTGCGTAGATCTGGGTAGGGCTTAACGTCCGGCGGTACCCTAGGATTGAGGGAGATGGACGGATGGCGATGAGACGGCGGGAACCGCCAGTGCCGCTGACAATCCAGGCGCTAGGCGACAAGCTGGACCAGCTGACGGCTGGCCAGGCTGGTTACGAAGACCTGCTACGCAGGCTCGCTGCTGGCCAAGAACACCACGCCGCAGTGCTTGATCTCCACACTACGAAACTGAACGAGCTCGTCAGCGGCCAGAACGCGCATACGGAGCTACTGAGAGAGCTTGTCCGCGGCCAGCAGGAGCAGACCAGGCTGCTACAGCAACTGCTCCAGGCAAGAGGCGACGACCCCGCTACTTAGCAGGTCCTGGCCCGCGGTGCACACGTTGGACCGTCTCGCTCTAGCGGCACGGGGGAAGCTAGCGGCATGATCGCCTCGACCGGGACGTCTTACGCGGGCCGCCTCCGGCTGCTACTGCGCTTCAGCCGACCTCATCGGCTACACAGCAAGCAGGCCCGGGCCATCTTTTTCACGCGTCGGCGAACCGCTGCCAGTCCCGGGCATCGAAGGCGAGCACGGGACCGTGCGGTCCTTGCTGTCGCAGACGGACACGGTGTCCGCCGCAGCGGCTACTTGGATGCAATTTCCGCCGCTGCTGCCGCTGTAGCTCGACGTGCGCCAGACGGCGGCGGTTAGGTGGTCCATCGGCAGCTTGAACAAATCCTCCAACTATCTGGAGCATGCAGCACGTCGGCTCGTGATCGAGGCTTCATTCCCGCTCTAATGCCCAAGACATGGCCGGGTTCTTCACGAGCTTTCCAGCAGGGCGGAAGTGTGCCCGGCCCAGGTCGAGTCGACGAGACTCGGGTGCGAGTTGGCCTGACGAGTGGACAAGCACGAACACAACGATTATGTTGTGTTCGTGCTTCCGCCGTTCATGTCCAACGGCTATCTGCCGCCTGGAGTGCACTCGGCCTCATGGGATGAGGTCGAAAGCCGCTTGGGCGGGACGACGCGCCGTGACGCGCTGCTGCAGGGCCTTCTGAGGGCCGCGGCGAACCTGCGTGTCGCGGGCGCCCGCGTCTTGTGGCTGGATGGCAGCTTCGTGACGGACAAGGAAGAACCCGAGGACTGGGACGGCGTGTGGGACCCGTCCAACGCCGATCTCGCAAAGATCGACCCCGTGCTCATCGACCCGGCAGACCTGGCGGCTGGACGGTACCGGCAGAAGGCCAAGTACGGCGGCGAGTTGCTGGTCGGCACCGAAACGTCAACAGGCATGGCATTCCAGGTCTTCTTCCAGCAAGACCAGAACGGTGATCCGAAGGGCATCGTCCGACTTGATCTAAGGACACTCCCATGATCCGTAATGAGCGTCAGTACCGGACTACGCTGCGCCAGCGTCAGATGCTCGCCGAGGCTCTCGATGAGCTCGCCAGCCACATCGTTCCCGTACCTCCGAGCCCAGCTGGCCCGGAACCCGGTGACCGAGCCGCGCAGATTGTGGAGCTGGAGCGCGCGTCGCTACTGGGCCAGTTGGCTGTCCTGGATTCACAAGTGAGTGAGTACGAGCAGCTTCGCGCCGGCCAGCTTGCAACCGCTCGTGTCCCCTCCCTAGCCGAGCTTCCCGATGCGCTAGTGCGCGCCCGAATCGCTGCCGGGTTGTCGCAGCGTGACCTTGCTGGGCGACTGGGAATGAAGGAGCAGCAGATTCAACGGTATGAATCCGACGGCTATGCCGGCGCGTCGCTCAGCCGTCTGCGCGAAGTCATGGACGCGCTAGGTGTCGAATTCGAGGCAGATGTGCAGTTGCCGACCAGCGACGCCACGCTCAGCACGTTGCGCCGACGGCTGCGCTCCCTAGGGTTTGATCGCAGCACCGTAGACAAGCGGCTGCTCAGGGACCTCTCCGGGATCACCAGCCAGGCCAAGGTGCTTGCTGCTGCTGAGCGTGTCGCCCGGCTGCTCGGCCTGCCGCTCCAAGAACTGCTGTCGACGGACCCAGTACCTGCCTTTGCAACCACTGGCCGATTCCAGATTCCCCGTTCCGCCGCGCCTGCGCGCCTCGACGCATATACCCGCTACGCCGAGAGCCTCGCCGACATCGTGCTGCGCGCCACGACGCATCTTCCGGCACACTTGCCCGGCAACGCGCAGGCGATCCGCACTGCTATCGACGAGATCGCCATCACAATCAGTGTGGAACCAGAATCCGCCCACCTCGACTCGGAGGTCTTGCTGCAGGCCGCGCTCCGGTACGCAGCAAGCATCGGAGTGCCGGTCCTCGCGCTTCGTGATCCCGGCGCGTTTCACGGCGCCTGCTTCAGCCGCGATGGACGCAGCGTCATCGTCCTGAAGCACACCAGCGACTCGCCCGCGCGCTGGCTGGCGCTGCTGCCTCACGAACTTCGGCATCTCAGCGACCCGGACCGCGGGGACCGGCGGACCTGGATCGAGCCGGGCGATCTCGATACCTGGAACGACAGTCCCGAAGAGCAGGCCGCGCACGCTTTCGCCGCCGACGTGCTGTTCTACGGCCGTGCCGACGCCGTGCTGACCCAAGCCGTGCAAGCCGCGGGAGGATCGGTCGAGCGCCTCAAGTCGGTAGTGCCTGCCGTGGCGGCCAACGCCGACGTGCCAGCCGATGTGCTCGCCAACTACCTGGCGTTCCAGCTGACCCGCCGCGGTATCAACTGGTGGGGAACGGCCAGCACCTTCCAGCGGCACGCCACCCCCTGGCGGGCCGTTACCGATCAGCTGTTGACCCAGCTTGACTTCACTGCTCTTGAACCCGCAGATCGGGCCGCGCTCATGGATGCCCTAGCCGCCTAGTCCACCTACCCTGAAATGAGCGCCGGCCAGGAGAAACAGCCTGCGCGAAACGCGTAAGGAGGTACCGGATGAGTCGCGATAGCGACGGCACGGACCTATTCCTTGCAGCTGCTATCCCCCCGGGCAGCCTGCCATTCCCCGAGCGGCTACCGCCGCTGCCCCCCAAGTGGAGCGCTCCGGCGGCAGATGCGCCGGCCGAGGGAATCTGGCGCGACTTCGACCAGGCCGATATCCACTGCACGATGTCAGCCTGCGGCGATGGCCTGCACTGCTTCAAACTCACCCAGAAGCTCGCACGAGTGCTCGGGCCCGGCACCTGCCGCGAATGTAGGCGGCCGCTGGTATCGCTCGACCGTACCGGTCGGCGGGACCTTTCTGACATCGACCACACCTTCGCAGCTCTACAGACGGAGGCGATCCGGCACTTCTTCTGGCACGCTCCGTTCGGGCCGAAGGCACTTGGCTACGCGCAACGGGCAGGCCGCAGGGGCCTGCACGAGCGGATCGCCGGGCGCATCCGCACGCGTATCGGGGCAGCCGAGCCGTTCCGTGACGGCACCCAAACACCTATAAGGCCAGCTCGCGCCTGTCGACGGATCCTGAAATGATCTGGATCTGACCCGTATTTCGTGATGGTCTCGGCCCCGTCGCGGTCGGGTCTCTAGCAGAGAAGGACACGCTTGCGGAGGAGCCCGAAGGCGGCGCGGCCGTACATCTGGCGTTTGATCATCTTGAGCCGGTTGACGGTGCCTTCGACGACTCCTGAGCTCCAGGGCATGGTCAGTCCGTTGACCACGGCGTCGTGGTCGCGCTTGAGGCCGTAGGCGAAGGAGTGCAGGTCGGGCTGGTCGTCGGCCTCGACGGCGGTGATCCAGGCGTCAAGGCGGTCGCCGTGCCGTCCGGTGAGGATCTTCGCGAACTCGGTGACGTGCCCGGCGAGGGCGTCCAGGTGCGAGCAGCGGCCCCGGATCTGGCTGAGCTTGGCTTTCTTCTCGTCATCGAGGTGGTCCGGGTCGCTGAGGATCCAGCTGGCGACGTCACGGGCTTTCGGCGGGGCGGGTACGGCAGGCGGGGCAGCGCCGAGGTCGCGGAACGGCTGCACGTAGTCGCGGATCGTGCCGTAGCCGCCGCGGTAGCCGCGGCCACGGAGCTCGGCATGCAGCTGCCGGACGTTGGTGCAGCCCTCGTTCCACCGCTGGTGCAGGTACGGCTTGTAATCATCCAGCAGCGACGGCCTGCCGTCCATGGTCTTGGCCAGCACCTCGTCCACGGTCTCGGCGCGGTAGAAGCGGCGGACGGTTTCCTTGGCCAGGCCGGTGTGGCGCATGATCGGCTTGATGCCCAGGCCCTGCGCGCGCAGCGCCTGTACCTGCTCATACCGTTCCCGTGTCCGCCGGGCCAGCGCGGAGTCCGCTGCCCGCTGGCGGGCCGCCGTGGCGGCAGCCTGCTCCAGGTCAGCCGCAGGTTCCTCGCCTGCCGGCGGCTCTTGCTCCGGTTCTGGTTCTTTCAGGCAGTCCCGGTGCCGGGCGACCGCCTTCTCCACGTGCCCGCACAGGTTGTGGTACAAGGCGCTGGTAGGCCGCCAGCGAGGTACCCGACATAGCGGATCCTTTTCCGGCGGCCCCCAGCCCGAACGGCGCATGCGGCTTTCACCGCACACCGCTCTCCGGTGACTACGACGCGAGCAGCGGCGCTGGCTGCCCGTGGATGGTGTCGTGGCAGGACGGGCAGACCACCAGGGTCTTGCGCCGTCGGCGTGCCATCAGCTCCGCCCACGCGGGCCGCGGCTGTCCCGGCTTGCCGAGGTCGGCGAGCTTGCGGACCTGGTGGACATCCACCTCGCCCGCGTTCCCGCAGATCTCGCACCGGTCCGCCAGGAGCCGGATGACCAGCTCCTTATGACGGATGATGCCCGGGACCGGGAGACGGTCGGTAAGGACCGCGTCCTTCTGCCGCCGCAGCGGAATGCCGCCGAACCGTGCGACCAGTGGCTTCCTGCCGTTGCGTTCGATCCTGGCTTCCAGGCACTTGCGCGGCCCATACGGCGTGTCGATGACCGCTTTGTGCTTGCGGGCCATCTTCGATACCGACGAGCGGTGCTTGTCCGCCAGGGTCTTCAGCAGCGAGGTCTCCATGACCCAGTGCAGCCGGTACAGCCGTGCGACGTTCCCGGCCAGCAGGTAGTACTGGACGATGCCCCGGTACTCGGCCCCGTAGACGCTGACGATGGTGTGGTCGTCTTCGTTGCGCAACTGGGGCCGTCGCGCGGGTTTGCCGCGCGCCAGATAGGGGGCGCTCTTGGCCTTGATCACCGCTGCCGGGACCCGCAGGCTGACGGTTCCGTTGGCCCTTCGGATGCCCTTCGTGACCTTGCGGTCGTTGTGCAGCACGGTGATCTCATAGCCGAGGAATCGCGCCGCCTGGGTGCGGGCGTGCGTGATGAGCGTCTTGTCTTGCGACAGTTCCAGCTTGAGTTCGTCGCGCAGGAACGCCGCAAGGCGCTGCTTGATCTCCTCGGCCTCGGCCCTGGGTCCGGCGAACCCGAGCAAGGTGTCGTCGGCGTAGCGGCAGTATCGCAGCCTGCGATAGTCCAGGATCGCGTGGATCCCCGCTAGGCATGCTCCGCAGCTGCTTGCGCAGCTCCCGCGCCGTAGCGTGGTCGCCGCGCTTGCGTGCTCGCACGTGCGCCGCCCGCACCCGGGCGTATTCGGCGTCTTGCCTCCTGCGCCCGCCTCGGGTGTATTCCGGAATCAGAACTGTCTCGACGAAATTGTCCAGCCTGTGCAGGTAAATATTAGACAGGACAGGTGAAACGACACCGCCTTGCGGCACGCCGGAAAGCGTCGCGTTCCACCGCCAGTCCTCAAGGTACCCGGCCTGGAGCATGTTCCGCATAAGGCGCAGGAACCGGTTATCATGGATCTTCTCCGCCAGGATCTTGATCATTATTTCGTGATCAAAACTCCCGAAACAGTCGGAGACATCACCCTCGATGAACCAGATTGTCCCGGTCCAGATATTCGCCACCTCAGACAATGCCGTATGGCAACCCCGGCGGGGACGGAAACCATGCGAGCGGCCAGAGAACTGCGGCTCGTAATACGCCTCCAGCAGGAGCCGTATCACCTCACCGACCAGCTTATCCGACCAGGGCGGCAGGCCGAGCGGCCTGAGTTTGCCGCTCTTTTTCGGGATGTAAACCCGCTTCACCGGGCTGAACCGGTAACGCTCGTGGCGCAGCGCATCAATGATGCGCCCGATCTTGCCCAGCGACATGCCGTCCGCGGTTTCCCCTGAGGCCCCCGGCGTCATCGCGCCCTTGTTGGCGTAGATCCGCCCGTAGGCCAGCAGATACAACTGCGGGTTGAACAACTGCCGGTACAGTTCCTCCAGCGGCAGGCCGCGCCTGCCGCGCTCACGCAGGACACCCAGCACCGTTTCGGCGCTCTGCATTACGCATACCTCCCAGCATCAAAGTGTCCGGTCACCTGGCCCCCTTCGCCCTGCAGGCGGCTTTCCCGCCCTCCTTGGCCGGACGTAACTCCGGCGACTACTACGGGGCCTCCGTCGCCATAGGACTCGCGTCCCGTAGGCGATCCCATGTTCGTCCTGGCCGTACGTGACAGCGTGACGTAGGCGTCCCACTCATCTCCTTCAATGCCCTCACTGGGCATCGCTCCGCGTCCCGGAGGTTGCCCCGGCCATGGCACAAAACCGGGACAGGGCACGGCACCGGCATCGGGCGTCATTTCCGGCGGATGCGACCTTCCATCTCCTGGAGATTGGGATTCAGGCAATCCAGTTTTCGCCATATCACGCGGGTCCCGCGACGCGCCGCCTCTAACGCCTGAGCACGGCCGCCGCTTCAATGGCATGCTGTGGTCCCCTTCACCTTTCAGATCCAGGTAAGCCATCGGACCCAAGAACCTCCCTCCGAGTTCCTCCCGGCTCAGCCGGGAATACAACCAGGCGCCTCATGGCGCATTGCCAGCGGTCGGCGACCTGGATCGCGTCTGGCGCGCCGGTGCGTGCGCCGTCGGCGTAGGCGCCGGCCCGGTCCCGGCAGATAACCTCGGTGCCGGGATGCTCCTTCAGCCAGTCAGCGAACGTGTCCGCCTCGCGGTCGCGCAGCAGGTCTACCGGCTCGCCAGTCTCCGCGTTGACCAGCACGGTGCCGTAGTCGCGGCCGCGGCGGAACGCGAAGTCGTCCACCCCGAGGATCTTCACCGGGCCTGGCTGGGGATCGGGCAACGCCATGATCAGCCGCAGCAGGCTGGACCTGCTGGCCAGCAGGTCCAGCAGCACGGCGAGCCGTGACCCGGCCCGGCAGGCCAGGGCCAGCGCGATCGCGGTCAGCGCCCGCGCCAGCGGCGGGGTCCGCCGGGCGCGCCGGGAGGTCAGCCCGTCGATCTGCTCGGCGAACGTCTTCTTCGGGCAGTCCGGGTTGCCGCAGAAGAACCGGCGCACCGCCAGCCGGATCAGCACCCGGTGGCCGCCGGCGGGCGCATCGGCCAGCCGCCGCCCGTAGGTGCTGTGCACCCGGCCCGAGAGCACGGCCGCACCGCGGGCACGCACCCTGGTCAGCGCGAGCGCGCGCCCAGATGAACAGCCGGCCGCCCTCCAGCTCGGCGGCTTCCACGATCACCCCGGCCAGGTGCGGCAGCAACACCTCCAGGCTGATCCCATGCTGGCATGACAAGCACCCATTGACCTGCGACAATGACACGACGGACTCCTGGGAAGACGGCTGGATTCGACAACCGCCGGCCTACGAGGAGTCCCTTCATCTACATAGGCAACACGCCGATCAACGGACAGAACAGAACGCATCGTTACACAAGCCATACTCCGTCGCGGAGGGCTCGTTACCATCACGAAATACGGGTCAGATCCAGGATTCAGGATCTGACCCGTATTTCGTGATGGTCTCGGCCCCGTCGCGGTCGGGTCTCTAGCAGAGAAGGACACGCTTGCGGAGGAGCCCGAAGGCGGCGCGGCCGTACATCTGGCGTTTGATCATCTTGAGCCGGTTGACGGTGCCTTCGACGACTCCTGAGCTCCAGGGCATGGTCAGTCCGTTGACCACGGCGTCGTGGTCGCGCTTGAGGCCGTAGGCGAAGGAGTGCAGGTCGGGCTGGTCGTCGGCCTCGACGGCGGTGATCCAGGCGTCAAGGCGGTCGCCGTGCCGTCCGGTGAGGATCTTCGCGAACTCGGTGACGTGCCCGGCGAGGGCGTCCAGGTGCGAGCAGCGGCCCCGGATCTGGCTGAGCTTGGCTTTCTTCTCGTCATCGAGGTGGTCCGGGTCGCTGAGGATCCAGCTGGCGACGTCACGGGCTTTCGGCGGGGCGGGTACGGCAGGCGGGGCAGCGCCGAGGTCGCGGAACGGCTGCACGTAGTCGCGGATCGTGCCGTAGCCGCCGCGGTAGCCGCGGCCACGGAGCTCGGCATGCAGCTGCCGGACGTTGGTGCAGCCCTCGTTCCACCGCTGGTGCAGGTACGGCTTGTAATCATCCAGCAGCGACGGCCTGCCGTCCATGGTCTTGGCCAGCACCTCGTCCACGGTCTCGGCGCGGTAGAAGCGGCGGACGGTTTCCTTGGCCAGGCCGGTGTGGCGCATGATCGGCTTGATGCCCAGGCCCTGCGCGCGCAGCGCCTGTACCTGCTCATACCGTTCCCGTGTCCGCCGGGCCAGCGCGGAGTCCGCTGCCCGCTGGCGGGCCGCCGTGGCGGCAGCCTGCTCCAGGTCAGCCGCAGGTTCCTCGCCTGCCGGCGGCTCTTGCTCCGGTTCTGGTTCTTTCAGGCAGTCCCGGTGCCGGGCGACCGCCTTCTCCACGTGCCCGCACAGGTTGTGGTACAAGTGCCAGCGGTCGGCGACCTGGATCGCGTCTGGCGCGCCGGTGCGTGCGCCGTCGGCGTAGGCGCCGGCCCGGTCCCGGCAGATAACCTCGGTGCCGGGATGCTCCTTCAGCCAGTCAGCGAACGTGTCCGCCTCGCGGTCGCGCAGCAGGTCTACCGGCTCGCCAGTCTCCGCGTTGACCAGCACGGTGCCGTAGTCGCGGCCGCGGCGGAACGCGAAGTCGTCCACCCCGAGGATCTTCACCGGGCCTGGCTGGGGATCGGGCAACGCCATGATCAGCCGCAGCAGGCTGGACCTGCTGGCCAGCAGGTCCAGCAGCACGGCGAGCCGTGACCCGGCCCGGCCGGCCAGGGCCAGCGCGATCGCGGTCAGCGCCCGCGCCAGCGGCGGGGTCCGCCGGGCGCGCCGGGAGGTCAGCCCGTCGATCTGCTCGGCGAACGTCTTCTTCGGGCAGTCCGGGTTGCCGCAGAAGAACCGGCGCACCGCCAGCCGGATCAGCACCCGGTGGCCGCCGGCGGGCGCATCGGCCAGCCGCCGCCCGTAGGTGCTGTGCACCCGGCCCGAGAGCCGGCCGCACCGCGGGCACGCACCCTGGTCAGCGCGAGCGCGCGCCCAGATGAACAGCCGGCCGCCCTCCAGCTCGGCGGCTTCCACGATCACCCCGGCCAGGTGCGGCAGCAACACCTCCAGGCTGATCCCATGCTGGCATGACAAGCACCCATTGACCTGCGACAATGACACGACGGACTCCTGGGAAGACGGCTGGATTCGACAACCGCCGGCCTACCAGGAGTCCCTTCATCTACATAGGCAACACGCCGATCAACGGACAGAACAGAACGCATCGTTACACAAGCCATACTCCGTCGCGGAGGGCTCGTTACCATCACGAAATACGGGTCAGATCCAGGATTCAGACGCCGTTGACAGCGCCGACGCCCTCGACTACGCGTCGCACGCTGTAGCCGCCTGCTGCCGTACATGCGCCAGCTACTGGCACGGCCCGCCCAAAGGCCGCCCACTCACCGACGAAGAAATAGCGTACCTGTCTGAACTCGCCCGCCGTTACCTGGACGCGCGGCTACCCGGTCTGCCCGAGGAAGGCCAACGCGTCAGGTCACGCAGCAGCGCCGCCGCCAGGGATGACAGCAACGTCCGGCCTCTGACAGCCGCACCTGCACAGTCACCGTCCAGGGCTCCCGGCCGGCAGGTCTCGTAGCAATGCGTGATCCCGACAATTTCGCTGCCATGCTGCGAGAGCGCGGTGTTGACACGGCCGAACGGCGCATCCTCGTGTCCGTCCTGGCCGGATCCGAGCAGGAGCCGGACCTGTCCGAGCCCGTAGTGTGTGACGGCCTTGGCCGAATCCGTCACTTCCGCCGGGGAACCTCGCCGGACTGGCCCGACAATCCCCTGCCCTTGGCACCCGCGGCGCACTGGCTCGGACATGCAGGCGGGTTCGGAACCGCGCGTGCCCTTGTCTACCAGAACGCCGTCTGCAACTGGCGGTGCTAGTACTGCTTCGTCCCTTTCAACCTGCTCGCCGGCCATGCCAGCCTCTCGCGGTGGGTCACCGCCGACCAGCTCATCGACTTGTACCGCGCGATGCCTGATGACGTCCGGCCCGCGGTAATCGACCTCTCCGGCGGCCAGCCTGACCTGGTCCCCGAGTGGACCGTGTGGATGATCGAGGCCTTGGCCGATGCTGGCCTGACCCAGCAGGTCTACTTGTGGAGCGACGATAACCTCAGCAACGACTACCTCTTCCGGTATCTCACTGATGATCAGCTCAGCCGTCTTGTTTCGGCGCCGGGCTATGGGCGTGCTTGCTGCCTGAAGGGCTTCGACCAGGCCTCGTTCGCGTTTAATACCGCGGCGCCCGCCGAGCACTTCGACCGCCAGCTCGCTTTGCTCCGCCGCATTATCGCCACCGGCATGGACGTCTATTGCTACGCGACATTCACCACGCCGACCCTGCCGACCAGCCCTGCTGACTCGATGCGCCGACTCGCCGATCGCCTGGAAAGCATCGACAACCACCTCCCACTGCGGCTCGTCCCGCTCGAGGTCAGCGTCTTCAGCCCCGTGCAACCACGCCTGCGCTCTGCGCACGCAGAATCACTGCAGCTGCAGCATCATATGGTTGACGCCTGGCAGGCTGTTCTGGCTGAGCGGTACACCGCGACGCAGCGCACTACGGCTATCACCGACATCCCTCTGGCCAGTCGCGTGGACCACAGAAGGCGCCGATGACCTTTGCGCCTCCCGTCACCGCGGACCGATTCACCCGGACGCGCGCCAGCCGAATCAGCGAAGCAGCCGACCTGATCGGCCTAGCCGCCCACGAAGTTCCCACCGGCGAGCAACTCGCGCATCTGGCGTGGCACGTGGCAGCGGTGGAGCCAAGCGAACTGCTTCGCTTCAATCGGCTGGACGTGACTGCCCCGCCTCACCAGACCTGCCTGACCGCCCATCGGCAGGTACCCGACGACCTCGATGACATCCTGCCATTGCCTCATCCCCTGGACTATGAGTGGCGCTTCGATCCCCCGACACGCCTCATGCTCGCCCAACGCTGCAGGAAACTGGCAGGCGCGCACGGTCCAACAGCACTGCTCGGGACACCGACGCTGGCCCCCGAACTCCGCAGCCACGCCGGTGACGTCCTTCTTCTCGACGCGAATGCCAGGCTCATGGTCGCCCTGGCCAGCGCCTGTCAGCTCGGCACGATCCAGTGGGCCACCGTCGACCTTGCCGTATTCAGCCCTCCCTGGTCATGGCAGCACCGCGCCGCGGTCGTGGTCTGTGACCCCCCCTGGTACCCCGAAGGCTTCGCCATCTTCCTATGCGCGGCCTCCGCACTAGTTCGCCCAGGCGGAATTGTCCTGGTCAGCGTGCCGGACGTCCTCACCCGTCCTACGGTTGCCAAGGAGCTGGAGGATCTACGCGGCCTCGCCCAGCAACTGCGATTCGCCACCACCGCGGTTGAGCCACGCGCGGTGCGCTACCGCACGCCGTTCTTCGAGTACCGGGCGCTGCGCGCCGCCAGCGTACCCATAGTCCCGCTTGACTGGCGAGCCGGTACGCTATGGAAGCTCATCAGCACAGGCATCGCTTCGCCGATGCCCTCTGGCCGCCGTCAGACCTCGACCGTCAGCAACATCGTGGCCGAGACCACGATCGAAGGCGTCCGGATCCGCGTTCTCCGCGACCGTCCCATAGTCCCTGGAGTCCTGGCACTTCGTCCCGTCGTCCCGGGTGACACGCTGCCTACGGTAAGCCGCCGTCACCCGGCCCGCGGCTTGGCAACTTTGTGGACGTCCGGCAACACTGTGCTAAGCTCGACCGACCCGGACCTGGTCGGCCTTCTCCTAAGGCAGCTAACTGACGGCGACGGGAACCGGCTTGAGCACGATCGCGACCGCCTGGCCCGCGAGTTCGCCTGTCGGAACCATCTGCCCGCCCGTGATGTCCAGCTCGCACTGGACAAGATCAGAGCTGTCGTTGCGTGCGAGCGCGACGATCATGCCGTTTATCGCGCGACTGCGAGATAAACGACACGCCTCGTCGGTTCTTGCCCTGCCGGTCGTCGCTGACAAGGTTAGACCCATGTCGCACCCGGTCACGCCAATCGCCATGCACGAGATCGACAAGCTGGCCCTGCACGTGTCCAGAGCTAATGAAGCACCGCCCTGGCTGGGCGGTTGGGCCGCAGATGTGCTTGCGGGCATGCGCCCCGGTGCCCACCTTGCCGTCATGACCGGCCAGTACCTCGATCGCCTCCTAGATGGCACCAAGACCATCGAATCTCGCTTCACGCGCCACCGCATCGCGCCCTTTCAGCAGGTTGTTAGCGGGGACGTCATCTTCTTCAAGCAGGCCGCCGGCCCCATCACTGCCGCCGGCCTGGCCGGGACTGTTCAGGATCTTGACCTCGGGATAGTCCCCCTCTGGCAGCTAGCTGACCAGTACAGTGCAGCCATCGCGCCCGTGGACGCGTCGTTTTGGGCCGATCGAGCCGCCGCCCGGTACGCGACCCTCGTGACGATGCTGGACGTCGTCAGAACAGAACCGGTCCCAGTTCAAAAGCGCGATAGGCGCGGCTGGGTCGTCCTGACCCACGCGGCGGCGGCAGATCAACGACTGTTTTAATCCTCGCCGCCAACGATCAGAGCCTCCAGAGCAACGAGCACCTGTGCTGGATCCATCGTTCCGTCGACCACAATGTCCGCTGCCTCTCGAAGCAAGGGCAACTCCTTCTCGGTTGAATGACTCAGTGCTCGGTCGATAGCCTGCTCGCTGATCCCGTCCAATGCCAGACGGTCCCGACGAACGCTCACTTCGGCATCCACGAATACCAACACGACACGTCGCCGCTGAGCGCGTGCCCTGAGCAAACCATGTACGTGCTGATGCCGCACGCCATCAACCACGACCAACGCCTCCCCTGCCGATGGCGCCAGGACGGCATCACACAGTCCTTCCGGATCCCGTGCAACCCACTCCTCGCCGACCTGCTGCAAAGAGCTCCGCTCGTCCGGCAAGCCAAGCGCCTGCGCACGTCGACGCACAGCATCGCCGAAACCAAGCCTTTCTCCGCCGAACCGTTCGACGATGCGCCTGGAAAGAGTGGACTTGCCGGAGCGCATTGGTCCGGCGACCAAGATCATCCACTGGTCCGTTAGCTGAGCCATGCGTCGGGTCCTAGAGAGGTAACTTTTTGTATGCGGGCTTTCGCCGAAGCCTCTGCACGGGTACATACACCCGTGATAGTCCCCCGGATCTTCCAGCAAGCCCGGAACTTCCACGATAAATCGGCGTCCCGGAGCACTCCCGCCACCCGAGACACAGGCGTTGCGGCAGAGCGATGCACCACCGCTCGTTCGGCATAAAGGTTTAGGACTTGACGTAGGGGATGCCCTCGGCCCTGGGGCCGCGGACCTTGCCCACCAGCCCCGCGAGCACGATGATCGTGACGACGTACGGGGTCATCAGCAGCAGGTTGGACTGGATCGGCACGTTGATCGTGGACAGGATGGATTGCAGCTGCGAGGTGAAGCCGAACAGCAGTGCCGCTGCGATAGCGCCGAACGGCGTGTACCGCCCGAAGATCATCGCGGCCAGCGCGATATAGCCCTCGCCGGAGCTCATGTCCTTCCCGAACGAGCCCACTGAGCCGATCGTGAAGTAGGCGCCGCCGATGCCGGCGATCAGCCCGGCCGCGATCACGTTGCGGTACCGCATCGCGATCACGCTGATGCCCACGGTGTCGGCCGCGATGGGGTGCTCGCCGATGGCCCGGGTCCGCAGCCCCCACCGGGTGGCGAACAGGCCGACCTGCACGCCGGCCAGCGCGATGTAGGTGAGGTACAGGAAGATTGTCGAGTCGAAGAAGACCGGGCCGATGATCGGGATGTCGCCGAGCCCCGTGATCTTGATGGGGTTGAACGTGGCCGGAGAGTTCAGCGTGTTGGCGTACGGCACCATCAGGTCGTCGTACAGGTACCCGGTCAGGCCCAGGATCAGAGTGTTGATCACCACGCCGAGGACCACCTGGTCCACCCGGTAGCCGATCGCGAACCCGGCCAGCAGCGCCCCGACCAGGGCACCGGCCAGGGCGCCGGAGATCAGCCCCAGCAACAGGTTGTGGGTGCCGCTGGCCACGATGGCGGCGGTGAACGCGCCGAGCAGCAGCTGCCCCTCGATCGCGACGTTGATCACCCCGGACCGGGAGCAGATCACGCCGGTCAGGGCCCCGAGCATGATCGGGATAGACCCGGCCAGGGTGCCCTGCAGCAGGTTCACCACGTTGAACGCGGTGGACAGCCCGGCGTCGGCCCAGCACAGCAGCGCGACGATGAGCAGGAACGTGACCGCGGCGATGGCCGTGCGCCGCAGCGCCTTGCCCATCGGCACGAACGCCCGCGCCGCGGCGATGGCGATCGAGATCCCGCCGCATACGTAGCAGGTGACCGCGCCGGGCAGCGCCAGGTTAGGCACCGTCACCTTGGCGAACGGCTGGGAGAAGGCGAAGGTCGCGTCGCCGGAGTGCGAGAAGTACCCGAGCACCAGGATGTCGATGAGCCCGAACAGCAGGAAGGTCGCGGGCGCGAGCCAGCGCCTGAAGGTGCTGACCGTGGCGCCGGGTTCCAGGACGGAGACAACGCGCTCGGTGATCGTCATGCGTTCCACCCCTTGGACAGGACCAGGCTGACGCCGCCCGCCCGGGCCGCGCGCAGCCGGAATATGGCCCGGATCAGCGGCGGCGCGGCGACGAACAAGACGATGACCGCCTGCAGCACCTCCACCATGTCGACCGGGGTCCCGGTGACGGACTGCATGAGCGGCGCCCCCGCGTGCAGCGCGCCGAAGAGCAGGCCGGCGAACACCACGCCGACCGGCCTGCCCCGGCCGAGCAGCGCGACCGTGATCGCGTCGATCCCGTACGTCCCGTAGCTCTGGAAGTTGAGGGAGAAGTCGGTGCCCTGGATGACCGCCGAGCCGGCCAGCCCGGCCATCCCGCCCGCGATCAGCATGACCAGCACCCAGTTACGTTCCACGTTGATGCCCGCCACCCGGGACGCGCTGGGGTTCTTGCCGATGGCGCGGAACTCGAACCCCGTCGTGGTGCGGGTCAGCAGCCACCAGACGCCCGCCGCGCAGGCCAGCGCGATCAGGAAGCCGGTGTTGATCCGCAGGTTCGAACCGAACAGCAGCGGCAGGTGCGCGTTCCCGGCGATGTTCTCAGTGATCTGGTTGGTGCTGGCCGGCCCCTGCATGAGGTAGTGGTAGGAGAGCAGATAGGCCAGGAAGTACTGCATGACGTAGTTCATCATGATCGTGACGATGACCTCGTGCGCGCCCGTCCTGGCCTTGAGCTCGCCGACCAGCCAGCCGATCGCCGCGCCGCCCACGAAACCGCCGAGCACGCACACCACCACGTGGACCACGACCGGCAGGTTCACCCCGTAGCCGAGGTAGGTGGCCACGATGGCGCCGCCGATGAACTGGCTCTGCCCGCCGATGTTGAACATGCCCGCCTGGTACGGCAGCGCGACCGCGAGCCCGGCCAGGATCAGCGGCGTGGCCGCGACGCACGTCTCGGACAGCGGCCTGAACACCACGGCCAGGTAGCCGTCGTGGACGGCCGTGCCGATCGAGGACTGCTGGAACAGCGCCGCGACCGTGTGCGGGTTGATGATCGAGCCCTCGAACATCTCCACGTACGCGCCCACCGCGGTGTCCCAGGCCTCGGCGAACGCGTGGCCGGGCGCCGAGAACAGGTTGCCCCAGGCGTGCAGCACGGTGGTGTTCGTGAACGCGTTCAGCAGGCCGCCCACAACTAGCGCGGTAAAAATGGCCAGCACCGTGACGGTGAACGAGTTACCCTCGACGACCGCGGTGAGGAGGTACCGGGCCCGGCTGATCTGCCCTTGCGGAGCCTGCGGGCTCCCCGGAATCTGCGGGCTATCCGTAATATCCGGAGGCTCCGGAATCTGCGGGCCCTCAAAGATCTCCGCGTCATCGGGGGAGGAGGCGGCCACCTCTTCCAGAGCCGAGGCCGGCGGGGAACATCCGGACCCTGACCACCTGGGTCAGGATCAGCCGGGCCCGGGCCCGGCGGTGGTTCGGGCGGCGGCTGTTCGCTCATTGGCCGGCTCCTGGTGTTCCTGCTCCCGGTGCCGGTGTCGCGGTCTCGGTCTCCAGCCTGGCCGGGAATGGCCGCGGTGCCCTCGTCGCTTGCTCCCGCCATCAGCAGCCCGAGTTCCTCGGGCGGCACGGTCGGCGGCCGGATACCGGTGATCTTGCCTTCGTACATGACGGCGATCCTGTCCGCGAGCGCGTAGATCTCGTCGAGTTCGGCGGAGACGATAAGCACCGCCACGCCGTGATCGCGCTGCTGAACGATGCGTTTGTGCACGAACTCGATCGAGCCCACGTCCAGCCCGCGCGTGGGCTGGCTGGCCACGAGCACCTTGTGCTCGCGCCCGAGTTCCCTGGCCAGGATCACCTTCTGCTGGTTGCCGCCGGACAGCGTGCCGACCGGCGCCTGCGCCGAGGTGGTCCGGACGTCGAATTCCCTGACCAGTTCGGCCGCGTTGGCGGCGATCGCGCCGAGGTTGAGGTTGATGCCCGAGGCGAACGGCGGCCGGTCGAACTGGTCGAGCACCATGTTGTCGGCCACGGAGAAGTCGCCGATCAGCCCGTCTTCCTGCCGGTCCTCCGGGACGTAGGCCAGGCCGGCCCGCAGCCGCTGGGCGGGCGTGGCGCGGGTGAGGTCCCTGCCGTCCAGGCTCACGCGGCCAGAGACCGTGGGGCGCAGCCCCATCAGCGCCTCGCACAGCTCGGTCTGCCCGTTGCCCTGCACCCCGGCCACGCCCAGGATCTCGCCCGCCCGGACCTGGAGGGACAGCCGGTTCACCCAGATCCGGCCGGCCTGGTCGGCCACGGTCAGGTCGGAGACGTCGAGCACCACCTCGGCGGGCTTGGCTTGCTCCTTGCTGACCCGCAGCTGCACGTTCCGGCCGACCATCAGCGCGGCGAGTTCGTCCTCGGTGGCTGACGGGGGCCGCTCGCCGACCACCGCGCCGCGGCGCAGCACCGTGATCGTATCGGCGATGGCCTGGACTTCCTTGAGCTTGTGCGAGATGAAGACGACCGACGTGCCGCCGTCCTTGAGCTGCTTGATGATCCGGAACAGGTCTTCGGTCTCGGCCGGGGTGAGCACCGCGGTCGGCTCGTCGAGGATCAGCACGGTCGCCTGCCTGACCAGTGCCTTGACGATCTCTACCCGCTGCTGTATGCCGACCGGCAGGTCCTCCACCAGGGCGTCGGGGTCGATCTCCAGGCCGTAGCGACGGGAGAGCTCGCCCACGTCCCTGCGCATCTTGCGCCGGTCGAGCAGGCCGTTCCAGTGACTCCATCCTCCGGAACGGTTAGGAAACACCAGCTGGTGGGTCTCCTCGATGCCCAGGGTCACGTTCTCCGCGACGGTGAACACGGGCACCAGCATGAAGTGCTGGTGCACCATCCCGATGCCCGCGGCGATGGCGTCCTTCGGGGAGTGGAAGCGGACCGCCTTCCCGTCGAGCAGGATCTCGCCCTCGTCCGGCTGCAGCAGCCCATAGAGCACGTTCATCAGGGTCGTCTTGCCGGCGCCGTTCTCGCCGAGCAGGGCGTGGACCTGGCCCGGGGCCACCGCCAGGTCGATGCGGTCGTTGGCCACCAGCGAACCGAACCGCTTGGTGATGCCCTTCAGCTCAAGTTCCACGTCGGCCCTTCAACATCCCGGGTTCCCGGGCGCCGATGTGGCAGCGGTGCATGACGATCACGCACCGCTGCCACAAGGGTCGTGCCCTGCTGTCAGAACCCTTACACCGGGCTCTTGGTCGGCGTCGCGATGGAGCCGTTCTCGATGCCCGTCTCGATCTGCATGATCTCGGACTGCAGCGCGGCCGGGACCTTGCTGGCGAAGTCGTGGAACGGCGAGAGCACCGCCCCGCCGTTGGACAGGGTGCCGACGTAGGTGCCGCCGGTGAACGTGCCGTTCACCGCGCTCAGTACCGAGGTCTTCACCGCGGCCACGATGCCCTTGGTCACGCTGGTGATGAAGTAACTGCAGTACTGCGGCGCGCTGATGCAGCCGTCGGTGTCCACCCAGAACATATTCACCTTGTCGCTGCCCGCCGCGTTGTCCGCATCCTGGACCGCCTTGGCGGCGCCCAGCCCGACGTTGCCCGCGACCGGGAAGATGATGTCCGCGCCCTCGGTGATGAACGTCTGGGTGAGCGTCTCGCCGGTCGTCTCGTTGGTGAAGTTGCCGGTGAACGAGCCCTTCTGGGTCAGCTCGTTCCAGCCGAGCACCTGCACGTGCGTGCCGTGCTTGGAGTTGTAGTACTGCACGCCGTCCCAGAAGCCGTCCATGTAGATCGTGACGGTCCCGATGTTCTCACCGCCGAACGTGGCGACCTTGCCGGTCTTCGTCATGCCCGCGGCCAGGTACCCGCCGAGGAAGCCGTCCTGCACGGTGTTGAACACGAGCTGGTCGATGTTGGGCTCGTGCGTGCCGGTGAGGCATCCCGAGGCGTACGAGCAGTCCACGATCGCGAACTTCTGGCTCGGGTTGGCCTTGGCCGCGGCCTCCGTAGCGGCGCCCATCAGGAAGCCGACCGTGACGATGATCTTGCACTTCTGGCTGAGGAACGTGCCGATGTTCAGTGCGTAGTCGTTCTGCGTCGTCGACTGCAGGTACTTGACCGTGAGGTTGGGGTCGGCCGCCGCGGCCGCCTGCATGCCCGCCCACGACGAGGCGTTGAACGACCTGTCGTCGATGCCGCCTGTGTCGGTGACCATGCAGCCAAGGGCCTTGGTCCCCGAGGCCGCTGGTGCCGAGCTGGCAGGCGCACTGGTTGTGCTGGTCGAGGCCGGGCTGCTGCTGCTGCCGCACCCGGCGATCGCCAGCGTCGCGGTCACGGCCAGCGCCACCGTGGCCCATGCGCTGTGTTTCACGCTTACCTCCACTGGGCCAGGCACTCACAGCACCTGGCCTCGCATTCGTCCTGGGTTGTCCCGCAGGCTATGCCTGGTTAACTCGCCTGGGAAGGGGACACACGTCTATCGGGTCTGCTCGTTGCCGAATCGGAATCCGATCAGGACGGCACTCCTGGCTTGCCGGACATAACGCCCCGGTTCCCGCCAGGGGACTTAGTGCTTTCCTACAGGGCGAAAATAGCTCTCCTACAGGGCAAAAAGGAGCCCGGCACGCGGCCCGCCGAACGCCGCGCCGAACAGTGCCTACAGGCTGATGCTGTCCGCCGGGGCCGCCGAGTTGTCCGGCCTGCCGGACCCGGATGGCCGGCTCTCCGCCCCGCCGTGCGCCGAAGGGCCGCCGTTCGACGCCGGGACACCAGGGAAGTCCAGCGTGACCGTGAGGCCGCCGCCCGGCGTCTCGGCCAGGCCGGCGGTGCCGCCGTTGGACGTAGTCAGCCGGTGGACGATGGCCAGGCCCAGGCCGGTCCCGTTCGGGTTCGAGGTGCTGAACCGCAGGAAGGCGCGCTCGCGGTCCTCGGCGCTCATCCCGGGCCCGTGGTCGCGGACGGTAATCCGGGCGCCGGTCGGCGTGGCCGCCGTGATGACGGTGACCCGCTGGCCCTGGCTCAGCGCCTCCAGCGCGTTGGCGATCAGGTTGTCGAGGATCTGCTCCAGGTGCCCTTCGCCGATCCAGGCCAGCACCGACGCGTCCTGGGCACCCGCCCCGCCCACCGAGGTGGCGGTCAGCACGATGCCCCGGTCGTCGGCCACCGGGTGCCACGCCACGACCCGCTCCCTGGCCACCTCGGCGACGTCCACGGCCACCGGCACCGGCACGACGTTCTCCGCCCGCGCCACCGCCAGCAGTCCGTCGACCAGGCGCGACAGCCGGGCCAGCTCTCCGAGCGCCTCGGCGAGCTCGTGCCCCGTGGCCGGGTCCGAGTGCCCGGCGTCCACGGCCAGCAGGTCGAGCCGCAGCCGCAGCGCCGCCAGCGGCGTGCGCAGCTGGTGTGACACGTCGGCGATGACCGCCCGGTTCCCGTGGACCAGGGCCTCGAGCCGCGCGGCCATCGTGTTGAACGTGGTGCCCAGGCGGCGCAGCTCGGGGGGGCCCGAGCCGACCACGGTCCTGATGGCCAGGTCGCCGTCGGCGAGCCTGCGCGCCGCGGCGTCCAGCCCCTTGAGCGGCCTGCTCACCCACCGGGCCAGCCCGAACGCCAGCAGGGTCGCCGCGATCATGGCCACGACGCTGATCGTCCCGAGGATGACCCACAGCTCGACGATGTCGCCGTCAAGCGACTGGGTTGACCTGGCCAGGATCACCGTGCCGACCACCGGACCCGGGCCGCCGTACGAGTAGACGGCCACGGCCGCGATCACCCACGAGCCCGTCGTCCGCGTGCTCACCGGAGCCTGCGGGAGCTCCTGGACTGCGTGCTCCGTCTGCGCGGCCTTCCAGTCGGCCTTATTGGCCAGCGCGTCCCAGCTCCCCGCCGGCATGCCCCCTTCGCTCACGGTCTTCTGCCCGTAGACGTTGCCCTGCAGCGTGCTGCGCAGGATCAGCACGCCGTTCCCGGCCGCCTGCGTCTGGCGGACCATGATGAGCATCGGCTGGTCCGGGTCGCCGTCGAGAGCGTTCTGGGCGATCGCCGCGTCGGCCACCGCCATGCCCTCGGTGGCCTCGATGAACGAACTGCGATCGTGCCCGGTCGCGTTGAGCGTCAGCCAGCCCACGGCGCCGACGAGCATCGCGACGGTGAAGGCCAGCAGGGCCAGCACGATCCGGGTGGTCATGGCGAGCCCTCGACGTCGGCCAGCCTGAAGCCGTGCCCGTAGACGGTCTCGATGAGGCCCGGGTCGCCGAGCTTGCGTCGCAGCGCGGCCATGTGCACGTCAAGCACCTTGGTGGGACCGTACCAGTGCTCATCCCACGCGCGCTCGAGCATCTCCTGCCGGCTGACCACCCGCCCCGGGTCGCTGGCCAGGCACTCCAGGATGGCGAACTCCTTCGGCGTCACCGCGATGGGGTGCCCGGCGACGCTGACCCGGTGCGTGCGCAGGTCGACGGTCAGCGGGCCGTGCTGCAGCACCTGCCCCGCGGGCTGCCGGCTGCGGCGCAGCACCGCCCTGATCCTGGCCAGCAGCTCGGCCAGGCCGAACGGCTTGATCAGGTAGTCGTCGGCGCCCTGGTCCAGGGCCAGCACCCGGTCGGATTCCTCGCCGCGCGCGGTCACCACGATGATCGCCGCGTCGCAGGCCTGGCGGAGCCTGCGGCACACCTCCACGCCGTCGATGTCGGGCAGCCCGAGGTCGAGCAGCACCACGTCGGGCGCAGGCCAGTCGAGGGCCCCCTGGCCGGTGGTGACGCTGCCGGTTTCGTAGCCGGCCCGGGTCAGCCCCTGAACCAGCGGGGTGGCGATGCCGGGGTCATCTTCGACCACGAGAACCCGGCCAAGACGAGCGTTCACGTCCTCCACGCTAAGCACGAAACCCGCAGGTGCCCAAACGGGCGAATATCTTAACCAAACCTGAACTTGTTCCAGGTTGGGTCCTTAAGAAGTGCGTTGGCATTCTATTACCAGAGTTCCTTGCTCTGGCGCGGTTTGCCTCCCTGCCGCAGCCGCGCCGATGACATGGGAGGGTCCGCGTGGACGGGGCAACCCTGCAGCCTTACCCACGCGGACCCCGACTTACCCGGGAACTCACCGCCAACGCTACCGCCTTCTAGGCGTGTTCGTGGGCATCGACTGGCCGGGCTTGCGCGCGGCTGCCGCCGCCGCGGCCGCCCGCGCCTACGCGCCCTATTCAGGACTCCGGGTCGGCGCGGCGGGCCTGACCTCTGACGGCCGGGTCATCGTCGGCTGCAACGTCGAGAACGCCTCCTACGGCCTGACCTTGTGCGCCGAGTGCGGCCTGGTCTGCGCGCTGCACGGAGCGGGCGCCGCCGCCCCGGCCCCGCCCAAAGCCCCGGCCGAAGCCCCGGCCCCGGCCGAGGGCGCCCAGCCCGCGCTGCTGGCCGTCAGCGTCGTCGCGGGCGACGGGGCGCCGCTGCTCCCGTGCGGCCGCTGCCGGCAACTTCTGCTCGAGGCCGGTGGCGGCGCCCTGCTCGTCGACACCGCGGACGGCCCGGTCGACCTGACCGCGCTGCTCCCTGCCGCCTTCACCGCCACCGACCTGGCCGAACGGAGGGATGGCCGGTGACCGACGCGGTCTCGCTGATCAGGGCCAAGCGGGACGGAGGCCGCCTAGCCGACGATGACATCAGGTGGCTGTTCGAGGAGTACGCCGAGGGCCAGGTCGCCGACGAGCAGATGGCCGCGCTGCTGATGGCGATCTACTTCCGCGGGATGGACCGAGCCGAGCTCAGGGCCTGGACCGCGGCGATGATCGCCTCCGGCGACCGGCTCGACCTGCGGTGGCTGACCAAGCCGACCGTCGACAAGCACTCGACAGGCGGGGTCGGGGACAAGGTCAGCCTGATCCTGGCGCCCCTGGTCGCGAGCTGCGGCGCGGCCGTCCCGCAGCTGTCAGGGCGCGGCCTGGGCCACACCGGCGGGACCCTGGACAAGCTCGAGTCGATCCCCGGTTTCCGCACCGCACTGAGCCCGGCGGAGACCCTGGCCGTGCTGTCCAGGGTCGGCTGCATGATCTGCGCCGCGGGCAGCGGCCTCGCCCCGGCTGACCGCAGGCTGTACGCGCTGCGGGACGTGACCGGGACGGTCGAGTCCATCCCGCTGATCGCCAGCTCGATCATGTCGAAGAAGATCGCCGAGGGGACCAGCGCGCTCGTCCTGGACGTCAAGGTAGGCACCGGCGCGTTCATGAAGAGCCGCGATGCGGCGCGCGAACTCGCGCAGACGATGGTCGCGCTCGGCGAGGAGCACAAGGTGCGCACGAGCGCCCTGCTGACGCCCATGGATACCCCGCTGGGCCGCGCCGTGGGCAACGCGGTCGAGGTGGAGGAGTCGGTGGCGGCGCTGCAGGGCCACGGCCCGCCCGACCTCATGGCGGTCACGCTGGCGCTGGCCGCCCAGATGCTGGCCCTGGTCGGCATCGACGCCGACCCCGCCGCGGCCATCGCCGACGGCCGGGCCCTGGACACCTACCGGGCGATGGTCCGCGCGCAGGGCGGCGACCCTGATGCGCCGCTGCCGCAGGCCAAGCACGTGAGGACGGCGCTGCCCGCTCCCCGCTCCGGCTGGCTGACCCGACTGGACGCCATGGCGGTGGGCACGGCGGCGTGGCGGCTCGGCGCCGGCCGGGAAAGGAAGGAAGACTCGGTCAGCGCGACCGCCGGGATCATCTGCCTGGCCAAGCCCGGCGACCCGGTGCGCGAGGGCCAGCCGGTGGTCGAGCTCCACACCGACGACGAGGAGCGGTTCGCCGCCGCACTGGCCGCCCTCGACGGCGCCGTCGCGGTCAGCGCCGAGGGCCCCCCGCCGCCCGCGGCGGCCGTCCTCGAGCACATCGGGCCCTGACGAGGGGCGATCCCCCGGCGTGCACAATGGTGAGATGCCGACACTAGAGGAAATCCGGGCCGTCCCGAAGGTCCTGCTGCACGACCACCTGGACGGCGGCCTGCGCCCGCAGACCGTCCTTGAGCTGGCCCGCGAGATCGGATACGCGGACCTGCCCGGTGACAACATCGAGGACCTGACCCGGCGGCTGACCGAGGGCGCGCACCGCGGTCACCTCGAGGTGTACCTCGACGCGTTCCGGCACACGGTGGCGGTCATGCAGACGCCGGACGCGCTGGTTCGGGTGGCGGCCGAGTGCGCCGAGGACCTGGCCGCCGACGGGGTGGCCTACGCCGAGGTCCGCTTCGCGCCCGAGCTGCACACCGAGCGCGGGCTCAGCCTGGACGAGGTCGTCGAGGCGGTCCTCGAGGGCTTCCGCGCAGGCAGCAGGGGGCGCGGGATCATTGTGTACGCGCTGCTGACCGCCATGCGCACCGCCGCGAGGTCGCTGGAGATCGCCGAGCTGGCGGTCCGCCACCGGGACCACGGCGTGGTCGGCTTCGACATCGCGGGCGCCGAGGCCGGCTGGCCGCCTAGCCGGCACCTGGACGCGTTCCAGTACATCAAGCGGGAGGACTTCCACATCACCATCCACGCGGGCGAGGGGTTCGGGCTGCCCTCCATCTGGGAGGCGGTGCAGTGGTGCGGCACCGAGCGCCTGGGCCACGGCGTCCGCATCGTCGATGACATCGAGATCACTCCGGAGGGCAGCGTCCACCTGGGCCGCCTCGCCGCGTACATCCGCGACCGCCGGATCCCGCTCGAGATGTGCCCGACCTCGAACGTCCAGACCGGCGCGGCGCCGTCGATCGCGCTGCACCCGCTCCGGCTCCTGCGCCAGCTCCAGTTCCGGGTGACGGTCAACACCGACAACCGGCTGATGAGCCAGGTCACGCTCAGCTCGGAGTTCCACAAGCTGGTGGAGGAGTACGGCTACGGCTGGTCGGACGTGGAGTGGCTGACGATAAACGCGATGAAGAGCGCGTTCGCGAGCTTCGACGAGCGGCTGCACCTGATCAACACGGTCATCAAGCCCGGCTTCGCCACCGCGAGGGCGGTGAGCGACGCCGTGGTGCCCGCCGGCCTCCTAAGTGCCCGCCACTCAGAGTAAAAGATCATTTACCGAACGACCGGTGGTGCCCCCTCGGGACCGCGTCTCCGTCCCCGCAGGGCGCGAGCAAAACCGGCACTGGTGCCTCTGCACTCCCATTTGTCACAGGTATTGAGCGTGCCATGCAATTGCGTGGCAGGATCCGGCATGATGGAGGCTGATGCCTCACTGAGAGGACGGGCCGGGACGGACCGATGAATGTGCCGCAGTCGGGGCGTGAGCCGCTGCGCCGGTGGGACCCGGACCGCATCGGCCCCTACGTGATACTGGGCCGCCTCGGGGCCGGGGCGATGGGCCAGGTGTACCTGGGGCGCTCGGCGGCCGGGCGGCTGGTCGCCGTGAAGACGATCAAGGTGGAGCTCGCCGAGGAAGCGGGCTTCCGGACGCGCTTCGCGCAGGAGGTCGCGGCCGCCCGCCGGGTGAGCGGGGTCTTCACCGCCTCGGTCGTCGAGGCCGATCCCGAGGCGGACCTGCCGTGGCTGGCCACGGCCTACGTTCCGGCCCCCTCCCTGAGCCGGCTCGTGCGGGCCTGCGGCCCGCTGCCGACCGCGACGGTCAGGTGGCTCGCGGCCGGGTGCGCGGAGGCGCTGGTGTCCATCCACGGGGTCGGCCTGGTGCACAGGGACCTGAAGCCGTCGAACGTGCTCGTCGCGCCGGACGGCCCGCGGGTCATCGACTTCGGCGTGGCCCGGGCGGCCGAACGGATCGAGCTGACCGCCGCGAACGGGGCCGTCGGCACGCCGGCGTACATGGCGCCGGAGCAGGCCAGGGACACCAAGCAGGCGTCGGTGGCCAGCGACGTGTACTCGCTGGGCGCGACGCTGGCCTACGCGGCGACCGGGCACCCGCCGTACCAGGGCGACACGGCCATGGACGTGCTGGCCCGGCTGGCCAACGAGCCGCCGGACCTGTCCGGCCTGCCCGACGCGCTCACCAACCTGGTCACCGCCTGCATGGAGCGCGTCCCCCGGATGCGCCCCACCTCGTCCACCGTGCTGGCCACGCTGGAGCAGTTCACCGAGGCCCCGGCGTTTGAGTCCGGCCTGGCCGGCGATCACTCATACCTGCCCGAAGCGGCGATGGACCTGATCAGGGAGTACCAGCGGGGTCCGCTGCCCGCGGGCGGGGGCCTGCCCGGCGAGGACGGCGACGACGCCACCTCCGCCTCCAACGACGGCCTTCCCGCCCCGTACCGGCTCAAGTCCGGGTCCCGGTCCGGTGCCGCGCGCCGCGGCGCCACTGACCGCGGGCCCCGCTGGCTGCCCGCTGGCCTGCGCCGCTGGCTCGGGGCTCACCTGGCCTTGCTCGGCTGGGCCGCCGGAGGAGCGGCGCTGGTCGCCGTCGGGGTCATTATCGGCGCCACGCTCACCGGTTCCTCCGCGCCGAAAACGGCGCTGAACCCGCTGAACCCGGCGCAGTCCCTCCCGCCGGGCGGACCTCCGCCGGCTCCCAAGACGGTCTGCGGGAAGGTCAAGCCGCAGGCCGGGCCGGACCTGTGCATGGTGGGCCAGAGCCAGGGGCCTTCGAACGCCGCGTTCGCGGTCAGCGGGGCTGGCTTCGATCCGCACACGACCGTCACGGTGACGCTGGTCGGCTTCGGCCCGGGCAACAACCAGATCCTGGACACCACGTCGGGAGTCAAGCCGGCGGTCGGCCGGGAGGGGACGTTCAGGTTCGAGATCAGCCAGGTCTACCGCGGTTCGCTCCAGCTCGGGATGTTCACGGTGGAGGTGCGGGGGGCGGGCGGCCTCCGCGCGAGCACGGAGTTCATGGTGATACCGCCGGGCGTTCCATAGGCCCGGACCCCAGCCCGTCACGCCCGCTTCCACCACAGGCCCGCCAACCCTCAGGCCCGCGTTCCACCACAGGTCCCTAACCCCTGGGTCCACCACAGGTCTTCCTGGCGGGAGCGCCATACCGGGTCGGTCAGCAGGCCGAGGTCGGCCGAGGTGATGATGCCGTGCTCGATCAGCAGCCGGACCGCCACCTCGTCCGACAGCCGAACGTCGCCCTCGACCCGGGAACCCCGGGAGGCCAGGCCCCGGTCGGTGATCTTCCTGCGCAGCACCTTGATGTGCTCGGTGACGCGCGCCGACAGCATGTCGCGGAACTCCGGGTCGGCGTCGAACCGCTCGAGTTCGTGGTACGCACCGGTCGCCTGCAGGGCGCTCCTGGCGATTTCCGGCGTGCGCGGCAGCGGCGTGGTGGCGCCGGGATCGACCAGCCACGGCCGGCACCAGATCAGCGCGACCAGGAACAGCTTGGTCATCGGGTCCAGGTAGAAGGGCAGCACGGTGCCCTCCCCGTCCGGCTGCATGAACGCCAGCCCGTCGGCCTGCTGCTCGCTGGTGATGCTCACCGCCAGCGGCTGGTCGTCGTCGAGCATGGCGCGGGAGCCGACCATGACCGTGCCGCTGTGCAGCAGCCAGCCTCCGGCAGGCTCACCGTCGTCTTCCAGCCTGGGCAGCCTGATCCGGTAGCCCTCGCCCTCCACGTACAGCGCGTGGGTGTGGCTGATATTGACGATCCAGGCGCCGGCGGCCATCGCGGTCACGATGCCGGCCCGCCGGGAAAGCCCGCGGCCGGCCGCGATGGCCAGGTCCACCTCCGGTCCGCGCCCGAAGACGATCTGGTTCCCCTCCGCGATGAGCACCGTGTCGCCCTCGGCCGTGCTCACCTGCGCGTTCACCGGCATGACGTCCCCTCCGCCGGACAGTTCTGGTCAGTCTAGGCCGATTCTGGCCGCCAGGCACGCCAGGGGTAACCCCGGATTCGGGGATATCGCGGGCGCGCCGATCCTGGTTGGCTTCAGGTGGCAGGGTGCCGGGCCGTTCCGCGGTGGCGCTGTCCGGCGCTGGCGCCGGGGGGGCCTCGCCCAGATCCGGCCGGCGCCGCGGTGTTGCCCGCGGCAGGCCCGGCGCCCCGCCCGTAACCTGCGGCCGCCTAAGATCTGGCCGAACAGGCGGTCGCCCGCGTCGCCAAGCCCGGGCACGATGTACCCCCGGTCGTTGAGGCGTTCGTCGACCGCCGCGGTGACCACCCGCACCCACGGGCCTTCATCGCCCGCGTAGGACTGCTCAAGGTGGCGCAGGCCCTCCGGCGCGGCCAGCAGGCAGATGGCGGTGACCGACGCGGCGCCGCGGTCGGCGAGCACGCCGATCACCGTGGCGAGCGTCCCGCCGGTGGCCAGCATCGGATCAAGGACGAAGGTGTCCCGCCCGGTCAGGTCGGTGGGCAGCCGGTTCGCGTAGGTGGACGCGATGAGCGACTCCTCGTCCCTGCGCAGCCCGACGAAGCCGACGTCGGCCATCGGCAGCAGCCGGGTCATGCCGTCCAGCATGCCGATCCCGGCCCGCAGCACCGGCACGATGAGCGGCACCGGCCTGGCCAGCTTGACACCGCGGGCGGTGCCCACCGGCGTTTCGACGGCGACGGGCTGGACCCGCATCTCGCGAGTCGCCTCGTACGCCAGCAGCGTCACCAGTTCGTCCGTCAGGCTGCGGAAGGTCGCGGTGTCGGTGGTGGCGTCCCGCAGCGCGGTGAGCTTGTGGGTGACCAGCGGATGATCGATGACGAGCGTGCGCATAGCAAGCAAGTGTGACACCCCGCGGGGGGATACCCCCCGCGTACCCCCCGAACCCCCCGGCTGTCAGCGGACGATCCCCGGACTCCCGGTGTGCTAGCCCGGGGGGACGACCCCGGAGCCGCCTGCGGCGGGGGTCCGGGCGCGGGCCAGGTCCACCTCGATGCGGCGCGCGGTGGCGAGCAGCGGCTGGAGCAGATCCTCCACCACGCTGTTCAGCGTGCGGCGTCCGGCGTGCGTGGAGACGTTGACGGCGGCGATGACCTGGCCGTCGGAGTCATGGATGGGGGCGGCGATCGAGCGCAGCCCCTCCTCGAGTTCCTGGTCCACCATCGCCCAGCCCTGGACGCGGATCTTGCGCAGCTCGCGGCGCAGCGCCGTCGCGCTGGTGATGGTGTGCCCGGTCAGCCCGCGCAGGCTGACCGACTCCAGGTACTCGTCGAGCCACTCGTCGGGCTGCGCGGCGAGCATCACCCGGCCCATGGACGTGGCGTAGGCGGGGAACCTGGTGCCGACGCTGATCGTCACCGTCATGATCCGCTTGGTCGGCACGCGGGCGATGTAGACCACGTCGTCTCCGTCAAGCTCGGAGACCGACGACGAATCGTGCACCTGCTCGACCAGCTGCTCCAGGTGCGGCATCGCCACCTCGGGCAGGGTGAGGCTGGACAGGTACGCGTAACCGAGCTCAAGGATCTTCGGCCGGAGCGCGAACCGGCTGCCGTCGCTGCGCATGTAGCCGAGCTGGACCAGCGTGCGGAGGAAGCGGCGGGCGGCGGCCCGGCTCAGGCCCGTGCTTGCGGCCACCTCGCTCAGGGTAAGTTTCGGATGCTCCGCGTCGAAGGCGCAGATCACCGACAGGCCGCGCTCCAGTGACTGCACGAAGTCCCCGTCGTGACCCGGTTCTTGGCTGTCAGCCACTGGGACCTCCCTGCTCGGTCGTTGACATCATAGACCGGGCACCCGTTCGTTCGCTTTCTGAACTATCGTGCGTTTTACGCACGAATCTGATGATGGGAGCGGCTCTTCGATGACTGTCAGCTCACGTACCCAGGTCGGCATCGTCGGCGCCGGCCCGGCCGGGCTGATGCTGTCCCACCTGCTGGCCCTGCGCGGCATCGACTCGATCGTGGTCGAGAACCGCAGCCGCGCCTACTGCGAGGCGCGGCAGCGGGCGGGGCTGCTCGAGGCGGGCACGGTCGAACTGCTCCGCGCGGTCGGCCTGGGCCAGCGCATGGACACCGAGGGCCTCGAGCACGGCGGCATCTACCTGCAGTTCGCCGGGGAGCGGCACCGCCTCGACTTCCGGGACCTAACCGGCGGCCGCTGGGTGACGATCTGGGCGCAGACCGAGATCGTCAAGGACCTGATCCGGACGCGGCTGGCGGCCGGCGGGGCGATCGAGTTCGAGGTCAGCGATACCCGCGTGGCCGACCTGAGCTCCAGGGCCCCGGTGCTCCGCTTCACCGACGCGGCGGGCACCCGGCACGAGGTGACCTGCGACGCGATCGCCGGCTGCGACGGCTTCCACGGCATCTGCCGCGACTCCATGCCGCCGGGCTTGCTGCGGGTGGCCGAGCGCGACTATCCGTACGCCTGGCTCGGCATCCTGGCCACGGTGCCGCCGTCCACCGACGAGCTCATCTACTCACGTCACGAACACGGGTTCGCGCTGCACACCATGCGCACGCCGCAGGTCAGCCGGCTGTACCTGCAGGTACCCGAGGACGAGGACATCGAGCGGTGGCCGGACGACCGGATCTGGGATGAGCTGGGGTGCCGGCTCGGCCTGCCGGGCTGGGAGCTGAAGCAGGGCCAGATCACGGAGAAGGCCATCTCGCCGATGCGCAGCTTCGTCGCCACGCCCATGCAGTACGGCCGGCTGTTCCTGGCCGGCGACGCGGCGCACATCGTCCCGCCCACCGGGGCCAAGGGCCTCAACCTGGCCATCGCCGACGTGACCGAACTGGCCGCGGCCCTGGTCAGCCTGCTACGCGACCACGACCCAGGGCCCGCTCACGATTACACCGACACCTGCCTGCGCCGCGTCTGGCGGGCCACGCACTTCTCCTGGTGGATGACGTCCATGCTGCACATCGACCCGCACCAGGATCGGTTCGGCGCCGAACTGCAGCTGTCCCAGCTGCGGTACGTCATCTCATCGCGCGCGGCCGCCGTCACCCTCGCCGAGAACTACACCGGCTACTACCCGCTCCGCTGGGCCTAGCAGGACGCCTCCGCCCGCACCCGTTTCTACAAGGCGTTTTCTACGCCCGTTAGAACCTGCCTCTACCTATTACTACTGGATGTTTCGTGCCCCGCCTGTGCCCCGAGTGCCCGCGGAGTGCCCGACGGGAGGCCCGGCCGAGCTGATGAAGGCTCACCCGCGGTACTTCCCGCTCGGCTGAGTCGTCCTCGGCACCGAGGCCGACAGCAGGAAGAGAGTGAACGAAGGCCCGGACCGGTCGTAATAGATGACGGTACGAATGGCGACTGAAGTTGCAAAGAAAAGGCATCGGGACCTGTGTGGCCTGCGGTAATGTCACGTACTCGCCGCCCGTTGAATACGCCCTGGGGAATTCAGCGCAGCGTAGAAGTGTCTTCGCGGATTTGTAGAATAGGAGAACTGGAATGCCCTCCCCCGTCACGATCTTCAACCTGCCCGACGGCACCCATGTCGACCTCACCTGTGAACTCCAAGATGGCCAGCGTCTAGTCGTCGCGAGGTGGGTCGATGACGGGAAACGCGTAGAAGCGCTCGCGAGCCCGGCCCAGGCCGCAGGCTGTCTCGCCGACTTCATGCAACGGGAAGGAGCCGACGACCTGGCCGCCGCGTTCCGCCGGGCCGCCCAGCAAGCCATGCGCCTGCGTGTGGTCCGACGTCGCCAGCCCGGCTACGCGGCCGCTACCGCGCGGACCGCCGGGCAGCGCGCTGCCGCACACGCCCGCAAACTGACCGCCGCCGTGGCCAAAGGGCCTGCCGCTGTCGCCGAGTTGCTCGGCTGCCCCGGCGATGCCGACGCCATATACCAGGCGGCATTCCACGCTGCCGTGAACCGGATCCACGACCTGCTCGCGGTCATCGAGCGGCTGGCCCAGCCCGGTGACGGGTTGAAGGAATGGTCGAACGCCGACGAGCTCTGCACGTGGCTCGGCGTCGCGAAGGAGACGCTCCACTCGTGGAACACGACCGGACAAGGTCCACGGCGGCACCGGCTCGGAAACGAAAACCGATACCACCGCGACGATGTTGAGAAATGGCTGGTCACGCGAGCGATCGCGGCGGGCCGGAAGAACCTCGAATCCTGAACCGTCACCCGCCCGGCAGGGCCCTGGCCGTGAGCACGACGGCCAGGCCCTGCGCTGCCGGGCCGCTGCGCGTCGGGCTGCGAACGTCAGGTTCCGGCCGGTTCGGCCACCCGCCTGCCAGCCTGATACGGCGACACTTTCCGATAGATTTCTACACACGATGAGCGAGAGCGAGGAGCCGGACTGGCTAGCTGAGCTAGCAAAGGAGCTGTTCGAGGGCGCCGAGCAGTTCGTACGCGATGCCGGCCGGGGCACCGCGAGCGGCGTTGGCCCAGTACCGCCCCTCCAGCAGCGTCTTGTACGCGCCGTAGACGCCGCCATGCGCGAACTCGCGCCAGCTCGTCAGCCAGTCACCCACCAGCGAACGGCGGCGCTCACCATCACGCCGATCTTCGGCGCGACTCCTACGGCCACCCACCGGCGAACGGCGGCGCTCACCATCACGCCGATCTTCGGCGCGACTGCTACGGTGGCCGCCAGCTTGGAACTCGCGCTTTCCCCGATGCGCTTCTCCGGGCAAGCGACGGCAGAGAATCCCCCCAGCACCGAGACTGAGCGGAGCATCGGACAGATCCTCGCCCTGGTGCTCGTGGCCATCGTGGCGTCTGGCCTGCTGGGCGTGCAGGGCCCAGACCGGGCAGCTGTCGACCACTACCTGACCGTCATGAGCGTCGCGCTGTCCGTCGCCGTACTGATCTGGAACAAGCAGAACAAGCCGAAGTAGAAGGCCCAGTGACCAGCAGAATACGATCCTGGCTCGGGGCGCGGCACGCCAAGAACGAGCAGTTCCGGCAAGCCGTCCAGGCGATGAATGTCAACGGTGTCCGTGGACTGAGCGACCTCTCGGACGTAGAGCTGATCGCTACGGACCACAGCATTCCCAGCGCACGGAACCAGATGGAGATGCAGCGTCGGCTCAAAGTCGCGGTGGAGGCTCTGACCGCAGAGACGATCCTCGGGCGGAAGGTCGCGACCTGGCTTGCCGTGATCATCGCCGCGCTGACGGCCGTGCTCGTGGCGCTGACCGTAGTCCTTGCCGTCAGGAGCTAAGCAGCCCTGTAGTCGACAACAAGCGATCAGGATTCGCCCTGCTCTGGGTTCTCGGCTAGGCGTCCGAGAAACTCCCGGCCTTGCTGGTTTACGTAGTAGTACGCCTGGCCCCCGCCCGGGCCCCGGATCGGCACGGTCGACACGACCTGCTCGATCAGCCCGTGGAGTTCCAGCGTCCCGATCAGCGCTCGCACTCCGCTCGCAAGCCCTGGGTCAGCTTCTGAGATTGTGTGGGCGCTCCATCCGGGTGGCTGGAAAGGTACCGCCGCCATGCGGCTGAGCAGGCGTATGTGCATCTCGTCGATGTCCTCGATGGCACGCATGAACAGTAGCTCCTCGTCGATTCGCGCGTCGTCGCCCATAACTCCCGCGGCCAGCGCGCGCCCTAGAGCCCGTCTCTTCTCTCGTAGCGCCGTGTCCTGCGCGATGCTCAGGGCCCGGGCGAACAACTCGTGGCGGCGGTCGTCGGCCACGGCCCGGTCGAAGAACTCCGCAACCGGAAGTTGCGCTTCATCGGCTGCATCGAGGAGAGTTTCGGCGGCATGTTCCGCCCGGCGGCGACCGACGCGCGTCATCGCGTTCAGGATGACGACCATGAGAGGGCCGAGCATCGTGAGCAGGCCGCCAGGAACTGCACCCCAAATGGTGGCTATTCCGATACCAAATGCGACAACGAGCTGGACAGCCAGATTCTTGTCTGCCTCACGCTGTTGCTCGGTGGGCTCAAACTCATCCCGTATTGCGACTTCGCCGTTGCCTGCGTCATCGAGGTCGCTATCGTCCGCCCCGGCCGACACGTTCTCGTCGCCGGCATCTGAATCCACCGCACCACGCTATAGCGTGCGGGGTCAGAACGGGCGCAGCTACGCCTACTAGCGCTGGTGTACTCGAGGACCCGGGCTATTGAACGGCGGCTGAACGACCGCCAGCCCCAGCCCCAGGGCTCCACTTAGCTCTGCTGCTGACCGCCCGTTGGCCGAGACGTCGCCGACGGCCGTTCGGGGAGCTGCGCCCCAGGTCGGCGGAGGTACCAGCGGATGAGCTGCTTGATCACCGTTCCGCGATCGGAGCCGACCGCGTGTGTAGCTGTTTCGAGGTCGGCCCAGTCTTCATCGCTGATGCGGACAGAGCGGTGCTGAGTCCGGGGCCGGTTCGGCATGCCGCCCAGTCTGCCGGGTGTACGTACGGATTTCAACGAGCCCTCCTTGCGGTGTACGTACACCTAGCGTAGTTTGGTGTACGTACACCAGGCAAGCTTTGTAGAGGAGTTCCCGATGACCGTGGACGACCAGCCGGGTGCCAGCGCTCCGGCCGATGACCGCCTGAACGAGCTATGGGGAAGGCCCGCCGGGGATGCTGCGAGAGGCGACTGGTGAAGGGCGCCGTACTCGTCCTGGGGCTGCTCACCCTGGTGGTGTCGGCTAGGACGAAGCTCACTGCGACCTTGCATGGTCAGTCTGTGTCCATCCCCGTGCTCTGGCTCGTGGCGGCCGCCGTGGTCCTCGCGCTCGCGGCCGTCGTCGGCACGGTCGCCTGGCTCGTCTACCGGGCCCGCTCACGGCCGATGCGCTCAGATGGCCCAGGACGGCCGATCGAGGCCTCGGTGGTATCGCCGATACCCCCGCAGCGCGCCCTCAGTTGTCGGAACCCGACAAACCGGCGCCCATCGAGGGACCGCGGAACGAGCTCCACCCCCATTTCCACGACATGAGCGCGGCCGAGGTGGCCGAGGCGATCCGGCAGGCAAGCGGAGGGCGATGACCCGCGGCGCCCCGGACGGGAGCATCTTCCCTGGCGGCCGTCCGGGGTGCCAGCACGCCAGCAAGCGCGTCTGCAGGGCTTATTCAGGCCGCTCCGGCCCTGCGTGCTTTCTCCAGCAGACCGGCGTAGCGCCGAGCCAGGTCTTCCTCGCTGACGTTCATCCACGGCGCCCAGGCGGCTGCCGCGACGGCTTCCGGCCCCTCGGCGAGGAGGCGGTCCCACCGCTCGGCCTGGATCTGCGCGGAGGTCTGGGCTAGGGCTTTGAGGCAGGACTGCCGGCCCGGGACCGGGCACTCGGCGCGGGCGGTCATGAGGCCACACCGTTCGTCTCGGGCGGCATCCCAAGGGCGCTCCCCCTCGGCGCGCCCTTGGCCAGTTCCCTCCGGCTTTCGCGGGCACGCTTAGTACTCACTTCTGCTCTCCTGGGCGCCGCTCACGTAAGCAGCTACTTCTTCCCCGCAGTGCTCGCGGACCACCATCACCAGATCGTCGGCCCACGCGTCGGCATCCTCGGCAACCTTCCCCAAGGCGATCTCCAGCGCCTCGGTCTCGTGCTCCAGCTCGGGGAACTCCAGCTCCGGGTGCAGTTCCCCGGTCCGTAGCCGTCCGTGAGCATCCAGGGCCTCTTCCAGCTCGTAGCGGGCCATCCGTACCGAGCCCCTGTCATCAGCGGGCTATGGGAGGAATCATCGATGCGGGACAGGACGCCCCGTGCCCGGGCGACGAGTAAGCCAGAGGCTTCTCGCGCCGCGGCGTCGCGATCCCAGCTTGCGAGCGAGCCATATAGATGTCGGTCAGTAACTGTCATATCACTAAAAGTATCGGATCGGCCATGCTGATGACGGGTGATCTAGATATCCCGCATGAGCCGGTCAGCGGGCAGCGCGGCGGTAATACTAAAACGCGTGATCGATAAGCGTCCGGAAGCTGAT
>CAWKCG010000035.1:0-9548 GCA_963847965.1 uncultured Actinomycetes bacterium
TCGCTCATCTGCTGCTCCTTTCTGCTGCGTGCTCCATGTGCCGCTGGTACCAGGGCAGCAGCAGCCGCCAGCCGTGGCTCGCGCGCCGCTCGGCCAGGTCGGGCCGCAGCCGCTCCAGGCCGCGGTGCTCCAGGGTTACCCGGGTCTGGCCGCCGGCGTCCTCGAACGACACCTCGACCTCGGTCCCAAGCCCGTCGACGAACGCGAGCCTGCGACCCGGCTCCCAGGCCGTGATCCGGCCCATCTCGCGTCCTTCCCCGGCGCCGCGGTCGTAGACCTCGATCAGGCGACCGCCGACGCCGGGCTCGAACCTGATGCCGAGCGCCCGGTCCGGGTCGGCGAACGTGTGCCGATCCCTGACGTACCAGGAGTCGATCTCCTCGGTGAATACCGCGAACGCGGTCTCGGGCACGGCGTTGACGTGCACGGTGACCCGGACCGACGCGGGCTGGCTGGTCACGGCCGGTCCTGCCGTCTGTCGACGTGCCGGGCGAACGAGCCGAGCTGCTCGGCCCAGTACGCCTGCACCTGGTCGAGCCAGGCCTGCAGGGCGGCAAACCGGTCCGGCCGCAGCCGGTACACCCGGCCGCGGGCGTCGTCGGCGAGGGTCTCGGCCTCGACGAGCCCGCTGGCGCGCAGCACCCGCAGGTGCCTGCTCAGGGCGGGCCGTGACATCGCGACGTCGTCGGCGAGCTCGCTCGCGCGGCGCGGCGCCTGCCGCAGCAGCTCCACCACCCGGCGGCGGGTCGGGTCCGCCAGCGCGGCGAACGTGTCGTCAATAACTTCGCCCACGCGTTAATCATTAACCATCACGTTAATCATAGTCAAGCGCGGTGGTCCTAGTTTTCTTGATCATCGGCGACTGATACGTGAATCAACGATTCGCATCCACCGGGAAGCGGAGCGTAGGGCCATCATGATCTTTTCACGGGATCCAGTCATGATCACGGTGGATATGCCCCAAATGCGGTTACCGAACCCGTGAAGAGACGAGGTGGCGCGTGGCGGGGGTGGCCGAGGTGGCGCGTGGCGGGGGGTGGCCGAGGTGGCGCGTGGCGGGGGTGGCCGAGGTGGCGCGTGGCGGGGGGTGGCCGAGGTGGCGCGTGGCGGGGGGTGGCCGAGGTGGCGCGTGGCGGGGGGTGGCCGAGGTGGCGCGTGGCGGGGCGTGGCCGAGGTGGCGCGTGGCGGGGGGTCAGGGCAGGGGCAGGGAGGGGTACTTGCTGCGGAACCTGATTAGGGGCTGGCCGTCTTCGGCCAGGTAAGGGACGTCAATCACGCGGGAGATCACCAGCAGGTGATCTCCCGCCTCGACCCGCTGGACCGCCTCGCACTCCATGGCGGCGAGGCCGCCGGCCGGGATCAGCGCCCCGGAGTGCGCCCCGCGCTGGTGCGGCACGCCGTCGAGCAGCAGCCGCGCCCCCGGCCGCCCGGACACGGCGAACCGGCCGGCCAGGACCCGCTGGTCCGCCGCGAGCACGGTCACCGCGAACCGGTCAAGCCTGCCGAGCAGCTCGGCCGGGTAGGAGACCGCGATCAGCGAGACCAGCACCAGCGGCGGCTCGCCGGACACCGGGCAGAACGCGCTCACCGTCGTCCCGACGTCGTCCCGGCCGTCGGCCACCGTGACCAGGGTGACCCCGGACGCGAACGCCATCAGCACATCACCGATGGCCGGGCTTGACCGGGAAGGAGCTATGCGTTCTGTCACTCAAATGTCCAGGGGCCAGGCAGGACCAGCGGCCCGTAGGGCGTGAGGCCGGCCTGGGTGGCCAGCCGCCATACCGGTCCCCAGGCCTCGGCGAGCACCGAGGCGCCGGGGACCAGGGCCGCCCGGCGAGAGTCCGCCGAGGGGCGCAGCCGGTCGAACGGCGTCGACCTCGGGTAGATGCGCAGCGGCGCGGTGGCGGGCAGGCCAGCGCGGCGGCGCGCGATCGCCGCGGCCCTGTCCATGCCGCCGAGCTCGTCCACCAGGCCGTTGGCGAGTGCATCCGCTCCCGTCCACACCCGTCCCCTGGCCAGCTCGTGTACCCGGCCGGGCGACATCCGGCGGCCCTCGGCGACCTTGCCGGTGAAGTCCGCGTAGATGTGGTCTAGCCAATCGTTGACCAGCGCCCACTCGTCCTCGGTGAACGGGCGGGTGGTCTTGAACATGTCTGAGTGCGCACCCTCGGTGACCGAGTCCGTGGTGACCCCGGCCCGGCCGAGCAGCTCGCTGAGCACCGGCTTGCCGGATAGCACGCCGATGGAGCCGGTTATCGTGCCGGCCTGGGCGACGATCGCGTCGGCGGCCATCGCGATGAAGTAGCCCCCCGAGGCGGCGACGTCGCCCATGGACACCACAACCGGCTTGCCCGCGTTGCGGGCACGCACCACCTCGCGCCAGATGGTGTCGGAGGCGACGTAGGAGCCGCCCGGGCTGTTGACCCGCAGCAGGATCGCCCGGGCGCCGTCGTCGGCGGTGGCCGCGCGCAGCGCCGCGCTGATCGTGTCCGAGCCCATCGCGCCGCCGGACAGCGGGCCGCGGCCGCTGCGCCCGCGCCGGATCGGGCCGGTCGCGTAGACCAGCGCGACGTGCCGTTGCTTCGGGTTGGGCAGGCTGCGGGCCCGCTCGGCCAGCGCGCGGGAGCGCTGGTAACGGCCCAGGGGGAGCAGAATCGCGTCCGGGCCCGCGTGCCTCTTCACCCGGGCGTACACCTCATCCCGGTAGCCGAGATCGTCGACCAGCCCGGCCTCGTGCGCCTGCCGCGCGAGGAACGGGCCGCGGTCGATCAGCTCCCTGACCTTGACCGGGTCGAGTCGGCGGCGCTCGGCGATCGCTTCGGTGAGCTGATCGGTGATCGAGGCCGCCAGGCGCTCGGTGGCCTCCCTGGCCGGCCCGGAGAAGCTGCGTTCTGTCAGCTGCTCGGCCGCGCTCTTGTACTCGTGCCGCTTGGCGACCTGGAAGTCGACCCCCAGCTGGTCCAGCGTGCCGCGCAGGAAGTACCGCTCCATCGCGATCCCGGTCAGCCCGAGGTCCCCCGATGGCTGCAGGCAGATCGTGTCGAACGCGGTGGCCAGGTAGTACGGCACGTTGCCGGCCGAGAACTCGCCGAAGGTCTCGGCCCAGGCGACGGTCAGCTTGCCCGCGTCCCGGAACTCCTCGACCGCGCGCCTGATCTCCTGCACCGTGGCCAGTCCGATCGGCCGCCCGCCGACCTTGACGACGAGTGCCCTGACCCGCTGGTCGCGGCGTGCCCGGCGCAGGCCGTCCAGCAGGTCGGCCAGCCTGGGCCGGCGCATCGTCAGCACCGCGGACACCGGGTCGGCCGGGGGTTCCTCGGCGATGCCATCGGTCAGGTCGAGTTCCAGGACCAGCGGGGCCGTGCGCTGGCGGCGCAATCTCGCCAGCTGCTCGGCAATCATCGGCTGCGGCATGCGCTCAGCCTACGGCGCGTCCGTTCGGGCCGGTCCATAGCGGGGCGTGGCCCAGGAGGGCCCGGGGCGCGTGGGCTATGGTCGGCGCGATGGTCAATCGGGACGGGAACGGCTGGACAACCTGCGGCCAGGGCCACCGGCACTGGGGGCGATTCGGCGCGGCCGGGCTGCTGGCGTTCGCCCCGGACGAAGGCCAGACGTGCGTGCTGCTGCAGCGCCGGAGCTGGTGGGGCAACCACGGCGGCACCTGGGGACCGCCCGGGGGAGCGCGGGACAGCCACGAGTCCGCCGTGACCGCCGCGCTGCGTGAGGCCGAGGAGGAGTGCGCGATGCCGGCCGACGCCGTCAGCGTGACCGGGATTTTCCGCGACGACCACGGCGGCTGGTCCTACCAGACGGTGACCGCCGCGGCGCCACGGCCGTTTCCGGTGCGCGCGGTGAGTAGCGAGACCAGCCAGGCCTCGTGGGTGGCGGCGCAGGATGTCGAGGCCCTGGACCTGCATCCAGGCTTCGCGGAGCAGTGGCCGGTGCTGCGCACGGCGCTGCAGCCGCTGGCGATCATCGTCGACGGGGCTAACGTGATGGGCTCGCGGCCCGACGGATGGTGGCGGGACCAGGCCGGGGCCGCGCGGCGGCTCCGCGATCAGCTGGCCGTGCTGGGTGCCGACGGCGTGCCCGCGCTGCCCGAAGCGATGCGGGCGCCGCCGCTGGAACGGTGGTTCCCGGACGTCGTGCTGGTCGTGGAGGGAGCGGCGCGCTCGATCGCCGCCGCCCACGCGGCGGGCTCGCGCGGCACCGCGCCTGCCGGCCAGCCGGACGGCCGGGTCCGGGTGGTTGCGGCCCCCGGCTCGGGCGACGACACCATCGCGGATCTGGCCAGGGATCTGCCGGGGCGTCGCCTGGTCGTGACCGCCGACCGGGAGCTGCGCGGCCGGTGCACTGCGGTGGGGGCATCGGTGACCGGCCCCGGCTGGCTGCTCGGCCAGCTCTGAGGGCGCTTCCCGTGAAGAGGGAATTGGAGAGGGCCGGGGAGGTGGATGGGGGGCGGGGTAGCGTCGGGACCATGCCCGGTCCGCCCGGTTCGTTCCCGCTCGGCGCGGCCGTGACCATGCGCGATCTCGACACGGACGTGCATCCGCTGCTGCGGCGGCTTCGCGCCAGCGAGCCGGTGTCATGGCTGCCGGTCCTGTGCGGCTGGCTGGTGACCCGACGGGACCTGGCCCTGCGCGTGCTGCGGGACAGCCGGACGTTCACCGTCGACGATCCCAGGTTCTCGACCGCCCGGGTGATCGGGCCGAGCATGCTGTCCCTGGACGGCGCGGAGCACAAGCGGCACCGCGACCCGTTCGCTGAGGCGTTCCGGCTGGCCGCGACGGCGGCCCGGCTGGAAGAGATCGCCGAGGCCGAGGCCGGGCGGCTGGTGGCCGGGTTCGCCGCGGCGGGCAGGGCCGAGCTGCGGCGCAGCCTGGCCGGGCCGCTGGCGGTTGCTGTGGTCGCCGACGTGCTCGGTCTCGGCCAGACGGATCCGAAGGTGATCCTGGCTTGGTACGACGAGATCGTCGGCGCGGTGTCGGCCCTGGCCGGGCAGTCGGGGGAGGGTCACGAGCCGAGCGCGGGGACCGGGCGCTCGGCGGCATTCGGCGAGCTGAGCGTGAGCCTGCAGGCGGTGATCGCCCGTGCGCAGGGGGACTCGCTGCTCACGGCGGTCGCCGCGACAGGCGGGCTCCGCGACAGCGAGGTCGTGTCGAATGCAGCGGTGCTGATGTTCGGCGGGATCGAGACCACCGAGGGCATGATCTGCAACGCCGTCCTGCACCTGCTCGGCCATCCCGCCCAGCTTGCCGAGGTGATCGCCGACCGGCGGCTGGTGGCGAACGCCGTGGAGGAGTCGCTGCGGCTCGAGCCCGCCGCCGCGGTTGTGGACCGCTACGCGACCGCCGACGTCACGCTCGGCGGCGCCGCGATTCAGTGCGGGGACCTGGTCACGGTCTCCCTGGCGGGAGCGGGCCGGGACCCCGCGTTCTTCCCCGATCCGGACCGGTTCGACCTGCACCGCGCGAACGCCAGGCAGAATCTGGCGTTCGCGCACGGCCCTCACTTCTGCCTCGGCGCGCACCTGGCCAGGCTGGAGACCGGCGCCGCCGTGGCGGCCCTGCTCCGGCTGCCGGGGCTGCGGCTGGATCCCGCGCGCCGTCTGGCACCGCGGGGAGTCGTGTTCCGCAAGCCGCGTGCGCTGCACGTGCAGTGGGATGTCCCGGTTATTCGGAGCTAACCAGGCTGGTGCTGCTCGCAAGGGAGCCGTGGTGGGCCACGACCGGCGCCCCGGCTCAGGATCGGCCCGAGAGCTCGGCTTCGGCGCGTTCGAGCACCGTGCTCAGCACGCGGCGGGCAACGTCGAGGTCCGGAGCTGGCAGATCGCCCCACAGCCGCTGGGTGACCCCGCCGGCCTGGTCCTGGACGCGGCGCAGCAGCCGCTGACCCGCCTCGGTGAGCGTGACGGTGGAGTCGGCCTCGGGTGCGGTCAGGACCAGGCCCTTCGCGGCAAGTTGCCCGATGTGGCCCGCGGCCGTCTCCTGGTCCGCCTTCAGGGCGTGAGCCACCCGGCCGGTGAACTCGTCGCGGGTAGCCGATCCGCCGCTTCCTGCGATCAGGACCAGCGCCACCCACTGGGGTTCGCTGACGGCGCCGGCGAGCAGCCGGTCCAGAATCGCGTTCAGGGTCTTCTCGGTTTGCCCGATGAGCTGTGCGAATGGGGGAGTCGTGGCGTTCATCTGGGGTCTCCTTGTCTGCTGGGTGCTGGCCCGCGCGAGGTCTGCTGGATGCTGGCCCGCGCGTGAGTTCTTTCGTGGGTAATTCCAACGTTGGCTTTACCAACATTATCCAGATCGTTGGGCTTGTCAAGCTTGGCGATGCCAACGGTTAGACTCGGCGGCCATGGAGGATCTCACCGACGACCAGCACGTCGGCTACGACCCGCCGGAGCGATTGCGGCAGCTCCCGACCTGGCTCACCGCCGAGGTGGCCCGCAGGGGGCGTCTCCTGGTCAACGCATCCCTGGCGCAGGACGGCGCGCGCCGGCAACACTTCACGGTGCTCGCCTCGCTCTCCGAGCAGGGGCCGGCGAGCCAGGCGGAGCTAGGACGCCGGTTGTCTATCGATCGCAGCGACCTGCACGCGTTGCTGGCCGAGCTCGAGAGCGACGGGCTGGTGGCCAGGGTCCGCGACGAGCGGGACCGCCGGCGCAACGTGGTCACGCTGACCAGGGCGGGCCGGGGCGCCCTGGCACGGCTTGGCAAGCGGATCGACGCAGCGCAGGACGCACTGCTCGAACCGCTGTCCACTGGTGAGCGCCGGGAGCTAAGCCGCCTGCTCCAGAAGGTCCTTGAGTCCCGCTGAGCGGAGCCGGCCCCGCAGCTAGTCGGCGAATTCCGATCCCAGATCCGCCGACAGCCATCGCTGCGGGCGCAGGTAGATCGCGACCTGCTCGCCCAGGTCCGCCTTGGCGAACTCGATGTAAGCCGGGACCTTCTCCGGTGGCACATAGCGCACGGTGATCTCCCGCAACAGCTCATCGGTCCCCGGAATAATGCTCGTGACCGGCCCTTCCACCGACACGTACCGGACCGTCGGCGCAACCCGGTCGATCATCAGGGTGAAACGCCCGGCCGCCTCGATCAGGCGGGCCTTCCACGACCCGGCCTCCGTCAGCACCAACGCCTCCCCGCCAGGTTCGTACTGATACCAGATCGGCACGGTCAGCGGGCCGCGGTCCTGCCCGGCGGATACCGACAAAGCGGCGATGTGCGGTTCGGCCAAGAACAGCTCACGGTCGCACTGACAACCTGTTATCCGTCATGGCCGGATCCTAGGAACAGGCACTGACAATCTCGCCCGATAGCGGACACCCGGCCGATTGCGGGAGACCCCTGTTGGCAGACGGAAAGGCCGAGCGTCGGACGCATATCGCGGCAGCGCTAAAAAAGGCGGGATGCGCTGCGCGCGGCGGTAGAGCGGCCTACATCACTTACTTACGCTAGCGGCACCAGACCGGTTCACGCCGCTGGTAGAAGAGCGGCCGCGAAGTCGGCTGCAGGGCCGCTTCCGCTGGGCTTACGGTCCGCTGCCGGTCATTTGGACCAACGTCGTGAGAACGGCATCCTGGCTACCGGAGCGGGGCAAATCGCGTTTGCGCAGGGCCATGTCCCCCGCAGTAGTAGTCACGAGGGGATATTCTCATGAGCAATAAGAAAAGGGCTTTGGGCGGCAGCAGGCGGTACGTTTCTAAGCACCGCAAAGAACCGTCGTGGAAAGTCGGTGACCTGCCGGCGGTGCCTGCTGGCCTGACCGCCAAGCTTGCCGTAGCGGGCCTGGCCGGCGCCGCGCTGGCGATACCGGCAGCGTCGGCGATTGCCTCGCCTTCGGCTGTCCCGGTTAATTCAGCGGCAACGTTGATGACGTTCAGTCATGCAGCTAACCGGGAGGCAGCACTCGCCAGCGAGAGGACGCCGCGCGAGGACCGGGCTGCCCCGGCCTCCGACTCGGCTGACTTCGTGTCACAGACCCCCGCCCTTCTGGTCAAGCCTGGCGGAACCTTCCTGACTCTGTCCCGCTCCGCAACCAACGCCTACAAGGTGCCGGCCGGAAGCCTGATCGTCGCGCCCGATGGCACCATGATGAGCCTGCAGGCCGGCCTCTACTCCACGGTCTACGGCTCGATAACCGTGACCCCGGCCCATGGCACCAGCAGCGAACAGGTCGGTGGCGGGTCACCGGGACGGGCCTCGATCACGCCTGACCGGCCGGCGCCGGCCCGTCCGTCCGCTCAGGAACTGCCAGCTTTCGGGCGCGGTCACTCGGAAGACGACACGCTGGTGCTGCCGCCACCAACGCATGCCATCGATCATGGCCGTGGCCCGGCTGCCTTCACCGATCCCGTTCGCGTGTCGACTCCGCCGGATCCTGGCATTGACTCAACGGTCACGGCCGTGCTGACTGCGGTCAGGTAGGCCAACACTCCGGCAGTCCCGGTCACGACAACGGCGGCCGCCACCGAGATGGGCACAACTGCTCAGGCCAGCTCGGCATCCCGACTCGGCACGGGCAGTGGTCCGGGCCTAACAGGTGTCACCCAGCCGTCGTCCGACGCTGCGCAACAGGTGGCGACCGGAGTCTCCGCCCAGGCAGCGAACAGCCCCGTCAACATCGTCAGCACAGCTACGCAGGCCCAGGGCGGCGTTTCTAGCTCACCCGCCAGTGCTGCCGGTGCCGCCAACGCCGCTGCCAGCATCGTCAATAACTTCACGCAGACCACAGGCAGTGGCACTGACCAGAGCGCGAACACTGGCCTCAGTAATGGGGGTACCGCCAGCGCGAACACGCAGACCTCCACCACTGGCGCGATTCCGGGTACGAACGCGGGCCCGGCTTCGACCGTGCCAGGTGGTGCCTCGGCGCCGGCGGCGAACGGGGTTCCGGGTACCAATGTCGAGCCGGCCACCAGCACCAGCTCCGCAGTGCAGGGTGCAGCGTCGGCTCCGGTGGCGAGCAGCGCACCGTCGGCCGCCAACCCCGACGGGTCGGTGAGCTCGCTGAACCCGGACGGGTCGACGACGATCACCAGCCCGGACGGGTCGGTGACGACGGCGACGCCGAACGGCGACGGGTCGGTCACCGAAGTAACTACCGGGCCGGACGGGTCGGTGACGACGGCCACGCCGAACGGGGGCGGTCCGACGGAGCTGGGGTCGGGTTCGTCTAGCTCGTCCGATGGCGGGCCGGTCGACATTTCGCCGGGTACCTCGAGCCCGTCGAGCCCGGGTGGTCCGGTGGAGGTCGGGTCGGGTTCGTCGAGCTCGGGTGGCGCGGGTTCCGCTGGCGGAGGGATGACGAGCAGTGATCCCTCGGGGTCGGCCGGTCCGATTACGTCGCCGCCGGTGAGCCCGATTGGGGGGCCGGTGAGCCCGGTGGGTCGCCGCCGGTGAGCCCGATTGGGGGGCCGGTGAGCCCGGCTGGGTCGCCGCCGGTGAGCCCGATTGGGGGGCCGGTGAGCCCGATTTCGGGGCCGGTGAGCCCGATTCAGCCGCCCAGCTCGGGTGGCGCGGCTACCGGCTTGGCTACATCCGGGTCGACGCGCA
>CAWKCG010000036.1:0-200225 GCA_963847965.1 uncultured Actinomycetes bacterium
TTCAGCCGGGCTGCGGCCAGCTCGATCGCCAGCGGCAGGCCCTCCAGCCGGACGCACGCCCTGGCCAGCAACAGCGCATTAGCCGGAGTGAGATCGAAGCCCGGGTTGGTCCGGCGCGCGCGATCCAGCAGCAGCGCCACCGACGGATTCGCCGCCAGGCAACTGAGGTCTGCCACGTCCGCCGGTGCGGGCATGGCCAGCGGCGGGACCGGGAACTCCTGCTCGGCGGACAACCGGAGCCGTTCCCGGCTGGTGGCGAGCACCCGCAGCCGCGGACAGGCGGCGAGCACCTTTCCAACGTCCGGGGCGGCGGCCAGAAGATGCTCGCAGTTATCCAGGACCACAAGCCGCTCCTCGTGGCCCAGCGCAGCAGCCACCTGGCCGGTCAGATCCATCCCGCCGCGCGGCTCGACGCCCACCGCCTGAGCCAGTTCGACCATCACCAGCGCCGGATCCCGGACCGGAGCCAGGTCAACGAACACCGGGGCGCATCCGCTGTGCTCGGCGTGAGCCGCCGCGCATGCGATGGCGAGACGGGTCTTGCCAATGCCCGGCGGCCCGGTCAGTGTGACCAGCCGGGTCTGCGGATCTGCGAGCATTCGGGATACGGCCTCCAGCTCGCCGTCCCGGCCTACGAACAGGTCGGCAGGCGACGGCAGGCCACTGTGCGCTGCCCGCCCCGCGTCTCGCATCCGACTGCCCGCCCTGTGCTCTATCCCTGCAGCCAGGAGGCCACACCCGAGCATACGACGGCCCACCGCGCCGCCGCCATCGCCCGTCTGGCGAAGGCTGGGACTGCCCTACCCGTACGGCCTATGTAGGGGAATTCCCCGATACCGTGCTGACAGCCTGTGCACGTAAAACGGTCCCATGATGACACCCCGCCACCACGGAGGCGCCCGGCGTGGTGCCAGAGTCGGCCGTCGCCGGGTTGTTCGTCCAGGGCCTCGCCACTCAAGACTTCGCCGAGCTCGGCGGCACGCTCACCGGTGGTGCCCGTATGCGCGCCTTGCTGCCTTCGGGATTGCGGGAGTGGACCGGTGCCGAGGCGATCGCAGACCGGTTCGCGCGCTGGTTCGGCGACACCAAGGCTTTCGAGCTCGTCGAGGGCGCCGTCGGCGAGGTCGGTGGCCGCCTGCACCTGCACTGGCGGCTCCGGCTCCAGGCGGAGCGGCTCGGTCCTGGCTGGTTCACCGTCGAGCAGCAGGCCTACGCCGATACCGACGAGAGCGGCCGCATCGCCGGGCTCGATCTGCTCTGCACCGGCTACCTGCCCGAGGGCGACCATGACTGACCCCCTGGCCACCTGGGGCGGCTGGGAGCCGGCGATTCGCGACAACCCCTTCAGCCACTTCGCCGAGGCCCGGGCCCGGTGCCCGGTGCAGCGGGTGCGCCTGCCCGGCGGTGACCGCGGCCTGGGTCGTGCTCGGCTACGACGCGGCCCGGCAAGCGCTGGGCGACCCCCGCATCTCCAAGGACATGCTCGCCGCGCTCGAAGAGGCCGGCGATGTCGTGGCCGAAGGCCTGCCTGGGCCGGAGTTCTCGCGGCACATGCTCAACGTCGACCCGCCTGACCACACCCGGCTGCGGCGGCTGGTATCCCGGGCTTTCGTGCCGGTCCAGGGTCGCCGCGCTGGAGCCCGCCATCCGGGGCATCGCCGACAACCTCCTCGACGCGCTGGACGACGCCGGCCCGGGCGCCACGGTCGACCTCATCGAGGGATACGCCTACCCCCTGCCGTTGGGGGTGATCGGCGAACTGCTCGGCATGCCCGCCGCCGACCGCCCGCGCCTGCACGCCTGGTTCGGTGTGCTGCTGACCGGGTGGGCCGGTGACCCTCCGCCGGAGGCGGTCGAGGCGTCGGACGGCATCGTGGCCTACCTGCGCGAACTGGTCGACGCCAAGCGCCGGAGCCCGGCCGACGATCTCGTCAGCGTCCTGGTCGCCGCCTCCGAAGGCGACGCGCTCACCACGCAGGAGCTGCTGTCGAGCCTGTTCCAGCTCGTGGTCGCCGGCCACGACACCACGGCCAGCCTGATCGGCAACGGGGTGGTGGCCCTGCTGGATCACCCCGGCCAGCTCCAGGCGCTGCTGGCCGATCCCGGGCAGCTTCCTGCGGCGATCGATGAGCTCATCCGCTTCACCGCCCCGGTCCCGCACGCCACGTTCCGGGTGACGACCGAGCCAGTGACCCTCGACGGCGTGCAGATCCCGGCCCACGAGCAGGTGCTGGTATGCCTGGCGGCGGCCGACCGCGATCCGGGCCGGTTCCCGGCCCCCGACGTGCTCGACATCGGCCGCGGCGATGGGCCGAACCTCGGGTTCGGCCACGGCATCCACTACTGCCTGGGCGCCCCGCTGGCCCGGCTGGAAGCCAAAGTCGCCTTCGAGACCCTGCTCATCCGCTACCCGGGCCTGCGGCTCGCCACCGGCCGAGACGCCCTGGCCTGGGCCCACGGCGACGGCCTGGTCCTGCGCGGCCTCGTCGCACTCCCCGTCGTTCTCGGTCCGGCCTACGGCCGGGATGACCATGTCCGATCCACCCAACCCAAGGAGACACCGATGACCATCACCGACAGCCCGGTCGACAACGGCGTGAACGTCCAGGCCTTGCTCGGGGCCCGCGAGGCGCTGTCCGCCGCGCCGGAAGCGGCCGAATTCACCTGGCGGGCCAGCTGCACCTGGCGCAACGGTACCCACAGCCACTCCACCGTGACCGGGTTCACCGGGCTGGGCGCCGAGCAGCAGCACCGCAACACGTACGAGTACGACGTCGACCACCCCGAGTGTTTCGCGTCCGAGGACAACGGCGCTACGCCCGTGGAGGTCGTGCTGGTCGGCCTGGCCAGCTGCCTGACCGCCGGCGTGGCCGCGGTCGCCCAGTACCGGGGCATCCAGCTCCGGTCGGTCACCGCCACCATCGAGGGCCAGATGAACGTCCTGGGCATCCTGGGCGCCGACCCCGACATCCGCAACGGGTTCGAGGCGGTCACCGTCCGGTTCGCCATCGACGCCGACGCCTCCCGCGAGGACCTCGAAGCGCTGATCGCCCAATCGCAGAAGCGCTCGGCGGTCTTCGACATCGTGACCAACCCGACCAAGGTGCTCGTCGAGCTGGCCTGAGGCCACGCCCCGGATGTCCGCATGATCCAGACCACGGCAGCTGTCGTCGGTGCCGGGCACGCCGGCCTGGCCATGAGCCGCCGCCTCACCGAACGCTCGATCGACCACGTGGTCCTCGAGCGCGGTGAGGTGGCGAACTCGTGGCGGACCCAGCGCTGGCCCACCCTGCGGCTGCTCACCCCGAACTGGCAGACCCGGCTGCCCGGCCACGACTACGCCGGCGACGACCCCGACGGCTACATGCCCGTCACCGACGTCGTCGCCACCATCACCCGCTACGCGCGTCTCGTCGGCGCACCGGTGCGCACCGCCACGACCGTGCATACCGTGCGCGCGGCTCCGGAGGGCTTCGAGATCCGGGCCAACGGCGATATCCTCCGCGCCCGCGCGGTGGTGCTGGCGACCGGGGCGTGCAACCTGCCGGCGATCCCAGGCGTCGCCGGCGCCGTCCCCCCGTCGATCACGACGCTCACCGCGCTCACCTACCGCGACCCCGGCCAGCTCCCCGACGGCGGGGTCCTCGTCGTCGGTGCCTCAGCCACCGGCGTCCAGCTCGCCAGCGAGATCCACCGGTCAGGGCACCCGGTAACCCTGGCCGTTGGCGAACACGTCCGGCTGCCTCGCACCTACCGCGCCCGCGACATCTTCTGGTGGCTGGAGACCACGGGTCTGCTGGCCGAACGCTACGACGAGATCGACGACCTCACCCGCGCCCGCCACCTCCCCTCGCCGCAGCTCACCGGTACTCCCGAAGCCGTTACGACCGACCTCAACACGCTTACGGCGCTAGGGATCCGCATCGTCGGCCGCCTCGGCCGTATCACCGATGGCGTGGCCCAGTTCTCCGGGGCACTCGCCAACACCTGCGCGCTCGCCGACCTGAAGATGAACCGGTTCTTGAACCGGGCCGACGAGTGGGCCACCGCCTCGGGCCTCGACGATGACCTCCCGCCACCGCACCGCTTCGCCCCCACGTACGTCGACCCCCGGACGCTCCTGGAGCTAGACCTGACCAGCGGGGAGATCACCACAGTGCTGTGGGCGACGGGCTTCCGGCCCGACCACTCCTGGCTCGACATCCCCGTGCGTGACCGCACCGGCCGCATCCGCCACGACGGCGGCATAGTCACCGGCGCCCCCGGACTCTACGTCCTCGGCCTGCCGGTGCTCCGTACCCGCGCCTCCACCTATATCCACGGCGCAGGCGCCGACTCCGACGCTCTGGCGGACCACCTCCACACGTTCCTCGGCAGCCAGCACCGATGACAACGGGGCTGACCGGCGTCGCGGAGCAGCCGCGCGCAGGGCCGCTGGTATGGAAGTCCCGGCCGGTTCGGTGACCTCAGTCGCCTGAACCGATGATGTCCTCTAGGAGGAGCCTGAGCCGGACTGGCGGTTCCTCTTCCGGAAAGATGTCCCGGATATGCCCGAGCCAGGGACGGATATGGCGCCCGGACGGCGCTTTCCACGGGAGCTGGTGGCTGTGATCGCGCTCCAGCTGGCAGGAGCCGGTGCGGGGGTGGCGGCGGCCCTGGCGGCCGGCCGCGCCGGGCCTGCCCGGGCGGCAGGAGGTGCCGTCGCTGGCGCGGCCGGGCCGCAGGAGGCCGGGGTGAGGTGGCTGGTGCTAGCAGGCGCAGTAGCGCTGGTGCTGGCCGTGCCGGTCGCGGCCTGGTGGCTGATCGGCGACCGGCACTCCTCCTTGAGCCCGGGCGCCTACTACACCATCCGGCCTTAGTCAGCACCGTACGGCACCGCCGCGATGAGCATCGGGCACTGCGCCTGGCGCTGGGATCCCTGAGGTAGGCAGTTCGAGCCGTTCACAGGTGACTGACCGCGCACCACCGGCCGTTCGGTATAAATGCTCTCTTATTTTCACCGAACGAACGGTGGTTATCCGCGCCGAGTCAGATTATCGGATCACCCGGAATACGACCAGCAGGATAAGGGTCACGACCACCGATACGGCAATGGAACCGGCGATCCCGAGACGGCTCGAAGAAGAACACGAACATTGCGACCAGACCTCCGGGTCCGGGCGGGTCAGGCGGTCAGGGGAGCCGAACCGCCGGCGCCCTGTTCGTTCCCACTGCGATCTATCCCTTCCCTGACGGTGCTGGCCAGGGCGAGCCGCGGTGCACAACCTCGCCGAAGGGACGCCGCCTTGGGGTCCTTGATCGGTGCCAGCGGCGATCGGCACGCGGGTCGGTTCGGTCATGGCTCCTCCTGGGCTGGCAGGCAGGCGGTGATCCTGGTTCCGTGCGGCAGGCAGGGCTCGATCGTCAGGGTGCCGCCGAGTTCGGTGACCCGCTCGCGCATCGACGCGATGCCGACGCCGGTCCGCCACCCCTCGGGCAGGCCCACCCCGTCGTCGCTCACGTCCACGTCCAGGCCGTGATTCAGGCCGATCCGCACGCAGCACCGGGTAGCGTGCGCGTGCCTGGTCACGTTGGTCAGCGCTTCGGTCACGATCCGGTAGCAGGCCACCTCCACCGCCGCGGGCAGGTCGGCCAGGTCCTCACCGGGAGCATCCAAGGTCACCGACAGCGCGGGCGCCTCGTGCGCCAGCCGCAAGATCTCCTCGCGCAGCGACCCGACCAGGCCGAACTCATCCAGCGCCGGGGGCCGCAGCCCGTACACGATACGGCGCACGTCGGTCACCGCCCGCTGGGTCTCCGCCTTCAGCCTGGCCAGCAGGTCCTGCAGGTCCGGCTGCCCGCCCGACCGGGCCCGGGCCGTATCCAGGCCCAGCGTCAGGCCCGCCAGCGTCGGGCCCAGCCCGTCATGCAGATCCCGGCGCAGCCGCCGGCGCTCCTCCTCCCGCGCCGTCACCAGCCCCGCCCGCGACGCATCCAGCGCCTGCCGCAGCGCCACCGCATGCGTCGCCGGCCCCGCCTGCCGGGCCAGATCAGCCAGCAGCCGCTCATCATCAGAACTGAGCCGCTCCCCCGGCGACCGCGTCCCCACCAGCAGCCGCCCCACCGTCTCACGCTGGGAGATCAGCGGAAAACCGGTCACCTCGGCCGGGGCCAGGCCGTACGCAGCCGCCTGCCGCCACTCATCCCCCACCCGCAACTCCAGGGCCGCATAGGACAGCCGCAGGCTGTCCGCGATCGTCTTGACCACCGAATCCAGCGCCAACTCCGTCCCGGCCGATTCCTCCACCCGGCGGCCCAGCCGGGCCAGCGCCTCATACGGCATCCCCCGGTCCCCGTAGAACAGCCGGTCCACCTGGCGCTGCACCCGGTCCCGCAGCGGGAACAGCGCCGCGGCGGCCACCGCGGTGGCCACGACCCGCACGCCCATGCCACCGGCCCGCCGTCCGAACACCAGCTCGGCCACCGCCACCACGCCCACGTAGACCGCCGCCACCCCGGCGGTCAGCAAGCCGTACAGCACCGCCCGGCGCAGCAAGATATCGATCTCGTACAACCGGTACCGCAGCACCGCGATCCCGATCCCCACCGGCATCAGCGCGCCAGCCAACGCTCCCAGGGCCACGTTCACCAGGCCGCCTGAGTCGATGAAATCGGCGATTATCGACACCGCCGCAAGGGGCAGCACGGCCAGGAACCACTTGAGCTGCTGGCGCACTACCCGGTCCGCCCGGCGCCACCGCAGCGTCACGCTGGCCGCCGCCGCGGCGCCCGCGGCCAGCCCGCAGGCCACGGCCAGGATCTGCAGCGCCTCGAACACGCGGTCAAGCGAGGCGAAAGTATACGGATCAGGCAGGTCGCGGAAATAGCCGCCCATGCTCTGCGGGATGAAGGCGTAGCCCGCTGCCCACAGCGGGATGAAGGCCAGCGCCGCCCACAGCGCCGGGCGCCACCGCGGCGACAGCAGTGTCCCCTCGGGGAAGACCAGCGGCAAGACCAAGCCGGTCAGGCTGAGGGCTGGCGCGGACAGCCACGTATTCGCCCACAGCATCGGCGCCCCGAAGGGAAGCGAGCCCGGGAAGTGGACGAGCGTATAGCGCGCGTACGCGAAGGCAAAGCCTGACACCGCATTGGCGAGGCCGATCAGGCACAGCAGCGGGCCCATCGGATGGCCGGGCCGCCTGGCCAGCAGCACGCACCCCATCCACGCAAACCCAAGAGCGGTCGGCACCGGATACGCGTCCAGGTCGCGGCCCAGAGCAGCCAGTACCACGATCCCGAAGCTCAGGATCGTCGCCACCAGGGCAGCCGCCCAGGCCAGCGCGGCTCGCGTCAGCCACCGAGCCGGTATCCCGGGCACCGGGCGTTCCTGAAGGCGCAGATCCACATTCATACGATCGGCCCTTTCCGTCCCGGTGTCACGGGGCGGATGTCCCGAGTGCTCCGGGATCACGTGAACCACCCACGTCAGGCTCTGCCGGAAGCTGCCCCACCGCGCTCATGCCGCCTTCGAGCATGCCGAACGGGCGGTGGCGCCAGTCTCGCATCACTCTTTGCCCTCATGGCGGATCAAGCCACCCGCCCGCGACCTCAGCGTGACGGCCGGGGCCGCTGTCTGCATCGACAGCGTGCCCCGGCCGTCGCCGAGTGAGGCCATCAGGCCTGCCGCAGTGTGAGTATCAGGGGACCGTGCAGAACTGCGTCCACCAGATCCACGGCGGGCACGCTCGCGCCGCCGTGCTGGACAAGAGACCAGGTCCCGAAGTTGGGGAACGCAATTCCGGTCTGGGACCAGCCCCCGGCGACGAACCCGAAATGGCTGATGGAGCCGGTGTAGGTCCGCGTTCCCTCGACGAAGCTCGGATAGGTGAACGAGAACGTCACGAAGTTCCCGTTGATCGTTCCGAAGATCGGCCGGGTGACCGGGAAGTAGGGGTCGGTCAGCCACCCGGACAGGCAGCTGCCCTTCTGGACGAAGTCAACCGTGTAGGTGTAGTGATGGAACACCTTGTAGGTCACATCGACGGTGTTGAAACCGTTGATGTTCCACCGTTCCTTCTGGAGCGGGTTGCAGAACAGCGGGATGTGCTCCGCGGTGCTGATCGTGTTGGCCGTGGGACTGACGGTCTGGGCGCTAGCGGTGCCAGCCCCCGTGACAATGACGGCTGCGATCGCGGGACCTGCGCAGCAGGCCCAGATCATCGCCTTGGTACCCAGTCGCATAACAATTCCTCTCGTGGCTCACCGGGTGAATAAGGGTTCTCACACAGACAGTGGGGCCACACGCGCGTCTGATACACCGGAATTGCCGGGGGCACACGGCACCGGTCCACGCAAGGATCGAGCCTAGAAACCGTCAAGCATCACCTGACGCCAGATCCGGCAGCTGTCTAAACCCTTCAGGCGGACGGGGCCCCGGCCGGTTGCCGTGGTCCAGCTGTCGGGTGCCGGTCAGAGTTCGACGTTTGCGCGCCAGCGCGCGCACCGTGCGAGGACCTGTCACTACCAGCGGCAAGCCGGCCAGCGATGAAGGTCACGAAGTCCGGGTTACGATGCGGCACAGATAGGCGTGGTCGCTACTGTCGGCGAAGGCCAGCGTGCGGCTGTCCGGGCTGAAGACCACCCCGTTCAAGACTCCGCCGTCCGTGATGGTCAAGGTGGCGATCAGGCGCTCGGTCGCGATATCCCACACAACAACACTGCGGTTGGCGGTGCCGAAGGCCATCAGGCGGCCATCCAGGCTGAACGCTACCGAATCCGTGCCCCCGCCGCCGGGAGCGGTCAGGGTGCCGATCTGCCGCCCGGTCGCCGGATCCCGCTGGACGACCACGCCGTCCGCCTCAGCGAGGGCCGTCGTGCGGCCGTGGGGGCTGAACGCCACCCCGTCCACGAAGTTCGGGCTGGTTTGGGTGGCGATCAGGCGCCCGGTCGCGACATCCCACAGGTAGGTGTGGCCGTCGGCCCCGGCGGTGGCCAGCGTCTGGCCAGACGGGCTGAACGCCAACGCCGCCACCTGCTGGGAGCCAGCGGGAGGGGTCAGGGTCTGGCACCCCAGCGCGTTCCCGTGGTGCGTGACGACGACCGCCGCCAGCACGGCCGCCATGATGGCGTCAACAGCCACGATGGCACCTAGGACGGTGCGCCATCCGGGCCGGGCCGGGGCGGTCGGCACGCCCCCGTATCGTTCCAGGGAACCCTTGCTCATAACCGCTCCGCGACTGGTCATCACCGCATGCGAGCCTCATTTTACCCGCGATCCGGCCACCTGGCCATGGCTGAAATGGTCCGGAGAATGTGCAGGGCGCCAAAGGACGCCTACCAAAGGGCCATCGACTCCAGGATTACGACCCTCCTGTCAGCTGATCGCGCCCGCCGGAAGCAGCGCATGAACGCCCCAGGACTGGTTCGCCACCTGCGTGATCGTCATGGCCCGCAGCATGCCGGCCGTGGGGAGCGTCACCGTGTCGGATCGAAGGTCAATCTCGCTCACGTCGCACGTGGTTCGGGTCTTGCCCGTCTTGTTAGGCGCCAGATTCTCAAGAAGCAGGCAACCGGTCTTGGACTGGCCGTCTGCTGGCCAGCGCCGCGACGACTCCGGCCAGCGCGCCGGATACCAGGCCGAGCGCCGCGCCGACGAGCACCTGCACCGGAGGCACTAGGCCGGTCGCTGTCGTGGCTGGCTCGAGCATCTGCTCCTGCACGCGCACCGCCGGGCTGCCCGGAGACCTGATGTAACCGATGTAGCTATCGGCAACCGCGTTAGCGGTGACCTCGGCCAGGGCAGCGGTTCTGGCGGTGGCGCTCACCGACAGGACATCTCCCGCCAGGCTTTTCACCTGAACCTCGCCACGCAGTGCTTCAACCGATCCGGCCGGGCTCTCCCTGAGCAACGCACCGGCCAGCACCGGGTCGCTGCGCGCAACCCCGACGGCGGTGGCTACGTCCGACTGCGGGAGCATGACGAACGCCGTGCTGGTGACCCTCACCGGGCTGAACGCGGCGAAAACGGCGCCCGCCAGCAAGCCCACAGCGATCGCAACACCGAGGAGGGCGCCGTGCCGCCGGATGATCGAAATGGACCTGCGCGGGTCCGGTGCCAGCTGGTGCATCTGGCCTCCGCTTCCATCCCCGGCGCCTCACCCGAGCTGGTGCCGGATGCCCACTATCGTACAGCTGGCCAGCAGACAGCCACCATAGACGACGCCGAGCAATGGCCTAGGCGTGAGCTACGGCGCGTTCGGCTGATCAAGGGCGCAGGCATACGGCGGAGACTTGCGGTGGCACCGCCCTTCGCGCTCAGCCTTCGAAGTCCGGCTGGTGCTCCTCGATCGGCCTGACATCCGCGTAGGCCCGGGCCCGGAGGTGCTCGGGACCGGGGCAGCCGGCGAGACGAGAGGCGATCTCGGTCGCCCGGTCGAAGCTCTCGCACTCCACGACCCAGTAGCCGGCGAGGACCTCCTCGGCCTCGGCGTAAGGGCCGTCGGTGACCATGGGAGCCCCCTCCTTGAACCGGACCCGGCGAGCGTGCACCGGAGCGCTCAGGCCTCGGGTCTCGACCAGCTCGCCCGAGTCCAGCAGCTCCTGGTTGAACGCTCGCATGAACTCCCCCAGCGCCGCCCAGCCCTCCGCGGTCCACGCCGGCTGCGACGCGGGCTGCCCGGCCATCGCCTGGTAGTCCTGCTGTGAGGCGAGAGTCATGATCATGTACTTCACCGCTGAGCCCCTTCACCTGGAGGCACCCGCCTGGTGCCTTCCCCTAGACGTCGGAGCCCGGCCCGGCGATCGGACACCACTTCCCGGTTTTCACCGTCAACGGTCTCTCGGATCCTCGGCTTCGGCCAGCGGGATGTAATGCAGCACCGTCTTGACGACATCACGCTCAAACGGATCAGGGAGCTCGCTGACCAAATCCGGATTGCGGTCGCCGGCGAGGATCCTCGTGAGGGCCGCGGCGAGCATGGGATGGCCGTTGGCCGCCGCAATTCTGAGGTTACCTCTGGCGTGCTCAGCCATTGTGGCGTCATCGTGGGCGACGGCGAAGACCAGATCGGACAGCATCGTGCCGAACTTGATCGCCGGGCCCAGGACGGGCGAGACGGCCACCTTCCCGGCGAGGGCGTCCAAGGCGCGGGTAGCGATGACCGTGTCGAACCCCGTCTAGCCCGGTGAGGAGGTTCGGGTCATAGCGGTCCCCGGCCTTAATGCGAGCCAGCATGCTGGCGAGCGCCGCCCAGTCCGTGGAGTCTTCCCACGAGCTGAGATACTGGTTCAGGGCCGCGCTGGCCCGCGCGTCGCCGTACTCAGCCGCGACCAGCGCGCATATGGCCGGCTCCCACATCGCCTGGAAATGGGCGACAAACCCGGATGGCTGATAGCGATCTTCGGCAGGACTGACCGGGTTGGCCACGGTATCGGTGGCCCGGGAGGCACTGGCGGCCGGACGAGACGGCTTAAAGGTGTACACGCTGTCGAACGGGAAATCCAGCTTGATGGCGGATCCGTCGCTGCGGAGCAGGCCCGTGTACCTAACCTCCCCTTGCGGGTAGACGGCGCTGAACGAGATCTGGTAGCCGCGCAGGACATAGGTCCCCTGACCGCTGAATTCATGTTCGGGATTTAGCCACCTGGCCACATCTTCCGTACTCGCATCTTTCGTGGTCGTGACAATGCTTACCCGGTTGAAATTGCTGAACCTGAGGAAACTTGAGTAGTCGCCGTCGTCCGAACGGTATAGGCCGTCCAGGCGCGGGAGTGCTTCTGCTCGGTCGCGGAAGACATCCGTGTGCGGCAGGACCCGGACGGCTTCGGCATGCGAGCCTCGGTCGTCCTCCGTGATCTCGAACTCGACCCGCTGACCTTCCTCAAGGACGCGGTAGCCATCTGTTTGTATGGCGGTAAAGTGAACGAAGATATCGTGCCCCCCATCGTCCACCGCGATAAATCCGTAACCCTGGTCGGGGCTAAACCACTTCACCGTTCCGTAAGCCATATTCTCTCCGCCCCCTCCCCCAAGACCCCACTCGGTCCGTTGCCGTAACGAGGAAGCCCTTGGCTGACGCTGGCGAGCCTACAGCGCTGCGCACATCCCTGTGGCTGCGTCGTAAAATGGCTGGCCGCAGCCAGGGTGGGCGCATTAAGTTCGTAGGTCTGCCTCGTGTACCACGGGAAGAAGGCCTAGGTGCGGCGGATCCCGGTCGGCGCGCTCCAGGAGCGCGAGTTTCGCCTGTTCTTCACGGGACAGCTGGTGTCGCTGCTCGGCGATGCTGTCACGCCGTTCGCGCTCGCTTGGGCGGTGCTCGACCTGACGGGATCCGCACGCGACCTGGGCTTCGTGCTGGCCGCGAACACCGCCCCGCTCGTAGTTTTCTTGCTCGTCGGCGGCGTCTACGCTGACCGTCTGCCGCGGCGCGGCGTGATGCTCACCGCCGACGTGGTGCGCATGGCCATCCAGGCGGCGACCGCGGCGCTGCTGCTCTCGCACACCGCGCGCATCTGGGAGCTGGTCGTCCTGCAGGCGTTCGCCGGGACCGGGACGGCGTTCTTCAACCCCGCATCGACCGGGCTCACGCCGATGACCGTGAGCGCGGGGCGGCTGCAGGAGGCAAACGCCCTGCGCGGGATGTCGATGGGGTTGACCCAGTTCGCCGGCCCGGCGCTGGCAGGCCTCCTCATCGTCACCGTCGGGCCGGGGTACGCGCTTGTTATTGATGCGGCGAGTTTCGGGGTGAGCGCGTTCTACCTCGCGCGCCTGCACCTGCCGCTGCACGTCGGCCTGCCGCCGCAGTCGTTCGCGCGCGACCTGCTCGACGGCTGGCGCGAGTTCGCCGCCCGTACCTGGATCTGGCTGCCCGTAATCAGCGTGTCCCTGGGGAACATGATGAACTCGGCGTGGCTCGTGCTCGCCGCGGCATGGATCAAGAACGGCCACGGTGGCGCCGGCGCGTGGACGGCGATCCTCGTCGTCTCGGCCATCGGCGCGCTCGCCGCCGGCGCGACGGCGCTTCGCCTCAAGCCGCGGCGCCCGCTCCTCCTGGGGTCCATTGCGTTGGTTCCGATTGCGTCGCCGATCATCGTGCTCGCGCTGAAGCTGCCCTGGGAGACCCTCGTTGTCACAGCGCTGGTCACAGGCTTCGGCACCATGCTCTTCAATACGTTCTGGGCGACGACGCTACAGCAGCACGTCCCGCCCGCGTCACTCTCGCGCGTCAGCGCCTATGACTGGTTCGGCTCCCTGCTGTGCGATCCGCTCGGACTCGCCCTCGCAGGAGTGGTGGCGGCTGGGATCGGGATGAGCCGCACGCTCTGGATCGCAGCCGCGGTCAACCTTGTCGCAGTCGCTGCGATACTCGCGGCGCCGAGCGTGCGGCACCTGCAGCGGCTCGACGAACCCCAGCTCGCGCCAGGCGCGCAGCAGGCCGTCGCCGACTGAGCCGGCGACGCTATCAAGCGCAATGCGAACGTAACGCTGCCTGCGGCGCGAACTGGGTCCGGTACAGCCCCGCGTACACGCCGCCCGCGGCGAGCAGCTCGTCGTGCGTCCCGCGTTCGGCGATCCGCCCGCCGTCGATGACGAGGATCTGGACCGCCGCCCGGACCGTGGACAGCCGGTGGGCGATGACCAGCGACGTCCGCCCGGCCAGCGCGGTCGCCAGTGCCCGCTGGATCGCCACCTCGGATTCGGAGTCCAGGTGGGCGGTCGCCTCGTCCAGCACGACCACCGATGGCGCCTTGAGCAGCAGCCGGGCCAGGGCGAGGCGCTGTTTCTCCCCGCCGGAGAAGCGGTAGCCCCGGTCCCCCGCGATCGTGTCCAGCCCGTCCGGCAGCGACGAGACCAGCTCCCAGATCCGGGCCGCATCGCACGCCTCGGTCAGCTCCTTTTCGGTCGCCGAAGGCCGCGCGTACAGCAGGTTGGCGCGGATCGTGTCGTGGAACAGGTGCGCGTCCTGCGGCACGACCCCGACCACCGACCGCAGCGACTCCAGCGTCAGGTCGCGGACGTCGTGCCCGCCGATCCGCACCGCCCCGCGCACCGGGTCGTACAGCCGCGGCACCAGGTGCGTGATCGTCGTCTTCCCCGCCCCCGACGGCCCGACCAGCGCGGTCAGCCGCCCCGCCGGCAGCCGGAAGGTTACGTCCTGCAGCACCCACGCATCACCGGGACGTTCCGGCACGGGCCGCGCGACCGACTCCAGCGAGGCCAGCGACACCTGGTCCGCCTCCGGATACCGGAACCACACTCCCGCCATCTCCACACCCGGCGCTTCCCGCGCCTGAGTCAGCGGATACGCGTTGGGCCGCTCGGTGATCAGCGGCTCCAGGTCCAGGATCTCGAAGACGCGGTCAAAGCTGACCAGCGCGGTGAGGACTTCCAGCGGCAGGCCGGACACGGTGTTCAGCGGCCCGTACAGCTGTGACACCAGCGCGATGAACGCCACCAGCGTGCCAACCTGGAACACGCCGTGAATGACCAGCGTCCCGCCCAGCCCGTACACCAGCGCCGTGACCAGCGCCGCGAGCAGCGTGATGAACGCGAAGAGCAGCTCCATGCCGGCGACGTTGGCGACGGCCAGATCACGGACCCGGCTGGCCTTGCCGGCGAACACCCCGGCTTCCTCCTCCGGCCGCCCGTACAGCATGGCCAGCAGCGCCCCAGACACATCCGACCGCTCGGCCGTCATCGCGGCCAGCTCCCCGTGCAGCTGCATCTCCTGCCGGAGCAGCCGCTGCGACCGCTTCCCTGTTACCTTGCCGGACAGCACGAACAGCGGGATCACCGCCAGCGCGACCAGGCTGAGCTGCCACGACAGCCAGAACATCGCCGCCAGCACGAGGACCAGGTTCAGCAGCACCGACAGCGACTGGGACATCAGCGCCCCGACCGCCCGCTGCGTCTCGTTCACGTCGTCCATGCGGGAGACCAGCGACCCGGTCTGGGTCCGGGTGAAGAACGCCAGCGGCTGCCGCAGGACATGCCGGAACACGCTCGCCCGCAGCTCCAGCACCAGGCTCTGGCCGATCCACTCCGAATACCACGACTTCACATATTCGGCACCGGCGTCCACCAGCGCCAGCCCCGCGATAGTCAGCGCCAGCGTGACGACCACGCTCTCCCGGTGCCGCAGAATGCCGTCGTCGATGATCAGCCGCAAGATCAGCGGGCTCACCACCACGATGGCCGAATCCACCGCTGTAATGACCGCCAGCAGCACCATCGGACCGCGGTACCGCCGCAGATACGGCCAGACCCGCCGTGCCGTCCCCGGCCGCACCTGCTGCCGGGTCACCTCATCCTCGCGGTACCGAAGCCAGAACCCAGGACCCTCGATCATGGGGCCCACTATCCCCCGGACCCCACATCGTGCGGCAAGCCATTTTCCTGCCGCGGAACGCAAGGAGACCGTAAGTCTCCGGTGTGCTCGGCTGCTCAGCCGAAGGCGGAATCCCACATGCCGTGCTCGGTATAGAGGCGCTCTACTTCGTCCAGCTCGACATCAGCATCCTCGGCCCGGTCCACGGCTTTACCGGCCACCCACCACTGCGCGCCGGGCAGGCCTGCGGACAGGTACGCGCGGGTCCCGGGATCATAGCGCCGCCGCGGCCGGCGCCGCTGGGCGGCAACTTCGCCGTGGGCCGACTCCCAGAGCCGGACAGAGCCCGCGTCGCTGCCAAGCACAACGGCGTCGTACCAGCGCCAGACCACCACGGCGGAGCCGTCCGGTGCCTCGGCGACTGCCACCAGATGACCCGGCAGGACCCGCTCCCGCCGCGGCGCCGGGAACTGCGATGCGTACCGGACGGATACCACCTGGCCGCCGATCAGGACCTGGCAGGCATCCTCCTCGGCACGGAGCACGATGCCGCACCGGAGCCGAGGGGCACTCAAGGCACCTGGAGCCGGAACGGTCACTCACCGAGTATCCCCCGGCGAGCTCACGGCAGCCCGGAATTTCCCGGCGCGCGGCAGCGCCAACCACGAACACGCGACCCCGAGGTGATCAATTAGGTAGCCTGGCCGGCAACGGTGACAGAAACAGCCGGAGGAAACGACACCGCTCGGCTCGGCCGGCGGGTTGCCCTCGGCCAGGAACAGTGGCGCGGCCTGAGGCGCGGTGACCGGGGCACGTGCGCCCGGTGCGGCATCAGCGTGTGTACCGACCACCGGAAGGGACGGCAATGTCCACGTCGCGCCGGATCGCGGGCAGGCTGGGGTACGGCTTGGCCTGCCTCGCGGCAGGGGTGACGCTCATAACAGCGGGCTACCTCCATAGGGTGATCGACCTTGCGGGTGAGACCGAGAAGGGGATCGCGATCAACGGCAGCCCCACGGCGAACACGGCCGCGATGAACATCCTGGTTATGGGCCTGGAGAGCCGGACCAACTACTATGGGCAGCCGTTGTCGGTCGAGCAACTCGTGGAGACCCACTCGGGCAACGAGCAATCCGTCTCGGACGGGGAGGTCGGCGCTCAGGACACCGACACGCTGATCCTCATCCACATCTTCGCGGGCGGTCAGCGGGCCGTCGGCTTCTCGATCCCGCGCGATGACCTCGTCACCTACCCGTCTCCGACGTACCTCGGGATCACGCAGGGAAAGATCGACCAGGCCTACGACTTCGCCTACAACCAGTCCCTGGGCCAGACCTACGGGTCATCCATGAGTTCCAACCAGCGTTACCTCGACGCCAACCAGGCGGGCCAGAAGTTCGAGATCGCGACGGTGGAGTCGGTCACGGGGGTGCACATCGACCACTTCGTCGAGGCGAACCTGATCGGGTTCTACAACCTGGCCCAGGCGTTCGGCGGCATCGAGGTCTGCGTGAAGCCGTGGAGCGGGAACAACGGCGCGAACCTGCAGGACTCGGCTTCCGGGTGGGATGCGCTGAACGACGGTTACAACCTGCGCAAGGGTGGCGCCCAGTACCTGCATCTTGCGGCACCCCAGGCGCTGGCGTTCGTCCGTGCCCGTGACACGCTCCCCGGGACCGACCTGGGCCGCACGAAGCGGCAGCAGGCGGTGATCAACTACGTCATATGGAAGGTCAAGCACGAGGGCGCGTTCAGCGACTTCAGCGTGCTGAACAGCCTGCTCAGCAGCGCGAGCCAGTACCTGATCACAGACTCGACCTTCAACCTGCTTGACTTCGCCACCAGCATGCGCGCGCTCAGTGCCAGCCACCTGTCGTTCCAGACCCTGCCGATCTCCGGACAGGTCAACGAGATGCCGCTCAACGGGTCGAAGCAGGACGTCAACCTCATCGACGTGCCCTACATCCAGCAGTACGTGAAGGGCGCATTTAGCCCGCCTTCGGGCCGGAAGGGCCGGAAGGGCCGGGGGAAGAAGACCCACCCGGCCCCGCCGCCCTCGACGGTCACGGTGGACGTCTATAACGGCAGCGGGGTGGACGGGCTGGCGGGCGACGTCTCGCAGGCGCTCACCGCTTTGGGCTACCAGGCCGGCACCGTCGCCAACGCGTCCGCGCAGTCACAGACGCTCCAGCCGGGGACTCAGGTGTTCTACGGTGCCGGAGCGTCGGCGAACGCTGCGCTGATCGCGGCCAAGTTCGGCGCGACGGCAACCGCGCTGGCCTCGCTGCCCGCTGGTCAGGTAGAGGTGCTGCTTGGTTCGACCGTGACGGCGGTGCCCTCGAGCCTCACGACGACGCCTCAGACCTCGGGTGCCGGCGCCGCCACGCCTTCGCCCACGTCGGCGGCGGCCGGGAACGACGGTGAGACGGGCGGTACTATCACGGTCACGGCGACCGCGAAGTACGGTATCCCCTGCGTGTACTGACATCCGCTACCCGCCGAACGCAGTCTCTGGTGAGCCCGGTTGGGCCGGCTGATCGGTGCCGGGCGTGCTCGGTTCTGGCTGTGGGGTGGCCGGCGCTTGGTGCCGACAGGCTGGCGTATGGTCGTATCACAGATCAGGACGCTGTTGGCGGTGAGGGCGGTGCCGGACACCCTGAGTCAGGGCGGGGACCGTAAGCCCGGCCCGTGGCCCCGCCGCGTGACGGCGGCCGCCGTGCTCGTGCTGGCGGCCGTGGTAATTATCCAGCACCTGCCGCGGTCACGGCATTCACCGCCGCGGCCGGCCCGGGCGGCGGCCACCGTGACTGCGCCGGTAACGGCCCCGAGCGCAGCGGAACCCGCGGTGTCGCTGGTGGCGATACCCAACGGGATCACGGGGCCTGCCTTGTCCTGGCCCGGCGGTCTCCGGCTGCCAGCCGCGGGACAGCGGCCGGCGTGGTTCTGGCCGGGCACCGGGCAGACGGTGCCGATCGGTGGCCTGCCACCGCAGCGGTCTGGCTACGAGTTCATCCGCGCCGCGGGCGGCTGGGCGATCCAGGCCGGTCCTGGTACCCAGGCCGGCTGCGGCACGTGCGCCGGACCGCGGCGTGCTGTCTACTTCCTGGCCGACCGCGCGCAGTCGGCGACGCGGGTGGGGCTGGCGGACGCGGTCGCGCCGGCCGCCGGTGGCGCGCTGTGGCTGACCAGCTATCCCCCGGGCGCTGATCCGCGCACGGCCTCAGGTACGGCGCGGGAGGTCAGCATCGCCGGCGCGCCGCTCGGGCCGCAGGTCAGGCTGCCGGCCGGGTATCAGGTCGAGCAGGCGACCGACCGGGGCCTGCTGCTGGCGCCGGTGGCCCCGCAGCCGGGAACCATCGCTTACCAGTTGTGGGATCCGGCCGCTCCGCAGGCCAGCCGCACCTTCGACGCGGTGATCGCGGCGAGCCCGACCCAGATCGCCTGGACGCCGCCGTGTGCCGCACGCTGCCGGGTACAGGTGGTGAACCTGGCCACCGGGCGGCAGGTAACGGCCGTACTGCCCGAAGGCAGGTCGGCGGCGAATGCGGCCTTCAGCCCCGACGGCCGCTTCCTGGCGGTCGAAGTGAGCTACAGCGACGAGTCCAACGACGGCGGACAGGCGGTAGCGCTGGAGCTGATGTCCACGGTCAGCGGCCGGCTGACTACCGTGCCGACGACCTCGCTCAGCAGCGATGCCCTGGTCAGCTTCGGCTGGCCCGCTAGCGGCGACAGCCTGGTGGCCGAGCTGAGCTTCACGACCAAGGTGCAGCTGATGTCGTGGCGCCCCGGTGCCGCCCGGGTGGCCGTCGCCGCGCTCACGCCACGGCCGAGCCCTGCCTCCCTGGCCATCGGGCTGTACGCCCCCTAGCGTCAGCGCTCACCCGGGGTCAGGGTCGTGGGCGCGTTAGCCGATCGCGCAGGAGCCGTCATCACAGCTCGCTTCGGAGTTGCTGTCGGTCGTGACGGCAACGGGCGTGAGCTGGCTTGTGTCGTCGTAAGCGCGCTGCAGGAGTTCCAGGAGCACCTCGGGCGGCTGTGCGCCGCTGACCGCGTACTTGCCGTCGGCGACGAAGAACGGCACGCCGGTGATGCCGTACCGCGCGGCCTGCTGCTCGTCGGCTCGCACCGCGTCGGCGTAGGCGTCCCCGTCGAGGACGGCCTGGACCTGCGCGGCTGGCAGGCCGGCCTCGGTGGCCAGGCGCACCAGGGTGGGCTGGTCGGCGATCGGGAGACCTTCGGTGAAGGTGGCGCGCAGCAGGCGCTCCTTCATCTGCGGCTGGAGCCCGTGCTCTTTGGCCAGGTGGAGCAGCCGGTGGGCGTCGAAGGTGTTGCCGCCGCGGATGAGGTCAAACCGGAACTCAAGGCCGTCAGCGGTCGCACGCTGGGTCATCTGCTGGCTGGCCTGTTCGGCCTGGGCCAGTGTCATGCCGTACTTGCGGGCCAGATGCTCGGCCTGGGTTCCAGTGCGCTGCGCGGGCGCGCCGGGGTCCAGCTCGAAGGACCGGTAGGTGACCGTGACCTGGTCAGGATGGCCGAACGCGGCCACCGCGCGTTCGAACCGGCGCTTGCCGATGTAACACCACGGGCATACGACGTCAGACCAGATCTCGATATTCATGGCAGTAGCAACCTTCGCGACGATGGCGTGATTCCACCTGGCCCGCAGCGGCGGGCCGGGCAGCCGCCCACTGCGCTCCCGGTAGATTCAGGGGATGAAGAAGATTCTCGAGCTCCTGGTCTGCTTCCTGCATCCCATCGCCGTCGTCCTCATATGGATCGACCTGGCGACTCGCCGTAATATCGGGGGCCTGGCCAAGGTGGCCTGGGCGGTGTTCGCCCTCATCCCGCTCGTGCCGTTCCTCTACGTGCTGACGGGCGGCGACCTATGGTGACGCGGGCAGCGGCGGCCTTACCCGCCCTCCCCTAGCCCGCTCAAGAACCCGCGGATGGCCTGGTTCACCTCGTCCGGGTGGGTCACGTTCGAGGCGTGCGGCGCGCCCTCGACGACGGTGAACGTGACCGGGCCGGCCAGGCCGTCCCGGACCGCCTGCGCCCGGGCCAGCGGGATCGCGGCGTCCGCCGTCCCGTGCACGATCAACGAGGGGCACGTGATCTCGGCGAGCCGGCCGGTCAGGTCGTCCCTGTCCATCAGGCACCGGAACGGCCACGTGAGCTGCCCCAGGTCATCCGGCGCGCTTTGCGCGTACTGCTCGTTCCACTTGGCGTACCAGTCGTCCCACTGGCCCGGGCCCAAGATGATCGAGGCGACTATCTCCTGCACCGGCCCGGGCCCGTTGTCCAGCCAGACCTGGTGCATCTGCTCGTACCCCGGCGCGGCGGCCGGGTCCTCCTGGCCAGCCTGGCTGTCGATCAGCACCAGCGCCCGCACCCGATCCGGCGCGGTCAGCGCCGCGCGCAGCGACAAGAAGCCGCCCTGGGACATGCCGGCCAGCACGGCGCGCTCAACGCCCAGCTGGTCGAGCAGCGCGAGCACGTCGGCCGCCGAATCCCAGTACGTGAACGATCCGGTCGCCCGGGTATCGCCGTGCCCCCGCTGGTCCCAGGTGATCACCCGGTACTCTGGCGCGAGCGCGGAGACCTGCTGCTCGAACATCGTGTGGTCCATCAGGAACCCGTGGCTGAGCACCACGACCGGGCCCTCGCCCCCCGAGTCGGTGTAGCTGATGTCGATCCCGTTCGCTGCGGCCACTGGCATAGCCCGGACGCTAGCGCACCACGGCATCGGCCGCCAGGGGTGACGCCGCCGGCGTTCGGCATTCTGTCAGCAGCCGCCGGCACCCCGCCCGCCGTCCCGCGCACGGACGAGAAGGGTGGCGCGCAGCCGTCACGTGCACGAGAGGCTGGCTGGCGTGGCGCTGGTACCGGTGTAGCTGACGTTGAAGCCGAATGTCGTTGATGCTCCAGAGGCCAGCGTGCCGTTGTAGGACAGGTTGCCAGCCGTCACGCTCTCGCCGGATTGCCTGAATGAGGCATTCCAGATGTCGGTGATCTTCTGGTTGCCGGGGAAGGTCCAGCCGACGCTCCAGCCGCTGAGCCCGGAGGCTCCCGCGGTCACCGTGACCTGTGCCTGGAACCCGCCTGACCAGCTGTCGACGAGCGCGTACCTGGCGGTGCAGCTGCCCCCGCCCCCGCCTCCGCCGGAGCCGACGGTCCAGGTGAAGGTCACAGAGCCGGACGCCCCGGTGCCGTCTTGCGCGGTCACGGTCGCGCTGTACGTGCCCGCCGTGGTGGGGGTGCCGGAGATCAGCCCCGTCGAGGAGTTGATGGACAGGCCGGGTGGCAGGCCGGAAGCGCCGTAGGACAGAGTCTGCCCGGAGGCGGAGTCGGACGCGCTGACCTGAACGCTGGCTGCCGTGCCGACGGTGCCGGTCTGGTTGCCGGGGCTGGTGACGGTGACCGTGTTACCGCCGCTGCTGAGGTTCACGGAAAACGACTTGGTCCCCAGGCCGGCGCCGCCCTGCCACAGCTCGAACCCGGCCTCGACGTCGATGAGCCAGCAGGAGCTCGTCATGTACCCGCGGCTGACCGCATCCTGGGCCAGCTGCCCGACATCGAGGTTGCCTACCGACGTGGTGCCGGTGGTCATCGAGTACGAGACGGTGTTCCCCCAGCTCTTGGACCCCTCCCAGACGTTATAGGTGTGGCCTCCGATGCTGACGTTCGTGGCGACCTCCGAACCGAACGGCTGGACGCTGCCGTTGTGGTTGAGCCAGACCATCAGCTCCATGCAGTTGGGTTGCCCGGTGGTCGTGGAGGTCCGGTTGAACCAGATGTCGTAGGCCACGTCGTAGGCACCGCTGCCGGTCTGGGTGGTGCTCCAGCTGGTCGTGACCTTGCCGGTGCCGAGGTTGGACACCTGTACCGGGGTGGCGGTCAGGCCGCCCGAGCTGCACTTGCCCCAGTGGCATCCCTGGTAGATCGACGGATATCCGCCCGGGGCCCCGTTGGTGGCGTTAGAGATGGCGGAGTTCGCCACGGCGAAGTCCGCATTACCGTCCGTGGTGACGCATTCCGAGGCGCTGGAGTCCCACTCGTCGTTCTGGACGACGTAACTCCCGCCCCCCACCGAGGCGGTCTGCGAGTTGCACAGCGTGGTGGTCGCGGCACCGGCCGCCGATCCGAGGGCTGCGGGCACGGCCAGCCCGGCCACCGCCGCCAGCGCCGCGACGAGCGGCAGCATGCGCGCCCGTCCGCTCCAATGGGACATGGGCAGCCTTCCTAAGCAAGCCGGCCGGCTGAATGAGCTGCATAACTAGACTGCTTATGAAGAAGCATAACTCTGGTACGAGAACCACCTAGTATAAGACACGCCGAGCCCGGTGTCAGCCATAACATAACCTACGAAAGCCCGGATATGCCCCGAAACGAGGCAATTCAAATCCATAAGTAATTATCCGGCCACTCCAGAGTGGGTTCGCTCACCTTAAGCCCCTGGGCTGAACTGCGCAAATGAGGACGATCAGGGCAGCCTGGGCTTGCGCCACCAGCGTTATGCAATTACATGACAAGCGCATCGGTCGGCTGGGCAACATATTCTGGCGTTCGGCTCTTTCATATAATATGAAGTACCTGGCTGAATTAACCAGCTCGCGACGCTTTTTATGAGCGGTTCCGGTGCGCTACAGGTGCGCCAGGTGTTCCTCGATCGTGCCGTGGACAGCGGGATCGCCCGGATCGGCGAGCAGACGAAGCGCGTGCCGGAGGCGGAAGGCGGTCTCGAGCGGACGGGAGCCGGCGTCCAGCCCCCGCGCCCGGGCGTACGCGCGCCACGCTCGCGCCCAAAGGGCACTGAAGTCGCGGCGGTGCCGCCGCCACAGCCCGGTCCCCCACTCGCCGAGGTCGAAGTCCCAGAATGGGTGGTCGACCCGGGCCGTCTCCCAGTCGATGATGCCGGTCAGCCGGCCGCCGTCGGCGAGCAGCTGATCTTCGTGGATGTCGCCGTGGACCAGGACCGGAGAGAGCTGGGCGGCGCTGGCCAGCAGGTCCGCCCAAACCGGGGCGCGTCCGGGCAGGCCTAGCAGATCCGCGGCTTCGGCGGCCGCGCCGGCGCTGGTGGCCGGGTCCAGAGCCCGCCTCAGCCAGCGCTGATGAGCGGCTTCGTGATGACGGGGAGGGCGCGCGCCGGCCAGCGCGGGCGGCTCGAGCTCATGCCAGCAGGCGATGGCCCGGCCTAGCTGCTCGATGAGAGCCTCCGGTTCGGCTGGCGCCTGGCCGCGCAGGCGGGTGACGGCCGCAAACGGGAACGGGTAGATGTCCGGGTCCTGCCAGTAGCCCACCAGGCGCGGCACGATGCCCAGCTGGGTCGTGGCTAGCGCCCGGTAGGCAGCCAGTTCCCGCTCGAACCACTCCACGCCCATAGCCGAACGCGGGAACAGGAACACCCGGTCAACGTCGAGCAGGACCAACTTGTTGAACCCGGTCACGTTCAGCACCAGCCGGTTCAGGTCCACCCCGGCGACCGCCGCGAACCGCTCCGCCTGCGGGGGCACCAGCACCGCGTTGACGGGCCGTCCCACGATGTCGTCGCCCACGCCCCCAGTATGGCCACCGACGCGCAGTGGCAGAACGGCCGCAAGCCGCGGGCGGGCGGTTCGCCGTAGGGTCTCGCGGTCAGCCCTGCGGCGGCGGCGCGGCGGTAAGGATGGACTCCAGGAAGCCGGTGATCTTGGCGGCGAGGATGTCAGGGTCGTGGTGGGAGTCCTGAAGCTCGCCGTCGAGCCACAGGGACGCCATCCCGTGGCCGAGGCTCCAGGCGGTGATGGCGAGCTCGTCGGCCTGGGCGGCGGGAATGACTCCGGCCCGCACGCAGTCAGCGACCGTTTCCTCAAGGCACGCCGAGGCGGCGTCCTCGGCCGCCTTGGCGTCGGGGTGCTTATGCGACTCGGAGAGCTCGGGCCGGAACATGAGCCGGAAGTAGGCCGGGTTCTGCTGGGCGAAAGCGACGTAGGCGCGGATCATCGCGGTGAGCGCCCGCACCGGGCTGTCGGCGGCCGCCCTGGCGGCGGCCAGCCCGCCGGCGAGCAGCTGGAAGCCCTGAGCCGACAGCGCGGCGAGCAGGGCGGCCCGGTCAGGGAAGTGGTGGTAGGGCGCGGCCGGGCTCACCCCCGCTTCCCGCGCCACCCGGCGCAAGCTGACGGCGCCGATGCCCTCGGCCTCGATGAGCCGCAGGCTCACGGTCAGCAGCGCCTCACGCAGGGCGCCATGGTGGTAGCTCGCCCGGGTGACTGGCATGTCACGAGAGTACGGGGTTGACGCGCCGGTCCAGGCTGATCTATACATTGCTTAGATTCTAAGCATCGTTAAGACCGGAGGGAGCCGCCGTGACGAAGGTTCTTGTCACCGGGGCGTCAGGGTTCATCGCCGGGCACTGCGTCGCGGAACTGGCCAGCCACGGCTACGCGGTGCGGGGCACGGTCCGGGATCCGGCCAGGGCGGCCCACCTCGATGGCCTGGCCGAGCTGGTGACGGCCGACCTGGAATCCGATGAGGGCTGGGCCGAGGCGGTGGCCGGGTGCGAGTACGTGCTGCACGTGGCCTCGCCGTTCCCGCTGGAGGACCCGGCCGACGAGGATGAGCTGATCCGGCCGGCCGTCCAGGGCACGCTGCGGGTCCTGCGGGCCTGTGCCGCGAGTGGCACCGTGAGACGGGTGGTGCTCACCTCCTCGGTGGCGGCCGTCCGGCCGGCCCACCCCGGCGCGGAGCCGCTCACCGAGGCCGACTGGGCCGACGCCGACGGTGACGACCCGTACCAGAAGAGCAAGATGCTGGCCGAACGGGCGGCCTGGGACTTCGTGCACGCGCAGGGCCGGCCCGAGCTGGTGGTGATCAACCCCGGGATGGTGCTCGGCCCTGTCCAGCACGCCGCGGCCGGCACCTCGCTGGAGCCCATCCGGCGCCTGCTCGCCCGGGACATTCCCGGCGTACCCGGCCTGGGCTGGGCCGTCGCCGACGTCCGCGACGTCGCCGTCGCGCACCGGCTGGCCATGGAACATCCCGCCGCGGCCGGCCACCGCTACATCTGCGCCGGTCCCCATGTCTGGATGCGCGACATGGCCGCCATCCTGGCCACCAAGTACCGGGTGCCCACCCGCCCCGCACCGTACTGGCTGCTGTGGATCGCCGCGCGGTTCGACACCGACATCCGGAGCGTGCTGCCCGCCATCGGCGACCAGGAGCTGGTCAGCGCGGACAAGGCACGGCGTGAACTCGGCTGGACCATGCGCCCGCTCGAGGACACCGTTCTCGACACCGCGGCCAGCCTCTCTCCCCCGCCGCACGCACCAGCGCCCGTTCGCGGCACAGGTCTGCGCCACGTCACATTTCTGAAACGTTGGATTCAGATCTTGACCGAGTTTTGAAACGACTGTTACCTTCACCACATCCCAGGGGTGGGCCGCAGGCCGTGCTGCAACCCGGCAGCCAGCTCGCCAGGCCCGCCGAAGGTCGAGGGTGGTGACGCCTGGTGCCCGCAGCTGGCCTGCTGCTTCGCGGCGGCACGGTGTTCTGCCCCGACGCCGTACTGCGCCGGGCCGATGTGCTGATCGAGCAGGACACGATCAAGGCCGTGGGCGGGCAGTTGGACCCGCAGGAGGCGGTCCAGGTCGTCGACCTGGACCGCCAGGTGGTGCTTCCCGGGCTGATCGACGCGCACACCCACCTGACCCACGGCTATGAGGGTGTGGTCGAGGACCGGGAAGGCGCACAGGGCGTTCGGGCCGGCGCGCAGGCGCTGCGCGCGCTCAGGGCCGGCCTGACGACGGTACGGGAGCTGGGCAGCTACCGGCAGGTCGACATCGCGCTGCGGGACGCGATCAAGGCCGGCCTGCTCCTCGGCCCGCGCATGCTGTGCGCCGGGACGTACCTGACGATTACCGGCGGCCACGGCCACCCGAAGGGCCGGGCCGCGGACGGCCCGGTGGAGGCGCGGCGGGCGGTGCGCGAGCAACTGCTGGCCGGCGCGGACCTGATCAAGGTGATGTGCAGCGGCGGGGCCGCACGCGCGGATGAGTCACCCGACGCGAGCCAGTTCACCGCCGAGGAAATCAGCGCGATCGTGGACGAGGCGGCCCTGGCCGGACGGTCGGTGGCCGCGCACGCGCACCCGGCCCGGTCGATCAAGTGGGCCCTCGCGGCCGGCGCCTACTCAATCGAGCACGGGACGTTCCTGGACGAGGAATGCTGCGACCTGCTCGTCGAGAAGGGCGCGTTCCTGGTCCCGACGCTCAACGTCTACCGGACCATCGCCGAGAGCACGCGGTGGCCGCACCTGCGCGAGCGTGCCGCGTTCCTGCACGCTCACAAGCTCAAGACCTTCCGCCGGGCCGCGGAACGCGGTGCGCGGTGGGCGGTCGGGTCCGATACGAGTTCCTTCCTGCCGGTCGAGGAATACTGGCGGGAGCTCAAGGAGATCTCCCGCGCGCTCGAGATCGAGCCGCCCCAGGTCATTGCGGCCGCATCGAAAGGCAACGCGTCGCTGCTCGGCCTGGACCGGCTCGGGGAGGTCTCACCCGGCTACGCGGCGGACCTGATCGTGCTCGGCCACGGCGACCCGGCCAGCGACCTCAGCGCGCTCGCCGACGTCCGTTACACCATCGCCGGCGGCCGGCTCATCGACTGGGCCAGCTTCGACCGCGCCCTGGGCCCGGGCTGGCCCGCTTCCCTGAACGGCGGGCGCTAGGCGATGCCTACCACGATCCTGATCTCAGCCGACATGGAAGGCGCGACGGGGGCGTCGGTACCCGATGACGTGATACCCGGGGCGCCCGGCTGGGACCGTGCCCTCGAGTGCTGGATGCGGGACGTCAACACCGTCGTCGAGGCGCTGTTCGCCGGCGGGGCCAACGAGGTCGTGGTCACTGACGCGCACGCCAACGGCACGGGTCTTGAGCCGGGCACGATCGACTCCAGGGCTGGCCTGATCCGGGGACGGTCGCGCCGGTTCGGGATGCTCGAGGGGATCGACGGCGGCGCGCAGGGCGTCGTGTTCCTCGGCTACCACGGCACTTCTGGCTCGGGTGGCGTGCTCAGCCACCCGTACATGGCAGCCGGGATCCACGCGCTGCGCGTCAACGGGGAGCCCGCTGGCGAGGGAACGATCAACGCGCATCTGGCCCGCTCGTTCGGCGTTCCGGTGATCCTGGTGTCGGGGGACGAGGCGGCGTGCGAGGAGGCGGGCCGCTATGCGCCCGTGGCTCCCCGGGTCTGCACCAAAGCGGCGGTTAACCGGTTCGCCGCGCGTCACCGGCCGGTCGCCGCCGTGCACCGCGACCTGACCGCGGCCGGCGAGGCCGCTATAAAGCTGCTGAACGGCGGTGGTTTCTCCGGTCCGTACCCGGCTGACGGTACGGAGCTGACCGCCGACATCGAGTTCAGCGCGGAAAACTGTGCCCTGGCGGTTACGGCGATCCCCGGCGTTCGGCAGACCGGATTGCGGTCAGTGTCCTACACCTCCGGTGACGTGCCCGGCTGGTACCGGTGCCTGGGTGCCATCTGGACGATCGCACGCACCGCGCGGGACGGAACCTATGGATGACGGGGTAACGGTGCCTCCGCCGGCCAGGACCGACGAGCCCGCGCTGGTGGACCTGTCCTCGATCGAGGCAGCCGCCGAAGGCCTGCCAGAGAGCGTGCGTGACTCGCCGGTTGTCCTCTGGGACGACCGCACCTGGCTGAAGCTGGAGAGCCTGCAGCCCACCGGATCGTTCAAGATCCGGGGTGCGTTCACCAAGATCAGCAGGCTCGCGCCGCTCGACCGGGCCGCGGGCGTGGTCGCCTATTCCAGCGGGAACCACGGGATCGCGGTGGCGCGCGCGGCCCGCATGTGCGGGACCAGGGCCACGGTCGTCGTTCCCGAAGACGCTCCCAGGCAGAAGGTGGGCGCGATCGCGCGGGAAGGCGCAGAGGTCGTCCAGTGCGCGCCGGGGAGCGAGGAACGCCGGCTGGTCGCCGAGGCCATCGCCTGGCAGACCGGGCGGGTGCTGGTGCCGCCCTACAACGACCCGGACGTGATAGCCGGCCAGGGAACCATCGGCATCGAGCTGGTGAAGCAGATCCCGGAGCCGCTCTCGGTGGTCGTGCCGGTCGGCGGCGGCGGCCTGATCAGCGGGATCGCCGCGGCCGTCAAGGCGCTCAGCCCCTCGGTGAGAGTCGTCGGGGTGGAGCCCGAACTGGCTGGTGACGCGAGCCAGGCCCTGGCCAGCGGGCATCCGGTCCAGTGGGCCGCCAACGAGGTCGGCCAGACCATCGCCGACGGGATACGGACGCAGACGCTGGGCGCGCTGAACTTCGCCCACGTGATCGCTCTGGTCGACGAGATCGTCACGGTTCCGGACGACGCCATCCTTGACGCGGCGGCGCTGCTGTTGCACCGGCGCCGCATCATCGCCGAACCCACCGGGGCGGTCGCCCTGGCCGCCGTCATCACCGGGAAGGTCGCGGCCGGCGGGGCCGCCGTCATCGTCTCGGGCGCGAACGCGAGCACCGAAGTACTGCACGAGCTGGTGACCCGGGCGGGCCGTCTTGAGTACTCGCCAACCGAGCCGGCGCGGCGTCAAGGCGCCTGCGCGCCGCCTGACCAACGGGACAGCTGAATGGTGAATTCGATGATCACCACCAATGGATACGGCGGCAACCATGCCGGCCTGTCCGCCCTGCTACCTCGGGCCGGGACCGTTCCTCGCGGCGGCTCTCAGCCTAACCAGGCATGATCAGGAGGGACCGATATGCCAATGATCCGCCTAGCGAGGTCACGATCTAATCGAGCTAGTCGAGCCGTCAGGCCAGGACGACCCAGGCACTTCACGGCGGGCCGTTCCCGGGCCGGCGTGTACGTCCTCATCGCCGCCGCGTTCGCCCTCGCGGCCGCGGCATGCACGTCAAGCTCAAGCCCGACGACGAGTCCGACCTCATCTGGGGGCATGGTGAAAGGCACCGTCACCTTCGCCCTCGCTCCAGGCTTCCATCCGAACTACCTGATGCCGGTCGAGCCGGCGGCCTACGACAACGTGCAGAACTACAACCAGTTCCAGTTCCTGCTCTACCGGCCGCTTTACTGGCCCGGCGTGAACGGCACCGCAGCCACCGACAGCGCGCTCAGCCTCGGCAACCCGCCGGTGTTCTCCGACAACAACACCGTGGTGACGGTGACGCTCAAGCACTACCTCTGGTCGGACGGAGTGCCGGTCACGAGCAGGGACGTGAGCTTCTTCTTCAACCTGGTGAAGTTCAACAAGGACCAGTGGGCTTCGTACGAGCCGGGCCAGTTCCCCGATGACGTAAGCAGCGTCACGACGCCGAACGCGCAGACGGTGGTGTTCCACCTGAACCGGTCGTACAACCCGCAGTGGATCGAAGGGAACGACATGTTCCTGATCCAGCCGATGCCCCAGCACGCCTGGGACAAGACGTCGGCGAGCGGCACGGTGGGAAACTACGACGAAACGGCGGCCGGAGCCGTCGCGGTCTACAAGTTCCTCACCTCCCAGTCAATGGACGAGGCGACCTACGCCACCAACCCGCTGTGGAAGGTCGTGGACGGGCCGTGGCAGCTGCAGAGCTTCTCCACGAGCGGCCCCGTCGTCATGGTGCGCAACCCGAAGTACTCCGGGCCTTCCCTGCCGAGCGTGACGAAGTTCGAGGAACTGCCGTTCACCACCGACACCGCCGAGACCGACGTGGTGCGCGCGGGAACCAGCATCAGCTACGGGTACATCGCGTCTGCGGACGTACCGTCGGCCGGGTCCATCCGCGCCGAGGGATACACGATCTCGGGCTGGCCGCAGTATCAGTTCGCCTACATCCTGCTGAACTTCAACACCTCCAACGCGGTGGTCAGCGCCGAGTTCCGGCAACTTTACGTGCGGGAGGCACTCCAGCACCTCGTCGACGAGAACGGCGACATCAAGGACTTCTTCTACGGATACGGCACCCCGACCTACGGCCCGGTGCCGTACCTGAGCCAGTACGCCACCAGCCTCGACAAGACGGGGGCGTACCCGTTCAGCATCTCGGCCGCGGAAACCGTCCTTAAGCAGCACGGCTGGAGCATCGCGCCCGGCGGAGCGGACACCTGCGCCTCTCCGGGAACCGGCGCGAGCCAGTGCGGCGCCGGGATTCCCAAGGGCGCCAAGATGGATTTCAACTTCATCTACTACTCCGGTGACCAGGCCATCACCGAAGCGGAAGAGGCGCTGAAGTCAGACGCGAGCGAGGCCGGGATCACCATCAACCTGTCGTCGGTAACCGCCGGCAGCGTCCTGACCGAGGCCGCGCCGTGCAAGCCGGCCCAGTCCACGTGCGGCTGGCAGATGGCGACCTACGGCGGATGGACGCCGTTCCTCGACCCGGTCGTCAGCTCGCTGTTCGAGCCCGGCGCGCTCGACGCCGAGAGCTACAACAACCCGGTCGACAACGCCAACATCACCGCTGCGATCCAAGGCGCCGGAGGGAACGCGATCATCACCAGCTACCAGAACTATCTGGCCGCCCAGCTGCCGGTGATCTGGGGACCTGACCCCGACTACCAGGTCTCGGCGGTCCTGTCGAACCTGCACGGGGCGATACCCCAGGATCCGACGCTCGCGATCAACCCTGAGCAGTGGTACCTCACCAAGTGACCAGGGCGCGCCTGCGGTGAACCTGCTCGAGGTCGACAGTCTCCGCACCCACATCCGGATGCGTCATGCCACCGTCGAGGCGGTCAACGGGGTCAGCCTGACGGTCCGGCCCGGGGAGACTGTCGGCCTCGTCGGGGAGTCAGGGTGCGGCAAGTCAATGACCGGCCTGTCCGTGATGCGCCTGCTTCCCCCGGGCGGGCGCATCGTCAGCGGAAGCGTGAAGCTGGCCGGGCGGGAACTCACCACGCTGCCGGATGCCGAGATGCGCCACGTCCGGGGCAGCGAGGTCGCGATGGTGTTCCAGGACCCGATGACCTCGCTCGATCCCACGATGACCATCGGCGACCAGATCGCCGAGCCGGTCCGGGCGCACAAGGGCGCCTCAAGGAAACAAGCCCTGGAGCGCGCCGCCGACGTGCTGAACCTGGTCGGGATGCCCAGGCCGCGCGAGCGGCTCAAGGCCTACCCGCATCAGCTGTCCGGCGGGCTGCGCCAGCGGGCCATGATAGCCATGGCGCTGTCCTGCGAGCCCAGGCTGCTGATCGCCGACGAGCCCACCACCGCGCTGGACGTCACGATCCAGGCTCAGATCCTGGCGCTGCTTGATGACCTGAAGCAGCGTCTGGGCATGGGGATGCTGCTGATCACCCACGACATGGGCGTGATCGCCGGCCGGGCCAGCCGGGTGATGGTCATGTACGCCGGGCGCATCGTCGAGGCCGCGGACACCGAGACGGTCTTCTCCCGCATGCGCCACCCCTACACGCAGGCGCTCCTGGAATCCATTCCCAGCGCCACCGCCCGCCGGGACCGGACGCTCTACAGCATCCCGGGCCTGCCGCCAGACCTCACCCACCCGCCGGCCGGCTGCCGGTTCGCGCCCCGGTGCCGTTACGCGCAGCAGCGGTGCAAGGACGATGACCCGCAACTGAACGAAGGTGAAGCCGGCCACGCGTACGCGTGCTTCTTCCCGGTGGCACAGGCAGGGCCCGCGTCAGCCAGCGCCGCCGGCCTCGCGGAAGGCGCAGCGCCGCGGACCGCTGACGGGCCGGGCACCGACGGCGCCGCGGCGGGACCGCTGCTGGTGGTCAGCCATGTCGTCAAGGAGTTCCCGGTCACCAGGGGCATCCTGCAGCGGCGCGTCGCCTCGGTGAAAGCGGTCTCGGACGTGTCGTTCGAGGTCGGGCGCGGGGAGACGTTCGGCCTGGTCGGCGAGTCGGGGTGCGGCAAGACGACGCTCGGGCGCATGATCACCGCGCTGGCGTCTGCGGACAGCGGATCGATCACGTTCAACGGCACCGAGATCACCAGGCTGCGCGGCGGCGCGCTACGCCGGCAGCGCCGGGCGTTCCAGCTGATGTTCCAGGACCCCTACTCCTCGCTGGACCCGAGGATGCGGGTGCGGGCCATCTTGCGCGAGCCGCTCGCGGCCCACCGGATCGGCACCCGCGCCGATCAGGACGCCCGGCTCCGTCAGCTGCTGAGCGACGTGGGCCTGCCGACGCGGTCGCTCGGCCTGTACCCGCACGAATTCTCCGGCGGCCAGCGCCAGCGCATCGGCCTGGCGCGAGCCCTGACCCTCGAGCCCGCGCTGGTGGTCGCCGACGAGCCGGTGTCCGCGCTGGACGTGTCCATCCGGTCGCAGGTGCTCAACCTCATGAAGCGGCTCCAGGCCGAACGGGACCTCACGTACATCGTCATCTCGCATGACCTGTCCGTGGTCCGTTACCTGGCCGACCGCGTCGGCGTCATGTACCTGGGAAAGCTCGTCGAGGTCGGCCCGGCCGAGCAGGTGTACGAGCACCCGGCGCACCCCTATACCGCCAGCCTGCTCGAGGCGATACCGGTCCCCGATCCCCGGCGAGAACGAGGCAAGCGACCCGCCGTCGCCGGCGAGCTCCCCTCGGCGGCGAACCCGCCGTCCGGCTGCCGGTTCCGCACCCGCTGCCCGAGAAGCCGCGACATCTGCGCCAGCGAGGAACCGCCCATGAGAGCCTTCGGCACCACGGCGCACATCGCCGCCTGCCACTTCCCGCTGGAAGAGCCGCTCTCGCCCCAGGCCGCCGGCGCGGCCGCGCCACCAGCAGGCAAGTCAGTGATGCCATGACCGCGTACCTGGCCCGCCGCGTCGTCCAGGCCGTGCTGGTCGTCCTGGGCGTGACGATCATCGTCTTCATCATCCTGCAACTGCTGCCCGGCGGCCCGGCCCGTGCCCTGCTCGGCCCGCGGGCCACCGGCCTGCAGGTGCAGGAGTTCATCGTGGCCAACGGCTACGACAAGCCGTTCTGGGTGCAGTACGCCGATTACATCGACCACCTGGTGCACGGCAACCTCGGCTTCTCCTACCACTACAACCAGAGCGTCAATTCGCTGCTGGCCCAGGACCTGCCCAAGAGCGTGCTGCTCGTCGGGCTGAGCTACGTGGTCTCGATCGTCGTGGCCGTCCCGCTCGGCATCCTGCAGGCGGTGCGGCGCAACAAGCCGGTGGACTACGCGCTGACCGGGGTGTCCTTCGTCGGCTACTCGATGCCGGTGTTCTGGCTGGGCATCCTGCTGGTGCTGATCTTCGCGGTCGACCTGCACTGGCTGCCGCCCGAAGCGCCGCAGGGAACCACCATCGGGGCCGTGCTCAGCCAGCCCTCCGGGCTGGTGCTCCCGGTGGCCACCCTGTCCATCGTCACGATCGCCCAGTTCAGCAGGTTCATGCGGTCCTCGGCGATCGAGAACCTCGTCCAGGACTACATCCGCACCGCCCGCAGCAACGGGCTGTCCGAGCGGGCGATCCTGTTCCGGCACCTGCTCAGGAACTCCCTCATCCCGATCATCACGTTGATCGGCCTGAGCCTGCCCGCGGTGCTGTCCGGCGCGGTGATCACCGAGTCGGTGTTCAACTACCCGGGCATGGGGCTGCTCCTGTGGAACTCCGCGACCGTACGCGACTACCCGGTGCTGCTCGGCTTCACCATCGTGGTCGGAGGCGCCACCGTGGCCGGTTCCCTGCTCGCCGACGTCCTGTACGCGGTCGTCGATCCGAGGGTCAGGTACACATGACGCCGCCAGAGTCCGGCGCCCGGGAGCGGGGTGACCAACGATGACCCTGGTCAGGGAGTACGAAGGCAAGCCCGCGCGGCCGAGCGTCCCCGAACCCGGTCAGGGCGTTACCGGCAGCGTGTGGCGGCTGGTCTGGAGCGTATTCCTGCAGAACCGGCTGGCCGTCGTCGGCCTGGGGATGATCGTGTTCATGGTCCTGTTCTGCTTCGTGGGGCCGCTCATCTACCACACCAACCAGGTGCAGATCAACATGTCCGCGCTGACGCAGCCGCCGAGCTCGGCGCACCCGCTCGGCACCGACGACGTGGGCTACGACGTGCTCGGCCGGCTGATGCTGGGCGGTCAGTCCTCGCTGGAAGTCGGGTTCGCGGCCGCGATCCTCGCGAGCCTGTGGGGCACCGCCTGGGGCGCGGTCGCCGGCTACGCGGGCGGCTGGCTGGACGCGGTCATGATGCGCGTCGTCGACTCCATCCTCGCGATCCCGTACCTGCTGATCGTGCTGATCCTGGCGACCATCTTCATCCCCACCATCCCGGTGCTCATCATCGTGATCGCCATGGTTTCCTGGCTCGCCACCGCGCGGCTGGTCCGGGGCGAGACCCTGTCGCTGCGGGTGCGCGATTACGTGCTCGCCGCCAGGGGCGCGGGGGTGCGCAACCCGACCATCATCCTCCGGCACATCGTTCCCAACGTGATCGGCACGATCGTCGTCGCCGCCACGTTCTCGGTCGCCGATGCGATCCTGTTGCTCGCGGCGCTCAGCTATCTCGGTCTCGGACCGCCCCCGCCGGCCGCCAACTGGGGCAGCATGCTCAGCAACGGCCTGACCTACATCTACGACGGGTACTGGTGGCTCATCTACCCGGCAGGCCTGGCCATCGTGCTCACCGTGATGGCGTTCAACTTCGTCGGCGACTCGCTCAGGGACGCGCTTGAGGTCCGGCTCCAGCGACGTTAGCCGCCGGCGACAGCCGATGACGGATGGGAGGTGCCGTGGAGCTAGGCCGGCTGCGCGATGACATAGCGAGCCTGACCCAGATCTTCGGGCCGTCCGGCCACGAGGACCTCGTGATCGCCGAGTTCGCCGCCCGGGCGCGCCAGGAGGGCTTCAGCCCCGTCGTCGACCGGCTGGGCAACGTCGTGGTACGCGCGCGGCCCGCTTACCCCGGCTGGCCCGTGGTCGCCGTCGCGGCGCACCTGGACGAGGTAGGTGTCGTGGTCAGCGACGTCGGCCGCGGCTGGGTGCGGGTCACCGGCGTCGGCGGGATCCACGCCCAGGTGCTGCCCGGTCAGGTCCTGCAGTTCCGCACCGACGGCGGCGAGCTGGTCGAAGGATGCGTCAGCGTCACCAGCGCCCACCTGAGCACCGCGCAGGACCGGCCCGCCAGGGTCGAGGACGCCTGCGTCGACCTGCTGATGACGTCGGCGGCGGAGGCTGAGCACGGCGGTATATCAGCGGGAACGCCCGCCGTGTTCTGCGGGCCCTTCGCCCAGCGCGGTGACTTCATCCGGGCCAAGGCGCTGGATGACCGGGCGGGCATCGCCGTGCTCCTCGCGCTCATGCGCCGCGTGCGTGAGCTTCCGGAAGGTCCCGGCCTGACGATCATCGCCACCGTCCAGGAAGAGTTCACCGTCCGCGCGGGCGTGGTGGCCGCCGAGGCCGCCGCTCCCGACATCCTGCTCTGCGTGGACATCTCGCCGACGGCGAGCGTGGCCGACCGGGACGCCTGGCCGGCCCTCGGCGCCGGGCCGGTGCTGCACCGCTACTCACGCGGCCGGTCAGGCGGCGGGCTGATCCCCAACCCCCGGCTGGCCGCCTTCGTGGCGCAGGTCGCCGCCGCCCGCCGCATCCCCCTCGCCAACAGGGCCCTGGACGGCGGGCTGACCGACGCCACCAACATGCAGTTCGCGGCCGGCGGCATTGCCTGCCTGGACCTGGCGTTCCCCGTCCGGAACGCCCACACCGCCGTCGAGGTCGCGCACCTTTCAGACCTCGGCCTGCTCGCCGAGCTTGTCTACGCCGCCTTGGCGGATCTGCCGCAAGACCCCGGCATCGGCCGTGGGTAGGAACACCGGCGAGGGGCGGGGCCAGCGATGAAGTGCAGCGATATCTTCGGGTTCGCCCAGATCGCCGAGGCGGTGCTGTCGCCAGGAGGCGACGCGGTCGCGTTCACCATGCGGACCGCCGACGTGGCCAGCGACAGCTACGCGTTCGAGCTCCGGGTGGCGCCGGTTCCCGGCGCGCCATGGGCGGGCATCAGCGGAACGGCAGGCCAAGGGCTCCGCTATCCGGCCTGGGCGCGCGACGGCCGCCGCCTCGCGGCCGGCGACGGATCCTCGGTGGTCGTCATCAACGCCCTGGACGGGACCCGCCGCCGGCTGGCCACCGGAGTAGCCGAGCCAGCGTCGATCACCTGGTCACCTGACGGCGCCGACGTGGCGTTCCTGTCCACGGCGCCCGCCGGCGGGCGCGGGGAAAACGGACGCGAGGCGGTGCTCATCACGAACCTGGCGGCCAAGATCGACGGCCTCGGCATCGCGAGCACGTGGTGCCGGCACCTGTTCGTGGTGAACGGCCAGACCGGAGCGCTGCGCCAGCTGACCACGGGTGATCTGTGGGTCGAGGACTTCTGCTACTCCGCGTCCGGGCGTATCGCGTTCTGCGCCAGCGAACCGATGTACGGGCCTGTGCCCCGCCAGCCGGGCGCGATCCGGCCGTGCGGGGTATGGCTGCTGGATCGCGACGGCGGAGCCGCCCGGCCGCTCACCAGCGCTGACGTGAGCGCGCGCGGCCCGGTGTTCGCCGCCGACGGCTCCGTGGTTTACGCGGGCCTGCCGGGGCTGCGCGCCGAGCAGCCCGGCCTGTTCGCGGTGCCGGCCGACGGGGGGCCGCCGCGCCGGCTGGCCGGAGGGCTGGACCGGGGCCTGGTCACCTCCATCGCCGGCTTCCTCGGCGGGCACCGGCCGGTCGCCACTCCGAGCGGTGAGGTCCTGTTCTGTGCCAGGGACGGCGGCTGCGCGCAGCTGTACCAGACCTGGCTGCGCGACCCGGCGAGCGTGCGGAAGATCGCCGGGTCGGCCGCCGAGTCGATCGGCGCGGTGAGCGTCAGCCGCAGCGGGGAAGTCCTCGGCTACGTTTCCTCGGCCGCGGGCGGAGGCCAGCGGCTGGTCGTGGAGAACACGCGCTCCGGCGCCAAGGATGTCCTGGCCCGCACGGAGCCCCCCGCGGACGTGATCGAGGCGGTGCCGCGGCGGTTCACCGCGCGTGACGGACTCGTGCTGGAGGGCTGGCTGATCCGCGGGCCTGCGGCCGGGCCGACCCCGCTGCTGGTCGACGTGCACGGCGGCTCCTTCAGCGGAGCATGGTCGCCGCTCATCCAGCCGTCCCGGCTCTACCAGCAGGAACTGGCCGCGCGCGGATGGACGGTGCTGCTGCTCAACGCGCGCGGCAGCGACGGCTACGGATCACGGTTCGCCACGGCCGCGGTCGGCGCGTGGGGCGCCGCCGACGCGCCTGACTTCCACGACGCGATCGACGCACTGGTCAGCGACGGTCTCGCCGACCCGGCCAGGCTGGCGGTGACCGGTTACAGCTACGGCGGCTTCATGACCAACTGGCTCACCGCGACCAGCGACCGCTTCTGCGCGGCCGTGAGCGGCGGGTCGATCTGCGACTTCGTGAGCCTGTTCGGGACATCCGATATGGGCTGGCAGATGTCCGAGTACGACATCGGCGTGCACCCGTCCAGGAACCCGTGGGGCGCGCTGCGGCGCTCGCCCGCCGGGCAGGGCCGGCCGGTACGGACCCCGACCCTGCTGCTTCACGGGGAGGCTGACCTTCGCTGCCCGATCTCTCAGGCGGAAGAATGGCTGGCGTTGCTGCTGTCGTCCGGCTGCGAGGCGGCGCTGGTCCGTTATCCTGCGGCGAGCCACGGCTTCCTGACCAGCGGCCCGCCGTCGTTCGCCGCCGATTACGGCAACCGCCTGATCGGCTGGGTCACCGGTCACGTCCCCGGCGGCCCCGCGGCGCAGGCGGCACTGACCCAGGCGGCGCCCTGAGCGGATGGTGACACGGGATGCAAGAAGAGGCAGTACGCCAGGGTCAGCGCGTTCCCTCCCGAGGAGGACCAGTGAAAACCAAGCGACCGGCCAGCGCGGTTGGCCAGCCATCGCCCGATGGGAGACCTCGCGAGCCGGACGCCTCGCCGAGCCGGCTGCGGGGGATCCCGCCGCTGTCTCGCCTGACCGGCGCTCAGCTCACCGGGGCCGAGCGGAAACTCGCCGAGGTCCTGTCCCGCCGTTACCCGGAAGCCGCGCTGCTGAGCGCCCGCAACATGGCTGACGCGGCGGGAACGAGCCCGGCCAGCGTCACCCGCTTCGCCCGCAAGCTCGGGTACGCCGATTTCGCCGAGCTGCAGGCCGAGCTGGCCGTGGAAATGCGGGCGCGGCTCAACTCACCGCCCAAGAGGCTGAGCGTCGATGCCCAGGGGCGGCGCAGGCCTGCCGGGTCGCTGCTGCGCGACGTGATAGCGCGGGAGCGGGAGAATCTCGACGCGACCGTCAACATGATCGACGAGGGCCAGCTGGAGGTGCTGGCCCGCCGGCTGGCCGACAACAGGAAATCCCTGGTTTACGTGGCGGGCTCGAAGAAAGCCGGCGTCGTAGCGTCCTACTTCGCGATGCAGCTCGCGCAGCTGAGGCAAGGCGTCAGGCTGCTGAGCCTGAGCGACGCGCTGCCCGACGAACTGCTCGACATGTGCGCCACGGACCTGCTGGTCGTCTTCGAGCCCCGGCGCGCGACCGGGATCCTGGTGCGCCTGCTCACGGAGGCACGGGCCGCGGGAGCGCAGGTCGCGGCCTTCACCGACGAGCACCCGCCTGACGTCATCGCCTCGTCCGACTTCCTGTTCCGCACCAAGGTGGACGCGATCAGCGTGTTCGATTCGTACGCGGCGATGTTCGCCCTATGCGACGCGCTGCTCGCGGCGATCGTGCAGCACGTCCCGAACGCGGTGCGGACCCGCGCCGAGCGGCTCGAGTCACTGAACGCCCGGTTCACGACCTGGCACCGCCAGCAGGGCGCCGAAATCGTTTCGTTACGGCGATTCTTTAGCCTGACTTTCATGAACCCGACCCGCCGCACGCGTGCGCCCAGAGCGCCCGGTCCGCGGCGCGCGGCCGCGGTGCTGCTGGTCACGGTCGCCCTCGCGGCCGCAGGCTGCGGCGGCTCCGGATCCGCGTCGTCCGGCTCCGCAAACTCGATCCTTACGATCGGGACCACCAACTACATCGACACGCTCAACCCGTTCGTCGGCGTCGAGCCCCAGGACGACACCGCCTACAGCATGGTGTTCCCGCAGCTCGTCCAGTACGGGCCGGGCCTGAAGCTGGTCGGCGACTGGGCCGAGAGCTGGACCGAGTCCCCCGACGGCCTGGTCTGGACGTTCCACCTGCGCGGCGGCGGCAGGTGGTCGGACGGCGTGCCGCTCACCGCCCAGGACGCGGTGTGGACGATCGACACCGTATTCAAGTACGCCTCCGGCCCGACCGCCTACTTTGCCGGGCTCCTGGACGGCGTGAAGAGCGCGTCCGCGCCGAACGCCGACACGCTGGTGCTTACCTACTCCCACCCGGTCGCGCCGGTGCTGGCCAACCTGGAACAGTTCTACGTGCTCCCCGAGCACGTGTGGGACAAGCACACCGGAGACAACGGCGCCGACCTCAAGACGTTCTTCCCCGAGCAGCACCTGCCGATGGTTTCCGGCGGCCCGTACACGATCACCCAGTTCCAGGAGAAGGGCACCACGGTCTTCCGGCCCAACAAATACTTCTACGGGCCGAAGTCGCACGCCGCCGCGGTCGCGCTCACCTACTACACCAACCCGACCTCGATGCTGGCCGACCTGGAGGCGGGCAAGCTCGACTTCGTCGACGACGTGCCCTACCAGGACGCCAGCCCGCTGGAGGGCGTCAAGGGCATCACCGTCACCATCCAGCCCGGCGAGGAGGTCACGAACCTGGGCTTCAACTCCAACCCGCAGAAGCCGAAGAACCGCGAGCTGCTGAATCCCACCGTCCGCGAGGCGCTGGAGTACGCGATCCCGCGCCAGCAGATCATCAACACCGTGTTCGGCGGCCATGCGGTGCCGTGGGCCGACATCCTGTCGGAGTGGTCCGGGCCCTCGGGCTGGCTCAACCCGGCGGTCAAGCCGCTGCCCTACGACCCGGCCAAGGCCAACCAGATCCTGAACTCGCTCGGCTACGCCATGGGCCCGGGCGGAGTCCGGGTGGTGCCCGCCACGCACGGGCGGTTCGCCCAGCCGGCCCACCCGATGAGCTACACCGTGATCGTGCCTGACGACCTCGACTTCGACGGGAACCTTCAGTTCCAGATCCTGCAGACGGCGTTCGCCAAGGTCGGGGTCAAGATCACCGAGATCCCCGGCGGCGACGGGACGCAGGCCTACACGCTGATCACCGCGCCCAACGGGACGTACAAGACCACGGACATGTACACCTGGTACTGGCACCCGTACATCGACCCGAACTTCAACCTGTCGGTCGTCACCACGGCGCAGTGGAACGACAACAGCGACACCGGGATGAGCAACCCGACGTACAACGCCTGGTGGAACGAGCAGTCGTCCATGGTCAACGGCGCCCAGCGGCAGGCGCTCGTCTGGAAGATGGAGGCCTACCTGGCCCAGCAGCGGCCCTACATCCAACTGGTGGACGCCGACCTGATCACGGCGCACGCCGACACCTGGACCGGCTTCCAGCCGAACCTGTGGACGTTCTGCAAGTGCTACTACACCAGCCCCTATCCAGTGTCCTGAGCTAGCGGGGGGCCGATGAGCTACGTCCTGCGCCGGGTAGGGTTCGCGCTGGTCACCGTGTTCATCGCGGCCACCCTCAACTTCTTCCTGTTCCGCGTGATGCCCGGCACCGCGGTGACCGGCCTGCGCTGCCAGAACTGCACCGCGCAGTTCAAGGCGGCCATCACCCGCGAGTACGGGCTGGACAAGCCGAAAATCGTCCAGTACGGGATCTACCTGGACGACCTGGCGCACGGCAATCTGGGCACCAGCGTGTACAACAACCAGCCGGTCTGGAACGACATCTCCCAACCGCTGCTGAACACCCTGCCGATGATCGTCGCGGGCACGGTGATCTCCATCGTGCTCGGCGTGGCGAGCGGCGTGATCTCGGCCTGGCGGCGGGGCACCGCGACCGACGCAGGCTCGCTGTGGACCAGCCTGGTGTGCTACGCCATGCCCACCCAGTGGATCGGCCTGCTCGTGGTGTTCTACGTGGCCACCGCGGTCGGCCTGCCCCGGGCCGGGATCTCCACCGCGACGCTGGGGATCTTGGGGCGCCCCTCGCTGTGGGCGGTGCTGGCGGACCGCACCCGGCACCTGATCCTGCCCGCGCTGACCCTGGGCATCGGCATGTACGGGCAGTACGCCCTGGTCGTGCGATCCACGATGCTGGAGACGCTCGGGGAGGACTACATCCTGACCGCGCGGGCCAAGGGCCTGCCGAACTGGACCATCGTGCACCGGCATGCCCTGCGCAACGCGATGCTGCCGCTGATCACCCTGATCGCGCTGTCGGTGGGCAGCATCGTCGCGGGAGCCATCGTGGTCGAGGACGTATTCAGCTACCCGGGCATCGGCCTGGCCACCGTGGACGCCATCGACCGCCGCGACTACCCGGTTCTGCAGGGTATCTTCCTGCTGCTTACCGTGGCCGTGATCGCCTGCAACCTGATCGCCGACCTGCTGTACTTCCGGCTCGACCCGAGGCTCCAGCGTGAGCTCGCTCCCGGTCCGCGCTGAGGCGTCCGATCCGGCGCTGGCCGCCGGTGCGGGCCGCCGCGTCGCGTTCGTCCGCCGCCTGCTGTTCAGCCAGCCCCAGACCGCCGTCGGCGTGGGCATCCTCGCGGTCTTCGTCATCGGCGCCCTGGCCGCGCCCTACATCGCGCCCGACCAGCCCACCGTCCAGGTCGGCCACGTATACGCGGCCCCGTCGGCCGCGCACTGGCTCGGCCTGGACAACGGCGGCTTCGACATCGTCTCGCAACTGCTCTACGGCGCCCGGGACTCGCTGCTGGTCGGGTTCGTGGCCTCGGTGGTGGCCATGGTGATCGGCGGCGGCGTCGGCATCGTGTCCGGCTACGCCGGCGGCGCGACTGATGTCGTGCTCATGCGGATCACCGACTACTTCCTGGTGATCCCCGACATCCCGCTCATGATCGTGGCCGCCGCGCTGTTCGGGCAGAGCCAGCGGAACATCATCATCATCATCGGGGTGATCTACTGGACCTCGGCGGCACGGCTGATCCGGGCCCAGGTGAAGTCGGTGCGCGAGCGGGTCTACGTGCGCAGGGCCCGGGCCGTCGGCGCCTCGAACCTCCGGATCCTGGCGACCCACGTGATCCCCCAGGTCGTGCCGCTGCTGATCGCCAACACCGTGCTCATGATCGCCAACGCGATCTTCGCCGAGACCTACATCACCTTCCTCGGCCTCGGGAACCCGTCCGTGATCTCGTGGGGCGGCATGATCCAGAACGCCCTCGACGGCGGGGCGATCTTCTACCGGGCCTGGTGGGCGATCCTCCCGCCGGGGCTCGCGGTCACCGTGGTCGTGCTGGCCGCGACCATGGTCGGGCAGGGCATGGAGGACGCGCTCAACCCGCGGCTGAAGGTCGGGCACCTGGCCGTGCGCCGGTTCCGGGTCCGCCCCCTGTACGGCGAGCTGGAGCGGGAATGACAGGCGACGTCCTGCTCGATGTGCGCGACCTGCACGTCTGGTTCGAACTCGACCGCGGCGGGGAGCTGCACGCGGTGCGCGGCGTCAGCCTGCGGCTGGACCGGAGCGAGCGGATGGGCCTGGTCGGCGAGTCCGGCTGCGGCAAGACCACCGCGATCCTGGCCCTGATGGGGCTGCTCCCTTCGTCGGCCAGCGTGGCCGGCCAGGTCCGGCTGGACGGCAAGGACATCATGGCCGGCGGCGAGCGCACGGTCCGGCCGCACCGCTGGCGCGACGTGGCCATGGTGTTCCAGGGCGCGATGAACGCGTTCAACCCGGTCAAGACCGTCGCGGCGCAGGTGGCCGAGCCGATGCGGCTGCACGGCACGCTGTCGGCCAGGGCGGCCCGCGCGCGGGTCGGCGAGCTCCTCGAGCTGGTCGGCATCCCGCCCGCCCGGGCCGACGGCTACCCGCACGAGTTCTCCGGCGGCATGCGCCAGCGGGCCGCGATCGCGATGGCCCTGGCCTGCTCCCCGAAGGTGCTGCTGGCCGACGAGCCGACCACGGCGCTGGACGTGATGATCCAGGCGCAGATCCTGGAGCTGCTGCGTGACCTCAGCGACCGGCTCGGCCTGGCCCTGATCTTCGTCAGTCACGACCTCGCCGCGGTCGCGCAGGTCTGCTCGCGGGTCGGGGTCATGTACGCCGGCGAGCTGGTCGAGGACGGCCCGACCGCCGAGCTCTACCGCGACCCGCGCCACCCTTACACGCGGCTGCTGTTCGCCGCGACCCCCGACCTGCGGGGCGCCCGTGCGGCGGCCTCGATCCCCGGCGCGCCGCCCCGGCTGGACCGGCCCATCGCCGGCTGCGCCTTCGCTCCGCGCTGCGACCGGGCCTTCGAGCCGTGCGCCGGCCAGCGGCCGGCCAACCAGGAGGTCGCGCCTGGCCGCTTCGCCGCCTGCCATCTCAACGAGGTCGCCGCCCTCCCGCGCCCGGCGGCGGCGCCGCCGTGACCGTCCCGGGCCCGCCGCTGCTCGACGTGCGCGGCCTGGTCACCCGCTACCGGATGGCGCGGACCGGGATCCGGGGACCGCGGCGGACGGTACGCGCCCTGGAGGAGGTCTCGCTCACGGTCGGGGCCGGCGAGATCGTCGCCCTGGTCGGCGAGTCCGGGTCCGGCAAGACCACCCTGGCCCAGTCGGTGACGCGGATGGTCGAGCCCCGCGAGGGCACCATCTGCTTCCGAGGGCAGGACATCACCCGGATGGCCCCGCGCGAGATGCGGCCGCTGCGGCGCCAGATGCAGATGATCTACCAGGACCCCTACGAGTCGCTCGACCCCCGGTTCCGGGTCCGCCACACCATCGCCGAGCCGCTGGCCATCCACGAGCCCCGTACCGCCCGGGCCTGGCGGGCGCAGCGGGTCACGGAGATGCTCGATCTGGTCGGGCTCCACCCGCCGGAGCTGTACCTGGAACGGTTCCCGCACGAGCTGTCCGGCGGCCAGCGGCAGCGCGTCGCGATCGCGGCCGCCATGGTGCTGAAGCCGCTACTGCTGATCGCCGACGAGCCGGTCTCGATGCTCGACGTCTCGGTCCGGATGGGCATCCTGACCCTGCTCGACGCGCTGCGCAGCGGCGGCCTCGGGATCTTGATGATCACCCACGACCTGTCCACCGCCGCGAACTTCGCCGACCGCATCTACGTCATGTACCTGGGCCGGATCGTGGAGGAAGGCCCGGCCGCCCGGGTCATCGGTGACCCCGCCCACCCCTACACCAGGGCGCTGATCAGCGCCGTGCCCAGCCTCGACCCGCTGGAGCGCTTGGCGCCGCGGATCCTGACCGGGGAGGTTCCCGACGCCGCGCACGTGCCGCCCGGGTGCCGGTTCCACCCGCGCTGCCCGATCGCCGTACCGGACTGCGCCGGCCACGACCCCCGGCTCAGCCTGGCCGGCCCCGGCGACCACCTGGCCGCATGCTTCCGGCTTGGCGTGGCATCGTGACGGCGGGCTACCAGCGGCCGCGGTGCACAACCTCGCCGAAGGGCCGGCGCCTGGGGTTCTTGATCGGTGCCAGCGGCCGGTCCGCCGGGTAGCCGAGGGAAATGAGCAGGGCCCAGGTACGGTCCGGGGGAAGGCCGAGCACCTCGCGGGCGAGCGGCATGTCCGCGACCCCCGCATGGCAGCTGCCGATGCCCAGGTCGGCGGCGGCCAGGATCATGGCCATCGTCGCCTGGCCCAGGTCGAGCTGAGCCCGGTGGAACTCGTTATCGGCGGCGGGGCCGATCACGACGATGGCCGCCGCCGCCCCGGCCACGTGGCCGGCCCCCCACCAGACCTGGGCCAGCTCGCGTAGCTGCTGGCGATCGGTGACGAGGATGAAGTCCCACGGCTGCCAGTTCTGCGAGGAGGGGGACCGGCGGCCGGCCTCGAGGATCTGGTCCAGATCTTCCGGCCGAATCGGGCGGTCGGCAAATGACCGTACGTTGCGGCGTGAGGTAATTGCCTCCCAAGTCTGCATGACGCTCCCAACGCCTGCCATGGCCAGTTCATTCTCCCCCCGCCTCGGCCCGTGGCGATCAGCCCGGTGTCAGACCTGCGCTTGGCGGTTCGGACGTACCATCGTGCCATGACCACGCCTCAGGAAGTCCTGGCCGGCGTGCCGTTGTTCTCGATGCTGCCGAAAGAGGAAGTGGCCAAGCTCGCACGGCGGGCGCACGAGCTGAGGGTTCCCGCTGGCACTGTGGTCACCGACATGGACACGGTCGGCGTGAGCTTCGGCGTCATCGTGGACGGGCACGCGGAGGTGAGTGTGCACGGGCAGCCCGTTCGCGCCCTCGGCCCCGGTGACTACTTCGGCGAGATGGCACTAATCGATGAATCCTACCGTTACCGTTCGGCGAAGATCACCGCTGAGACCGAGCTGCACTGCCTGATGTTCGCCAAATGGGGCTTCCGCCACTTCGCCATGAGCCACCCCGAGACGGCCTGGGCCCTCCTCGAAATGATGGCGCAACGCGTCCGGGACGCCGAGAACCGCTAGGTAAGGAAATCGCTCGCGCGATGCGGATCGAGACCGTCATCAACGTTTTAGTTATCCGGGCTGCCGCGCCCGCCTACCCAACATGGAAGAACTCGGGTCTCCGTACTTAACCGGGGTACCGCTGGCGCGGTTCCCGTGCCGGGGCAGCCTGGGAGGGGCCGGACCGCTACGGGGCTCTGACTACTTCCCGTGACCGCCGCCGGGGCGGCGCTGACGAGCCTGCCGGGCGGCTCGGGTGGTGGCCATGCGGACACGGCGGGCCTGATTGTCTGGGTTGGCGAATCCCTGGGCAGTCCTGGCGACCATTTTCGCGGTGCGGTTATGCGCTTCTGCTTTCGCGTTCGAATAGCTGGTGAGCACCGCGTCGATGACCGGCTGCTGCCATTTGCTTATCGTCTCGGCGAGGCTTTTCACCTCACAGCCGGGAATTGCCGTCCGGTAGTGCTCACGGGTGATTATGCGCCGGCAAGGTCGCGCCGGCTGAACAGCCCGGTCCCGGCGAGGGCGGCGAGGGTTCCCAGGCCGGTCAGCCAGGCGGCGCTGGCCCAGTCGGGCTGGGCGGCCGGGACCGGCTGGAGGTGGTGGAGGACCGAGGTATCCAGCAGCCACCGGTTGGTGATGACCGTGGCCAGCAGCTCGATCAGGAACGACCATGCGACCAGCCCGTAGGCGGCGGGAGCCGCCAGGCGCGGCCATATGCCGTAGGCGAAGCTGCCCACCCCCAGGACGAACAGGGCCGGCGGGATGATGTTGAGCCCGGCCTTGGCGAAGTCGGCGAAGCCGAGGCCGGTGTGCTGGCCGGCGATGCCAGGCCCAGCCGGACAGGCCCGCGGCGAGGCCCGCGATGATAATCAGTGCGGTGCTCGCGGCGAGGCGGCTGGTCATCCAGTGCCAGCGGCTGACCTGGCGGGCCAGCAGGTGGTCGGCATAGCCTCCGGCTTCTTCGGCGCGGGTCGCGGATACCTGGCCGGCGGCGGCGAAGCAGGTCAGAGCGCCGCCGATGAGATAGATGATCCCCAGATACGCCGCGCTGCCAGGCTGGACGCCAAGTCGGCCGATCGTCCGCTCGATGGCCGATGAGCTGCTGATCGCACGGGCGGCTGACGGCGCGACCAGCCCGCCGATGAGACCGAGAATCGCCAGCCCGGCAGCCCAGCCGGTGATCACCGGGCGGCCGAGCCGGACTGCCAGGCCGGCTGGTCCGTGGAGCAGGCCGGTGTGCGGCCTCGGGGCGTCACGGACAGGCAGCACGCCAGCGCCCATGTCCCGGCGCCCTGCCAGGAATACGGCCCCGGCTGCCAGGGCTGCGGTGAATGCCGCGATGGGCAGGAACATCACCGGCGCCTGGCTGGTAACCGGGTGGAGATTCTCGGCCCAGCCAAGCGGGCTCAGCCAGCGCAGCCAGTGCCGGCCGGGGGTGGAATCGGCCACGACGCGGATCAGCAGCGAGGCGCCGAAGATCGCCGCCGCGATGCCGTTGGCCTGGAGGCGGGTTGCGGCCAGCTGGGCGGCGAGCACTCCCACGCCGGCGAACATGACCGCGCCCGTCACCACGGCGGTGGCCAGGAACAGCGCGCTTCCCGCGGAGATGGCGATTCTGGCCGGCGATCCCGCTGCCACCGCGGCTGCTGCCGTGATCACCCACAGCACCGCCAGCCCGGCTGCGAGCCCGGCTTCGGCCTGGGCAACCGCCCGGCGACGGGTGGTCTGCCCGGCCAGGAGCAGTTCCAGGCGGCCCGCGTCCTCCTCACCGCGCGTCAGCCGGGTCGCCGCGAGCATGGCCCACACGGCACCGACGGGGACCAGGACGCCCATGACCCGCCATGCGGTGAACCCTCCGATGGTTACCAGCTGCTGGCCCTGCCCGAGCAGCGCCGACAGGCCCGCGTTGGTGCCGAAGGTGAGCGCTAGTTTCTCTCTGGACGCGGCTGTCGGGTAACTGGTGGCGTACTCCCACGCCGCGTAGGCGATGTAGCCGCCGAACACGGCGCCCCACAATCCCGCTGACCGGAGCATCCGCCGCGCACTGATCGCGGCGGCCACCCGCGTGGCGCGGCGGCTGGCCCGGCTGTCAGGCGGCACGGGAGACCTCGCCCGGCGCGCCGGCCGACCCGTAGATGGCGAGGAACAGTTCCTCAAGTGAAGGCTCCCGCATCAGCAGATGACGCACAGGGGAGGCGGCCAGCACCTCAAGCAGCGGCCGGACCGGGCCGGTGACCTGGCATTGCACCCGGTTGCCCTGCACGTGGATGTCTCTTACCCCTGGTAGCCGTGACAGGTCCGGCGGGGCTGAGTCGAACTCCGCCTCGACCAGCACCGCGGACAGGTAGCGCATCTGGGCCAGCGTGCCCACCTCGATCAAGTCCCCGGCGCGCAGGATCGCCACCCGGTCGCAGAGCGCCTCGACCTCGCCGAGGATGTGGGAGGACAGGAACACGGCCTGGCCGCGTTCGCGCGCTTCGGTCACGCTGTGCCGGAAGGCCTGTTCCATCAGCGGGTCCAGGCCGCTGGACGGCTCGTCGAGCACCAGCAGGTCCGCCCGGCTCATCAAGCTGGCGATCAGCAGGAGCTTCTGCCGGTTGCCCTTGGAGTAAGCCCGGACCCGTTTGGACGGATCCAGCTGGAACCGGTCGATCAGCACGTCGCGGTAGGCCGTGTCCGTGGCAGCCTGGACCCGGCCGAGCAGTTCAAGCGTCTCCCTCCCGGTCAGCGACGGCCACAGGCTGGCTTCGCCAGGCACGTAGGACAGTCTCCGGTGCGCCTCCACCGGATGATGCTGGCAGTCGACGCCGAAGATCTCGGCCCGCCCCGACGTTGCCTGGAGCATGCCGAGCAGCAGGCGGATCGTGGTGGTCTTGCCCGCCCCGTTGGGGCCCAGGTAACCGAAGACCTCTCCGGCTGCGACCTCCAGGCTGAGCGAGTTCAGCGCCCTGGCCCCCCCGAACACCTTGGTCAGCCCCTCGGTCTTGATCGCCGCGTCCATCACTTAGCCCTCCGCGACCCAGCAGGAGCAACCATTAGTTACATCAAATATAATCTTATATTAAGTGTAACATGGTGTAGGTGGAGGTCCGCAGTATGGCTGACCAGGTGGGGCTGAGGGAGCGCAAGCGCCAGCAGACCCGGCAGGCGCTGATCAGCGCGGCCATCCGGCTGTTTGCCGAGAAGGGCTACGACGAGACCACGGTCGCCGAGATCGCCGCCGCCGCGGGCGTGTCCACCAAGACGTTCTTCAACTACTTCGCCAGCAAGGACGAGGTTCTCTTCCCCCACCTGTCCGGCCGGATCGACGGTGCGGTCGGCATCATCGAGCAACGCAAGCCCGGTGAAAGCGTGGCCGGCGTCCTGGTCCGGGCCGTCGAGTACATGCTGGCGGAGGCCAGCAGGGACGAGCTTGCCGCCGGACTGGCGTCGGCGCGGCTGCCCATGATCATGTCCGTCCCGGCCGTCCAGGCCGCCACGCTGCGCCGGTATTTCCTGGCAGAAACCCGGCTGGCCGAGGCACTGCACCGCGCCTACCCGGACATTCTCGACATGCCACAGGCCGCCGCCGTGATCGGCTCGCTCATGGGAGCGGTACTGGCCGCGGCGCTAGTCACCATGGAAGGCGGCGGCGGCACCGGCGAGGTGCAAGCCGCGGCCCGGCGTGCCATGGACATCGCCGTGGGAGGGCTGCAGGCCCTGGGACGCGACGCCCCGCCAGCGCGCGGCACACCAGGCGGCCCGATGGGCACGAACCAATGAGGCGCCAGGACGTGCTGATCACCGTGACCGGCAGCTTCCACAGTTACGCGGGCGCGGCGCGCTACGCCGTGGAGTGCCGGAAGCCTGACGAGGAAGTGCGGCCGGAACAGTTCGCCCGCCACTTCCCTCCTCGTGCCTCCACGTATCTGGCGCCCTCGTGTGCCGCGGACGAAGGGAGGCGCGATGGACTGCGATAGTCCGGGCCGAAGTCGGCCCCTGCCGCCGTTTCCCCGCTGGGCACTCGCTGACGCGCTGACTGGCTGAGGTAGGTCATTCCCGCGCGGCCGGCTCCCGTACCCGCGCGAGCGCCCCGATCCGCTGCACTACAACGCATGAAGAAGGGGTGACGAAGCGGGGCGGCGTCAGTCAGGCTTTCGGGCCAGCTCGTAGACGAAGCTCGGGGTCTCGGTGAAGGCACCATCGTCGCTGTGGTGGCCGAGGCTGGCCGCGAGGTCGACATCGAATGCGGCAGCCTGGTCACCGAGTACCGCGGCGGGGAGGAAGGACGTCGACCTGATGAGCCCGGCTAGTTCGGGCAGGGTCCAGCGGTGCTCGATGGCGAACTCGTGACTTCCGGCCAGTTCGAATCCGGCGCCGGAGAGCACCTCAGAGTCGGGCCTGCGCGACCGCGCTTCTTCCCAGCCAGCCGGGATCCGGTGCTCGGCGCCGAGTGCGGCTTTCCACCTGTCCAAGGCGGCGGCGAGAGCCCGCTGCCAGCTTTGCTCACCGGTCCAGGGCTGGGAAGTCCAGCACAGCGCCAGGTGACCGCCTGGCTGGAGCCAGCTGAAGATCCGGCCGGCGGCCAGGTCCCGGTCCAGCCGGTGGAACGCGTTGCCAATGACGGCCAGCTCGAAGTACTCCGGCGGGGCGCCGAGCGTCTCGGCGCTCGACACTACCAGCCGGAAATTCGGTGCCTCCGCAGTGGCGGCCTTGGCCCGAACGACCTCGACCATGTCTGGCTCCTGGTCAACAGCCCACACCTCGGCGAACAAGTGGCGCAGTGCAAAGGCGAGCTGGCCAGTCCCGCAGGCCAGATCCAGCAACCGGCCTCGCCCGGAGACCTGGGCGCTGCGGGCCAGATCCGCAGTCATCGCTGCTGGATATGGCAGTCTGTACCGTTCGTAAGCTGCTGCTGTTCCCCGGTACAGGTCAGCTGCGAACCGCAGCTCGTCAGCCACCTCGGCTCATCCTCTTCCTCTTCACCGTGCGCAGATACGGGGCACCAGGTCACTTTAAGGCCTACGCCGGGACGCAGGCGCTGGATGCCTTCAGCCGCTGATCGTCTTGGCTGCCTCGGCCGCCTGCTTGGCAGCCAGCGCGGTCTGCCGCTGCGGCAAGATGATGATCCCGGTGACCAGCTCCATAGAGGTCACCGCGGCCAGGTACCCGTACAAGACCATCGGCTCGTGAAACGTCGTGTGCACGTCATAGGGACCGCCCCAGCCCGGGTGCACCGCGGGGTCCGCGCCCACCACGTGATCGTAGGCCAGCAGGTGGGTAAACCCGAGTTCCCCCGCCCCCTGGGCGTAGGCGCGCACCGCGCCGGCGTCACCGCCCAGTTCGGTCTGCGGGAACACCACACCGATCCGCATGCCACCTCCCGATCCCCGTAGCTGCAGCGGCGGCCGGGCCCACGCGGGCCTCGGCCGGCCTGGTCAGCCCGGCAGGAGCCTGAGCCGCTCAGGCGGCACTGGCTCGGGCACAATTATCCAGCCGTGCGGACCGGTTTCCACCCACAGACCGTCAACGCGGACCGCCCACACGTCGGCGGGCAGGCGGGACATCTCGGTGAAGAAGCCGGTCTCGTCGAGCCTCTCGCACAAGAAGACGGCCGGCAGCTCAGGGTGCCGGCTTCCGGCAACACCGGGAGTGGTAGCCCCCATCCGGCGCCAGTCAAGGCCGTGCCGCAGGATTGACTGCCGGTTCTCCGTCGCGGTGACGTGGAACATCTCACCGCTGCCTTCCTTCACAAGGAGCACCGGGCGCCGCCCCATGCGCCAAGTGCGCTCGCGCACCAAAGCAGCACACACGGCAGCGACCCACCGGTCATCTGCGGCCAGGCCGCTGGCCGCAGCCAGAGCCTGGCCGGCGCTCCCGAAACCGTACGCCCCGGTTCCCTGACGCCAGGCACCGCAGATGGCGCCGCCGGGATCGAGTTCTTCGAATCCGATCCACGGTTCACCGCCCGGCAGCTCAATCTGGCACTCATGCGCGGGCTCACATTCCGCGAGTCCAGGCATGTGCTCCAAAAGCCAGCCCAGGCGAGCATACTCATACGCATCCCGCGCCACGCTGTCCGCGTGCGCAGCCGCGACCGCCGTCTCATGGGCCGGGCTACCGCGCCCGGCACGCTCCCCAGGGCTGGCACCGGTACTCGAACTTACGCGGGCGTAGCCCACACCCTGACTTCCTGACGGCAACGCGCGCACCGGTTCTGGCGTCATGAAGGTATGAACCATGAAACGCGCAGCCGGCTGATCGCGGCGGCGCTGCTGGCCGGAGCTTTGTCGATGCTCATGGCTGGCTGCGGCACATCGGCGGTGACCACGGGATCTGCGTCCTCTCCACCGGCCGCCACCGGATCGACCGGTCCCGGGACGGCTACTCCGTCAACCACGTTGGGACGGGTAACCGCCCGTCTCCCCGTGGTCAGCTGCCCGACCTCTCTGGGAGCTGAACGTCCGCCCGTATCGCTGCCCCGGTCGCGGCGAGTATCGGTTCCGCAGGCGCTGGCCGCCGACCTGTCGCTATACGCCGACACCCAAGGTGTCATGGAACTCCTCGCGCCGAAGGGCTGGAGCTGCTCGGCCGACTACGGGGCCGACGGCAGTGGCGGGGTTTCGGTCTACCCTCATGGGGCGGGGCCGTCTTCACCGGTCGCGATCGCCGGCTCGCAGACCTCTGCGTGTTACGGCTGTGCGCTCAGTCAGGCGTGCCCGCTTTTCGCCGCCGCCGCGAAGGCCTGGCGTAGTGCATTCCACCTGGCCTGCCCGGCCCGGCGGCCGGCCGCAGAAACGGTGGCGCTCGTCGCCGCGGGCATCGTGGCCTTTGAAGATCCGGCGGGTGTCAAGGGGGACGGCCAGCGATCTGGCGGCCCGTACCCGGCGAACGGAGTGATGACCTACCATCCGTCCGCAGAGGACGGCAGCTGGCTGGAGACGTGCACCTTGCCGGCCAGCGAGAAGAACGTGTGCACTGCGGTGCTCAACACATTCATCTCCTGGTACGGACAGCGATAGATCACCCCGACGGCAGCCCGTCCAGGGACATTCGATACCAGGGACAAGAGGTTTACTCCTCGATGGCCCCGCCGACGGCACGCAGGTGGTCGCGAAAGGTCAGGGAGGGCGTCTTCTCGCGCTGGGAAAGGTAAGCGCTGAACTGCACCTGCCTGCGTAGTGAGACGCCTGACCGGATCCGTTCGGCTTGGCGCCGCTCGGTGTCGCGGATGGTCTCGGCCAGCGTGAAGATCTCCTCAGCCTGAGCGCCGGGCACGAAGAGCACGCCATCGTCGTCGCCAAGGACCAGATCCTCGCGGCTCACGGTCCAATCCCCGATGACGGCGGACTCCAGCGCGTCACGCGGACGGGCATCGAGCCGGAGCGGGCCAGTGGGGATCGCTCCCAGGCTGAAGACCGGCAGCCCGATCGCTCCTATATCCGTCGTGTCGCGATGCAGCCCCCAGATCACCATCCCTTCCAGCCCGGCGGCCTGGGCCTCCAGGGCCACCAGGTCACCAACGCACGCTTCGTCCAGCCGCCCGCCGTTGTCGACCACCAGCACGTCACCGGGTGCGGCCGTTTCGAATGCCTCAAGGAAGACATCCACGCTGCCGGCATGCCTGGCCGGACACACACGCCCGGCGAGGCGGCTACCAGGCACTACGGCACGCAGGAGCGCAGACGGGCAACGCACCCGGACCCGGGCGCGGAGACAGGCGTCGGCTAGGTGGGCCGTGGTGAGGGTGGCGAACCGGTGCTGCAGCGCATGGTGGTCCACGCTACGTCCCTTCCTCGTGGTGTGGGCTGGCCGGCGGAATCTGAGCGGGCTGCGCGCCTGAAGCTGGCTTCGGGCGCGGTGTTACCCGACCATGCTCGGCTCGCTCGGGTGGCGATCCCAGAGCCAATGCCGCAGAATTGGTCTGCCGATGGAACCAATCGAACTGGGCGAGCGCCTGGGCCGCTGGTCATCCGGCCGCGGACCACTGCATGTGCTTCTCGCGGCCCGGCTGCGGCACCTGATCGACGAGGGCGAGCTGCCTCCGGGCGAGCGGCTGCCGCCTGACCGCGCCCTGGCATCGGCTCTGGCGGTCGGGCGCAGCACCGTCGTGGCCGCCTATGACCTGCTGCGCCGGGACGGGCGGATCGTCCGGCGCCAGGGCAGCGGCACCCGGGTGGCCGGGACCGCAGGCGCCAGGAGACGGCAGACCACCAGCGCGCCCGTGTTCCTGCATTTGCTGGAACCGCAGGAGGGCGTGATTCTGCTGGCCTGCGCCGCCCCGGACAGGCCGCCACCGGAGCTGGCCGACGCCTATGCCCGCATCTTGCCCGCGCTGGCGGCGACCTCCGGCGACATCGGCTACCATCCCGCGGGTCATCCGGCTCTGCGGCGTGCGATCGCCGAGCGCTACACGCGACACGGGATCGGCACGGATCCGGATCGCATCCTGGTCACCAACGGCGCCCAGCAAGCCCTCTCGCTGCTCGCCCGTGCATTGCTCTCACCTGGCGACCGGGTGCTGGTGGAGGCGCCCACCTATCATGGTGCGCTGGAGGCGTTCCGTGAGCAGGCAGCCGTGCTGCGCGCGCTGCCGGTCGGGCTGAGCGGGGCCAAAGCGGCTGCACGCCAGCACCGCCCCGCCCTGGCCTATGTGATCTCGACCTTCCACAACCCGACCGGCTCCGTGCTGTCCCCCCTCACCCGGCGTACGCTGGTGGAGACGTGTGCGGCCGCGGGCGTCCCGCTGATCGACGACGAGGTGCTCACCGATCTCGGTTTCCCCGGCGAGCAGGCACCGCCGCCGCTGGCCGCCTACGCGGATACCGTGATCTCGGTCGGCTCGCTCAGCAAGACCGTCTGGGCTGGGCTGCGCGTCGGATGGGTGCGTGCCCCTAGCCCGACCATTGCCCGCCTCGCGCGGCTGCTTGCCGTCCACGACCTCAGCGGGAACATCCCCGGGCAGCTGGCCGGCGCTGACCTGCTGCCCCGCCTCGAGCCGCTGGCGCAGCAGTGGGCCGCGGAGCGGAAAGCCCGCCACGATCATCTGCGCGCGCTACTGGCCCGGCATCTTCCCGACTGGGATGTGCCGCCGGTACGAGGCGGGCAGACCCTGTGGATACGCCTGCCCCACGGCGACGGGACCTCGTTCGCGCAGGCCGCCCTGCGCCGCCGGGTCGCGGTCCTGCCGGGAAGCGGTCTCGACCCATCGGGGCACAGCGCGGAGTATGTGCGGATTCATTTCCTGTTGCCGCCGGATGAGCTGACCGAGGCGGTGTGCCGCCTGGCTGCGGCATGGCGCGCTTACCATCCGCCCGCGGTCCGCGTCGCCTCACCGGCCGCGCTGGCGGTCTGATCCCGCGGGTGGCCGCGGGATCAGCTGCCTGCCCGGGCCACGCCGGGGACTATTCAGAAGGCCGGCCCCGTCCGCTGACCCGGCCGGGTCGGCGGCCCGGGCTACGTGCCCAGCGACACCGGCAGGTGCGCGGGTCCGCGCAGGTTGATCCGGCCGTTCCAGGTGACCTGGCCGTCAAGGGCGAGTGCGGGGAACCTGGCGGTCAGCCGGGCCAGGGCGATGGAGGCCTCGAGCCTGGCCAGCGACGCGCCCAGGCAGTGGTGCGGCCCTGCGCCGAACGAGACGTGCTGGCGCGCGTTGGTCCGGTCGAGCCTGAGCTCGGCGGCGTCGGGCCCCCAGAAACCCTCGTCCCGGTTGGCCGAGCCCAGGCTGGCCATGACGAAGGCCCCGGCGGGGATGTCGACGCCGGAGATGCTCACCGGTTCCAGGGTGATCCGCCGGCTCGCCTGCACCGGGCTGTCGTAACGGAGCAGTTCCTCCACGGCGTTGGCGATCAGGGCGGGATCTTCGCGCAGCAGCGCGAGCTGGGCCGGATGGCGCAGCAGCGCGAGGGTCCCGCCCGCGATGAGGTTGACCGTCGTCTCGTGTCCGGCGATGTACAGCAGCAGGGTCTGCGCGATCAGCTCCTCGTCATCGAGCACGTCGCCGTCGTCCTCGGCGTTGATGAGCGCGGTCAGCAGGTCATCAGCGGGATTGGCGCGCTTCCATGCGATCATGCTGGCCGCCATCGCGGTCAGCTCGCTGTCCGCAGCCGCGATGGCCGAGGCGACCGCGGGATCGGCGACCGGCTCAAGCGAGCGGACCAGCGTGCCGGTCAGCTGCCTGATGCGCTCGTGGTCCGCCGGCGGCGTGCCGAGCATCTCGGCGATCACGGCGAACGGCAGCGGGAAGGCCAGGGCGTCGACGAGATCTACCCGGCCTTCACGCTCGGCCGCGTCGAGCATGCTGTCGACCAGGCCGCAGATGCGCGGCTGCAGCGCCTGCACGGCCCGCGGCGTGAAGGCCTTCGACACCAGCCGGCGCAGCCGGGTGTGATCGGGCGGGTCGCGGTCGAGCATGGACACGCCGCGAGGGCGGGCGGCCTCCTCGCCGTACATCTGCTCGCGCAGTTCAAGCAGCGGGCTCGCAGCGACGTTGCGGTCCTCGACCGACAGGCTCGCCCGGAGCAGCCAGGAGACATCGTCGTAGCAGGTGAGCAGCCAGAATCCGAACGGATGCTGATAGACGGGCGCCGCGGCGCGCAGCGCCGCGTACTGCGGGTAGGGGTCGTCGGTGAAACCGGGCGCGAAGGGGTCGAACAGCGGCGGGGGCAGGGTCTGGGACATGTCAGGGCTCCTCCCCCGGGCCTCCCGGGCGCGTCATCGCCTACGCTTGCGATTCTCACATACGGAGTTGGCCCGGCCGGCTAGCGCGGCACTCTCAGGCCGCGACCGGCCATTCGGTGCGCATCAGCCGGTGGGGCGGAATGGCGCGGCCGTCGGGCAAGAGTTCGCCGGTGTCGTCGAAGAGGATGACGCCGTTGCACAGCAGGCTCCACCCTTGCTCGGGGTGGGAGGCGATGGTGCGGGCCGCGTCGCGGTCGGGGCGGTCAGCGGCAGGACATGGGGGCTGGTGCAGGCACATGGCTCGCCTCCTGGGATGGCAAAGGTATCGGACGGGTTCAGCTCGCCGCAGCCAGGACTGGCGCCGGCGAGTAAGACGTTTCGTCGATCAGCGCCGCGATGGCCGGGTAGCGGCGCATCCGGTCCAGGCAGCGGCTGCGGGTCGGGCCGATGCTGCCGACGGGTATGGCCAGCCTGGCGCTGATCTCGGCGTACGGGGCGGGCGGGTCCGCGGTGAGCTCGGCGACCAGCCGCTGGCAGTCCGGGGGGAGGCTGGTGATCGCGGCCCGCAGCGCCGCGTGGCGTTCGGCGGCCAGAATTTCCTGCTCGGCCTCGTCGGCCTGCTCATCCGCCATGTTCTCGGCGTCGAGCGCGTAGACGACCGCGTGCGGCCCGTTTGCCGTGCGCACGAGGTGCCCGCACTCCCGCCGGGTGGTGGTGGCCAGCCACCCGGCCAGCGCGGCGGGCTCGCGGATCTTGTCCAGCTGGTCCACCAGGTGCAGCCAGACGCTCTGGCTCACGTCGTCGGCGTCGGCGTAGCCGAGCCGGTACTTGCGGCAGATCGACCCGATCAGCGGGGCGTACCGCTCGACGAGCGCGTCCCAGGCCCGCACGTCGCCCTCCCTGGCGAGGGCGACCAAGTCGATGACGACCGAGTCATCAGGCGTCCGGTCGATGTCCTTTGGAGCAGGTGCACAAGGGGACATGGTCTGGTTCTCCTACCGCTCTGCGTGTCGTGATGACAGCTTCAGCGGGGGGGTGTCCCGTCGTCATGAGGCGTGCGTCACCGAGGATCGGGAAGTATTCGCCTGCCGGCCGGGCCAGCGGACCGGCGGATGTCCCTCAGATCCGGGACCGCTGTCCCAGGCCCGCGTCCCTGGCCTGCACGATGGCTTGGGCGCGGTCGGCGACCTGCAGCTTGGTCAAGATGTTCGAGACGTGATTGCGTACCGTCTTCTGGCTCAGCCCCAGCTTGGCGGCGATCGCCGGGTTGGCCCGGCCCTGGGCGACCAGGTCAAGCACCTCGCGTTCCCGGTCGGTCAGCTGCGGGAAGACCTGCGGCGGGGCTGAGGCACCGGCGGTGAAGTACGCGAGCATGCGGGCGGCCAGCTGGGTCCCGAAGATGATCTCGCCGTTGGCGGCCGCCCGGATGGCGGTGCGGATCTGTTCCTGGTCCGCGCCCTTGAGCAGGTACCCGCGGGCGCCGGCGCGCAGCGCGGAGAAGATCGAGTCGTCGTCGTCGAACATGGTCAGCACCAGGACCGTGATGTGCGGGCTGTCGGCGACGATACGGCGGGTGGCCTCGATGCCGTTCAGCCCCGGCATGTGCAGGTCCATGATGACCACGTCCGGCTGGGTTTCCCTGGCCAGGTCGACGGCCTCGGTGCCGCTGGTGGCCGCCCCCGCCAGTTCGGTGTCGGGCCCCTCGGTCAGCAGGGCCTTCAGGCCGTCACGGAACAGCGGGTGGTCATCGGCGATCAGCACGCGGGTCGGTTCGGTCATGGCTCCTCCTGGGCTGGCAGGCAGGCGGTGATCCTGGTTCCGTGCGGCAGGCAGGGCTCGATCGTCAGGGTGCCGCCGAGTTCGGTGACCCGCTCGCGCATCGACGCGATGCCGACGCCGGTCCGCCACCCCTCGGGCAGGCCCACCCCGTCGTCGCTCACGTCCACGTCCAGGCCGTGATTCAGGCCGATCCGCACGCAGCACCGGGTAGCGTGCGCGTGCCTGGTCACGTTGGTCAGCGCTTCGGTCACGATCCGGTAGCAGGCCACCTCCACCGCCGCGGGCAGGTCGGCCAGGTCCTCACCAGGAGCATCCAGCGTCACCGACAGCGCGGGCGCCTCGTGCGCCAGCCGCAAGATCTCCTCGCGCAGCGACCCGACCAGGCCGAACTCATCCAGCGCCGGGGGCCGCAGCCCGTACACGATACGGCGCACGTCGGTCACCGCCCGCTGGGTCTCCGCCTTCAGCCTGGCCAGCAGGTCCTGCAGGTCCGGCTGCCCGCCCGACCGGGCCCGGGCCGTATCCAGGCCCAGCGTCAGGCCCGCCAGCGTCGGGCCCAGCCCGTCATGCAGATCCCGGCGCAGCCGCCGGCGCTCCTCCTCCCGCGCCGTCACCAGCCCCGCCCGCGACGCATCCAGCGCCTGCCGCAGCGCCACCGCATGCGTCGCCGGCCCCGCCTGCCGGGCCAGATCGGCCAGCAGCCGCTCGTCGTCGGGGCTGAGCCGCTCCCCCGGCGACCGCGTGCCCACCAGCAGCCGGCCCACCGTCTCCCGCTGGGAGATCAGCGGGAACGCGGTCACCTCGGCCGGGGCCTGGCCGTATCCGGCCGCCTGCCGCCACTCATCGCCGAGCCGCAACTCCAGCGCCGCATAGGACAGCCGCAGGCTGTCCGCGATCGTCTTGACCACCGAATCCAGCGCCGACTCCGTCCCGGCCGATTCCTCCACCCGGCGGCCCAGCCGGGCCAGCGCCTCATACGGCATCCCCCGGTCCCCGTAGAACAGCCGGTCCACCTGGCGCTGCACCCGGTCCCGCAGCGGGAACAACGCGGCAGCGGCCACCGCGGTGGCGACCACCTGCACGGCCATCCCGTGGGCCGCCCGTCCGAACACCAGCTCGGCCACCGCCACCACACCCAGGTAGACCGCCGCCACCCCGGCGGTCAGCAAGCCGTACAGCACCGCCCGGCGCAGCAAGATATCGATCTCGTACAACCGGTACCGCAGCACCGCGATCCCGAGCGCTATCGGCGCCAGGATGCCCGCCACCGCCCCCAGGGCCAGGCTCCCCACACTGCCCGCGTCGATGGCCTGGGCGATTACGGACACAGCGGTAATCGGCAGGACGGCGAAGTACCACTTGAGCTGCTGCCGCACGGTCCGGTCCGCCCGCCGCCACCGCAGGATCACGCTCGCCGCCGCCGCAACGGCACCGACCGCCCCGCACGCTATGGCGAGGCCCTGCAACGCCTCGAAAAGCCGGGTGGCCGGGGCGTAGGTATACGGGTCATGGAGGTGGGGGAAAAGGCTGCTCATGGTCTGCGGAATGAACGCGTTGCCGGCCACCGAGAGCGGGATGAAGGCCAGCGCCGCCCACAGCGCCGGGCGCCACCGCGGCGACAGCAGCCGCCCCTCGGGGAAGACCATCGGCAGGACGAAACCTCCCAGGCTGGTCGGCACCGCGTAAGCCCACGTGTTCGCCCAGAGCATCGCCTTCCCGAACGGCAGTGACCCTGGCGCGTGCACCAGGGTGTAGCGCGCGTACGCGAAAGGCAGCACGCTGATCGCGGTGGCCAGCCCGATCAGGACCAGCAGCGGGCCCATCGGATGCCCCGGCCGCCGGGCCAGCAGGACGCATCCCATCCACGCGTACCCCAGCACCCCCGGCACCAGGAATATGGCCACGTCGTGGCCCATGATCGCCAGCACCGCCGCCGCGCAGCCCATGATCGTCGCCACCAGGGCAGCCGCCCAGGCCAGCCCGGCTGACGTCAGCCACCGAGCCGGTATTCCGCGCGCCGGCCGTCCCTGGAGGCCAAGATCCACACTCCAACGATCGGGCCTTTCTGTCCCGCTGTCACGGGGCGGATGTCCCGAGTGTCCCGGGACCACGGGCATCCCGCCATCGCCAGGCTCCGCCGGAAGCTGCCCCACCGCGCTCATGCCGCTTTCTAGCACGCCGAACGAGCGGTGGTAACAGCTTCGGGTCATGCTCATGCCGCCACGGCCGAACCGGCCCACCCGGACTCGTGGTCCAGCGACTTGTACGCGCCGGCGTGGAAGACCAACGGCTCCAGATGGGGACGGTGGACCAGCGAGACGACCTCCCCCAGCACGATCAGGTGATCGCCTGCGCGGTGGCTTTGCCATAGCCGGCAGTCGAACGACGCGGCGGCCCCGGCCAGCAGCGGGCTGCCGGACAGGCCCGGTTCGGCGGGCACGCCGTCGAACATCGCCGGGCCGGCCGGGCGGTTCGGGCTGGCGAACCAGCGGGACAGGTCCCGCTGCCCGGCGGACAGCACGTTCACGGCGAACGCCCCGGCCCGCTCGATCAGCCCGGCGCCTCGGCTGGCCTGGTTCAGGCAGACCAGCACCAGCATCGGGTCGAGCGACACCGACGAGAAGGAGTTGACCGTCATGCCGTGCCTGGCGCCGTCGCCGGACGCCACGGTGACGACGGTGACCCCGGTCGGGAACGAGCTCATCGCCTGGCGGAAGGCGCTCAGGGTGGCGGCAGAGGCCGGCCCGGCGGGACGGGCCTGCGCGGCCCGGGACATGCCGGCGGCGCGTCCCATCAGGCGGCCCTCAGATCCAGGCCGGCCCGGGCCGGCGTCGCGGGAGCGGCGGAGGCCTCGGTGCGGATCAGTTCGCGCACTAGGGAGTGGATCAGCCGCGCGTCCCGGCAGATGGACAGGTGGCCGCAGCCGGGGATCGGCAGGTTGACGGCGGCGTAGCGCGGGTCATCGAGCCGCGCCGACGCCGGGGGGACGACCCGGTCCCGGCCGGCATAGTAGGCCAGCCACCGGGCCGGGGCCGGCGCGTCGGTCTCCGGCCGGTTCGGGCAGCCGCCCCGGTGCATGAGGGGCGCGAACTGGCCAGGGGCCAGGCGGGCCAGCCAGGCGCCGCGGTGCGGGCTGGCGATCGTCACCGCGCTGGCGGTCCGGGAGCTCAGCGGAGCGCTGGCCGCCAGCGCGCAGCGGACGATGAGCCCGCCCAGGCTGTGGCCGACCAGGTGCACCCGCGGGGCACCGGCGTCCGCGGCCGCCCGGAGCCCCTGCTCCGCCAGCTCGGCGGTCACCGCGGCGGGATCGGCCAGGAGGGAGTTGTAGCTGACGCTGACGACGTGCCCGAAGCCGGCCTCGGCCAGCGCGCGGCGCAGCGGCGCCCACACCGACTCACTCGACGCGAAGCCGTGCACCAGCAGGACCGGGTAGCGGGCGTTGCGCCGGGCGATATACAAAACGCTCTGGCACTCGCGTAGCCGCAACCCGCGCTGGACGTCGGCCAGCGCCATCCCCTCGGATCGCAGGTCTTGCAGGGTCAACATGCCCGTAAAGAGGGTGACCGGTGCCGCGTGATACGGCGAAATCGGGACGTATCAGGGAGCGCCCGGCGCGCACTGCCTAGGTATAGCGAGCGTCTGAGCGCCATTAACCGAATTGGGGATATGAGATGCCTGTCCAGATTGTCAGACTGCAGAGCACCGCCCGGGCGTCGGGCACAGGGCGGCGCACCGTCCTGCTGACCGGCGCGTCGGGTGTCGTGGGCCGCGCGCTGCTGCGGCGGCTGCGTGACTTTGACGTCGTGTGCCTGGTGCATCGTTCGCCGGTCTCCCGGCCGAATGTGACCACGGTGTCGGGTGACATTGCCGAGCCGATGCTCGGGCTGGCTGAGGACGCTTACGCGGAACTGGCGGCCCGGGTCGACGCGGTCATCCACTGCGCGGCGGTCACGGACTTCAACCGCACCGACGGCAGCCTCGAGGCGACGAACGTTGCCGGCACGGAACACGTGGCCGCCTTCGCCGCCGCGGCGAACGCCGTGCTGTACCACGTCAGTACCGCATTCGTGCACACCACGGTGGACGGCGACCGCGGCCGCACGGCCATCGGCTACGCCTCGTCGAAGCTGGCGGGCGAGAAAGCCCTGCGATCCAGCGGGGTGCCGCACGTGATTTTGCGGCCGTCGGTGGTGATCGGGGATTCGGTCACCGGTGAGATCGCCGCGTTCCAGGGCCTGTACCAGGTCGCGGCCGGGATGTTCGCGGGGACCGTGCCGATGATCCCGTTCGACCCGTCCTGGCCGATCGATTTCGTGCCCGCCGACGTGGTGGCCGACGCGATCGCCTGCGTGGTGGAGAACCGGGTCAGCGACGGCGAGTTCTGGATCAGCGCCGGCGAGAAGGCGCTGCGCCTGGACGAGAGCATCGCGGTCGGCGTCGAGCTGGCAGGCGACCTGGGTGTGAGCATCGACATGCCGCGGTTCGTCCCGCCGGACATGTTCGACCGGCTGATCGGCCCGGTCTTCCTCGACGCGCTGCCCGACAAGATCCGCAGGAACGTCCTGCGGATGCTGGAGTTCTTCACGACCTACCTGCAGTCCGGCGAGACGAAACCCAGCAGCCTGGACCAGCTCGTCGCGCTCGGCGCGAGGCCGCTGCCGGACCAGCGCGAATCGCTGCGGAACAGCGTGCGGTACTGGGCGGCGCAGAATGGCTACGGCCGGGCCGAGACCGAACGGGCGGCCTGACATGACCGCACCGACCGACCGCGACCGGGTGCTCGATCGCTACAGCAGGCACGTGAACTCCTCGCTGGCCAGCCTGGCGCGGCTCGTCGCGGCGCCCGTGGAAGTGGCCGCCGCAGGGTCGAAGGTGCAGGGCAGCGACGGGCACACGTACCTCGACTGCGGGGGCTTCGGGGTCTTCCTGCTCGGCCACTGCCACCCGGTCGTGGTCGCGGCGGTGCGCGAGCAGCTTGAGCGTAACCCCCTGGCCACGAGGCTGTTCCTCAACCCGGAACTGGCTCAGGCGGCCGCGGACCTGGCCGGCATCACGCCGGACGGGCTGGACTACGTGTTCCTGACGAACTCGGGAGCCGAGGCGACCGAGTTCGGGCTGAAGCTGGCCCGGCTAGCAGGCAAGCGTCACGTGATCGCCATGCACGGCGGATTCCACGGCAAGACGCTTGGCGCGCTGTCGGTGACCGGACGGGCGCAGTACCGCGACCCGTTCGGCCCGCTGCTGCCGATGGTCGACTTCGTGCCGTTCGGCGACCTGGCCGCGCTCAAGGCGGTCCTGACGGCTGAGTCAGTCGTGCTGCTCGAGCCGGTCCAGGCCGAGGGCGGGGTCCGGCTCCCGCCCGACGGCTACCTGCGGCAGGTGCGGCAGGCGTGCACCGAGGCGGGCGCCGTGATGATCCTCGACGAGATCCAGTCCGGTATGGGCCGGCTCGGCGCCTGGTGGGGCGCTGACCTGGCCGGCGTCACGCCGGACGCGCTGCTCACGGGCAAGATCCTCGGCGGCGGCGTGATGCCGGCCGGCGGCGTCGTCGCGTCCGCGCAGCTGTTCGCGCCGTTCAACGCCGACCCGCTGCTGCACTCCTCGACGTTCGCGGGCAGCCCGCTCGCGGCCGCGGCGGTCACCGCGACCATCGGCGCCATCAAGTCCGAAGGCCTGATCGAGCGGACCCGCGAACTCGGGCCCCAGGTCCGCGGCATGGCCGCCGAGGCCGTCACGGCCCACTGCCCGCACCTGGTCACCGAGGTGCGCGGCGAGGGCCTGCTCATCGGCGTCGACTTCGTCTCGGCCGAGGCCGCCACCGAGTTCCTGATGGGGCTGCTGGACTCCCGCGTCATCCCGTCCTACTCACTCAACTCGAGCAACGTCCTGCGCCTGACGCCGCCGGCGATCCTTGACGCGGCCGACCTCGACTGGCTCGGACACGCCCTGACGTCCGCGGCCAAGCATGTCTCCCGCGCCATGCCCCCGTACCGCCTGACTTCCGTTGTTGCCTAACTGCTGGTTAAGGAGTTTGAAATGCGCACCGTCCGCCTCCGGCTACACGTGCCGGGTAAACCAGCGAGCGACGTGTACGACACGCTCGCCGACTTCGAGCGGTACCCCGAACTGTCCGCCGCCGTCCGCAGCGTGGCCGTCACCCGGGTGTCCGAGAACCGCACCGTGTCGCGCTGGGAGGTCACCTTCCGGGCCGGCCTGCTGTGCTGGACCGAGGAGGACACCTTCGACCCCGGCGCGCTGAGCATCACGTTTTGTCAGCTCGAGGGCGACGCCGCCGTGTTCGACGGCTCGTGGGAGTGCGTCGACGCCGAGCAGGGCAGCCAGGTCGTGTTCTCCGCGCGGCTCGACATGGGCATCCCGAGCCTGGCCGACGCGCTGGAGCCGATCGCGGCGCGAACGCTGATCGACAACATCGTTTCGATCGTGCGCGGACTGGTCGGCAGCGCCGAGCTCGTCGCATCCGACGTGGCGGTCCCGGCCGGGAGCGCGTCATGAACCTGCTGCGCGCCGAGCGAGACACCCTGGACGGCTATCTCCCGGGGCTTGACAAGTACCTGAGCGAGACCCAGCTGCTGGAGCTGGAGCGGCCGGGCAACGGCGCCCTGGCGAAGTTCCGCGAGCTGGGCGGGCCGGCGCTGCTGGTGCCCGCCGAGTACGGCGGCAAGGGGGCCGGCCTGCTGGATGCGGTGCGCATCCAGCGCGCGGTGGGCAGCCGGTCGCCCTCGCTCGCCGTGGCCACGACCATGCACCACTTCTCCGTCGCCTCCCTGGTCGAGCTGACCGCGGCCGGCAACGGGTTCGAGTGGGCGATGCTCATGGCGATCGCCGAGAACTCGTGGCTGCTCAGCTCCGGCTTCGCCGAGGGCAAGCCGGGACAGCACATCCTGACGCCCACCATGCGGGGCGTGCCCGCGGACGGCGGCATCACCGTCAGCGGCGTGAAGAAGCCGTGCAGCCTCACCTGGTCGATGAACCTGATGAGCGCCAGCGTCGCCGTGGCCGACCCGGCCACCGGGACGGACCGGCTGGCCGTCGTGCTGATCCCGGCCGACTCGGCAGGCCTCGAGCGCGCGGCCTTCTGGCACACCACCGCCCTGGCCGCCGCCGAGAGCGACCAGGTCACGCTGACCGACGTGTTCGTCCCCGACGCGCTGATCTTCTACCCGCACGACGGCGAGTCGATGGATCCGGTCCAGGCGCGCGGGTTCGTCTGGTTCGAACTGCTGGTCTCCGCGTCGTACCTCGGTGCCGCCACGAACCTCGCCGAGCGCGTCATCGCGCGCGGCCGCGGCTCGGACGGGGACCGTGCCGATCTCGCGATCGACCTGGAGGCCACGGCCGCCGCCCTGGAGCAGGTGGCCGCTACCGCGGCGGCCGTCGGCGATAACGACGCCCTGCTGGCGCGGGCGCTCTACGCGCGGTTCGCGACCGAGCGGGCCATCGAGCGCGTGGTCATGTCCGCCGCCGCGGCCCTCGGCGGCATGGCGTTCATCGAGTCGCCCGAGATCGCCTACCTGCTCAGCGCCACCCGCGCCCTGGCCTTCCACCCGCCATCCCGCGCCGCCGCCGCGGGCCCCATCGCCCGCTACCTCGCCGGCGGCCCGCTGATCCTCTGACGCTACGACGCCGGGCGCGTCACCCACCGCGGCCCGGGGATGGAGACGAATATGAGGCGCAACCTGAGAGGGGCCGGCCCGGCCGCCGCGGCGTTGGTGGCGGGGGCCGCGATCGCGGCCTGCACCGCACTGGTCCCGGCGAAGGCCGCATCCGCACCGGCCGCGCCCGGCTGGCGAGTCGAGCGGGTCTTCGCGGGGCCTGACGCCCCGACCGCGTGGTGGATCGGCGCGAGCGGTGCGGACAACGCCTGGCTGCTGGAGCTGCCCGCCCCGGGCGGCCCGGATTTCGTGACCCAGCGGTGGACCGGCAGCCGCTGGGTGCCCGTAGCGCTGCCCGCGCAGCTGCCGGGTGGCGGGCAGGCCGAGCTGGACTCCGACATCTACACCACCTCACCCGGCGACACCTGGTTCTTCCCGGAACTGGGCGGGGTCCAGTACGCACTGCGGTGGGACGGCTCGGCGTGGACAACCTCCCGGGTCGCGGGATCGGACACGGTGACCGGCGCGGCGGTGTTCAGCAGGACGGACGTGTGGGCACTCGGCAATGCCATCTCCTCCGCCGCGCGGGCGTGGCACTGGAACGGCACGGCCTGGCAGGCTGCTCCGGCGCCGCCGGGCGACACGGTCAGCGTCGACGGGGTCGCCCCCAATGACATTTGGGCCCTGGGCGCGCCACCGTACCCCGATCCCCCCGTTAACGTGGACGTCTTCGTGATGCACTGGAACGGCACGGCCTGGTCGGCGCCCCGCCTGCCCGCCTTCCCCCCAGTCAGGGCCGGCTGACCCCTGGGAGCCCGCCGCGATCACCGCGGCGGGACCGCGTGACGCATGGGTGGCTCTGACCCCGGCGGAGAGCCCGGCGGCCGAACCGGGACCGGGCGAGGGCGGCCTGATCCTGCTCCACTGGAACGGCTCCACCTGGCGCACGGTCGTCGAGACCCGCGCGCTCGGTGACGTCACCGGGCTCACCCCAGACGGCCGCGGCGGCTTCTGGCTCACCACCACCGACCCGGCCAACGACGAGGCGGGCGACATCGTCGACTATCGCGACGGGACCTTCACCAGCCAGCCCGTCCCGGCGCCGCCGGGCTACACTGGCACCGCCAGCGGCATCGTCGCCGTGCCCGGCACCGGCTCCTTCTGGGCGGAAGGGACGATGCGCGAGGACAACGGCGACAACTACGAGACCGATATCCTCCGCTACATTCCGTAGACACCGCACGCTCCAGGCGCACCCTCCCGGTCTCCGGCCGCCCGCGCCCGTCCCGGACGGGGGGTTAGCGCCAGGATCAACTCGGGGGTCTCCCCCATGGCCGGGGCTGGCTCGCGCCGCCAGACTGGACTCACGCAGCCGGACCACGGGATCAAGCGGCCCCAGCCAGGCCGTCCGTTTCGGATGCAGGGGACTGATCTCGACAGAAAGCCGACACCGCCATGTACGAAGACGACGAGGACCGCATGCACGCGGCTGAGCAGCTCGCCGAACACGACCCCCGCGCTGCCGCCGAAGCCTTGTCAGGCATCGCTTGCGACCAGGAGGTGGGTGACGAGGTGCGCCTGTCCGCCGCCCAGCTGCTCGCCGACGTCGACCCAGGCGCCGCCGCCCCGGCCTGCGTGGCCATCGCCAGTGACCGGACGGCCGGCGACGAGGTGCGGCTATCCGCCGCTCAGCTGCTCGCCGACGTCGACCCGCGGGCCGCCGCCCCGGCCTGCCTGGCCATCGCCAGTGACCGGACGGCCGGCGACGAGGTGCGGCTATCCGCCGCTCAGCTGCTCGCCGACGTCGACCCGCGGGCCGCCGCCCCGGCCTGCCTGGCCATCGCCCGCGACGGGACGGTCGGGGACGAGGTGCGCCGCTCCGCGGCCGAGCAACTCGCGGCCCTCCACCGGAGCGCCTGAACCATCCGTAACCGAGCAAAGGCCATCGTGACGCGCTGGCGGACCGGCAGGTTAACCGGGTCCGCCAGCGGCGCGGCCGCGCGGCGCCTCCCGCTGACCTCAAATCAGTAGACGCGGCCCACCCTCCTGGGCACGATCAGCGCATGGAAATACGCATCCAGTGCTTGTGCATTGACGCCGCCGACCCGGTCAGGATCGCCGGCTTCTGGGAGTCCGCGCTGGGCTGGCGCCGTACCTGGGAGGAGGAAGACCAGGTTCTGCCTCGAGCCGCCGGAAGGCAGCCCGGAGGATGGCATCGCTCCCGACCTGGTGTTCCTCAAGGTTCCCGAGGGCAAGACCGTCAAGAACCGGCTCCACCTGGATCTTCGCCCTGCCGACCAGTCCGCCGAAGTCGCCCGGCTAGAGGCGCTCGGCGCCCGGCGGGTCATCATCGGCCAGGGCGACGCCAACTGGGTGACCATGGCCGACCCCGACGGAAACGAGTTCGACGTGCTCCAGCCGCTGACCCCCGATGAACTGCCTCCCGGGCACGACGCTCTCGGCCGCCGCATCGCGGCCGGTGCTCATCCGTGATCCCCACGATGGGGGCCGATCCCGCACGACCCTCCGCCAACGGCGTTCAGGCGGGCGCGGGCGCTGGGTTGACCTGATTCCTGTTCGCCGTGCGGGCCTGGTGAAATACCACTATTGTGACGGTTCGGGGCTGCGGGTACTGGGCCGATGAGGCTCGGGATGTTGACCTGCGCAGGGCGTGGGTCTTGAGCCGGTCGTTCCGCTGTTGCCCGCCAGCTACACCGCGAACAGAGGGGTAGTGAGCTGGGCGGCGGAAAACACTGTCATCGGCGCGGGGCCAGCCTGGCGGGCCCGGCTGGCGCTGGTCGACCGCTGACCGCGTCCTGCCTGGTGATGCGCCCGTGAGCGGGGCGGGCCCGGTCCTGCCCGAGCTGGGAAGGTCGGGCACGGTCGCCGGTTACCAGCTGCAGGAGTGCATCGGCCAGAGCGAGGTGGCCGTCGTCCGGCTGGCCTGGGACGAATACCGGGACCGTACGGTGGCGGTCAAGATCCTGGCCCCGGAGCTGGCCGGTGATGCCGCCTTCCGGGCACGGTTTCTTTCCGAGTCACGGGCGGCCGCCGCGATAGGACACCCCCACATCGTTCCGATCTACGGGGCCGGCGAGGCCGGCGGGACGGTGTACGTGGCGATGCGGCACGTCGGGGGCGGCGATGCCCGGTCACTGCTCAGCCGTCTCGGGCCGCTTCCCCTGGCCCGGGCCTGGACCGTCATCGCCCAGGTGGCCTCGGCTCTGGATGCCGCTCACGGCCGCGGCTTGATCCATCGCGACGTCAAGCCGGCCAACATGCTTCTCGATGCCGCCGGCGGGGCGGACCGGAGAGCACCCGACCGGGCCGACGGCTGTGGGGATGTGTACCTGTCTGACTTCGGGATGGGCAGGGACGTGTCGCCGGGTGAGCTCATAACGGCGGGCCAGTTCGCGGGAGCGCTCGATTACCTTGCGCCGGAGCAGATCCAGGGGCGCGCCCTGGACGGCCGCGCGGACCTGTACGCGCTGGCCTGCGCCGGGTTCGAGCTGCTGTGCGGCACGCCGCCATTCGGGCAGGACCAGGGCTTGACGGTGATGTATGCCCAGCTGTACGCGCCACCCCCCGCGGCTACGGAGCGCCGCCCTGACCTGCCCGTGGAAGTCGACCCGGTACTGGCCACGGCGCTGGCGAAGAACCCGGCAGACCGGTACCCGACCTGCGGCCAGTTCGCTGAAGAACTGCGCCTAGCGCTCGGGCTCCTCCCCGGCGGGCCGGATGATCCCGCACGGTTGCGCCCGCAGGGCCATGCCAGGTCAGTCGCGGCCAGATCAGTCGCGGCCAGGTCAGTCGCGGCCAGGTCAGTCGCGGAAGCCCGGCCGGCCTCCAGCCAGGGGCGACCCGCCGCGCGGCACAAATCCGGGCTCGAGCCCGCGCGTACCCCGGCGGCCGTGCGGCCTGAGCCCGCCCGGCCGCCGTCCGAGGAAGACCAGCCTCCGGCCGGCCCGAGTCACGTGAGCCCCGACCTGGTGAGCGCACCGGGCCGGCCTTCTCGGCCGCCCCGGCACCGCTCAGCCGTCATCACGCTCATCCTGGCTCTGGCGGCAGCGGGCATCGCCGCCGCAGTGACCATCGCCGCCGTGTCCGCCAGGCCAGCCCAGGGCAGGCCGGCCGCGTCTTCTCCGGCGGCTACCTCAGCGCGGCCATCGCCATCGCCATCGCCATCAGCACCGGCACCGTCATCGTCACCGCCATCAGCGTCCACGCTGGCATCGAGGCAGGCAGCCGCCGTGAATACGCTGCTGGGCTCGAGCGTGGCCACCCGAAGGGCGTTGCAGGGCGCGGTCAGCGAGGCCCGTGACTGCACGGACCTGGCCGGCGCGGTCAGCCAGATCCAGGACGCGGTCGATCAGCGCAGCGCCGAGTACAGCCAGGCATCAGCCCTGTCGATCTCCGGTCTGCCGGACGGCACGATCGTGAAGACTGACCTGACCGCGGCACTGCGCAGCTCGCTGCAGGCCGACAGGGACTATCTGGCCTGGGCCCGGCAGCTGGAGCTGGGGTGCGTCCCGGCAACTCAGTCGGTCGCTTACGACGCGGCGTATGCGGCGGACGAGCAGGCCAACGCTGCGAAGGAGGCGTTCGTCCAGGTGTGGAATCCGGTCGCGGCCCGGTACGGCATCCAGCAGGAGTCGCCCGCCAGCATCTAGCCGCCGGGGCCGTAGCGTCCGTCATGCATCACACAGGAATATGGTCTCAGCTGGCCAGAACCTTGGCGGAGGGCGTGGTGATGCTGGTTATCGACGATCTGGACGGGGCCAACGTCGAGCGTGCTGGTGCGCTGGTAGCCCGCGAGCATGCCGCTGCCCGCCAGGTGCGGCCGGAGTTGCCGGCCGGCTTTGGCAGCGACGGCGGCACGCCGCGCCAGCCTGGGAACCTAGCAGAACCGGCCAGCGGCAACTGACAACCGATCACGGCCCCGGCCACGGAAAGCCTGCAAGCCGAGAATGCCACAACCGGAAGATCGGCGTGCGGCCGCCAGCGCGCATACCACGGCTGTCAGCCGAACGGATTCGGCAGGGATCGCTCGGATCGCTCACTTTCGCGATCGCCGGTCGCGCAGCGTAACGATCGCTGGTCGCGGCCATCGCGCGAGATCCGCCGATAGGTGGTTCCGGCTGACACGACAACTGGGTCCCGGGTGGGCGCGCGGCAGCGAACCTTGGCCTGTGCTGTGGCACGGCAAGGGGGCGGGGAATGGCGTTGATTGTCCGGCGGGGAATGGCCGGGGCGCCGGGATCGGCGGCGGCTCCGGGGGTGGCTGGAGTAAGGACTGCTGGTTAAGCGCCGGCTGGTAAGGCGGCCTCCGGCGGGGTGACGGTAATGGTGATGGTGCAGCCGGGGTGGAGCTTCTGCAGCTGGCGCTCCAGCCAGGCCTGCTTCTGCTCGGGAGACTCGCGCCGGGTGTAGTAGTCCGCGCCCAGCTCCTGGTACGGTATCCCGGTCTTGAGGACCTGGTAGGCGATCTTGAGCAGGGTATGCGCGATCGCGGTGATCGCCTTCTTCTTGGCCGCCGGGTTCTTGTCCCCGCCGAACCGGCGGACCAGCCGGTTGTACCGGGCCTGCAGCCGGCCCCGGACCCGGATCGCGGCCCAGGCGGCCTGGATCAGCATCGGCTTGATATAGGTCCCGGCGTCCCCGGTCCGGCCGTGCTTGCGCTTGCGGGCGCTGATGTTGTTCCCCGGGCACAGCGTGACCCAGGAGGCCAGTTTCTCGTGGCTGGCGAAGTGCCGGTGCGGGGCGGGGCCGATCTCGCCCAGCCATGCCTGCGCCACCACGTCGCCGAAGCCCGGGACGGACGTGAGCAGGCCCTGCTCGTGCTGCCAGGGCGTCACCTTGCCCGCGATCCGCCCGTCCAGGCCGGCCACGGCCTCATCGAGCACCGTGATGCGGTCCCGGTGCAGGCGGCACAACAGCGCGTGGTGCTCGGTGAACCGGCCGGTCAGCGCCATCGACAGGTCGGCGAGCTTCCCCGCGGTGCGCATCCGGCCCCGGGCCAGGTCCGCCAGCACGGCGCCGCGGCGTTCCCCGTCGATCAGCGATTCGATCATTGCCGTGGCTGAGACCCCGGTAATGTCGCTGGCAACCGAGCCGAGCTTGATCCCGGCCGATTCCAGCGCCTTAGCCAGCCGCTGGATCTCCGAGGTGCGGGCCTGGACCGTCTTGATCCGGTACCGGGTCAGGTCCCGCACCTCCCTCAGCTCCGCGGGCGGGATGTAGGAGCCGCGCAGCAGCCCGCACTCGAACAACTCCGCCAGCCGGGCGCAGTCCCTAGCGTCTTCTCCGAACTAAGAAGATGATCAAGGAATCTCTGGTTCTGGCCGTTGTCCCCAGGCGTGCAAGATCGCGGTGATCAGTAGTTCGATGTTGCGGTGGTCGATTCCGGTGAGGGTGTCGCGGAGGCTCACGGGTATCCCGCCGGCGAGGCTCGCTGCCAGGCGGAGCATCCGTTCCTCCCCGCCGCTGCAGGGCAGGTGGCGGGCGTCGAGGGCGCTGATCGCGGCCTGCCAGTCGATCTCGGCCATCGTGGTGACGCCGTCGGTGATGCTGATGCCGGTGTGGATGAACTCGTCCTGGAAGTCCTCGCGGTGCGGCCAGCAGGCGTGGCTGATGAGCAGGTCGACACCTGCCTCTAGGGGGTAGATGCCGTGGGCACAGGCGCGCAGTGCGGCGGGTAGTGAGGGGCCTGCGCCGCTGGGGGTCATCGGGTTTCCTGGCTGGCGGGATGGGTGGCTGGGGTGGTGACGGCGCGGCCTGCGACGTCGGGGAAGGCTGGCATGCCGAGCTGGGTGCTGCCGTGGCGGCGAGCGGTGATCTCGTCCATCTGGGCGAGTTTGTGCCGGGCGCCGGCCAGGCTGACTTTCAGTCCTTCGGCTTCGCCGAGCCAGCGGGCCGCTTCGGCCTCAGCGATGCGGGCGGTCAGGTTGCCGCAGATCTCAGCGAGGCGGGGCCGCTGGGCGGGGTCGGGGCGCAGCAGCGGGCAGCGCAGGCAGGAGTGCTCATGGATGCACGGGGTGTCGTAGGAGCGGCCGCAGTCGCCGAGGGCGACCTTGCGGCGCTCGAAATGGCCGAGGAAATCGGTCCATTCCTGATCTGTCGGGGTCCGGTATTCCCCGGAGGGGCGCAGTGCCCGGCGGCGGGCGATGAAGGCCCGGTGGCCGTTGATGACCTCCTCGGGGTAGACCGCCTTATATCCCATGGTGGTATTCACGTCGCGGTGGCCGGCTACCAGCTGGGCGATATGCGGCGGCATCCCGTGCATGATCGCGTCAGTGATGAAGATCCTCCTGAAATCGTGGAAGGTGTAACGCAACGCGTGGCCGCTGGCGTCTTTGACCCCGATCGCGGTCAGCGCGTCGTCGAGGTATTTCCGCAGCGATGTCTCGCCGACGGCCCGGTTCTCCAGCCGGCACCGCCACTGGAACAGCAGCGGCATCGGCGGGTTGTAGATGCGCTCGTTCTTGTCGTAAGACACCACCAGCGGCACGTCCGGCCGGGTGCCTCGGATCCGGGACATGATCGTGGACAGCACGTCGGCCAGCTCAGGCGATATCACCAGGAGCCGTTCCTCATCGGTCTTGGACGGGGTGATCTGCAGCAGCGGGATCAGTTCGCCGGTGCCCGGCAGCCGGTACTGGATCAGGCTGTGATGAGAAAGCTCTGTCAGCTCCTCGATGCGGATGCCGGTGAAACGCAGTACCTCAACGGCCGCCCAGACCCAGAACCCGCGGTGCTCTTCGAAGGTGAGGTCGCGGCGTTTCCCGGTGCGGGGGTCCTCGGCCCAGGTCCGCCCGGTCGTCTGGGTCTTCATCGCAGACCGGCGCAGCGTCTGCCCGCCGGTGGTGAACAGCGCACCCGCAGCGGTGTCCTGGGCGGCCTGCAGCCGTTCGGCGGTAGCCTTCCGCTCGGTGTCGACCCAGGCTGCCAGGGCGGGCAGCACCGGCAGCCGGTCCCGGGTCCGCTGGTCCATGCGAGACTTGCGCCGCGACCGGTCCTTCTTGTGGGACACCTCGCTGGCACTGACCGGGCAGTGCACCGCCCAGGGCACCCACCTGGGATCGTCATCGGCCCACTCGGCGATGTCGAGATACATCGACCTGACCGCGGTCAGTGCGTTGCGGCCGTCCAGGCGGGCCGACACCGCGGTGACGGCCGTCCCGTCGGCGGCGCGTGCCGTTCTCGCCTTGGTCATGACCCGCTGCTTCCACGCGGCGGCGATGTCACGGGGAAGCTTCAAGGTGCCGATGCCGGGATGGTGTGCCTCAAGATCGGCCCAGAACAGCTTGCCGAGTAGGTAGGCCAGGCGCTGCAGCGAGGAGAAGTCGCTGGCGAGCTTGCGTTCGGCCAGGTAGTCGACCAGCACGTCGCGGACCGGCTGGCAGGCGATGCCGTAACGGTCGATCAGCTGCTCGCAGGTCGGCTGGCCGCGGCCGGAGAACACCCGCATCGCCGCGGGCGCATCGCCGGGGAAGCCGCCCATGTCCAGGAGCAGCTGATAGAACAACGGGCTGTGCGCGCCTCCGTGCAGCCTGGCGGCTACCTGGTCGGCGACGTCCAGCAGCTCCAGGCAGTCCCCGACGGTGATATCCGCGACGGTCCCGCCCTTGGCGGCCATGATCAGGGCCACCCGGATGAGCGCCGTCTGCCCGGTTTGAGCTCCCACCGCGTTGCGCTGGCACATCCCGGCTAGTTCCGCGAAGGCGGCGCTGTCACGGGTGCGGGCCATCTCCTCGGCTAGGCCCCTGCGGGCCGGCGCGAACCCCGACAGCCACGCCAGGCCGGGCCGGATGACGTCAGCGCAGATCAACACGAGCAGCCCGGGGCCGATGTGCGCCGGGCGCCCGGTCCCCCCGGCGCGTCCGGTCCTCCAGCAGGCAGCCAGGTCCCGCCAGTCCGGGGCCGCCTCGGCGCCGCTGGCCGCCCAGCGTTCCTGCCAGGTGTCCCCAGGCTGGGATTCCAGCCAGCTCACCACCGTGAGCAGGCCCTGCCGGCGGGTCTGCTGGCTCAGGGCGTTGCCCAGTGCGAACGGCGCAGCCAGGAGCCGGGCAAGCACTTCCTGCCGGGACGCCCGGGTCTGCGGCCACGACCAGATCACCGGCCGCGCAGGGAACTGTGCCGCCAGCTCCGCGCCAGGGCCGCCGGCAGGCCGCACTGCCCCGGTCCCCGCCCGCGCCGTCCCGCGGCCAGCTGCCGCCGCCACGGCAGCGGAACTCCCCGCGACGGTCACGGCGTCTCCCCGCCGAACAGGTTCTTCAGGCTCTCGGCCCGGTAGCCGGCCGCCGCCGGCGAAACCCCGCAACCAGGTTCCCGCTGCCGGTCATGGAAGGCGAGCATGCTGGCGATCACATCCTCGGTCAGCGGGGTGAGGTACTGCTGAGTGGTGGACAAATGCGCATGGCCGAGGACCCACTGGATATCGGTTATCTCTAGCCTCAGCTGAAGTGTCTTTAACGTCCATCACGTGCGTTCTCACCTGCCCGGATGAGGGTTGATCCGTGGTTATCTCCTGTTCTGTCCATGACGCAGTTCAAGGAGGAGACGATGCTCGTGCATCCGGTGGTGATCCCCGGTTCGGGGACGCGGTCGTGGACCGTGCTGGGGGACGACGACGTGCCGGTCGCTCCGGTGGACGGGTTCCTGGCCTATCTCACCGATATCGGCCGGTCGCCGAACACGGTGAAGGCGTACGCCCATGACATGAAAGACCTGTGGCGGTTCCTTCAGTTCCGGGGCCTGGACTGGCGCGAGGCCCGTCTGGAGGACATCGCCGAGTTCGTCGCCTGGCTGCAGCTGCCGCCGGAGGGGCGGGCGGGCGAGGTCGCGGTGCTGCCGTCGTCGGTGCCGGAGGTCAGCGTGGCGACCGTCAACCGCAAGCTCGCCGCAGCGAGCGCGTTTTATGCGCATCAGGCCCGGAATAACGAGGGGCCCGGGGACCTGCTGGCGGTGTGGCGGGCCGGCGGGCGGGGCGGCTGGAAGCCGTTCCTGCACCACGTGAGCAAGGGAAAGCCGTACCGGGGCCGGGCGATCACGCTGAAGGTGCCGAAGAAGCTGCCGCGGGTCCTGACCGTTGCCGAGATGCAGGCGATCCTGGATGCCTGCGGCCGGCTGCGGGACCGCTTCTTCTTCGCCCTGATGCACGAGACCGGCTGCCGGGCCGGCGAAGTACTCGGGCTCCGTCATGAGGACATCGCCGCCGCCGAGTGCGAGGTCACCATCGTGGCGCGGGAGAACGCGAACGGGGCCAGGGCCAAGTCCGGGGGCCGGACGGTCCCGGTCGGGCCGGAGCTGATCCGGCTGTATGCCGACTACCTGCACGAAGAGTACGGCCCGGCCCTGAGCGACTACGTGTTCATCAATATCTGGGCGGAGCCGAAGGGCCAGGCGTGGTCCTATCCGGCCGCCTATGACCTGGTGCTGCGGCTGCGGGCCAGGACCGGCCTGGATTTCGACCCGCACTGGTTCCGGCACTCGGCGGCGACCAGGTGGCTGCGTGACGGCGTGTCCATCGAGGTCGTCTCCAAGCTCCTTGGCCACTCATCGGTGACCACAACTTCCGCGACGTACGGGCATTTGACGATCGAGGATGCGCGGGCGGCGCTGGAAAAGGCAGGCTGGCTCACCGGGCGGGAGGTGACCTTGTGACCGGCCCGCTGATTGGTGACGGCGAGCGGGCATGGTGGCAGCGGCGGGCCGCCGCCGAGCTGGCCGCGATCCTGGATGCCCATCAGGACCTGCCGCGGATAGCGTGGACGGTCGGCCCCGCCGGATCGGTGCTCGTCGGCCACGTCAGCGGCCTGGCGCCCGCGGCGCTGGTCCGGGCGACGTTCACCGCGTGGGAGTCGGCGCTGGCCCTGGGGGAACGCCGCGAGGACCGGCTGGGCAGCGGGGCGGCCTGGGTGCACGCGGCGTGCCGCCGTCGTGATGTGACGGTCCGGCTGACCGCGACCGTCCTGGACGAGGATGAGGGCCGGTGAGCCGCCCCGGCGGCGGTCCCGCCGTCCCGGACCGCCAGGCACGCGGGCACCGTGGGATGCCAGCGGGCCTGCTGGAGAAGCTGATGGCCGCGGTGCGCCCGGAGTTCCGCGCTGATGACCTGGTATTCGACCCGCGGGATCCGGTCTTCGGCGGGCCGGCCTGCGTGGTGGGCGGCTGCTCCCGCCCGCACCGCAAGCGAGGCCTGTGCGTGTCGCACTGGCAGCGGTGGCGGGCTTCGGGCACGCCGGACCTGGCTGAGTTCACCGCGACGGCCGCTGCGGGCTGGTACGGGCACCTGCCCCTGGGCTCATGCGTGATCGACGGCTGCAACTACGGCCGGATGGCCCGCGAAATGTGCCATCGTCACGCCCGCCAGTGGCATGGCGCGGGACGCCCCGGGCTGGCCGCGTGGCAGGAATCGCCGGCGCCGCTGCCGCCGCCGGCCTGTCCGCCGCCGGCCTGCCGGATCGGCTACTGCGACCTGTGGGCTCAGGGCACGTCGGTGTTCTGCCTCGGCCACGATGGCCGGTGGAAACGCCGCGGCCGCCCCGATGCGGAGGAGTTCATCGCCTCCTGCGAAAGCCCAGGTCCCGGCCAGGAGCACATCGACCTGCGGCAGCTGCCCGCTGGCCTGCGCCTTGAGGTGCAGTATGTGCTGCAGTGCCGCGGCGATGAGCGGACCTCCAGGCTCGATCCCCGGGAGTGCCAGCCGTTCATCGCGGTCCTGGCCGCCGCGAGCGCGTCGTCCCTTCTAGAGCAGCCGGAAGAATGGTGGGCGGGCCGCGCCGCGCCTAAAAACGGGCATGGATGGCGCGCGTTCATCCGCGACGCGCGCCGCCGGGTCGAGGCGCTTGCCTTCGGCGCCAGCTGGGACACCGAGTACCCGCGCGATGCCTGGCGGCTCCGCAACCTGGGCATCGACCAGCCCGAGGCCACCATCAGCTTCGCGGACATCCCCCAGCCCTGGCTGAGGGAACTGGCCAAGAGGTATGCGCGGTGGCAGCTGGCCACCGGGCTCAGCGCCAGCACGGCCGGGACCGGAGCCAGGGCGGTGACCCGGTTCGCCGTCTATCTTGCCGCGCAGCCCGCGCTGGCTGCCGGCCTGGCCGTCGTGGACCGCCCGCTGCTGGAGCGCTACCTGGCAGTCCTGCGCGCGGAGATGGGCGGCCGCGTGTGCCATGGCCGGTACGTCGGCGGGCTGAACGGCTTCCTGCAGGCGGTCCGCCGTCACGGGTGGGACGACGCACTGCCGGCCAGCGCGGCGATCTTCCCCGAGGACATCCCCGACCGCGGCACCCCGCTTCCCCGCGCCCTCGCCGGCCACGTCATGGCACAAGTCGAGCAGCCCGCCAACCTCGGCCGGCAGGACAACCCCGCATACCGGCTGATCACCATGATCCTCATCCGCTGCGGCCTGCGGATCTCCTCAGCCGCCCGGCTGCCCTTCGAATGCCTGGTCACCGACGCCGACGGCGCCCCTTACCTGCGCTACTGGAACACCAAGATGAAACGCGAGGCCCTTGTCCCCATCGACGACGAACTGCACCGCCAGGTCGGCGAGCAGCAGCAACGGGTACTGCAGCGATTCCCCTCCGGCGCGCCAGTGCTGTTCCCCCGCCCGACCCGCAACCTCGACGGCCGCAGGGCCGTCTCCTGCCACACCTACCGCTGCGCGCTCAACCGCTGGCTGGAGAACTGCGACATCCGCGACGAGCACGGCCAGCCCGTCCACCTGACCCCGCACCAGTGGCGCCACACGCTGGGGACCGCCCTGATCAATAAAGACGTCCCCCAGCACGTCGTCCAGAAGATCCTCGACCACGACTCGCCGCTCATGACCGCTCACTACGCCCGGCTGTCCGATAAGACCGTGCGCGAGCACTGGGAACGGGCCCGCAAGGTGAATACCGAGGGCCAGCCCGTCCAGATCAGCCCCGACGGGCCGCTCGGCGATGCCGCCTGGGCGAAGCAGCAGCTGTCCCGCGCTACCCAGTCGCTGCCCAACGGCTACTGCCAGCTGCCCCTCGTCAAGACCTGCCCGCATGCGAACAGTTGCTTGACTTGCCCAATGTTTCTCACTACCGCGGACTTCCTGCCGCAGCACCATGCCCAGCGGCAGGCCACGCTGCAGATCATCTCCGCGGCCGAAGCCGCGGGCCATGCCCGCGTCGCGGAGATGAACCGGCAGGTCGCCGGCAACCTGGACAAGATCATCGCGACGCTCGGGGACGAGGGGACGAACGAGGAGGAGGCGTCCCCCGGTGCGTGACCCGCTCTCCGAGGCCGCCGCCCGGCGGCACGAGCTGACCCGGGCCAGGGCCGTCCAGGCACTGCGGGAACTCGACCGGGCCGGCGCTCCCGTGACATTCGCCGGCGTCGCTCAGGCAGCCGGCATTTCACGATCGTGGCTCTATACCCAGCCCGATATCAGCAGCCACATCCGCCGGCTGCGGGAGAAGGCAGATGGCGCCGGCTCCGCCGGCGCCATCCCCGCCGGCCAGCGGGCCACCGAGGCATCGCTGCGGGCCAGGCTCACCGCCGCCCTCGACCGCAATAAGCAACTCGCCGACGAGAACGCGCGGCTCCGCCGCCAGCTCGCCCGCGCACTCGGTGACCAGCGCTGCGCCGGAGTTCGATCAGGTAACGATCCGAAGGAGTGAAACAGCCAGGATCAGGCCGCGAGTGTCCCGTCGGCGACACTGTCCACGACGGGACACCGCAGGTCACAGGCCTGGCTGACGCGAAAGCTCAAGATAACGAAGGTCAGCGGCATGCCCGGATCCCGGGCCATCCGGTAGGCGGCACTGTGTCGCAGATCATGCAGGGACCAGTTCGCCCCCAGCGCCGCGTTGGCCCGGCCGAACATCGCCCGGGCCGCGTCATAACCCAGCGCCCGGAACGGCCGCCGCAACGTCCACCACAGCGGCTGATCCCGGCCGACGGGCACCAGGCCCCGGACCTGCGCCTGATACAGCCGCAGCCACACGAACGCGTCCGGCGAGGCGGGCAGCTGCTGCAGCGCGCGCGTCCCCTTGCGGATCACCGTGACCAGCTGCTGCCCGGGATCGGCATCGGCGGCCGTGGCGCCCAGCAGCTCGGATGCCCGGGCACCCGTCGACACCCAGAACGCGACCAGGGCCCGGTCCCGGTTCGAGCCAAGCTCCGCGAACAGCTCATCGAACTTCTCATCAGGGATCTGCCGCGGTATCCGCCGGCGGATCTTCGGCCGGTACCGGCCAGCCCGCTGACCGGGGAAGGGATCCATCGGGTTGCGGTGGGCGTTCGCCCGGGTCCGGCGGCCCCGCGCCAGCGGGAACGGGTTCACCATCGGCCCGCTGCCTGCTTGCAGGTGGAAGTCATAAAAACCGCGCAGCACGCTCTCGCAATGCACCGCCGTCGCCGTGGCATACCCGCGGCCAGGAGAAGGCTTCCCCGTCACCGGGTTCGGTGTCCCGGCCGCTGTCCGCGCCGTCACCGTCCCCGGCGCGCCACCCCCGGGGTAGCGCCAGTGCGGCCGCGCCGGCTTGCCGGCGAGCTGGATCCACGAACAAAAATCCCGGGCCTCCGCCCGGGTCGCCTGATCCCAGCCAACCCCGACCGCCCACAAGAACCGCCACCACCGCAGCAAGGCCATCCCATACGACCGGTGCGTCGCCGCGGGCCGCCCGCACCCGGCCAGCTCACGGAAGTACGCCGCCGCCGGGACGAGCACCACACCGTCCGCGCCGACCAGCCGGTACGGCTCGAACAAGTCCCCGGTCGCCTCAAGCGACCCGCCCAGCGGCATCACCAGCCGGGACAGGTCCCTCGGCGCATCTCCTTCTGTGATCATGGTCCGCGACCGTAGCCACCAGGACTCCCATCCGTCCGCTGACCTGAGGAACCTCTCCCGGTAGTTCGGTTAACGGGTCGGTCTTGTGGCCCTTCAGCGCCTTGGCGTGCGCCGGGTTGATCACCGCGACCTCGGTGAAGTCCTGCTCGCACAGCGCGTAATACACCGGGTCGGTGTAGACCCCGCTGGCCTCCATCACCACGTGCGTGACGCTGCGGCGGAGCAGCTCGCGGGCCATCGCCTGCAGCACCCCGTAAAACGTCCGGAACTCGGAGATCTCGGTCTTGCGGGTCCACGGCTTGTCCCCCGGGGACCGGATCGCCACCTTGATCATGTCTTTGTGCACGTCGATCCCCGCGACGTACTCATACAGCACCTTCATACGCGGCCACCTCCTGCAGCGGCACCCCCCACCGGATGGGATATGGCGCGCCGCCCGCCAGAGCCCCGGATCAGTACAGGAGACTGACACACGCGCACGCAGCAGCAACGGGGGTTACCCGGCATGGGGCTCCGGCACCAAACTTAAATACGGCCTCAGACGGTCCAAGCGGAACCGGTGACGACGAACGGCACGCCAGGACCACTGTGCACCTTCCGCCCCGTCACCACCCTCCGATCACGGCGAAAGACCCCAGCCACCCGGGACCTGCAACCGGCCGGCGGCGCAGGGACCCAGTTGCCGTATCCCACGGCAGCGCCACGCAGTGGCGAATGAATTCTTAAATGGTTATGCCGTCCGGCCGCGTCGCGGGTACGGTGGTGAGCATGAAGGTCAGTTGCCAGCGCGTTATTGTCGTCGCCGCGCGAGCTACCCGCTCGCCGGTCGCCGCTGCCTGACCTGACATCCCTGCCGACGACCGGGAACGGTTCGTCGGCGCATGCTTTTCCGGGCCGGATGGTTGCGCCCGCGGGCGTCAGTTCCCGGTGCCCTGACACCGAGAGGCGCCGCCGTCATGAATACCGATGAAACCATCACGGCTTTTACCGAGTTTTACCGCGACCGGGGTCATCAGCTGATCGGGAGCAGTTCGCTGCTGTCCGGGCCCGGCGATCCGGTGCTGTTCACATCGGCAGGAATGCATCCGCTGACGCCGTACCTGGCGGCCGGCCGCATCCGCTCGGCCGCCGGCTGACCGGGGTCCAGCGCTGCCTGCGGACCACCGACCTGGACGAGGTGGGCGATTGTTCGCATCTGACGGTGTTCCAGATGCTCGGCTCGTGGTCGCTGGGCGACTACGACGGGCCGCAGAGCCAGCGGTGGGGCCTTGAGCTGCTGTGTGACGGCTTCGGGCTGAAGCGGGACTTGCTGTATGCGACCGTGTTCGGCGGGGATGGTCAGGTGGGGCCGGACACGGCGGCGCAGCAGACCTGGGATGAGCTCGGGCTGCCGGTCGAGTTGCTCGGCGCTGAGGATAACTGGTGGTCGAACGGTCCGACCGGACCGTGCGGGCCGGACTCGGAGATCCATGTCTGGATCGGGGACGGGCCGCCGTCGGGGAGCCCGGGCACTGACGAGCGCTGGCTGGAGCTGTGGAATCACGTCACGATGCGTTACAAGCGCCATCCGGACGGCAGCTTGACTTCGCTCAGGCAGCCGGGCGTCGATACCGGCATGGGCCTGGAACGGCTGTTGATGGTGTCGCAGCACGCGCGCTCGGTGTATGAGACCGACCTGTTCGCGCCGTGGCGGTCGGTGCTGCCTTCGCTGTGGCGGCTTGACCCTCAGTCGTCGCGGATCCTGACTGATCACCTTCGGTCGGCGATCGTGGTCATCAGTGATGGAGTCCAGCCGTCCAACACTGGCCGCGGTTACGTCCTGCGAAGGCTGCTGCGCCGGGCGCTGACGGCGCTGTGGCGTGGTGAGGGCGGCAGCTCGCTGACGCTGACCGACCTGCCTCCGGACCTAGTGCAGCACACTGCGGGCCGGTTCGGGCAGGTCATCGAGTCATCGCAGGTGACCGGCGTGCTGGTGGCGGAGGAGCGCAAGTTCCGTGAACTGGTCAGCCGCGGCAGGACGCTGCTGCAGCGGTGGTATCCGTCCGGGCAGTTGACCGGGCTGGACTACGAGTTCCTCCGCGACACGCACGGGCTGCCGCGGGAACTGGTCACCGAGCTGCTGCGCGAACCTCGATGAGCTAGCTGGATACATCGGCAACGGCCTTGATCCGCCGGCAGCTGCCCAACTGGGCATGAAACGTATCCAGCCATAGGCACACCAACCCGCCGATCTGGCGCGTAGGCGGGGATCGAACGAGCCGGCGTGCCGACAGTGCATGGCTGGATGGACTGTCGAGTTGTTCCAGGCGGGATTGGCGAGGGTCGCGGACACGACTTACTTGGGCAGGCTGTTCAGCCTGTCCGCCAGCTCGCCGCTGCGAGATGGCCACCGCGCGGCGAGCCACTCGTAGCTTCGCCGGCCCAGAAGGAAGGCCCCGGCGGCCAGCGCCTCGTCGAGCGCGAGCTTGGCAAGCTGCGGGCTATTTCCGATCAGGCCGACCCAGCCGCCGGCCCTGAAGCCTTCGTCACCGGCCGGTCTTGGATGACTCCGTCGAGCGTGACGTTCTCGCTCACGACGATCTTTCCCATCTCGGTTCGGCGCCTCGCTGGAGCAGCGGGAACCAGACGCTGGCGGCGCGCCCTGCGAGCCCGCCGTGCCTCGAGGAGCAGCCGGTCTCGTTCGCCGGCCCGCCGGGCGTCATCCTGGACGGCTTTCATGAGGTCGTAGAGGATCATGGTCTGCTCCTCCTTCTGATTGGTGTTGTCAGCTATCGCCGCCGCAGGCGGCGTGGGTGGTAAGAATCGGTGCGCTGTTCGCTCATTTCGTCAGCCGCCCGCCCTCCGAGTAGCAGCAGGCCGCCGAAGGTGAGCGCGTAGGCGCTCAGCACCCATTGCAAGCCCTGCTCGGAAAAGCGCAGCCCGGCCCCGATCGAGGGCAGCGCCACGATCGTGATCGCGCCGTCCAGGAGCACCATGAAAAACGCGCCGCATAGCAGCGCGAGCGCCCACCAGCGGCGCGGATCCAGAATTGCGGACGCCACGCGCCCGGCCGATGCGGACGATTCCATCGTCAACCTTCCAGGGTCGTTTCCAGCTGCTGCGGCACGATCCGGCGGGCGGATCGTCCGGGCGGTCGGTGATGCATACACCGCGGCACCGGGAAACTGGGCGCCCGCGAGCCGCCCAGTTCGCGCCCCGGGCGGTGTATATACCGGGCGGAGGTACGACGTGGTGCGGACGGAAGGAGCGCGGGATGGTGACAGGCGATCTGCTGTCACGGGCGCGGGCCGGGGATGGCGAGGCGTTCCGGGAGCTGGCCGGGCCGCACCGGCGGGAGCTGCAGGTGCACTGCTACCGGATGCTCGGCTCCTTCCAGGACGCCGAGGACGCCGTCCAGGAGACGATGCTGGCCGCCTGGCAAGGCATCGGCGGGTTCACTGAGGAACGCGCCTCGCTGCGCACCTGGCTGTACAAGATCGCCACCAGCCGGTGCCTGAACGCGCGCCGCGCAGCGAGCCGGCGCCCGGCCAGGGAGTGGGATATGTCGCAGTTCAAGCCGCCCGTGCCGACCCCGCGCGACGAGGCCGTCTGGCTGCAGCCGTTTCCGGACGCCCTCCTCGAGGGCGCCGCCGACGTGCCGCTCGGGCCGGAGGCCCGCTACGAGCAGAGCGAAGCCATCTCGCTGGCCTTCGTGGCCGCCCTGCCGTGGCTGGCACCTACGTGGCCGTTATGCGTGGCGGCCAGGGCCGTTTACCGTGGGTTGTGGGTGTTCACGTCGCTGGCTGGACCCGGTTTCCGCGGTTCCGCCTGGTTATGAGTAGTCGGCGGTGATTCGGCGTGCGGTGCCGTCGACGGTGATAGTGCCGCCGTGCGGGAGGATCCACTGCGGGCGGGTGTGACCGAACGGGACACCGACGCACACGACAGCGTCCGGGTTGTACCGGCTGATGATCCCGGCCACGACGTCACGCTGCTCAGCGCGCAGCCGGGCACGTTCCTCTGCCGGGGGACGGCGGGTGAAGTCCGATACCGGCGGGCGGGCAACCAGGACCGCGTCTACCGCGGCGAGGATGCCGCGTTCGCCCAGCGCACGCACGATCCACCCGACATGCCGGGCGGGAAGGAGTTCTTCGGACGATTCGAGAAGCAGAACCCCGCCATCCAGTACGTCGGGCGCGAACGAGAACCGGCCGGCGATAAAGGTCTCCTCGATCACCTCCACGCAAGCCGCCCCAGGTCCGGCCGGTGATGGCGCGGGCCGGGCCGTGCCAGCTCCACGGCCCGGCCGGCTCACGCTCACCGAAAAAGTCCAGGGCGCGCGGGTCGGCCCAATCCACCCCGAAGTCCTCGGACTCACCCGGCTCGGTGATCTCGATCATCTCCCCGGTGACCAGCGCCGCGCGCAGCGACCGGGCATGCACCTCGTCCACCCCCGGACCCGGCCCAAGATGCACCTGGGACGACCCGCCGTAGAAACTGGCGATGCCGTTCGCCCACAGCCAGTGATGCATGTTGGTGTTGTCGCTGTAGCCCAGGAACGGCTTGGGGTCCCGCCGAGCGAGGGCGGGCCCGGGCGCTGGGCCGGCTTCGGCCACGACCACAGCGGATCGAAGTCGACGAACTGCCCGTGGTAGGACGCCTCGTCCCTAGCCCAGATCTCCCGCATCGCACGCACCCGGTCAGCGAGCAGCGCCATCCGGGTCCGCGGCTCGGTACCGTGGTCGGCCATCTCCTCACGGTTCCAGCCCGCGCCGACGCCGAACAAGAACCGCCCGCCGGACAGCCGGTCCAGGCTGGCTACTTCCTTCGCCAGCGTGATCGGGTCACGCTCGATCACCAGGCACACCCCGGTGCCGAGCTTGAGCGTGCTGGTCACGGCGGCGGCTGCGGACAAGGCGGTGAACGGGTCGTAGGTGTCGGCATACCACCTGGTCGAAGCACCGTCCGCACGCCGGCTGCGTACCGGGATGTGCGTGTGCTCGGCCCAGAACAGCGACTCGAACCCGCGCTCTTCGCAGGCCCGGCCCGTCCTGACCGCGCATGCCTACGCGCCGATCGACGCCGTGCATCCCACGTTCACGTGTAGGGGCTCGCCGACGCCGATGGGTTCCGCCTGATGCCGATGAGTCGCGCCCGATCGGCGGACAGAGTCTGGACTCAATGCCGTAGTGTCCAGGCGGTGGAGGTAACCATCAGGACCTATGAGCGGCGGGATGCCGCGGGCGTGGCCGATGTCTTCTACCGCTCGGTCCGCGAGGTGGCGCTGTCCGATTACACGGCTGAACAGGTGAAGGCCTGGGTTCCCGCACGCTGGGATGCCGAGCAGGAACACCGGCGCTCCGGTGATGGCCGGCTGGTCCTGGTTGCCGCAGCCGAATCCGGCCACGTTGTCGCGTTCATCGACCTGGAGCCAGACGGGCACATCGACCGGCTGTACTGCGTGCCCGAAGCGGCCGGCCGCGGCATCGCGTCGCAGCTGTACGACGCGATCGAGACCGCGGCGCGCGCACAGGGCATCAAGCGGCTGTTCACAGAAGCCAGCGAGCTAGCCCGGCGCTTCTTCGAGCGGAAGGGCTTCACAGTGCTGGAGCGCCAGGACAAGATCCTCCGCGGCGTGCCCATCCACAATTACCGGATGGCTAAGACTCTTGGCTAAGACGGGCCGCGATGCCGCCTCCTGCAGATCACCGTCGGCACACTTATCCAGCTCTGTTTAGGTATCTGCGCTACTATCCCCACAAGGAAGGCTGATGCCTGGGGAGGGGTCCTCTTGTTCTTCCGCGCTTTTTTCTTCCGCGCTGCGGCTGATCCCGGAACTATCTGGATTGCGTACTACTCGGCATGAAACTGAACATGCCGCTGGTCACGCTGCTTAGCGGGGCCGTGCTCGGTGTCGGCGTCCTGGTCGTCAGCATGGTGTGGCCCTCCGGCACGTCGTCCGCCAGCACCTCCGCAAGCGGCCACGGAGCGACGTCGGCCGCGTCGGCAGCCACGACGGTCGCGCTCCCGCTAGCGGGATCGTCCTCGCCGGCCGCCGCACCGGCCACCACGGCGGCTACGTCACCGGTGACGGCGCCAGCGTCGGCACCGGCCACGTCACCGCCGACCGCACCGGCAAGTGCACCAGCCCCGACCACCGCACCGGCGGCCACCTCCTCGGCGAATCAAGCGTACGCACCGCCCAAGGCCGACTACGTGGGCCAGGTGAACGGCGGCGGGGCATCGGTCGCGGTCTCGGTTCACGGGAACAAGGCGGTCGCCTATATCTGCAACGGCCACGCGGTCGCAGCGTGGGTCAGAGGCTCCGCCAAAAACGGGAAGCTGGACCTGACCGGCAAGAACGGCACCCGGCTCATGGTGGACTACCGCAAGGGCAGCGCGACGGGTTACATCATGGCCGACGGCACCAAATACATGTTCTCGGCGCCTGTGGTGCACCGGGTGCCCTCGGCGCGCATGCAGCCAGGACTATACGAAGCCACCGCCATGGTGCACGGCGTCTCGATCAAGGCCGGGTGGATCGTGCTGCCGGACGGCAGCCAGGTGGGCTCGGTCGAGTACGATCCGAGCTCTTCGATACCGCCGACGGCCCAGGCTCCCGTGCTTGATCTGGCGACCGACACCGCGTCGTACGACGGCGTCACCTTCGTGGCCAGCCTGATCAGCGGCATTAGCGGCAGCGGATTCTGATAGCCGTAATCGTCCCGACGACTTGGAACTGACATGACCGCACAACCTGAAGCGTCCTCCCCGGCACCCGACCGCTATTCCCTGGGCATAGGCAAGCTGATCGTGCCCAGCCTGATCGGCGGGCTGGTGGCCCTGACCCTGGGCATCTACGGACGCCTCCACCACCCGACCGGCGTCGTGGTCAACGTCGCGGGGTTCACGAGCGCGGGCTACGTGAAGTCGTGGCTCGCCACGGTGGCCACCGTATTCGCGATCGTCCAGGTGGTCTCGGCCCTGGTCATGTACGGCAAGATCCCGCGGGTCACCGCCCCATCGTGGATCGGCCGGTTGCACCAGTGGTCAGGCCGGATCGCGTTCCTGGTGGCGGTACCGGTCGCCGTGGACTGCCTCTACGGGCTCGGATTCCAGACCTACAGCACCAGGGTCCTGATCCATTCGATACTTGGCTGCGCGTTCTTCGGCGCGTTCACCATCAAGATGCTGATCCTGCCCAAGCGCGGACTGCCCGGCTGGACGCTTCCCCTGGCGGGTGCCGTCGTGTTCACCCTCCTGGTCGCAATCTGGTTCACGTCTGCCTTCTGGTTCTTCTCCACCTTCGGAGTCCACCGCTGAGGAGCAAGCCATGACCGGGCCCAACGTGCGGTCGTCAAGCCGCCGTGCTGTGCTAGCCAGCGCCTGCGCCGCGTGTGCCGCGACACTGGCCGGATGCGCTCGTTACGGCACGAGCAACGGACTCGCCGGCTCGCCCGCCCAGGGCGGCGCGTATCCGTCAACGGCTGCAACCGGGTCGTCGGCGGGCGCGAGCGGGCCCGTCGTCCTGGCCAAGACGACCGACATCCCCGTCGGCGGCGGCACGGTCCTCACCGCGCAGAAGATCGTGATCACGCAGCCGACGGCCGGTACCTTCCACGCGTTCACCGCTATCTGCACCCATCAGGGCTGCATCGTCAACGCGGTGTCCGGCGGCACCATCAACTGCCCGTGTCACGGCAGCAGGTACAGCATCGTCAACGGATCAGTCGTGAGGGGTCCGGCCCCCCTTCCGCTAGCCGCGGTGAGCATCCTGGTTCAGGGCACCTCGATCGTTCAGGCGTAACACGGGGCGGTAGCTTTCCCTGAGTGACCCGTGCACCCATCTCGCTGCCTGGCCGGACCGTCCTCGTCGACTACGGGGAGGTCATCTCGCTGGCGCCGTCCGCCGGCGACCGGGCGGTGATCGCCGGCCTGGCCGGGGTCGGCCGCGACACCGAGCCGTTCTGGCGCGCCTACTTCGCCCACCGGGACGGCCTGGACCAGGGCAGCGCGGGCGTCACGGCGTACTGGCAGGCGATCGCCGACGACCTCGGCGTCAGCTGGGACATCGCGCGGGTGCACGAGCTGTGGGCGGCGGACTTCCGCAGCTGGCTGTCCATCAATCCGGGCACCGTCGAGGTGCTCGCCGACCTGGCGGCCGGCGGCACCAGGCTGGCGCTGCTATCCAACGCGGGCCCGGATTTCGGCAGCTATTTCCGGCACGGCCCGCTCGGGGACTTCTTCTCGGCGTGCTACGTCAGCGGCGAACTCGGCCTGCTCAAGCCGGACCCCAAGATCTACCAGCACGTGCTGGACGACCTGGGCATCAGCGCGGCCGAGGCCGTGTTCATCGACGACCGCGAGGCGAACGTCCGCGGCGCGCAGGCGCTCGGCATCACCGGCCACCTGTTCACCGGTGCGACCGTGCTGCGCGCCTTCCTCGCCTCGCTCCGCTAAGCCGGGCTACCCTCGGTGACCGGACTCGGCCGGATGTCACAGTCCCCGGCTACGGTACGGCTACACCACCGGGTTCTGGGTCGCGGCGGCCATCTTCGCCGCGGGCGCGGTGATCTGCGGCACGCTGTTCCGCTTCGGCCCGCTCCGCGCCCCCGCCTCCGCGGCGGCCGGCCCGGCCGGGACAGCCGTGCCGCAGGCCAGCGACGCACCGGTCATGCACGTCTGAACCCGGCCCTGCTCGACGGTTCCCTGAGCGCTACATCCCGTACGAGTAGGTGGACGTGGGCGTCGGCATGGGCGTCGTCGGCGTGGGCTTCGGCTTCGGCGCCGGCGCGTGCCACGGGGTCGGCCGGACGACCTTGAACTCCGCGTTGGCGTGGTTCTGATGTGCCCTTGCTCCGGCGAACAGGTACAGCGGCCAGCCGTTGTAGGTGACCTGGCCGTTGATCCTGCCGAACTTCCCGCCGATCTTGACGCCGCTGGCCAGGACCGGGACGCCGCGCACCGGCGGCCAGATGGCCGCGCACGGCCCGGTGCAGGTGCCGGCGTGACCCGCCCGGTCACCGGTGAAGGTGTACACCACCTGGCCTGAGCCCTCCACGAGCACGTCGCCCTTGACGCCGGTGATGTGCTGCTCCCTGAACACCACCGCGTTCTTGGGGGTGTGCTGCGGCGCCCCGAACGCCGACGATGCACCCCACCAGGACCCCGCCACCAGCGCCGCTGACACCACGCCCAGCGCTGCCGTACGCAAACCAGCACGCATGATCCGCTCCCATCCGTGATCCGGTTTCCCGGTATGTCGGTCTCTCTCCCCTACGGGATACGGGCCGCCGGCCGGAGTGGTTCACGATGCCCGCCAGCGACGGCGAGGCCGCGCTGGTACGTTCAGGGCCGGGTGCCGAACGAGGGCGGGCCCGGGCTGGCCGGCAAGGCGGCGTAGGCGTCGTGGACCCAGTTGCACAACAGGGGCCTGGTCTCGCGCGGATCGATGATCTCCTCGACGCCGAACCGCTCGGCGGTCCGCAGCGGGCTGCGCACGGCGTCGAGCCGCGCTCGGATGTCGGCCAGGGTCGCCGCCGGATCTTCCGCGCGTTCCAGTTCAGCCCGGTAGGCAGCCTCGATCCCGCCTTCGACCGGGAGCGAGCCCCAGTCGGCTGAGGGCCAGGCCCACCGGCGGATCAGGCGGTGCCGGTTGGTCAGGCCCGCGCCGCCGACGCCGAAGACGCGGCGCACGATGACCTCGGCACCTGGCCCGGTTGACTGGTAGACGGCGCTGATCGCGCGCACGCCGTACCGGATGGTGGCGCGCTGCTCGGCGCGGGTGCCGATCAGCAGACCCGGCTGGTCGGTGAACGTCACGACCGGCAGGTGGAACGTCGAGCACAGATCGGCCAGCCGGGTCACCGCCTCCGCGCCTTCGACGGTGAGGCAGCCTCCGGCCGCGTACGGGTCGCCGGCCACGACGCCGACCGGATGACCATCCAGGCGGGCCAGCGCGGTCACGATCGATCCGCCGTAACGCTGCACCTCCATGATCGAGCCGAGGTCGAAGACCGCCCGCAGGATGTCCCGGATCCGGTAGGGCTGGCGGCGGTCACGGGGTATCGCGGACAGCAGCGCGTCTTCTCGCCGCCCGGGCGGATCCTCGCCGGGTATCACCGGCGGCAGCTGGTACGCGCTTTGCGGCAGGTACGACAGGAAGCCCCTGATCATGCCGAACGCCTCTTGCTCCGACGCCGCCACCAGGTCCACGGCGCCATTACGGCCGTGCACCGCCGCCCCGCCCAGCTCTTCCTTGGTGACGTCTTCCCCGGCTCCGCTGCGCACCACGGGCGGTCCGGCGACGAACAACTGCGCTATGCCGTCAACCAGCACCGACAGGTGCGCGGCGCAGAGCCTGGCCGCGCCAAGGCCGGCGACCGGGCCCAGGCCCGCGGCGACGACCGGCACAGTCGACAGGTTGTCGACGACGTAATCCCAGCCGGGATTGACCGGAACGTAGGTCCGGCCCATTTGCTCGAGCATCTTCACGCTGCCGCCCCCGCCGGTGCCTTCGACCAGGCGCACCAGGGGCAGCCTCAGCTGATTGGCCAGCTGCTCGGCGTAGACCTGCTTGCCCGCGATCGCGGCATCGGCGGCGCCGCCGCGGATGGTGAAATCGTCACCGCCCACCACCACCTTGCGGCCGTTTATCCGGCCGGTTCCCGTGACGAAGTTGGCCGGCGTGAAGTCCTCCAGCCCGCCCCCGCTGTCGTACACGGCCGTTCCCGCCAGCGTCCCGATCTCACGGAACGAGCCGTCGTCGAGCAGCGCCGCAAGGCGCTCCCGCACCGTGAGCCGACCCGCGTCATGCTGACGCCGGATCTTCTCCGGGCCGCCCATCCGCTCGGCCAGGTCCCGCCGGCGGCGCACGTCATCAAGTTCCGGTTGCCACGTCATAACCACAGAAGCTAACCAACGCCGCCGGAGAACGCGATGGCGCATGGCGCCCGGGCGGCGCCTGCGCTGTCACATGCCGGCGATGAGCTTGTCGACCCGCTCGTCCACCGAACAGAACGGGTCCTTGCACAGCACGGTCCGCTGCGCCTGGTCGTTCAGCTTGAGGTGCACCCAGTCGACGGTGAAGTCGCGCCGCTTCTCCTGGGCCCGGCGGATGAAGTCACCGCGCAGCTTCGCCCGCGTGGTCTGCGGCGGGACCGACTTGGCCTGGAAGACGTCCAGATCCCGGGTGACGCGATCCACGGCGCCGTCGCGCTGCAGCAGGTAGTACAGGCCGCGGCCGCGGCGGATGTCGTGGTAGGCGAGGTCCAGCTGGGCGACCCGAGGCGCCGACAGCGGCAGGTCGTGCCTGGCCCGGTACCGCTCGATCAGCTGGTACTTGGTGACCCAGTCGACCTCCCGCGCGATCTTGTCGAGGTTCCCGGTCTCGATCGCCCCGAGCGTCCGCTCCCATATCTCGAGCACCCACTCGCCGGCCGCGTCGAGCCCGTTCCTGGTGGCGAAGTCGGATACGCGGGTCAGGTACTCGTACTGGATCTCCAGCGCGCTCATCTCGCGCCCGTTCGCCAGGCGGACCCGGCCGCGCCCGGTCATGTCGTGGCTGACCTCGCGGATCGCGCGGGGCGCGTTATCCAGGCCCAGGTCACGCGGCACCACGCCGGCCTCGATCATCCGCAGCAGCAGGCCGGTGGCGCCGACCTTGAGCAGCGTGGTGGTCTCGCTCATGTTGGAGTCGCCGACGATCACGTGCAGCCGCCGCCACCGCTCGGCGTCCGCGTGGGGCTCGTCCCTGGTGTTGACGATGGGGCGGGACCGGGTCGTGGCCGACGAGACGCTCTCCCAGATGTGTTCGGCGCGCTGGCTCATGCAGTACACCGCGCCGCGCGGGGTCTGCAGCACCTTCCCAGCGCCGCAGATCAGCTGCCGGGTGACCAGGAACGGCGTCAGGACGTCCATCAGCCTGCCGAGGTCCCCGTGCCTGGGGACCAGGTAGTTCTCGTGGCAGCCGTAGGAGTTCCCCGCCGAGTCCGTGTTGTTCTTGAACAGGTAGATGTCCCCGGCGATCCCTTCCTCCCGCAGCCGGCGGTCGGCGTCCACCAGCAGCCCCTCGAGGATGCGCTCGCCCGCCTTGTCGTGCGCGACCAGGTCCACGATGCTGTCGCACTCCGGGGTCGCGTACTCGGGATGACTGCCTACGTCCAGGTAGAGCCGCGCGCCGTTCCTGAGGAAGACGTTGCTGCTCCGGCCCCAGGACACCACGCGCCGGAACAGGTAGCGCGCCACCTCGTCCGGCGACAGCCGCCGCTGCCCCTGGAAGGTACAGGTGACGCCGTACTCGGTCTCGATGCCGAATATCCGCCGGTCCACGCACCCAACCTACGTGCCCGCGCCGCTGGCGTCACGACCCTCCTGTTACGGCGAACGCCAATCCGGGTAAGTCGGTTGAGGGTTCGACCTGGCCCGGGGCGGCTCAACCGGCCGTTCGGCCTAAGTGTTTTTAATCGATTGAGGCCGGAGGCGCAGCGAATGGTTCGCAGGGGCGGCGTACTGGCCGGACTGGACCTGAGCCTGAGGCTCACCCCGGCGCAGGAAGAGGTCCGGCTGGCCGCTGCGCAGAGCCGACTGCTGCACCTGCGGCTGGTCCTGGGCGCCCAGATCGGGGATCCGCTGCGGCTGGGGCCGCCGGTATGCGTGGTCTTCGAGGGGTGGGACGCCTCCGGCAAGGGCGGTGCGATCAAGCGGCTGGTCGCGCCGCTGGACCCGCGGCACGTCCGGGTCGCCCAGTTCGGCGCGCCCACCTACGACGAGAAACGCCATCATTTCCTCTGGCGGTTCTGGCCGACGCTGCCCGGCTGGGGGGGCATGGCGGTGCTGGACCGGTCGTGGTACGGCCGCGTCCTGGTCGAGCGGGTCGAGGGCTTCGCCACTGAGGAGCAGTGGCGGCGCGCCTACCGGGAGATCGTCGACTTCGAGCGGACGCTGGCCGACGAGGGCATGATCATGGTCAAGTTCTGGCTGCACCTGTCGCACGCCGAGCAGCTCAAGCGGTTCAAGGCGCGGGAGCGCGACCCGCTGAAGGCCTGGAAGCTGACCGAGGAAGACTGGCGGAACCGCGAGAAGCGGCGGCAGTACGAGCAGGCCGTGGAGGAGATGCTGGAGCAGACCGATCACGCGGCCGCTCGGTGGGTGCTCATCGAGGCCGAGGACAAGCGGTGGGCCAGGGTCAAGGTGGCCGAGTCGGTCGTCGCGGCCATCGAGGCGGGCATGGCGGCGCGGGACATGCCGGTCCCGCAGGAACCCCGGGGGGCAGGCCCGCCTTAGCGGCCGGCGGGTCCCACCTGGACGTTGCGCGCCGACCTGGTGCCGGCACCGGCTCCGGCGAGCCGGGCCGCCCAGGTTGGCCGGCATCTACGCCGGGACCGGCCGACAAGGGAGCCGGCGTTTCCTCAGTGCTTGGATGGGGGGCATGACAGCTGAGCAGGAAGCGGCGCGGGTGGCCAGTGCCAGCCGGGAGATCGCCGCTGAGCCGGGCCCGATCTTCGAGCTGATCGCCGATCCGGCTGCGCAGCCGCGCTGGGACGGCAACGACAACCTGGCGGCCGCGCCGGCCGGGCAGCGCGTGCGCCGCGTCGGCGACGTGTTCACGATGACGCTGACCGGGGGCGCCATCAGGGAGAATCACGTGGTGGAGTTCGAGGAGGGCCGGCGGATCGCCTGGACGCCGGCCGAGCCTGGGCGGGAGCCGCCCGGTCACCTGTGGCGCTGGACACTAGAGCCGGCCGGCGCGTCCCGCACCCGGGTCACGCACACCTACGACTGGACCCGGCTGACCGATGAGAACCGCTTCGCGCGGGCCCGGGCCACCACGGCCGACCGCCTCCGCGCGTCGCTGGACCTGCTCGCGATCCTGGCCGAGGAACCCTGAATCTACAATCCCGGTATGTCCCGCTACGGCACCGCCGCGCACCTGATTGACTGCCAGCCCGCGACCGTCATCGACCGGAACTGGACCGCGATGGCGGTCCACCGGCTGGAGGCCGACGCGCGCCGGAGTTCGGACACGCACCTGAGGAGAACGCCGCTGGCGGGGCCCGTACAGCTGTACCTCAAGGATGAGTCCACCCACCCGACCGGCTCGCTCAAGCACCGGCTGGCCCGGTCGTTGTTCCTTTACGCGCTCTGCAACGGGTGGATCGGCCCCGCGACGACGGTGGTCGAGGCGTCGAGCGGGTCCACCGCGGTGTCCGAGGGCTACTTCGCCCGGCTGATCGGGGTGCCCTTCGTGGCCGTGATGTCGCGCGCGACCAGCCCCGCCAAGATCGCGCTCATCGAGCGCGAGGGCGGCCGCTGCCATCTCATCGACGACGCGACGGCCGTCTCTGACGTCGCGGCCCAGCTGGCCCGGGAGCTAGGCGGGCACTTCATCGACCAGTTCACGTACGCCGAGCGCGCCACGGACTGGCGCGGTAACAACAACATCGCCGAGTCGACGTTCGCCCAGATGGCCTACGAGCCGCACAGCATCCCGTCCTGGATCGTCGTCGGCGCCGGAACCGGAGGTACGGCGGCCACGTTCGGCCGGTACCTGCGGCTGCGCGGCACGGCCACCAGGTTGTGCGTCGTGGACCCCGAGGGCTCGGCTTTCCTCCCGTTCTACCAGGGCCGGGTGGCCGGCGGGGCCGCGTCGCGCATCGAAGGCATCGGGCGGGCGCGAGTCGAGCCGTCGTTCGTCCCGAGCGTCGTGGACCGGATGCTCGGGATCCCCGACGGCGCCTCGGTCGCGACCATGCGCTTCCTGAACCGCCGCCTGGGTGTCTCCGCCGGCCCCTCAACCGGCACCAACGTCTTCGGTGCCCTGCGGCTCGTCTGCGAGATGTCCGCGGATCAGGAATTCGGCTCCATCGTCACCCTCATGTGCGACAGCGGCGACCGGTATACCAAAACGTACGACGACGACGCCTGGCTCAAGGAGCAGGGAATCGACATCGAGCCCTATGCGCCCGTGGTCGAACGGGCCTGGGACGATCAGGTCTGGGACGATCGGGTCTGGGACGCCGGCTAGCCCGGTTTTGTGCCGAGACGGCAGAAGCGGAGGGTCCCTCCGGCGGACCCTCCGCTTCTTTTTCTGGCCGGCAGTTATCGCCCGCGGTCAGATTCTGCCGAATTTATCGAATTCTCCGTTTCGCACGCCGCCGAGAAACGCGTGCCATTCGTCCGGGGTGAATCGGAGGACCGGTCCTTCGGAGTCCCTGCTGTTGCGAACGCCGATCCCGTTCCCGGGCAGGCTCGCCACCTCGACGCAGTTTCCGTTGGAGAAACTCAGAGAGCTCTTAACCCAGTCAGAACCCGACCCCTCGGGCGCACTTCCGTGCGTAGTTCTTCCCACGTCACTACCTCACTGATTGTTGGAGAATGCCCCGAATTGCGCAACTACGAGATGTAGCTTGGACCCCACTCATCGTAGTTGCCGAATTTTGAGACTAGCAGCACTACTGGCACTCGGGGTCCTTCTGGCCTCAAATAGCACTGCGGCCCAGTGAATGTTTGTTGGACCCACGGCGTACCGTACACCCCAGGATGCGCGGATTTGGCGCGCCACGCCGGTTCGGCGCGCCGGCGTGGCGCGCGCAATTCCGGCCCAAAGGCGTCAGGTTTCCTCGTCGCCAGCCGGCCGGGGAATGGCCTCAGCCGACCGGCGGTCACCGGCGACGACCAGGGGCGAGCCGCAGGCGCGGGTTATGCGTGAGCGGGCCGCCTGGCGCCCCAGTGCGACTCCGCGGTTTCGAGGATCAGCGCCTTGGACTCCGCCGGGTCGAGCGACGCTTCGGTCAGCATCTCGAACGCGATCCTGTGCAGGTACGTCTCCCTCTCCCCCTCCAGGGAGAAGCCGCTTCTGAGGTGCTCAGTGCTCACCACGTCTTGCAGCATCGCATCGCTATCGGCGCCGAAGCCGAATATGACAAATGATTCCCCGAAGACCCTGTGCTGCGCGTCAAGCGGGAGGATCTGCAACGTCACGTTTGGCCGGTCAGCCTCTCGGGCGAGATGCTGAAGCTGCTCATACATCACGGAGTCATCGCCAATACGGCGCTTCAGGATCGATTCATCGAGCACGACCGACAGCTGAAGCTCTTCGCGGTTCAGCACGTGCTGGCGTCGCATGCGAACCTTGACCAGTCGTCCGATCATGCCCGGCGCGATCGGCTCGACCCTGCTGTAGCTGCTGATGATATGCCGGGCATAGGCCTCGGTCTGCAGCAGGCCGATCACCACATCGACGTGCCAAATGGCCATGGAGGTCGCCTCGTGCTCGAGGCCGATGAATTGCTGGTAGTCCTCGGAAAGGGTGTCCGAGAATTCCTCCCACCAGCCCTTCTGAACCGCATCCTCGGCGAGCCCGAGCAGGAGCGTGCGGCGGGGCCCGGTGATCCCGTAGTAGTCGAGCAGTCTTTCTACCTCGCGCGGCCGCAAGCCGGTCCTGGCCCGCTCGTAGCGGCTGACCTTGGAGGGCGACCATTTCAGCGCGGCGGCAACCGCGTCTCCGCTCTTGCCCTTGCTCTCCCTGATCCCGCGCAGTTCAGCGGCAAGCCGGCGCCGCCGCACCGTCGGGCTTGCTGGCGCGATCATCTGGCGTCCCTCCTCCTCGGTACCGCGGGCGGACTAGTGGGACGGTCACGCAGTTTTCAGAGAAACAATTTGTGAAACCTCTGCTACAACAGTACCCTCGCCCGGGCCAGACCTCACCTCCACCAATCCCGAACGAGCGGTGGTGTCAGGCATCGATACGTGGCTGGAGGCCCGCCGGCCTGGCCGCCCGGACGAGTACACCGCGACAGCCGGCGGTGCCGGTTCCCTGAGTCCGCGGGTACCGGGGGGCGCGGTGAACGTCCGCCCGGCACGCTGCCGGGTGGTCCTTCCGGGTGGTCCGCGGAAACGTCAGGGGACTTCGCCCGGCCACCCGAACGGCGGCGCCTCGCATGGGCCGGCGTGGGCCTGCCACGACCCGCGTTGCCGTTTACCAGAGGGAATGTTCAGCGCTGCGACTGCTGTACAGCCCTATGGCGAGGGGGACGGCGGTAAAGAAATGCGCCTGGAGTTACTGGCTCGACCGGAGCCCGCGACCGGACCAGGGCGGTCATTCGGGCTTACCTGAAAACGGCGCCAGGCCGGACGGTAATCACACGACCGGCCTGTCACGGATTGGCTGAATCAGCGACAGGCCGGTAGCCGTGCTCCAGAACTATGTCAGTCGTAGTGATACATGACCCAGTTGTGCACGGGAGGCGCGGCTACGACCACGGCGGCGGCCGGCGTCTGCGCGACGACGGGCAGGGCCGAGCCCGCCAGAATTGACCCAGCGGCGCTGAGTGCTAGGATTGCTGGAATGATGATAGATCGTCCAATGCGCATGATCCCTCCATGGCATCTACAGAGGTCACGGTCTTACGCATGAACCTCTTCGTCCTACCCGGCGCTTCTGAGTCATATGGAGTTATAGCCCGTCTTCGGCTATTTCATACACTTAGCGTAAATCACCACCTACACTTTCTACAAATACTAAAATATGCATAGCGTCTTTTGGTGATATTGCTGCGGAAATACTCGTGTCTCCGTTCGGTAAAATGTCAGTAATTCGTGCCATGCAAGGTTTCTTGCAATTTGCATCATGCGCTTAGCGGTGCGCGCGGCCGACGAATTAATGTCCGAAAATATCCCGCTTGTTCCGTAAATGTTCGGGTAGTAAAGTTTGCTGCATGCACTCGGTGACCCCGGCGGGTGCGCTAGTGGGCCGCCACAGCGAGATGATGCTGCTGACCGGGCTGATAAAACAGGCGGCCCGGGGGCGCGGCGGTTCGGTGCTCATCGAGGGCGAACCGGGCATCGGCAAGTCCGCGCTGGTGCGCGCGGCGACAGTGGAGGCGCCGGAGGCCGGCTGCCAGGTGTTCTGGGGCGCCGGCGACGAGCTGGGCCAGGCGCTCCCGCTCCTGCCGTTCCTCGATGGGTTGCGGGTACGCGAGCCCGCGACCAATCCCCGGCGGAACACGATCGTTCGGCTCCTGCGCGGTGAGGTCAGCACCGACCGGGGCACGGACGTGCCGGCGGTGCTGGCGGAGCAACTGCTGGCGCTGGTCGCCGAGGAGTGTGCGGTGCGGCCGACCATCCTGGTCATCGACGACCTGCAGTGGGCCGACCCGGCCAGCATTACCTTGTGGGGACGGCTGGCGGGGTCGGCTGGTCGCATGCCGCTGCTCCTGGTCGGGATGATGCGGCCCGTCCCGCAGCGGGAGGACGTGCTGGCGCTGCGGCGAGTGGCGGGCAACGCCGTCCGACACCAGCTCACCGGGCTCACCGCGGCGGCGGTAGCCGAGCTGGTGGCCGCGCTGGCTGGCGGCAGGCCCGACGAAAACCTGCTACGGCTGGCCGACGGGGCGGCAGGCAACGCGCTCTACGTCACCGAGCTGGTGGCCGCGCTGGCCCGCGGCTCCGGCCTGACCATCACCGAGGCCGGAGGCGCGGTGCTGGCGGGCGGTTCTGTACCGGGCTCCCTGTCGGCGGCGATAGCGGACCGGCTTGGCTTTGCCGCAGGCCCGGTGCGCCAGGTCCTGCGCGCGGCAGCCTTGCTCGGCGTGGACTTCGCGGTCCATGACCTGGCGATCGTGCTGGACCGCGGCGTGGCAGACCTGATCCCGGCGGTGGAAGAGGCGCGTGCGGCCGGCGTGCTGGCCGAATCCGGCGCCGGCCTTGGGTTCCGGCATCCGCTGATCCGGACGGCGCTGTATGACGAGATGCCCGCGTCCGTACGCTCCGCCTGGCACCGCGACGCCGGGCGCGCCCTCGCGAAGGCAGGCGCGCCGGCGGACCGGGTGGCCCGGCAGATGCTGCGGGCGGTCGGCGGACCCGACGGCGCGACCGAGCCGGTGGATGAGTGGATGCTGGACTGGCTGGCCAGCAGCGCGGACCCGCTGGTCGGCCAGGCGCCAGGAGTGGCAGCCGAACTCCTTTCCCGTGCCGTAGCCAGTTCCGCGGCCACCTCGGCCCGGCAAGGCTGGCTGGCCAGCCGACTCGCCGACGCCCTGTACCGTACCGGTGACACGGCCGCGGCGCAGCAGGTGGCGAACCGCGCGCTGGAGCACGCCGCCGAGCCCGATCTCCTCGTGGACCTGTACTGGACGCTGGCGCAGTGCCTCATGCGGGCGGGCGAGTCCGCGGAGTCCCTGGCCACGCTGGACCGGGCGCTGGCTTCGCCGGGGATTTCGGCCCGGCACCGCGCCCGGCTGCTCACGCTCGCCACGCGGACGCACCTCGGCATCGGCGAGGTCGAGAAGGCGGGCCGGGTCGCCGACAGTGCGCTCGCGGAGGCGTCGGCCGCAGGCGACAACTGGGCCATGGGCTGGGCGCTGCACGTGCTGTCGCTGGTGACGGCGGTACGAGGGCAGTTGACAGACGCGCTGCCGCTGTTCGACCGGGCGCTGGCCGTGACCCAATCCGACCCGGCGCTGACCGATCTGCGGCTGCTGCTGCAGATCAACAAGGCGGGCCATCTGGGCAATCTCGACCGGTATGACGAGGCGCTGGCCTTGGCTGGGCAGGCCAGGCAGCTGGCCGACCAGGTCGGCACGACGATCCGGCTGGCTCAGGCGCACTCCGTCCTGGGCCAGCTGCTCTATGAGACGGGGCGGTGGGACGATGCGCTGGCCGAGGTGGAGGTCGTGCAGGAGGACCTGAAGGCTCCCGCCGCGGCGTGCTGCGATCTCGGCGTCGCGGCGGTGATCAGCTTCCGTCGCGGCGAGACCGGCGCGGCGCGGCGCCACCTCGCGGCGGCCGTCCCGTACGCCCGGCGGATCGGGCACCGGTTCGTTGGCATGCTGGCCCTCGCCCGCAGCCTGGACCGTGAACAGGATGGCGCGCTACCGGAGGCGCTGGCGGAGCTGACCGAAGCGTTCGACGGCAACGAAGAAGTGGTGGAGGTCGAGGAGCTGCTCGCGGATGCCGTCCGCCTCGCCGCCGAGGCCGGCGACCTGGCCACCGCGCGGACCCTTGCGGGCCACGCCGACGCCCTGGCCGCGGAGTCGGAGATCCCGCACCGGCAGGCCAACGCGCTGTACTGCCGCGGCCTGCTGGACCGCGATGCGCCGCGGCTGCTCGCGGCCGCCGAGCGCTACGACGCCGCAGGCCGGCCCCTGCTGAGGGCGATGGCGCTGGAGGCGGCCGCCGGCCGCTTCGTCGACGCCGACGACCGGGACCAGGCGCGGGCGGCGTTTACCCGGGCCGTGGAGGTGTACGCCTCCCTCGGCGCGGCGGCGGACGTCGCCCGGCTCCAGGCCACGTTCCGGGCCCACGGCATCCGGCGCGGGCCGCACGCCAAACACCGGCGGGCGCAGAGCGGCTGGGACAGCCTCACGGCGACCGAGATCAAGATCGCCGCATTCGTCGAGGAGGGATTGTCGAACCCCGAGATCGCCGCCAGGCTGCTGCTGTCCCGGCGGACGGTCGCGACCCACGTCTCCCACATCCTGAAGAAACTCGACGTCCACTCGCGGATAGACATCGCCCGCGAGGCCGCCCTGCGGACGATCGCGCCGAAGTGACGCAGACCGCCTGAATCGCCGTGCGGGACCGCGGGATCGTCCGGTGGGGACTGTGAACCGCCGGGAGGGCGGTACGGCTCACAGTCCCCACGTGCGAACCCCCTGCGGGCCGCGTCCGGCGCCCTCGGCCACTTCGGGTGCGAACGCGAGCGTGAAGTACACGGCCTTGCCCGCAGGGGTGCGGTAGAAGCCCCACTCGTCCGACAGCGTGGCGACCAGCATCAGGCCCCGCCCGGCCTCGGCCTCGAGTGCGGCCTCAAGCACCACTGGCAGGGAATACGACGAGTCGTGGACATCAACGCGCAGCTCACCGCAGGAGCAGGTGACGGCTAGCGTGATGGTCCCGCTCGTCTCGTGCCTGATGGCATTGGTCACCAGTTCGCTGGCGAGCAGGACCGCGGTGTCCGGGTCGACGGGGACATCCCAGGCACAGACGGCCGCGCGGACCTGGCTGCGGGCTTGCGCCGCAGCAGCCGGTCCCGCGGTCAGCCGGAAGCGACAGATCTGCAACTCCGTGGGACGGGTCGGCGCCATCGTGTTCATCGGGTTCCTTCGTGGGCCGGGGTCAACCTGGTCCGGCAGAGCGCCGGTCACTCTGCGCGGCTGCGCCCGGGAAGGTCCGAGCACCGTGGAGGGGTGCTCATAGCCGGTTGCAGGAAAAATGCTGCTGCAAGTTGCAGTGAGAGACATCGGTCAGCTGACGGATTTTGAACCATTCGCGTAGATCGCGAACCTCGGCTGCCTCTAACCAGAGGACAGTCCCGTTCCCGTGAAGCGGTCGCGACCTCGGCGGACGTCACGGAACGCCGCTAGCGCGAGCCACTCCAGCCACTCCGGCAGGCGGCGAGGGCGCGTCCGGTCAGGGCTTGCGCCCGACGCCTCCGTAAGCGGCCAGGGGCTTCCCGGTATCCACGCCGGTTCCCGGCCGCCAGCGGTGCAGTTGCACCAGCCCGGGCTCGACCATCTCCAGGCCGTCGAAGAAGCGCATGACTTCGGGGTAGGTCCGCGGCAGTATCCGGGTACTTCCCGTGCGCGTGCTGAGCTGCCGCAGGGCCGGCGACACCACCTGGTCTACGTCGCTGGCCGGGGTCGCGACCACCAGGTAGCTGCCCGATGGCACCGCGTCCATGAGCGTCCGGGTGATCTGCCAGGGGTCATCCTCGTCGGGGATGAACTGGAGGATCATGATCAGGCTGACGGCGACGGGGCGGCTGAAGTCCAGGGTGGCGGCCGCCTCCTTCAAGATCTGCCCGGTGTTGCGGAGGTCGGCGTCGATGTACGCGCACGCCCCCTCGGGGGTGCTGGTGAGCAGGGCCTTGGCGTGGGACAACACGATGGGGTCGTTGTCCACGTAGACGATGCGGGAGTCCGGAGCGGCGTGCTGCGCCACCTCGTGGGTGTTGTTGGCGCTGGGGAGGCCGGTCCCGATGTCAAGGAACTGGCGGACGCCCGCGTCGGCGGCCAGGTAGTGGACCGCCCGGCCGAGGAAGGCGCGGTTCATCCGCACGCCCGCGACGATGCCAGGGAACGCCTGGATCATCTCCTCGCCGGCCTCGCGGTCGACCTTGAAGTTGTCCTTGCCGCCCAGCCAGTAGTCGTAGATCCGCGCGATGGACGCCACGCTGGTGTCGAACCGCGGTCCCTGGCCGGGCTGCTCCTCGGTCACGAGTCAAGGCCTTTCCTAGGTCGGCTATTACCGTGATTATCCCCTACCGCCCGGGTTGGCCGGCCCCGGTTACACCCCTGGGCGTGCGCGTCGCTGGTCAGAGCCCGGACACGGCCACCTGGGCTGGATGCTCGACGGTGAACCTGTAGCGGACCCTCGTCGTCTGCCCGCCGTCGAGTGGTAGTTCCCAGGTGAGTTCGCCTAGGTCGTTCTGCTCGGCCGGGTCCGGGCTCGCCTCGCGCAGGCGCACCTTGACGTCGCCGTCGGTGGACACCGGGATGTGATCGTGAACGCTGACCCTGGTCTTGTCCGCGCGGTGGTTTTCCACCGTGATCTCGTAGGCGACGTCGATCGTCCGCGTCCCGCCGATCACGGCCTTGCTCGTGCGCCGCCTGCGCAGCTGGCGTTCGACCCTGATCTGGTCGTCCACTCCGAGCTGCAGCTCGAATTCCTCGCCCGCGGCGACGGTCTCCAGTGATGTCTCTCCGACGAACCGGGTGTCGTGGAAGACGCGGGCCGGGCCGGGGAGCAGCAGCAGCGGTGAGGTGTTGGTGGCGGTGGCCCGCAGGTACGCCTCGGGGGCCATGACCGGGACCGCGAGGTGGTCCAGGGCCGCGTCGAGCGTGAACCGGGCGACCACGGTCTTGTGCGGGCCGCCGTCGGCGGGCACGGCCAGCGGGCGCTGGACCTGGTAGGCCAGGCCCGACCCGAGCTCTCCCGGCTCGCCGGGTTCGGCGGGTTCGGCGCCTAGTAGCACGGCCTCCGGCATATGGGCCTGCGGGAGGGCGGCGAGTGGGGCTCCGGCCGCCATGGCCGCGGCCCCGCCGGGCGGAAGACTCCCCGACCTGGCTGCCATGGCCAGGGACCTGGCCATGGGCCGCGGAACCGGCTGGGCGCGCCCGATGTACCACGGGTCAAGCTCGGGCAGGGTCTGGTGCAGCCCGCGCCGCGTGGTGGACAAGACCAGCTCGACGGCGGGCCAGTCTTCTCCGGTCTGCTGAGTGACCTCGGCCAGGTAGCCGACGGAGAGCTTTCTGCCCTCGAGCGCCAGGTCGTACAGGGGACGCCAGGACGCGCCGGGCACGTGGTAGGAGAACTCCACCTCGGCGCGGGTCGCGGCGCCGGCCTCCAGGGTCGCGGAGACCTCGGTGAACGCCACGGAGTGGCCAGCCCGTTTCTCCGCGGCCGCCAGGCGCGCCTCGGCGGCTTCGAGTTCCCGGCGGGCGACGCGCCTGCGCGCGCTGATCTCGCGGCGCCTGCCGAGCGTCCCCGCGGTGTCGGCGGACAGGTGACCGGCCATCTGGGACAGGTCGTCGTGGCTGGCGCGGCCGAAGCTCACCGCCCGCGCCAGCGCGGTGGCGGCCGCCTCGGACAGGTGCCCGGCGAAGTCCAGGCGCGCCTGCTCGGCGGTTTCCTCGTCGTCGAGCGCCTGCACGGCGTCGCGGCACCGGTCCACCTCCGAGCGCAGCCGAGCGGTTTCCTCGCGCAGCGGATCGGCGCGGTAGCGACGGTGGACCTCGACGTCCAGCAGGGACAGGTCGTGCCCGCGAGCCGCGACGCGCACCGAGGCAGGATCCACGGTGGCCGGCAGGTCGCTGATGACCACCGTCTGGGGCCCGGCCAGCATGCTCACCGTCCCGCTGCGCCGCACGCGGGCGCCGTCCCTGAAGACCGTCACGCCCGTGATCGGCGCGTCAAGACCACCAGTGCCGTCCGCCATCGGCCTCTCCCGTTCCTCTCGTTCCGTCACCGCGTACGTCCATCGTGCCGCACGTTGTCCCGCGCCAGGGACTGACAATGGGACGGTGACCGCGCCAGGACGCCCATCGCTCACCATCACCTTCGCAGGTAGCGGCGATGCCTTCGGCAGCGGCGGCCGCTACCAGGCCTGCATCCACCTGCAAGGCCCGGGTTACGAACCGGTGCTCCTGGACTGCGGCGCCACCTCGCTGAGCGCCCTCAAGCGCGTGGGCCTCGACCCCGGTGAGATCGCCGCCGTGTTCGTCTCCCACCTCCACGGCGACCACTTCGGCGGGCTCCCCTTCCTCATCCTCGACGGCCAGTTCTCCCGGCGCACCAGGCCGCTCACCGTCGCCGGCCCGCCGGGCCTGTCCGCCCGGCTGACCGAGGCGATGGAGTGCATGTTCCCCGGCTCGTCAACCGCCGACCGCCGCTTTCGCGTCGAGGTGGTCGAGCTGAACCCAGGGTCCGCCGGCACCGTGTCCGGGGTTACGGTCAGGGCCTGGGCGGGCGATCACCCCAGCGGCGCCCCCGCCCTCCTGCTGAGGCTGGGCCTGGCCGGCCAGACGGTCGCCTACACCGGGGATACCGCCTGGACCGACGCGCTCGCGGACGTCGCCGCGGGCGCCGACCTGCTCATCGCCGAGGCGTACTACCGGGACAAGGACATCCCCTACCACCTCCGCCACGCCAACCTGGTCGCCCACCGCGACCAGCTCACCGCCAGGCGCGTCATCCTCACCCATATGTCCGCCGACGTCCTGGATCACCAGTACGACGTGGCCTTCGAGACCGCGCACGACGGGCTCGTCATCAAAATCTGACGCCGGAGCGCTGGGGAGGGGTCTGACGCCGGTTTGCTGCGGCACTGGGACGGATCGGGTCAGGGGGCTATCGGGCATTCTCCGGACGGAAAGCGTGGTAAACGGCGCCCATGTCCTGCTCGCCGTGCCCGGAGCCTGCCGCCTTGCGGAACTGCTGCCGCACCGCGTCGATCAGCGCGGCGTCGGTGCCGGCCTCCCGCATCGCATCGGCGATGAGCCCGGTGTCCTTGATGGCGCCGTGCACGGTGAAGGCCGGCGGGAACTGGCCGGCGATCATGGCCTGGCCCTTGACGTGGAGGTAGGCGGAGTCGACACCGCTGCCCTTGATCGTGTCCAGGAAGGCCTGCGGATCCAGGCCGAGGCCCTGAGCCAGCGCGATCGCCTGGCCGGTGGCGGCCACGATCGTGGCGACCCAGGAGTTGGCAACCAGCTTCAGGCGGGTGCCGTCGCCCGGGCGCTCGCTGACCCAGACCGTGCGGGCGCCGATGGCGTCGAACACCGGCGTGATCGGGTCGCGGAGCGGCGCGGGGGCGGCGGCCAGGACGATGAGCTTGCCCTCTTCAGCGGGCTGGCGGGTCCCCAGCACCGGAGAGTCGAGGTACCCGGCCCTGTATTTCGCGGCGAGGGCGGGCAGCAGGTCACCCGCGTCGCGCAGGCTCACCGTGCTGGTCTGGGCCCACAGGACGCCGGGCGGAGCGGCCGGCAAGGCCTCGCTCATTATCTCGGCCACCGAACCGCCGTCCCACAGCATCGTGACCACCGCGTCCACGCCGGCGACCGCCTCGGCGGCCGTGCCGGCCACGTGCGCGCCGTCCCCTGTCAGCAGCGCGGCCCGGTCCGGGGACCGGTTCCACACCGTGACGTCCAGGCCGGACCGGAGCATGCTGCGCGCCATTCCCGCGCCCATGGTGCCGGTCCCCAGCACGGCGACCCGGAGCATCAGCGGCCTCCCTAGGTAGGCATGAGGTTCAGCCAAACATACCGGCGCGGTTAGGAGGCCGACGCGATGGGACGGGCGGCGGGTTGGCGGGGTATCGGCCGGAATTTCCTAGGGCAGCCCGGGCTTGTCCCCGGAAGGGACAGCCGGGAGGCCCGCGAGCCGCAGGGAACGCGCCGCGGGGAGAGGAAGCTGTGGGCCGCGGGCGCATCAACCAGAAGGTCGCGGTCGGCGTCGTCTTCGTCGCCGCCATGTTCATGAGCATCATGGACGCGACGTGTCGTTCGTAGCATCCGGGGTATGACCAGCACATACGCCCCGAACCGCAGGGCTCCGAGGAGCCGAGGACCCTATCCCGTGACCAGCATCCCCGATGCCGAGCTTACGGCAATCTACTGCCGCAAGTCGAAGAAAGGCGACCGGCAGCAGATTACCGTCAACCGTCAGAAGCGCCTCGCGCTGGATGATTGCGAGAAGCTCGGCCTTTCGGTATCCCCGGATCATATCTATATCGATAATGGCGCCTCCGCGTGGCAGCGTAACCGGAAAAGGCCGGGCTGGGACGCGCTGATGGCGGCCGCGCGCCGTGGCGAGATCAAGCACATCATGTGCTACCACGAAGACCGTGCGTTGCGCCAGCCGTGGGATCTGGAGGAACTGTTCTCGGTATCGGATGAATACGGGATCACGCTCTACGGCCGGGCGAATGCCCGTGATCTCCAAGACCATAACGACCGGTACAACCTGCGCATCGAGATAGCGCACGCCTGCCGTTCATCGGACGACACATCACGCCGGCTCAAGGACCAGAAGCAAGAACGCGCGGAAGCCGGGCTGCCGAACGGCGGACTGCGCGCCTACGGTTTCAGCAGGAACGGCATGAAGATCGTGCCGGAAGAGGCAGCGGTCATAGAGGAGCAATTCGAGCGGTTCAGTAAGGGCGAGACGCCATACGCGATAGCGGCGGGCCTCAACGCGCGGGGAATAACAACCGCGCAGGGCAGGGCGTGGACAGAGGCGGCCGTCCGCCGGCAGTTGCGCAGCACGCGGGTCGCCGGAATCCGCATGCACAACGGCCAGGAAGTATCGGTCGGGAAATGGCCCGCGATCATCAAGCGGGACAAGTGGGATTTCGTGCAGGAACTGCTGACCTTCCGCAGCGTGGCCGCGCGCGGCAAGCGTGCCAGGAACCGCGCGCCGCGCGCCTACATCCTGCGCGGGCTGGTCGTCTGCGGGAACTGCGGGACCACGATGGCGGGATGCAGCGGAACCGTGTACCGCTGCTCGCGCGCCAACCGGCAAGACGGCAGGAAATGCGCCCGCAGCATGCAGGCCGAACCGCTGGAGAAATTCGTCGAGGATATCGCCGTACGGGTACTGGCCGAACTCGCCGTCAACCCGCGCAGGGCACGAACCGCAGCGGTGGAACGCGCCGAACGGGACATAGCCGACGATGAGCAGCAGCTACGCGACCTGCACGACATGTGGCTGCACAAGGAAATCGACTCGGCGGAATACCGCAGGGACCGCCGCGCGATCCAGGCCCGCATACGCGAGAACGAGAAAAAGACCATCGTCAAGACCAAGTTCCGCCGAGTCCATAGCTGACCTTATCGGCCCGCACGCCAAAGCCAGGTGGGCCAGGCTCACCCCGGAGCGGAAAAACAGCGTCCTGCGGTTCCTGTTCCGCGCGGTCATCATCGGCCCGCACGACAAAGCCATGCACCCCGACACGATCGACTTCGGCCGCGTCGAGATCGAGGAAAACGACTTGTCCTGACGCGCGTGCCGCTCAAAAGCGCCTCCAGCGGTTGCCGCTGGAGGCGCTTTTCGTAGCCTTTATGCCACGTCCTGCTGATCATCGCTATCACTGCCAAGCAATCCGGCCAGCAATTCCGCCTTCTCCGCGCTGATCATCATCTTGAATGTGCTCATCACCCTGTTCAGGTGGTACGCGCGTCGCGCGTCTTGATCCGCCTTACTCCTATAGGCGCTCACCTCTCCCGATTCCGATTCCGTACCGGGCTGATTTGTCGTCGGGCATCACCCCCTTCCCGGACGACTCGGCGGGCATCCCTCCTCTCGGTCACTCGTTCCCGCTCTGGATACGGCGCGTGATCGTCCGCGTCCACGTCCACGCCGCGAATGCCGCCTGCAAGTGCAGACACGCGCGAGGCGTGGACGGACGATGGACAACGGTCGATCACCACACGTGACAGTCGGCCGCGCCGCGCACCCGAGGCGCTGAGAACGCCGCAGGGCGCCGAGAAGGCCCCGACCCACCACAGAGACCACAAGAGGACGGATCGGGCACCGTTCGCGCGCCTACGGCGATCCTGGCGCGTCCTGGCACGCTCAGCGAGCGTCCCGTCACGCGGCAGAGCCTACCCACCAGGCCCACGTCGGCGAGCATCCCGTAAGCGAACCGTAAGGCAGCCAGCGGAATGCCTGAAATAACCTGCGGCCCAACGCGGCTTTCGCTCGCTGGCTACGGCAGGTCCTTGATTAGCTCGGTGAACGCGCGCAGCTTTTCGGTTAGGTCAGGGACGGAATCCGAAATGAGCGTCACGTCGAGCCGTCGATGATCAGCAACGTACCGGCCCGGATGCCGCACATTCCATTCCGCGCCGTATTCGTTATTCAACGTGGTCAGCGGGTCCGCTGACATGGGTTCCGTTCCGGTGCTCATGGAAATGTCCCGTCGGGATGATGGCCGTCCGCGCGGTCGGCAAGCTCGGCGTCAATTGCCCTCAGATGGGCCCGGATCGGCACATGTGCCGGAGAATCAGCGGTAATCAGCCCGAGATTTGCCCGGAGTTCGCGTTTCACTCGTTCAAGCTCGGCCGTGGTCTGCTGCCGGACGCAATAATGGTCTCGGTCGTCATTTCGCCGGCTGACCTGACGGATACGGGCTCGTTGCTCTTGTTCCGCTATCACCTCAGCCAGATCGTGCCGCAGGTATTCAGGTATTCCAGCACTTGGAGGAATTTCCCTGACGGCACGCTCAAGCGCACTGCGCCGCTCGTTCAATTCGTAGGTCGTCAAGGCGTATACCGGGTGCTTTATCGCCGTCACATCAAATCCCCCTGATTTCTGCACGACACACGGCACTTGCACGGTCGATAGTGCCGGGCTGCCAGGGCCCGTCACTAGGTTCGATTACTGATACGCGACAACCGATTACTGATGCTGGTAGGCGCACGCGGCGGAGCCGACGCGTACTCTAGGTTGCATGAACCAGGGAACGGGACGCCTGCCTCCGGAGTGGTGGTCCACCCCCGTGGTAGCTGCCGCTCTTGGGAGTTGCGACTTTGCGACGCTCCTGGAGGAGATCCGGCGCGCGCACGGGTGGACACAGAAACACCTCGCGTCGGCGGTGGGTTACTCCCAAAGCTGGGTGTCGAATGTGCTGCGCGGTCGGCAGGCGCTAACCGTCGACCAGGTCCGGGACATATCCCGCAGACTAGGCGTGCCCGTTCACCTGCTCAGGTTCAGCGATCCGGGAGGTGACGATCCGACGAAACGCCGTGACTTCGGTAAAGCCATGGCGCTTGCGCTTGTCCCTCTGCCCGCGCGGTCAGAGGTAGACGAGACCACCGCGCCAACGCTGACCGCTATTACCGGCGCGCAACGCCGGCTCGATGCGACGAGCCCTGCTCGTGAACTGGCACGGGGCGTCGCAGCGCATATCGAAATGGCTAATCACCTCCTTTCCCGTGCCCGCAAATCGCCATTCGCTACCGATATCGCTGCTGCGGTAAGTGAGGCAGCAGGATTCGCGGCATGGCTGCACGCCGACATGCACGATATCGGCACCGCGCGGACCTACTACCGCCTGGCGATCGACCGCGCGCGCGTCGCGAGGCAAGACCTGCTCGCGGGCTACATGCTCGGCAGTCTTGCCGCATTCGAGATCGACGGAGACGACCCCGGCCTGGGTCTGGCGCTTATCGCCGAAGCGCGACGGCAGATTGGCGAGACGCCTCATCCTACGCCGCAAGCCTGGCTGGACGCCAATGAGGCGCTGAGCCTCGCAGCCATAGGCAAAGCCACCGAGGCTGACGGCGCATTGCTCAGGGCTAGGAAAGCCATCGATAAAGGCTCAGAGTCGGCTGCCGTGCCCTGGCCTTGGGTATTCTCCTTCGACCAGCCGAAGCTTTCCGGTTACCAGGCATTGGTCGCGGTTAGGCTCAATCGTCCGGCCGAGGCACTCGCTGCTTTCGCCGATTCTTTGTCTGCCGCGCAGCCGGCACCCAAGCAACGCGCGACCATCATGCTTGAGGTGGCCACAGCTGCCCGCCAAGATGGCATGAGCCAGAAAGACAACGAGCGTATAGACGAATCGTTCCGGCTTGCCTCCGAAGCGCTAGGGATCGGCATCGCCTACTCATCTGAGCGCGTGATCGAGAAGGGCAGGCGTTTCCGTCGTAATTACACCGGTCCCACCACCAGTCATGTCCGGAACTTCGATGACCAACTCCGCTCCACTCTGCTATGAAGGAATCCATGCGCCGTATTGCCATATCCGGCCACCGCGGCTTGAATGCCGACAGCACCGGCCTGATTGACCAGGCTATTCGTGAGAGGCTCTCCAAATATCCGGCGGGTGTTACTGGCCTGTCCATTCTCGCAGACGGAGCAGACCAGATATTCGCACGCGCCGTTATCGATCTCGGGGGAACACTCGAAGCCTTCATTCCAGCCGAAGAGTACCGGTCAGGTCTGCCCGCCGAGGCGCATGCCGAATATGACGACCTGCTAGCCCATGCCGTAGCTGTCCACAGTCTGCCGTTTGTCGAGTCCACGGCAGAGTCGCATATGACTGCCAGTAAGCTCATGGTGGATGAAGCCGACGAACTATATGCGGTATGGGACGGAAAGCCCGCGCGCTCCTACGGCGGAACCGCCGATGTGGTCACCTACGCCCGCGACCACGACACCCCGATACAAGTGATATGGCCGGCTGGCGCAGAACGTGACTTAACTTAACTGCTTCACTTTCATCAGGACGAAGCACACTTTAACCACACTGCGTCTCGTCGGAGTCTCTTACTAGGTCAAGGTGAATGTGAACAATTCCCGGTGGCAGTTGGCTACTCTTCCATGGGTATGGCGTGTCATGGACCACTATAGACTTTATGAAGTTAGCGGTCTGATCCGAGACCAAGATCCCGTCCAAGGCGGCCCTAAAACCAGCGGCATTCCTCTCCCCAATATAGACAGGAGAAAAGGTCCAGCTAGTACTTGTCGGGCCTTGAACGGCGCCATCGAAGTAGTATAGAGCACCAGGAGTCGGCTGACCGTTCGCCTGGGTAGGCGAGTCAAATAGCAACAGAGAGTCGCCCGCCGGGATGGAACCGGGACCATCAAAAGTATTACACCATGGGATGGTTGCCGGGGACTCTTGATGTGAGAATCCCAACGGCACAGCTAGGGTCGTTGATTTCGCTGATGGTGCGGGTGCAGGTGCAGGTGTACTATCGGATGCCGTGGCCCGTACTGTCACGTAACTCCCTGCCGCTCCAATGGCGGCGGCTATGACTAGCGCCCAAGCCTGAGTGAGCTTTCGCTTTGGCCGGCGCGCATTGGGACTTGGTGATGGCGTGGTCACGGTCGTCACATCCACTCATCTTCCAGGCAGCACAGATCACCGTGAAGAGTATCAGCAATGCTGGAAGCCCGATGAGAGTAACACAGAAGCCCAAACGGGCAGATTTCCCAACGTTGCTGAGATGCGTTGGAATGTCGTCACCAAGTAAGGACAATTGTTACAATCTAGCTAAAATGCCGTATCGTTGCCTAATCAGTGCATTCTATGCGCCTGCGGACAGACGCGCATTGGGTGTTCGCGCTGTGCGCTAATGCTACGCTCCGCACTCGTCCCGCCGTCCGTCCCGTTCGGCTGTGTTCGCGCGTGACGTGCAGACGCGCGCGAAGGGTGGGACGGGACGGCCAACGGGACGATCACATAAGGTGACGACCCTCAGCGACCCGCGCCGTGCCGTTAGTGCAAGTGCATGTGCTTGTCTCGCGCGTGTCTGCACGTATGGGGCCACGTTCGCGCTGTGCACTTGCACTTGCACTATGCGGGAAGCGTTTCCGACTGGCTACTCAGCGTCATTGTCTACGTCTATGTCTACGCCGCAGCTCCGCTTACCGTGTAGACGCGCGACCGTAGACGTAGACATAGACAACTATTGGTGACAGTGTGTGATTGTCTCAGGGTTTGTCTCACGGGCTGAGCTCGGGCGTGACGTGCAGACACGCGCGAGAATGAGACGAGACAATGAGACAAACCTGCTACGTAAAGTGACCATCGGGCACCTATCGCGCCGCGCGGGCACCGACGCGCTACCCTTGGCAAAGCCGCAGGTCAGAGCCTTAATGCTCGACATGCTACGAAAGTAACTTGACTGATGCCACGATCGTCAACGTCGCGCTGCCCACCATCGGGCGTGACTTCAAGGTGAGCGTCACCGCAGTCGACACGATCTCGATCGCCTTCCTGGTCAGCCTGGCCGTGTTCATCCCGGCGTCGGGCTGGCTCGGCGACCGGCTGGGCGGCAAGCGGGTGCTGCTTGCGGCTATCGCCGTGTTCACCGCGGCTTCGGCGCTGTGCGGGCTGGCCTCCAGCCTGGGTGAGCTCGTCGCGTTCCGCATCCTGCAGGGAGTCGGCGGCGGCATGCTCGCCCCGGTCGGGATGGCGATGCTGTACCGCGCGTTCCCGCCCGAGGAGCGGATCAGGGCCGCCGCGATCCTCACCGTGCCCACGACGTTCGCCCCGGCGCTGGGCCCGGTGCTCGGCGGGCTGCTGGTCACCGACCTGTCGTGGCGGTGGGTGTTTTACGTCAACCTGCCGATCGGCGCGGCGGCGTTCGCCTTCGGCGCGATCTTCCTTGAGCAGCAGTCGGCTCAGGCGCGGCCGGGCCGGTTCGACCTGCCCGGTTTCCTGCTGTCCGGGCTCGGTCTGGGGCTCGTGATGTACGGCGTGTCCGAGGGGCCCAACCTGGGCTGGCGCCACGCGGAGATCCTCGCGACCATCGCCGCCGGAGCCGTGCTCCTGGTGGCCATGGTGGTCGTGGAGCTGAGGTCGGCCGCGCCCATGGTGGACCTTCAGCTGCTGGGGAACCGCCTGTTCCGGTCCGGCAACGGGGTCATCGTGCTCGCGTCGACCGCCTTCCTCGGCACGCTGTACGCCATCTCGCTGTACTACCAGGACGGCCGCGGCCTGAGCGCGCTCGGTTCCGGGCTGAGCATCTTCCCCGAGGCGCTCGGGGTCATGGCCGGCGCGCAACTGGCCAGCCGGGTGCTGTACCCGCGGCTCGGCCCCCGCCGGCACATCACCATCGGGCTGCTGGGCACCGCGGTCTCCATCGGCCTGCTCGCGCTGATAGGACCGCAGACCAGCCTGTGGTGGGCCCGGCTGCTCATGGTCACCCTGGGGCTGTCCATGGCGCAGGTGTTCGTCCCGGTCCAGGCGGCGGCGTTCGCCACGATCACGCCCGCGGCGACCGGCCGGGCCTCCACGATGTTCAACGCGATCCGGCAGCTCGGGGGCGCGGTCGGCGTGGCGGTGCTGACTACCGCCATCGTCCTCGTCGGCCCGGTCCACCTGGTGACCGGGCACGCCGTGGCCAACCTCACCGCGTACCACGTGGCCTTCCTGGCCGCGGCCGTGATCGCCTTGTCCGCCGTGGCGTTCTCGCTCTCCATCCGCGACGCCGACGCCGCCAGGACGATCCCGGGCCGGCGCGGCCAGCCCGCGCGGGACTCGGCTCCCGCTCCCACGGCGGCGGCCTGATCAGCTTCAGTGCCGCGGCAGGTCGGGCGACAGCGAGCAGGCCAGCCGCCACCGGCGGCAGGCTTCCGCCGGCTACGCCCACCTGGGGGCCATGGAAGAGGTGCTGGTCGCCGGGGAGGCTGGCTGCGGCTGAGGCGGCTGGCCTAAGGGGAGCACCACCGGTCGTTCGGTATATGAATGTCATTTGTCCGAACGGGCGGTGGTTTTACCGACGCGGAATGAGGGCGGATGAAGAGCTGGAACCGGCTGAGGGCGCGACGATCCCGCGAGGTGAGCATTGCGGAGCTCCCCCGGCCGGTGGGATACGTGCTGGGCGGCGGCGGGAGCCTCGGCGCGGTGCAGATCGGGATGCTCCGCGCGCTCGGCGAGCGCGGCGTCGCCCCCGACCTCGTGGCGGGCACCTCGGTCGGGTCGCTCAACGGCGCGGTGATCGCGCTGGACCCGGGCCGGGCGGTGGACCGCCTGGGCGAGACCTGGGCCCATATGACACGCGACCGGGTGTTCCCCGGTAGCCTGCTGGCCCAGGCGCGCACGCTGCAGCACACCAGGACGCACCTGTTTCCCGCCACCGGGCTGGCGGCCGTCATCGCCGACTTCATCGGGGCCGCGATCGACTTCGCCGACCTGAGGCTGCCGTTCGCGGCGGTGGCCACCGACGTCGCCACCGCCCGCCCGCACGTCCTGCGCGACGGGCCCGTGCTGCCGGCCCTGCTGGCCAGCGCGGCCATCCCCGGCATCTTCCCGCCCGTGCAGCTCGGGTCGCTGCTGCTTTACGACGGCGGCCTGGTCGCCAACGTCCCGATGCGGCAGGCCCTGGCCATGGGCGCGCGGTCGCTGGTCGTGCTGGACTGCAACTTCCCCGGGCGCATCCTGGAACCGCCCGCCACCCTCGCCGAGCTGCTGTTCTACACCTTCACGGTGACCATGCGCACCCAGGCCATCTTCGAGGCGCCGCAGGCCGCCGCCGACGTGCCCGTCGTCTACCTGCACGGCCCCGAACCCCATCCGATATCGCCACTGGACTTCCGCCAGACCGGCATCCTCATCGAGGCCGCCTACCGGGCCGCGCGGGCGTTCCTCGACGACCTGCGCATCACCGGCCCGGGGCTGTACGGCTCGCCCTGAGCGGGCTCCCCTCAAAGACCCCAGATCGTCACCGTGCGGCCGCCGCTGGAGGCCAGCAGGGAACCGTCCGGTGAGAACGCCAGACGGGGCGGGGCCTCCGGCGGGTGGACCTGGATAGCACCAACACTTCGCTGGGTGCCCACGTCGATAATGGTGATCGTCCCGTCCAGGGCGAGTACGGCGATGAGCTGGCCGTCTGGGGAGAAGATGGCGGCGCCCTCCCGGCGCTGAGTTGTCCACGACCCGGCCACGCCGCCAGTAGAGGTATCCCACATCGTCATGCGGGTCGTCCCGGTTCTCTGCTCGGCGCCGACGGCGGTGGACGCGCTTACGTCGGTAATGAGAATCAGATCGCCGCGCGGGGAGAAGCAAACCGTGTTCAGCATCGACTGCGCCGCCATTGTCTTAAATGAGTGAACCCGGCGTCCAGAGTCGATATCAGCGAGAATGAGTTCTCCCGATGGCTCAAGCACGGCGACCATCCGGGCTCCGGCCGATACTGCGAAATCGACAAAGAGATGCGAGTGAGGCAAGACGACAGTACACAGCTTGCTACCGTCAGCTATATCGGTCACCGACACCGAGCCGATAAAAGAAGCCCTCAGCGGGTTGCCGTAAGGATAAGTGCCCGGGGTGACCGCTACCGGGAAGCCGCCGATCGTCTTCGGGGATTCCGCGTGAGCGAAATCGTTGATCCATAGACGCACGTAGAGATTTATTTGAGTGTTAATTAGGCTCAGCTGGTCCGGGTCGCTGTGCGGATTGCGGGACGCCCCGCTCGCATAGCTGTAGGTTGCTGATCCAAAATCCGACAGCTTATACTCGAGTTCCCAGTGCCTGTTCCGCGCCGCGAGCGCGAACAGGGAGCCGTCTCGAGGGAGTGCGTTGTAGAGCGGGAGGCCGGCCTGGCCGGCGTAGGACTCATCGCCGGTCCGGCGGAGGTCGCCATTCCTGCTGAGAGCTAGTATTCCGTCCGGCGTGAGCATCGTCGTGCCCGGCACGGAGATCGTATCCAAGAGCTGACCATGGGCCGCGGCCCTCGCATCCCATATCTTCGCCTCGGCCTGGTCGCGGGACACCAGGTGGTCTCCGTCGGCGGTGAAGGCCAGGTCCCGCACCGGCTGGCTGTGGCCGCCGAATTCGCGGAGCAAGCGGGATTCGCCGGTCCGCCAGGCGATGGCCGGATGCCGGCGCATCACCTCCTTCAGCTGCGCATGGCCGACGCCGATTTGCTGCCTGACGGCGAGCACTTCATCCGCCGCTCGGGCCTGGTCACCAGATGCCAGCGCCTGCTCGGCCAGCGTGATGGTCGCCTGGAGCAGCAGCTCCTGGAAACCAGCGTCGTGCTCGTGGCCCTGAAGCCAGGCTGCGGCCTGATCGCGCGCTTGCTCGGCGGCGCCGCCCGCCAGCCTCTCGCGGACCCGGCCGAGCTCCCTTTCGCGAATAGCGTCCGTAGCTTTGCTGAGCAGATCGGTGAAGGCCTCGTCGCCATTGTGCGACCGAAGCCAGGCAGCAGCCTGGGTCCGCGCCTTTCCCGGGTCGCCGCTCTCGAGTGCCGCGGCCGCCTCGCCGAGGCAGGCGGTACGGAAGAGCGCCGTCGCTTCGTCCAGCAACGCGCCCGATGCTCCGGGGATCAGCGCGGCGAGAATCTGGCGTGCCCGCGGCCAGTCACGGCCATGCACGTACTCCGCCGCGAGCCTGAGGACGGCCGCGCGCAGGTCGACGCTGGCCAGGTGTGCGGCAGCGAACGCGGCGGCAACCTGTTCCCCGGTCGCGACGTGCGGTTTGACGTCCGTCGAGCCAGGACCGAAGCCGCGCACGTAAGCGAGCGCGGCCTGCTCCAGCAGGCTGCTCGCGGACTCGGTCAGGTCTCCCGCGAGCGCGGACAATGCCTGGACGCGTTCTGCCTCGGCCATCGCGATGGATTGCTGGTCGTGCAGGCTCTGCTCCCGCTGCCTGGCGCCGGCGCTCTCCTGCTCGTCCAGCTCCGCGAGGCGCTCCCGCTGCCGACGCTGGGCCTCCGCCGCGGTTCGTGCCTGGGTCGCGACGGCCAGTTCGTAGGCACTGATCGCTTGCTGGATTATGTCGCGAAGACCTGCGATTCCCGGATCGTTCGCCGGTTGCGGCTTGCGCCGAGCCTGGCTGGTCATGGTCCTTCCTCCTTCTGGCCCGCCGGCCCGGTCATCTAGTACTCGGTGTCGCGTTCGGCGGCGTTGAGCAGTTCCATCAACGTGCGGAGGGCCTGCAGATAATCGCGAGACTCATTGAGCAGCGGGTTCCAGTAGCGAATGTCGAAATGCTGCGTCATGTCGTCATGCCAGTGCTGCTTGGTCTGGTCCCAGGCGGCGTCGAGCAGGTGGAGCTCGTAATCGCCGTCGCGGTCAGGCCGACCGGGCATGAGAGGCTCCCTCCTGGACGGGATCACAGAGCCGGAGGCTGGACGCGCCGGGCGGCCTCCAGGCCGTTGATAATGCCGAGCAGGTGGCTGTCGGTGCGGCGGATGTCCTTGTCCAGCAGGTTCCGGAACCGGCCGGCCGTGGCCTGGAAGGCGCTGGCCTCCTGCTCGACCCGCTGCTGCCAGCGGCGGACGTGACCCAGCCGGTCCTCGGCCTCCCGGACGGCCGCGGCGTGGGCCGAGCAGTCTACGTGGTACCCCTGGGCCTGGGCCTGGGCCGCCTGGTACAGGCAGGCGTCGAGCTGCGCGAGGCGCTGCTCCAGCCGGGTCCGCCAGCGGCTGGCCTTGCCCTCTAGCGAGGCGCGGGTGGCCTCGACTTCGTTATCACCGCGATCCGCGACATCACGCTGGGCGTAGCGGTACCGGGCCAGCGCGTCCCGGAACTCCTTGAGCGCGCCGATATCCGCATCGATGTCCGCCACGTCAGCCGCCGCCGAACTCGCGGACGGCCCGGAGCCGTTCGATCAGGCCCGCCAGGTGCGCCTCGTGGCCGTCGGTAGCGGCCAGGTACCGGTCGACGCCGGGCGTGACCTCCTCGAGGGCGTCGCCGAACCTCTTGTACATGTCATCGGTCCAGATGTCGCCGAGTTCCCGCCAGTGCCCCCGCATCGCGGCAAAGCTCTCCGCGAGGTCCTTATTGAAGCGGATCAGGTGCGCCCGGAAATCAGCGAGCGCATCAATATCACCAATGCTAACTCTAGCCACGGAACTCCTTCGCGCTGATTTGCCTCAAGCTCGGTGCATCCGTTCACGGCGGATCCCGGAAGGCGGCGGCCGCGAACGCGCGCAGCGACGCTATCGAGTAGGGCTTGAACTTCTCGACCTGTTCGGGCTCGTCAATATCCCGGTACAGGCCTCGGTTGTCACCCAGGCGGTCGGCTCCTGGCACCCCGAGCAACGCGTCGCTTTCGGCGGGCGAAGACACCCGGAGCACCGCGCGCAGGCCGAAATGCGCGATGCCCGCCCGGCGGAGCGCGCGTTCGGCGCTGGCGTAGCTGGCGGCCCAGGCCACCACGTGGATCCCGGCTTCCGGGCCCTTATCGGCCAGGCGGGCGAGCATGGCCGCGGCCTCACTGGGCCGGTAGTCGCGCTCTTCGGACAGCTCGTGCCAGCGATGCAGCCCGGTGATGAACAAGAACCGCTCCGGTCGGCGCGTATCGCCGGAGTCCGCCAGCCGCTCGTCCAGGTCGGAGATCAGCGCCTGCAGTTCCGCCCAGGCCGTCCGCAAGCCAGCGACCTGCACTTCGTGGGGGAACCGGCTGGCCACGTCGAAGAAGCCGTGGAACGGGGACGACGGCCTCGCGAACTGGACGACCGTGAACGAGACGTCCGCCGGAGAGCGCTGGACCGCGGCGCTGAGCAGGGTAGCCATGAGCAGTCCGTAGCCGTGTTCCTCATCGCCCACGACGAGCAGGTTCGCCCCGACGTAACGCTCGAACGTCGCGGTCGTGGGAGGCTTGATCTCGATGGCCTGGCCCAGCCAGGCCCCGATGGCGGGAGCGGGCTCCGGCCACCGGCCAGGACTAGCGGCGAAGGCCATGCAGGCCGGGTGGGCGGCGAAGTCCGCGGGCGCGTCGGGATCGAAGCTGGCCGGCGGAGGGTACTCCCGTCCGCCCGCGAGGGCCCGGATCTCCGCGACCAGTTCCAGCCGCTGCCGCGTGGGCAGCCTGGCGATGCGGATTACGGGGCTGGCACCCTCGCCGCGGTGGTCGTTGTAGATGGCGTCTCCGGCCTGGGTGAGCTTGGTGGCGGCGTCGTTGCCCTCGCCGAGGATGGCCTGGGACACGCTCGGCAGCGCGCAGCCGAGGGCCACCCGCAGCGTCATCTGCTCGTAGACGCGCTGCATGTGAACCCGGAGCGGACCGCCGGGTGACTGAGTAGCCAGCAGCAGATGCAACCCGAACGCACGGCCGCGCTGGGCGATATCGGCCAGCAGCCGCGCTGCCTGCCGGGCGATCCGGTCTTCCTCGCTGAACAGGACCTGGAACTCATCCATGATCACCAGCGCCCGGGGCAGCACCGTCCCGGTCTGCCGGCGGTAGTCGGAGATCTCGGTGACGCCTGCGGCCTGGCACAGCAGGGCCCGGCGGTCGATCTCCTCATGGAAACGGCGCAGCATGCTGAGCCCGAACTCCCGGTCGGTCCGCGAGCTGATCGCGCGGGCGTGCGGCAGCCTCCCGGTCAGGTAGGCGTCGAACTCCACCTGCTTGAAGTCCAGCAGGTACAGCTCTAGTTCCGCTGGCGGGTAGCGGAGTGCGAGCTGGGTGATCAGTACGTGCAGGAGGTTCGACTTGCCGGTGCCGACATCACCGCCGACGAGGCCGTGGTGCACCCGCCCGGAACCCATCACGAAACGCTGCGGCTCACCTTTGGCGTCCGCGCCGATCTGCACGTCAAGGCCGTCGATGGTATCGGCGGCCCACCGCTGCGCCGGGGCGGTCGCGATCCGCTCGAACGGCAGGTCTCTTGACCTGGCGCTGGCGGCGGCACCGACCCTATCCAGCCACGGGTTGACCCGGGCGGCGGCGGGGACCTGGTCCGGCTCGACCGTGGTTACGCCAAGGTCAGGGTCGTCCCACGTGAGGCTGACCGGACTGTCCAGGCGCAGGTTGGTGCCCAGTGCGGTCAGCTCGGCCAGGTCGAAGCCGCGCGGCATCTCCTGCCGGGTGTCGAGTGTGGCGATGATGTAGACGCCCGCCCGGGGTCCGCTCCGGGCTAGCCGAGTCAGGATCTCCGCGGCCCGCTCGCTGATGCCCGCAGGGAAGCCCGCCAAGATAAGTACGTGGTAGGGAACCGCTGTCCCGGTGGTCGCGTGATTGTAGGCCTCGACCGACTCATAGACGTTGGTCAGCCGAGTCTGGGTGACGTCGACCACCTGGTCGGCCAGTGCCGCGAGGCCGGCCTCGATCTCGGCGGGGGTGGTGGCCACGCCGACGCCGAGCCGCACCTGCGCCGGCAACCGCAGGAATGCGCTGAGGTCCTTGCCGTGGCCCGCCGGATCGGCGAGCGCGAACCGCACCGTGCCCGGCGTGCTCGCGGTCGCCAGCCTGAGCGCCAGGGCCTGCAGCAGCGAACGCGCTTCGTCAGGGAATCCGTTCTCGGCGATCAGCACGTGGCCGTGCCCGGCCAGCCGTGCTACTGCTGGCACAGGAGGCAACCCGGCTCCTGGCTGCCCTATCGTCACGGTCCCGATGCGCAGCCCGTCGGGCGGCGGTGCTTGGGTATCAGGCTGGTAGGCGTCCCACGCCGGATCCGTGAACCCGGCCAATGCCCACGGATGACGGGCAGTCAAAGCGCCAAGAGTAGCGGCGAGATCTTCCGCGGCCTGACCGAAGGCCACCTCACCAGCTGTGAGGTCAGCCCGGTATGAGGTCTGCGAATCGGCACGCAGCTTCGCGAAGTGCCGCTTGGCTCGGCGGGCACTGTCCAGGTGAGCGTCGGCGAGACCGTCCAGATAATGCTCATGGCAGTACCGCACCACCGCTGCGGACCCGGCAAGCTGCAGGTAAGCGTCCGCGATCTCGCGCTCGATCTCCCCGATCAACATCGTCCCCACCCTGGCCAACCCACGAAGAAGCCGCCCAGCAGATAGGCCGCCGGGCGCGAGCCATGGCCTTGATGGTGCGGTGGCCGCTGCCGCATTGTCAACGGACTAGGGTGCAGAGCATGAAGGCGATCCGGGCACGCCAGCGGGAAGATCGTCATCACCGTTTATGGGGGCCTAGTATGCCGCAAACGCCGGACGACATGCTGAGCGCGGTAAGCCACTCGCTGGCCGCGCGGACGGGCCGGTCGCTGGAGCAGTGGCTGGACCTGGTCCGGTCTTCTGAGCTGGACCCGCTCGACCAGAACGCGGTGCGGGGCTGGCTGAAGCGCGAGCACGGCGTGCCGCAGAACAGCCAGTGGGCGATCGCCGACGCCGCGGCCCGGGCCGCCGGGTGGGTACCCCCGACCGTCGCGGAGTACGTGGACCGCCAGTACGCCGGCGCCAAGGCCGGGCTGCGGCCGGTCTACGACGTGCTGGCGGCGGCCATCACCGAACTCGGCGACGATGTGACCGTGGAGGGCCGCGGCAGCTACATCCCGTTCGTCCGGGGCAGGCAGTTCGCGGCGATCGCGGCCGCCGCCCGTGACCGGGTGGACCTTGGCCTGCGCTTTACCGATCCGCCGGCCTCGGCGCGCCTGCGGCCGGGAGGCGGGCCCGGGCAGGCCACGCACACCGTGTCGCTGCGCTCGGCGCGGGAGGTCGACGACGAAGTCCGCCACCTGCTGAGCGCGGCCTACGAGCAGAATTCCTGATCGCAACGTCAAGGTGATTCCGCTGGCCAGGGCGGTGTGCGAACATTGGACGCAGAATTGCCCATTCGGTTGCGCCCGGGCCTAGGCGGACGCTTTGGCCGGGACTTATTTAAGGTGGACCAGATGACGGAAGGCCCATCTGAGCCTGGTCCAACGGTGTCGCCTGGCGCAGGAGATGCCCAGGCCAGGCCAGGCAACAAAGCGCGCGAGCAGGTCACCCAGCCCCCGGACAGGCCGGGCCCGCCGGCTAACCCGCCGACGGAAGTTTCGCGGCCCGGGTCGGCGCACCAGCCGACCGAAGTTTCGCGGCCCGGGTCGGCGTACCCGCCGACGGTCCCTGCGCGGACCATGCCGCCGCACGGGCCAGGCGCAACCAGCGCGGCCGCACGAGCCGACGGAGGTGGCGACTCCTCGGCCACCGGCGGGTGCGGGCCCGCAAGGTGCCGCCTCGCGTACGAACCCGACGGTTATCAGGCGGCAGCCGCCGCCGACCGCCGCCTCGCAGGTGACGGGCCCTCCGGCGAATCAGCCCGCTCCCGCCTGGCCCGACCCGTCGACCAGCTACTCGCCGGGCGCCGCGCCGGCCCCGCCTGCGGCGCAGGCCGGCTCGCCCCAGCCGAACTCGCAGCTCCTCAGGTACGGGCCGGGGGTGCCGCCGAGCCAGGCCGGGGTTTCGGCGGAGCAGGTGTGGCGGACCGGGCAGATGCCCGACCCGCCCCGGCGCCCGGTCAGGAAGGTGCGCAGGATGGCCGGCACCGGGGTGACCGTGCTCTTGCTCGCGGCGGCCGCGGTGCTGCTGTTCCTGCGGTTCCACCACGCGCCGTTCTCGGTGTCCGGGGCAAGCATCGCCGAGGTGGCCCAGAACGGGTGCACGGTGAACGTGACGGGCAAGATCGACACCAACGGCGCGGCGGGGACGGTCTCTTACCAGTGGGTGTTCACCCCGCAGCAGCAGGCGCCACAGCCGCTGAGCCAGTCGGTGGTGTCGGGGCAGAACGCCGCCTTCGTCACCGTCTCCGTCCAGGGTCAGGGCGGCCACGGCACCGCCACGGAGCAGGTCACTCTGCAGGTGCTCAGCCCCAACCAAGAGACGGCCTCGCGCGTCATAAAGATCAGCTGCTGACAGACTTCCTGACAGAACTTCCTGACAGACTTCCGCCGGGCTGACGCCGGGGAGGAGGCCGATCGACATGACGGCGATCGACATGGCCGAGTGGACGGTTCCTGGCTATACCGCGCTGAAAGAGCTCGGCGCGGGCGGCTTCGGGCAGGTGATGCTGGCCCGGCACGACGCCTCGGGCACCATGGTGGCGATCAAGTACTTGCGCGCTGAACTGCTTGATGATCCGGGATTCGCCGAACAGTTCCGCGACGAGGCGGCGGTGCTCGGCTTGCTGGATGACCCTAACGTGGTCCGGTTGTACGAGTACGTGGAATCGCCGACGGGTGCCGCCATCGTCATGGAACTGGTCGACGGCGCCACGTTGCGGCAGATCCTGGCGCACCAGGGGCAGACCACGCCGGAGGCCGCGCTCGTCGTCTTGCAGGGGTCGCTGCTCGGCCTGGCGGCCGCGCACCAGCGCGGTGTCGTGCACCGTGACTACAAGCCGGAAAACGTGCTGGTCAACGGGAACGGCGTCAGCAAGCTGACGGACTTCGGGATCGCGGCGCGGTCCGGGGACCGCCCGTACGCGGCGGGCACCCTGGCGTACGCGGCGCCGGAGCAGATGGGCGGCGGGTCGGCCACCCCGGCCGCGGACGTGTACGCGGCCACGGCCACCTTCTACGAGTGCCTGGTCGGCCGGCCCCCGTTCGTCGGGGACACCGCCGAGCGGCTGATGTACCAGCACCTGTTCGAGCCCGTCAATCTCGAGCCGGTGCCCGAGCCGCTGCGGCCGCTGGTCCAGACCGGGATGGCCAAGGAGCCCGAACGCCGGCCCACCGACGGGACGACCTTCATCGCCGCGCTGCGGGCGGCGGCGGTGGGCGCGTACGGCGCGGACTGGGAGGAGCGCGGCCGGTCGAACCTGGGCGCGGCGGCGCTGCTGCTGGCGGCGCTGTGGCCGCTCGGCGCGCCCGCCGGCGTGCAGGGCCTCGCCGTTCAGCACCTCAAGCTGGCCCAGCAGGGCGCCAAGGAGTCCCGTCACCTCCACCATCTTCGGCACCTCTGGCATCTCAAGCATCTCCGGCACCTAGCGCACCTCCGCCGCCTCCGGGCCCTCATGGCCGCCGGCGCCGGCGTGGTGCTCGTGGTGGCCGCCGGGCTGTACGCCGCTAACGCCGCGTCCAAGCCCAGCGCGAACACGCAACCGATCCCCGGGCCCACGCAATCGGTGCCGCTCACCTCGACGCCGGGCTCGCCTCCGCCCTCTGCGGCGCCTGCGGTCACCGGTCTATCCCCGGCCAGCGGGTCGACCGGCGGCGGCACCCTGGTCACGATCACCGGGACCCACCTGGACGGTCCGGTCTCCGTCGATTTCGGCACCAAGGCCGGGACGATCACCGTTGACCTCAACACGAAGATCATGGTCAAGAGCCCGCCGGGCAAGGGCACGGTGGAGATCACCGTGATCACCCCGGCCGGCTCCGGCAAGGCGGGCGAGTTCAGCTACCACTCCCCGAAGATGAAAATGGCGGCGCCGGCGGTCGGCGGGGTCTCCCCGGCCACCGGGCCGGCCGCGGGCGGCACCTTGGTCACGATCACCGGGAAGAACCTGGCCGACGCCACCATGGTCAGCTTCGGCGGCGTGGCCGGGATGATTGCCTCTGACTCCGGCACGCAGATCACGGTGACCAGCCCGCCGGGCAGCGGCACGGTGAACGTCGCCGTAACCACCCCGGGCGGCACCTCGACCGCGGGCATGTTCACCTACAAGGCCGCCGCCGCGCCGCCCCCGGCGCATCCGTCGGCCACCGGGCTCTCCCCGTCCAGCGGGCCGGCCGCCGGCGGAACCTCGGTCACGATCAGCGGGAGCAACCTGTCGGGCGCCAGCAAGGTCAGCTTCGGCGGCGCGGCCGGGACGATCACCGCTGACTCCGGCACCCGGGTCACGGTCAAGAGCCCGCCAGGCAAGGGCACGGTGACGGTCACGGTGACCACCTCCGGCGGGACCGCGACCGCGGGCAAGTTCACCTACAAGGCCGCCTCGTCCCCGCCCCCGGCGCGTCCGGTGGTCACCGGGATCTCCCCGTCCAGCGGGACGACGGCGGGCGGCACCTCCGTGACGATCACCGGGAAGAACCTGTCGGGCGCCACCGGGGTCAGCTTCGGCAGCGCGAGCGGCTCGATCACCGCCGATTCCAGCACGCAGATCACCGCGACCAGCCCGGCCGGATCCGGGCTGGTGGACATCACGGTGACCACGAAGGGCGGCACCTCGGCTACCTCCAGCGCCGACAAGTTCAGCTACGTCACCCCGGCACCGGTGGTCACGGGGTTCTCCCCGACCAGCGGGACGACGGCGGGCGGCACCTCGGTCACGATCACCGGGAAGAACCTGTCGGGCGCTACCGGGGTCAGCTTCGGCGGCGCGGCCGGCTCGATCACCGCCGATTCCAGCACGCAGATCACCGCCACCAGCCCGGCCGGCTCCGGCACGGTGACTATCACGGTGACTACCCCCGGCGGGACCGCGACCGCGGGCAAGTTCACCTATGTCGTCCCGGCGCCCACGGTTACCGATTACTCCCCGAACTCGAACTACGACAGCGAGTGCGAAACAACCACCGTGACCATCTCCGGGATGAATCTGGGCGATGCCACCGTTAGCTTCGGCAGCGCGGGCAACGGCTCGATCACCTCGGATAACGGCAGCACGATCGCCGTGACCGCCCCCGCGAACGGCTCGGGTGCGGTGACCATCACGGTGACCACCCCGGGCGGCACCGCGACAGTGGGCAGTTTCACCTACTATTCATGCATCGACTAGCCCACCCGCGATCTGCGCTCCCTCAGTAGCCGAGGTCCGGGTCGACCTGGCCGACTAGGTCCTGACCGGCCGTCAGGCGCCGGACGTTCTCGGCGATCCTGACGGCCAGGAGCGGCCGGGTCATCTCCTCGGTGTCGGCGGTGTGCGGGGTGATCAGGCAGTTGGGCAGGTCCCAGAGGGGATGGCCGGCCGGGAGCGGTTCCGGGTCGGTCACGTCGAGGGCGGCGCCGGCGATCTGGCCGGCGCGCAGCGCGCGGACCAGGGCCGCGGTGTCGACCAGGCCGCCGCGCCCCACGTTGACCAGCCAGGCGTAGGACTCCATCGCGGCCAGTTCCGCCACGCCGATCATGCCTCGCGTCTGGGGGGTGAGGGCCGGGGTAAGGATCACGGCGCGCGCGCCCGCGAGGGCCTCGGCTAGCTGATCGGGGCCGAGGGTCCGGGCGGCGCCCGGCAAGGGTTCGGCTCGGAGCCGGACGATCGTCACTGGGGTGCGGAAGGGCTCGAGCAGGCGGAGCAGGACGGTGGCGATGCCTCCGCCGCCCACGACGGTGACCGGCTCGCCGAACAGGCTCACGCCGGCCGGCTCGCCCCAGGTCCTGGCCTGGGCGCGGACCTTCAGCCCGCGCAGGCCTGCCAGGACGAGCGCGAGGGCGTGCTCGGCCACCGGCTCGGCGTAGGCGCCCTTGGCCGAGGTCCACCGGCGCTCGTGGTCGATGACCCCGGCCTCGAACACCCGCTCGATCCCCGCCTGCGGCAGCTGCACCCAGGAGATCTGGGGCGTCAGCGCGCGGCGCAGGGATTCCATGGCGCCCCCGTCCGTCCAGACCAGGCCCACGGGGTGCTGGTCCAGGGTGACGGCCTCTCCCCCGCCGCGACGGATCGCCTCGGCGGCCCAGCCGGCGGGGCGGGGTCCCACGGCGATGCGCAGAGGCTGGGTGGGGCTCACGGCTACCAATGGTGTCAAGATCATCGGGGGTGGCACCACCGCCGTTCGGGATTATGGGGTTTTGCTTCTTTAATTAATCTTTTTTAGTGATAGAGTTTGCGGCATGACCCTGTACTCGGATGACCCGGACCTGGCCTCGCTGAGCAGCCTGGATGACCCGGTGCGCCGGCGCCTGTACGAGGTGGTGGCGCGGCAGACCGAGCCGGTGGGGCGGGACGAGGCGGCCGCCGCGGCCGGGATCGGGCGCGCGCTGGCCGTCTACCACCTCGACAAGCTCGTCGAATCCGGGCTGCTGACCGCGTCCTACCAGCGCCCGGCCGGGCGGAGCGGACCCGGCGCCGGGCGGCCCGCCAAGCTGTACGCCAGGTCGCGCCGCGAGTTCGCGGTCACCGTGCCGCCGCGCGAGTACGAGCTGGCGGCACGGCTGCTCGCGCAGGTCGTCGAGTCGGACGCCAGCGGCAGGAGCCGGGCCGCCCTGCTCGACGCGGCGCGCCGGCTCGGCTCGGAGCTGGGCAGCCGGTCCCGTGATGGCGACCCTGACGGCCTGGAAAGCGTGCTGGCGGGGCAGGGGTACGAGCCGCGGCGTGATGAGGCCGGGACCATCCTCCTGCGGAACTGCCCGTTCCACCAGCTGGCCGAACAGCACAGGGACATCGTTCTGCGGGATGAACCTCGGGCTGATCGAGGGGATCGTCGCGGGCCTGGGCGTGCCGGGCGCGCGCCCGGCGCTCGACCCCTCCCCCGGGCACTGCTGCGTCACGGTCGGAGCTGAACAGCCATGACGCGCGCGCACCCGGCGCTGCACATCGCGCACGAGGCCCCGGGCGTCGACCTCGACGCGGCGAAGCGGGCCGCGGCCGACTTCCTTGAAGCGCTGGGGGTCGACGTGGACTCCGAGGACCTGCGGGAGACCCCGGCGCGGATGGCTCGCGCCTACGCCGAGCTGTTCGACGCGCGGCCGCTGCGGCTGACCACGTTCGCCAACGACGAGGGTTACGACGAGCTCGTGGTGGCGCGCGACATCCCGTTCCGCACGGTCTGCGAGCACCATCTGCTGCCGTTCGCCGGCGTCGCGCACGTCGGCTACCTGCCCGGCGAGCGCATCGTCGGGTTGTCCAAGCTGGCCCGGCTGGTCGAGCACTTCGCGGCCAGGCCGCAGGTCCAGGAGCGGCTGACCAAGCAGATCGCCGATTGCCTGGTCAGCCGGCTCCAGGCCAAGGGCGTCGGTGTGGTGCTCGAGGCCGAGCACTCGTGCATGACCCTGCGCGGCGTGCGCGCCCGCGGCGCAAAGACCATCACGTCGGCGCTGCTCGGCACGCTGCGCTCCGATCCGTGCAGCCGGTCGGAGTTTTTTGCGCTGGCCGGGGTGCCGCACCGATGAACTGATCACTAGAGCCGCACTGAGCACCAGAGGAGCACGACATGTCCGACCCGCTGACTGAACTCACGAACCGGGGCGTCTCGATCTGGCTGGATGACCTGAGCCGGCAGCGGCTGGTCACCGGCAGCCTGGCCGACCTGGCGGCCCACGACCACGTGGTGGGGGTGACCACCAACCCGACTATCTTCGCCAAGGCGATCACGGGCAGCGGCACGTACGCGGATCAGGTCCGCGACCTGTGGGAGCGCGGCGCCGGCGTCGGGGAGGCGCTGCGCGTGATGACCGCCTTCGACGTGCGGTGGGCCTGCGACGTCCTGCGCCCGGTCTACGACGCGACGGGCGGCTTGGACGGGCGGGTGTCGATCGAGGTCGACCCGCGGCTGGCCTACGACACCGCGGCGACCATCGCCGAGGCGCGGTTCTTGTGGTGGCTGGTGGACCGACCGAACCTGTTCATCAAGATCCCGGCCGCGCGGCAGGGCCTGCCGGCCATCGCGGCGTGCCTGGCCGAGGGGATCAGCATCAACGTCACGCTGATCTTCTCGCTGGCCCGCTACGACGAGGTGACGGGCGCGTTCCTCGACGGCCTCGAGCGCGCCCGGCAGGCCAGCCGGGATCTGGCCTCGATCGCGTCGGTGGCCTCGTTCTTCGTGTCCCGGGTGGACACCGAGGTCGACGCGCGGCTGGACAAGATCGGCACGCCCGAGGCGGCCGCGCTGCGCGGGCGGGCCGCGATCGCGAACGCCCGCCTGGCCTACCAGCGGTACGAGGCGGTGATCGCCTCGCCGCGGTGGGCCGCCCTGCGGGCCGCCGGAGCACGCCCGCAGAGGCCGCTGTGGGCCTCGACGTCGGTCAAGGACCCGGCGTACCCCGACACCCGCTACGTGACGGACCTGGTCGCGCCGGGCGTGGTCAACACCATGCCCGAGGCGACCCTGCGCGCGGTCGCAGACCACGGCCGCATCCCCGAGGACTCGGTGCGCGGCCACTACGCCGAGGCGCAGCAGGTGCTGAGCGCGCTGGGCACAGTCGGCGTGGACTACGACGACGTGACGGCGCACCTGGAAGACAACGGCCTGGCCATCTTCGACGCCAGCTGGCGGGACCTGGGCGACCAGCTGGCCGTCCAGCTGCGGCTCCGGAGCCCGGCAGAAAATGCGGCCAGAGGAGAGAACTGAGCATGAACGAGAACCCGGCGTACGTGATAACGGGGGCGAGCCTGGCCGGCGCCAAGGCCGCAGAGACCCTGCGCAAGGAGGGGTTTGACGGCCCGCTCATCCTGATCGGCGAGGAGGCGGAACGGCCGTACGAGCGGCCGCCGCTGTCGAGGGACTACCTCCTGGGCAAGGCCGAACGGGACGCGATCTACGTCCACCCGCAGCAGTGGTACGCCGAGCAGGGGATCGACCTGCGCCTAGGTGTCCGGGTCACCGGCGTCGACCCGGCGGCGCACCAGGTGAGGCTCGCCGACGGGCGCGTGCTGGCCGGCATGAACGTCAACGTCTGGGACATCAACCCGGCGATCCAGGACCTCGTGCGCGCCGGGCGCACGGTGGATGCGGGCAGGCTCGCCGACCCGGGCGTGCCGCTCGAGGCGTTCCTCGGCGCCTAAAGCGCGGCGGCAGGTCAGGGCAGGTCGAGGACTAGGCCGTCGTAAGCGGCGATGACGGGCACGGCGGCCCCGGCCTGCTTGGCCAGCAGCTCGTCGATCTGGTCGTCGGTGCGCCACGGGTCGTGGTGGTACAGCGCGACCTGCCGGGCTCCGGCGTACTCCGCGAGCCCGACCACGTATTCGATGGCCGAGTGACCGAGGAAGGCCAGCCGCGGGAACTCGGCCGCGGTGTGCTGGGAATCGTGCACGAGCAGGTCGACGCCGCCGACCAGCTCGACGGCCGCCTCGTGATAGGCGCCCAGGCCGTCGGGGCCCGGGCCGAGGGCGATCGGGCTGTGGTCGGACAGGTAGGCCATCGTGGCCTCGCCGTCGCTGACCCGGTAGCCGAACGTGCGGCCGCCCTTGTGCGGTATCTCCCGCGCCTCGACGGAGAAGCCCTCGAAATCGTAGTGCCCGGGCGAGAGGCCGCTGAAGGTCCAGCCTTCGCCGAGCTGGCTGGGGCGGATCGGGAAGTGCGGTGGCGAGATGGCCCTGGCCAGCAGTTCTTCCGCGTCCACTCCCTGCTCGGGTAGGTATACGTCGACGCGATGGCCGGGTAGCAGGCCGCTCCGGAAGAAGGGCATGCCATGCGTGTGGTCCCAGTGCAGGTGGCCGAGCAGGATCGTGCCGCGGAACGGCTGGCCGTCCAGCGCGAGCGGCAGTTGCTGCAGGCCGGTACCGGCGTCCAGGACGAGCGCGGGCGGCTCCCCCGTCCGGGCCAGCCCGACGCAGGAGGTGTGCCCGCCATAGCGGGATTGCTCGGCGCCGCTGACCGGCGTCGAGCCCCGAGTGCCGCAGAAATGAACTCGCATCGCCTATAGCATGCCCTACTGCGCGCTCCGCTGCGACGGCCTCCCGTCGCAGATCGTTAAACTCCGCTTTGCCCCGAGCTGCTTCGTCCGTTCCTTACGTTTACGGTAGGTATACGCACACGAGCGGGAGTGGGTTTACGTGGGTGCAGATTCCGGGAGCGGAACGCGGCGGCCACGCCTGCTCGGGGTGTTCGCCCACCCCGACGACGAGACCTTCTGCGCCGGCGGGACCTTCGCCCGCTACGCCAAGGACGGCGCCGAGGTCATGGTGGTGTCGGCGACCCGCGGGCAGGCCGGCCAGATCCGGGACGCCCGCGTGGGCACCAGGCGCACGATCGGGGCGGTCCGCGAGAACGAGCTGCGCCTGGCGTGCGAGCGGCTGGGCGTGGCCGAGGTGCGGTGCTGGGACTATCCCGACGGCGGCCTCCCCGAGGCCGGCCAGGCCGAGCTGGTCGGGCAGGTGGTGCACCTCATCAGGGAGTTCCGGCCCCAGGTCGTGATCAGCTTCGGGCCCGAAGGCGCGTACGGGCACCCCGACCACATCACGATCAGCGGGGCCGCCACGCAGGCCTGCCTGCGGGCCGGGGATCCCGCCAGCTACCCGGACCAGCTGGCCGGCGGGCTGGCTCCGCACCAGCCGGACCGGTTCTACCACAGCTATTTCCCGCCCCACGACGTGCTGCTCATGAACCGGCTGGCCACCTGGCTGACCACCCGCCCCGACCGGTTCGCGGGGACCATGGATTTCGTCCACTCGCTCATGCTGATGGCCGAGGAAGCCGTGACGATGGGCTTCATCAGGGACCACGCTCAGGTGCAGTGGTATCCGAGCGGGTGTTACGTGGTCGAGCAGGGCGAGACGGCCACGCAGCTGTTCGTGATCTTGTCCGGGCACGCCGACGTGCGGCAGGAACTCCCCGACGGGAGCCTGCAGCACCTGAGGCGGATCGGGCCAGGGGAGTTCTTCGGTGAGCTCGGCGTGGCCGGCCGGCGGCCGCGCAGCGCCCACGTGGTGGCCACGGAGGGGCTGACCTGCCTGGTGTTCTCCCCCGAGGCGCCGACGCGGTACGGCGGGCGGGGTGAGGGAGCGCGGCTGACCAGCCCGTCCGCCCACTCCATGGACGCCCTGGGAGCGCAGGCCGGGGCGCAGGTGGCTACGGCCCGGCTCGATGTCACCGACCACATCGAGGCGAAGGTCGGCGCGCTGTCCGCCTACCGGAGCCAGTTCCCGCTCGAGCAGGGCATGTTCCCCGACTTCCTGCTCAAGGAGCTATTCGGCCGGGAGTACTTCATCCAGGTCCTGCCGCCAGCCAGCGTCGAGACCGACCTGCTGTGACATCGACGCCCGGCTCACGGCGGGCATATGATCCGGATCGGGCCAAAACATGACGCGGGGGGCAACCCATGTCCTTTTTCGACTACCCGACTTCCGGACCAGAAAGCCCCTCGCCGACTCAGGTGCTGCTGGCGGACGCGTCGGAGGCGGAATGGGCGACGCTCCTCGATTTCACGCAGGCCAAGCGGTTCGGCGCGGGCCAGGAGGTCCTGCACGCGGGCGGCGGTGGCCGCTCGCTGTACCTGCTCCTGGAGGGCACCCTCGAAGTGGTCGGCCAGGCGACCAGGTTCGGCCGCAAGCGCCCGCTGGCGCGGCTCGAGACCGGCAGCGTGGTGGGCGAGGTCTCCTTCTTTGACGGCGCGCCGCGGTCGGCGGGCGTCCGGGCCCTGACCCCCGTGGTGCTGGCCGAACTGACCCCCGAGGGGTTCGACGGCCTGGTTTCCCAGCATCCCGACCTGGCGCGCCGGCTGCTGCTTGACCTTGGCCGGATCCTCGCGGGGCGGCTGCGAAGAGCGGACGCGGCGGCTGGCGCCTCGATCTCGGACGCCATCTGATGGCCGAGCCCGCGGTCATCCAGATCAGGGAGCCTGACCGGGAGGCCCGCCGGCTGGTCGTGGACCGGGCGATCGAGCTGGGCCGCGAGTGCGAGGGCGAGATGGTGGCGGACCCCGCCGCGTCCCCGCGCCACGTCAAGCTGGTGGCGAGCCCGGTTTCGCTGTCGCTCGTCGACCTGGGCACCAGAAGCGGCACGTTCGTCAACGGCCAGAGGATCGAGGGCCGGGTCGTCCTCGACGTCGGCGATGTCGTCCGGTTCGGCGGCACCGAGATCGACGTCATCAGCCGCCCCGGCGCGGCCCACGAGCGCGCGGAGCCGGCGACCGCGCGGGCGGGTAAGGAAGGCGTCCCCGCGCCGCGTGAGCCGGAGCCGGAGCCGGAGGAGTCTGCCGGATCCCACCGGCCCGATGCGCTCGCCCGCGCGGGCGAGGTGGTGTTCCTCGGCCCGATCCCCAAGCCGGGCCAGCCGGTGTTCCGTAACTACACCGAGTTGCCCAGGCGGCTGCCGATCTCCGCCTGGCACGTCATCAGGGTGGCCAGCGTGCTGGCCTACATCGCGCTCGTAGTGGGCCTGTTCATCCGGCCGGCTGGCGCGCTGTTCGCCTTCTTCAAGGTCGTCGTCCCGCTGCTGCCCATCCTGTTCTTCGTGGCTCCCGGGTTGTGGCGCAACCTGTGCCCGCTGGCCGCGGCTAACCAGGCGCCGCGCGTCTTCGACTTCACCCGGGCCTTCACGCCGCCGGCCTGGCTGCGCCGCTACGGTTTCGTCGTCGCCATCGTGCTGTTCTTCGGCATCACCAGCGCCCGGATCGCCCTGTTCAACGTGAGCGGGCAGGCGACGGGGGTCCTCCTGGCCGTCACGATCGTCAACGCCTTCGTGGCGGGCCTGTTCTTCAAGGGCAAGAGCGGCTGGTGCAGCAGCATGTGCCCGCTGCTGCCGCTGCAGCGGGTCTACGGCCAGACGCCCTTCCTGACCGTGCCGAACAGCCACTGCCAGCCGTGCGTCGGGTGCACGAAGAACTGTTATGACTTCAAGCCGCAGGTCGCCTACCAGGCCGACATGCGCGATCCCGACAAGGGCTGGGTCTCGCCGCGCAAGCTGTTCGCGGCGGCGCTGCCCGGCTTCGTGCTCGGCTTCTTCACCCTGGTCTCGCACCCCCACCTGACGACCCTGCAGGCCTACGAGCGGCTCGCGCTGTACTTCCTGGCCAGCGTCGCCGCGTTCTACATCCTCGACGCGCTGTTCTCATTCGCGTCCGGGATGCTCACCGCCCTGTTCCCCGCGGTCGCCCTCAACCTCTTCTACTGGTACGCGGCCGTGATCCTGGCCGACTCGTTCCACACGGTCACCGGGGTGGCCATCCCGTGGGTCCGCTGGCCGATCCGGGCCATCGTGCTGGTACTCACCATGATCTTCATCACCCGCACCTACGCCGCAGGGCGCCGGTTCGAGGAGGAGGCGTCGGGCCGGCCTGCCGCGCTGGTCCGGGTGGGGCGCGCCGCGGCCAGGGCGCTGGCCAGCAAGGCTAAGCAGAGCCAGGCCGAGGTGCGCTTCGCGCCCGACGACACGCCGGTCGACGCCGAGATCGGGGCGAGCCTGCTCGAGGTCGCGGAAAAGGCTCACCGGCAGATCGAGGCGGGCTGCCGGATGGGCGTCTGCGGCGCCGACCCGGTGGCGGTCATCGACGGGATGGACTGCCTGACGCCGCCGGACGAGGAGGAGCTGAGCACGCTGCGCCGGCTCGGCTACGCCGCCAATACCCGGATGGCCTGCTGCGCGCGGGTGAAGTCCGGGCCGGTGAAGGTGGCGCTGACCCCGGAACCCGGCGGGCCGCCCGCCGGGCAGCGGCCGGCCTCGTTCGACCGCTCGATCCTGTCGGTCGTCGTCATCGGCAACGGGATCGCCGGGGTCACCGCCGCGGACTTCGTACGGCGCGGGCATCCTGATTGCGAGATCCACCTCGTCGGCCGCGAGACTCACGTGCTGTACAACCGGATGGGCATCTCCCGCCTGGTCTACGGGCGCTCGGCCATGCAGGGGCTCTACCTGCTGGCCGAACCCTGGTATGACGAGCACGGCATCACGGCCTGGCTCAACACGTTCGCGACCGAGATCGACCTGGCCAACCGGCGAGTGCGGCTCGGGACCGGCGACCCCCTCTTCTATGACCGGCTCATCCTCGCCATGGGCAGTTCGAGTACCGTGCCCGCGATCGAGCGCATCGAGATGCCCGGGTCCTTCGTCATGCGGGAAGCCGCGGATGCGATGGCGATACGCGGCTACGCGCAGCAGCACGGCGCCAGGACCGCGGTGGTGGCCGGCGCCGGGCTGCTCGGGCTGGAGGCCGCTTACGCGCTGTCCGAACTCGGCCTGCAGGTTACGGTGCTCGAGCGGGGCGGGCGGCTGCTGGCCAAGCAGGTCGACGCACGCTGCAGCGAACTCGTGCAGGGGCACTTCGACGAGGTGGGATTCGCGATCCGCTACCAGGCCGAGGCCGCCTCTCTGCACGGCGAGGGCCGGGTCAGCTCGGTGCGGCTCAAGGACGGCACGTCGCTTCCGTGCGACGTGTTCCTGGCCGCCGTCGGCATCCGGCCGAACGTCGACCTGGCCAAGGCCAGCGGCCTCGCGGTCAACCGGGGTATCGTCGTCGACGACCGGATGCAGAGCAGCGACCCCTGGGTGTTCGCGGCGGGCGACGTCGCCGAGCACAACGGCATGGTCCTTGGGCTGTGGCCGATCGCCGCCAAGCAGGCGGAGGTGGCGGCGGTCAACGCCCTGGGCGGCGACGAGCATCTGATCGCCGACGTCCCCGCGACCATCCTCAAGGGCGTCGGGCTCGAGCTGTCGGCCGTCGGCCGGGCCGAGCCGGAACCCGGCGACGAGGTCATCGTCGTCGAGGACGCCGGCCAGCGTTCTTACCGACGGCTGGTGCTGGCCGACGGACGAGTGATGGGCGCGGTCATCCTCGGTCACCACCCGGAGACCCTGGCCGCAGCCACGTCCGCGGTCAAGCGGCAGCGCGTCCTCGACGAGGCGGACCGCGCCGCGGTGCAAGCCGGTGACTGGTCCGCGCTCTCCGAGGGACGCGAGCCGGCCGGTGCGGCAAGGTGACGCCGCCGCGCGCTACATCCCGATAGACTCCATCGGTCGTGTTTTGCGCCCTTGACGTTTTACGCCCTTGATGTATCGGTCCGTCGGCGCAGGCAGCACTGCAGCGGGCAGTGGGCCGCGCAGAGAGGCTGGACGAATATGAGAACACACTGGATGCGTGGTCGGGTCCGGGGGGCGTCGCGCCTCGCCCTGAGCGGTGCCGCCGCGGTGCTCACGATCGGGGCCGTCGGGATCCTCGGGTCCGCCCCGGCCCAGGCGATGAACAACCAAGGCCAGCTGATCGGGGTCTTCGTCGTCCAGCCGACCACCACGCAGGTGGGCAGCGCCGTCACGCCGGCGGTGGTCGTGAAGGTTGAATACTCCGATGGCCAGGTGGACAAGGACTACAACGGCCAGGTCTTGCTGGAGTACGCGGTCAACCGCCTCGGGGCGCCCTTGCCCACCGGGAACGAGGTGAACGCGTACTGCGGTATCGCCACGTTCAGCAACCTGACGTTCAGCGCGGTCGGCTTCGGGTTCGAGCTCAAGGCGGTGATACCTGGCCAGTCTCAGGGGTCCGGGTCCTCGCAACCGGGCTCGGGCTGGAGCTGGATGCCCGGCCCGGGCGGGATGAGCCAGCCGTCATCCCCGTTCGACATCGTTGACCAGCTCCTGCAGTGCGGCGACGGGGACGGCGGCGACCAGTCCTCCTGCACGAGCGAGACGGTGAGTTCCAACGGCACGTCCGGCTTGGCGAGCGCCCCCAACGAGACCGGAACGCTCGCCGCGACCGGCGGCGGCTTCCCGCGCCTGTCGTGCACCACCGCCGGCGGAGTGGTGTCCTTCTCCTCCAACCTGTCCAAGACCATCACGGTCACCCTCTCGGCCTGGATGGCCGGTCACCGCCCGCTCAGGTCGTTTAATATCTGCTGGGGGTCACCGACGCCGTTCGCCACGAAGTTCGGCTTCCCTGCGCTGTTCAACCCGTTTAACGGGGAGTACGAGGGGCTGCTGCCGAACTGCAGCGCGTACCGGCCCGCGCCGTGCGTGCAATCGCGGTCCGGGGGCTGGGGGTGGCCGGTCGTGATCACGATCCAGGCGCCGGCCGGAGACCCGCACATCACGTACTAGGCTCGTGCTAGGCGACCTGCGGGCCGCAGGCAGAGGGGGCGGACGACGATGAGAGCACGGTCGGCGCGCGGTCCGGGGCGGGTCCGGCGGGCGGCACGTCACGCGCTGAGCGGCGCCGCCGTGCTGCTCAGCGTCGGGACCTTCGGGGTCCTCGGGGTCGTTGGTCCCACGCCGGCGCAGGCGATGACTCACGTCTTCCCGCTGGTGCCGCAGTTTGTCGTGCAGCCGACGACCACGCAGGTGAACGAGCCGGTGAGCCCGTCGGTCACGGTGGCGGTCCGCACCCCTTATGGCGAGCCGGCCACGTTCTACAACGGGCCCGTCATGCTGCAATACGCGGTCAATCCTGACTCGGCCAACCTGCCGACCTGGAATGTCGCCTACGCGTTCGGCGGCATCGCCACATTCCCCAACCTGACGTTCAGCTCCGTCGGCTTCGGCTTCCGGCTCGTGGCGATCGTAAGCGGGACATCTGTCGTGCCCGGGACCCAGGGCCACGTCGTGATAGCGGGCGGCACCAGCCAGCCGTCCGCGCCGTTCGACATCGTCGGCCAGCTCCTGCACTGCGGGACCGGGCAGAGCTGCCGCAGCGATACGGTGAGTTCTGACGGGACGTCAGGCTTCTCGTCCGCCTATACGGGCGGGGGCAGCGGCCAGCTCGCCGCGACCGGCGGCGGCTTCGCGCGCCTGTCGTGCACCACCGCCGGGGGCGTGGTGTCCTTCTCCTCCAACCTGTCGCAGACCATCACCGTCACCCTGGCCGGCCGCCTGGCCGGTCACCACCGGCTCAGGTCCTTCAACATCTGCTGGGGAGCGGCGGAGCCGTTCACCACGAAGTCCGGCTCCACCTCGGCGTTCAATGCGGTCAACAACGACTATGAGGGCCTGCTCCCGGACTGCAGCGCGTACGGGCCCACGCCGTGCGTGCTGTCGCGGTCCCGGACCGGGTGGGGGCCCGTCGTGATCACGATCCAGGCGCCGGCCGGCGACCCGCACATAACGTACTAGACGTACTAGCGGCGTCGTCGGCCTGCGGGGCTGACAGCGGGAACACGGCCGTGGCGACCACGCCGAGCCGCTCGAACAGCGCGGCGCGTGCGTCGGTCTGGCCATAGTCGGCTGGCTGGCCGACGTGGCTGGCCAGCCGGATCAGGGCGTCCAGACTCAGCGCCTGGTCGTAGAGCGCGCGGCGCTCTCGCGCGGAGGCCAGGCTCGCCTCGAAGGCGTCCGCGGCGGCCTCCGGCTGGTCCTGCTGCGCGAGCAGGTACCCGCGCAGCCGGTCCAGGGCGGCGGTCTCGGCGGCCATCCCCCGGCCGGCGACCTGGGCGGCCAGGTAGGTCGCCAGCGTCTCGGCGGCCGCGTTCTGCCCGGCCAGCACCAGGCACTCGGCGATCCGGACGTCGGTCGACAGCTCCTCGCCGCGCTCGCCGGCGCGCTGGTACCCGGCCTTGGCCGCGTCGAGCAGGTCGCGCGCCTCCGCGAGGCGGCCGGCCCTGGCGGCCGTCCGGCCCAGCACGCTCAGCGCGAACGCCGTCTCCGACAGCGCGCCCGAGGCCTGCAGCACGCGCAGCGCCGGCCGCGCCACGTCGTCGGACTCGGCGTAGTGGCCCTGGTCCGACAGGATCTCGCCGACGTTGCACGCGGCGATGGCCGCGTTCCACTGGTCACCGACGCGGCCGAACGTCTGCGCCGCGCGCTGGTAGTACGCGAGCGCGTCCACCCAGCGGCCCTCGAAGTACGCCCTGATGCCGAGCTGGTTCAGCGCCTTCGCCTGCCAGCCCAGCTCGCCGAGCTCCTCCCAGATGGCCAGCGAGCGCTCGGCCCAGGGCTCGCTGTCGAACCGGCCCCTGGCCACATCCGCGGCGTCGAGCAGTTGCAGCGCCCGGGCGAGGACGTCGCGCGCGCCCGAGCTCTCGGCCGCCGCGATCGCCGCCTCGCAGGCGTGCTGGGCATCACCGTAGCGGCCCTGCATCTGCCGGATCAGCGCGGTGTCCGCGAGCAGCCGGGCCTCCAGGCGCCGCGCCTGCGGGTCGGAAACGCCCTCCAGGATCCGGCGACCGCTGGTAATCCAGCGCAGCGCCTGGGAGAAGCCGGCGGTCCGCACGACCACCAGCGCGGTCTTCAGCCTGAGCCTGGCCAGCGCGATACGGTCGTCGCGGAGCAGCTTGCGCGCGGAGGCGTACGCGTGGCCGGCCGCGGCGAACTCGCCGAGCCGGTACCTGATGTCGGCGTAGTCCTCGGCGATGTGCGCGATCTCCTCGGGCGCGGGGTAGCGCTTACGCCTGGCCGCGTCCAGGGAGCGGGCGAAAAAGGTCGCCGCCTCCGCGTTCGCGTAGACCACGGCGGCCTGCTCGCCGGCGACCCGCGCGTAGTGAGCGGCAGGCCCGAAGTTCTGCGCGTGGTAGAAGTGCACGGAGAGCAGCCCGGCCTCCGTCTCCGGCGTCCGCCCGGCGCGGCGCTCGAGGGCGCGGCCGAGACCGTCGTGCAGCTGCCGCCTCCGGCGGAAGGACAGGCCCTCGTAGGCGGTATCCCTGACCAGCGCGTGCCGGAAGCGTAGGCCGCCGTCCTCGTCGGGCTGGACGAACGCGCCGAGGCGTTCCCACTGGCCTGCCGACGGAGGCTGGCCGAGTACCTCGGCGAGCAGGTCCGGGTCGATGCGCATCCCGGCGACGGCCACGGCCCGAAGCGCGTCCCGGTCCGCCGGCTCCAGGCGGTCGATCTCCGCGCCGACGACGTCCTCGATGGATTCGGGCAGCACCGCGGCGTCGTCGGCCTGGGCCGCGACGCGGACCAGTTCCCTGGCGAAGAGCGGATTGCCGGTCGACCGTTCCGCGAGGGCGGCCAGCTGATGGGGCAGCAGCGGGGCGTCCCGAGTCTCCCAGCTGAGCAGCGTCGTCGCGTCCCGCCGGCCGAGCGGCTCAAGGGTAAGGCGCACGTCGGCGCCTTCGGTCAGCTGCGGCTGGCAGGGTTCCGTGCTCGTGAACATGACCAGCCAGGGCTGGCCGGGGACATCGGCGAGCAGCCTGGCGAGCAGGCTGGCGGAGGCGTCGTCGATGAACTGGATGTCCTCGATGACCACGATGGCCGGCCCGGACAGCAGCGTGCCGATCAGCTCCCCCACCGTCAGCTCCAGGCGCGGCCGCAGGAATTCGGCGGCGAGCGCGGCCACTTCGGGGGTCGGCGGCAGGTCGGCGCCTACGACGGCCGCCAGCAGCGGCAGCCACGGCCCGAGCGCGGCGGCGTGCTGTTCGACCGCGTCGGCGATGGCCGCGAGGGCGGTCTGGGGACCGGCGGACACGGGCACGCTGAGCAGTTCCCTGAGCATGGCGTCGATCAGCGCGTAGGGTGTCCCCGCGGTGTACCGGTCGCAGGTAACCAGCAGCGTCAGCGCGTCGGCCTTGGTGAGCAGTTCGTCGGCCAGCCGGGACTTGCCGATGCCCGGCGGCCCCGCGAGCTCCACGATCTGCCCGTGGCCCGTGCGCGCGGTGGCCAGCGCGGCGCGCAGCCTGCCGATCTCGGCCTGCCGTCCCACCAGGGGCGGCACGTCCGCGTCGCTGCGGCGCGGCGGCCGCTGTGCCGCGCCGACCACGACGGCGTTCACCGGCTTGGATTTGCCCTTCACCGAGAACGCCGGCACCGGGGTGACCCTGAACCCTCTGTCCCGGCCGTCGAGCAGCGACGTGGTGGCGAGCAGCTGGCCGGGCCCGGCCCGGCCCATCACGCGCGCGGCCAGGTTGACCGCGTCGCCCTTCACCGAGTACGTGCGGCGGTCGGGGTGTCCGAAGTCGCCGGCGAACACCCGCCCGGAGGTGGCGCCGGCCCGGACCGACAGCGGTCCGCTGTACTCGATTACCGCGCGGGCCGCACGCAGCAGCCGCTGCTCGGGATGACCTTCGCTGCGCGGGGCACCCGCGACCATCATGATCTTCCCGCCGCCCGGGCTGATGTCGGTCTCGAGGAACGTGACGTCGGACCGGGTGCAGGCCTCCTGGGCGAGGCTGACCAGCTCGTGCAGGGCGGCCGCGGTCGCTTGCGGACCGCGGTCGGCCAGCAGCTTGTCCGTCCCCTTGAACTCGATGAAGGCCACCGCCACCCTCCGGTGCTCGCCCTCACGGACGCCGCCGAGCACGTACTCCGCGATCGGGCGGGGCAGGCACGTGGCGAGGTCGAGGCCGGTTATGTCGCTGCGCCCCCAGGCGCGCTGCTGCGCGGCGGGCACGCCGCGCAGCAGCCGCCCCCGCCCCTTGGCCCCGCCCAGCACCCGGGGGTCGAGCAGCGCGGCGGCCGCTGGGCTCAGGACGATCTCGCCGGCGTCCGCGTCGTCATCGAGGAGGGCGATTTCGGTGGCCGCGGGGCCGGTGATGACCAGTTCGCGGTGCTGGGTACCGACCAGGAAGAAGGCCACGGGTCCCGAATGCACGCTGACCGACAGCCGGAGGCTAGCCGAGCCGGCCGTAGCCCGGACCTGGCCGGCCCGGCGAAGCACCTTGCGCATCTCGACGGCCGCCCGGCTGGCCAGCGCCGCGTGATCCTCGCCCTCGAACAGCAGCAGGACGGCGTCGCCGCCCCACTTCACCAGCCACGCGCCGTAGCTGAAGGCGACCTCGAGCAGGTCGGTGAAGACCGCGCTCAGGATGTCGCTCATTTCCTCCGCGCCGACCTTCCCCGCGCGCGCCAGCTTCTCGGTGAGCGCGGTGAAGCCGGAGATGTCGGCGAACGCCAGCGTGCCGCCGACCTCGCGGTACACGGCGTCCGGCGTGTCCCTGAGCCAGTCGATCGACCAGGTCGGCCACGTACCGGCGCAAGACCTCGCCGTCACGCACCCGGTATCACCCCCCAAGGGGTCATGTTGGCGGCTACCAGTGGGAAGAAGGGCAAGTCGACCACACCATCGTAAGCTCGGCGACGCCGGACCGCTGGTGCCAGTCACGCGGCGCGGGCGCCGCTGCGTCAGGGCGCGGGCCAGACCACCGGGAACAGGGGATGATCCATGGCGGCCCCGGCGGGAAGTTCGGCCGCCAGGTCGTCGTAGGGCGGTGAGGTACGCCAGGCGCGCGGCGCGTGCCTGGCACCGGCGGACAGGTAGCGCAGCGACAAGACCCTGCGCCGGCCCTGGTGGCCGAACCCGGGTGCTCCGTGGACGGTCAGGAAGTCGAAGAAGATGGCGTCACCGGGCTGCAGGTCGAACCGCTTGATGTCGTATGCGCCGCGGTCGGCGTCGATGTCTGGCAGCTCGGCCAGGCTCCCCTCGGGGAACCAGCGCGCGTCGGCGTTCAGGAACGTGCGGGGCATCAGCCACGGGCCGCGGTGCGAGCCGGCCACCAGTTCCAGGCACCCGTCGGCGGGCACCGGGTCCACCGGGATCCAGGCGCTCACGCCGCGCCCGTCGACGTTGTAGTACGGCTGGTCCTGGTGCCACGGCGTGCGCTGCCTGGTCTTGGCCTCCTTCACCAGGACGTGATCGTGGTAGAAGCGCACCTGCGGGGTCGCCATCAGCGCTGCGGCCAGCCCGGGAACCCGCGAGTACCTGGCCAGCTGCTCGATCTGCGGGACCTCCTGCCACCGGCAGAAGTCCTCGGAGAAGGCGCCAGGGTCGTCGGCGCCGCTGGCCACCTGGGCGAGCGGGCCCGGGGTGGCCAGCACCGCTTCGATCGCGTCGGCGGCGGTGGCCACCTGGCCGGCGTCGAGCACCGAACGCAGGCACACGACGCCGTCCCTGGCGAAGGCGCCCACGACGTCGTCAGGTGGTGTGCCGTCCTCGGCACGCACCGGCTCCATGGCGGCACTCTACGCGTCGCTCGGGCCGACGTTGTTGATCAGCGGGCCGTTGCTGGGGCACACTCCCAGCGTGGCCGATGCGGTTCCCGGCGCTGGCGGGGGCCCAGAGCCTTCCTACTAGCGCTGGGTGGGTGACGTGATGCCGGAACGACCGTATGAGCTGATCTCAACGCCCGAGGGCATGGTGGCGCGGGTCCGGCTGCGGGGCCGGCCCGTGCTGGCCATCCCGCTGCTGAACCGGGGCACCGCCTTCACGCTGGCCGAACGGGAGGCGCTCGGGCTGACCGGCCTGCTCCCCGAGGGCGTATCCACGATCGAGACGCAGCTGCGGCGGGTCTACGCGCAGTATCTCCACCAGCCCGACGACCTGGCCAAGCACCTGTTCCTCGCCAGCGTGCGGGACCGCAACGAGATCTTGTTCTACCGGCTGCTCGTCGAGGACATCGAGGAGATGATGCCGATCGTCTACACCCCGACGGTGGGAACGGCGATCGAGCGGTACAGCCTGGAGTTCGGCCGGCCGCGAGGGGTGTACCTGTCGGTGGATCACACCAACCAGGTCGAGACCGCCCTGCTCAACTACGGGCTCGGACCCGACGACGTCGACCTGATCGTGGCCACGGACTCCGAGGGCATCCTGGGCATCGGCGACTGGGGGGTCGGCGGCATCGCGATCGCGATCGGCAAGCTCAACCTCTACACCGCCGCGGCCGGGCTGCACCCGGGGCGGGCCATCCCGGTCGTCCTTGACACGGGGACCGACAACCCGGCGCTGCTGGGCGAGGAGATGTACCTGGGGAACCGGCATCCGAGGGTCCGGGGCGAGCGGTACGACGAGCTGATCGACGCCTACGTCAAGACCGCCACCCGCCTGTTCCCGAAGGCGATGCTGCACTGGGAGGACTTCGGCGCCGCCAACGCGCGGCGGATCCTGATGAAGTACTCCGATTCCTGCTGCACCTTCAACGACGACATGCAGGGCACGGCCGCCGTCGTCGTGGCCGCCGCGCTGTGCGCCGCCCGGGCGGCGGGGAGCCGGATGCGCGACCAGACCGTGGTGATCTACGGCGCGGGCACCGCCGGGATCGGGATCGCGGACGCGCTGCGGCAGGTGATGATCGACGATGGCCTCAGCCCCGGCGACGCCACGAGGTGCTTCTACGCGGTCGACCGGCTGGGCCTGCTCACCAGCGACTACGCCGGGCCGGTGCGGGATTTCCAGGTCCCTTACGTGCGCCAGGCCACGGAAGTCGGCTCCTGGCGGCGCGACGGGGACGGCATGATCGGCCTGGCCGAGGTCGTGACCCACGCCAGGCCCACGATCCTGATCGGGACCTCCACCCAGCCGGGAGCCTTCACTCAGGCGGTCGTCACCGAGATGGCGGCCCACGTGGACCGGCCGGTCATCATGCCGCTGTCCAACCCGACTTCGCACGCAGAGGCCCGGCCCGCCGACCTGGTCGCCTGGACGAACGGGCGCGCGCTCATCGCCACCGGCAGCCCGTTCGGGCCCGTCTGGTACGAAGGCCGCCCCTACGAGATCGCCCAGGCGAACAACGCGCTCATCTTCCCCGGGCTCGGCCTCGCGGTCACGGCCTGCCGGGCCCGCCGCGTCAGCGACGGGATGCTGGCCGCCGCGGCTCACGCCCTGGCCGGCCTGTCGGACGCCGGCGCGCCCGGCGCGGCGCTGCTGCCCCCGATCAGGAGCCTGCGCGAGACCTCCGCGGTGGTCGGCGCGGCCGTGGCCCGGGCAGCCTGCGCCGAGGGCCTGGCCGAGGTGCCGCTCGACGATCCGGACCGCCAGGTGCGCGAGGCCATGTGGGCGCCCGCCTACCCCGAGGTCGAGGCCATCTGATGGCGCGCCGGCTCCGCGTGCCAGGATGACGCCATGACGGACCCGCGCGCGGGGCAGCCGGCTGCTGCCCGGGATCTGGTGGATATCGCGAAGCTGGTGACCGCTTACTACGCCATCCATCCCGATCCCGGGGACCCCGCGCAGCGGGTTTCGTTCGGCACATCGGGGCACCGCGGATCGGCGTTCACGGCGACCTTCAACGAGGACCACATCCTGGCCACCACCCAGGCGATCTGCGAGTACCGGGCCGCCCAGGGGATCGACGGGCCGCTGTACCTAGGCGCGGACACGCACGCCCTGTCCGAGCCGGCCCAGGTCAGCGCGCTTGAGGTGCTCGCCGCCAACGGCGTGCGGGTGCTGGTGGACGCGCGCGGCGGGTATACGCCGACGCCGGCGGTGTCGCGCGCGATCCTGGCGCACAACGCGGCCGGGCCAGGACCGCGCGCCGACGGGATCGTGGTCACGCCCTCGCACAACCCGCCGCCGGACGGCGGGTTCAAGTACAACCCGCCCGACGGCGGGCCCGCGGGCACCGACGTCACCAGCGTTATCCAGGACCGGGCGAATGACCTCCTGGCCCAAGGGCTCAACGGCGTGCGCCGGATCCCGTACGCGCGGGCGGCGGCGGCCGGCACGACCGGGACGTTCGACTTCCTCGACGGCTACGTGTCGGCCCTGCCGGACGTGGTGGACCTCGACACGATCAGGGCGGCCGGGGTGCGCATCGGGGCCGACCCGCTCGGCGGGGCGAGCGTGGCGTACTGGGGCGAGATCGGCGACCGGTACGGCCTGGACCTGACGGTCGTCAACCCCGACGTGGACGCCACGTTCCGGTTCATGACCCTGGACTGGGACGGCAAGATCCGGATGGACTGCTCGTCGCCGTACGCCATGGCCAGCCTCATTGCCCGCCAGCACGAGTTCGGGGTCGCGACGGGGAACGACACCGACGCCGACCGGCACGGCATCATCACGCCCGACGCGGGCCTGCTCAACCCCAACCACTACCTCGCGGTCGCCATCGAGTACCTGTACCGGCGCCGCGGCGGCTGGCCGGCCGGGGCGCTCGTCGGGAAGACCGTGGTGAGCTCCTCGATGATTGACCGGGTGACGCGCGGCCTGGACCGGGATCTGTTCGAGGTGCCCGTCGGGTTTAAATGGTTCGTGCCCGGGCTGCTCGACGGGTCGGTGGCCTTCGGCGGCGAGGAGAGCGCCGGGGCGTCGTTCCTGCAGCGCGACGGATCGGCCTGGACGACCGACAAGGACGGGATCATCCTCGCCCTGCTCGCCTCCGAGATCACGGCCGTGACCGGGCACACGCCGTCACGCCTCTACCGTGACCTCACCGAGCGCTACGGGGACCCGGTCTACGCGAGGATCGATACGGCGGCCAGCCGGGAGCAGAAGGCGGCGCTGGCCCGGCTGTCCCCGTCGCAGATCTCGGCCAGCGAACTGGCGGGCGAGAAGATCACCGAACGGCTGACCGCCGCTCCCGGCAACGGCGCCCCGATCGGCGGTCTCAAGGTGGTCGCCGACTCCGGCTGGTTCGCCGCCCGCCCCTCCGGCACCGAGGACGTCTACAAGCTCTACGCCGAATCCTTCCGCGGCCCGGACCACCTGGCCGCGATCCAGGACCAGGCCAGGCAGATCATCACCGCCGCCATCGGCCAGGCGGGCTAGGCGGGCCGCCGGCGCCTTTACCCGCGGACCGGCGCCAAGTAGCGTCGAAACCCGGAAGGTAGGTGGGCATGGACATGACCGCTCGTGAGACGGCGTGGCAGGCGGCGGAGTCGGCCGCGGCGGTGCTGGGACCCGAGGCCGACGTGCTGGCCTCGCTCGACTCGGCCGGGCTGGGCCAGGCCACGGCCGCGGTGCTGGCGCGGGCCGCGGCGAACCCCGGCGCGATGACCGCCGCGGTGCTGCGATTCTGGGCCAACGCGGCGATGGCCGGGCCGGTCGCCGCGGCGCGCTGGCTGGGCGCGGACACGCCGCCGCAGGTCGCCGTCCCGGAGGGCGACAAGCGGTTCGCGGACCCGACGTGGACCGACAACCCGGCGTTCTTCACCCTCCGGCAGGGATACCTGGCCGCGTCGCAGCTGGTCCGGGAGGTGCTCGCGGCAGGCTCCGGGGACGCCATGGACGACGCCAAGGCGCAGCTCGCGGCCGGGTTCATGCTCGACGCGCTCGCGCCGACGAACTTCCTCCTCACGAACCCGGCCGCGATCAAGCGAGCGATGGAGACCGGGGGCGCCAGCCTTGTCGCCGGTACCCGCCATTTCGTCGACGACGTGCTCACCAACCGGGGCCGGCCCAGGCAGGTCGACACCAGGCCGTTCCGGGTCGGGGAGAACCTCGCCGCCACCCCGGGCCGGGTCGTGTTCAAGAACGACCTGATGGAACTCATCCAGTACGCGGCGCAGACGGCCGCGGTCCGCGCGGTCCCCCTGCTGGCCAGCCCGCCGTGGATCAACAAGTACTACGTGATGGACCTGGCCCCCGGGCGCAGCTTCATTGAGTGGGCCGTGCAGCACGAGCGGACGGTGTTCGCCATCTCCTACCGGAACCCGGACTCCTCCATGGGCGGCGTCACCCTGGACGACTACCTGATCCACGGCCCGCGGGAAGCGCTGGACGTCATCGGGGAGATCACCGGCGCCCCCACCATCGACATCGTCGGGCTGTGCCTCGGCGGGGCGCTGACCGCCATGCTGGCCGCGTACCTGGCTGAGAAGGGCGACGACCGGATCGGGACGATCACGCTGCTCAATACGCTGCTGGACTACAGCGAGCCGGGGATCCTGGGCGCCTTCACCGACGAGAAGACCGTGGAGCGGCTGGAACGGCAGATGGCACGGACCGGCATCCTCGAGGGCAGCCAGATGGCGGGGACCTTCGACATCCTGCGCGCCAACGACCTGATCTTCAACTACGTGGTCTCGAACTGGCTGATGGGCCAGGACCCGCCGGCCTTCGACATCCTGGCCTGGAACGGCGACAGCACGCGGATGCCGGCCGCGATGCACTCGTTCTACCTGCGCTCCCTGTACATGCGAAACGAGCTGGCCCGGGGCGAGATGGAACTGGCCGGGCAGCGCCTTTCGCTGGCCGACGTCACCAACGACGTGTACGTGGTGGGCGCGATCAACGATCACATCGTGCCGTGGCACTCCTCATACAAGACCGGCGCGCTGATGGGCGGCGAGGTCCGCTACGTGCTGTCCAGCGGGGGCCACATCGCCGGCATCGTCAATCCGCCCGGGCCGAAGGCCTGGTACGAGGCGGGCGAGTCCGCCGGGGCCGACGCCGAGGCCTGGCGCTCCGCGAACAGCAAGCACCGGGGTTCCTGGTGGGAGGACTGGACCACGTGGTCCGACCCGCGGGCCGGGGCGCGCGTGGACCCGCCGGGCATGGGTAGCCGCAAGCACCGGGCCCGCGCCGACGCACCAGGGGAATACGTACACGGCTGATTCCGCCCTCAAGGGAGGTGCCACCCACGGCTGACATGAACGGGCAGGTCGCCCTGGTAACCGGGGGGATCCGCGGCATCGGGCTCGCGATCTGCGAGCGGCTGATGAACCGGGGCGTCACGGCCGCGGCCGGGTACTCGGCCAACACCGAAGCGGCCCGGCTGTTCTCCGAGAAGTTGCCTACCCGGTCAATGGCGGCCTGTACATGTAGCGACCCGGTTAGCCGAGCATCGGCTGGAGCGCGTCCTCGTGTACCAGGAGCCACTGCTTGCGCTCCACTCCCCCGGCGTAGCCGCGCATCAGGCCATCCGCGCCGATGACCCGGTGGCACGGGCGGACGATCAGCAGCGGGTTCTGGCCGATCGCAGCGCCGAGGGCCGGGACCCGGTCCCGCGGCACGCCGAGCTGCGCGGCCAGCTCGCCATAGGTGATGGTCGTCCCGTAGCGGATGGAGTCCAGCGCGCGCCAGACCCGCTGCTGGAACGGGGTTCCGCCGGGAGCCAGCTCGAGGTCGAATACGGTCAGCTCACCCGCGAAGTACGCCTGGAGCTGCCTGATCACGTCGCCGAACGCCGCCGGGGCCCGGCGCCAGTCATCGCGCGGGGCCGGCGCGGTCCGCTGGCCGGTCATCGACACCGAGGTCAGCCGGACGCCGCCGGGGGTTTGTTCGCCGGCGAGGAGCAGCTCGCCGACCGGGCTCTGGGTCGTCGTGTATACGGTCACGTTTTCGACTCTAGGCGTCGCCCGATAGCGGTACTGGCGGGAATCGGACATCGCGGTAGCCGGCTTGTGCTCGCGGACCCGGTGGCATTACGTTCCGATCAGCATTGTCCGCCCTCGTTTCTGGAGCCGCCTCGTGTCATCGACGAACCGCCAGGTACGGCTGGCCGCCCGGCCTTCCGGGCTGCCCAGGGCCACCGACTGGGAGCTCACCACCGAGGAGGTGCCCGTGCCCGCCCCGGGGCAGTTCGCGGTGGCCGTCTCGCACCTGTCCGTGGACCCGGCGATGCGGGGGTGGATGAACGCTGAGAGGTCTTACGTGCCACCGGTCGAGATCGGTGCCGTCATGCGCGCCGGGGCGGTCGGCCGGGTCACCGCCTCCGAGCATCCCGGGTTCGCCGTCGGTGACTACGTCTTCGGCGCCTTCGGCGTGCAGGAGCACGCGCTGTCGGACGGCCGGGACATGACCGGCCAGAGGGTAGTGAAGCTCGATGCCACCCTGGCCGGGCCGGCGACGTACCTGGGCGCGCTGGGCATGACCGGGCTCACCGCCTACTTCGCCCTGCTGGACACCGGGAAGGCCAAGGCCGGGGACACGGTCGTCGTCTCGGGTGCCGCGGGCGCGGTGGGCAGCGTGGCCGGCCAGATCGCCAAGATCAAGGGCTGCCGGGTCATCGGGATCGCGGGCGGGCCGGAGAAGTGCCGCGTGGTGGTGGAGGAGTTCGGTTTCGACGCGTGCATCGACTACCGGGCCGGGAACGTGCGCAAGGCGCTGCGCGAGCACGCGCCCCGCGGGGTCGACGTCTACTTCGACAACGTGGGCGGCGAGATCCTGGACGACGTGCTGACCTGCCTGGCCCGCGGCGCCCGGGTGATCATCTGCGGGGCGATCTCCCAGTACAACGAGACCGCGGTGCGCGGCCCGGCCAACTACATGATGCTGCTGGTGGCGCGGGCCTCCATGACCGGGATGCTGGTGTTCGACTACGCCGACAGGTACGGCGAGGCGCTGGCCGAGATGGGCGGATGGTACCGGGAGGGAAGGCTCGTCTCGCGCGAGCAGATCGTGCACGGCACCGTCGCCGACTTCCCCGGCGTGCTGCTGATGCTCTTCGACGGCGCGAACACCGGCAAGCTGGTCCTCGCGCTTGATGGCGAGTGACGGTCAGCGGTGCACTAGGTCCACGCCGCGGAGCAGGGCCTCGATGACCGCGCTGGCGCGGCCGGTATCGGGAGCGCGGTCGGCGATCACGTCGGCGTACAGGAAGCCCTCGCTGATCCGCATGATCGCGTAGGCCAGCGTCGGGGTGTCCACGGTGGCGTCGAACGCGCCGCGGTCGCGCTCGAGGTCGATGAGGTTCTCCAGCGCGCGGGCCATGCCGCGCTGCACCGTGCTGCGCGTTCCGGTCAGGATGCGCAGCGCGGTCTCCGGGTCGGACTCGAGGAAGACCCGCAGCGGGCGGTCGGTCCCGATCACGCGCAGCGCGCCGCCGATCACCGCGGTCAGCCGGTCCGCCCCCGCCAGGTCCGCGGTGGCCTGCACCTGGTCGGTGACCAGGCGGCGGGCTCGCCACCAGAGCAGCTCGTCGAGCAGCCGCTCCCGGTTGCCGGCTCGCCGGTACAGCGTGGCGCGCGCCACGCCCAGGCGCCTGGCCAGCGACCGCATGTCAAGCCGGCGACCCGAGGAGAAGGCGGCCGCGGCCGCCGCGAAGATCTCCGGCGGGACCAGCGCGGGCACCCCGGTCCCCTCGGGCAGCACGCTCCGGGCGTCGTCCTCGCCGCTGCGCCGGGCCCGCGGTACCGGTCTCACGTATCCAGCCCGGTCAGCCCGCGGAGCGTTTCTCGGCGGCGGTGAGCAGGAGCGCCAGCTCGTCGGTCAGGTACCCGGCGAGGACGTCGATGTCGGGAACCAGCTCACGGCAGGAGATCAGGCCGAAGTGGAGCTGGCCGAGGTACCCGACCAGGGTGATGTTCAGGCCCTGCCCGTCGGTGACGACCGACACCGGGTAGTGGGCGAGCACGCTGGCCCCGCACAGGTACACCGGCACGTTCGGGCCGGGGACGTTCGAGATCGTGAGGTTGAACGGGGGCAGCCGGTGCAGCAGGCCGGTGGCGAACACCACGCGGGCGGCGCGCGCGGTCAGCGCGGGCGGGGCGAAGTCGCTGATCTGGTCCACCAGGCCCTGCGGGATGGCCGCCTGCTGGGCCTTGGCCGCCTTGGTCGCGGCGTGCACCAGCTCGAGCCGCAGGTCGGGCTCGGCGACGTGGGTGGGCAGCATGGCCAGCATGGCCGACACCTTGTTGCCCAGGGCACCCTTGCTGGCCGGGTCCCTGATCGACACCGGGATCATCGCGATGAGCGGCTGGCTCGGCAGCGCCTCGCGCTCGGCGAGCCAGCGCCGGAGCGCGCCCGCGCACATCGCCATCACCACGTCGTTGACCGAGACGCCGAAGGCGTTCTTCACCTTCTTGACCGTGGCCAGGTCCACGCTGCGGAACGCGATCCTGCGGTGCGGCGTGATCTGCCTGTTGAACGGCGTGGCGGGCGGGCGCCCCGGCGTGGTGGCGATGACCTCGCCGTCGCCCCGGTTCAGGCCGAGCATCCCGCCGACCAGCGTGCTCATCACCGGCGCCAGGGTCGGCAGCCAGCGGATCAGCTGGTTGGTCATCTGGACGGTCTCCACCGGCCGCCAGGCCAGCCGCGCGGCGGCCTTCGCGGCCAGGAGCGGCAGGGGCGGCGGGGGGGCGGGCCGGAACGGCTCGGGAGCGGGCAGCTCCCGCCCGGCCGGGGTCAGGTCGAGCAGGACGGTCAGCAGCTCGGTGCCGGACACCCCGTCGATCGCGGCGTGGTGGATCTTGGTGTAGACCGCGGCGCGCCGCCTGGCCAGCCCGGTGATCAGGTAGATCTCCCACAGCGGGCGGCTCCGGTCCAGCGGCCTGGCGTGCAGCCTGCTGACCTGCTCGGTGAGCTGCGCGTCGGATCCCGGGCGGGGCAGCGCGATCTCGCGGACGTGGTACTCGATGTCGAAGTTGGGATCATCGATCCAGTACGGCTGGTCCAGGCCGAGCGGCACGTTCAGCAGCTTGCGCCGGAGCACGGGCACGAGCGGGAGCCGCTCGGCCATCACCTCGGTGAGCCGGGCGAGGGTGAGCGGCCTGGGCGCGCCGCTGGGGTCCAGCACGGACACCCCCCCGACGTGGCCGGTGGTGGTGGTCGTCTCCAGCGCGAGGAAGGAGGCGTCAAGCCCGGTCAGTTGCTGCATGTCCGTTCTCCTGGGTGAAGTGCCGGCCCAGCCAGTCGGTGATCGTGCCGATGACGACGCCGGGGACCTCGAGCTGCGGGGTATGCCCCACCCCGGCGAGGAACGCGGTCTCCCAGCGCGGGTTGCGCGCCGCCGCCTGGCGCATGGCCGCGATCGGCACCAGCCGGTCGGACTCGCCGCCGATGAGCAGGACGGGGACTGCGATACCCGCCGTCATCTCCCAGTAGCGCTGCCGCCGGCCGATCACCCGCATCAGGGAGCGCGAGGCCGCGAGGAATGACTGCTGGTGAGCGCGGGCCGAGGGGTGATCGTCCTGGCGCTCGCGGGCCAGGTCGATCGACGCCGCCAGCATCGCGGGGTCGGCCCGCGACGGGTCGGCGAAGCACAGCTCGATGAGCTGCCTGACCGCCACTTCCGGCGTCCGCCGCGCCATCGTCGTCCTGACGAAGAGCCCGCCCAGACCGGGGAGCATGTACAGCAGGAACTGCCCGGCCACCAACGGGTCGGGGGCCTGGCGGGGCAGCGGCAGCGCCGGGTCGATCAGCACGACCCCGGCGACGGTATCCGGCGCCGCGGCGGTCTGGAGCACCGATATCAGCCCGCCCATGGAATTCCCGACCAGGATCACCGGAGCGCCGACGATCTGCCTGATGAACCGGTCGAGCAGCCGGGCGTTGGCGCGCACGGTGGCCGTCTGACGCGTGCCCGGGGTCAGGCCGAAGCCGTGGAGGTCAAGCGCGACGGCGCGGCGCCCGGCCGCCAGTTGGGGGCCGACCAGGCACCAGTTCAGGTGCGAGCCGCCCAGGCCGTGCACGAAGACGACCGGCGGCCCGGACTGGGCGGTGCCAGCGTCCTGGCTGGCGCCGGGGTCCTGGGCGGTGCCCTGGGTGCCGAGGGGAGCGGCCCATTCGACCCAGTGCACAGGGCCATCAAGCGCCGTGAGATAACCGCGCGCCCCCCACCGGTCCGCGAACTGATCGGGAGCCGGGCTCGTGCCGGGCGGAGCCGAGCCGATCATCGGCGGCCCGGGTACAGCGGCCGCATCAGCGGCGGCGGGCGGAACGGGCGGCGCTGACCGGCCGGGACGGCCAGACGGTCGGCGATCAGCCACAGCGTGGCCGGGTCGACGCCGAAACCCAGGTGACTGCACCGGACTTCGACGTTCTCGTGCAGCGCCGTCTCCGGCTCGACGCAGGCCTGCCAGGACACGATGCCGTCCTGGCGGGAGTACACCGACGTGGACGGCACCTGGATCGGCCTGGCGACCTGCGCGCGGGAGGGCAGCCGGCCAGCGGGCGCGTGCAGGTACCTGAGCCGCCGGTAGGGACCGTCGGCATGGTTTCGCCACCGGTCGGTCGACGCGAACGGGCTGCCGAGGGTGATCACCTGCCGGACCTGCCCCGGTACCCAACGCGCGATCTCCCTGGCGAAGATGCCGCCCAGGCTCCAGCCGACCAGGGACGCCGCTCGCCCGGTCCGCTCAACGTGGTCGGCAAGCGCGCGCGGAAGCTGCTCGAGCACCGCCTCCGTCGGGCCGCGATTGCGCCCGAGGCCCCACCCGCGCACGTCGTAACCCAGCAGGCGCAGGAACCGCCGCAGCGGCAGCGTGCTCGTGTCGGAGGCCAGCAGGCCCGGCAGGACCAGCACGCCGTGGCCGTCGCCGCGCGGGGCGGTCGCCAGCCAGGGCGAGGCCAGCGGGAGGGCGGCCAGGTCGGCCAGCCCCCGGATGGGCTCGGTCAGCAGCAGCGCGGACGACGGGCCGAACCGCCGGCCCGCGGGCGCGACAGGCCATGGGTCGGCGTCCCCTGAGCCCGCGGGCGTTCCTGCTCGCCCCCCGGCTCCCCTGATCAGGTACATCACGACCCGCTCCGTTTCGCGTCGTCCCCACGACCTAGGCACGGTGGTGATACACCTCTAACATATGTCTCACCACTGGGGGGTGTGAATGAGCTTTAGGGCGTGAACTGAATGAGCTTTAAGGGGTGTGAATGAGCTTTAACCAGGCGACCATCCTGGCCGAGACGGCCGCGGCCTCGCCCGACTCCTCCGTCCACCGGTTCGGCGGGACCGCGACGACGTACCGGGAGCTCGACGAGCAGTCGGGCCGCTTCGCCGCGGGCCTGCGCGAGGCGGGCCTCGTCCCGGGCCAGGTGGTGGCGCTGCAATTGCCGAACATCCCGCATTTCCTCGTCGCCTACTTCGGCGCGCTGAAGGCCGGGATGGTCGTGCTGCCGCTCAATCCCCTGCTCATGGCGCCCGAGATCGAGTACCACCTGAGCGACTCCGCGGCGGCGGTGCTGATCGGGTTCGAGGGCATCCACGCCGAGGCCAGCAAGGCCTGCGAGGTGCTGGGCGTCCCGCTGTACCTGGTCAGCATGGGCCAGGGCGCGCTTCCTGAGGGCACCCGGCCGTTCGGCGAGCTCATGGCGGCCGTACCGGACGGTGAGGTCCTGCCCAGGAACGCCGACGACACGGCCGTGCTCATCTACACCAGCGGGACCACCGGCAAGCCGAAGGGCGCCGAGCTCACCCACTTCCAGCTGTACATGAACTGCACGATCGCGGGCCAGCTGTTCGGCGCCCGGCCCGATGACGTCACCCTCGCGGTCCTGCCGTTCTTCCACGTGTTCGGCCTGTCGTCGGTGATCAACGTGAGCGTCAGGTACGGCGGCTGCCTGTCGATCGTGCCGCGCTTCGTGCCCGCCGCCGTCCTCGACGTCCTGGAGGCCGACCGGTGCACCGTGATCGCCGGCGTGCCCACGATGCTGCACGCGCTGGCGCAGCTCGACATCGCCGGCCGTGACCTTTCGGCGCTGCGCGTCGCGGTGTCCGGCGGCGCGTCGCTGCCGGAAGACATCATGCGGACCTTCGAGGGCAAGTACGGCATCGAGGTGCTCGAGGGCTACGGCATGTCCGAGACGGCGAGTACCACCTCGTTCAACCGCCCCGGCGACCGGCGGGTGCTGTCCATCGGCAAGCCGATCTGGGGCGTCACGATGCGGGTGGCCGACGCGTCCGATCAGCCGCTGCCGCCCGGGCGTGACAACGTGGGCGAGATCTTGATCCGCGGGCACAACGTGATGAAGGGCTATCTCGGGCGCCCGGAGGCCACGGCGGAGACGCTGCGCGGCGGGTGGCTGCACTCGGGTGACCTGGGCTACCAGGACGAGGACGGCTTCTACTTCATCGTCGACCGCGCGAAGGACCTGGTGATCCGCGGCGGGTTCAACGTGTACCCGCGCGAGATCGAGGAGGTGCTCTACGCCCACCCCGGCATCCTCGAGGCGGCCGTGATCGGCAAGCCCGACGAGCGGCTCGGCGAGGAGGTGGTGGCCGTGGTGGTCCGGCGCCCCGGATCCGAGGTGAGCGCGACGGAGATCATCGCCTACACCCGCGAGCGCCTGGCGGCGTACAAGTACCCGCGCGAGATCCGGTTCATGGCCGAGCTGCCGAAGGGACCCTCGGGCAAGATACTCAAGTCTGCGCTGCGCGACGGATAAGCACGGCGGGCACGCAGGCATGCGTTACCTGAGCATCGGCACCGGGACGAAGATTTCCACGATCGGGCTCGGCACCTGGCAGTTCGGCTCCCGGGAGTGGGGGTACGGCGAGCCGTACGCCGGCCAGCAGGCGCGCGGCATCGTGCGCCGGGCGCTGGACCTGGGCGTCACGCTGTTCGACACCGCCGAGATCTACGGCTTCGGGCGCAGCGAGCGGATCCTCGGCGAGGCGCTCGGCGAGGACCGCGAGTCGGCCTTCCTGGCGACGAAGATCTTCCCCGCGCTGCCGGTCGCGCCGGTCGTCGAGCAGCGCGCCGTGGCCAGCGCTGGCCGGCTCGGGACGCGCCGGATCGACCTGTACCAGGTGCACCAGCCGAACCCCGTGGTCCGCGACGGGACCATCATGCGCGGCATGCGGACGCTCCAGCGGGTGGGGCTGGTCGGCGAGGTCGGCGTGAGCAACTACTCGCTGGACCGCTGGCGCGCCGCCGAGAAGGCGCTGGGCAGCCGGGTGCTCAGCAACCAGGTCCGTTACAGCCTGGTCGCCCGGGCGCCCGAGCGCGACCTGCTCCCCTACGCCGAGTCGGCGGACCGGGTCGTGATCGCCTACAGCCCGCTGGGACAGGGGCTGCTCTCGGGCCGGTACCACCGGGACAGCCGACCGGTGAACCGGGTGCGGGCCGGCAACCCGCTGTTCCTGCCCGAGAACCTGGACCGGGCCGCCGGCCTGATCGCCGCGCTGCGCGACGTGGCCGACGCGCACGGCGCCACGCCCGCGCAGATCGCCCTGGCCTGGGTCATCCGCCACCCGGCCGTGGTCGCGATACCAGGCGCCTCGAGCGTCGAGCAGCTCGAGAGCAACGTCGCGGCGGCGAGCATCGAGCTCGCCGACGACGAGGCTCAGGCGCTGAGCGCGGCATCGGACCGGTTCCGCCCGATCACCGGGGCTTCGGCTCTCCCCCGCCTGATCCGCGCCAGGAGTTTCCAGGGCAGGCACCACCGCCGTTCGGGATAAAGAGGAAGGCGCGCCACCTACGTTGGCTACGGCGGTCCGCTAGCCAGCGGTCCGCTGGATGTTGTCTGCCATCGGGCAGGTCAGTAGCTGTCGGTCGCAAGGATGACGTCGGAGGCCTTGATCACGGCGGTGACCTGGCTGCCCTCGGTCAGGCCGAGCTGCTTGACGGCTTCCACGGTGATCGAGGCCACCAGGCGGACACCGCTCGCGTCCAGTTCGACGTTGGCGATGGCCTCTCCGCTGTTGATGCTGGTGACACGGGCCGGGATCTGGTTCCGCGCGCTCAGAGGCATGTCTGGGACTCCTCGGTTGGTTAACGGGTGAGATCAGTGTTTGCTTACGCTACCCGGCCGACGCCGGCGCGCCCCACCTGGCCACGAGCTCGGCGACCTGATCCTCGAGCCGCGCGCCCGACCGGGAGCCAGTAGCATCGCTCTTCGCCGAAGTCGTCGAACCCGGCCCGGAGCAGGATCGGCGCGGAGGTCACCATCCGGCCCTTGACCAGGGCGAGGGTCGCGCCGTGAGCACGGGCCAGGCGCAGGCGTTCGGCCAGCACGGCGCGATAAGCCCCGCGGCCGCGGAACGCCGGCAGGGTGACCGCGCCCCATAGCTGCGCCACCTCGCCGGCCAGCGTGCAGCCGCCGGTCGAGGCGGGTTCGCCGGTTACCGTGGCCGCCACCCGGAAGCTGGACCAGTCCTTCAGGTCGGCCAGGGCCTCCTCGAGCTGGCGGGCGAACTCGGCTTCGTCCGGCTGGGTCCTCTCCCAGCCCAGGACGGTGATGTCGGAGGCCATGCGGAAGGTCCGCTCGTCCTTGACCAGCTCGACGGTCACGTCGCTTGGGAGACCGAGGTCCGGCGGGCCGCCGGCCAGGTCGCGGGCCAGCACCCGCGCGGCGTCGGTGAGTTCGGCGCCCAGGGCCTGCAGCGCTTTTTCGGTGCCTTCGGGTACGGTCGCGCCGGAGACCCACCAGGCCACCCCGTTTAGGCCCCAGCCGCGGATCCGCGCTGACACCTCGGCGACGACCGCCTCGAGTGGCCGCGCCGTGCGCGACCAGGTGACGTGAGCGGCCGGGAAGGTCGGGTTGACCACCCAGTCCGGATACCTGATGAGCCGGTAGTCGTCGGTGATCACGACGACGGAGCCTTCCGGCTCCCATTCCATCGCGGCCGCCGCGTCGAGCACCCGGCCGGGAGTCCATGAGCCCAACGCCTTACCTCCTTATTTCTTATTCCGCCGAACGGGCGGTGGTGGGCGTGCCCTCATCGTCCGCGGCCCGCCGGGCAGCCGTCTGCGGGGGCTCCGGCCCGCCGAACCCGGCGGCGACGGATGCGCTGGCCACCGCCGCGGCGGCCAGGGCGGCCGCCAGGGTCAGGGCGAGCAGGGGGCGAGCGGCGGCGAGGCCGGACAGGGCAGCCCCGGCCGCGGCGCCGCCGTTCATGATCGAGTTGAGCCAGGCCTGGGTTTCCGTACCGCCACCGCGAGGCGCCGCGGCGGCGGCCGCACCGAACAACGTGGCCAGGGTGGGGCCAAGGCACAGGCCGGCCAGCGGCGCCGCGACGGCCAGCAACGGCGCGTAGAGCCCGGCGGCGGTCAGGATGGCCAGCCCGAGGGAGTAACCGGTCAGCAGCAGGGGCAGCCGGGACGGGCGCGGCAGCCAGCGCAGGCCGTGCGGGCGGGGCAGGCGGGGCGGGCGGCCCTGAGGGCTGGCGGCGCCGCTCCGGGCTCCGAGCAGGAGGCTGCCGAGGATGCTGCCGAGGGAGACTTCCGCCAGCAGCGGGCCCGACGCCCATAGGGCGTGGTGATGGCGGACGTAGGCGGTGAGGGCCACCTCCGTCGCGCTCAGGGCGGCGTTGGTGAGCGCGGCCGTGACCAGCAGTTCGCGTAGCGCGGCCGAGCGGAGCGGGCCGAGCATCCGGCGCCGGTCCGGCGGGTGCTCCGGGCGCCGGGAGTACCGGCCGATGGCGGCCGTGGCCGCGCCGGTCAGCACCAGCAGCAGGGCCAGGGCGGCCGCGGGAGCGACGCCGGTCGCCAGCCCGCTGGCCAGCACCGGGCCGGTGATATAGGCCAGGTCGAACACCGCGGCGTCCAGTGCGAAGGCGGCTTGCCTGAGCCCGGCGCCCGCGTACGTGGACCAGAGGCTGCGCAGGCCCGGGCTGAGCGGCGGGTTGAACAGGCCGGCCACCGCCGCGGCGCCGATCAGCAGCCCGGCAGGCGCGCGGTCCAGCGAGCCCGCCAGCAGCGCGAGCAAGGCGAGGGCGTAGCCGACGCCGCAGAAGGCGGCCACCGGGACCAGGCCGCGCCGGTCCGCCAGCCTGCCCCGCAGCGGGGCCGTCGCGGCCTGCCCGAGCGTATACCCGGCCACCACGAGGCCCGCCACGGTCATCGAGGCGTGCTGAACGGTGACCAGCAGCAGGGTGAGGCTGACCATGCCCTGCGGCAGCCGGGCGCAGGCGTCCGCCAGCGCCAGCCTGCGCAGCACCGGTTCGGCGAACAGCCCTCGGTACGCGCGCCCGGCGGTCACTGGGTGCACGCTGAGGGTCCTCACACCGCCCGGACGTCCGGTGGGGTGGCCGCGGCGAGGAGGGCGGCCTGCGCGGACACCTGCTTGAGGAACGCCGCGGCCTGGCCGAACACCTCCTCCATCGGGTGACCGGCCAGGTGGGCCTCGTACGCCTGGTACCGCGCCATCTCCCAGGCCTGTCCGCGCGGCGCGAGCAGGGTCAGGGCGGGCTCGGGCACGGACCGCCACGACCACGCCATGATGCGGCCGTCACCGGATCCGGAAGGGTCCGGTCCTGGCTCGATGAAGTCAGCCTGATCGATGTGGTAACCCATCTGGTTCCTGACGAAGCGCAGGCCGCCGAAGGTTCCCTCGATGAGCCGGCGATCGGCGGGGGTGCGGGTGGCCATGACGGCCTCGTAGGCCTCGAGGTGATATCGGATGAGCGTGGCGTCCACGATGGTGACCCACCACACCGCCTCGCTGATCACGGCGAACGCCTGCGGCCGGTCCCTCGGCCCAGCCTGGCTCAGCCATTCGAGGACGTCGCACATCGCGGCGGTGGTCCAGTCGAGCGCCGTCACCTCGACCCCGAGGTCGCCCTTCCGCTCGCGGTTCCAGGTGACCCGGCAGGAAGTGGAGCAGAACCGGGCATGCTCACGGCGCGGCGCGAAGATAGCGCCGCAATGTTCGCAGGTCCTGGTATCGCTCACCATGATCATGGTACGCACCGACCCGGCAGGAGTGTTACCAGGTCTTACGGATGGTGAGGGTGGCGTGGCGCTCAGGTCGCGTAGACGGTCGGCGGACTAGGACGCCGGTTCGGGCTGCTCCTACCGACGGCTGGCGGGCCCAGGCGGCGGGTCCGGGCCCGGGGAGCGGCCGCCGGTGGCGGGGCCGGGTGGCGGGTGCTGGCCCGCTGCGCAGCCGTGCGCGGCGGCGGTGCCGTCGGGGTACAGGGCGGTGACGCACCACCGGGTCTGCGGGTGGCGGGCTGCCGCTGCGACCAGGTTGCGGGCGTCCTCGGCGTCGAGCAGCCCGAACCCGGCGGCATCGCCCGGAGTCCAGGACTCGCCCAGCAGCGTGGCCAGCGGCACGGTGATGTTCACCAGCGCCGCCACGCTCGGCCCATCCTGCCGGGCCCGGCGAGTGTTGCCGTCCGGGCCGGTGCCGTCCGGGCTGCCCGGAGGGCCAGAACCAGGGCCGCCGGTCCCCACCGGCCCGTCATCCGGCTCCTGAGAGCTGCCTGACCCGCCGTCGCCCTCCGGGCCTCGCAGCCGGTCGGCCTGCTCGGTGGCCGGATCATCGGGAACCAGGCGGCAGTCCCGTTCTTGCAACAAATCCAAATACGCCCGCACGCGCAGCTCGCGGAGCGTGCCGGGCATCCCGGCGGCGCGCAGGTCCAGCGCCCGCTGCTCCACGTGCTGCCATGAGGCGAGGACTTCATCGGGCGGCAGTTCCCGGGCGATCATCCCCGCGTTCCCGGAGTCTTCCCGGAACCGGCGGACGTGGGCGTCCTGCTTCGCCTGCTCCTTACGGCGCAGCGCCGACTCCGGGTCCAGCTTCAGGACCAGCTGGTGCGCCTTGGACCGCAGCCGCCCGAACGTCAGCGACCCGGCCGTTCCGGCCAGCAGCTCATCAGCCTGCGCGGCGTCCTCGGGCGAAAGCATGGCCGTCTCGTCCTCGATGATCCGCAGGTGGACCGGGTGGATCCGGCCCGCGGCCAGCGCCGCGAAACAGCGCGGCAGCCGGTCCTCGACGGTGCGGGCGTAGACCATCTGCCCGGCGGCGGACTGGCCGGTCAGGTGCAGCTCGGCAGCGATCTCATCCGGGGCGAAGTCGCTGAACCCCTCCGCGCCGGTATCCACCGGCTCCCCCGACGGCGGGCGGCGCCGGACGAACTCGGCCAGCGCGGCCATCAGCATCCAGGCGGTGCGGGACTCCATCCGCCGGACCGCGGAGATGATCCCGATCAGCTGGTCATCCGACAGCCCCGCCAGCCCCGATCCGCCCTCCCCGGCCACCGCCTCCAGCAGGGTGGCCAGCAGCGCGCCGGGGGCCATGGTGTCCGCCCGGCCGTTCTGGGCGAACCCGGCCAGAGTCAGCTCCTCCGCGGGCAGGCACACGAACAGGCCCTGCTCCAGAGCCTGCGGCTCATCGTCCGGGTCCTCGCCGTCATCCACCGGGACCCAGCCGGCGCCCTCCGGCTCGCCCCCGTCGGCCGGGCGCGATCCGAAGTCATCAGGCTCTGGGTCGTCTGGCTCGCCACCGGCGAACGGTTCCTGGGGCATGCACCACCGCCCGTTTGGATGAAACTGTGAAGCACGTTCTACGAACAGTTTATCATGCTATAGACGGTGCTACAACACTATACGAACCTATATTCAAGATCTTTACGTGACCAGAGGAAGACCTGGGTGCCAGAACGTAGCGGGATCGCGTCAGGGGGCGCTGTCGGTGACGAACTGCTCGCCGGGCTCGGGCAGGACCTGCGCGGCCGCGGATGGCGCGGGCCAGAAACTGCCGGCCCACAGGGCCAGGGCAATGCCGACGACGACCATGGCGTACCAGCCCCAGGTGCTATGCCAGGAACTCTGGGTGACGAAGGACAGCACGGCCGCCACCGACCCGGCGGCGAGCAGGCGGAACCAGCTTCTCGACGCGGTGACCAGGGCCACGGCCAGCGGGGGCCAGAGGTAGTACGCGACCATGACCGACTCGAACACGCAGCGGAGGGCCAGCGCCACCCCGGTCCACCACAGGACTTCCATGAGCTCGTCCTCGGTCCACCCGGCGGTCTGCGCCGGGCGGTCCCGCCGGCCGGCTCGCCACCGCAGGCCGACCGCGACGGCGCACCCGCAGGCCACCACGATGGCGAGCGTCCTGGCGGGCCCGGCGGCGACCGTCGTGCGGCTCAGGTGCGGGGCCAGGAACAGCCACGGAGTCGCGTGGTCGACGGTCGGATAGTTGGGCTGCTTGGTCACCGCGGTGAACGTCGCCTGCCAGTTCGCGGCGGCCGCTATGGCCAGCAGCACGACACCCGGGGCGGCCGACTTGGCCAGGAAGCCCGCCAGCCGGCGCGGCTCGATGACGGCGACGAGGATCGGGAGCGCGAGCAGGACGAGCGGCTGGATGGCCACCGCCGCCCCGACGAGCCACCCGGCGCGCCCGGTTCTGGACGTCGCCAAGGCCAGGATGGCGTAGAGCAGCAGTCCGGTCGCCACGGCGTCTTCCGGATGGCCCCAGCGGACCGTGACGTTCCACAGCGCGACGGCGCTCGCCCCGGCGAGGATCAGGCGCTTGCGGCGGGGCACGCCGAGGTGTTCGGCGATCGCGTCGGCGGCGAACAGCACGACGGCCGAGATGGCGACCTGGTAGAACCCGGCGAGCAGCCACACGCCGTGGTTGGCGCCCTGCGGGCCGGGGATCGTAATCGGCAGCCCGATAGCGTCGATGACCGCGACGATGGGGACCAGGATGATCGCGGCGCCGGGGAACGAGACCAGGTTGGTGGGCTTGGTGTACAGGCCGGCCAGGCTTCCGTGCAGGAGCCGCTGCGCCGCGGTCAGCGTCGCCCACAGGTCATCGGGTAGCGCCCAGGCCGTCGTCCCGTACAGGCGCGGCCCCCAGATCGTGGCGGCCATCCCTATGGCCGCCAGGCCGAGCATGGCGAGAACCGGGTACAGCCTCCTGATCAGCCACGGCACGGGCTCGGGCGGTACGGTCACCGGCGGAGCCTGATCACGCGTCACGCAGCCGGAGCAGGAGTCCGCCGGCCACCAGCGCGCCCGCGGACCAGGCGGCCAGCACGCCGAGGCCCGCCCACGGGCTGATGGGCAGGCTGCGCAGGCCGGTGGTGGCCTGGATGGCGAGGCCGGCGGTCATCGGGCCGATCTGCTCCAGGTGTCGGTGCCAAGATTCGTCGCCCACCACGTTAGCGACGATCGGGAAAAGGTAAAGCAGCGCCAGCACGAGCCCGATGGCCGCCGCGGAATCGCGCACCGCGGTCGCGGCGCCGAGGCTGAGGAGCGCGATCAGGGTGAGGTAGAGCACCGACCCGGCGGCGGCGCGCAGCACCGACGGGGTACCGGGCGACAGGAGCGCGAAGCCGTGGGCGGGCGTGAAGCCGTGGCCGGGCAGGATGAGCCGCCCGGCCAGCAGCGATCCGGCCACGGCGAGGACGCCGGCGGCCAGCACCAGGGAACTGAGCACGCTCGCCTTGGCGGCCAGCACGGTGGTGCGGCGCGGCGTCGCGGTGAGGGTAATCCGGATCATGCCGGTGCTGTACTCGGTGCTGATGGCCAGGACGGCCAGGACGGCGACGACCGCCTGGCCGAACTGGATGCCGGTGAGGCTGAGCTTGGCCGTGTCGACCTGGCACGCGGTGCCTGACGGGCAGGTGTTCGCTTGGACCGCCAGGGCACTGACCGCGATGGTCAGCGTGACCAGCGCGGCCAGCAGCCAGGCGGGCCCGGCCACGGTGCGCTGCTTGGTCCACTCCGCGTGCAGGGCCGCGCGGAAGGTGGCCGCGGCCTGGCTCATGCGTCGCTCCGGCGGGGCAGGACGATGCCGGCCCTGGCTCACGCGTCTCGCCGGCGCAGCAGGACGACGGCCACCGTCAGGGCCAGCGCGGCGTAGCCGCACAGGACCGCCAGGCCGGCCCACGGGGCCAGCGGGTAATACCCGCCTACGGGTGAGTAGATGGCGGTGACCTGCGGGTACGCCGGCGTACCCTGCTGGAGGGAGAACGCGGCCGCGGGGGTAAGGCGCAGCAGCCAGTCTGCGGCGCCGACCGGCAGGATCAGGCCCAGGATGTAGGTCAGCACGATCGCCACGATGACCGTGGTGACCGCGGCCGCGCTGCGCCGCATCATGGTGCCGACCGCGAGCGCGATGACGGCGACGAGGGCGACCAGCACCCCCGTGCCGACCACGATGCGCAGCTCGGTCGCCCACGACACCGGGAAGACGTAGACCTGGCTGCGGGCGAGCCGGCCGCCCAGGGTGACCACGACGACGGCGGCGGCCAGCCCGGTCACGAAGCCGACCGAGCCGACCACGACCGCCTTGGCGGCCAGGACCCGGCCCCGCCGCGGGCTGGCGGCCAGCGTGGTGCGGATCAGGCCCCGCCGGTATTCGGCCGTGATGAACAGCGTCGCGACGACGATTACCGCGATCAGGCCGCCGAACGTGCCGATGAGCAGGTTCGCCAGGGTGACGGTAGCGCCCGGGCCGCTGGGGCCGGCCACGATCGGCGCGATGTCGCCGGACCCGGTCACGGTGAACCGGCCTTGGGACTGACGGTAGCTGCCGATGCCGGGCTCGTAGTCAGTGTCCCCGATGTAGCTGCCTGTCCAGGCGGTAGCAGGCCATCGGCCCGCGAGACCCAGATGATCGAAAACGGCGGTGTCCTGGCTGGGGGCTTCCCCACCGTTGGTACCGCCGCCGAAATTCTGGGTGAAGTCCTGGTAGATCGGGGACGTGGCGAACAACCCGGCCTGCGTTACCTGGGGCAGCCCGGCCAGCGTCACCGTGGCGACCCGCGTCCAGTGCGTGCCGTCGGCCGAGTCGTAGCCCGTGATCGTGTCGCCGGAGCGGGTCAGCCGCAGCCAGCGCGGGGAAGCCCCCGCCACGGCGCCGGGCAGGCCCGCGGTGTCCTGCGTGTAGTCGGCCTGCATGCGGACGCCGTGATCTCCGGTGACCATGATCGCCGCGTAGGCCGATCCCTCCCCGGTGCCGTCCTTGATGATCAGGCCTGCCTTGGCCCACGGCACCAGCCCGGGGCGGGTGGGAGACCGCTGCGGGTTGCCGTGGAAGACCGGGACGAGGCCGGTCAGCGACGTCACCCGGACGGTGATGCTGCCGTTCCCAGCCAGCGGCTGGCGGACGAAATAGAAGCTGTCGGTCACCGGCTCGCCACCGGGGCCCTTGGGGAAGCTGGGCGTACATCCGCTGCCTGACCGGGCGGAACCGCCCCCTGAACTGCTCACCGAAACGCACGAACCCCTGCTCCCCAGCGCGAGGAAGATTCCGAGCCCGAGCATGACCAGGGCCGCGACGACCGTGCCGATGACCCAGCCGCGGACGGTCCGGAACTTCGTCCACTCCGCGCGGAGCAACTGCGCGAACCCGTCGCGCCCGGCGGGCGCGTCCGAGCGGTACGGCGTCATGGTCGGGGCGGTCATCGCGCGGCCTCCTCGGGAGCCACGGCGCGGAACTCGACCGCGTCCCTGGTTAGCTCCATGTAGGCCTCCTCCAGCGTGGCGCGGTGGGCCGACACCTCGGAGAACGGGATCGCGCTCTGATTCAGCAGGGCGACGATCTTCTCCGCGGCCAGCCCGGACACGGTCGCCGTGTCGGGTCCCGTGACGGCGACGGTGGCCCCCGCGTGAGCCAGCACCGTCATCGCCTCGGTCCGCGCGGTGGTCCGCAGCTGCACCCGGTCCCCCGACGCGGCCGCGATCAGTTCCGCCACGCTGGTGTCCGCGATGACCTGGCCGCGGCCGGCCACGACCAGGTGGTCGGCGGCGTCTTGCAGTTCGCTCATCAGGTGGCTCGAGACCAGGACGGCGCGCCCCTGCCTGGCCAGCGACCGCAGGTGCCCCCGCATCCAGACGATCCCCTCGGGGTCCATGCCGTTGAAGGGCTCGTCGAACAGGAGCGCCGGCGGGTCGCCGAGCATCGCCGCGGCGATGCCCAGCCGCTGCCGCATGCCCAGGGAGTAGCCGCCCGCCTTCCTCCGGGCCGCCGACTCCAGGCCCGCCTGGCCGATCACCTCGTCGACCCGCCTGGCGGACAGGCCCTGGGAGTGGGCCAGCCACAGCAGGTGGTTGCGGGCGGACCGGCTCGGCTGCAGGGCCGCGGCGTCCAGCAGCGCCCCGACGTGGCTGAGCGGGCTGCGCAGGTCCTGGTACCGCCGGCCCCCGATCAGCGCGGTGCCCGCGTCTGGCGCGTCGAGGCCCAGGATGACCCGCATCGTGGTGGACTTGCCCGCGCCGTTCGGGCCGACGAACCCGGTGACCTGGCCGGGCTGGACGGCGAACGTCATCCCGTCGAGCGCCGGCACCGACCCGAACCGCTTGCGCAGCCCGTTGACTTCAATGGTTGCCTCCATGCCTGGAACGCTACGGATCGAGACCGGTCCGGTCGTCACGCCGCGGAGCGGTCTTCGCGTCCCTCGTGCGGGGGACGGCGGGATCCCCGGCCGGGGTGACGCTCGGTACCCGGGCGTAATGGTTGACTGGCATCGTGGCTGACTGGCGCGGCGGCTGGACCGGGAACGTGGGGCGGATGGCCGCGCTCCTGCGCTCAAGGCACGCGCCTGCCGTAGCCGGAGGGCTGCTCGCGCTGGCCGCGGTGACCGAGTCGGCCGCACGGGGGCTGAGTACCTCCCTGAGCGTCGCCGGCGTCCTGACGGCGGTCATCCTCGCGCTGGGCACCACCGTGCCGCTGGCTTACCTCGGGCCCGCGGCGGCCGCCGCCTGCATCTGCCTGGCCGGCGTGCTGTCGCTCACGGTGGTCCGGACGCTGACGGTGGCGGGCCTGGCGGCCGTCGTCATCGTGCTTTACCTGTTCGGCCGGGACGGGTGGGGCGAGACCCGGGGACAGCTGCTGGCTCCGGCGCTCGGCGTGCCGTTCCTGATCACGGCGCTGGCCGGGTCGCTCTCCCCCGGCTCCTACGAAGGCGTCCTGGCCGTGCTCGCGGCGGCGCTGGGCCCGGCGGCGGCCCTGGCCGGGATCGCGCGGCGGGCCCGCCTTCAGGCGCACGCGCAGAGCGCCGCCCGCCAGGTCATCGCGGACAGCCTGGTGGAGCACATGGCGCGCGGGGAGCGGGCGCGCATCGCCAGGGAACTGCACGACGTGGTGGCCCACCACATCTCGATGATCGCCGTGCAGGCCGAGACGGCCCGGCTGGCTACGCCCGGGATGCCCGACGCGGGAGCGCAGCGGCTGCTCGAGATCGGGGACCGGGCGCGGGCCGGCCTGACCGAGATGCGCCGGCTGCTCGGCGTGCTGCGCGAGGACGCGCAGGCCGCCGACCCCTATTTTGGAACCTTTGACCGGCGTCCCCAGCCGGGCCTGGAGCAGCTCAACGAGCTGCTTGACGAGGCCAGGGAGGCCTCGGGCGCGGGCACCAGGCTCATCGTGTCCGGGCCGCTCGCCCCGCTCGATCCCGGGGTGGAGCTGGCCGCGTACCGCATCATCCAGGAGGGCCTGACCAACGCCCGGCGGCACGCGCCGGGCGCGGCGGTCGACGTGGAGCTGCGATTCACCGAGGCCGCCCTGCAGCTGCGGATCCGGGACAACGGCCCCGGGCCGCCCGCGGTGCCCGTTGATGCCGACGGCGGCCACGGGCTGACCGGCATGCGCGAACGCGCGGCCGCCGCGGGCGGCGAACTGAGCGTCGGCGTGGCACCGGGCGGCGGGTTCTTGATCGAGGCCGCGCTGCCCGCCAAGGCAGAGGTGGCCGGATGAGCAGTCCCGTCCGGATCATCGTGGCCGACGATCATCACGTAGTACGCACCGGATTCGCCGCGCTGCTCGAGACGCAGCCGGACTTCACGGTCGTCGGCACCGCCTGCGACGGCGCGGAGGCGGTGCGGCTGGGCCGCGAGCTGTCCCCCGACGTCATCCTGATGGACGTGCGGATGCCGGTGCTGGACGGCATCGAGGCCACCAGGCAGCTTCGGGACCTTGGGCCGCGCATCCTCATCCTGACGACGTTCGATCTCGATCAGTACGTCTACGACGCGCTGTGCGCCGGCGCCAGCGGCTTCCTGCTCAAGGACGTCACCGCCGAGCGGCTCTTCGACGCGGTGCGGGTCATCGCGGCCGGCGAGGCGCTGCTCGCGCCCGCGGTCACCCGACGCCTGATCAGCGAGTTCGCGCGGCTCCGCCCCAAGCCGGAGAGCGCGCCCGCGACAGGGCTGAGCACGCTGACCCCGCGAGAGACGCAGGTCCTGCGGCTGGTCGCCGAGGGCCTGTCCAACCCGGAGATCGCCGCCCGCCTCGTGGTCACCGAGGAGACCGTGAAGACGCACGTCAGCCGGATGCTCAGCAAGCTCGGGCTGCGGGACCGGACGCAGGCGGTCGTCACTGCCTACGAGTCGGGCCTGGTCGTGCCCCGGGGATCTTAGCCGCCGACCTTCGTTGCCTCGCCGAGGATGGCGATGAGCGCGGCGACCGCCTCCTGAGCGTCGGGGCCCGCCGCCGACACGGTCACGTGCTGGCCGCTGGTCGCGCCCAGGCCCATGACGGAAAGGACGCTCTTGGCGTCGGCGGTGTGGCCGTCCACGGTGACGCTGATGGCTGCGGCGAACCGGCCGGCGGCCACGGCGAGCGCGCCAGCCGGGCGCGCGTGCAGGTCGCCGGCCAGCGTGATCTCCTGCTCAAAGCTTGCGGGCATGACGCGCCTCCTCTGCCGCGGCGGCGACCGCCTTGAGGTCCCCGCCCGCGGCGGCGGTGACCGTCGCGGCCACCGCGCCTTCGACGAACGGGGCGTCCGCGAGCAGCACGCTGCCCGGGCCGCTAAGGTCCTCGAGCACCGCCTTCACGACCAGGACCGCGCTGCCCAGGTCCGGGAGCACCACCACGCCTGCGCCCTGGTCGGCCTGGCGGAGCGCGCGCTCCACCTTCGCCGCGCTCGTGCCCAGGTCGCCGTCGTCGGTCCCGCCCGCCGCGACGATCGGCACCGTGCCGCCGCTGACCTGCGCGGCGAGGTTCGCCGCGCCGTCGGCGAGTTCGGCGCTGTGCGAGACGAGGACGATCCCGACACTGGCTGTGGTCATCGCGTATCCCGGGCGCTCATGGATTATCCTGAATGTTGTTCGGTATCGCTGAAAGGGCAACATGGCGCAGATCCAGTCGGTGCAGCGCGCGGCCCAGATCCTCGGGGTCCTGGGATCCGGGACGCCGCGCCTCGGCGTCACCGAGATCGCCGAACGGGTCGGCCTGGCCAAGCCCACGGTGCACGGGCTGCTGCGCACGCTGGAAGCGCACGATCTGGTCGCGCAGGACCCCGACACCGGCAAGTACAGCCTGGGGCCCGGCGTGCTGCAGCTCGGCAACGCCTACCTGGACGGGTCCGAACTGCGGGCCAGGTCGCTGCGGTGGGCGGAGGATTTGGCCCACCGGGCGGGCGAGGCGGTCTGGGTCGCGACCCTGTCCGGGTCCCGCGTCATCGTGCTGCACCACGTGTTCCGGCCGGACAACACCGTGCAGATCCTGGAGGTCGGCGCGGCGATTCCGTGGCACGCGTGCGCCCTGGGCCACGCGATCGTGGCGAACCTGCCCGCCGCGCAGCGCAGCCGGGCGCTGGCCGGTGACCTCGTCCCGCTGACCGGCCGGACGAAGACCACCAGGGCCGCGCTGAACCGGGCCCTGGCGCAGGTCCGGCAGCGCGGCTACGCAATCGAGGACCAGGAGGCGACCGTCGGCGACGCCGGAATCGCGGCGCCCATCCTCGCCAGGGACGACGTGGTCGCGGGCGCGATCGGCGTGGTCGGCTCGGCGGACCGCCTGCTCGCGCCGGGCACCCGCGACGATCTGATCCGCACGGTCGGCGAAGCAGCCAGGGCCGTGTCGCGGGACTTGGGCGCGGGCCGCGGCGGCGTGGTCCTGTCCGCGCTGAGCTGAGCGGGTCGGGGCCGGCATTACCGGTTCACCTGGCCCGGGCCGGCGGTGACGAGGATCTGAGCGGCGCGGGCCGCGGCCTGTCCGGTGTCCGTATCGGCGATCCAGCTCGCGACTTGGGGCACGCGCGCCGCGCCGACGCTGAAGGTCCTGATCCCCAGGCCCAGCAGGAGCGGCAGGACCAGCGGGTCGGCCGCCGCGTCGCCGCAGACGGACACCTTCACCCCGGCGGCCGCTCCCGCAGTGGCTACCCGCTCGATCAGGGTGAGTACCCGCGGGTCCGCGGCCAGCGCGGGCCTGGTGGCCGGGTCGGCGCGATCCAGGCCGAGCACCTCGCTGGACAGGTCGTTGGTGCCGATGGAGAAGAAGTCGACCGCGGGTGCGAACTCGGCGGCCGCCGCGGCGGTCGCCGCCACCTCCACCATGATGCCGAGTTCGGGAGGCTCGAGGCCAGCCTGGCCGCTGGCCGCCGCCAGCGCGGCCCGGACCCTGGCCACCTCGGCCAGCGTCCTGACCATCGGCACCAGGACGGAAAGCCGGGTCTTACGGCCCGCGAGCGCGATCGCCCTGAGCTGGTCGGCCAGGGCCCCGGGCTCGCCGAGCAGCGCGGTAAGACCCTGCCCCTGGTCGGGCTGGCCAGCCAGGAACGGCGGTACCTTGTCACCGGAGAAGTCGAGCAGGCGGACCACCGCCGGCCGGTCCTCGAGCAGGGCGAGGATGGGTGTCAGCCGGTCGAGGTGGTCGGCCTCGGACGGCCAGGCTGAGGCGCCGGTAAAGCCGATCTCGGTGCGGAGCAGCCCGACACCCACGGCACCGCCGGACAGGCCCAGCCGCGTCTCGGCGACTGAGGCGACGTTGCACAGCAGCGTGACCGGCTCCCCGTCGGCTGTCTTCACCTCGGGGCTGGCCTCGGCGTAGCCGGGCGCGGCCGCTACGGTCCTGGCGGCCTGGGCGGCGGCGCGGGCCGCGGCCAGTTCGGGAGCGGCGGGATCGACGATCAGCTCCCCCGTGGTGGCGTCAAGGATGGCCTCGTGCCCGTTCGGACCGTCCAGCACGTACGGGTCGGCACCGACCAGCATGGGCAGGCCCAGGCCGCGGGCGATGATCGCGGCGTGCGAACTGGCCCCGCCGCCGACCGACACGGCACCGGCGAGCCCCGCCTCGGCCAGCCTGATGAGGTCGGCCGGGTCCACCTCGCGACGGACCAGGATGAACGTCCCGGCAGGCGGCGGGGGGGCACCTACCCCGTGCAGGTGGTCGGCCACCGCCTGGGCGACCTGGCGGACGTCGCCGGCGCGCTGCGCTAGGTCAGGGTCGGGCAGCGCAGCCAGCAGCGCCGCCTGGGTCTGTCCGGCGGTCCGCACCGCGTCGGGGCCCTCGGCGCCCGCCCGCACCGCCTCGAGCGCCGGGCCGACCAGTGCCGGGTCGGCCGCGATCAGCGCGGCGACGTCCACGATGCCGGCCTGCAGGTCCTGCCCGCGGGCGCGAAGCTCGTCGGCCAGGGCAGCCCGGTCCCGCGCCACGGCGGCGAACGCGGCCCGCACGTCGTCCGCCGTCCAGCGCGCCGCGCTCGGCGGATCGCCGGGGCTCACCTGATCCGCGCCGGACGGCGCGTCGCCGAGGTAGATCTGCCCCAGGCCGATGCCCTCGGATACCGGCTGCCCGCGGTACCGGGTAGGAGCCGTCATCGCTGGGCTCGCGCGGCGTCCCGCAGGGCGCCGAGGATGAGCGCGGTCGAGACGGCTCCGGGGTCCTCATGGCCGACGCTGCGCGGGCCGAGGTAGCTGGCCCGCCCCTTCAGCGCCTGCATGGGAATGGTCGCGACCGCGCCCGCCTGCGCTGCCTCGGCCAGGGTCGCGAGGGCCTCGTCCGGCGACGCCCCCTCCGTGATCGCCTTGCCGAAGGCCCTCGTCGCCGGGGCGAGCGCGTCGACCATCGTCTTGTCGCCCTCGCGGGCGGCGCCGAGCTGCTGGACGCCCGCGAGCGCCGCGTCCAGCGCGGCGGACAGCGCGGGCAGGTCCGAGTCGGCGGCGTCTCCGAGAGATTTCCCTGCGCGGCGGAAGGCCGTGCCGTACAGCGGGCCGGAGGCGCCGCCGACCTTGGAGATCAGCGTGTTACCCGTCAGGGTCAGGATGGCCCCGGGCGTCGCGGGTTTCGCGGGTGCCGCGTCGAGCGCCCCGAGCACCGCGGCGAAGCCGCGGGCCAGGTTGGTGCCGTGATCGGCGTCGCCGATCGCCGCGTCGAGCTGAGTGAGGTGATCGCGGTTGGCCTCGATGACCTCGGCGGCAGACACTATCCAGGCCCGGAAGACTTCGGCATCCATGATGGCTCCCTGACTGACGGTGGGAATTCGCTGGGTCCTAGCGTCCCCACCGCAGGGCGGGCGTGTCCACCGGTGCGTCCCACAGCCGGGTGAGCGCGTCGGTGAGCTGGCATACGGTCACCGAGAAGCCCTGCATCTCCAGGCTGGTGATGTAGTTGCCCACCAGGTTCCTGGCCACCCGCGCGCCGCGAGCCTCCAGGTACTTACGCACCTCGTTGAACATCAGGTAGAGCTCGATCAGCGGGGTGCCGCCCATGCCGTTGACCATGACGAGCAGGTCACCGCCGACGGGCATGTCCGCGCTGATCGCGTCGAGCGCCACCGCCGCCAGCTCGCGCGCTTCGGTCAGGGCGGCCCGGGTCCGGCCGGGCTCGCCGTGGATGCCGATGCCGAGTTCCACCTCGGCGTCGCCGAGTTCGAAGGTGGGCTTGCCAGCCGCGGGAACCGCGCACGAGCTCAGCGCGACGCCGAACGACCGGCTCCGCTCGTTGACCTCGCGGGCCACGGCGGCCACCGCCGCCAGGTCCGCGCCCTCCTCGGCCAGCGCCCCGGCGATCTTCTCCACGAACACGGTGGCGCCCACGCCGCGGCGGCCCGCGGTGTAGAGCGAGTCCTGCACCGCCACGTCGTCGTTGGTCACGACGCTGGCGACCTCGATGCCCTCATCTTCGGCCAGCTCGGCGGCCATCTGGAAGTTGAGCACGTCCCCGGTGTAGTTCTTCACGACGTGCAGGACGCCCGCGCCGGCGTTGACCGCCTTGGTCGCGATGAGCATCTGGTCAGGCACCGGTGAGGTGAACACCTCCCCCGGGCAGGCCGCGTCCAGCATCCCGTACCCGACGAAGCCGCCGTGCAGCGGCTCGTGGCCGGAACCGCCGCCGGACACCAGGCCCACCTTGCCTGGCCGCGGCCCGCCGGCGCGGGTGATCACCTTGTTCTCGACGTCCACGGACAGCGAGGGATGCGCCGCCGCGACGCCTTCGAGAGCCTCCGTGACCACGGACTCCGGGCTGTTGATCAGTTTCTTCATGACGTCGCTCCACTCAGCTCTTCCGATGCGGTGTCGCTTGGTACCTGGGGCGCGAGGCTGGTCAGCGCCGCGTCCTGGCGGATGCGGCCGATCGCGGCCCAGGCCAGGCCGCCCAGCACGCCCCCGGCGAACTCGCCGATCAGGTACGCGGGCAGTTGCTGCCACAAGACCTTGCCGCCGAACGCCTTGAACATGAACACGGCGCCCAGGTAACGGGCGGGGTTGATGGCGGCTCCGGTGCCAGCGCCCACGATCATGATGATCGCGAAGACGATTCCGCCGATCGCCATCGGGGCCCACCCGGGCACCGCGCGGTGATCGATGACCCCGAAGACGACGAACACCAGGATGAACGTGCCGATCGCCTCGATGGCCAGCCCTTGCCCGAAGTTGGTCGTCCCGCCGTAGGACGTGACCCCGCCGCCGGCGGCGACCGTGGCCGCCTTGCCGATGGTCAGGTAGATGGCCGCCGCCCCGGCCACAGCGCCCGCCACCTGGGCGGCCATGTAGCCGGGCACCTCGCGCCAGGGGAAGTGGCCGCGCACGGCGAGCGCGAGGGTGACCGCCGGGTTGATGTGCCCGCCGGATATGTGCCCGATCGCGTACACCGAGCCGACCACCGCGAACATGAACGCGAAGGAGATCGCCGCGAGCTGCGCTCCGGAGAAGGGGTTGGGGGTCTTCGTCAGCGCGCTGCCGTCCATGAAGAAGTGGGTGGCAGCGGCCGAGCCGGCGCCGATGAACACAAGGAAGGCGGTGCCCAGGAACTCGGCTCCGAGTTTCTGCGGGGTAGTAGGTGGTGCTGCCATAAGGTCGCCCGTGGCGGGCCCCGGCGAGGCGGGGGCCAGGGGCTCTCACCTCCTCCGGCGAGACGTTGTTCCTTGAAACCTGTTCGACATTGCCGAACGACGTTTCACGAAACATAAGCCTGCGCCGGTCGCCCGTCAAGAGGGGAAAGCGGAATTCGCGCCGCCGAGGAGGTGGGATGCTGGCCGGAGGAGGTGGGATGCTGGCCGACGGTCAGGCGGGTTCCCCGGCCGACGGCCTGCGGGCGGCGCGCCCTGGTCAGCTGTTGTGCTGCTTGAACCAGGCCATGACCAGGGCTCCGGCACCCTGGTCGGGCTGCTGTTCGCTGCCGGACTGGCAGGTCCAGGTGCGCGCGTTGATCGTGGTGGGATTACCCAGGTTGGCGTCGGACCGGATCAGGAAGCCGGGCTGGAGGTCGTACCCGTTCAGGCCGATGCCCAGCGAGGACAGGTAGGCCAGGTATTCGGGAACGGCGGTCGGCGCATCCTGCCAGCACGAGGTGGGCACGATCGTCGGAGCGATGGTCTGAATCGGCTCATAGTTCGTCCACTCGCCGTCCACCACGGGAGCGACGTGGGTTCCGATCAGGTAGCCGAAGTCGGCGTACCAGCCGCTCTTGTCGTGCGGGGCGGCCGGGTGGTGCACGGCGTACACCACTCCGCTCACCTTCAGCACGGCCCTGTAGCGCACCATCCCGGCGAACGAGATGGAGTAGCGCGGGCCCTCGATCCAGAACAGGTTCTTCGCGTGAAGGGTGTTCCGGACGTACGCCGCCAGCTGCGCCATGCCGAAGGGGTAATCGGCCCCGGCGAAGGTGCCCCCGTCGAGCCACAGCTTCCACATCTGGGCCGCCGACATGCCGCTGGAGTACAAGCGCGGCTCGTTGAACAGGTCGAAGATCACCTGCGGGTCTCCGCCGTAGGCCTGGGCCAGGAGCTGCCAGAACGCCTCGGTGGCTGGCGTCGGTCCCAGCTCGGCGTTCCACGCCGAGGTCGTCTGCTCGGTGGAATCGTTGAGGACCACGACCAGGTGGTCGCTCTCGGCGGCCGAGACCTCCGCCTGGATCGCGTTCAGGTAGCCCTGGCTGATGGTCCCCGTCGGTCCGACAAGGTTGTCCTCGCTCAACTGGAGCCGGACCGTGTTGGCGCACCAGTCATCGGCGGTCGCCGCGATCTCCTGCAGGTCCTGGTTGAGGGAAGTCTGCCAGTCCAGGTTCTGCAGGCCGGACACGGTGATCCCGTAGGAGACGAAGACCTTGCCGTGGGCGCCGAGCACCCGGGTGCCATGGACGGTGAACGGCCCGGTTGCCTTGCCGCACGACGCGCTGGCCGAGGCCGGAGCGGCACCCGCCGTAGGTGCGGCCGACGCGGTAAGGATCGCGGCCAGCATCAGCGCCGACCCAACCGCCACCGGTAGCCAACTGCGTCGCCAATTCGCCAGGCCCCGTCCTGCCGTCGCCACGGAAATGACCTCCATCTGCTGTTCCGGCTGTTTCGTGACAGAGCGGCAAAAAAGGCGGCCCCGCTCGCGCCGAAGATCTTAGCGCCTTCGCTACCGGGTGTGTGTGATCTTGACTCGCTACCGCGGGCGCGCGCCGAGGCGGGTGACCACCGTCGCGGCGGTAAGCGCGGCGAACTCCGCCGCGGCGACCAGGTCAGCGGTCCGCAGGCTCCCCGGGTCCGGCTCGGCGGCCAGCCAGCGGCTCAGGAAGGCGGCGCAGAACGCGTCGCCCGCGCCGGTGGAGTCCCGGGCGTGCGCCGGGTACGCCGGGATCGGGACCGGGGCCTGGCCGGGGGCCGCCAGCAGGGTGCCCTGCGCGCCGAGCTTCAGCACCACGAGTCCGTAGTGCCTGCTCAGGCGGGCGGCCATCGTCACCGGATCCGCCTCGCCGGCCAGCACGGCGGCCTCATCGCGGTTGGGGAAGCAGACCGCGGCGCCCTCGGTCCAGCGCAGGAACGCGCCCGGCTCCAGCCGGGCCAGGAAGGCCGCGGAGGCGGGATCGATGGTGACGGCCAGGCCGCGGGACCGCGCCTGCGCGAGCAGCCAGAGCGCCACCTCGAGCAGCGCAGGCTCGAAGAACGTATACCCGGTCAGGTGCAGCACCGCTGCGTCGTCGAGCAGGTCGGCAGGCAGGTCGGATCGCCGCAGGCGCAGGTTCGCGCCGCGGTCGGTGAACATGGTCCGCTCGCCGTCAGGCGCCACCATGATCACGATCGTGCCGGTGCCCGCCTGATCGTCTTCGGCCAGGTGAGCGCGGACCCCGAAGCTGGCCAGTTCCCGCCGGTGGTAGCCGGCGTCCCGGGCGCCGACCCGCCCCGCGAACGTGACCGGTACGCCGAGGTGGGCCATCCAGGCGGCCTGGTTGGCCGCGGCACCGCCCGGGCAGGCCCTGATCGCCGCCGACGTGTCGCTGCCCGGCGTGATCCCGTCCGCCGGTTTGACCAGGACGTCATTGATCACGTCACCGCAGACGACGACCCGGCGGCGGGCGGTGGGGTTAGCCGGCAAGGGGCTCAGCGGTTCGTTCGGCCCACGCTTGCGAGATCTGCCCGGCGAGTTCGACGTTGCCGCGCGCGATGGTCATGTTGACCGCGACGCTGGCCCCTCCGGTCACCTGCTGGATGTGGTCGAGCAGGAACGGGGTGACGGCCTTGCCGCGGATGCCCAGGCGGTCGGCGGCCGCGAGGGCGTCGGCGAGCGCGCCGCTGAGCACTTCGGGGTCAAGCTGGTCGGCGGGCGCCAGCGGATTGGCGACCAGCAGGGCCGACTGCTCGCCGAACGCCTCCCTGGCCGCCATGATGCCGGCGATCTCCTCCGGCGTGTCGGCCCGCCAGTCCAGGTCGCAGCCGGAGTCGGCCAGCCAGAAGGCCGGGAAGCGGGACGTGCGGTACCCGACGACCGCGACGCTCAGCGTCTCCAGCCGCTCGAGGGTGGCCGGGATGTCCAGGATGGATTTCACGCCGGCCGAGACGACGGTGATCGGCGTCCGTGGACAGCACGGTCAGGTCCGCCGACTCGTCGAAGGTCTCGGCCGCGCCGCGGTGCACGCCACCGAGCCCCCCGGTCGCGAACACGCGGAGGCCCGCCCGGGCGGCGAGGACGGACGTGGCCGCCACCGTCGTGCCGCCGGTGACCTTCCGCGCCATCGCGATGCCGATGTCGCGGCTGCTGACCTTGACCGCGGATTCGTCCGCCGCGATGCGCTCCAGGTCCTGGGAATTCAGGCCAACCTTCGGCACGCCGTCAATGATCGCGATCGTCGCCGGGGTCACGCCCTGGCGACTCAGGATCGCCTCGAACTCCCACGCGGCGCTCAGGTTGCCCGGGCGGGGCAGGCCGTGCGAGATGATCGTCGACTCGAGCGCGACGACCGGCGCGCGCGCCGCCAGCGCCTCGCTGACCGCCGGGGAGACCTTTACCAGGGACGACACGGCACGATTGTCTCATTGCCCCGCGGGCGGCTAGTAGCCCTGCGGGCCGACCACGTTGCGGAGGGGCTCGCCCGCGGCGTAGCGGGCCAGCTGGTCGCGGACGACGGCCAAGGCGCGCGGGAGGGTCTGCGTGGTCGCCCCGGCTACGTGCGGCGTGAGCAGCAGGCCGGGCGCGGACCAGAGCGGGTGCCCGGCCGGGAGCGGCTCGGGGTCCGTGACGTCGAGCGCGGCGCGCAGCCGCCCGGACTTCAGCTCGGTGAGGAGCGCGCCGGTGTCCACGATCGAGCCGCGGGCGGCGTTGACGAGCAGCGCGTGATCTCGCATCAGGCTGAGGAACCGCGCGTCGGCGAGATGGACCGTGGCCGGGGTGACCGGGACGAGCAGGACCACGACGTTCGCCCGCGGCAGCAGGCCCGGCAGGTGCTCGACACCCGCCACGCCCGGGCGCGCGCGCCGGGCGACCCGCTCGATGATCACGCCGAACGGGGTCAGCAGGCGCTCGGTCGCCTCGCCGATCGAGCCGTAGCCCACGATCAGCACGGTCTGGCCGGCCAGGGACGGCGCCTCCGCGAACTTCCAGGTGCCGCTCTGCTGCGCGGCCAGGAAGGCGGGCAGCCCGCGCACCTGGGCCAAGATGACGGCCACGATCCACTCGGCCACCGCCGGGTCGGGCGCGCCACGGGCGTTGCACAGGGTGACCCCGGCCGGGACGTACGGGACGATGCGCTCGGCGCCCGCCGACATGAGCTGGATCAGCCGCAGCCTGGGCAGCTCGCCCAGCACGGACAGCCGGGGCCTCGGCACGCCGAACGGCATGACCAGGACCTCGACCTCGCCGGCCGAGTCCGGTAGCTGCTCGCCGCCGGTCCAGACGTCGGCGGTCATCCCGTCGGGCAGGCCGCCCATCAGCTCAGCCGAGTCTGGGGTGGGCAGCCATACCTTAATCACCTGCGCCATGACGGCGAGGTTATCGGGCTCTCGCGGGCGGGGCCGACCTGGCGGGCGGCCGCTACCTGGCGCCGGAGCCCTCCAGGTGCCGGTGCCACGACGCGGGTACGCGATCCGCCTGGTCCTGCGGCGCATCGGCCGAGGAGATGATGACCACGGGGCACGGGGCGGCGCGCAGGCAGGCCCGGATGACGGGGCCCGCCCCGCGGTACAAGTCCGGGCCGTGCGACGTTTGGCCGAGCACGAGCATGTCGGCGTGCGCCGCGTGGTCGAGCAGGACGCGCGCCGCCAGGCCTTCGGTGATCTCGGTGCGCACGCACACGGCGGGGAAGAGGCTGACGGCCTCGCTGACCGAACGGCGCAGCACCTCACGGGCCGCACCCCAGCTCCCGCTGATCTGCTTCGGGGCCGGAACTGCGTAGCTTGCTACCCGGTGACACGCGGCCTCCAGGGCGAGCACCGCGTGGACCTCGGCGGCGCTCAGGCTGGCTTCCCTGCAGGCCCAGCGCAGGGCCGCCACGGATTCCGCTGAGCCGTCGACACCGACCACGATGCGCCGGACACCGGGATCTATTGTCATGACGAATTCCTACCTGTTCGTCACCTCTGACACACCCGTCCGTCCCGCCACAGCGGTACTGTCAGAGACTTTTCCAACTCTTGACTGACAGTTTCCGATCGTAAACCGCGACTCGTTCCATGACGAGGGGTGGGTGGCCCCTTTTCGCGGCGCATCGACGCCGGAGTGAGGCCCATGTGTCACCGTATCGTTATTAACAATCTTGTGCAGGAAATAGACGTCACGAGCCTTTTGTCCGACATATACCGTTTATCACGTCAGGGGCCCACGGGGTCAGCGGGCCCGGACGGTCAGATGGCTGCCGCAGTGGCCCTTGTGCACGCGGACCTGCGCGGGGATGCGCTGCCTCAGCTCGGGGACGTGGCTGACGATGCCTACCATCCGGCCGCCCTCGCGCAGGCCGTCCAGCACGGTCATGACCTCGTCCAGGGTGTCCTCGTCCAGGCTGCCGAAGCCCTCGTCGACGAAGAGCGCCTCGATGCGCGTGCCGCCCGCTTCGGCGGTGACGACGTCGGCCAGGCCGAGGGCCAGGGCCAGGCTGGCCAGGAATGTCTCGCCGCCGGACAGCGTGCTCGTGTCGCGGTCCACGCCCGTCCAGGCGTCCTGGGCGAGCAGGCCGAGCCCGGAGCGCCCCGCGCCCCGCCGGGCGTCGCTGTGCACCAGCGAGTAGCGGCCCGAGGTCATCCGGAGCAGCCGCTGGCTGGCCGCCGACGCGACCTCCTCCAGGCGCGCGGCGAGCACGAAGGAGGACAGGGTCATCCGCAGCGTGTTCGCGCCCTGCCCGGCCGCGAGGTCGGCGAGGGTGCGCGCCTCGGCGGCCTTGGCGAGCAGCGGGCGCAGCGTGTCGATTTGCCGGCTCAGGTCAGGGGCGAGGATGGCCAGTTGTTCGGCTTTACCCCGCGCGAGGCCCTGCGCGGCTACCGCCTCGTCGTGGGCCTCGCGCGCCGCTGCCACGGCGGCCCCTGCGGCGGCTACGTCGGCGGGCGGGTCGAGCGGGACGTCAAGGTCAGGGTCGGCGAGCAGCGCGGTGACGGCCTTCGCCCTGGCATCGTGATCGCGGATGCGGCGGTCGGCGGCCGCCCGCCACTCGGCCGGGCGGCGCGCGTGCCTGGCGTCGCCGGTGTCCGCGAAGCCCGCCCCGGTGGCGGCCTTGGCGGCCAGGTCGGCGGCCTGGCTGGCGTCGGACTCGGCGCGTTCGGCCGCCTCGGCCGCTTCCGCGGCGGCGGTCAGCGTCTTGGCCGCGGCGCGTTCGGCGGAAAGCGCGGTATCCAGGTCGGGGACGCCGCCGAGCTGGGCCGCCAGGGACTCGCGGTGTTTCGCGGCGCGCTGGTCGGCCTCGGTGGCCTGGCGCAGTTCGGACTTGCGCTGATCGGTCAGCTCGGCGAGGCGCATCTCCGCCGCGACGATGTCCCGTTCGAGGGTTTCCAGGGCGGCCTGCGCGTCGGGCAGGCGGATCCCCGCCAGGCGGGCCGCTTCATCGAGGAATCGCTGGGCAGTCGCGCTGAGCAGGCTCGCTTCGGCTTCGATGGTGAGCGGGTCCGCGGCGACCGTGAAGCCGGCGCTTTCCAGGCGCTCCGAAAGGTCCGTGACGCGTTCGAGGGCGGCACCCAGCTTCGCCCCGGTCGTCTCGGCGCGTTCCGCGGCGGTCGTCGCCTCCGCGTCGGCGGCCTCTTCCTGCTCGCGGGTCACGCGCTCGCCGCGGAGCTCGCACAGCTCGGGGTGATCGAGCGAGCCGCAGACGGGACAGGGCGCGCCGTCGACCAGGGTGGCCGCGAGCTCGGCGCGCATCCCGTCGATCCGCGCCCGCCGGATCCGCGTCGCCTCGTCGAACAGCTCCAGGTGCTCCAGCTTGGCGTCGAGGTAGGCCTCCGACTGGCGGGCGGCGTCGGCCTTCGCCTGGACCAGCGCGGCCATGTCGCCCGCGGCTCGCTGGTAACGGTCGGCCTCGGCCCGGACGCCCGGCAGTCGTTCGGCGGCCTGGCGGGCCTGGTCTCGCTGGAGGTTCAGCGCGGGCCGCTGCCCGCGCCGGGCGGTGGCGTCCCGCTCGGCCGCGTCGATCCGCGCGGCCAGCGCGGTGGCGGCGGCGCGGGCCGCGGCAGCGGCTTCGTCTTCCTCGGTCGCCTGGGAACTAAGGGAACTCAGGCCTTCCAGCAGGCCGGACCTGGTGACGTGCTCCTGGGCGCCGGCGCGCAGCTCGGCGGCGGTGGCCTGCGGGCTGGCGTCCGGTATCTCGGCCACCGCGGCCCGGGCCCGCGCCTCGGCATCGCGCGCCTCGGCCAGCGCGCCGACGGTCCGCTCGGCGTGCTCGAGCGCGGGGGTCACCTCGGCGCCGCGCAGGGCCGCACCGAGCTCGGCCCTCAGCTCCTCGACGCCGGGGGCGTCCCGGTCGACCTGGTCGCTGGTGCGCAGCGCGTCGGTGCGCCGGCGCTGGCGGTCGGCGAGGCGCTCCGCGGCGCGCTGACCATCCTGGGCCCGGTCGAGCTCGGCGCGGTGAGCGCGGACCCGGGTGGCGCAGCGGGCCGCTTCGGCCGCGGCGGTCTCGGCCAGTTGCCGGGCCCAGGCCGGGTCGGGATCGTCGGCGCCGCTGGCCGGGGAGTCGGCGCCGCTGGCCGGGGAGTCGGCGACCTGAGCGACGCGGGCCGGGGAGTCGGCGACCTGAGCGACGCGGGCCGGGGAGTCGGCGACCTGAGCGACGCGGGCCGGGGAGTCGGCGACCTGAGCGACGCGGGCGGCTAGCTCCCTGATCGCGACCTCGGCGTCTTCCACGGCGCGCGCCGTCGTCCGGCGCCGGTCGGCGAGCCACTCCTCGACCGCGCGGAACCTGTCGGTGCCGAACAGCTTCTCAAGCAGCTTGGCCCGGTCGCCTGCGTCGGCGTGCAGGAACCTCGCGAACTCCCCCTGGGGCAAGAGCACGACCTGGAAGAACTGGTCGGCGGACATGCCCATCAGGTCCCTGATCTCCTCATCCGCCTCCCCCGCCCGGGTGGAGACCGCGCGCCAGGAGGCGCCGCACGCCTCCTCGAGGAGGACCTTCGCCTGCTCGGTCGTGGTCCCGCCGCCGCGCAGCTTCGCCCGTTCCTGCTCGGGCCTGCGGGTGATCCGCACCCGACGGCCGCCGATGGTCGCCTCCAGCTGTACCTCGGTCCTGCTGCCCGCCGCCGCGTGGTCCGAACGCAGCCGGCGGGCCTTGCCCCGCTCACCGGGGACGCGGCCGTACAGGGCGAAGCCGATGGCGTCGAGCAGCGTGGTCTTGCCCGCGCCCGTCTCGCCGTGCAGCAGGAAGAGCCCGTGGGAACCCAGGTCATCGAAGCTGACCTCCGCTGTGCCGCCGAACGCGCCGAACGCCGTCACGCGCAGCCGGTGCGGGCGCATCAGGCGACCTCTTCCGGCTCTTTCATCTCACGGAGCTCTTGCGGCTCTTCCATCCTTTCCGCCTCTTTCGTCTCGGTAGCAAGCACGGCCTCGAACGCGTCGGCGAGCAGCCGACGCTCGCCCCCGGTGGCCGGGGCGTTCCTGACGTGCCGGACGAACTCGGCCGCGATCGACAGGTCGTCGCGCCCGGCGATCCTGGCCCGGTACCCGCGGCCGTCGGGCACGGCGCCTTCCGGCTCGAACGCGAGCACGAGGACGTACGGGAACCTGGCCCGCAGCGCGTCCATCGCGCCCTCGGGACGGCTCGGGTCGGTCAGGGTGACGGACAGGAAGTCGTCTTCGTACCCGGCGTAGGCGGCCGAGCCGAGCAGGTCCGCGAGCCGCCCGCGGAGCACACTCAGCTTGCGGTACGTGGGCGCGGGCACCTGCTTGACGGCCACCGTCCCCTCGCCGTCCAGTTCGGCCAGCCAGCAGCCCTTGTGGTGGGACGCCTCGGAGAACGAGTAGGGCAGCGGCGACCCGCTGTAGCGCAGGTGCCCGGCGATCGTCTGCTGGCCGTGCAGGTGGCCGAGCGCCACGTAGCTGAACCCGTCGAACAGCGCCGCCGGGACCTGCCCGACGCCGCCGACCGTGATGTCGCGCTCGGACTCGCTCGGCGCTCCGCCGGTGACCCACCCGTGCGCCATGACCACCCGCCGGCGCACGCCGCGCGCGTCCGCGTCGGCCCTGATGCGGCGGACCGCGTGCCCGAGGATCCCCGCGTGCCCGCGCAGGTCCTGGTCCTGCGGGCCGGGCTCGGGCAGTTCGCCGCGGACGGCATCGGGTTCCAGGTACGGCACCGCGTAGACGGCCACGGGACCGTGGCGGTCCTCCACCATGACCGGGTCGGCCAGGGCGCCGGCTCGGGTGCGCAGGTGCACGCCCGCCTGGGAAAGGAGGCCGCTGCCGAACCCGAGCCGGCGCGCGGAGTCGTGGTTGCCGCTGATCAGCACGATCGCGGCGCCGGACGCGTGCAGGCGCAGCAGGGCGTCCTCGCACAGTTCGACCGCGTCCACCGGCGGCACCGCGCGGTCGTAGATGTCCCCGGCGACCAGCACCACGTCCACGTGCTCCGCGCGCACCGTGTCCACCAGGTGATCGAGGAACGCGGCCTGCGCCGCGCGGAGGTCGGCCCGGTGCAGCGAGCGCCCGAGATGCCAGTCTGACGTGTGCAGCATCAGCATGGCCCGGACCATAGCGGAGGGCACCGACATTACGCCGCGGTTCCGGCTGACTCCGGCTGGTACCGGGGCCGGGTGGTAGCGCTGGGGCTGCGGCTGGGCCGGGCGCGCGTCTCGGCCGTCCTGCCGCATATGGCGCCAGCGGCTCCGCGAAGTTGCGTAACCTAACTCGACATGAGCCTGGGCTTGTTCGCACCGCGGCGGAGGTCGCGGACGGCCGCCGCGGCCTGCGCGGCGCTACTCGCGGCGGCACTGAGTTCCTGCAGCTCGGGGCCCACACCGGGGTCGACCGCCGGCGCCTACCTCACCGACTGGGCCGCCCAGAACTGGGCGGCGATGAGCCAGCTCACCTCCAACCCCCCGGCCGATTTCACCTCCGTTAACGAGGCAGCGTTCACCAACCTGTCCGTCCGCCAGGCCAGCTTCACCGGGGGCAAGCTGACGCAGTCGGGATCGACGGCGACCGAGCCGTTCACCGAGCGCCTCACGCTGGCCGGCCTCGGCACCGTCAGCATCCCTTCGACCCTGCACCTGGTGCAGGTCCAGGGGAAGTGGCTGGTCAGCTGGTCGCCCGCCACGATCGCGCCGCAGCTGCGCCAGGGGGATGCGCTTTCGCTGCGGGTCACCTGGCCGGCCCGCGCGCCGATCCTCGGCGCGGGCGGCGTCGCGCTGACCACCCAGGGCCAGGTGGTGACGATCGGCGTGGAGGGGCTGCGGATCAAGGACGCCGCGGCGGTCCAGGCCGCGCTCGTCACCGCGGGCGCCACCACCGCGGAGGCCAGCGGCGCGATCGCCGCCGCGAAGGTCCACCCGACCTACTTCGAGCCGGTCTTCACGGTGTCCAGGGCCCGCTACAACTCGCTCGAGCCCACCATCTACCCGATCCCCGGCACGGTGTTCCAGACCGGTACCGCGCTCAGCGCGGTGACGCCGGGCCTAGCCGCGGGGATCGTCGGCACCGTCGGGCCGATCACCGCCCAGCAGCTCACCCAGCTCGGCGCGCCGTACAACGCGCAGAGCACCGTCGGCCAGACCGGCCTGGAGGGGGCGGCGGAACGCCAGCTGGCGGGCACCCCCGGCGCTACGGTCCTAGTGGTCAATCACGCCGGCGCGACCGTCGCGACGGTGGCCACGCTGCCGCAGCGTCCGGGGACGCCGGTCCGCACCACGATCGACCCCTCGGTACAACAGGCCGCCGAGGCGGCCCTGGCCGGTGAGCAGAAGACCGCCGCGCTCGTCGCGGTGGACGCCGCCACCGGCGCGGTACTCGCCGCGGTCTCGGTCAACTCCGGCGGCCTGGACTACGCCATCGACGGCCTTTTCCCGCCCGGCTCGACGTTCAAGGTCATCACGTCCACCGCGCTGATCACCCACGGACTGACCCCGCAGTCGCCGGCCAGCTGCCCGCTCACCGCCACGGTGGACGGCGAGGTCTTCCACAACGCCGAGGGCGAGGCGCCGGTCAGCACGATGCTGCAGGCGTTCACCGAGTCGTGCAACACCGCGTTCATCCAGCTGGCCACGCGCCACCTGACGGCGCCGGATCTCCCGGCGGCCGCCGCGATGTACGGCCTGGCTCGGGTACCTATGATCGGGCTGACGGCCGTGGCGGGCTCGGTGCCGCAGCCGACCGACGAGGCGGACCTGGCCGCCACCTCGATCGGGCAGGGACGGGTCCTGCTGTCACCGCTGGGCATGGCGATGGTCGCCGCGGCCGTCGACAGCGGGACCGTACGCGCGCCGAGCCTGGTCGACGGCGCGCCCGACGGCACCGTGCCCACGAGCCAGCTGCCCCAGGCGGTGGTCAGCGCCCTGCACGAGATGATGGCGTCCGTCGTGGCGAGCGGCACCGCGGCGGGGCAGGGCCTGCCGGCGGGCACCTACGCCAAGACCGGGACCGCCCAGTACGGCACGAGCGCCCCGCTCAAGACCGACGCCTGGCTGATGGGCTTCAACGGGAAGATCGCGTTCGCGGCGCTGGTCGTCAACTCCGACGGTAACGGCGGGCCCACCTGCGGCCCGATCGTGGCCAAGTTCCTCGACGCGCTCAACGGCTAGCGGGGTCCGCCGCCCAGGCGTCCACCTCGGCCTTCCAGCGCCGCTTATCCGCCTCGGGCGCGAAGCACGCGTCGAAGGAGTTCTTCGCCAGCCGGGCCAGCTGATCGTCCCCCCAGCCGAACGCCTCCCGCACCGCGGCCAGGTTGCTGTCGACGTACCCGCCGAAGTAGGCCGGGTCGTCGCTGTTCACCATCGCGAGCAGCCCGGCGTCGAGCATGCCGGGCAGCACGTGGTCGGCGAGCGTGTCCACGACGCGCAGCGCGACGTTGGACAGCGGGCACACCGTGAGGGCGACCTGCCGGTCCCGCAGCTCGGCGACGACCCCCGCGTCCTCCATGGACCGCACCCCGTGGTCGACACGCTCCACGTGCAGGATGTCGAGCGCCTCGCGCACGTAGTCGGGGCCGCCCTCCTCCCCCGCGTGCGCGACCAGCCGCAGCCCCTCGCCGGCGGCCATCTCGTACACCCGCCCGAACAGCGCGGGCGGGTAGCCGATCTCGGTCGAGTCGAGCCCGACGCCAATGAACTGCTCACGGAACGGCAGCGCCGCCCGCAGCACCTCCTCGGCCGGCTCGGCCCCCAGGTCCCGCAGGAAACACAGGATCAGGGCGGAGGACACGCCGTGCTCCTTCTCGCCGTCGGCCAGGGCGGCCGTGAGCCCGCCGAACACCTCCGCCAGCGGCACCCCGTGGGCCACGTGCGTCTGCGGGTCGAAGAACAGCTCGGCCCGCCGCACCCCGGCGGCCGCCGCGCGGGCCAGGTACGCGCTGGCCAGGTCGTAGAAGTCCGGCTCGGTCCTCAGCACGCGCAGGTTCGAGTAGTGCAGGTCGAGGAAGGACTGCAGGTTGTCGAACTTGTACCTGGCCCGCAGCTCGGCGACGTCCGTGGTCGGCAGCGGGATGCCGTTGCGGGCCGCCAGGGCGACCAGCAGCTCGGGCTCGAGCGTGCCCTCGATGTGAATGTGCAGCTCGGCCACCGGCAGCATGCGCGTTCCCTCCGATCGCAAGCGGTTCTGATCCTGGCGAGATTCTGCCGCACCGAAGTGGTGGATGTTCTTTTTTATCCCGAACGAACGGTGGTGCCCACCCCCGGCACGCTTTACGTTCGACCGGTGCCCGGCAAGCGGGTAAGTTTCGTTGCGCCTGCTCGGGAGGAACGACATGACACAGGCCAACGGGGACCCGGCGATCCTGGTCGAACGGCTGACCAAATCGTTCGGGCCGGTTCACGCGCTCCGCGGCATCGACCTGGCGGTGCCGGGCGGGACGGTGCTCGGGTTGCTCGGCCCCAACGGCGCGGGGAAGACGACCGCGGTCCGGATCCTGACCACGCTGCTGCTCCCCGACGGCGGGCGCGCCGTGGTCGAGGGTTACGACGTGGTCCGGGACGCGGCCGCCGTCCGCCGGTCGATCGGGCTGGCCGGGCAGTCGGCCGCCATCCAGGAGGAGCTCACCGGCCGGGAGAACCTGGAGCTCGTCGGGCGGCTCTACCACCTGAGCTGGCCGCTGGCGCGCAGCCGCGCCGTCGAGCTGCTCGAGCAGTTCGGCATCCTCGACGCGGCCGACCGGCAGGCCAAGACGTACTCCGGCGGCATGCAGCGGCGCCTGGACCTGGCCGCCAGCCTGGTCGGCCAGCCGCGCGTGCTGTTCCTTGACGAGCCGACCACGGGCCTGGACCCCAGGTCCAGGCTGGGCATGTGGGACATCATCAGGTCGCTGGTGGCCGACGGGACCACGATCCTGCTCACCACCCAGTACCTCGACGAGGCCGACGAACTCGCGGACCAGATCGTGGTCGTCGACCACGGCCTGGTCATCGCCGCGGGCACGGCCGAGGAGCTGAAGAGCCAGGCGGGCGGGGACGTGGTTGAGTTCACCGTGCCCGACCGGGGCCGGATCGCCGATGCCGTCGCGGCCATCGCCGCAGTCGGCGAGGGTGCGCCGCACGCCGACTACGAGACCGGGGTGGTCAGCATCGGTGTCGGCGGGCGCGGGTCTGACGCGCTGGTCGACGCGGTGCGCACCCTGGACGGCGCGCGCGTCGTGACCCGCGACCTGGCGCTGCGCCGGCCCTCGCTCGACGACGTGTTCCTGAGCCTGACCGGGCACGCCGCCGAGGAGGAGGACCAGTCGGGCAGGCGAAGGCGCGGGCGCCGCCGCGCGGGCCAGGCTGGCCGAGCCGGCCGCGCCGAGCGCGCCGGGGTGGCGTCGTGACCGCGGCCGCGGGCACCGCGGGCCTTGGCTCCGGCTCCGCAGGAACCCCGAGCCTTCGGGTCAGGGCCGGCTGGGCGGTGACCGATACGCTCACGATCACCCGGCGCAACCTGATCGTGTGGATCCGGATTCCGGCCTACCTGATGTTCACGCTGGTCCAGCCGGTGATGTTCGTCCTGCTGTTCCGTTACGTGTTCGGCGGGGCGATCAGGGTCGCCAGCCAGGGCGGCTACGTCGACTTCCTGATGCCGGGGATCATCGGCCAGACCGCGGGGTTCGCCTCGTTCGCGACCGCGATCGCGCTGGCCCAGGAGCTGAAGAAGGGCGTGATCGACCGGCTGAAGTCGATGCCCATGGCCCGGTCGGCGGTGCTGGCCGGGCGCCTGGTCGCCGACAGCTTGCGGATGTTCATCACGATCTGCGTCCTCATCGCGGTGGGCTACGCGGTCGGGTTCCGCTTCTCCAACGGCGCCTTCCTGGCCGTGGCCATGGTGGTGCTCGCCACCGTGTTCGGCCTGGCGATCTGCTGCATCAGCGCCTGGACCGGCCTGGCCATCGGCGACGAGGAGACGGTCCAGGCGTTCGGGCTGATCTGGGTCTTCCCGCTGACGTTCCTCAGCTCCGCGTTCGTGCCGATCGCGACGATGCCGGGCTGGCTGCAGGCCTTCGCCAAGAACCAGCCGGTCAGCAACGTCATCGACACGATGCGCGCGATGGCCATCGGCGGCCCGATCGAGACGAACCTGGTGAAGAGCCTCATCTGGCTGGCCGGGATCTTCCTGGTGTTCGTGCCGCTGGCGGTCCGCGCCTATCGCCGGGCCAGCTGACGTAACACACCGCCCGTTCGGCACAATGGGTTTGCGGCGATGGCATCGGCGCGGTGCCTGCGTATCGAGGAGGAGCCCGGATGACTGACACGGTGGCGCAGATCAGCGACCTGCTGCACGAGGCGGGCGAGACTCACCATCGCGTGTTCCGCATCGTCGACGGAGCCGACGACGACTGGGCCTCCTGGTACGCGCAGTGGCTGATCGACCTTTCCGAGCTGCCCGGCCTGCTGGGCGTCAAGCCCGTCCGCAGCGAGCTGATCTACCTGCTCGTCGGCCTCGACCGGCAGTACGCGGCCGAGAATCCCGGCGAGCCCTGGGAGGGCTACTACGCACGTCACATCCTCAGCCACTACCAGCCACGAGAGTGACGGAGCGAAGCGCTCAGGAGAGGTGTGAGGTCGAGGCGATCATCACGACGCGCAGGCCGCTGATGGTCGTGATGGCACCGGGCGGGACCCCCGTGGTCAGCAGGTACGGGGGCAGCGCGTCGTCGCCGAGGAGATCGCGGAGCAGGTCGATCGTCACTCCGCCGTGGGTGACCGCGGCTACAGGACCCGGGGTGGCGGGCAGGTCGGCCGCGGTGCCGGGCAGGGCGGCAGCGGTGCCGGGCAGGGCGGCCGGGGTGCCGGGCAGGGCGGCCAGGAAGGCCATCAGCCGTGCGCCGGCCTGGCGTGAGGAGTCCCCGCCTGCGGGCACGAAGTCGCGGTCGTCCGTGGTGCGGGCCCACTGGGCCAGGAAGGCCTCGTAGGGCTGGCTGCCGTCCCAGTTCAGGCGCTCCCGCAGCCTCGCGTCGGTCTGGACCGGCAGCCCGGTGACCGTCGCGATGCAGCCGGCCGTCTCCTGCGCGCGCCGCATCGGGCTGGCGTACAGGGCGCCGATCCCCTGGCCGCCCAGCCACTGACCGGCCTGGTTCGCCTGACGCCGGCCGGCCTGCGTCAGCCCGGGCTCGCCGGGCCGTTGTTCCTTCTCGCCGTGCTGGACCAGGTAGACCGTCGTCATGCCGGTGATCCTGCCCGGTACCGGTTGGCTGAGACGCGGGCGGCTCGGGGAGAATCGGCTTGTGGAGCATCTCTCGCGTGAGCGCCTGATGGCTGGGCTGGGCCGGACCGTCGATTCCCCGCCGGACGGCGGCAGGCTCGTCCTGATCGTTCGCCGGCCCGCGGTGGGCGAGCGGGACCTGCCTGGCGAGGCGATGCTCGACCGGGGCATCGGGCTGGCCGGCGACAACTGGCTCGCCCGCGGCAGCTCTCGGACGCCGGATGGTTCGGCGGACCCGGACAAGCAGATCACCGTGATGAACGCGCGGGTGGCCGAGCTTGTCGCGGGAGGGACTGAGCGGATGGCGCTATGCGGGGATCAGCTCTACCTCGACCTGGACATCAGCGTCGACAACCTGCCGGCCGGGAGCCTGCTCGCGGTGGGCCAGGCCGTGCTGCGGGTCAGCGGGGCCCCGCACACGGGCTGCGCGAAGTTCGTCGAGCGGTTCGGCGGCGAGGCGATGCGCTTCGTCAACTCCCGGGTCGGCCGGCGGCTGCGGCTCCGCGGGATGAACGCGCGCGTGGTGGTCCCGGGCACCGTTCGGCTCGGTGACCTGGCTGCGAAGGCTCCGCTGTCGCTACCACCTGAGGGTAGCGATCTGGTCGTAATCGGCTGAGGAGTAGGCGACCAGCCCCTCCGACATGGCGAAGATCCACTCCGCCACGCCCAGGGACAGGGCCAGGCGGCTGCAGCGGGCGCAGAAATGGGGCTCCTCGAGCCGCAGCGAGTCGTCCGCTCCGAGGCGTACGTAGATCAGCTTCGACCCCTGCAGCATCCGCCAGCCGTCGCCTTCGCGAGCCAGCGTGATCGCCCGCTGTTCGGCGTGGGTCCGGCACTGGTCGTGGTGGCCGTACTCGGCGAACTTGCAGTGGCAGTGGTCTTCCCCGGGAAACGGCACCCCGTTGGTTCCGCAGGCGAGCAGGCTCTCGTCTCGCATCAGGACCGCGGCGTGCCGGGTCCGCGCGTGGGAGTCCCTGGCCAGTTCGGCCGCCCGCTCCACCATCTGCTCCGCCACGTGGCTATCGTGGCGTTTCAGCGGCCACCACTGAGGCCCTTGCGCTGGTTCCATGCCTACCGCCCCTTCGCAGCACAGGCTATTCTCCGCCATCGCGAGTTCGCTTGCGCGCATTGAGCAAAGCTGCGACCCCGCGCGGCGCTGGCCAGCCGGGCGCTGCCCGTGGCAGTCTGAGACCGGATGAACGTCGTGATCACCGGCGGGGCCGGCTTCATCGGCTCGCGGCTGGCCAGGGAACTGCTGGCGGCGGGCTCGCTGGACGCCGCCGCCGGCGGGGCGCGGCCGCTGTCCCGGGTGACGCTCATCGACCGCGTGCCGGTGCCGCCGGATCTGGCCGGCGAAGTGCGGGTGACGGCGGTCCGCGGCGACCTTTCCGTGCTTCTAGACCCGGTTTCGGCCGGGCGGGACGTGCTCGCGGGCGCCGACGTGATCTTCCACCTGGCCGCCGCGGTCAGCGGGGAATGCGAGGCGGATTTCGACCTGGGCCTGCGGGCGAACCTGCGCGCCACCGAGTCGCTGCTGGCGGCCTGCCGCGCGTTGGGGACCGCCCCGGTCGTGGTGTTCTCCAGTTCCGTCGCCGTGTTCGGGGGTTCGCCGGAGCACCCGCTCCCGGCCGTCATCGAAGACCAGACCCTGCCCAACCCGCAGACCAGCTACGGCGTGCAGAAGTTCATCTGCGAGCAACTCCTGGCCGACTACACCCGCAAGGGATTCCTGGACGGGCGGGCCCTGCGCCTCATGACCGTATCCGTGCGCCCGGGACGCCCGAACGCCGCGGCTTCTGGCTTCCTGTCGGGCATCATCAGGGAACCGCTGGCCGGCCAGCGGGCGACATGCCCCGTCCATCCTCGCACCGAGGTGGCGCTGGCCTCGCCGGCCAAGGCCATCGCCGGGCTGCTGTGCGCCGCCACGTCGTCAGGCCAGGCCTGGGGCGGCCGGACCGCGGTGACCATGCCCGCGCTCACCGTGTCCGTGGCGGAGATGGCGGCCGGGCTGGAGCGGATAGCGGGACCGCAGGTCAGCTCGCTGATCGACTGGATCCCCGACCCGGTGGTCGAGCGGATGTTTGCGACCTGGCCCGCCAGGATCCGGGCCGACCGGGCGTCGCGGCTGGGCCTTACTCCCGACCCGGACATCGACGCGATCATCCGGATGCACCTAGCGGAGTCTCGCCCCTGACGCGGACGGTCATCCGGCGGAGTCTTGTCAGTGACCCGGCGCGGTCATGCGGGTGCACCTGCCGGAGTCCCACCTCTTGACCGGCGGAGCTTTCCGCCGGGCCTGTTTATCTCGGGTTTATCTCCGGGAGATCCTGGGGGACACGAGCCTGCGCAGCCGCAGGATCTCGGTGTCCCGTGCCTCGAGCACCGGCTCGATGACATTCATGGCCGCGTGGACGGCGGCCTCCATGTCCCCGGCGATGCCGTAACGGAGGAAACTGCGCGCCAGCGCCCGGCGCAGGCGCTGCGCGGTGACGGCCAGCAAATCCACCGGATCCTTGCGCGGTCCGGATTCCTGGGTCGGGCCACTGCGGACGGCGCGGCCCGCGGGGACGCGCGCGTTGGTGCGTCGACCCGGCCTCCCGGGGGGACGGTCGGCCCGGCGCCCGGGTGGCGGGGCCACATCGAGCTCACCGCTGTCCGGCACGCAGAACAGCGGGGTCATCACCAGTTGCTGCGGTAGAGCCGGTGCGGCAGCCGGCGGCTTTGGTAGGGTCGGCTCCGGGAGCATTGGCGTGGCCTTCCTTTCCAGGATTGGTGTGCACAGCGCTAATGCTCCCCCTTTGATGGCCTCGCGTAACAGATGTCCAGGTCACACGGCGTGTCATCAATGCTTCATAGCGTCCTCGCCGCCGATTATCCTGCCGTCCATTACCGGCAATAATCGCCTGCCGTCCTAACCGGCGGCATCGCGCCGCGATCGGCCATTCGCCGTACGGTTCCTCTTCGTTCGTCCGCAATATCGGCAGACTTTGCATTGGGATCGAGAGGGTGAGGAGCACGCCAACTTGGCCGATGGCCGACCTGCCCGCCGGTTGACCATCGAAGCCACGGTGAACTCGTGATCGCCTCGGGCCGAGTTGTCGACGTGTCTATTCACCATCGGTCCGCGTACTAGGCCTCAAACCGTCCAGTCTCCGCACCGTCGGCTTGCCGTCGAGGCGCCGATACTGCTCCAGCACGTTAGCGTGCAAACTGTCCAGGGCCGGGGGCCGCCAACTTTCTGACCAAGGCCGGGCCGCCAACTTTCTCGGTTAGATAATCGAATACTTCGGCGTGCCAGCCCCGAAAATGTCAGAGGCGCTTGCTAGACTGAGTTTAGAAAACAGTGCTGACGATGACCGGAGACTGATCAAGGTAGTCATACGCATTGTCTGAAGAGAGCCTCGGGGGAGGTGAGACAAGACGTGAGTACGGGGACCGGCGCGGCGAGTGCCGGGGAGCTGTTGAAGGTGCTGGAGTCGGTGGCGGGGTCGCTGGCCGACCTGGACGCGGCGGAGCTGCCGGCCGAGGCGCTCGGGGCGTGCGTGCAAGGGGTGGTGCGGGCCGATGCGGTGCTGGCGGCGGCGCTGGGCCGGCTGCTGGCCGCGTTCGACGCCAAGGACGGGCACCTGGGCGACGGGCACAAGACCCTGCGGGCCTGGGCGGTCCACGCGCTCGGGGTCACCCGGGGCCAGGCCGGCGAGTACCTGGCGCTGCGCGGGCTGGCCCGCGACCATGAGGTGCTGCGGGCCGCGCTGCGCGAGAAGGCGATCACCAAGTCGCTGGCGCTGCAGCTGGCCCGGTGGACCAACGCGATCCCGGCCGGGTTCCGCGCCGAGGCCGAGCAGATCTTGGTGACTGCGGCCCTGGCCGGGGCCCGGCTGCGGGAGCTGGCCGCGATCTACGCCGAGATCCGGTCCCACACCGCCCCGCCGGACCCGGACGGCCCGGACCCGCACCTGGACCGGTCCCTGTCCCTGGACCTCACCCTGGACGGGGCCGGGCTGCTGCGCGGCGACCTAAGCCCTGAGTGCGCCGCGATGGTGACCGCGGTGCTGGACGCCCTGTCGGCGCCGGCGCCGGGGGACCTGCGGACCCGCCCGGAGCGGTATCACGATGCGCTTAAAGAGGCCATGCGAAGGCTGCTGGCCGCCAACCTGGTGCCGGCCCGGGCCGGGCAGCCCACCAGAGCCCTGGTCCACATCGGCCTGCCCGACCTGCTCGCGATGGACCAGGACTCGGTGCTCCAGGACACCTGGATCGCCGCCTACCGGGCCCGGTGGGCCGCCCACCGCGCGGCCGCCTCGGTCGGCCCCGGCGACGGCGGCGCCTGGCTGGACGGCGACGCGGCCCGGAAGGTGGCCTGCGACGCGATGATAATCCCGGTGGTGGTCGGCGACATCGACCCCGGCGCCATCGAGCAGCTGATCACCTGCTGCGTCGAATACGACCGCGTCCGCGGCTACGCCCACCTCGGGGACCCCGGCGGCAGCGCCGGCACTCCAGACGGCGCGGACCCCGGAGCAGTCGCGGGGCAGGCCCGGCCGGCCCAGGACGCCACCGGCGACGCCGCGCAGGGCGCCGGGACGGCCGCGCAGGTGCTGGCCATGCTCGAGCACCAGATCCTGGCCGCCGTCATCCAGATCGTCTCGGGCCCCGGCGGGGTCGCCTCCTTCCTCCGGCGCACCCTGCTCGGCAAGGGCCTGAACGGGCCCAGCCTGCCCTTGGATGTCGGGCAGACCGACGACATCCCCGTCCATCTCCGGCGGCTGGTCGCGCTGCGCGACCAGACCTGCCAGCACCCCGGCGGCTGCGACCGGCCCGCGTCCGGGTGCGAAGCGCACCACGTGATCCACCGCGCCGACGGCGGGCACACCAGCCTGTGGAACATCAAGGACTTCTGTACCTGGCACCACCACGTCATGCTGCACCAGCTCGGCTGGGTGCTGACCGTGTATCCCGACGGCACCAGCCAGGCCCGCAGCCCGGCGGGCAAGATCATACGGAGCCACAGCCCGCCGCCGCGAGCCGGGTAACCCGCCCGGACGCACGCAGCGGCACCCGACGGGTGGGCGGGATCGGCAAGACAACTACGAACCCTGCCCTCGGGTACGAACCCTGCCCTCGCCCCTCTTGATTCATTAAAGACTGGCCTCGCTGCCCGTCATCGGAGCAGGCCCGCCGCCAACGGCGGACTGGCTCCGCCTGGCCCGGCTGGCCCGGACCCTGTCCTGGATCACCCTGGCCTGGATGGGCATCAGGCCGTAATCGAAGGACGCCGCGCCTGGACCGGGGCCATCTGCGGCTGCGCCACCTGCCCGTAACGCCGTGCGCGCCGCCCGAGGGTGGCCCGCACACCGGCGCCCGAGCACCGCCCGGCCGCGAGCACCGCCCGGCCCGGGGGCACACGGCGGCCGCGCGGCGCGTGAAAAACCGCGTGCGCCTCGGGCGTTCCTCGGGTACCGTCCGGCCGTGGACGAGGAGGACGGGTACTTCGGCGAAGGCGTCGCGGCAAGTTACGACCGGTCGTGCGCGGAGATGTTCGCGCCGGATGTGCTGGACGAGACGGCCGGCGTCCTGGCGGAATTGGCCCGAGGCGGGCGGGTCCTGGAACTGGGCATCGGGACGGGGCGCGTCGCGCTGCCGCTGGCCCGCCGGGGCATCCCGGTCCACGGCATCGACCTGTCGCGGGCGATGGTGGCCCGGCTGCGCGCCAAGCCGGGCGGCGACGCGATCGGCGTCACGATCGGCGACTTCGCCACAACGCGGGTGGAGGGGACGTTCGGTCTCGCCTACCTGGTCTTCAACACGATCATGAACCTGACGACGCAAGAAGCGCAGGTGGCCTGCTTCCGCAACGTCGCCGCCCACCTGGAGCCCGGCGGCTCTTTTGTCATCGAGGTTGCTATCCCCGATCTACGCAGGCTGCCACCCGGGGAGACCGTCGTGCCGTGGCAGGCGGGTCCCGCGGGCTGCGCGTTCGACGTCTACGACGTCGCTACGCAGGCGATGAGCTCGAACTACGTCCTGGTGGCGGACGGCCGGGCCGAGTACCGCTCGATTCCCTTCCGGTACGTGTGGCCGGCCGAACTGGACCTGATGGCCCAGATCGCCGGGCTGAGGCTCAAGATGCGCTGGGGCGGATGGAACCGGGAACCCTTCACCAGCGAGAGCCGCCAGCACGTCTCGGTCTGGGAGAAGCGCATCGCGTTGCCGATAGGGGTGGACGACGATGATCGACTGGGACGAGGGTGAGATAACCTGGCCGGGCTGCCTCTGGAGGAAGGGTGAGCGTGATGAAGCCGATGCCGGAGGACTGGGACCGGGCCGTCGCGGTGGTGGCTCACCCCGACGACCTGGAATACGGCGTCGCCGCCGCCGTGGCGCGCTGGACCGGCCAGGGGAAGAAGGTTACGTACCTGCTCGCGACCAAGGGGGAAGCGGGCATCGCGGGCATGCCGCCCGACCAGACCGGGCCACTGCGGATGGAGGAGGAACTGCGCAGCGCGGAGCGGGTGGGCGTGAGCGCGGTCGAGTTCCTCGACCATCCTGACGGGCTCGTGGAGTACGGGGTACCGCTGCGCCGCGATCTGGCGGCCGCGTTCCGCAGGCTGCAGCCCGAGGTGGTCATCACGATGAGCTTCGACCTGACCTGGGGCGAGGATGGCCCGGTCAATCACGCCGACCATCGCGCCGTCGGGCTCGCCGTCCTGGACGCGTGCCGCGACGCGGCTAACGAGTGGGTCTTCCCCGAGGCGGGACCGCCCTGCGCCAGCATCAGGGACGCCTACGTGGCCGCGGTCGGCGAGCCGAACTACTTCGTCGACGTCACCGACACCATCGAGGCGGGCATCGCGTCACTGCGCGAGCACCGGGCCTACCTTGAGGGCCTGGGCGGCGAGTTCGACCCCGACGAGTTCCTGCGGAACATGGCGGGCTTCATCGGCCTCGGTGCCGGGTGCGAGTACGCCGTGGCCTTCCGGCGCTACCCGATGGGGTAGCCGCAGTCACGATCCGAGGCCGAGCAGGATCAGGCCGGCCAGAATCAGCGCTGCGCCGCCGACCTGCTGCGGCCTGAGCCGTTCGCGGAAGATGAACAGCGCGCCGATGAGCGGGATGAGCGGGTATGCGCTCGACACGGCGGCGGTCACCGCGACCAGCCCTACCTGATCGCCCCTTGCGAAGCAGACCAGCCCGGCGGCGTCAACCAGGCCCGCCGCAAGGGCCCACCCGAGGCCCTGGGTTAGCCTCGCGCCCGCCGGGCCGCGCAGCGGGGTAGCCAGCAGGCCGAGCAGCAAGACCATCGCGCCGCAGCGGGCGACTATCACGGGAACCAGCCAGCCGAGATCACGGGTGTAGCGGCCGATCATGAAGCCGCCGACGCCGTAGCAGAGCGCGGCGGTCAGGCCGAACGCCGCGCCAATGGCCGGCGCCGTCACCTTTGCGGATGCCCCGTCAGGGTCCGCCGCGCTAGCGGGGGGCGCGGGCTGCCCGCTTCGGGCCGCGGCACTGGCCGCGGGGAACGCGGGCGAACCGCTTGGGGCCGCTGCGCCATCTGTGGGGGACGCGGGCGGCCTGCTTGGGGTCGCTGCGGGGGCGACCTGGCGGCGCAGCATCGCGAGCATGACGCCTGCGACAGTGGCCACGATCCCCACGACGGCGGCCATGGTGAGGCGCTCGTGGAGCAGCAGCACGGACAGCAGGGCGATCACCCCGCCGTAGCACGCGGAGATCGCGCTGACCAGGCCGACGTGACCGGACTCCAGGCCGCGGTAGAGCGCGAGGTAGCCGCCCACCCCGATCACCCCGGCCAGCGCTAGCAACCAGGCCGTGCTGCCCACGCCGCGCAGCGAGAAATGACCGAGCAGGAACAGCAGGCCGTAGCTGGCCAGCGCGACCGCCTCGCCGACTACCACGGTGCGCAGCGCGCCGATGCGCCGCGCCGCCACGGCGGCCAGCAGCGTCGAGATCCCCCAGCTCAGGGCGGCGAGCAGTCCGTAGGTCATCTGACCGCGCCCAGGCGGCCCGGCTCCGGGGCGGGGAACCATCCGTGGCTCATGTGTCCGCGCTCCAATGGCCGTAGCTGCACGCGGCCAGTGTCCCGTCGGCGGGCGGACCGATCGTGGCTATGCTGCACCTTATGTCACGCCCAGTGGCGAGCGCCGCCGAAGTGCCTGGTCCGGCGACCGATGGCGTGCAGCGTATCCAGGCGGTCGACCGGGCCATCGTGCTGCTGAAGGCCGTCGCCGCGAGCTCGACGCCGCCGACCGTGCTGGAACTGGCCCGCCGCTGCGGCATCAACCGGGCCACCGCCTGGCGCCTGCTCCGGACCCTCGAGCACCACGGTCTGGTCGACCGCGATCCGGTCACCCAGCGGTACACGGTCGGCTACGCCGCGACCGTGGTGGCTTCGGCGGTGACCGATGACGCGCTGATCCGCAGGGTTCGGCCGCTGCTGACCGACCTGTGCCTGCGCACGGGCGAGATAGCCACGCTCGCCGTGGCCAGGCGGTTCAACCTCGTCTACGTCGACCAGGTAGAACCTCCGAACATGATGGCGCCGAACTGGCTGGACAAACCGCTGCCGCTGCACGCCACCTCGGGCGGCAAGGCGTTCCTCGCCTGGCTCGGGCGCGATGAGCGGGACGCCGTCCTGCCCGCGGAGCTGTCGCGCTACACCGACCACACCGTCACCGACCGGGAAGAGCTGGAACGCGAGCTCGCCGAGGCCCGCAGGACCGGGTTCGCGATGTGCGACCGCGAGTACGAGGAGTTCTCGTCCGGCTCGTCCGCGGCCGTGCTTAACTCCAGGCGCTCGCCGATCGCGGTGGTCAACGTCTGGGGCCCGGCGGCGATCAACTCGGCGCGTCGGCTGCGCGAGATCGGCCGGGAAGCGGTCAAGACGGCGAGCGAGATCAGCGACCTGCTCGACTGACCGCGCCCTGGTACCTTGACCAGTGACCGCGCCCTGGTACCTTGACCAGCGCCGAACGAGGCAGATACGCTGCACATTAACAACAAAGCGTTCGTATCGTGAACACCAGGAGGTGGCACGATGGCAGGCAAGGTCATCATCACCTGCGCGCTCACCGGCTCCGGGCACACTCCGTCGATGTCGCCGTACCTGCCATACACGGTCAGTGATGTCGTCGAGCAGGGCGTCGCCGCCGCCGAGGCGGGCGCGGCGGTCCTGCACCTGCACGCGAGGAACCCGGTCGACGGCAGCCCCTCCCCTGACGCCGCGATCTTCGCCGAGTACGGGAAAGGGATCAAGGAGCGCAGCGATGTGGTGCTGAGCTTCTCCACCGGGGGCGGCACCGGGATGACCGTCGCGGAGCGGCTGCAACCCGTGATCGACCTCAAGCCCGAGCTGTGCACGCTGAACCTGGGCACGATGAACTACGGCAGCTTCCCGATGATCGGCCGTTACCAGGGCCAGTTCAGGTACGACTGGGAAGAGCCGTACCTGGAGTCCACCCGGGCCGAGCCCTTCGTCTCCACCTACGCGGACATCGAGTACATGCTCAAGGTGGTCGGCCCGCAGACGGGAACCAGGTTCGAGGCCGAGGCGTACGACACCTCCCACCTGTACACGCTCGCCTACTACCTGGACCAGGGACTGGTCCAGCCGCCGGTGTTCGTTCAGACTATCTTCGGGACGATGGGCGGCACGGGTCCCGACGTGGACCACATCGTGCACATGAAGCGGACGGCCGACCGGCTGCTCGGCGACGCCTACCAGTGGTCGACGCTGGGGGCGGGGCGTTATCAGTTCGGCATCGTCACCGCGGCGGCGATCATGGGATCGCACGTCCGCGTCGGCCTGGAGGACAGCCTGTACCTTGGCAAGGGCCAGCTTGCCCCGTCCAACGCCAGCCAGGTCACGAAGATGAGGGGAATCCTCGAGGCGCTGTCGCTGGAGATCGCGACGCCCGCCGAGGCCAGGGAGATGCTGGGCCTCAAGGGCCTGGACAATGTGGGCTACTGACCGGCATCCCGAACACGAGGGCATCACCGGCGTCACCTTCGACAGCGACGGGCACCGCCTCGTCGGCACCCTCTACCTGGCCCGCGGCGACGAGCCGAAGCCCACCGCGCTGCTGCTGCACGGCTGCCCCGGCCTGGAAAAGAACCTCGACCTGGCGGTCATGCTGCGGGATCGGGGCTGGAACTCCCTGCTGTTCCACTACCGCGGGTGCTGGGGCAGCGCGGGCCGGTACGACCTGCGCACCATTCCCCGCGACGTACAGGCGGCGGCCGGCTTCCTGGCCGGCTGCCCGCTGGTCGACGCGAGCCGGATCGCCGTGGTCGGCCACAGCCTGGGCGGGTGGGCGGCCATCCTGGCTGCGGCTCGGGAACAAGGGCTACGCGCGGTCGCCGTATACGGCGCGGCGACGCGCCTGGATACCCCGTTCGCGCTCAGCGCGGAGCAGGTGGAGAGCCAGTTCACCAGGTTCCTGACCACCACGCCCGGGGAGTTCGCCGCCCAGCGCGCCGAGGCGGTGGAACGGATGGACCCGCTGGAGGCCGTGGCGGCCATCTCGCCCAGGCCGCTGCTGGTGGTGCACGGCACTGAGGACGCGTGGGTGCCCGTGCGGCACGCCCGCGAACTACGGGAGCGGGCCGGGCCGACGTGCCGCTACGTGGAGGTGGAAGGCGCCAACCACGCCTTCTCCTGGCACCGCGGGGGGCTTCGGGACCTTATCGCCGGCTGGCTGGACGAGGCGTGTAACTAGGGACTTGGGGGTCGAAGGGATGACCGCTGTGCAACCGGAGCAGGCACGCCGGGTGGGA
>CAWKCG010000037.1:0-14803 GCA_963847965.1 uncultured Actinomycetes bacterium
GGTCCTAGCCGAGGCGGGCGCACCGTACCTCAAGCCGCTGCCGCAGGTCACCGAGGCCAACCGGGAGTTCTTCGAGGGCCTGAAGCGCCGTGAGTTCCTCGTGCCGAAGTGCGAGCAGTGCGGCGACTACAACTGGGTCCCTTACCCGGCCTGCCGTTCCTGCCTGTCGGAGAACCAGACCTGGACGCGCGTGTCGGGCGAGGCCACGGTGTACACCTACTCGGTCATCTACCGCGGCCCCGGCGCCTTCGACGCCGACGTCCCCTACGTCGTCGCCCTCGGCGAGCTGACCGAACGCCCGAGGCCGTGCCTGGTCCTCGCCAACCTGGTCGGCACGGATCCGGACGAGATCCGGGTGGGGATGCCTATCCAGATCGCCTACCAGGACATCCCCGGCGAGGACATCACGCTCTGGCGCTGGGTCGCCCGCTGAGCCGGGAAGGAAAAAGGCATGCCATTCCCGTCCGGCAAGACCGCGATCGTCGGCGTCTACACCACCAGGCAGGCCAAGTCGCTGCTGCCGCGAACCCCGGTCTCGCTCCAGCTTGAGGCGATCAAGGGCGCGCTCGACGACGCCGGCCTGCGGCCCAGCGACGTCGACGGCGTCATCCCCCTGGACCCGGCCCCGTACGGCACGCCCGCCTCGGTGCACATGTTCTGGGCCGAGCAGTTCGGCGAGCGCCCGCTGACCTACCTGGAGGTGGGCATCGCGTCCGGCGGCCTGGCCAAGGCGGCGACCGCGATCGGCGCCGGGATGGCCAACGTGGTGGTCCTGTTCTGGGGCAAGGCCGGGTACCAGATCGGCCCCCGCGGCACGCCCCGGCCGGATTCGGCACCCCGGACCGGGCGCGTGGGGCTACGACATCCACGGAGCTTACATGACGCCCTGGTATGCCATGTGGGCGCAGCGGTACATGCACGACTTCGGGGTCACCTCGGCAGACCTCGCCCAGGTCGCCGTCACCCACCGGTATCACGCGACGCTCAACCCGGACTCGATCATGGGCAGCCGTGGCGAGATCACCGTCGATGACGTGCTCGGCTCCCGCGTGGTCGCCTCACCGCTGCACCTGCTGGACTGCGCCATCGACAACGACGGCGGGTACGCCATCGTCATCGCGTCCGAGGCGGTGGCCCGGTCCTGCCGCAAGACGCCGGTCTGGGTCCTCGGCGGCGCCGAGTCTGCCTATACCGACATCTACTCCTCGATCTCCGACCCGTGGTTCCCCGAGGAGGGCAAGGCCGTCCGCCGCACGGCCGACCTGGCCTTCGCCCAGGCGGGCGTGACCCGTGACGACATCGACGTGGCCGGCCTGTACGACTGCTTCACCGTGACGATGCTGCGGGACCTGGAGGAGATGGGCTTCTGCAAGCTAGGCGAGGGGGCCGGCTACTTCGCCGAGGGCCACACCAGGCTCGGCGGCTCCATGCCCGCCAACACCGACGGCGGCCTCCTGTCGAACAGCCACAACACCAACCCCTCCGGCATGCACACCGTCGAGGTAGTCAGGCAGCTCCGCGGCGAATGCGGCGCCCGCCAGGTCCCCGAGGCCAAGATCGGCATCTCCCTAGCCCAGGGCTACGCCGTCCACGGAATGGCCGGCACCCTGATCATGGCGGTCTAACCCATAGGCCCGCCCGGCCTGGCCTCGGTGCCAACGGATCCCTCCATGCCCAGGCCGCCACCATTTCAGCCGAACGGGCGGTGGTTCATCGTCGGCAGAATAGTGCTTGTTGCCCGGTTCATCTGGACCCCCACCGCGTTGCCATGCCCGCAGGCCACCCCAGTCACTCCAGCGTAATCACCCGCTATCTCGTTCGATCCAGAGGTCATTTTATCGGAGAGTATTCGGGCTTATGGGAGAAAAAGGTGTGTCATGTAAACACTCCAAAATTAACTGAGTTTCGGGCGTGTCGCGTGCCAGGATGCTGGTATGAGCGCGGACGCGGAGCTGATGGGGCGTATCGGGCCGCAGCTGGAGCTGCTGCTGCCGGTGCTGGATGAGAGGTCCCGGCGGCTGACGCTGGGGATGGTGGCCCTGGCGGCCGGCGACGGCGGGATCGGCGCGGTGGCCAAGACGGCCGGGGTGTCCTGGCAGACGGTCGCGGACGGGGCGGCGGAGCTGGCCTCCGGGCAGGTCGCGCCGGAAGGCCGGGTGCGGCGTCCGGGTGCGGGCCGCAAGAAGCTGGCCGAGACTGATCCCGGGCTGGTGCCGGCGCTGCTGGGCCTGGTGGAGGATTCCTCGCGGGGGGATCCGGAGTCGCCGCTGGCGTGGACGACCAAGAGCGCGAAGCACCTGTCGGATGAGCTGGCGGAGCAGGGGCACCGGTGCAGCCCGCAGACGGCCTGGCGGCTGCTGCACGAGCAGGGGTTCTCCACCCAGGCCAACGCCAAGGTGCTGGAGGGCAGGCGGCACCCGGACCGGGACGGGCAGTTCCGGTATATCGCCGCGCAGGCGAGGGAGCACCTGGCCGGCGGGCAGCCGGTGATCAGCGTGGACGCGGAGAAGAAGGAGCAGGTCGGGGAGTATGCGCAGGCCGGGCGGGAGCGGCGGCCCGAAGGCGATCCGGTCAGGGTCCGCGACCACGGCTTCGAGGACGGGCCGGGCGGGCACGCGATCCCGTACGGGGTCTACGACGTGGCCGCGAACACCGGGTTCGTCAACGTGGGCACCGACCACAACACCGCCGCGCTGGCGGTGGAGTCCGCCCGCCGCTGGTGGAACCTGATCGGCAAGGACGCCTACCCGGGCGCGACCCGGCTGCTGGTCACCTGCGACGCCGGCGGGAGCAACGGGTGGCGGAACCGGGCCTGGAAGACCGGGCTCGCGGACCTGGCGCAGGAGACGGGGCTGGAGATCACCTGCTGCCACTTCCCGCCGGGCACCTCCAAGTGGAACAAGATCGAGCACCGGCTGTTCTCACAGATCACCCTGAACTGGCGCGGCCGCCCCCTGACCAGCCACGACGTCATCCTCTCCACCATCGCCGCGACCACCACCGCCACCGGGCTGACCGTCACCGCCGTCCTGGACGACAACCGCTACCCCACCGGGACCCAGGTCAGCGACGAGCAGATGACCAGCGTCGAAGACCGCGGGTTAACCCGCCACGGCTTCCACGGCGAATGGAACTACACCCTGCTGCCCGCCTGGCGGCCCGCACCCCCGCCCCGGCCGGCGCCCCCGCCCCCGCCAGACGCCGCCGCCCGCACCGCCGTCATCACCGCGCTGGCCGCCCCGGAGCTGACCGGGCTGTCCCGCCAGGACCTCGCCGGCCTGGCCGCCAGCCTCGAACTGCCCTGGGCCGCCGCCCGCGAACAGCGCCTGCACCTAGACCGCGGACACGCCCGCCGCGCCCGCACCGGCCCGGCCGCCCCGTTCAGATACGACCTGCAGGCCTGCCTCACCGCCGCCATCTGCCACCACCGCCACGGCATGCCCTGGACCCACATCGCCGCCCTGCTCGGCGCCGACCGCACCACCATCGCCGGCGCCGTCCGGGCCATCACCGCGCTGCCCGGCGCCGGCTGCCCCGCCCTGGCACCCGGCCCCGCCCGGCTGCGCACCCCCGCCGACCTGCGGCACCACGCCGCCGCCGCCGGCATCACCATCCCCGACCCCCCGCCACCCGGCAGGCACACCCGCCCAGCACCGCACACTACCGCCCCCCGACACACCCCAAACTCACCTTAAATTGGAATGTTCACATGATGCACCAAAATCTCCCCGAGGCCCTTATCCTCCCAGGTAATTCCGGCCTGAGCGCATCATGGGCGCTCGGCACCGGTCAGGCACGGAAATCACCATCCGGGCCTCTACCGCCAGGCGAATACGGGCTGCTCGAAATGGGCCACCCGGGTGGTCAGGCCGTGCCGGGCCAGCTGGCAGAACTGATGGATGATGGCGGCGGTCGGCGCGTACACGTACCCGTCAAGCAGCGCCAGCCGCAGGACGAGCGCGGGGGATTCCGGGATGCTCAGCAGGCTCGGCGGACGGTCGAAGTCGGCCAGCGGGATCACGTGGATACGCGCCACCTCCGACGCCTGCTTCGTAAGCGTGCCCACCGGTCCGCCCCACACCACAACGGGCGTGATGAGGAAGCCGGATCGCGTCGCGTAGTCGTCCAGGACGCCGAGGACATCGCCCGCCTCGACCTCTACGCCGGTTTCCTCGCGCAGTTCCCGCAGCGCCGCGTCCTCGACGGATTCGCCGGGTTCGCGGCTGCCCCCGGGCAGCGCCCACTGCCCGGCGTGCCTGCGCAGGCCCGCCGCCCGCCTGGTGATAAGCAGGCAGGGCACATCGTCCTGCAGCAGCACGCAGACCGCCACCGACGCGGGCCGCAGCCCGGGCCGCGAGATCGGGACACGCTCGAACCCGGCCACCCTGGCCGCGATGGCGGCCCTGTCGTCCGCGGCCGAACTCGTCCCCATAACGCCCCGCTCACCTCGGCATGGAGGGCGCCCCGCGGCTACCTGCCTGCCTTGGCCCGGATGGCGTCCTTGAATCCGTCGGTCATGTTCCACTTGAAGTTTCCAGCCACGATAGTGGCATTCTGCAGGCGCTCGGCCAGCACGCTCCGCCGGTACCTGACCGTCTCCCGCAGCGCCGCCTGCGGGTGCGCCATTATCTGCCGGGCCAGCGCCGTGGCCTCGTCGAGATGGCGGCCGCTGGCCGCGACCTTGGTGATCAGGCCCGCACGGAACGCCTCCTCGGCCGTGAAGAACCGGCCGGTCAGCACCACGTCGCTGGCGAACGCCGCACCGGTGGCGTTCGCGATATGGGCCCAGAAGCTGGCCGTGGGCACGCCATAGGTCGTCTCGGTCACCTGGAACCGCGAGTCCTCGGCGGCGACCACGAGCTCGCAGAGCAGAGCGGTGCCCAGCGCATGGCCGATCGCGTACCCGTGCACCGCGGCGATCAGCGGCTTGTAGTTCTCGCAGCGCAGCACCGCCTGCGTCTCGCTCGGCAGGGTCCGGCTGTCGACTCCCTCGTCGGCGATGGCAAGCAGCCGCTGGTTGATATCCGATCCGCTGGAGAAGGCCCGGCCCGCCCCGGTCACGATGCCGACCTGCGCGTCGTCGTCCCGGTCCAGCCGGTCCAGGGCGGCCACGTACTCAACCAGGCCGCTGTTGGTGAAGGCGTTGAGCTTCTCGGGCCGGTTCAGCGTGATGTAGGCGATGCCGTCGATCACTTCGTAGTCGATCATCTGATGCCATTTTCCTGTCGGCGTGAATCCGGCCCGCTGCGCGGCATCCCAGCTCTAGTCGATGGTTGCATAAAGATAGATAAATGTGCAAGTATTGACACGTATGGAAGTCCCGAACTAGTGTGCCGTTTACCTGCCCATCTCGACCGACGCTGCGCGCGCACGCTCGCCCCGCAAGCGGGACGCCGCCCTCAGGAGAGAGCACATGACGACACCGCTCACCGACGGCACCGGCCAAGCAGAGGTTTCGGAAGAGATCAGGACGGTCGAACGGCTTCGCGGGCTGAGGGAGCATGTCACCACCCAGATGGGCGGTCCGGAGGCGCTGGCGGCGATCCATGGAGCCGGCCGCCGCACGGCCCGTGAGCATATCGCCGAGTTCGTAGACCACGGCTCGTTCGGTGAAATAGGGACCTTCGCCACGTTCGTAGAGAAGGTGACGGCACCTACCCCGGGCCCGTACAGCGGCGGAATTATCGGCGGGCACGCGACCCTCGACGGCCGGCCGGTCACCGTGGCAGTGGACGACGACAGCGTGGCGGCGCCGACCCGGCGGAGCACAGGCAAGGCCGCCAGGCTGTACCAGATGGCCCTGCAGCAGCGCCGTCCCTACATCGAGATCCTGCAGGGCAACGCCGTCCCCGGCCTGGGAGCCCGGCCGGGGAAGACCGGCACCGCGAGCGCCAGGACGTTCGGGGCCGAGCCCGCGTTCCCGTACCTGCTCGAGCGTCAGCGGGCGATCCCCGTGGTCTCGATGGTGCTGGGCGACACGTCCGGCGCCTCGTCGTTCTCCGCCGGGCTGTGCGACTTCCTGGTCCAGCTGGAGGGCACCCGGCTGTCCCTGGCCCGCCCCACCACGGCCACAGCGGGCGAAGCGGACGCCGCGCCCGCCGCGAACGGCTCGGTCGGCCCGGGCACGCTGCCGGTAACGGTAGCCAGCGGCGAGGTCGACGCGGTCGTTGGCTCACCCGACGAGGCGTACGCGGTCACCCGGCGGTTCCTGTCATACCTCCCGTCCTACGCCGGCGGCCCGCTTCCCGTCACCGACGCCGACGTCCCGCTGGGATACGACGACACGATCGCCCAGCTCGTCCCCGCCCGCCGCAGCCGGGCCTACGACATGAAGGCCGTTATCCGCCGGATCTGCGACGACGGCAGCTTCTTCGAGCTCAAGCCGTCCTACGCCCGCAATGTCGTCACCGGATTCGGGCGGCTGGCGGGCATCCCGGTGGGCGTCCTCGCCAACGCGCCGATGCGGATGGCCGGCGGCCTGACCCCCGAATGCTGCCTCAAGGCGGTCAGCTTCGTCTGCATGTGCGACGCGTTCGGGATCCCGCTGCTCGTGCTGCAGGACACGCCCGGCTTCCTCGTCAGCGCGCAGGCCGAACGCGACCGGGCCATCGTCCGGGTCATGACCTTGCTCCAGGCCCTGTCGCTGATCACCGTGCCCGCGGTCAGCGTGGTCATCCGCAAGGCCTTCGGCCTGGCCTTCGTGATCCTGGACGGGAACCGGGCGGTCGACCTCTCGCTGGCCTGGCCCGGGGCCGAGATCGGGTTCATGGACCCGCCTGTGGCGGCCAACGTGCTGTTCGAGCCGCAGATCAAGCAGCTGCCCGAGGAGGAACGCGCGGCGTTCCTCGCCGCCAAGGCCGCCGAGCTCGGGGTCGGCTTCGAGCCCTACGGCGTGGCCACCAACCTGACCATCGACGAGATCATCGAGCCGGGCGAGACCCGGAGCGTGGTGGCAGGCTACCTGCGCGTGTCGCTGGCCTCGCGCCCGCCGCGGACCGCCCCGAGCCCGCTGGCCAGCTGGCCTCGCTGGTACTGAACGCCGGGAGACCACATGAGCCAGCCCTCCGCCGCGCCACAGCCAGCCAGCACGGCCACGCCAGCCAGCACGGCCACGCCAGCCAGCACGGCCACGCCAGCCAGCACGGCCACGCCAGCCAGCACGGCCACGCCAGCCAGCACAGCCAGGCCCGCCCGCCCGACGCTCCGCGAGCATATCGAGCGCCTCGTTGACCCGGACTCCTTCGTCCCCGCGCAGCATTTCAGCGAGGGGATGGATCAGGTCAGCGAGGGCGATGGCGGCGAGGCCACGATCGGGGGGCGGCCCGTCACCGTCGGCCTGTCCGGGCATATCGTCATGCGGGCGCTCAACCGCCGCCACCCGTACGTCGCCATTTCCTCCGGCACCGGCGGCCTTGCCCGGGGAGGACGGCGGAACCTCGGGGTCCTCGACACCGTCTGGGGGATGAGCGGCGGGCCCATGCTGGCCGAGATGGCCAGCAGGAGCCGCGACGTGCCTGTGGTGTCGGCCATCGTCCACCACTCGTTCGGGGACTCCAGCTTCTTCACCGGCATGTCGGACTACGTGGTGCAGCTCAAGGGCGCCTGCATGGCCCTGACCGGCCCGCGGGTGCTGGCCATCGGCACCAGCGAGCGGGTCACGATGGAGGAGCTCGGCGGCACCGACGTGCACCGGCGCAACGGGCAGGCCGACACGATCGCCGAGACCCTTGATGAGGTGTACGCCGCGATCCGCGGGTTCCTGTCCTTCCTGCCGTCGGCGGCGGGGGAGCCGCTGCCGGTCACCGGCCCGGGATCCGAGGCCGGCCGAAGGCTCGACGGCGGCCAGCAACACACGGCCAGGGAGCTGATCGACGGCCTGTGCGATGGCGGCTCGTTCTTCGAGCTGCGGCAGGACTTCGCGCCGAGCCTGGTCACCGGGCTGGCCCGGCTGGACGGCATCCCGGTCGGCGTCCTGGCCAGCGACCCGTCCGTCGACGACGGCTACTACTCGGCCGACGCCTGCCTCAAGGCCACCCGGCTGATCTGCACCTGCGACGCGTTCGGGCTGCCGCTCGTGTTCGCCGTGGACTCGCCGGGACCGCGGGCCGAACAGGGGCCGGTCATCTCCCGGGCGATGATGCTCGCCCAGGCGGTCCAGCTGGCCGAGGTACCCAAGTGCTGGGTGATCACCGGGCAGGCCCGCGGCGTCGGCCTGCTCGTCACCGGCCCGGCCCGCATCGCCACCGACCTGGTGATCGCCTGGCCGGGCGCCCGCGCAGGCTTCGACCAGAGCGGATCATCGGACGCCGACGAGCACCACTGGGCCGCCGACGGCGTGGTCAGCCCGGCCGACACCCGCCACGCCCTGGCCACCCACCTGCGCGCCGTCCTTGGCCCTTCCCCGGTAAGCCGGCCGGGCCGGATCCTGCGCACCTGGCCAGTCGGGTTCTGAGCTCAGACTGCCCGTTTGCCCGCTCAAGATATTGACACCCCGCTGGCGGCAGCGTACTTTGCGGTTCAATGAGGCTTTTATAACTATCGACATAATTCGCACGGGAGGACACCGCCGTGGACGCCTCGACATTCCCGCTGGTTTCGGCGGATTCGCATGTTAACGAGCCCCGGAAGCTCTGGTGGGACGGCCTGCCTGCCTCGATGCGCGAGCAGGCCCCGGCGCGCCTGGTGCCCGACAACGACGGGTCGTGGACGATGTGGAAGCACGAGCAGACGACCCCGACCCAGGCGCAGAAGGATCTGCAAGAGGAACAGGCGCGCAACCAGGCCAACGACCTCAACTACCGGTACAAGATCATGCACGACGACGGCATCGCCGGCGAATGCGTCTTCCCGACCATCGGCCTGTACGTATGGGACCTGGAGGACGCGCAGCTGGGCCGCGCCTGCTGCGAGGTCTACAACGACTGGATCAGCGACACCATCGAGTCGAAGTCGTCCAGGCACCGCTGCGCGGGGATCATCCCGACCTGGTCGATAGACGATGCGCTCGCCGAACTGCGCCGCATCAAGACACTTGGGCTCGGGGCGCCGATGCTCCCGCTGCGGGGCATGCCGCACGAATACAACCATCGCTACTGGGACCCGCTGTGGGCCGCGATCGAGGAAGAGGGCATGCCCGTCGTCATGCACCAGGGGACGGGCCATGACATGCTCTTTTACCGGGGTCCCGGGGCGGCGGTCGCGAACCTGCTCGCGACCCAGTCCATGGCGCCCAGGACAGCGGGGCTGCTGGCCATGTCCGGCGTGCTGGAAAACCATCCTGGCCTGCAGTTCGTCATGGTGGAGACGAACGCCGGCTGGATTTCCTGGGCGATGGACACGCTCGACTGGTACTACGACGCGTTCCAGCTGAATCCCGGCTGGGTCAAGCCGATCTTGAAGGAGAAGCCCAGCTTCTACATCAAGCGCCAGGTCCACGGCACGTTCCAGAAGGACTTCACCGGGGTGAATAACATCCCCCTCACCGGGGCTGGGCCGGTCATGTGGGGATCTGACTACCCGCACGGCGAAGGCACCTACCCGCACTCGCGCAAGGTCGTCCGCGAGGTATGCGACGGCCTCTCAGAAGCCGAGGCGCGGGCCGTGGTCGGCGGTACCGCCATCGAAATGTTCGGCTTCGACCCCGATGCGGTCGCCACGGTCTGCCCGCCGTCTCTCGGGGGCTAGCCGTGGATCAGCTGATCACGCCGGGCCCGGTCGCCTGTACCGTCTGTTCCTCCGGACGGCGAGCGGTTGACGCGATGCGGGTGGACGGCACGCAGCTCTACGCGGTCTGCGCGGAGTGCGAAAAGGCCGACCCGACCTTCATCCGCAGAAACGGGTCCTTCTTCAGGCTGCTTGGCTTCCAGGTGGAGGACGTCCGGGGCCTGCTGAAGTAACCAGGGATGCGATGAGCGAGACGAGGGTAACGTTCCGGCGCTTTGACGCGATCCGGATAGGCGTCAACGACATCGGAGCCGCGGTATCCGGCTGGCGCGACCAGCTCGGCTGGCAGCCGAGCATCATGTCAGCCGGCGCGGCGACCTTCCCGTTGGACGACGCGAGCATAGAGATGTCCCCGGCAGCCACGGGCCAGCCATCCGGAGTCATCGCGGTCGCGGTTACCGTCGATGACACCGAGCGGGCCGCCCAGCGCATTGCGTCCGCCGGGTTTCCGGTCGAGCGGGCAACCGGCGGCGCCGTGGTCCTTCCCGCCAGGGACCTGAACGGCGTCACGCTTGAGCTGAGGCAGGCGGACGGCGGCGCCCGGCGGAGCCCTCCGGGTCCCTACCGGCGGATCAACCACATAGTGGTGGCGGTCGAGGATGACGACGCGGCCCGGCAGACCTGGGCGACGGCCTTTGGCAGCTGGCCCCCGCATTCAATGGGCGGCCGCGAGCACTTTCATCACGTCCCGGTCGGAGCCGCCTGGTTCGGACTGACCGCCGCGGGCACCGACGCAGGAGCGCTCACGCGATTCCTGGATCGGCGTGGTGAGGGCGTCTACGCCCTGGGACTGATCGTCGATGACTGGACGCGGACCCTCGAGGGCCTGCGGCGGAACGGGGCGAGGCTGCTGACAGACGCGGATTCGGGCCAGACGTTCGTCCATCCGGCCACCACGCACGGTGTGCTGATCGAGCTAATGACCGAACGGTACGGGACCTGACACGTCACGACGCGGCTATTCCCTGACAGATCCGGCGCGCGAAGGTGCGGCCGACGGCGCGCGGATCCGTGATGTCCAGGCTGAGGGAGCCGGGCAGCGTTTCGATGAGCATCAGGACCAGTGCGGCCCACTCGACCGCCTGGCCTTCGGTAACGCTCTGGTTCAGCTCTCCGGCGTGGCGCGCGCGGGCGACGTAAGGGCGGACCAGATCGCTGATCCACTCATGGCGGTCGTGGCCGGACAGCCCGTAGTACTGGGCCAGGCCGCGGTCGCGGCGGCGCAGGTGCTCTGGAATGTTGAAGGCGAGCGCGGTGGCGGCGAGCACCTCGGCGATGCTGGCCAGCGCGTCCTCGAGGCTGGCATCGTCGGGAATGCGTTCGGAGAGCGTGGCGCGCTGCTTGTCGCGCTCGTACTCGTTGATCGCCCGCAGCAGCTGACTCCGGTCGCTGAAGTGCCGGTAGACCGTGGTCCTGTTGAGCCCGGCAGCGTCGGCGATGACCTGAATGCTGGTCCTGTCCTGGCCGAGCCGGGCCAGGCAGAGCGAGCCCGCCTCCAGAATCGTCCGGATCGTCCCGTTTACCGCCGAATCGGCCTCCCGACTGCCCTCTGGGTTAGTGCTCAACAGAACTCTCCGACTCCTCATCGGGCCGCGTGGCCTCCACCGTACTGGACTACGTCTTGCGCGCCCATGCAACAGATGCTACAAACTTTGTAGCAAATGTTGCAGGGAGGCAGCAGTGCAGACCACGGATGTGCTGATCTACGAGGTCCGGGACCGCAAGGCCTACATCACGATGAATCGTCCCCAGCGGATGAACGCGCTGAGCCGTGAGCTCATGGGCGCGCTGCGGGAGGCGTTCGGCGAGGCCGACCGGGACGAGAACGTGTTCGTCGTGATCCTCAGCGGTGCCGGCGGCCGGGCATTCTCGGCGGGCGCCGATCTGAAGGAGATGGCCTCTCGGATGGAAGCCGAGCAGGACGGCGACGGCGGGCAGGCCGCGCCGCGCCGGTCCATGACAGCGCGTCCAGAGGTGGCCAGGGGCGGCTTCATGCCGGGCTTCAACGACGTCAACATGTGCACCAAGCCGGTCATCGCCGCCATCGACGGGTACTGCATGGCAGGCGGCATGGAGATCGCGCTGTACTGCGACATCCGCCTGGCCACCAGGCAATCGAGCTTCGCCATGCCGGAGCCGAAGCGCAACCTGCTCTCCGGGCCGGCGTTCGTGCACCTGTCGCGGATGATTCCGCTGGGCGAGGCGATGCGCATCGAGCTGGTCGGCGATCCAGTCGATGCCGAGCGCGCCTACCAGATCGGCCTGATCCAGGGGATCTACGACGACCGGGCCGCGCTTGAGGCCGCCGCGGACGAGATGGCCGACAAGATCCTCGAGAACTCGCCGCTGGCCGTGCAGTTCCTCAAGCGCATCGTCAAGGACGGCCGCGACATGACGGTGGATCACCACTGGAAGTTCGCGGAGATGTTCGCATACATGCTCGGGCGGACCGAGGACGCGCTCGAGGGTCCCAAGGCCTTCGCCGAGAAGCGCAAGCCCGAATGGAAGATGCGGTAAGGCCCGGCAGGCCGGCGAAAGGAGCCAGACCCGTGACGTTCAAGATCGGTCCCATTTTCCACCTGATCCACATGTCCGACGATTTCTGGCCGCTTAACGACTGGTACGCAGAGGTCTTCGGAGCGGTCGAGTTCACCAAGAACAGTCGCAGCAGCCGCACCGGCAGCGCCTTCCCGACCTGGAGCGTCGAGCTGCGGGACGCGTCCCTGATCACCGTGGCCGATGTCACCTTCGAGCCGATGTCACCGTCGATGTTCATCGACGGCTGGGACAAGATGCCCGTCGGTCGCTTCTACAACAAATTCGGCCGCCACTGGCACTCGATCGCCTGGTATGTCGATGACACCCTGGCCCTGTACCGCGACCTCAAGGACCGGAACATACGGTTCTTCTTCAACGGCGGCGGCAGCGACTCAGTGCGGGAGCCCAGCCCCGACGAGGCGCTCTTCACCCATCCCAAAGACTCCTGCGGAGCGCTGGAACTGATGCAAGGCCCGCGGGACGCGGTCGCGGATCCGCGCTTCCGGCCCGGATACGACTCCGGCCAGTGGGAGCGTGAGCACCCGCTCGGACTTCGCAGGCTGGCCTACATCACGATCGTGGTCAGCGACCTCGACAAGGGCAAGAGCGTCTACTCCGACGCCCTGGGCGGCAAGGTCCTGCTGGAGGACAGCTCGTCGCTGACCATGACCAAGAACGCGTACGTGGCCGTGGGCGACCACACCATCGTGGAGCTGGCGCAGCCGCTCAAGGCCGGCAGCCTGGCCGGACGGGAACTGCAGAAGAACGGCGACATCATGCACTCGGTCGCGTTCGGTGTCGCTGACCTGGACCGGGCGGAGCAGCATCTGACCGCCAAGGGGGTCCGGATCCTCGATCGCGACGCCACCACCTTGATCGCCGATCCCGACACCACGTTCGGTGCGCCGTTCCGGTTCACCACGAGTGTCATCCCTGGTGACCCGCGCGACGCTCGCTAGCTTCGGCGGGATGGATTCCCGGGCGGCGGCGTGGTTCGCCAGGCGGACGGCACGCTGGCAGGACTTCTCCGTCGCCTGGCTGCTGGCGCGCAAGGCGCAGCTGGGCGCGTCGGTCAGCGTGGTGATCCCCGCCCGCAACGAGGAGCGCACGGTCGCAGGCGTGGTCAGCGCTCTCCGGCAGGCGCTGATGGTGGAGGTCCCGCTCATCGACGAGCTAGTCGTGATGGATTCGGATTCGGCTGACGCTACGGCCGAGGTGGCGGCGCGGTCCGGCGCGGTCGTGCACCGGACTGGGCAGGTGGCGCCCGACCTGGGGACCTGCACAGGGAAGGGGGAGGCGCTGTGGAAATCGCTGCTGGTGACCGGGGGAGACCTGCTGGTGTTTGTCGATGCGGACCTGACGGAGTGGGGGCCGCATTTTGTCACCGGGCTGCTGGGGCCGCTGCTGGCCGAGCCCCAGGTGCGCCTGGTCAAGGGCTTTTACCAGCGAGCGCTGGCCAGCGCCGGCGGGACGCCATCGGCAGACGGGGGCCGGGTTACGGAGCTGGTAGCGCGTCCCCTGCTGAGCCTGTGGTGGCCGGAGCTGGCGGGCGTAATCCAGCCGCTGGCCGGCGAATGGGCCGCGCGCCGGGACCTCATGGAATCGCTGCCGATCCCGGTGGGATACGGCGTCGAGCTGGCGGTGCTCCTCGATACCGCGGCACGCTGCGGGCTGGAGGCGGTGGCGCAGGTGGATCTCGGCCGGCGCGGGCACCGCCACCAACCCTGCGCCGACCTGGCTGTGATGGCCGCCGAGCTGCTGCTGGTGGCCGAACGCCGCCGCGGCGGCCGGGCCGCCCAGGCCGACGAGGCCCGGCTGCAGCAGTTCGTCCCGGCCGGGGCCCGCCTGCGGCACCGCTCGCGGCCGGTCCCTACCCACGAGCGCCCCCCGGTGCGCTCCCTGGCCGTCGAGCGGGCAGAAGGCGCCGGTAAGGCCCGGTGAGCGCGGGCGCCGAAGGAACCAGGCCGCGTGCGCCAGGCCTCCTGCGCCTAGGCCCTCATACCTTCCCGCCTGAGCATCTGCTCGTAATGGCAATCGTGAACCGGACTCCGGACTCGTTCTTCCAGCCCGGCGTCACGTGGGATGAGCAGGCCGCAATGGAGCGCGTGCACGCCGCGGTGGCGCAGGGAGCCGACATCATCGACGTCGGCGGCGTCCCGGCCCATCCCGGCGAGGTCGTCGATGTGGCGGAGGAGATCCGGCGTGTCGTACCGTTCATCGCCGCCGTCCGCGGCGCGTATCCGGACACGGTGATCAGCGTGGACACCTGGCGCCATGAGGTGGCAATCCAGGCGTGCGCCGCCGGGGCCGACCTGATCAACGACAGCTGGGGCGGGTGGGACAGCCGGCTCGCCGAGGTGGCCGCCGGATCCGGGGCAAGCCTGGTCTGCGCGCACACCGGCGGGCAGGCCCCGCGGACCAGGCCCTTCCGGGTGGCCTACCAAGACGTCACGGCCGATGTCCTGGACCAGGTGGTTTCGCTGGCCGAGGGCGCCGTGGCGGCTGGGGTCGATCCGTCGCGGGTGCTGATCGACCCGGCCCA
>CAWKCG010000038.1:0-140675 GCA_963847965.1 uncultured Actinomycetes bacterium
CGGGCCCGGGCCCGGCCCCTGGTCCGCACCACAGAGTCGAACGATTCGACCCATTCGCGTGTTTCGTCCGGATCGATGTCGGGCAGCTGGCTCGGTAGCCCGTCGCTGATGATGGAGAATCGCTGACGTCCGGAAGCCACGGGGTAGCCTCGCCTTCCGCTTCAGATCGGGCGGCTGTTCGGCCGCTGGTGGGCAGAGCGCTCGTTGTTGTCCAGACCAATCGTCGTACGAACGGGCCTTGAGCGCATCTCTACTCGACGGTAACCGACCCCGCGGGGGGCTCTGCCCCCCGCGTACCGCCCGGGGTCCCGCGGCGGTGGGGGTTTCGCGTAGAGCGGATTCCCGGGACCTCCGCCGGCGCGTAAGGCCCTCAAATCCGCGCTGCCCGCCTCCCCCAGGGGACCCGCGAACGAGGGCGGTTCGCGGGGAGCGGATTCTTCCATTACTCTACGTGATGATGAATGCTCTGCGTAACCGGTAGCCGGGGCGGGCAGGTCAATTTATGGCGGCGGTTTACCGGGCTGAGCCGGTTGCCACTTGCGCGCCGGGCCGACCCAGTGTGAACTGTCCCAACAAGAGTGCGACGCGGTCATCGCCTTCAGCTGAGCCGGGCCGGGAGAGCCTGGCGAAGCGCGCGCGATGACGCGGGGAGGGATCCAAGGAGGACGTCAGTGAGCGCGACCGCGGGCCAGGCGCAGGATGAACGCGGCCAGGCCGAGCGGCTCGGTATCAAGCCGGGCCAGGTGGTGCAGGAGATCGGCTACGACGATGATTGCGACGAGCAGCTGCGCGGCGCGATCACCCAGGTAGACGGCGTAGAGCTAGTCGACGAGGACTACGACAACGTGGTCGACGTGGTGCTGCTGTGGTGGCGGGACGGGGATGGGGACCTCGTGGACGCGCTGGTGGACGCCCTTACGCCGCTCGCCGACGGGGGGTACATCTGGCTGCTCACGCCCAAGGCGGGCAGGTCAGGCCATGTCGAGCCGAGCGATATCGGCGAGGCGGCGCCGACCGCCGGCCTGTCCCAGACCTCCAGCGTGAGCGCGGCGCGCGACTGGTCGGGCACGCGCCTGGTTGCGCCGAAGGCGCGCCGGTAAAGCACCGCGCACTACCGTCCGTTAGTTCGTTATCTTTATCCCGAACGGCGGTGGTTCCACCCACGCGCCGACATGGCAGACTGAAGATCGCGGCGGGCAGGTCCCCACTTGCCTCTCGCATAGGGGGACTGCCCGTCCCCCTATCACCCCTTGGCCCCGATCCGGCGAGAGGACACTGGCATGGCGGTAGAGGTAGGCGATCAGGCGCCCGATTTCGAGTTGCGCGACCAGCACGGCACTCCCGTGCGGCTGTCCGGCTTCCGCGGGGCCAAGAACGTCGTGCTCGTCTTCTACCCGCTGGCGTTCAGCGGCGTATGCACCAGCGAGCTGTGCGCGATCCGCGATGACTTCCCCGAGGTGAACAGGGACGACGTGGAGATGCTCACGGTCTCGGTGGATTCCACGTTCACCCACCGCGCCTGGGCCGACGCCGAGCACTTCGGCTTCGAGCTGCTCTCTGACTTCTGGCCGCACGGGGAAGTGGCGAAGCTGTACGGTGTGTTCGACTCCGAGCGCGGCATCGCGACCCGGGGGACGTTCGTCATCGACAGGGAAGGCGTCGTGCGGTGGAAGGTGGTTAACCCGATCCCGCAGGCGCGCGATCTGGCCGAGTACTCTAAGGCGCTCGCCGCGCTCGGCTAGCGCCAGGTTGGCAGGGGAGGCCTGGGACCCGTGAGCGTGAGGCACAGTGCCCTGTTACCGCTGCGGTGTACGGCAGAGCGACCCGGAGCACGGTAAGAGTCCCTGGCGCCGCGGGGTGGCACGCGACCAGCTGGTGCTCGTGTGCCCGGCGTGCCAGGAAGCCCCGGACTGGACGGCTGACCTGGAACGCTGCGGCCGGTGCCGCAGCGTTCACCTGATCCGCAGGCTCGGCCAGGTCGAGTGCCTCGACTGCGGCCTGGTGCGGGAGCCGGACGCAACCCTCGTCCCGGTGGGCGCGGCCGGGACGGGCGCTGCGGGCCGGGGGGACCAAGCGGCCGATTCCACCCTGGCCGACGAGGTCGGGCGCGCGCTTGACCGTCTGCTCGGCCGCGGCTGAGGCCGCCGTAGCGCTGGTACCGCCCCGTTTACGACATGAAGTTCCGCGTAGGCGATAATTCCTCATACGCGACCCGATGGCGTTTCATATCCTCGAATGCGGGGGGATGGCCATCGGGAATCCCCAGATGAGGATGGGAGGTCCGGCATGGGCTTGCCCGCCTGCCAGCAGCGCGTACTCGACCGCATGGAGGGTGCGCTCAAGGCAAGCGAGCCCCACTTGGCCGCCATGTTCGCGATCTTCACCAGGCTCAGCGCCGGCGAGCCGGTAGGCGCGGAGTCGCTGGTCGGCCGGCAAGGGCGCCGGTGGTGGCTGCGGCCCGGCCCGACCGTGGCTGCGCTCGTGCTGGTCCCCGTGATGTTCGCGCTGGTCATCACCGGCGTCCTGCTCGGTACCCCGACGCACGCGAGCACGTGCGCGGTCGGCATGCCCGCAGCCGTCACCGTGCCCAAGGGGAGTCAGTCCTCGTGCGGGGCATCGGCCAGGACGGCGCGGCGATCGGCGTCCAGCGCGAGCCTCTCGTCGTGTCCCGCGTCGGCCGGGCGGACCGGGCCGGCCACGACCGCGCACTTCACCGTCTGGGCGCGTGACGCGCAGGCGTCGTGGCCGTCCGGGGCGAGCGCGTCCGGCCTCTGCTGACCAGCGAACCGGTCGCGCCATCCCCTCTGGCTAACCGGTCGCGCCATCCCTCCGGGTAACCAGCGGTACCAGCGGCCCCGCCCTGCGCCCTCGCCCACCCGGATGAGGAAGCCGAGCAGCCAGACCACCAGGACGATCAGCGCGATCCACCACAGGATGTGGACGGCGAAGCCGAGCCCGCCGAGAATGAGGGCGAGGAGAAGAACGAGCAGGATGAGCCCCATGCTTGTGCCTTTCTTTTCGTTGTTCCGCTAAGCACGGCGGGTCCAGCTACCCGGTCGCGGGGGCCTCACACCACCAAGAGCTCCCCAGTTGCCGTCTGCCCTGGCCACGGCGGGCCGGGAACCGGATAACGGACAGGATCCGGGCCGCAGGCAGGCCCGATCTGCCGCCAGGTGACGCCGGAGGGTAGCGCCTGGGCCGTTTGCGTCAAGAACGCCGGGGTAGGCGAAAGTCCTGCGATCTTCACAGAGCTAGGAGCTGCATGATTCTCGACGGCGACGGGAGGCCGGGATGAGCCTGCCTGCGTGCCAGCAGCGCGCGCTCGACGGCCTGGCGAGCGCGCTGTGCGTCGACGGGCCGCGACCGTGAAGGAGATGACCGCCGTCGCTCCGAGCGCGGCGAGGGTTAAGAATGGAGCCTGAACGGAGGATCCCGTGGCGATCGAGCACCTGGGGCACGAGGCAGCGGAACTTCTGAGCCTCACCAGCGGCGGAGAGGCCAGGTCCCTGAACCGGCTCGCCGAGCTCGCCGCGTGGCAGGTCCCGGCCTGCGCAGGAGCCCACGCGGCCGTCTGGCGCGAAGGGGAGGTGGTCACCGACGCGGCGACCCATCCCGACCTGGCCGAACTCGCCGAGCTGCAGCTGAAGGCCGGGCGGGGTCCGATCGTGGCCGCCTCGGACGCGGGTATCGCGGTCAGCTGCCCGGACACGCTGGAGGAGAGCCGCTGGCCCGAGTACGCGGAGGCCGCGCTGAGCCGCGGGATCCGCTGCTCCGTCCATCTGGTGCGCGAGCTGCCGGACGGAACCCTGGTCCTTTCGCTGTTCGGCATGCGCCCCGGCGTGCTCGACGTGGAGTCCAATCCCGTGGCCGACGTGCTCGCCGCGTTCGGCGGCGCGATGCTGGCCAACGCCACGGCCTACCATCAGGCGCGGCGGACGGCCAGCCAGCTCCAGGACGCCGTGGCGACCCGTTCGGTGGTTGACCAGGCCAAGGGCGTCCTCATGCACGCGCTCGGCTGCGACGCCGACGAGGCGCTGCGCCGGCTGCGCCGGGAATCCCAGCGCCGCCACGTCAAGGTCACCGAGGTGGCCGTCCAGGTCGTGGCCGCCTACGGCGACGACCGCGCGGGCAGCGGCGGGCCGCGGCCCGCCTGACCGCCCGGGGCCTCACCAAGCCCGGGGCCTCATCACTGCCGGGGCGGTGACGTCACCTTCGCGGCCAGGATGGTGATGTCGTCCCGCAGGTCGTCCTGGCAGAAGCGGCAAACCAGGTCCTGGACCATCCGGGCGGTATGCCCGGCGGAGCGGCCCGCCAGGCCGGCCAGCGTCTCGCCCAGGCCTTCGCCGAAGTAGCGCAGGTCCCCGCTGCGCGCGTCGGTCACCCCGTCGGTGTAGAAGAACAGCAGGTCGTCCTCGCTGAGCTCAAGTGAGTCAGTTTCCGGTTCCGCGTCGGGAAACAGGCCAAGCGGCAAGCCACCGCCGCCCGGCAGGTCGACTCGCCCGTCCGGGCGCACAAGCAACGGGCCCGGGTGCCCGGCGCTGGCCAGCCGCACGCGCAGGCGGGCGCCGTCCCACCGCAGGTAGGCGAGCTTGGCGGTGACGAAGCGCTCCCCGTAATCGTCGGCCAGCATGACCTCATTCACCCTGGCCAGCACGTCCGCGGGGTCCGGGTTCCAGCGGGCGATGACCCGGATCGCGTGCCGCGCGGCCGCGGTCATCGCCGCGGCTTCCTGTCCCTTGCCGCAGACGTCTCCGATGGAGATGGCCCAGCCGTCCGGGACCTGGAAAACGTCGAAGAAGTCACCGCCGACTTCCAGCCCCTCGCTGGCCGGCACGTAGGCCGAGGACAGCTCGAGCCCGGGGACACTCGGCAGCCGGGTCGGGAGCAGGCTTCCCTGCAACGCCTCGGCCACCGCCGAACGCTGGCGGAACATGCGGTCGACCCGGATGGCGACGCCGAGATGCAGGCCGAGTTCTTCGGCCAGGCCCAGGTCGGCCAGCTCGAAGCGTCCCTCGCCGGACCCGCGGGCCAGGGTGAGGGCACCGTAGCTGACGTCGCCGTCCGTGATCGGGACGCTGACCAGCGATGTCGCGCCGATCAGGATCAGCAGCGGCGTGCCATCCGGGGCTTTGCCGAGGATCCCGGTGTCCTCCGCGTGAGCGAGCAGCACCGGTGTGCCGACGGAGTGCACGTGCTCAGGCACCGAACCCGCGGGCGGGTCGGCGCTGCGTACCTTCCTGGCCAGCTCCTCCGACGCCTCGGCACGCGGGCCGATCACGAACTGGCGGGTGAGCAGGCCCGCCCGCTCGATGTCGACGATCACCCAGGTCGCGATGTCGCCCGCGAGCAGCCTGGCGCACCGCTGGAGCGTGACCGCCTCGCTGAACGTGCTGTTATCAAGGAGCAGCCTGGTCACCGCGGTGATCATGTCCATGCGGCGCGTCATGGCCCGGACCACGCTCCCGGCGGTCCCGGCCTCCGCGTCCGCAGGGGGCGCCGGAGAGGCCGGGTTCGCCCAGTCTGACCTGGCGGTGGCCGGGCCCGCGGCTGTTACCGCGAGGAGCCGCAGACCCTCGTGCACGGTGAGGACGTTAACGGTCAGCGTCGCGTCGACCGGCCCGTCCGGTCCGAGCAGCCTGCATTCCACGCCCGTGGCGGTTCCCTTCCGCGCGGCCGCGGCGAGCTGGCTCTCCACGGCGGCCCGGGACGGCAGGTCGACGAACGCGGTCAGCGCCCGGCCGGTCGCGTACCCGGGCGCGGCGCCGATAAGCTCGCCGGCCCTGGCGTTCGCGCGCCGCACCGTACCGTCAAGCTCGAGCACGAACAGCGGCGTCGGCGCGTGCTGGAACACGGCCCGGAGCAGGGTTCTTTCCGCGGTGACCGAATCGGGCGGGGTGTCGGGAGCAGATTCCGGATGACCGACTTCGCCCAGTTTCGTCAGCACCTCGACGGCGGCATCCAGCTCGGCGAACGCCGCGTCGAGCAGCGCGCGCGCGTCGGCGCCCGGCATCGCGGTCGCCTGGCGCAGCGCCTCGCGCCGCCGCGCCAGGCCGGCGAGATCAGCCTGCAAGCCAACCGGCCACCGTTCGTGTGACATGTCTGTCAACCATCATCCCTGACAAGTGCCGCCGGGCACAGATGCACCGGCGGGCGGCTCCGAGCCACGCGAACTCCCGGCGCCCCTGACCCCCAGATTGCACCGATACTACGGCGGAGCACGAAATGCTCCGATCCGCCCGTCTTGTTCCCTGGTTCAGCCAAGGTAGGCGCGCCGTTTGCCCGCGGCGCTATCGGGTAGCGGCTCACGATCATCACAGGAGGTGAACCGTGGCCACGAAGATGCGGAACATCATGTCGTACGCGCCGGTATGCCTGGCTGCCACCGACCCGGTGTGGGCGGCAGCCAGGGCCATGAGGGACCACGGCATCGGTGCCGCCCCCGACACCGAGAACCCGGCTCAGCCGGCGTGACGGCCGCAAAGGCCGCCCGGGCCGCACCGCGTGACCGTGCGGATGGCGTCGCCGGGCCCAAGGGACCCGAGGCGGCTGAGATCCACGCGCAGGAGAAAGTTCGCACCGGGGACGACCAGGAACAGGTAGACCGCGACAGCCAGGAGGGCCGGATACACGAGGCCCTGGAGAAGGCTGCGGCCGTGGCCGAGGAGACCGGCGGCCTCGGCACGCCCGGGCGTCCCATCAATCGCCGGTCCCCGTTCATGATCGGCCTGCTCGCCGCGTTCGGCGTCGCGGTAGCGTACGGGCTGGTCGAGCTGGTCATCCGGGCGAGATCGGTGCTCATCATCATCGGCCTGGCGATGTTCATCGCGGCCGGCCTGGATCCAGTCGTCGGCTGGCTGGTGCGGCACCGCATGCCTCGCTGGGCCGCCGTTCTCCTCGTCGTCGGCGGTTTCCTCGCGGTGGTGGGAGCGTTTCTGGCGGCCGCCATCCCGCCGCTGGCCTCCGAGGCTACCGCGCTGGCCCACCAGATCCCGCACTACCTGCACAGCCTGCAGGACCGTCATTCACAGCTGGGCAGGCTCAACGTCAAGTACCACCTCAAGCAGCGCCTCACCGCGCTGATCACCGGCGGGGGACGATCCTGGATCGGAGGCGTCCTGGGCGCGGGGGAACTGGTCCTTTCCACGGCCTCCTCCATCGTCGCCATCCTGGTGCTCAGCATCTACTTCCTGGCTGGCCTGCCGCAGATCAAGGTCTTCGCGTACCAGTTGGTGCCGCACTCGCGCCGGCCCAGGGCCATCCTCATCGGCGACGAGATCCTGGCCAAGGTCGGCGGCTACGTGCTGGGGAACGGCATCACCTCGGTGATCGCCGGCCTGGGCACCTACTTCTGGCTTCTCGCGTTCGGCATTCCCTACCCCATCCTGCTGGCCATGTTCGTCGCCTTGCTTGACCTGATCCCGGTGATCGGGTCGAGCGTCGGCGGTCTCGTGGTCAGCCTCGTCGCCCTGACCGTGTCCGTGCCGGTGGCGGTCGCCACCCTCGCGTTCTACGTCGGTTACCGCCTGGCGGAGGATTACCTCATCGTCCCGCGGATCATAGGCCGCACCGTTCAGGTACCCGCGATCCTCAGCCTGGTCGCCGTCCTGATCGGCGGGGTGCTGCTGGGTATCGTCGGCGCCCTGGTGGCGATCCCTATCGCCGCGGCCGTCCGGTTGCTCCTGCGCGAGGTCGCGATCCGGCGGCTCGACAGAAGTTGACCGGGATCCACGGCGTGCACCTGAATCAGCGGCTGGCCCAGATCACCCGATGGTCGGCCTTCTGTCCGGGCCGCTCCGCGACGCCGAGCACGTCATGGGCACCGTCGGACGGGCGCGGAGACATCGGCCTGCCGCCGCACGGGCCGCTCCTACCGCGGTTACGGGCCGCTGCCGTTTCCGGACCGGCCTGCGGCGTGCTGCTCATTGCTCGTAGACGTCCTCGATGACCTCGGTCTCGCCGGGCCGCGGTTCGGTGGACAGGTCCTGGGTGGTGGTGGCCACGTGGGCGCCTGCCTCCGGGCTGCCGAGCGCGCCGGGGCCGGCAGGCCCGCCTGCACGCGGGTGTTGGCCGGGTTGCGGCTGGGATAGGTGGGGTACGTGACCACCTCTTCTACCCGGTTTCCTGGCCGCCAGCGCGCCTGGCGAACGAACAGGCGCCGGCCTACCCAGCCGTAGCCGCGCCGCGGGATCGCCAGCCCGAGCACGCCGATGATCATGATCACCCAGCCGGCCGTGTGGAGGTTGAAGACGGAGGTATTCGTCGTCACCGCGAAGGCGAAGATCGCCCCGATTCCGACGAGTACCAGTCCCATACCGGTTTTCATGAGGGTCCTTCCATGGTGTGAACCCAGGCCCGTCAGGCCGTCGTGGTTGGCTCGAGGGCGTCTGGGTCTTCGGCCTGGTCGAGCAGCCTGGATCTGAGGTGGGCCAGGGCCCGGGCCATGAGCCGGGAGACGTGCATCTGCGAGATGCCGAGCCGGCCGCCGATCTCCGTCTGGGTCAGGTTGCCGTAGAAGCGCATCACCAGGATGCGCTGCTCGCGTTCGGGCAGTTCGTCCCAGTGCGCGTTGACGGCCTCCATGTCGATCGCGTGCGCGACGCCCGGGTCATCGTCGCCGAGCAGGTCGGCCAGCAGGGACGGGTCATCCCGGTCGAACACCGGGGCGTCCAGCGAGTACGTGCTGAAGACCAGGTCGGCCTCCCTGGCCTCCCGCATGTCGTCGTCGCTCACCCCGAGCCTGTTGGCGAGTTCTTCTTCCGCGGGCGTCCGGCCGAGCTGGTGGGTCAGTTCCTCGCTGGCCTTGCGCAGGTCCAGCAGCAGTTCCTGGGCGGACCGGCGTACGTGGATCTGCCACCGCTTGTCGCGGAAGTGACGCTTGATCTCGCCGTAGACGCAGGGCTGCGCGTAGGCCGCCAGGCTGTCCCCGAACTCGGGGTCGTAGTTGTTGATCGCCTTAACCAGGCCGACGTAGCCGACCTGCATCAGGTCCTCGGCAGGCTCGGGGCTTCCCCGGTACTGCCGGACGCACGAGCGGACCAGCCTGGCGTAGCGGTCCACGAGTATCTCGCAGGCCGCGGCGCGCACCTCGCTGTCCCTCGGCAGCGTGCGGACCTTGGTCAGCAGCGCGTCATCAGGAAGTTCCTGCAGCTCCGCGCGGAAGCCGGGGCGAACGCCAGCCTCGAGGGCGGCCGGGTCGCTGGCGTTTCGCGCCGGCCGTAGTGCGGTTCCCCTGGTCAAGGTTTCTCCTCGGCATCCTGGGATGGTTCGGTCGGGTTAGGTGTGCCCGGCTCTGGCAGGTTAAACGTGGCACCATGTGAGGCTTGTCACATCGTGTCCAGTTCGCGGCTTCCCGGCGGTCGTCAGGCGCAGGCCGGGGGCGGTTTCCGCTTCCCGGCCAGTGCTGACCGGTCAATTTCCCGCGGTGAGCAGGTGTGGGGGACCGATGCGGGGGGAAGCGGGTGGCCATGACTGTGACCTGGAGCGCCGCGAACTGGCGCTTTGCGGGCGCCTGCCGGTCTGCGGACCCTGACTTGTTCTTTCCCGTACTGGGCACCCGCCTGGCGGATAAGCAGATCGCGCGGGCCAAGGCGGTCTGCGCGGGGTGCGCGGTCAGGCAGGAATGCCTGGAATTCGCGCTAGCCCAGAGCCAGATCTACGGCATCTGGGGCGGGACTACGGTCGAGGACCGCAGGCGGGCCCGGCGGCGCAGGCGGCGGACGGCGGCGCCGTCACCGCCGGGTGAGCCAGCGCTCCATGCAGGCCAGTAGCTCCCCGGTGTCGACGGGCTTGGTAACGTAGTCGCTGGCGCCGGCCGCGATGCTCTTCTCCTTGTCGCCCGGCATGGCCCTGGCGGTCACCGCGATGATGGGCAGGGTAGCGAAGGCAGGCATCTGCCTGATCTTGTTCATGGTCGCGTACCCGTCCATTTCCGGCATCATCACGTCCATCAGGATGAGGTCGGTGTCGTCCGCGGTAAGCAGCGCCTCGATGCCCTTCCGCCCGTCGGCGGCCTGGGTCACCGTCATGCCGGCCAGCTCGAGCGTGCTCGTGATCGCGAAGACATTGCGCGTGTCGTCGTCGATTACCAGGACCCGCCGGCCGCGCAGCGCCTCGTGGCCCTCCTCCTCCGCCAGCACGCGCGTCCCGGTCTCGGCCGGCTCGCTGATCAGCGCCGGCACGTGCTCGGGCTGGGCGGCGGACAGGTGCAGCGTGATGCGCTCGCGCAGATCGTCAAGGGACGGCAGCAGCTCAAGCGGCTGGGAGCCGAAGCGCAGCCGCGCGAGCCTGGCCTGCGCGCTGTCGAGCTTGTCCCTGGTGTGGGCGAGTACCGGGACTTCCCGCAGCCCAGGCTCTTCCTGGAGCAGGTCGAGGAAGGCGAACGCGGAGGCGTCCTGAAGGCCGAGATCCAGCACGACGCACTGGTGCGGCTCGGTGAGCAGCGCCTCGACGCCCTGCTCGGGGCTGACCGCGGTGTCCACCTGGACGCGCCCGTGGATGCCGACCAGATCCGAGACCGCGCTGTGCGCGAGCAGGGTCAGCAGGCCGCCGCGCGTGCCCTCGAGCACCAGCAGGCGCCGCACTCCCGGTGCCCCCTCGTCCGCCACTCCCGGCTGCCGTCGCGGCGCCTCACCCGCCGCGCCCCGGCCGTGGCCGTTCTGCGTGACGCCGGCGAAGTCGCCGGCCGCGGGCGTGTCGCCCGTGGCGCCGGCCAGCTCGCACGGCAGGTACAGCGTGAAGGTGCTGCCCTGGCCGAGTTCGCTTTCCACGGTGATCTCGCCGCCGAGCAGGGCGCCGACCTCGCGGGCGATGGACAGCCCGAGCCCGGTGCCGGCGTACCTGCGGCTGAGCGTGCCGTCGCCCTGCTGGAACGCGCCGAAGATGGTGCTGAGGTTCTCCGGCGCGATGCCGATGCCGGTGTCGACCACGGAGAACGCCAGCATGTCGCCATGGCCAGATCCCGGCCGGCTGGTCCTTCCGTTCCTGGGGGTCCTCAGGTCGGGGCCGACGCGGAGCAGCACGTGGCCGCTCTCGGTGAACTTGACCGCGTTCGACAGCAGGTTGCCGAGCACCTGGCGCAGCCGCTGCCGGTCGGTGAGCAGCTCGGACGCGGCGCTGGCGTCCGCCTCGACGGCGAATTCGAGCCCCTTCTCGGCGGTGAGCGGCTGGAACGTGGCCTGGATGTCCTCGAGCAGCGTGCTGAGCGCGAACCGTTCCGCGTGGATATCCATCCGCCCCGCCTCGACCTTGGACAAGTCGAGGATGTCGTTGATGAGCTGCAGCAGGTCCGAACCGGCCGAGTGGATGACGTTGGCGTACTCGACCTGCTTGGCCGTGAGGTTCCGTCCGGGGTTCTGCGCCAGGAGCCGGGCCAGGATCAGCAGGCTGTTCAGCGGCGTGCGCAGCTCGTGCGACATGTTGGCCAGGAACTGCGACTTGTACTTGGACGCCAGCGCGAGCTGGCGGGCGCGCTCCTCGATCTCCTGCCTGGCCTGCTCGATCTCGGCGTTCTTCGTCTCGATGTCCTGGTTCTGCGCGGCCAGCAACGCCGCCTTGTCTTCCAGCTCGGCGTTGGACCGCTGCAATTCCACCTGCTGGGCCTGGAGCTCTTCCGATCGCGCCTGCAGCTCGGACGCGAGCCGCTGGGACTCATCGAGCAGCGCGTCGGTGCGCGCGTTCGCGATGATCGTGTTGAAGTTGACCCCGAGGGTCTCGGTCAGCTGCTCGAGGAAGTCGGTCTGCACTTGGCTGAACGAGGCGAACGAGGCGAGCTCGATGACCCCGATCACCTGGTCCTCGAACAGGATGGGCAGCACCGCTAGGTTCGCGGGCGGCGCCTCGCCGAGCCCTGAGGAGATCGTGACGTAGCCCTCGGGCAGGTTCGTGACGACGATAGACCGCTTGCTCCGCGCCGCCTGGCCGATCAGCGACTGGCCGAGCCGGTACTGGATGGGCTCGGCCTTGTCGGCGCGTAGCCCGTAGCCGGCGATGAGGCGGAGCCGGGGGTCGCCGTCGCTCGGCTCGGCCAGGAAGAAGGTACCGTGCTGGGCGCCGACCAGCGGCGCGAGCTCGTCCATGATCAGCTCGGCGACGACGGCGAGGTCACGGTGGCCCTGCATCATCCCCGCGATGCCGGCCAGGTTGGTCTTCAGCCAGTCCTGCTGCTGGTTGGCCTGGATGGTCTCGCGCAGCGACTGGACCATCGCGTTGATGTTGTCCTTGAGCTCGGCGACCTCGCCCTGGGCTTCGACGGAGATGGACCTGGTCAGGTCTCCCGCCGCCACCGCGCTGGTCACCTCGGCGATCGCGCGGACCTGGCGGGTCAGGTTCCCGGCCAGCTCGTTCACGTTCTCCGTCAGCCGCTTCCAGGTGCCAGAGACGCCCTCGACCTCGGCCTGGCCGCCCAGGCGCCCCTGGCTGCCGACCTCGCGGGCGACCCTGGTGACCTCCGCCGCGAACGATGACAGCTGGTCGACCATGGTGTTGATGGTGGTCTTGAGCTCGAGGATCTCGCCGCGCGCGTCCACGTCGATCTTCTTCGACAGGTCGCCCTGGGCGACGGCGGTGGTGACCTGGGCGATGTTGCGGACCTGGCTGGTCAGGTTGTTCGCCATGGAGTTGACGTTGTCGGTCAGGTCCTTCCAGGTGCCGGATACGCCCTTGACGTCGGCCTGGCCGCCCAGGCGCCCCTCGGTGCCCACCTCGCGGGCGACCCTGGTCACCTCGTCGGCGAACGCGGACAGCGTGCCGACCATCCGGTTGATGGTCTGGGTGAGCGCCTGCACCTCGCCCATGGCCTCCACCGTGATTTGCTGGCTCAGGTCGCCGCGCTCCACCGCCGTGGCCACCTGGGCGATCGAGCGCACCTGGGCGGTCAGGTTGGACGCCATCACGTTGACGTTGTCGGTCAGGTCCTTCCACGTGCCGGACACGCCGCGGACGACCGCCTGCCCGCCGAGGTTGCCCAGGGTGCCGACCTCGCGGGCCACCCTGGTCACCTCGTCCGCGAACGCGGAGAGCTGGTCGACCATCGTGTTGATGGTCTCTTTAAGCTCCAGGATCTCGCCGCGCGCGTCCACCCGGATCTTCTGGCTCAGGTCGCCCTTGGCCACCGCCGTGGTCACCTCGGCGATGGAGCGCACCTGGTCGGTCAGGTTGGCCGCCATGACGTTGACCGACTCGGTCAGGGCCTTCCACGTGCCTGATACGCCCTTGACGTCGGCCTGGCCGCCCAGGCGCCCCTCGGTGCCGACCTCGCGGGCCACCCTGGTCACCTCGTCGGCGAAGGAGGACAGCTGGTCGACCATGGTGTTCAGCGTGGATTTCAGCTCGAGGATCTCGCCGCGCGCGTCCACGTCGATCTTCTGGCTCAGGTCGCCCTTGGCCACCGCGGTCGCCACCTGGGCGATGTTGCGCACCTGGGCGGTCAGGTTGCCTGCCATGGCGTTGACCGACTCGGTCAGGTCCTTCCACGTGCCCGACACCCCGGGGACGGAGGCCTGGCCGCCTAGCTTGCCTTCGGTGCCGACCTCGCGGGCCACCCTGGTCACCTCAGAGGTGAACTGGTCGAGCTGGTCCGCCATCCCGTTGAAGACCGTGGCGATCTCGTCCATCAACGGGTCGCCGGTCTTGGCCAGGCGGGTGCTGAAGTCGCCGCCTCGTACCGCGGTCAGCCCCGCGAGCAGCTGCTCAAGCCCGGATTTGTCAAGCCGCGGGCCCGACTGGGCGGTATCAGTCACCAGGCGCCCCCTGTCTGCTGCCGACGCAGCGCGACGTGCGTTCGGCGTCGTCGTGCGATCCCTACCGATGGTAGACCGTATGTAATTATCATGGGCCGAATGGACTTTGATAGCGGCGCCAATGCGAGAAAAGCCTGGCCCCGGCCATCGCGCGGCTCGTAACTCAAGCGGACTTTTACGAGGCTATACGGTCATTTATGCGTCCTTTTGTGTTTTGTTGGGCATAGCGTCATCCCGTAGGGGAAGCGGGTGATTGTGACGGACGGCGACGACGTGTCACGTCTCAGCGCGGTCATCGACCACCAGCGGCGCGAGCTCGACCGCATCCGCGCCGCGGCCGCGGACCAAGCTGTCGTCTCGATGGCCCGCGGCGCGCTGATGGAGCGGCTCGGCCTGTCCTCGGCCGAGGCCGCGGGCCAGCTCGCCGAGCTATCGGCGGCCACCGGGATACCACTGGCCGAGATGGCCGCCGCGGTCCTGTCGACCGGTGCGTCCGCCGAGGCGGCCAGGCGCGGGGATCCGCCGGAGGCGGCCGGGACAGACGGCGCGCCCGATGGCGTGGGTACGTACGGTGCCGCGCCTGGTCCTGGCGAGGCCGGGCCGCGTCGGCCCCCGCTGCTGGTCGAGGCGGCGGCCGAGCTGGCGGCCGACGGCGCCGAGCTGGTCGGCACCCTGGCCGGGCAGGTGCTGGTACCGCTGGGCGGCGCCGCGGTGGTGCTGTGGCTGCTCGAGGCGGACGGCGCGCTCACGCTGCTCGGCGAGGCTGGCCTGTCCATCGGGGAGGCGGGCCGCTGGCAGTACATCCCGCCGCAGCTGGACTGCCCGGCTCAGCGGGTCGCCCGCGGCGCCCCAGACCTGTGGTGGAACGCCGGACGTCCGGACGGGGACACCGCGCCGGTGGCCGGCCGCGCGGACGGCGCCCGGGCGGTCCTCGCGCTGCGGGAGCGCAGCGGCGAACTGGTGGGTGTCATGGAGGCGAGCTGGCCCGGCCCGCTCGCCTCGTTCGGCGATGAGGTCCGCCAGTACCTTTCCGCTCTGGCCGCGGGCTGCGCCCGGGTTATCCGTGCCCGCCTCGCGCACGGTGACCTGGCCGCCGCCCATCCCAAGGCGGCCGTCTACAGCCTGCTCGACGGGCTGGCCGACTCGGTGCTCGTGGCCCGGGCGATCAGGGACGACAGCGGGTACGTGACCGACTTCGGCATCGAGCACGTCAGCCCCGGCTTCGGCGACCCCGCCGACCGGACGGGGACGGACCTGACCAGGCTCACCCTGCTGGAGGCCTACCCGGCGAGCGTGGTCGGCCACGGGCTGTTCGCCACGGCCGTGCAGGTGCTGGCGGACGGCGTGGCCCAGTACGTTCCCGGGCGGCTCAGCGAGTCCCTGGGCGGCGGGCTGACGGCGGGCGAGGGCCAGGACGGCGACGGCACCGACCCGCTGGCGGACCTGCGCGTGGCCAGGTTCTTCGACGGCGTGATCTTCAGTTGGCATCGTGACCTGTCGGGGGGCCAGCTGGCCGTGCTGACCGACTACGCCCAGCGGCTCGGCCGGCTCGGCGGCTGGGAGGAGAGCCTGGTCACCGGGGCGGTGCGCTGGACCGACTCGGCCTTCGAGCTGTTCGGCCTGGTGCCCCGCCCGGGAGCGGAGATCCCGCTGGCGGACCTGCACAGCTACGTGATGGCGGCCGACAAGACAGCGGTCAAGCGCTTCCGCCAGCGCCTGCCCGAGCACCGGGAGCCCGCGACCGCCACCTTCCGCTTCGTGCACCCCGTGGACAGGAGCATCCGCCAGATCCGCGTCTTCGCCGAACCGGTCGTCGACGCGGCCGGCGCGGTGGTGGCCCTGCGCGGGGCCTTCCAGGATGTCTCGTCGCACTACCACACCCAGGTTGCCCTCGCCGCGGCGCGCGACCAGCTCGCCGACAGCGAGCAGCGCGTCGCGGAGGAGCACCGGCTGGCGGTGCGGCTGCAAAAGGCGATCATGCCACCGGACGAGCAACCGGTAGAGGCGGTCGGCGTCGATGTCGCCGTGCGCTACCGGCCGGCCGGAGAGGGTCACCTGGTGGGCGGCGACTGGTACGACACGCTGCTGCTGCCGGACAGGGACGTGCTGCTGGTCGTGGGCGACGTGGCCGGGCACGGCATCGACGCGGTGACCGGGATGGTCGCGGCCCGCAACTCGCTGCGCGGCCTGGCCATCACCGGGGCGGGCCCGGCTGAGCTGTTGCGCCTGCTCAACGGCGTGGTGTGCCACCTCACCTCCGGGGTGGTGGGGACCGTGGTCTGCGGGCGCTACAACCCCGACACCCGGGTCCTGCGCTGGGCCCGCGCCGGGCACCTGCCGCCGGTCCTGGTGCGCGGTAGCAGCGCATGGGACCTGCCGCTGCCGGGCGGGATCCTGCTGGGCATGGATCCGGACGCCAGCTACGAGGAAGCGACAGAATCGCTGCAGCCTGGCGACACGGTGCTGCTGTTCACCGACGGGCTGATCGAACGGCGCGGCGAGTCCATCGAGGAGGTCCTCAGCGAGTTCGTCTCCACGCTGGCCCGCGGGACCTCGGAGAGTCCGGGGACGCCCGGGACCGCGCCAGCCCCGCGAGCCACGGCACAAGCCGATCGCATCCTGGCCGGCGCGGTGTCCGACACCGCTGACGACGCCTGCCTGGTGGTCGTACGTATCCGCTGAACAGCGCCGGTCAGCTCGGCCGATCCCGACCGTAGATCCGCCACGCACGTGTATCCGCCGTGTGCTGGGTAGATGAAATGCCTAGCCAAGTTCGCGGCTCTTCGCTGCCGCGGGAGCCGCCGGTCGTGCGGAGGTGAATATGCGGTTCGGACTGCTCCTTGTGGTGATATGGCTGATCATCGGGGCGATTGCCGCTGGGCAGCGCGGTTATTACGGTTCGTCCTCGGCGAACTGCAGTGACGCGGGAACGATAATTGTCACGGTCTTGGCGGGTCCGCTCAATTATGTCGGCGTGAACCCGAAGGTCTCGTGCCATATACCCTCCCCGAGCAACTGAGCCCGGGCGCCGCTCCGCGGCGGGCCGCCTTGGGCGGCCCGACCGAGGGAAGAGTCGGCTCGGCGGGGCGGGGTTTGTATTTCAGTTGCCGAATTGCACGGGTCCGGAGCCGGGGGGGAGAGCTCCGGACCCGTGCGCTCGGGGGGCCTACGCGGCCGCGTTCGGGGGCCTACGCGGCCTGGGCGGTGGCCCGGTCGTAGACCGCGATCGTCTCGTCGGCGATGCGATCCCAGGAGTAACGGGACTTCGCCCGGTCGGCCGCCGCGACACCGTACGCCTCCATCAGCACCGGGTGCGCGAGCAACTGCCGGATCCGCTGGGCCAGCAGGGCGGGCCGGCCAGGGGGGATCAGGATGCCGGTGGTCCCGTCGACCACCGCGTCCACGTGACCGCCCACCGGGGGAGCGAGCACCGGGGTCCCGCAGGCCATGGCCTGCAGGGAGGTCACCCCGGAAGGCTCATACTGGCAGGTGCTGACCACCAGGTCGGCCGAGCGCAGCAGGCCGGGTAGCGCCGCGTGCTCGACCGCGCCGGTGAAGAAGACCCGGTCCGACAGGCCCAGTGTCCCGGCGTACCTGACCAGCGACGCGTATTCCTCGCAGCTGGCCAGGTCGGCGCGGGCCGGGCCGCCCACGACCATGAGCTCGGCGGCGGGTACCCGGGTCAGCGCCTGCAGGAGCGTCTGGAGCGCCTCGGTCTCGTTCAGGTCAGTCGTGGCCAGCAGCCGCGGGCGGCCGTTCCGCCTGGCCACCGGCCCCTCGGGCGTGAACGTGCCGGTGTCGACGCCCCACGGGACGACCCTGATCGCCGACCGGTGCACGCCCAGGCTGGCCAGGTCCGAAACCTCGGCCGAATGAGTGGCGACCACGGCGGCGGCGCTGCGGCCGATGGCGGGCTCGAGCCTGAGCCGCGCCGCCGCGGCGCTGCTGGCCTTGATTCGGTCGCGCCGTTCCGCGACACCGAGCGAGCTGAACTCCTGCACGACGGGGATGCCCAGGTCTCGCACGGCGGCGAGTGCGGCCAGGCCGCTCGTCCACTGCAGCGCGTGCACCACATCCGGGCGCTCACGGTGCAGGCAGCTCCGCAGCGGGCCGCTGAAGGCCGGCACCCGGGCCAGCAGGCCGGCGTCGTCCTGCTCGGGCTGCTCGCCGTCGGTCGGCAACTTGGGAACCGGGCCGGCGTCGAGGTGCTCGACCCGCACTCCCTGGTGCAGCTTGGCCTGGTGGGGCAGGCCTGGCTGGGACTTTTCCGCGTAGACGGTCACCAGGTGACCGCGCCTGGCGAGCATGCGCGTGAGCTCGGTGAGCCCGATGTCATCGCGGTCCGGCCCGCAGCCGGCGCGCGGGCTCAGCAGCGTCGCGTGCTGGGCTACCATGGCGATCTTCATCGTGGCCTCCTCGCCGACGAGTGTGGGTCACGGTGTCGCCGGGAGAAGCGGAAAAGTGGTGCCCGATCCGCACGCTCCGCGAGACGACCGTGTCGCAGAGAGTGCCTGCGTCGTAGGCACCACTGGAACGAAGCATATCCGGTCCGGGCGGTCCGCAAACCTCCCGGGGCTCCGCGGGTTCAGCCTGCCGCGGCGGCGGCCACGCTGTCGAAGACGGGGATCAGCCGGTCGGCCGTGGTCAGCCGCAGGATCTTGGCCACCGCTGCCTGCGGGGATACCAGCGCGAGGACGCCGCCCTGCCGGTCCAGGGCGCGGTTCACGCGCAGCAGTTCATGCAGCGCCGACGAGTCCATGAAGCGCAGGCCGGACAGGTCGATGATGAGCGTGCGCGGTTGCCGGGACACCTCATCGTCGAGCAGGCGGCGCAACTCGTCCGAATTCGTCACGTCGGCCTCGCCGGTGATCTGCACCAGCGTGTAGGGCTCGCCGTCGGCTTCCCGGGCGGTCACGCCGACCGTCAGCAGATCCACGCCCTTGTTGTACCACATAGCGGAATCCGGCGGGATAGCCATCGACCGCGCCTGGCGGCGGTCAGGGACAAGCGCGGGCTCCCTCAGGGCGTGGGCAGGTACATGTGCAGCCGGATGGTGGTACCGGCCTCGTCCGAGCGCAGGTCAACCTGGTCGCAGAGCTGGTGGACGATCCAGAGCCCGTGCCCCCCCATCCCGTCGAGGGAGGGTGCGCGCCGGCCCGCCTGCGGGTCGGTGATGATCCCCTCGTCCTCGATCTGGCAGACGATTTCCTTGGCGTCGTACCAGATCTTCAGCGATCCGGGGGACTTGGCGTGGCGAACCGTATTGGCGGCCACCTCGCTGACCGCGATGACCAGGTCGACGGCGCGGGGCTCGGGCAGGCCGGCCAGCCGGGCGTAGCGGTGCACCACAGCGCGGACCGCGGCCAGGTCAGTGGTATACGAGTAAGACATGGCATCGGGCGCCGGGGGAGGCAGCGGGTCCCCGGGTGGAGGCGGCGGGTCCCCGCCGCCCGGCCGGTGGGACGGCGGGCCGGTGGGCGCTTCGTGTGCTGCTGGTGCGCATTGCGCGGTCCATGCCTCCCAGGCCATCACCAGCAACGATACACCGGGGGCCGAGACGGGTCCTGGATCCGGCGGCTATGTCGCGATTCGCCGCCTGCGCGGAATGGTGGCGAGCTTGCTCACGGTCCCGCAGCGGTACGGCCGAAGCGTTTCGCACGGCCGTACGGGCTACCCGGTGTCCGGTGCCCTAAACGCCGGACCGCGGGGCTGCGGCTATCGTGTTGGTGTGGACGAGCTGGCCGACTCCGCGTCGCTGGTGAACGACCAGGCGGGCTTGCGCAGGCGGCTAGCCGATGACGGATACCTGTTCTTCCGTGGCCTGCTGCCCGCCGACGAGATCCGGGCGGCCGGGCAGGCGGTCCTTTCCGCGCTGCGGGCCGGCGGGTGGGTCGATGACCGGGCCATACCCTCGCTTCAGCCGCGCGCGGTCAACTCGATGGACGCGCTCGGCGACCCGGCGTTCCGTACCGCCACGACGAGCGCCGCGTTCAATTGCGTTCCCTACTTTCCCCCGCTGCGCGCGGCGGTCCGGCGCGTTCTTGGCCCCGGGTCGTTCTCCTACCCGGTAAAGGTGCTGCGCGCCGTCTACCCGGAGCGCCCGGACGCCCGTCCGCGCGGGCGCTACATCCACTACGACTACGGCGTAGCCGGCGTCCAGGACATGCTGACCAGCTGGATCCCGCTGATGGATATCCCGGTCAGGATCGGCGGCCTGGCGGTCGAGCCCGGCGGGCATCTCGGCCCGCCGCGGCGGCCGCGCCCGCTCACCCCGTCGGAGCCCGGCTGGGCCACCACCAGCTACGAGCCGGGCGACGTGATCATCTTCCACTGCCTCACCCCGCACGCCGCCCTGCCCAATACGGCTTCGGCCCTGCGTATCTCCGGGGACTTCCGCTGGCAGCGGCCGGACCAGCCCGCTCCCGCCGAATTCATCCTCGGCCCCCGGGCCAAGGGCGGGGAGCAGTGGGAACTGTTCAGCCGGATGTTCGGGCACGAGCGGTGGTGGGAACCCGTTCCCACCGGGCTGGTCCTTCACCCCCGCGCGCAGATGGTCGGCGTCGCGCCGGGACCGTCCCGGCTGGTCGCCGTGCACCCGGGCTGGAAGCACTGGCGCCCGCCGCCCGCGGCGGTGCACTGACGCAGTGGTCACCCTGCGCCGATCGCGGCCAGCAGCACGAGCAGGATCGTCAGGGTCGCGAGCATGCCGTGAGCCGCTATCACGATCACCGGATTGCGGGCCTGGCCGGCCGTGGCGCCGGCCCGGTCCGGCCCGGGCAGCGCGGTGGAAAGGACGGCCATGCCCAGCCCCGCGATCAGCACCACCATGCCAAGCGCGACCCACGCCAGCACCGCCAGATCGGTGGCGACGAACCCGATCCAGGTTCCCAGCCCGGCCGTGGCCAGCCCGAAATGGCTGACGGTGACGACGGTCGCGGTGTCCGCGGACCGCCCGCGGCGCCGGCCCCGGCGCAGGCGCGCCAGCCGGGTGAGCAGCCACCCGGCCAGCAGGTAGACCCCGGCGCCGGCGGTAAGGACCCACGACGCCAGCGCGCCCAGGTCAAGCGGCAGGTCGGGTGAGGCCCGGGTCGGCGCGGCGGCCTGCGCGACCACCGGCGGGACAGCCTCGGGGGGCGGAGCGGCCGGGCTGGTGCTGACCAGGTGGACGAGATACGCCTGGTCCTGGTAGGCCAGGTGGCGGGCGATGGCCTTGGGCCGCGACCCGGTCACCTCGCTGATGGCCCTGGCCACGGCCATGTTGACCTGCGCCGGGCTCAGTCCCGCGCAGGCCGGCGGCCCGGCGGCCAGGGCAACGTGCCGATGCAGAGCCCGGACGGCGAGGTCGTAGCAGGTGTCCTCCGTCGGCCGGTAGGGGGTTGCCCTTCCCGCGGAGCACCCGGCGGCCAGCATCGCGGCCAGCAGCGCGCAGGACACCCGGGTCAGCCCGCGCGCCGTCGCCATCGCCGCTTACTCGTAGGTGAGCAGCGTCAGTTCCTTGAAGCGGAGCACGCCGGATTCGTCGCCGTTCTTGTTGAACGCCAGCGCGGTCACCGTGACCTCGCGCGTGTCCTCGGGCAGGGCGCTCAGCGCCTCGGTTATCTCCAGCGTGGCGTTGAACGGGGTCAGGGAATGCGGCGGGCGCCGGTCGAACGCGCTGACCGGCTCGGGGATGTCACAGTGGCCGACGTCGCCCCAGCAGTCGCCGTGCGCGAAGACGGTCAGGTAGCCGGCGTACCGCTGCTCGGCCGTGCGCGGCGTCGCGTCGTCCGCGTCAGGGTTGTTCAGGAACACGTGCACGACGAATGACGCGCCGTCGTGCTCGACGCCCTCGAACTCCAGGTCGGCGCGCTTCCAGTCCGTCCGGGACAGGGCCAGTGCCTGGGAGGTCCAGCGCTGCATCATGCGCTCCCTGGAACGGTCGACTGCGTTCCTGCGTACTCGTACCCCAGCCGGGTAACGTCAAGCGTCGCCTGCACGGTCATCGCCGGGTCGGTCTGAAGCGAGGTGCCGAAGATATCGGCCGGGGGATTGGCGCCCGGATGGGCCGCCTGCCAGATCCGCCACGCCCGGTCGATGTTGGCGTGATGGGCGAAGAAAAGCGGGTCGTAGGCGGCCCAGTCGAGCTGCCCCATGGTGCCGCCGACCCAGACATGGACCGTATCGTGTATGCCCCAGATCCGCTGGCTGAAGTCGGCGTAGTTATCCGCCTTCATCGCGTTGGCCCATTCCTGCTGATAAGGCGGAGCCGGCGACTGCGGTACCTCGCCGGGAGCACGGGAGGTCTCGGTCGGCCAGCCCGATTGGTGTGCGGCGTTGAATACGGTGATCGGGGCCTTCGCGAGGATGTTCTCCTCGCCGTCCGCCTGCGCGACCGTGTAGGGCCCGGGAATGTCCGCGGCGTTCGCCCAGTCCCACCAGGGCAAGGTCACGCCGGGAACCTGCGACTGCAGGGCCAGCTCCAGCCAGTACAGATAGGCCCGGTGCCACGGCAGGAAGAGCGCGTCGTGATGCTGGCACCATCCGAGTGTCACGCCGTGCCAGCCCGCGAAATACTCGTAACCCCGCTTATCATTCAGCGCCATGGATTGCTTGATCGCCCGGCGCAGATCGGTCAGTTCCTGTGCGCTGAGCGCATTGATATTCTTACGGATCTTAAGGCGCGCAGGTGCGGCGTTAGGCGCTGGCGGCGCAGTGACAGCCAATGCGCTGCTCCTCTCGGAATAATAATGATCAGCATAGCGACCGAGCGGGGCGGCGCGTTATCTCATCCAGCCTGAATGCAGGCGTTTCCGCTGTCTTGATCCGGGGCATAACCTGCATCGAGGTAGAATAGAACAGGGCCCCCTCCATGTATGAGATGGAGGGGGCCCTGCCTGGCCGCGCAGGCCCCGTGTCAACCAGTTGCCTGGCTTTCGCGTAGCCGCGGGCCCGGCCGCACAGTAGCACTTCGATCAGTTGCCTGACTTCGGCGTCACCGCTAGCCCGGCTGCGCAGTAGCACATTGGCCAGTTGCCCGGCCTCCGCGTCACCGCGAGCCTCCCGCCAGTGCCAGGTACCCGCTGGCGATCCCGGTTTCCCGGTGCCACCTACGTCCCCGGAGTCGCCTCCTGGGTGGTACCCGTTTCCGGCGGTGAAAGTATTTCTACTGCCTCGGCCGGGCCCGGCGCAAGGGCTTACGGAAAAATCCTTGCGAGTTTTTTCTATCCACACGGTATCCACAGAAAGCAGCCGGTTACGCGCACATAGCGTCGGTTATCCACCGGTTTATTAACAGCTCATCCACAGGTAACCGAATGTCATACGGATGTCAACCCAAAGTTACCGGAAGATGATCATTTCGCAGTCGCCGCATGTAATTGGCCGATGCGTTTATTTGCACCTTTCCGCGTCAGGCGGCCTGCTCGGCCTGCAGTTGCCTGACGACCTTCAGCGCGTCGTTGACGTGCTGGCCGATGTTGGTCATCGAGTTGAACACGTGCCTGACCGTGCCGGTGCGGTCGATCACGTAGGTGACCCGGCCGGGCAGCACGCCGAGCACGGCCGGCACCCCGTAGCTCTTGCGGACCCGGCCGCCCTGGTCGCTGAGCAGGGTGAACGGGAGTTGGTGCCGGCCGGCGAACGACGCGTGCCGGTCTGAGGAGTCGGAACTGACCCCGATCACCTCGGCGCCGGCGTCGGTGAAGGCCTCGTAACCGTCGCGGAAGGCGCACGCCTCGGCCGTGCAGCCGGGGGTTTCGTCCTTGGGGTAGAAGTACAGGACGACCGCCTTGCCGCCAATCCGGTCGTGCAGCCGGACGGGCTCACCGGACTGAGACGGAAGGGTGAAGTCGGGCGCCTTGTCGCCGACCTGAATGCCGCGTGCCATGCTCTGCCTCCATGCCGGGCCGGACCGCTACCGCCGGCCCCGCCCACGAACGAAGGGACCGCACCGCAAGTGTAACCAAGCCTCCGCTTAGGTCGGCCAGCGTGGTAACCGATGAAGGTTGCGACTCGGCAGGCACCGGCGGATGGCGGGCGAGCTCACCTGGGAGCGCACGGCCGCGCGGGCTGATCGAGATCCTGGCCGAGTTCCACCGCGAGCACGGGCGGCCATCCTGAGCGGGCGGACAGCCGCGCCGCGACCCCGGACGCGCCCGCAGGCTCAGCCGGATAGGCACTCCCTGAGCAGGCCGGGGACCCGAGGCCCGGCGAAGGAGGCGCCCCCGGCCGCCAGCGTGCGGCCCAGGGCCGGATCGCGCATCAGCCGGGCGCAGTGGTCCGCGAAGTCTTCCGGGGAGCCGCCGAGGAGCAGGTGCCGGCCGGAGGTGACGTCCAGCCCCTCGGCGCCCGCCGGGGTCGACACGACGGGCCGCCGGTGGGTGAACGCCTCGAGGATCTTGATGCGCGTCCCGCCGCCCGTCCGCACCGGGACGATCACGGCGTGCGCGGACTCGTACCACGGGAAGACGTCGGCGACCGGCCCGGTCACCGTGACCTCGGGTTCGCTGGCCAGCGCGCGCACCGCGCCCGAGGGACTGGCGCCCACGAACCGCACCAGGAACGGACCAGGCGCGCGGGCCCGCAGCAGCGGCAGGACCTGGGCGCAGAAGTAGCGGGCCGCGTCGTCGTTGGGGTAGTAGTTGAAGTTCCCGACGAACAGCAACGTGAAGGGCTCCCCGGCTGGGGACAGGGCCAGCGGCCGGGCCGGCCGGACGACGTTCGCCAGGATCCGTACGTTCACCCCCGGGTGCTCGCCGGCCACCAGGTCGCGGTCGCCCGCCGCGGCGACGTACACCCGGTCGAACCGGGGCAGCAGCGCGGCGGCGAGGGCCTCGTAGCGGTCGGCCTCCCACTCCTCCACCCGCGCGCTGTACTCCTCGCCGTTCTCCCGCAGCAGGCAGGCGATGCGCCGGCGGGTGATCGCCTCGTGGTCGTCGAGGTCGAGACGGCAGCCCGGGCGGTCCGGGGCCCGCGCGGCCAGGTACGGCTCGGCGAACGGGGCCAGGTACAGCCGGAGCACGTGCACGGCCCGGTAACCGGGCCCGGACGCGAGGGCCGCGGCCTCCCGCACCGCCGCCGAGGTGGCGAAGCGGCACAGCGACGGGCGCGGGTACCGCAGGAGCGCCATCAGCCGCTCCTGGGGGTCGCGGACCGCGGCGATCAGCCGGAACAGCGGGTCGACGTGCCGGCCGGGCGGGTGCACGAGCACCCGCGCGCACCAGCGGCGCACCGCCCGGCCGGGTGGTTCCGCCGGCCCGGCGAGCGGGATGACGAGAACGTGGACGTCGTAGTCGGCGGCCAGCGCCTCCAGCGTCGCGCCGGCCCGCATGGCCAGCCCGTTACCGGCCAGTGCGGGCATGATAGGGCTGAGGAACAGCAGCGCCGGCTTCGCGGTCATGCGGTTACTACCGGGGCAGGCGCCGGGCGCGGGTATCGGGGCGGGGAAGGACAATGTGCGACATGCAACAGCGGCCTAAGAAGAGCGACGGGCTCGAAACCGATGAAGTGGAGGATGGTTTCGTCGTCTACGAGCCGGACCGGGCCCGGGTCCATTACCTGAACCCCACCGCCAACCTGATCCTCGAGCTGTGCGACGGGGAGCTGACCCCGGCGCAGATCGCCGAGCTGATCGCACAGGCCTTCGACCTGGCCGAGCCTCCGACACAGGAAGTGGAAGACGCTCTGGCCGCGCTCCAAGCCCAGGGCCTCACCCGGTAGCCGACAGCCGGGAGCACAGCGACGCCTTCACCCGGTACTCCAGGTTCGACGGGTCGCAGCGTGCGGCCAGCTCGAAGTAGCGCAGCGCGGCGGCGTACTCGCGCAGGCTGAAATGGCACGCCGCGAGCATCTCGTAGGCGAAAACGCCGAACAGCCGCAGGTCGTAGGCCCAGGACTGGTCGAACTCCGACGTCGCCCCGGCGGTGACGAGCCCCTCGAGCAGCGGGATCGCCTCCGCGGGCCGGCCGGACGCGATGAGGGTCCTCGCCCGCAACCAGGTGAACTGGAGATTGGAGCCGAAGAGCCCGACCGCCTCGCCGAGCAGGTCGGTCACGTCATCGTCGTTCGCCAGGCCCCGCTCGATCAGGTGCAGGAACGGCAGGGCGTCCTCGGGCTGCCTGTCCGCCTTCCCCCGGACCACGCGCATCGCCTCGCCCCAGGCCCGCTCCGCGCCCGCGGCGTCGCCGAGCCCTTCGCGCACCCCCGCCAGGTGGCACCAGCTGAAGACCCGGGACGGATCGTGGGCCAGTGACCGCTCGAGCAGCGGCTGGTTGCGCAGGTGCTTGCGCCGCTGGTCGCCCTCGTAACCGTCATGCTCGAGGATGAGGTCCGTCTGGCCGATGCCGTCCCCCGAAGCCTCCTGGCAGGAGATGATCGCGGGCCAGATGTTCTCGTGGATGACCCCGCGGAAGCGGATCCGCGGATCGTTGCGGAACAGCCGCAGCTCCCAGTACGGGGAGAAGCCGGGCCGCGGCCGCAGCAGCAGCCGGTGGCCGATGTACCCGGGTCGGCGCAGCCGGACCCGCGCGTCCGCCGGCGTGCCGGCGCCGACCCGCTCGTCGGCGTCGATGTAGAGGATCCAGTCGCCCCGGGCCAGGTCGAGCGCGTAATTCCGGGCGGCGGAGAAATCGCCCGTCCAGGGCCGGTCGTAGACGCGCGCCCCCGCGTCGGCGGCGATCTGCTTGCTCCGGTCCGACGATCCGGTGTCGACGATGACCACCTCGTCGACCAGGTCCTTCAGGGACGCCAGGCACGCCCCCAGGTACCTCTCCTCGTCCCTGACGATCAGGGCAGCCGAGAGCAGCATTAACCGGCAGGCGTTTCGACGGTCGCCTAGGCCGCGGCGATTAGAACGGCCACCACCACGGGCGCCGTTGGCGGCGCTTGTGGTGGTGGTGGTGACGACGGCGATCGTGCTCGCGACGACGGTGATGGTGCTCGGTCATGTTCGAGCAGTACATGTTGGAGGTCCACATGTTGGAGGCCCACATGTTGGACGTCCACATGTTCGAGGTCCACATGTTCGACCCGTACATCGGCATGTTCGAGGTCCACATGTTCGAGCACCACATGTTCGTGGAGTGCATGTTCGGGGCATGCGGCCGTGACGGCGAGGCCATCGCGGGGGCATCCATGGAGAAGGAGGCGATGAACGGAACAGCGAACGCTCCTGCCGCCGCCGCCCCCTTAAGCAGGGCGCGCCTGCTCGGCGCACGAGGTCCGAGATCCTCGCCAGAGTTCTCTACGCTCACCTGTATCAGCTCCCCTTTAGCGTGCGGCAAGCGTAGTAAAACAATGTGTTACTAGTCAAGTACATAGAGTGACGACAGCCGCCTGGTGCCTGAGGCGGCGGCCGGCTTCACCAGCGCAGCGCGCCGGGCGACCCGCCGTTCTCCGTTGCCAGCCGGACCGCCGAGGGCTCGGCGGAGGGCTTGCGGGCCACCCGCTCGGTGACCAGCGCCCGGGCCAGGCTGTCATCGCCCGCCCGCGCGGCGGCGGCGATGAGGGTCAGGTCGATGACGTCGCGCTGCGCGTGGCTCCCGCCGACCGCGTTGGCCCGCGGCCGGATGCCGATCAGCAGGTCGATGGCCCGGTCCGGCCGGCCGGCCGCGAAGGCGCTGAACGCCTCGAGCAGGTCCAGGCCCGCGCGCGCGGCGGCGGCCTGGTTGGTCGGCGCGGTCAGGTGCCGGTTGGCCAAGATGACCCGCTCCACCCGCGCGTGGTCGCCCGCCAGCGCGAAGGCCATCACCGCGTGCCAGTCGTTGAAGATGTAGACCGGCTCGCCGACCAGGTCGTCGATGTCGGCCGCTAGCTGCGCGGCGCGCCCGGCGACGTCAACCCCGAACAAGCCGAGCCGCCACAGCAGGGCCGCGGCGTCCACCACGTCGAGCCACTCGGTCGACCGCCCGGCGCGGATAGGGGAGTCGTAAAGCGCCAGCGCCTCGCCGATCTCGCCGAGTTCGGTGAGGAACAGCCCCTTGTGCCACCAGTTATGGACGGCGAAGTAGCTGCCCGACCAGTCAGCCGCCGAGGCGGTCAGGAAGTCGGCGCCCTCGCGCTGGCTGCCCTCCATCTCGAACACGTGCGCCAGCGCGTGCACCGACCACACGTCCCGCCGGTTGTGGTCGAGCGCGGCCCGCGCTCGCGACTCGGCCTGCCGGTAGTCCGCGTTCTCCTCCAGGCCGAACGCGTAGATGCCCTGCACGTAACCCCAGCCCGGCAGGGCGTGCGGCCAGGCGGGCAGCACGCGCGCGGCCACGTCGCGCAGTTCGAGCCGGTTGCCGAGGAAGAAGTACAGGTCCTGGGCGACCTTGAGGGCGAGCAGGTCACGCGGGTGGCACAGCAGCGCCCGCTCGAGCGAGCGGGTGGCGGCCTCCCAGTCGCCCTCGGCCCACGACCTGGCGGCGCGCATATGGTGCGCCTCCCGCTCGCCCATGACCGCCTCGTCCAGCGTCTTCAGGATCCCGCCGGCGAAGGCGACCCCCTCGGGCGTCGTCCCGTACAGCGCGAGATAGGCACGGTAGATGTGCCCGAGGACCAGGCCGTCGTCGGCCGCGATCGCCGCCTCGGCCCCGGCGATGGGGTTGCCCGCGAGCGCGGCCAGGTCCTCGATGGCCTGGTCAAGCAGCGCCACCGCCTCGGCGCTGCCCGCCCGGACGGGAACGCCCCAGCGGTCGGCAAACGACTTGGCCATCTGGGATCCTCCAACCTTCCCCAGTGGACCTGCCGGTAAGAGCCTACCGCGGCGATCCCCTGGGGATCAGGGCGCAGGCGCGCGCGCGGGACATCGCGCCGCGCGCTGCCCTTGCTGTCCGTCACGGGGCGCGGTGGTCTACCGTGGTGGCGTGCGCGACGTGCCGTGGTGGGGCGTAGCCTCCGCCGTAGCCACCCCGGTCGTGCTGGTCAGCGGGTGGACGGCGGCCGCCAGCCTGCAGCCGCACTTCAACGCGGTGCGCGATACGGTCAGCTCGCTCGCCGCGCCGGGCGCGACCGACCCGTGGGTGATGACGGCGACGTTCATCGTGGGCGGCGTCTGCTACCTCGTCACGGGGTTCGCACTCCGCCCGGCCGGGCTGCCCGGTCGGCTGATCCTGGTCGCCGGGGCGGCGGGCGGCATGCTGGTGGCGGCCAACCCGATCCACGCGGGTGACCCGTACCCGATGGCGCACATCCTCTGGGCGTCGGTCGGGCTGGCCGGGCTGACCACCTGGCCGGCCGGGGCCTGGCGGCGCGGGCCCGCCGCCCCGTGGGCGCTGCGCCCCGCCGCGGCCGCGGCGGCCGTCGCGGTCCTGTTCGCCCTGCTCGTATGGTTCGGCGCCGAACTGGTCTTCGCGGGCGGGCAGGCCGGGCTGGCCGAGCGGCTCATGGGCTTCGCGGAGGCGGCGTGGCCGCTGACGGTGGTGTTCTCCTGCACCCGCGTACCGCGACGGCGTTACGCGGTCGCGTCGGCGTTACGCTGGCTAGTGTGCTGGGCTCGAAGACGGGGGGCGGGGGAGCGGCGGACCGCCCGGACCGCCCAGACCGTTACAAATGGGTCGTCCTGACCAACACCACGCTCGGCGTGCTCATGGCCACGATCGACATATCGATCATGCTGATCGCCCTGCCCGATATCTTCCGCGGCATCCACATCGACCCGCTGGCCCCCGGCAACAGCTTCTACCTGCTCTGGATGATCCTGAGCTTCATGGTGGTCACCAGCGTGCTGGTGGTGAGCCTGGGCCGGCTGGGCGACATGTACGGCCGGGTCCGGATGTACAACCTCGGCTTCGTGGTCTACACGGTCTTCTCGCTGGTCCTCACCGTCACCTGGATGAGCGGGACGGCCGCCGCCCTGTGGCTGGTCATCATGCGGGTCTTCCAGGGCGTGGGCGCGGCCCTGCTGATCGCCAACTCCTCCGCCATCCTCACCGACGCGTTCCCGCCGGACCAGCGCGGCATGGCCATCGGCATCAACCAGGTGTCCGGGATCAGCGGCTCGTTCATCGGCCTGGTCCTTGGCGGCGTGCTCGCGCCGATCCAGTGGCGGCTGATCTTTCTCGTGTCGGTCCCGGTGGGCGTGTTCGGCACGGTGTGGGCGTACCGCAGCCTGCGCGAGGTCCCGCGGCGCGGAACCGCGCGCCTGGACTGGCCGGGGAACCTGACCTTCGCCCTGGGCCTGATCGCGATCATGGTCGGCATCACCTACGGGATCCAGCCCTACGGGCACTCGACGATGGGCTGGACCAGCCCGTTCGTGGACGGCTCCCTGGCCGGCGGGGTGGTGCTGCTGGCAGGGTTCGCGCTCATCGAGCGCCGCGCGCCCGACCCGATGTTCCGCCTGTCCCTGTTCCGGATCCGGGCGTTCACCGCGGGCAGCCTGTCGTCCCTGCTGTCCAGCGTCGGCCGTGGCGGGCTCATGTTCATGCTGATCATCTGGCTGCAGGGCATCTGGCTGCCGCGGCACGGCTACAGCTTCAGCCAGACCCCGCTGTGGGCCGGGATCTACATGCTCCCGCTGACCGCGGGCTTCCTGATCGCCGGGCCGGTCTCCGGGCTGCTGTCCGACCGCTTCGGCTCGCGGCCCTTCGCTACCGGCGGGATGATCGCGGCGGCCGGCTCGTTCCTGCTCCTTGAGCTACTGCCGATCAACTTCTCGTTCTGGGCGTTCGGGCTGATCCTGCTGGCGAACGGCCTGTCCATGGGCGCCTTCGCCGCGCCCAACCGGGCGGGCGTGATGAACAGCCTGCCGCCGCAGCACCGCGGGGTCGGCTCGGGGATGAACAGCACGTTCCAGAACAGCGCGCAGGTCCTGTCGATCGGGATCTTCTTCACCCTGATGATCGTGGGGCTGTCCTCGACGCTGCCGGGCACGCTGTTCCACGGGCTCGTGGCGCACGGCGTGCCCGCGTCGGTCGCGAACACCGCGGCGCACCTGCCCCCGGTGTCCATCTTGTTCTCCGCGTTCCTCGGGTACAGCCCCATCCAGCACCTGGTCGGCCCCGCGATCCTGGCGCACCTGCCCGCTGGCCAGGCGGCGGCGCTGACCGGGAGGAGCTTCTTCCCTTCGCTGATCTCGGGCCCGTTCGCCGCCGGACTGCACACCGCGTTCGACTTCGCCATCGCGGCCTGCCTGGCCGCCGCGGGCATGTCCTGGCTGCGCGGCGGCAAGTACCACTACCAAGAGGAAAGCGAGCCCGCGGCCCAGCCCAGCGACGCGAAGGTCGCGTAGGCCAGGACGGCCGCCGCGGCCCCGAGCACGGCGCCCGCGATGACCTGGCCAACCGTGTGATCCCCCAGCACCACCCGCGACCAGCAGAGCAGCGCGACCAGCACGTAGCAGAAAAGCACCAGCGGGCCGAACGACAGCGCCAGGATCGCCGCCGAGCCTGACGCCACCGCGCAGTGGATCGAGATCTTCCAGGCCACGGTTATCAAAGCCAGCACCGCGACGCTGCCCAGCATGAAGGCCAGGTACCCGGTCAGCAGCCGCGGCGCGCCCGCCGCAAAGAGCACGACAAGTCCCGCAGCCACCGAGGCCGTGATGAACCCCAGCACGATGAGCCTGGGCCGCCGCGCGCCGACGGTCCGGTCGCTCCACAGCCCGCGGCGGACCCCGTAGGAGATGAACACGGCCGGCAGCACGCCCGCGAACAGCGCGGCCAGCAGCCCCCAGAGCAGGCCCGCGCGCCCGTCGGCGTGCCAGCCGACCGCCACCACGGTGACGATCAGCCAGTTCGCGGGCTCCAGCAGGTCGGTGCACCGCCGGGCCCAAACTTGACGACCGCCCATGGCCAGAAGGTACCTTCCCGCATATGGCGGCGCGCAGCGGCAGGGAATTCCTCGAGCGGCTGGCCGCCGCCCGGGTGCACGTGGAGATCCAGGGCGAGACGCTGACCGGGGGCGTGGCGGACCACCCCGCCTTCCGCAACGTCATCCGCAGCTACGCCGAGCTGTTCGACATGCAGCACGACCCCGCCTACCGAGACGTCCTCACCTACCCCTCGCCGACCTCGGGCGAGCCGGTGGCCACGTCCTTCCTCGTCCCGAAAACTCCCGAAGACCTGGCCAAGCGGAGCCAGGCGTTCAGGCTGTGGGCAGGCCGGTCGCTCGGCATGCTCGGCCGCACCGGCGACTACCTGAACAGCGCGCTGATGGCGCTGGGCGCGGCGCACGACTGGTTCGCGCAGTCCAGTGCCGGCCCGGCGTTCGGCCAAAATATTCTGAACTACTACGAGAAGGTCCGCGAGGAGGACCTGCTGTGCACGCACACGCTGGTCCCGCCGCAGGCCAACCGCGCGGTGCCCGCGAGCCAGCAGGCCGGGGGCTCGCTGATGGCGCACGTGGTCCGCGAGGACGACAACGGCGTGGTCATCCGCGGCGCGCGGCTGCTCGCCACCATCGGCCCGTTCGCCGACGAACTGCTCGTGTTCCCCTCGACGGTGCTGCGGGCCACGCCGGAAGACAAGCCGTACTCCTTCGCCTGCGCGATCCCGAACGACGCGCCCGGCCTCCGCTACATCGCGCGCGAGCCGCTCGATTACGGCCGTCCCCGGTACGACCACCCGCTCGGCTCCAGGTTCGAGGAGTCCGACGCCGTGGTCGTGTTCGACGACGTGCACGTGCCCTACGAGCGGTGCTTCGTCCTCGGCGACCCTGACCTGTGCAACGGCTTCTACGCCAGGACCTCCGCCGTGGTGCACATGACCCACCAGGTGGTGGCGCGGACCACGGCCAAGACCGAGTACATCCTCGGGCTGGTCAGCCTGCTCACCGAGGCCATCGGGATCGAGCAGTTCCAGCACGTCCAGGGCGACGTCGCCGAGGTCATCACCACCCTGGAGACGCTGCGCGCGCTCGCCCGCGCCGCCGAGGCCGACGCCGAGGCGAACGAGTTCGGCGTGCTCACCCCGGCCTGGCCGCCGCTGAACACGGCGCGCAACCTCTACCCGAAGCTGTACCAGCGGTTCCCCGAGATCCTGCGCAAGCTCGGCGCGTCGGGCCTGATGGCCACGCCCACCCAAGCTGACGTCAACGGGCCCGCGGCCGCCGACATCGAGACCTACCTGCAGGCCGCCACGCTGGGCGGCCAGGAGCGGGTCAAGCTGTTCCGGCTGGTGTGGGACACCTGCATCTCGGCCTTCGCCGGGCGCCAGGCGCTGTACGAGTACTACTTCTTCGGCGACCCGGTGCGGACGGCCAGCGCCTACGTCACCAGCTACGACCGCGAGCCGTACAAGGCCGCGGTCCGGGCTTTTCTCGACCGCGGCTAACGGCACGGCGCGGCGCGGGCGGCCCGGCGGGATGCGCGAGCTAGTATCGAGCAAGGCTTATGGCCGGGAATGTGCACCCGCGGGGGAGATCCCCCGCGGACCCCCCAACCCGGGGGAGACGGCCCGCGGGGGAGATCCCCGCGAACCCCCAGCCCGGGGCGGCGGAGGAGACCGGCGGAGGAGGACATGAGCAAGGGGACGCTGATTCTACTGCTGTGGCTGGTCATCGGGGCCGCCGCAGCCGGACAGCGCGGGGACTTCAGCGGCACGCTCAGCTGCAGCCAGGGGGCCACGATCGCGCTGACGATCGTTGCGGGCCCGCTCAACTACGTGGGCCTCGACCCGACGATCAGCTGCGCGGTCCCCACCGCCCCCAAGCCGAGCGGTTCCTGACCGAGCCCTCCGTCCCGGGGGGCGCACCACCGCCGTTTGGCCTAAAGAGATCTTTTCAGCCGAACGAACGGTGGTTTAACGCGGCGAGTCCTGCGGCTCCGGTCGCAGCCTTTCCTCCGTGAGCTGCCGCAGCCGGTAGCGCTGGGTCTTCCCGCTGATCGTCTTGGGCAGCTCGGTCACGAACTCGACCACCCTGGGGTACTTGTACGGGGCGATCGAGGCCTTGGCGAAGTCCTGCAGCTCGGCCGCCTTGGCCTCGCCGGCCACCGCGGGATCGCGCAGCACCACGAACGCCTGCACGATCATGCCGCGCTCGGCGTGCGGCGCGCCGACGACGGCCACCTCCAGCACGTCCGGGTGGCCGAGCAGGGCCTCCTCGACCTCGGGCCCGGCGATGTTGTAGCCGGAGGAGATGATCATGTCGTCGCTGCGCGCCTGGAACCAGAAGTAGCCGTCGGCGTCGCGGACGTAGGTGTCGCCGGTGATGTTCCAGCCGCGCTGGACGTAGTTCTGCTGGCGCGGGTCCGCCAGGTAGCGGCAGCCGGTGGGACCCTGGACGGCCAGGCGCCCTGGCTCGCCGTCGGGCACCGGGTTCCCCTCCTCGTCCTGGATCTCCGCGCGGTAGCCGGGGACCGGCCGCCCGGTCGAGCCCGGGCGGATGTCGTCGTCCGCGGACGCGATGAAGATGTGCAGCATCTCGGTCGACCCGATGCCGTCGATGATCGCGATCCCCGTGGCGTCGCGGAAGTCCTCCCAGACGGACTTCGGCAGGTGCTCGCCGGCCGAGATGCACCGGCGCAGCGTCTTCAGCGAGCAGCAGCCTTCCCCGCCGCGACCATGGCCCGGTAGGCGCCAGGCGCGGTGGACAGCACGGTCACGCCGTGCGCGGCGATCAGGTCGGCCAGCTCGGGCGGGGTGGCCCGCTCGACGAGCAGCGCCGACGCGCCCGCCCGCAGCGGGTACAGCAGCAGCCCGCCCAGCCCGAAGGTGAACCCGAGCGGGGGACTGCCGGTGAACACGTCGTCCAGGTTCGGCTCGATGAGGTACGCGGAGAACGAGTCGCAGGTGGCGAGGATGTCCCGGTGGAAGTGCATCGCCACCTTCGGCTGGCCGGTGGTGCCCGAGGTGGAGGCGAGTATCGCCACGTCGTCCCCGGCGACCTCGACGGGCGTGAACGCGCCGTCCTTGGCGGCGCAGCGGGCGGCCATGTCCCCCGGGTCGTCCCCGCCGTAGTGCAGCACGGTGAGCTGCGGCGCGCCCGCCGCCAGGTCGTCGGCGAACCGGTGGTCGCAGATGGCCAGGCTCGGCTCGGTCAGCCCGACGATGGTGGCGATCTCCCTGGCCCGCAGCAGGGCCATCGTGGTGACCGCCACCCCGCCCGCCTTGAGCACCGCGAGCCAGGCCGCGGCGAGCCAGGGGCTGTTCGGCCCGCGGAGCAGCACCCTGTTCCCCGGCCGGAGCCCGAAGTCGTCGGTCAGCACCTGCGCGAGCTGGTTCGTCCGGCGGACGGTCTCGCCGTAGGTCCAGGTCTCGGTCGGGGAACGCAGGCAGGGGCGGTCGGCGCCCACGCGGGCGGCGGTGGCGTCCAGGAGCTCCGCGGCGCAGTTCAGCCGCTCGGGGTAGCTGAGCTCAGGCAGGTCGTAACGGAACACGGGCCACTGATCCAGCGGCGGCAGCCGGTCCCGGCAGAACGTGTCGACGTGCGCTGAAGGGGAGAGCCGCATCTGCCCGCACTTTCTCGTGTCCCGTAGGGTAGGTCACCAGTATTTAACTTTTGTGACGGCAGTCAATCCTCCGCAATACCTGGAGCGCGAGATGAGCCCGTTCCGAGCATCGGCCCCGCTGACCAGCCAGTGGCGGCACTTCCAGTTCTCGGTGAGCGAAGGGGTGGGAACCCTGACCCTGGACCGGCCGGACAAGCTCAACGCGCTTACCTTCGAAGCGTACGCCGATCTGCGTGACCTGCTCGCCGAGCTTCCGCAGCGCGGTGACGTGCGGGTCCTGGTCGTGCGGGGGAGCGGGCGCGCGTTCTGCTCGGGCGGGGACGTCAACGAGATCATCGGCGTCACGCTGTCCATGGCGCCGGACGAACTGCTGGCCTTCACCCGGATGACCGGGGAAGTGATCCAGCGCATGCGCGAATGCCCGGTCCCGATCATCGCGGCGGTGCAAGGCATGGCGGCCGGCGCCGGGGCGGTGATCGCGCTCGCGGCCGACTTCCGGGTGTGCACCCCGGCGGCCAGGTTCGCGTTCCTGTTCACCAAGGTCGGGCTGTCCGGAGCGGACATGGGGGCCGCTTATCTATTGCCCCGTCTTGTCGGGCTGGGGCACGCGACCCGGCTGCTGATGCTCGGCGACACGATCTCCGCCGACGAGGCGATGCGGATCGGGCTGATCTCGTCCCTCGCCGAGGAGCCCGGGTTCGACGAGGCGGTCGGCGCGCTTGCGCGCCGGCTGGCGTCCGGTCCTGTCCAGGCCTACGCGCAGACCAAGGCGCTGCTGACCAGGGAGCAGGACATGAGCCTGTCCGCCGCGGTGGAGCTCGAGGCCATGACGCAGGCGCTGCTGATGAAGGGGCAGGACTACGCGGAGTTCCACGCGGCGTTCAACGCAGGCCGCGAGCCGCGATGGCAGGGACGCTGACCGGGCCGCCCGGCATGCGCTGACCGGGACGCCCGGTATGTGCCGACCGGGACTCCCGGCATGTGCTGACCGGGACGCCCGGTATGTGCCGATCGGGACTCCCCGATAAGGTATTGCGCGCTCCAGGTAGTGACCGGGGCACTCGCCGCCAACCGATCGGGTGATGCCGATGGTCAGCCCTGCGCTTCCTAACCCGGCCGCGAAGGCGCGCCGGAAACCGGAATGGCACGCGCTGCAGGCCGTCTACCTGGCCGTGGCGACGATCGTGTTGTTCGTCGTCACGTTCTGGGCGGCGCTGGGCAAGCCCCCGCTCAGCGGGACGACCCTTGAGTGGGTGCTCGCGTTCCTGCTCGCGGCCCTGGTCAACCTCGGCCTCGGCGCCCTCGGCGGCGGCGCGGTCATCGAATGGCGGCACCCCACGTGGAGCCGTCTCGGCCTGGCGGATCACGTCTTCATGGCCATCACGCTGGTCGTACTCTTTGCCGCCGACGCGGGCTTTGCCTGGTGGCTGTTCTCGTCGACCGCGGGGGCGTTCTCCCGCTGGGCCCTCCTTATCGTCGCGCTGGCCGCTATCGCCCTGGGCGCCTGGTCGGTGTGGCACCCGCTGCCCCTGCCGTTCCGGCGGCCGTCCCGTGCCGCGCGCCCGCGGCGAGCGCTCTGGCCGCACCATGACGAGCTGGCCCCCGACGATGAGGACTGGGAGCCCTTCACGCCGCTGTCGATCCTGCTCGGGTGCGCGATCGGGGTCGCCGTGGCCATCGCCTACCTGGGCCTGTCGGCCTGGCACGAGAACTCCGAGGTGCCGCCCGGTCACCCGCTGCCCGCGGCGCTGACGGGCATGGCCGGCGACTATCTCGCCCTCGGGGATTCCTACTCGGCCGGATTGGGGCTGCCTCCCTACGCCGCGGACACGATCGCGACCGACTGCGACCGGTCGGTGAGTTCCGCCTACCCGGACCTGCTCGCCACGCTCCTGCGCAAGCAGGACCCGAGTGCCTCGTTCACCTTCAACGCGTGCTCGGGAGCGCTGACGGGCGAGGTCCTCGGCGGGACCTACAGCCCGGGCGGGCTGGTCCCGCCGCAGGTCAACGGGACGGTCCAGCCGTCGGTCCGCCTCGTCACGATCACGATCGGCGGCAATGACGCCATCTTCACCAGCGTGATCGAGCAGTGCCTCATCTCCGCCGATTGCCTGGACGAGGAATTCCCGCCCCCGGGCGTCCAGGAACTGACGCAGCAGCCCGTTCCGCGCGGGGAACTGCTGACCCAGTGGGGACCAGGCACGATCGAGGAGATCGGGAATTCCGACGCGGTGATCTTCAAGGCGCTGCGGCGCGATTTCCCGAATGCCCGCATCATCGTTATCGGCTATCCGTACCTGTTCCCTGATCAGCCCGCGCCCGGCTTCCCGTTTTACCCGCCGCTATGCGCGAGCCTACTGAACCGGCTGAGCGTCACGGAAAGGGACGGCATCAGGACGCTGCAAGACGACCTCAGCGATCGCACCTACGAAGAGGCCGCCGCCGCCGGGATCGAGTTCGTTTCGCCCGATGCGATCTGGGGCGGTCATGAGCCGTGCGGATCCAGCGGTCAGTATACGAATTCCATAAAGCCGTACCTCAATTTCCCCGTGCCCATTAGCGGCGCTTCATTCCACCCGAACGCCGCGGGTCAGCAAACGCTCGCGGCTCTCGTCGCGTGCTATCTGGATGAATATCACCAGCGTCCTGATCCGTTTGCCGCCGGCGGGTCCGCCGCCTCGCAAACCATCACCATTCCGGCATCGCGGCTGGTCAGCCCGGCTCAGCTCGGCCTGGTCCCGGCCCCGGGCCTGGACTCGGTACCAGGCGCCGGCGTGATTGCGGGCTGCTGATTCCGTCCCGGGCCTGCGTCCGCCATTGGGTCGGACGGTAGCGATGCGAATGCGCCGGGTAAGGAACTAGCGGTACGCAGACGTGAACGCCCAAAGCCGGGGTGGGGTAACGAGTGCCTAGAATTTCAAGTCCGCACCTGCGGCGTTACCAAGACGATATGATCACGGCGCGTGGCGGCACGCCGTAGCCAGCCCTGTTGAACGACCTGTATGGAGATCCTTCCGTGACACCAGGACCGATTCGCCCTGGCAGGCGGCTCGGTTGGCCGGGTGTCGTGGCGGTCGTGGTGTGGTCGCTGGTCTTGGTGCTCGGAGCCCTGACGGTGGTCAGGGGAGCCCTGTCGACGATCACCGGAGCCCTCTCCGAGGTCGCCGGAGAGCTGGCCGGGCCCCTGGTGGGAGCCGGGCCGCCGTCACCGCAGTCGTGCGGCAAGGCGGTCGGGCCCTTCACCGTCCACGGGACCCGGGTGCTCGGCGCGGACGGCAAGCTCTTCGTCTCCTACGGGGTCACCGTGCCCGACATGCAGGGACCGCACTGGGCGAATTTCGTCACCCTGGACCTGGAGAAGATCGCGGCGATCGCCGATGACTGGTGCGCGAATACGGTCCGGTTCCAGCTGGACCAGGACAATCTCATCGGGCCGGACGGGACCAGCTTCAACCACGCGTACATGAAGGCGATCGAGACCATGGTCGCCGAGGCCCAGAGCGACGGGCTGGTCGTGGTGCTCAACGATTCGACCGAGTTCGCGCCCGATGAAGAGTCCCTCTTCCAGCGGGGGCCGACGCTGACCACCGAGACCTTCTGGAAGGACATGACCGCCCGCTACGGCCGGGACCCGCAGGTCGTCTTCGACCTGTTCAACGAGCCGCGGATGTACCACCCCAGCATGTCGCTGGCCGAGAAGTGGGGGCTGTGGCTGAACGGCGGTGAGTTCGCCGGGGTGTTCTACCCCATCGGGATGGCGAAGCTGGCCGCCTACGTGCGGAATACCCTCGGCGCGCGGAACCTGTTCTGGGTCGAGGGCCCGCGCTACTCACTCGGGTTCGCCGGGATGGTCAGCGAGCACGCCGTGATTCACGTCAGCGGGGTGGTGTACGCCATGCACCACACGATTGGCGCGATCAGCCCGGACGTCTGGTACGCGGAGTTCGGCTACATAGTCGCCACCGGCGTCGGGCCGGTGGTATTGGGCGAGTGGACGAACTACGAGCCGTATCCGAACGATTCCTACCGGCCGCCCCCTGGCTCCTGCTGGCCGGACGCGCCGACGATGGTCCCGGCGTTCCTGAATTACCTGTATAAGCACGGCATCGGCCTGGACGTCTACCAGCTCCAGCCGGGTTACATGATCAAGTCCTTTAACAACCTTGGCGATCCCACCACCATCGACTCGCGTACCTGGAGCTGCCTGCAGAACGACGAGCCGCAGCCCAACCAGGGCGCCGGGCAATTGATTATGGACTGGTTCATCAAGCACAACGGTTGACCCTGCGGATGGGTCAGGCTCCGGCGGTGGTTCAGCCTGGCAACAGGTCGGCCCTGCGGCGGCTCAGCCCCGCGACGCTTCAGTCCCCGCGGCGGTTTGCCCTGCGGCGGTTCAGCTCCGCGGCTCAGCCCGATCCGGGACAATGGTGTCAGTGGAACTAGATGGGGCTTGGCAGCGCGCCCTGGAGCAGGCGTGGCAGAGCTACCTGGCCGGGACGACGCCCGTGGGTGCCGTGGTCGTCGACTCGGTCGGCGACATCGTCGCCGAGGGGCGCGGCCGGCGCTACGAGAACGCCAACGCCGGCCGTCAGCTGGCCTACTGCCACATCGCGCACGCCGAGGTCAACGCGCTCGCCCTGCTCCCGCCGCAGCGCCACTACGAAGACCACGTCCTGCTGACCACGCTCGAACCGTGCTGCATGTGCCTGGGAGCGGCGGTGCAGGCCACCTTCACCCGCCTGCACTACGCCGGCCGCGACCCCTACGGGGGAGCGTCGGGGCTGGTGGTGGACACGCCGCAGGCCCGCAGGCGGCCGCTGGCCGTGACCGGGCCGATGCCCGGCCTGCCGGGGCGGTTCGCCGAGTTGCTGCACGTCCGCTGGCTGCTGGACTTCCACGCCGCCGAGCCGGTCCTCGACGTGCAACGGCGCGGCCTCCCTGATGTCTACCAGGCAGCGGCCGATCCGGCGGTCGGCACCCTGTTCGGCCAGCTCAAAGCCGACTCCGCCCCCCTAGAGGAAGCGATGGCGGCCTCGCGCGCCCTCCTGCACGCCTAGCCCGGTGGGTGCCCCTGCCCGGAGTCCTCTAGGTTCCGCCCGTCCCACCTGTAGCCACCCGCTGCCCGTCACAGCACGCGGTTGAAGACCCATCCTCCGTTCAGCCAGGCCAGCTCGTTCACCTGACCCTGGGTGTCGACGTAGTAGACGCGCGAATCCGACCCGTTCACGCCGAAACAGGTCAGCGCGCTGCCCGGCGCGGCGGGCGGCGCGGTCGGCATTTCTGCCTGGGCGCCCGTCAGCTTGTGGTAGTTCCAGCCGTTGTCCCAGTACAGCTCGTACACCTCATCGCCGGGTCCGGTGTAGTAGACGCGCGACGCGGAGCCGTTCACGCCGAAGCAGGTCAGCGCGCTGCCGGGGACGGCTGACGGCGCGCCTGCGGCCTGCCCGTTCGCGCCCGTCAGCTTGTGGTAGTTCCAGCCGTTGTCCCAGTACAGCTCGTACACGTCGGCGATCTGGTCGACGAATCTTGGCTCGCCGCCCAGGTAGTACACCCGCGAGGCCGAGCCGTTCACGCCGAAGCAGGCCAAGGGGCTTCCCGGCACCGCGGGGGGCGCCATGGGCACCTCCCCCTGGTCCCCGGTCAAGACGTGGTAGTTCCAGCCGTTGTCCCAGTACAGCTCGGCCACGTCCTGCGTGTTGACGTTCGTCCCGGCGGTGGGCTTGATGTAGTAGACGCGCGACGCGGAGCCGTTCACGCCGAAGCAGGTCAGCGCGCTGCCGGGGACGGCAGACGGCGCGCCTGCGGCCTGCCCGTTCGCGCCCGTCAGCTTGTGGTAGTTCCAGCCGTTGTCCCAGTAGAGCTCGTACACGTCGGTGGGGGTGGGGCCGGTCAGGCTCGGCTCCCCGGCCGTGTAGTAGACGCGCGAGGCCGAGCCGTTCACGCCGAAGCAGGTCAGCGCGCTGCCCGGGGCGGGCGAGGGTGCATTCCCGGCCTCTCCGCCCGGCCCGGTCAAGATGTTGCTGCCCCAGCCGTTGTCCCAGTACAGCTCGGCCACGTCCGGCACGTTGAGGTTCGTCCCGACGGTGGGCTTGAGGTAGTAGACCCGGGAGTAGTCGCCGTCGACGCCGAAACAGGTCAGCGCGCTGCCCGTAACAGCCCCGGGAGCACCGCCGGCCTCTCCGGTCGGCCCGGTCAGGGGATCTGGGAAGCCCCAGCCGTTGTCCCAGGCCAGCTCGGTCACGTTGCTGTCGGTGTCCAGGTAGTAGACCCGGGAGTAGTCGCCGTTGACGCCGAAGCAGGTAATGCTCCCCTGCGCCGCGAGCACGACGTCCGTCGGGACGATGCAGGCCGAGTCTCGCTGCGACCAGTAGGACGAGACCACGACGCCGTCCAGCGGGTAGGTGCTGCAGCAGACGTCGCAGATCTCGTGCCAGTTCGTTGAGTTACGCGGGTCGACCTGGATGCCGCCGCCGTTCGGGTCCGTCACCGCCTCGACCAGCTCGTGCGTCAGGACCGGCATCAACGAACCGAGCGTGCCGTTGTGCGACACCCATCCGTACCAGGTCACAGGGAAGCCGCTGTCCGGGAACGTGACGAAGTCGGAGTGCTCGCCGTTGACGTTCGAGATGTTAGGCACGTAGTTGGCCGGGGCGATCACCAGGTAAAGGTCCTCAGGGCCGGGCCCCGGGATCGCCCCGTCGCCGAACAGGCCCTTGATGACGTTCTGCACCTCACCATCGGAGAACGGGTTGGCGGGATCGGCGCCGGTGACGATCCCGGCCGCCGTCAGGGTCCCGGGGCCCACGCCGTACTGGCTGAGCCCGGTCATGTAGGCGCTGGACAGGACGGTGCTCACCGCGTCGATCACCTGCGCGGTCGGGGGAGACGGGTTGTTGTTCCACTGCGAGCCCCAGAACAGCAGGTGCACGGCGACGTTCCGCAGCGTCGGGCCGCCGCCGCTGCTGGCCAGCGAGTTGGCCGGAGCGTCGCAGCCGGTGCTGAACGACACCAGCGGATGAATCCGGTCCGCGGGCTCGGCCAGAGGCAGCGACCGCCGGGCGACGATGCCGTGGCCGGGTGTCGCCGTCGGCGCGGCGCGCTTGGCCTGCGGGCCCGTAGGCAGCGGGACCTGTGACGACGGAACTTTCAGTGGCGTGTAATCGGTCATGTGCGACCCCTTTTGGCTCATCCGCGCGCGTCAGGCGCATCTGAAGGAACGGAGGGCGCCACGGCGCGCCTTGATACTCGCGGCGCCTACCGGCCCGCCTGTTGCGCGCGTCGCGCCTGACACGATGGACCCGTGCGCGCCACCAGACTTGTCACGCTCGACGATGCGCCGGCCCTGGCGGAACTGCTGCGGGTCAACCGCGCCTTCCTCGCCCCCTGGGAGCCGATCAGGGACGATGACTACTTCACCGCCGAGGGCCAGTCCGCCGCCATCAGGTCCGCGCTGAAGCGGTACGAGCACGGAACCGCCCTGCCCTCGGTCATCCTCGATGAGTCCGGCCGCGTCACCGGGCGCATCACGCTCAGCGACATCGTGCGCGGCCCGTTCCAGTCGTGCCATCTCGGCTACTGGGTGAGCGAGGCCGAGAACGGGCGCGGCCTGGCCACCTCGGCCGTGCGCGACATCATCAGGGTGGCCTTCGAGGAACTGGGACTGCACAGGATCCAGGCCGGGACCCTGCTCCACAACGCCGGTTCGCAGCGCGTCCTGGAACGCAACGGGTTCGTCCGCTTCGGCGTGGCCCCTGCCTACCTCAACATCGCCGGCCAATGGCAGGACCACGCCCTGTACCAGATCGTCAACGCCGGCTTCACGAGCACCCGTGGGTAGGGCCCGCACGCTCGCTCAGGTGTACCGGCACTTCGGTGAGGTCGACGCCGCCGGGACATCGCCGCTGTACGAGCGCGTCGCCGTCGCCCTGAGTGAGTCCGGCGAGGCGCTGCGCGCCATCGAGGCGGCGCCGGCGCGCCAGCGCCGCCCCACCGTGATCCTGGCCGCGCTGCACGACCTGGCCCTGGCCGGGCGCGCCCCGGCGCTGGCCGCGGCCTATGCCGCTGCGGACGCCGACGCTGCCGCTAGTGCGGCCATCGACACGCTGCTGCGGATGGCCGACTCGGTGGTGGCCATCGCCGTGCGCCGGCCGGTGCGGTCCGACGAGACCGGACGGTACACCGTGCTCTATCCGGCCATTGCCGAGGCGGCGCGCCGGGTAGGTGCGAACGCGGTCGGGCTGATCGACGTGGGCTGCTCGGCCGGGCTCAATCTCAATGTCGATCGCGTGGCCATCACGTACAGCAACGGGCAATCGCTGGGCGACCCGTCATCTCCGGTGCAGCTGCCGTGTTCGATCGTGGGAGGCCGGCCCGTCCCGGCGCGGGCGATGCCCGAGGTCGTCGCCCGGGTCGGCGTCGACCTTGATCCGGTCGACGTGACCGACGCCGTTGAGGCCCGGTGGCTGCGCGCCTGCCTGCGGCCTGATCAGCCGGAGCGGATCGCGAGGCTCGAAGCGGAGATGGCGCTGGCGGCGACGGCCCCTCCGCTGCTGCTGCACGGTGACCCGGCCGAGGTGCTGCCCGAGGCCTTCGCCCGCATGCCCGCGGACGCCCTGCCTGTCGTCACCACGACGTGGGCGCTGTCGCGCTTCCCGCTCGAGAGCCGCCTGCGTTTCCTGCACCGCCTCGACGAAGCGGCGACCGGGCGGGCGGTGGCGTGGGTGTCAGCGGAGGGGGTCGGGGTCGCGCCGGCGATACCGACCCTTGGCGATCGCCGCGCCTCTGGCCACAGCATCATCGGCCTGGCGGTATTCGACCAGTCGGCGCTGCGCGCCGAGGCCATTGGCCGCTGCTGGTCGCGGGGCCGCTTGCTCGCGTGGCTGGCCGACTCCTAGCGCGGTATAGAGGGATCGTTCAGCTGCTGGTCGCGGGGCCGCTCGCTCGCGTGGCCGGCAGACCTCCTGGCCCGGTCTGGAGGGATCGTTCAGCGGTATAGCTCGCGGGCGATGATGGTGCGCTGGACCTCTGAGGCGCCCTCGTAGATGCGCGGGGCGCGGACCTCGCGGTACAGGTGCTCGAGCAGGTGACCCTGGCGCAGCGCGCGCGCTCCGTGGATCTGTACCGCGGCGTCCACCACGAACTGCGCGGTCTCGGTCGCGAACAGCTTGGCCATCGCCGATTTCGCGGCGAGCCCCCGCCCGACTCCCCTGCCCCCTTCACGGCCCGCGTCATACGCCGCCGCGGCCGCGTACACCAGCAGCCGGGCGGCCTCGGTGCGGGTGGCCATCTCGGCCAGGAGGTGCGAGACGGCCTGCTGGTCCTTCAGCGGCCCGCCGAACGCGGTCCGGGTCGCCGCGTGCTGCACCGCCGCGTCGATGGCGGCCTGGGCCATGCCGACCGCGAACGCGCCGACGCTGGGCCGGAACAGGTCCAGCGTGCGCATGGCGACCGCGAAGCCCCGGTCCAGCTCGCCGAGAAGCTCGGTCGCCTCGACCCGGACGCCGTCGAAGGTCAGGCTGCCGATCGGGTGCGGGCTGATCATGTCCAGGTGCTCGCCGCTCAGCCCGGGCCGGTCGCCGGGGACGGCGAACGCGCTCACCCCGCGCGCGCCCGTGCCGGCGGTGGTCCGGGCGAAGACGGTGTAGACGTCGGCCTCCGGAGCGTTGGAGATCCAGAGTTTCTCCCCGGTCAGCCGCCAGCCGTCCCGGTCTGGCTCCGCGGTCAGCATCAGCGCGCCAGCGTCAAGCCGGCCCCAGGCTCGGTGAGGGCGAAGGCCGGCACGGCGTCACCGGCGGCCACCGCGGGCAGCCAGCGGCGGACAATTTCCGGGTGCCCGGACTGCAGGATCGGATAGGCGCCCAGGCCCTGCAGCGCGAGCGCGGTCTCCGCCTCGGTGCTCTGGGTGGCCAGCGATTCCCTGAGCAGGCACAAGTCCAGCGCGGCCGCCTGGCGGGACTCCCACCCGCCCACCTCGCGGGACTCGGGACCGCCCGCCTGGCTGGTCCCCGGACCGCTCGCCTCGCGGGACTCCGGACCGCCGCTGGCTGGACCCCGGTCTGTCCGCCTCGCGGGACTCCGGACCGCTCGCCTGGCGGGACTCCGGTCCCCTCGCGTCGCCAGACTCCGGACCTCCCGCGCTCCCGCCGAACAGCCGGGAGAGCAGGCCCAGGTCGCCCATCGCCTTGATCAGCTCGCGGTTCACCCTGCCCGGCGCCCCGGCCTCCGCGATCGGCCTGAGCTGCCCGGCGGCCACGGCGCGCACCTGCTCGGCGAAGGCCCGTTGCAACTCAGTCAGCGCGAAGGCGTTCACCGGGCACCCCGCGGGCCCGATATCCGCGGCCCGCCGCTCGCCGTGGCCCCGCCGTCGGCTCCCGGCCGCCAGCGCGCGTGAGCGGTCTGCGGCACCCCGGCCCTGATCAGCTCGAGACGCGGCCGGGGCCCGTCCGTGCGACCGCCCTGCGGCCTGCGGCTGCCCGCCGCAAACGGGTCCGGCCAGACCGCGCCGGGCCCCACGTACCCCTGCTCAGCGGCGGCGTGCAGCGTCCAGTTCGGGTCGTACAGGTGCGTCCGGCCGAGCGCGCACAGGTCGGCCCGGCCCGCCAGGATGATGGAGTTCACGTCGTCATAGGACGAGATCGCGCCGACCGCGATCACCGCGATGCCGTACTTGCGCCCGATCTCGTTGCGGATCCGGTCGGCGAACGGAGTCTGGTAGCTGCGGCCGAACGCCGGGCGCTCGTCGCTGACCACCTGCCCGGTCGACACGTCGATGCCGTCCGCGCCGTGCTCGGCGAACGCCCGGGCGATCTCGACCGCCTCGTCGATGTCCACGCCGCCCGGGTGCCAGTCGGTCGCGGAGACCCGCACCGTCATCGGCCGGTCTTCCGGCCACACAGCGCGGACCGCGTCGAAGACCTCGAGCGGGTAGGCCAGGCGGGCCGCCAGCGATCCGCCGTAGCGGTCGGTGCGCTGGTTGGTGAGCGGCGACAGGAAGGAGGACAGCAGGTAGCCGTGCGCGCAGTGTAGCTCCATCAGGTCGAAGCCTGCCCGCGCGGCCGCCCGGGCCGCGTCGGTGAACTGGTCCCTGATCTCGGCCAGGTCGTCCTCGGTCAGCTCGCGCGGCGTCTGGCTCTGGGCCGCGTAGGGGAGGGAGGAGGGACCGCAGACCTCCCAGTTGCCGTCGGGCAGCGGGTCGTCCATGCCCTCCCACATCAGCCTGGTGGAGCCCTTGCGGCCGGAGTGCCCGAGCTGGATGCCGATCTTCGCCCGGCCATAGTCGTGGACGAAGCGGGTGATGCGGCGCCAGGACTCCTCCTGCTCGGCGTTGTAGATCCCGGTGCAGCCGGGTGTGATCCGGCCGGCGGGGGAGACGCAGACCATCTCGGTCATCACCAGCCCGGCGCCGCCCAGCGCCTTGCTGCCCAGGTGCGCCAGGTGGAAGTCGCCGGGTACGCCGTCGGCGGCCGAGTACATGTCCATCGCGGAGACGATCACCCGGTTGGCCAGCTCCAGCCGGCCGAGGCGGAACGGCTGGAACATCGGCGGGCAGGCCTCCGCCGGGTCCCCGCCGGTGTCCTGGCTGGCCGCGAACCAGCGGTCCATGTCGGCCACGAACTCCGGGTCCCGCAGCCTGAGGTTGTCGTAGGTGACCCGCCGGCTGCGGGTCATGATGTTGAACGCGAACTGGTGCGGGTCCTGGCTGGCGTACTGGCCGATGTTCTCGAACCACTCCAGGCTGGCCTGGGCGGCGCGCTGGGTCGAGGCGACCACCGGCCTGCGCTCGGCTTCGTAAGCGGCCAGGGCGCGGTCGAGGCCGTCCTCCTCGTGCAGGCAGGCGGCCAGCGCCAGCGCATCTTCCATGGCCAGCTTGGTGCCCGAGCCGATGGAGAAGTGCGCGGTGTGCGCGGCGTCCCCGAGCAGCACCACGCTGCCGTGCCGCCAGGTGGAGCACCGGACGGTGCCGAAGCTGATCCACCGGGAGTTGTTGCCGACTAGCTCGTGCCCGTCCAGGATGTCGGCGCACAGGTCCCCGATCCGCTCGATGGAGCGCTGGTCGCTGCGGCCCGGAGGCAGTCCCTCGGCCAGGGCGGTGAACCCGGCGAACCCGGCGCGCCGCCAGACGTCCTCGTGCATCTCCAGAATGAAGGTGCTGGCTTGGTCGCTGTACGGGTAGCCGTGCACCTGCATGACGCCGGCCGGGGTGTCCAGGACGTAGAACTTGAACGCGTCGAAAACGAGGCTGGTGCCGAGCCAGATGTACTTGCACCGCCTCCGCTCCACCTCCGGCGCGAACGTGCCGGCGAAACGCGCCCGGGTCGCCGAGTTCATCCCGTCCGCGGCGACGATCAGATCATGGCTGGCCGACAGCAGCCCCGCGTCCGGCGCCTCGGCCTGGAACATGACGCGCACGCCGAGTTCCGCGCAGCGGGCCTGCAGGATGGCCAGCAGGCGCTTGCGGCTCATGGCGGCGAATCCGTGCCCGCCCGAGGTGAACGTCGTGCCGCGGAAGTGCACGTCGATGTCGTCCCACCGGGCGAAGTCACGGCGCATGGCGCGGAAGATCTCGACGTCGGCGTGCTCGATGCCGCCGAGCGTCTCATCGGAGAACACCACGCCGAAACCGAAGGTGTCATCGGCCGCGTTGCGCTCCCAGACGGTGATCTCATGCCGGGGGTCGAGCTGCTTGGCCAGGGCCGCGAAGTACAGACCGCCAGGGCCGCCGCCGAGGACCGCGATGCGCACGGCGTTCGCTCCTTCCCGTGCCGCTCAGGCCCCGATAATATGCCGTAACTTCTACGGTCGTCAACAGAACGCCATACCAGTGAGCTCTTAACCTCGTCACCGCGCCTGCGTAGCCTGATATTTGTGCGCTTCTGGCCGCATCGCGTTGCTGTCATAGCGGCCTTCGCGGTCGCGATGGCGGTCGCCATCCCGGTAGCACTAGCTACAACCAGCACAGGCGCACCCGAAGTCGCGAGCTCACGGCTCTCCGGCGAGCAGCAGCGGCAGATCCGGGTGCTAACCGCTGCCCTGGCGAAGATGGCTAAGAACTACCGGCTCCTGTCCCAGGGCTCGCCCGGCGTGGCCGATATCTACGACTACGGCATTGGCACCCTGTGGCGCCACGGCATCGACGGCGCGGGCACCACGATCGCGGTGATCGAGGGATGGAACGACCCGTTCATCACGAGCGCCGTCCGCCAATTCGACAGCGCTCTCGGCCTGCCTAACCCTCACATCACGACGATCTACCCGGCCGGCCAGCTCCCGCGGGCCTGCCCGGAAGGCATGGTCAAGCTGGGCGGCTACGGTTCCTGCGCCGCCTGGCAAGGTGAACTGGAGCTGGACGTGATGTCCGCTCACCTGATCGCCCCGTACGCCAGCATCCTGATCTCCGCCACGCCTGCCGACACCCAGGTCGAGGACGACGCCGCCAGCCAGGTCGCGCCGCCCGAGATGATGGAAGCCGTAGAGGACATCGCCACGCACCACTTGGCGAGCGTGATTTCGATCAGCGACGACACCGGAGAGTCAACGTATCGCTATGGTGCCGCCGAGATCGAAGCCCAGGATCCCGGAGAGCTTACCGCCGCCGCGGACGGCATCCCCGTCCTGGTCGGCACCGGCGACTGCGGCGTCGTGCAGAACCTGGCCGTGGCCAGCGCCCAGTGCGAGGACACCACCGCGTTCCCCAGCACCGCCGCCTGGGACGACTCGCCTTGGGTGACCGCTGTCGGCGGCAGCGTGCCCAACCTGAGCGAAGATGGCACGCGGCTGGGCCCGGACCGCATGTGGAACGTCAACGGCGTCTTCTCCAGCGGCGCCGGCTTCTCCGCGGTCTTCCCCAGGCCGGCTTACCAGGACTGGGTCAACTCGAACCCCATGCGCGAGGTTCCCGACATCACCATGGACGCCACCAACGGCGTGTCCGAGGCGACCCCGCTGCTGGCCGGCGTGCTGGCCCTGGCCACCCAGCTCAACCACCAGGCCAACGTCGGCCCGATCAACCCAGCCCTTTACCAGGCGCTCGGCCCCAACTGGAGCAAGGACGGCATCATCAACGTCGTCAGCGGCAACGACTCGGTGATCAGGAACCATACGGTGTTGGTTCAGGGCTACGCCGCTGGTCCCGGCTTCGACGTGGCCAGTGGTTGGGGCACCCTGTACGCTCCGGCCTTCGTACCCAGCCTGGTAAGGGCCGTGAACCTGGACGTACAAGCCCGCGCCCAGGCCCAAGCCCAGCTCAGCGCCCTCGAACACGACAGCATCACGCTAACCAGGACGACGTCCGACCGCTACGACCTCCGTGCCACCGGCTTCCTCCCCACCCACCCGGTCCGGCTCTTCCTGGACGGCACACTGGCCGCGGTCCTCACGGCGGCCGACGACGGGGCCGTGACCGGCGCGATCACCGCGAAACCTGATGAGCGCGTCACGCTCACCAGCATGCTGATCACCGAGACGGCGACGACTCTGTGACTGCGCCTTAGCCAGCCGAACGCCCGCTCAACGACCCGTCGGCCGGGCAGTACCCGGAACCCCATCGTTCGTCATCTGCCAGCCATCACCTCATGCCTCACGGGCACCATCAGTCACTGCCGCAAGGATCTTGTTCGGGGCTTGTGGGCCACGAGCCCCGTCTGCGGGATCAGGGTGCCACTGTGCGTTCGCTGTGCGGGTGTTGCCAGGGTGCCACCGCCCCCGGCAACGAGTGGCGCCGGCCTCGGCACGCCCTAGTTCAAGTGCCCCCACGCGCGCCTGGCGAAGACCACGGTTATGCGCGTGCAAGCCGATCCGACACGAGCCGGTTAAGGCTCACATGCTGTTCGGCAGCTTCACGGACAAGGCGACGGTGAACCTCCGCCGGGACACGCACCACGAACCTGCCTGAATAGGTGCGTTCCGACAACGGCTGGGGAATCGGCTCGCCGGATACCGCCATATCGGCGAGCACGTCACGCACGACATCAGCGAGACCCGCGAGTGCTTCACCGGGGGTGGGCGCGAGCCAGGATAGTGACGGGAACTCCGCGACGGTAGCGACATGCTCGCCGTCTTCAGCGGACCACGTGACCCGGTAGGTGTAGTGGGTTGCGTCAGGCATCGTCGTCACTCTCCTCGTTCTTCTCGGCTTCCAGCCTGGCGATGGCATCGAGCACCTGCCGCACTTGGTACGCCTTGGCTTTGCCGTCCTTGCCGCGCTGGATGTTCACGCGGGGATCGCCTTGCCACGGCGTCTTGTAGACCTTGTGCGAGGTGCCGTCTTGCCGGGGTTCGCCGAAGTGGTCGGCGCAGATCTTGGCGAGATCATCGAAGCGTACGTTGTGTGGTGAGTGTCGCATCTGCTCGATGATCTTTCTGCCTTGCTCACTTCTGCATAGTATCAATAATGATACTATCAACGCAACGCTGACCTTGTTCGCCGAACACATGCACCAGACCCGGTCGATCACAGGTTCGCCATCGCTTGGATGGTCAACTGCAGGCATGCCTCTCTACCGGGCATCGACGGCCATCTTCCGAGGTGTGCCCGACCGCGCCACGCTGTGAGCGCTCCCTATCCGGAGTGTGGTTCCCGGTTCAGCCTCGCTGCCGCGCTCTCGAACGCTGCCTGGTTGTGTTGGGCCGCAGTTGTGGGCCACGAGTCCGCTGATTGGCCCACACCGAGGTTACGTAACCCGCCGTGCGGGCTATTGCTGGGGCCCTGTGTGCGAAATGCTCCTATGCGCTGACGCCGCTCGTAGGGGCGCGCGTGCCTCGGCCCCGCCGGGCCGGAGCCGGAGGTGGGCGTTCCGTGCGGCGGGATGGGCACGCCAGGGGGGTGGTCGGACGGCCCGCCTCCTTTGGGTCTTGCGGGTCTTGCTGATTCCGTGGCTATGATGACGGCGCGGATGAGTTCGCGCGTCGTGCTGGCCTGGGTTGGCTTGGTGCGGATGGGTTTACAGGTCGATGGTTGCTTCGATGGTCAGCGCTCGGGCAGGCTGCATGATGGCAGAGTTGGCATGCCCCCCTCTACCGGGGCCAATGTGCCACAAGCCCCGTCTCGCGGGCCGCCTATCGGGGCCGGTGAGCCACAAGCCCCGATCCCGGCCCCTGCCGCGGGTACTAGGGTGCCGCTATGACGGTGGAGCGGATCAACCCGGAGGATCTGGGACGGCCCTCCGGCTTCTCCCACGCGGTATCCGCGCCGGCGGGTCGGCTGGTGTTCCTGGCCGGGCAGATCGGGGCGGGCGGGGACGGGAAGGTGGTCAGCGGCGGCGTCGTGGCGCAGTTCGAGCAGGCGCTGGCCAACCTGCTCACCGTGCTGGGCGCGGCGGGCGGGCAGCCGGAGGACCTGGTGAGCCTGACCCTGTACCTCACCGACCTGGGGGACTACCAGGCGCACGGCCGCGAGATCGGCGCGGTCTGGCGCACCCTGGCGGGGGCACAGTACCCCGCGATGGCCGGGGTGGGCGTGACGCGGCTGTGGGACCCCGAGGCGCAGGTGGAGATCCAGGGCATCGCCGTGGTCACCCGCTGATGAGCTGCCTGACGTAGGCTCGCGCGGGTTCCTCGAGCAGTGACCGCAGGGTGAAGAACGCCTCCGCGGCCCGGATGCCGATCCACCCGGGCGGGAGCAGTTCAGCGGGCAGGCCCGGGTCGGAATAGGGCAGCCGCCGCCAGTCGGTCAGCGCGCGCACGTAATCGGCGAAGGCCTCGCGCCCATCGGCCGTCCCAGCCGACCCGGCCGCCCCGGCCGTCCCGGCCGTCTCAGTCGCCCTCGCCGTCCCAGCCGACCCGGCCAGCCCGGCCGCCCTAGAAACCTCAGCCGCCCTAGAGATCTCAGCCGTAGAGATCTCAGCCGCCCCGGAAGTCCCAGTCGCCCCCGTGTTAACGGCGGATGCGGCCCGTTCCCAGCGCCGCAGTGCGGGCTCGTGGGCCCGGATGAACGCCTCGTACAGGCGTTCAAGCTCCTCAAGATCCCACCACTCGCGGACCTTTCCCGCGAGATCGCCGAAGGCGCGGTGGTCCGCGCGGAACAGGTCCGCGTAGCGGTCAAGCCCGAGCCGACGCAGCGTCTCGGCCGTCTCGTCGTCCGGGTGCACGGGCAGGATCCACACCCCAGGGGCGACCATCCCGAACCCGAGCCTGGCCAGTTCAGACCGAAGCACGTGCCGCTGATGACGTTGGGCTTCCGGCACCGAGAAGACCGCGAGCACCCAGCCGTCGGCCACCGTCGCCCGGCGTCGGCGGAAGATCCGCGCGTCGCCCTCGCGCAGGATGGCCAGCGCCTCCGCGGAAAGCTGGTAGCCCGCCGATCCGTCGTGCCGCCGCGACTGGAGCATTCCCCGCCGCTTGAGCCGCGAGATCGCCGAACGCACCGCGGGCTCCTCCACGCCCAGGTCCGCGAGCAGCCTGATGAGCGCCGCGACGGAGAGCCAGCCACCCGAAGACCTGGCGTACAGCCCGTAGATGGTGAGGATCAGGTGCCGCAGCCGGGCCGACGGCGGGCTGGCCCCGCCGCCAAGATCGTTCGTTTCCGCTACGGCCGTCACTGGCTCACGATATCAGCGGCCCGGCCAGTTCAGCTCGACCCGGAGCATCATCAGCTCCGGCCGGAGCCAGCATCAGCCCGACCCGAGCAACCCTAGCTCGACCCGAGCGAGTTCAGCTGACCTCGAGCTGCTCGGTCAGCTCCCGGTGCAGGTCCCAGAGCTCCGCGGGCAGGTGCTCGCCGAACATCCTGAAGAACTCCGGCATCCGCCCGGCCTCGCGCTTCCACGCCTCGACGTCCACGGTCAGCAGCAGGTCCAGGTCGGCCTGGCTGATCTCGAGCCCGTCAAGATCCAGCGAGCCCGGCGCGGGCAGGTAGCCGATCGGGGTGCGCACCGCCTCGGCGGAACCGGACAGCCGCTGGACGATCCACTTCAGCACGCGGGAGTTCTCGCCGAAGCCGGGCCACACGAACCGGCCGGAAGCGTCCTTGCGGAACCAGTTGACGTAGAACACCCTCGGCAGGGCAGCCGCGTCGGCGCCCCGCCCCAGCTTCAGCCAGTGGCCGAAGTAATCGCCCATGTTGTACCCGCAGAACGGCAGCATCGCGAACGGGTCGTGCCTGAGTTCGCCGACCTTGCCCTCGGCCGCGGCGGTCTTCTCGGAGGCCACGTTGGCCCCGAGGAACACCCCGTGCTCCCAGTCGAAGGACTCGATCACCAGCGGCACCGTCGAAGCCCGCCGGCCGCCGAACAGGATCGCCGAGATCGGCACGCCCCTGGGGTCGTCCCACTCAGGCGCGATGATCGGGCACTGATCGGCGGGCGTGGTGAACCGCGCGTTGGGGTGGGCTGCGGGCTCACCCGAACTCGGGGTCCAGTCCTGGCCCTTCCAGTCGATCAGGTGCGCGGGCGGCTCCTCGGTCAGGCCCTCCCACCACACGTCGCCGTCGTCGGTCAGGGCGACGTTGGTGAAGATGCTGTTCCCCCACATGGTCGCGACCGCGTTGGCGTTGGTCTTCAGGCCCGTACCAGGCGCGACGCCGAAGAACCCGGCCTCAGGGTTGATCGCGTACAGCCGCCCGTCTGACCCGAACCGCATCCAGCAGATGTCATCGCCGATCGTCTCGGCTTTCCAACCGGGGACCTTCGGCTGGATCATGGCCAGGTTCGTCTTGCCGCACGCGGAGGGGAAGGCGCCCGCGATGTACCTGGGCTCCCCGGACGGCGGAGTGAGCTTGAGGATCAGCATGTGCTCGGCCAGCCAGCCCTCGTCCCGGGCCATGACCGAGGCGATCCGCAGCGCGTAGCACTTCTTGCCGAGCAGCGCGTTCCCGCCGTATCCCGAACCGTAGGACCAGATCTCCCTGGTCTCGGGGAAGTGGGAGATGTACTTGACCGGGTTGCAGGGCCACGGCACGTCCGCCTGGACCCCAGAACCCGGCTCCAGCGGGGCGCCGACCGAGTGGACCGCCCGCACGAATGACCCGCTCTCCTCGATCGAGCGCAGCGCGGGCGTTCCCATCCTGGTCATGATCCTCATCGACACCACCACGTAGGGCGAGTCGGTGATCTCCACCCCGAGCTGGGCGATGCTGCTGCCGAGCGGGCCCATGACGAACGGGACCACGTACATGACGCGCCCCCGCATGCAGCCGTCGAAGAGTTCCCCGAACGTCTTGCGCATCTCGTTCGGCGCGATCCAGTTGTTGGTCGGCCCCGCGTCCTCTTCCTTCTCCGAGCAGATGAACGTGCGGTCCTCGACGCGCGCCACGTCACGCGGGTCCGACACGCACCAGAAGCTGTTCGGGCGCAGTCGCGGATTCAGCCGCGTGAAGGTCCCGTTCTCGACCAGCAGGTCGGTCAGCCGCGCCCATTCATCCTGCGAGCCGTCGCACCAGACGACGCCGTCGGGCTTAGCCAGCTCCGCGATCTCGCGCACCCAGTCGGCTAGCTCCTCCAGGCTCGTCTCGGCCTGGTCACCGGCAATGTCTGCGCTGAACATCGTCATCTCTCCTGGGTAAAACCTGCGGGCGCCCGATCCAGACAAACTACCGCCTTGCAGGTAGGCGAAAGGACACAGGGCCGTCCCTCCTAACGCATCGCTCACATCAAGCCCTCGCGGGACTGGGCGGCCGGGGCGGGCGAGGCCCGCTGGTGGCCCAGCGGATGCCCTGGACCACGGCCTGGCCCGCCGGGCGGACCAGCAACGTCTCGGTCACCGGCAGGCGGGGCAGGCGGAGCAGCTGGCGGGCCCAGCCGGGCAGCAGCGACACGGCGGCCGCGGCCATCGCCGCGTAGGCGGGCCGGGCGAGCGCCGGGAGCGGCGGCTGGAGCAGCAGGAAGCGGGCGGCCTCGCGGGATTGCGGCGTAGCGGCCAGCTCGGGACGGTAAGCACCGATGCGTTCGGCGAGCTCGGCCTGCGTATGAGGCGGGTCCGGCACGCCGAGCTCGGCTCCGATCCTCGCCATGTCCGTGACGTAGCCGTCGCGCCCCGCCTGGTCCAGCCGGCTGCTGCCGAAGCGGCTGTGCGCGGCGAGGAAGCTGTCCACCTCGGCGAGGTGCACCCAGGTCAGCAGGTGCGGGTCGGAGGCCGCGTACGGCCTCCCGTCGGGCGCGGTCCCGGTGACCCGTTCGTGGATGGCCCGGACCCGCGCGATCGCCTCGCGCGCGTCGCTTTCCTGGCCGAAGGTGGTGACGCCCACGAAATGCCCGGTCCGCTGCAGCCGCCCCCACGGGTCGCTGCGGTAGTCGGAGTGATCCGCCATCGCCGCCATGGCCAGCGGGTGCAGCGACTGCAGCAGCAGGGCCCGGATCCCGCCGATGAACGTCGACACGTCCCCGTGCACCCGGCGGATCGGCCGGTCCTCGGCGAACCAGCGCTCGCCGCCCGGCGCCCGGGCCACCCGCCGACCGCGCGACGTATCCCGCGGCCCGGCCACCAGCACGAAGATCGCCGTGCCGATGCGCTCCCGGACCAGGTCGACAGCACCCTGGGCTCCCACCCTTCTTATTATCCCGAACGGTCGGTGGTGTCCGTCCCGGGCCCGCTGACCGTCCCGAGCCCGAACGGCCGGTGGTGTCCGTCCCGGGCCCGCTGACCGTCCCGAGCCCGAACGGCCGGTGGTGTCCGTCCCGGGCCCGCTGACCGTCCCGAGCCCGAACGGCCGGTGGTGTCCGTCCCGGGCCCGCTGACCCCAAGCGCGCTGCCCGGTGATCATGGTACGGCCGCGAATGAAGCCGTCTGCCCCGCCGTCGTCCCGTCCTGGTCGGCCGCCGAAGGTCGCCGCGCCGTTCGTGTGGCCGGAACGTTACCGTCATCGTGCAACCGCGCCGTCGCGCGCTCCGTCCGATGCGCATGAAGAAGGATCTGATGCGCACGAAAAACGCGGCGCGCGCCGCCGGGCTGGCCGGCGTCACGGCGCTGGCCATGGCCGGATGCGGGTCGGCCGCGCCGCAGCCACCGCCACCGGTGCAGCCAGCGCCGGTCATCGCCCACGGCGTGGCCATCAGGGAGCCTCTGGTGAACCCGCGGCCCTACGGCGCGGCGGACACGGCGCTCGGGCTGGACGTGATGGGCGCCTGGTGCCAGGCGGATCCGCAGGCCAACCTGGTGCTGTCGCCCTCCAGCCTGGCCAGCGGGCTTGGCCTGGCCTACCTCGGGGCGCGCGGCGGCACCGCGCAGGCCATGGGCGACGTGCTGCATCTGCCGACCGCAGACAGGCAGGCGCTTGAGGCCGGCCTGCAGGCCCGGTCGGCGGCGCTGCGCGGCCTAGACAGCCCGGGAGTGACGGTGGACGCCAGTGACCAGGTGTGGGCCGACCCGACGCTGAAGACCCTGCCCAGTTACCTGAACGCCGTGGCGACAGGCTACGACGCAGGCGTTGCGCAAGCGCCGCTGCTGACCAATCCTGACCGGGCCATCGCCGAGATCGACGCGGCGATCGCGGCGGCCACCCAGGGCCAGATCCCGCAGTTGCTCGCCCCCGGCTCGCTGAACGACATCGGCTGGGTACTGACCGACGCGCTGTACCTGAAGGCCTCGTGGGCTACGCCATTTGCGGCCGACCTGACTAACCCCGGCCCGTTCACCACGGCCGCCGGAGGGCAGGTCAGCGCGCAGTTCATGTACGGTGGTCCGTACCGCACGGTCAGCGCGGGAGGCTGGACCGCGGTCTGGCTCCCGTACCGTGGCGGCAAGCTGGCTATGGTCGCGCTGCTGCCGCCCGCCGACGACGCGTCGTGCGCGATGCCGACCGCGAAGGCGCTGGGCACCGACACCGCTGCCCTCTCGGCGGGCTCGCCCAGTGTCCCGTCCCGGACCATCGCGCTGCCGCGGGTCGACCTCGGGGTCGATGTCAGCATGAAGTCCCTGCTGACCCAGCTTGGCATGGGTGTCGCGTTCTCCCCGTCCGCCGACTTCGCCGGGCTGTCCCCGCAGGCCTGCTGCATCGGCCTGGTCCAGCAGGCGGATACCCTGCGGGTCGCTGAGCAGGGCACGACGGCCAGTGCCGCCACTGCGGTCGGCGTAGAGCCAGGCGCGATCCAGATAATGCTTCCGCAGATCAAATTCGACCGCCCCTACCTGCTGCTGGTCACCGATAGCGCGACCGGGGAACCGCTCTTCCTGGCTCGCGTGGCCAACCCCGCGGCTAAGTGACGCATAACGCCCGCTGAACCTGCCACCGGGCGGTTATCGATAAGCCAAACCCTCTCGCAATCGTCCCACAGACCACATGGACAACAGCACCTCCACTAGACGCCCGGCCATTCCCAGCGACCGCGGAAAGAGGGTCGAACAACCCGGCGAGCCATCCAGAAAATGTCGGAGGGTCCTGCTAGAGTCGAATTTAGAAAACAATGCTGAGACTAATCGGAAGAGACTGCCGAGCAATCATCAACATTGTCTAAAGAGCCGTCTGGGGGAGGTGAGACAAGACGTGGGCACGGGGACGGCCCCGGCCAGCATGGCCGAGGCACTGGACGCGATCGAGGACCTGGCCGGGTTCGTGGCCGACCTGGCCGCGGCGGACCTGCCCGCCGCCGAGCTCGGCGCGGGCCTGGCCGGGATGGAGCGCATCGACGCGGTGCTGGCCGCGGCGCGCAGCGGGCTGCTGGCCGCGTTCGACGCCACGGACGGGCACCTGGCCGATGGGCAGCGGACGCTGCGCGCGTGGGCGGTCAACGTGCTGGGCGTGACCAAGGGGCAGGCCGGGGAGTACCTGGCGCTGCGGGCGCTGGCCCGCGACCATGCGGTGCTGCGGGCCGGGCTGCGGGACAAGGTGATCCCGAAGTCGCTCGCGCTGCAGCTGGCCCGGTGGACCCGGGACATCCCCGGGGGGTTCCGGCCGAAGGCCGAGGAGATCTTGGTCATGGCGGCGCGGGCCGGGGCGCGGCTGCGGGAGCTGGCCGCGATCTACGCTGAGATCCGGTCCCACACCGCCCCGCCGGACCCGGACGGCCCGGACCCGCACCTGGACCGTGGCCTGTCGCTGGACATGACGATCGACGGCGCCGGGCTGCTGCGCGGCGACCTCACCCCCGAATGCGCCGCCATGGTCACCGCAGTACTGGAAGCCCTGTCTGCCCCGCAGCCCGGGGACCTGCGCACCCGGCCCCAGCGTTATCATGACGCGCTGAAGGAGGCGATGCGGCGGCTGCTGGCCGCCAACCTGGTGCCGGCCCGGGCCGGGCAGCCGGCCAGGGCCCTGGTGCACATCGGGTTCCCCGACCTGATCGCGATGGACAAGGACTCCGTCCTCCAGCGCACGTGGATCGCGGCGTACCGGGCCCGGTGGGCCGCCCACCGCGCGGCCGCCAGCATCGGCCCCAGCGACGGCGGCGCCTGGCTGGAAGGCGACGCGGCCCGCAAGGTGGCCTGCGACGCGATGATAATTCCCGTGGTGGTCGGCGACCTTGACCCCGGCGCCGTCGAACAGCTCATCACCCTCTGCGTCCAATACGAGCGGATCCGCGGCCACGCCCGCGACGGCGCGGACTCTGAGGCCAGCGGCGGACCACCTGACGGCGCGGACGCCGGGGCAGCAGGGTCAGCCGGGCCGGGCCAGTGCACCACTGGACAGGCAGGGCAGGACGCGAGCACTACGGGCGAGGCGGGGCCGGGCGCTGGGGAGGCCGGGCCGGGTGCCGGGACGGCCGCGCAGGTGCTGGCCATGCTCGAGCACCAGATCCTGGCCGCCGTCATCCAGATCGTCTCCGGCCCCGGCGGGGTCGCCTCCTTCCTCCGCCGGCACCTGCTCGGCAAGGGCCTCAACGGACCATCCCTGCCCTTGGATGTCGGCCAGACCGACGACATCCCCGTGCACCTGCGGCGGCTGGTCGCGCTGCGCGACCAGGGCTGCGGGTACCCCGGCGGCTGCGACCAGCCCGCCTCGGCCTGCGAACCGCACCATGTCATCCACCGCGCCGACGGCGGCCCCACCAGCCTGGTCAACCTCAAGGGCGGCTGCCACTGGCACCACCACGTCCTGCTGCACCAGCTCGGCTGGCAGCTGACCGTCCACCCGGACGGCACCAGCCAAGCCCGCAGCCCGAACGGGAAAGTCATCCGAAGCCACAGCCCGCCACCCCGACCCGGGTGACCCGCCGGGCCGCAAGTGCGCCGCAAGTGCTTTGCCGCAAGAAAGGCGGCACCCTCACTATCTGGCAGGGTGCTAGCCACCCGGGATGTGGACCTTCGTATTACGCGTTCCAGCTGGTCAGAAACGCCGCGTCCTGAGCAGAGACATCCGCGCGGAAGATGGGAGGCAGGCCCAGCCGCAGCGCTACCACGACGCCCTCGAAGAGGTCATACGGCGGTCTCGCTTTTGCATCGTGGTTGAGTTATGGACGACGCACAGCCAGATTCGGGGCAAGCCTAGAGCTTTGGGTCCGGCAACGTTTGCCCGCTTGGGGAATCTCATCCCGAGCGGTGTCGCCAGATACCGGCTGGGCGCCCCTCCTGGCGGGCAGAGTTCTGCGTCGTAAGGGTCGCACCCATTGCCAGATGCGACCGCACGTCGAGCGGCGGGCGCTTACCCGGCTCTTGCCGCCACTGGTGCGGCGACGCCCGATAGCCTGAAACTCATGCCTGTCACTGGCGAGCATCGGGCAGTGGTCTTCGATTTCTATGGCACCCCAACCGATCAGGGCATTCCTTTCTGCTTACTGCGGGTCACTGCTCAACCGATGACTGGGACATGGCGAATGGGACCGGCATAGGGCCGACGTCGAAGAATTACTGGGTTCCAGGCAACACAAACGATTTCCAGACCATCGACGTACCAGGTGGCGGTCTGCCGTATGTCTGGGCAAACGGGACCACGATCCGTCGAGTTGCCACCTGGCTGCTCCCCGCAGTTGGTGTCCAGATCACCTTTGATGGCGCCAAAACAGGCGAAGTACCTCACTCGACGGTGACGGCCGTAAACGCGACCGACTTCAACGTCGTTGACAGTAACAGTGGTAGGACATACAATGTTTTTCCGGTAGTGCAGGCTGCGCCTCCGCCGGGCACGGTTACCTGCCAAAGGGCTGATAGTGGCGGGCCGGTCTATCAGCGGACCAGCGGCTCACCGGTGGATGCGATAGGAACAATCGCCGCCTTCTTCGGTGGCCGCGGCATCACCATACTGTGCACAGCACAGCAGATCGGGTCGGAAATGGCTGCTTCAAATACAACTCTGATGACCGCGCCGTGACATGAGCTACAGACAGGATCCAGGTGACTCCGGGTACGCCTGCAGAAACCTGGCCGACGTGAGATCGGCGATTGAAGCGCGGTTCATATCTCAGCGAAAAAATCCGTTGGCGAGTATCGGCGACGGGGATGGGGTTGTCGTTATCCGCTTGAATCCTGACGCCGTCCCGATTGCTGAGGAGCTGAAGCGCGAGTTCGGCGACATGGTATCCATCACGGTCGGGTTCAAGCCTTTCCCGCCCGCCGATGCGCATCCTGCGCCGCTGCCGCTGGAGCCCTCGGAGGCGGGAGAGCGCCAGGTCGGCTTGCATGTTACGTGCGAGCTTGCTGATACGCGGATACCGCGCGGTGGCTCCGTAACAGGGCAGCTCGTGATGCTGAACCGCGGGAGCGCGACGGCCAGGTTTTCGGTGTCGGCGAGCGTTGGCTGCTTGTGCGTGCCCGGCACCCTGGATGTCGTGGGCGGGTATAGCGGCGCAATTGCGGGAGTGGAGCGGGTGATCGAGCTAGAGGCTGGCGGAGTCACCTCGCTGAATTTTATTGTCGGCACAGCGTCGTGTGAGGCTAATGACCAGTATGCCGTTGGATCAGGTACCTATGAGGTGGTGGTGCCATTGTCCGTGGGGGATGCTGGTAATTGGCGGGATCCAGTTCACCTGCTCGCCCGGGGCTGCTTCGTGACGGTAACTGATATCGAGTCGCCGTAACAGCCTCGAAAATTCAGCGGCAGGCAGCTAACCACCGCGTTGGGAAGCAGACCATCGCCGAGCTCGACGGCGTGGAACGCGAACTACCGGCAAATCTCGGGCTGATCACCGACTATTCCCGGCGAGGGTGCCCATCCGGCGGATCTGCGGTCTATTGATGCGGAGCTTGCCGAACGCGGCGACGGCCATCATGCCAGTGGGCTATTTCATGACAAATGCTGAGGCGTCCGCGCCGGTACCTCGCTGATCATCGCCGCTTTGACATGACGCTCATTTCGGATTCTGCCCCGGGAGCTAGCTGACATGCTGCGCGTTCACAACGCTACTGTAATCAAGGGACCTACCGTGACCAAGGGACGAAAGATAGACTGGGCTAGTTAAATTTGCCTCGCGCACGTCTCCGCGCCCCGGCCGCACGCGCACCGTTAAAAATTCACGATCACTATGAGTGATCGTCCCACTAATCGTCCCATCCCGCCCTCGCGCGCGTCTGCACGTCAACGCGCGAGCACAGGACAACGGGACGGACGACGGGACGAGCACGGAGCGTCACTCCGCAAGCGTGATATCGCACTTCGTGACGATGGTTTCCTGGCCGGTCCATGTCTCCAGAACAGGTACAAAATGCAAACTACGGCCAGACCGACGACATCCCGGTCCATCTCCGCCGCCTGGTCGCGCTGCGGGACCAGGGGTGGAGCATCCCGGCGGCTGCGACCAGCCCGCGTCCGGGTGCGAGGCGCACCACGTGGTCCACCGGGCCGACGGCGGGCACACCAGCTTGTGGAACCTGAAAGACTTCTGCTGGTGGCATCACCACGTGCTGCTGCACCAACTCGGCTGGCAGCTGACCGTCCACCCGGACGGCACCTGCCAGGCCCGCAGCCCCGCCGGCAAGATCATCCGCAGCCACAGCCCGCCAAGAGCCGGGTAACCGGCCCGCCCGGACAAGCGCGTGCTGGTGCGGTACAGGCCCGGGCACGGCTAGGACGTCAACTGGGCCACCACCCGCACCATCCAGCGGGGCTGTTCTAACCGCCCAGGGATCAAACCCGAAGCCTTCGTGCTTCCGCTACCGGCCGGCGGTCAGGCCTTTCGCCAAACAACCCAGCCGGCGGCCTGGTTCGAGGCCACGATCCGCCACCCGGCCGGCGCCTGCGGCCAGCTGGCCTGCGCGGGCTGGCCAGCTCGCCAGCCCGTCTCGACGACGGTTGTCCCGGCGGGCAGTGGCTGGCCGGGTTTGAAGTGCTCCAGCTCCGTCCACCACACCTCGAACGCCTGCGGCACCCATACCCAGTAGCTGACGTTCGAGGCCACGGCGATCTGATCGCCCGGCTTGAGCCTGCTGGCCGCTATGAACCCGGTCGTTCTCGGCGCCCGGGTCGGCTCGGTGGCCTGCGAGACATGGCTAGTCATCTGGGCCAGGGCCACGAGGCTCACCGCCGCGATCCCGAGCGCCCACACCCCCCGCATAAGCACGGGAACGTGCACCTTCCCGGCCAGGACCACGTCATGCCAGCGCCGGGCGGCGAGCGCCGTCAGCACCCACGCCGCGAGCAGGGCCAGCGCCGTCCCCGTCGCCATCCAGATCCCGGCTCTGTACCAGTCCTGGGTCAGCACGGCCAGCTCGCCGAAGTCGAACCCGTTCGGCCACCCCCACGTGCGCACGGACGAGCCCGCGTAGATGACCACGATGATGCCGGTCAGGATGGCCAGCCCCGCGGTACCGGCCGCGCAGAGCAGGATCGTCCGGGCGCGCGCCCGCAGCAATACCACCGCGCCGACGACGAAGAACGTGACGATCAGGCCGTCGAGATAGCGCCCGGAAGCCCAGGTCTGGCCCTGGCCCGAGGGCAGCGCGGCGGGCGCGATACAGGCGATGAGCAGCGTGACCGCGACCCCGAGCGCGCCCATGATCCGCAGGTCGGCCCGGGTGCCGCGCCGCACGGTCATGGCAGCCGCGGCGATCAGGCCGACTCCGGCCAGGCCCCAGCTGTCGAGGACGAGCCGCCACATCTGGCCCGCCGCCATCTCGAATACGTGGATCATGCCGTGCAGGCTGAGCAGCCGGGTCTCCGCCTGGGCGGACAGGCTCCGCGTCCCCTCGTCATAGAGCACCGAGGACAGATAGCGGTCCATCAGCCAGCCGCCGCTGACCGATGCGGCCAGGGCCAGCGCCGCCGCCGCGACGGTGCCGCGCGGCACCAGACGGCGCCAGGCGACCAGCGCGCCCACGGCCACGTAGCCCGCCACGATCACGTCGCCCCTGGAGTGGACCGCGTAGGCGTACCCGGCGAGCAGCGCGGCCCCGACCGCGGCCGCGTACCGTCCCCGCGAGGACGAGGCGGTCAGCCAGCTGTGGGTGGCCAGCAGCCAGGCCAGCACCAGGACCGGGAAGATCGCGTCCGCCATCGCGTACTCGGCGTAGAAGAACCCGGCCGGGAGCAGGGCGGTGACCGCTGCCACGCCGTAGGCGGCCGGGCGGCCCAGCCCGAGCCGCCGCCCGGCCACGTAGGCCAGCGGCATCAACGTGGCGCTGACCGCGGCGTTGATGATCAGTACCGCGCGGTACACGTTCACCGGGTTGTGGATGAACCAGAACGCCGGCGTGATCAGCAGCGGATAGCCAACCTGGTACAACGTCGTCGACGCAGAAAAGTCGGTGCCCGGCCCGCCCGCCAGGACCCGCGCCGCGATCAGGTACGCGGTCTCGTCGGGCTCGACCAGCGGGAAGGTCTGCATCCGGCTGAACCATACGCGCAGCCCGGCCTGGCACAGCCAGCCCGCGGCGAGCAGCAGCACCCACCGTCGCCTCGACCGGCGTCCGGTCCAGTCCGCGTGGGCGGGCCGCGGCCGCGCATGGGCGGGCCGCGGCGGCGCCTGCGCGTGGGCGCCCTGCGTGGCCATGCGTACCAAGGAAGCTACCTCCGGGGTCGGAAAGCGGTACCCGGCCGTAGGCCCCGGGCGTCGTGTTGCTGTCCGCTACGACGTACATGCGGGATAGGCGCCGTGGATGTGCGCAACCAACGTGGCCGTACAGTATCAGAAGTGGTTTACGGATTATGTGGCTACGTTGAGAACTCCCTCACGAGAGGGCCGACGAAGCCGTCATAGCCAGCGCGCCCCCTCGCATAGGCAGGGCATCATCTGGGCCATCCTCCCCGCTTGCCGATCCTGACCAGGCTTGAAGGACTAGAGCAGGCTGAGCGCGATCGGGTAGCGTCGGCGGGCACCCCGGCGCCGAGGTAGTCGTTGGTCTCGGAGATGACGAAGTCGATGCCCTCCTCCACCGCCCAGCCGAGCTGCTCGGCGTACACCTCCAGCCAGTGGCTCGCTGGCCACGCCGCCGACCAATGCTCACGCTCCCGATCCGCCCCGCTCCTGGCCAGCCATCGTATCGCCGGCGGATCGGCGCGCCGGCGGTCCGCCGATCAGGTGCTGGCGCCCGCGGAGGTGAGCAGGAATGCCCCCTGGCCGAGGAAGATGCTGCTGTGGAAGCTGCTCCGGTTCACCCGCGCGCGGCCGACGTGCACCGGGCTCCCGGCCACGCCGCCCCAGTCCCAGTAGACGTCGTACTGGTCCGCGGCCAGGTTGAACGGGCCCTGGCTGGTGTGGATGTTGAGCCACCTGGTGGTGATATGCGTGCCCTGCAGCGTCGCGCGGCCTACGTAGCCGCCGAGCTGAGCCCAGTACAAGTCGTCGCTCCCGATGGCCAGGCCCTGCGGGCAAGAACCCTTGGGGAGATGGATGAACGCCATGCCGCCGCCGCCGAAGTTGACCCGGCCGATCTCGTTGTTCTGGCAGCGGCTGAAGAACAGGTGGTGACCGTCGGTCGCCAGCCCGTCGGCGACCCCGCCGCCGGTTTGCTGCGGCAGCTTGATGAACGCCCGGCTCAGCTTCGCGCCGTTCGGGCGGACCCGGCCGATCGCGCTCTCATCGGCCCAGTAGAGCCAGCCGTCCACGGCGACGAGCCCGACCGGGAAGGGCAGCTTGCCCACCAGCGTGTGAGCGTGCGGAGCGCCCTTCAGTCCGACGTAGCTCAGCGCGTCGTCCGCGCCGGTGAGCGTCACCCAGAAGAGCCGGCCATCGGCGATCGCCATCCCGGTGACGCTGGCGTCGCCGACCCGCACGACGCGCTTCGCCGCGCCGCCGCTGATCGGCACCCGCATGATGTACCCGCCCGAGACGTAGTAGAGGTCGCCGGGCGTCGGCTTATCGGACGCCGTCGTATGGCGATGCGGCACGGTCCGGAATACGGCCGCTCCTGCGGCAGCGGGCACGGCCAGCATGGTCGCGGCCATCACGGCCACCGCGGCCGCCAGGAAGACCCGCACGCGGGTGAATCTCATCGCGGTGACTCCCCTCCGAACTCCGAAGTCCAAACTCCGCACCCAGCGGCCCATCCAGGGCGGCGGGCGTTGATCACCGGGTTTCGCGACGACTCTACGGGCCGGGACCAGGCAAAGCCCGCATCCCGCCTCCCCGGCGTGTCGGCCCGGTCTCGCACAGTGACGGCACGTTATCCGTGGGCTAACGCTGCGCTTGATAAAATGTCCGCAGAAAAGCACAAAAGCCTTGTGACCAGCGGACGCGTTCACCACCACTCTTCCCAGGCCTTCCGCCATTCCGCACTGATCAGGAGGTCGGTTATGGGCATCTTCTCCTGGCTCCGTTCCCGCAGGTCGAAGGACCAGCCGGAGCGCAAGCACAGCTTGATCCGCTACAACATCGAGGACCCGAAGCTCGCCCAGGTGGAGCGCGACGCGGCCGAGGATGTCGCCCGGGTGGAGGAGGACGCCAAGTACTTCGGCGGGGACACGTAGGCGGGAAGCGATGATCGCCGGATCGTCGGCGCCCCTGGGCTCGAGCTTCCAGCTAACTCTCGGCTGACCCTAAGACCATCGCATGCTCACTTCGAGCCTGGTTTCAGGCTTGCCGGAGAGCGGTCACAGTTTCGCGGATTCCCCGGCGTTCGGTGCCGATTGGATGAACTTGCCCGCACCGTCAACCGTTGAACGGGGCGAGGGAGATTGACGTGAGCCATGCCGCCGAAACCGTCCGGGATCGCCGGATGGCCGAAGCGCGCTGCCTTGCCGCCGTCCCCGACGCCGGCCGGGTTCGCCAGCCGTTGCCGCAGCCGTCCCCGGATCCGTCCCCGGGGCCAACGCACGACCCGTCGCCCGGGCCGTTGCGGGAGCTGTTGCCGGAACCGGACCCGGTCGGCCGGCAAGGGCCTCAGCCTGACCCGGACGTCCCAGATCACCCGTTAAAACCCCATTAATCCCGAACGGCCTTGGTACCACCCCCGCGCCCCTCCCACGCTCAGGTGGCCGGCCCGCCCCCGGTCAGCGCGTCCAGCTCGCGGGACACCTCGTCGGCCTCGGCCTCCCCGATCCGCCTGAAGATCTCCACCGCCTGCCGTAGCAGGTCTGCGGCCGGGGCGATAGCGTGCCGCCATGAAACACGCCAGACTCGGCCGGACCGGCCTGAAGGTCTCCAGGCTCTGCCTGGGAACGATGACCTTCGGGCTGCAGTCCGACGAAAGCACCGCGTTCGCCATCCTCGACCGCGCCGCCGAGGGCGGCATCGACTTCATCGATACCTCGGACGCGTACCCCCTGGGCGGGGACCTGAGCACGCGCGGCATCACCGAGGACATACTCGGCCGCTGGCTCCAGGGCCAGCGCGACCAGTTCATCGTGGCCACCAAGTGCTTTGCCCCGACCGGGCCGGCGCCGTTCGAGGCCGGAAACTCCCGCAAGCACATCATGGCCGCCGTCGATGGCTCGCTCAGGCGCCTGCAGACCGATTACATCGACCTGTATCAGCTGCACGGGTACGACCGCGATACGCCGATCGACGAGACCCTCGGCGCCCTCGACAACCTCGTCCACTCGGGAAAGGTCCGGTACACCGGCTGCTCGAACTTCCTGACCTACCAGCTCGTCCGGGCCATCGGCCGCAGCGAGACGCTGCGACTGGCTCGCTTCGACTCCGTCCAGCCCCGCTACAACCTGCTCTTCCGCCAGATCGAAAGGGAAATGCTCCCGTTCTGCCTCGAAGAGGGCGTCGGCGTCATCCCCTACAACCCGATCGCGGGCGGCCTGCTGTCGGGCAAGCACGCGCGATCCGCGCCGCCCCCGGAGGGCACCCGCTTCACCCTCGGCACCGCCGGCGGGATGTACCAGGAGCGCTACTGGCACGATCGCGAGTTCGACACGGTAGACGAACTCAGCCACCTGGCCGAGCAAGCCGGAGTAAACCTCGTCACCCTCGCGGTCGCCTGGGTGATGGCGAACCAGGCCATCACCGCGCCCATCGTCGGAGCCAGCAGGCCCGAGCAGCTGGAGGCGAGCCTGGCCGCCGCGGACTACGTCCTGGACGACGACCTCAAGCGCCTGCTCGACGAGCGCACCCACCAGTACCGCATGGGAGACGCCCCCAGGTAACCAACGGTCCCGGGCGGCACCGCCCCGGTCACAGGTACGTCGACACCCGCGGGTCGACCTGCTGGTCCTTCCACTGCTCCCGCACCCAGGAGTGCGCGGGATCGTCGCAGGCGAGCCATTGCCTGCGGCCGGGTCCGGCCATCACGTTCAGGTAGTACAGGTCGTAGCCGGGCGCGGCCATCGAAGGCCCGTGCCAGCCGTGCGGGACGATCACCACGTCTCCGCTGCGCACCTCGGCCAGGACGTCGGCGGGGCGCTCAGGGGTCCCGTATACGCGCTGGTAGGCCAGGCCGGGTCCGCCCGGGCCTCCAGCCACCTCGAAGTAATAGATCTCCTCGAGTACGGATTCGCCCGGTCGTTCGGTGTCGTGCTTGTGGGGCGGGTAGGACGACCAGTTTCCCGCGGGGGTGAACACCTCGCAGGCGATCAGGCGGTCGGCCTCGAGCACGTCGGGGGTGGCGAAGTTGCTGACCCGCCGCGAGCTGGGCCCCGCGCCGGCCAGCTCCACCCGGACCTCGCTGGCGGTCACGTGCCGGAACGGCAGCTGCGACTGCGACCTGGCGCTGGCCAGCGCGACCCGGCCGCCCTGCTCCGTGCTGATCGAGTACGCGCACTCCCTGGGCACGTAGGCACAGTCGGTGACCGAGGAGAACACGTCGGGGCGCCCGGCCAGCTCCGCGCCGCCGGCGTCGGTGTCCACGGCGTACGACCCCCACAGCGGCAGCACGACGATCTCGTCCTGGCCGGTGCTGCCCTGGTGCGTCTGGCCCGCGGGCAGGTCAAGGACCCGGAGCCCGGTGTACCCCCAGCCGGCGCGCTCGGGCGTGATGCGCACGACCTCCGGCCCGTCGGCGGTACTCCCAGCCGGGAAATGCCAATCCATGAGGCCACCATAGGGCCCTGCTGGCTCACCGTCACGTCGCGTACCAGGGCGCACGTGGCCGAGCCCGGGCGCACTCGGGGTAGCGGTACGCTGCTTGCGGCCTTGATCGCACATCCAGGAGCCGCCCGCTCATGCTGAGCCAGGACCTCATCAATTCCCTATTCCCTCCGGACCTGCCCGAGCCCGGGCACTGGGAGCGCCGTTACCCGCCGCGCGACCTGCCCTCGGGCGCGGAAGTCACCCGCTTCGCGCCGAGCCCGACCGGCTTCCTGACCCTCGGCGGCGTGTACGCGGCGACCATCGACGCCGATGTCGCCCGGCAAACCGGCGGCATCTACCTGGTCCGCCTCGAGGACACCGACCAGGCCCGCATCACCGAGGGCGCCGCCGAGCAGTTCGCCGAGGCGTTCGCTTACCTCTCCATCGCCCCTGACGAAGGCGAAGAGACCGGCCGCTACGGGCCGTACGCCCAGTCCGCGCGGGCGGAAATCTACCTCACCTACGTCCGTGACCTGCTCCGCCGGGCCGACGCCTACCCGTGCTTCGCGACCAGGCAGGAACTAGAGGAGATCGCCGCCCGGCGGCGGGCGGCAGGCACTCCGCCCGGCTACTACGGCCGGTGGGCCATCTGGCGCGACGCGCCCGAAGAGCAGGTGGCCGAACGCCTGGCCGCCGGCGACCCGTACGTGGTCAGGTTTCGGTCGCCGGGGGTCACGGGGATCAGGGTGAGCTTCACCGACGCGATCCGCGGCGAGCTGACCATGGACGACAACCGCAACAACGCGGTCATCCTCAAGAGCAGCGACGCCGAACCGCGGCTGCCGACCTACCATTTCGCGCACGCCGTCGATGACCACCTGATGCGGATCACGCTGGTCATCCGCGGTGATGAGTGGATCTCCTCGGTGCCGCTGCACCTGCAGCTGTTTGACGCCCTCGGCTTCGAGCGGATCCGGTACGCGCATCACGCCGCGCTTATGAAGCAGGACGGCGGGAGCCGGCGGAAGCTGTCCAAGCGGAAGGATCCCGAGGCCAACATCGCGTTCTATATCGAGCAGGGCTTCCCGGCCCCGGCCGTGCAATATTACCTGAAGGGCCTGGTCAACGGCCGGCTCGCCGAGATGCCGCTGGCGCAGGCGCTGGCCGCGCCGATCAGGCTCTCCGAATGCGGTACCGCGGGGCCGCTGGTCGACATGGTCAAGCTCGACGACATCTGCGCCAACTACGTCGCCAGCCTGCCCGGGGACCAGATCCTCGCCGAGGTCACCGCCTGGGCGTGCCGCTTCGCGCCGGACCTCGTGCCGATCCTGGAAGCCGAACGGCCGCTGGCGCTCCGTGCGCTGGCCGTCGAGCGCGAAGGAGTCCCCAACCCGCGCAAGGACCTGCGAAAGTGGGGCGACTTCCGGGCCGTATACGGGTACTTCTTCCCCGAGCTGTTCGAGCCGGTCACCGATCCGGCGGACGCCAGGTTCGGCGGGCTCGACCCGGACCTGGTCCGGGCCGTCGCCAGCGCCTTCGCCGACGGGTACGCACCGCCAGGGACGGACGACGACTGGTTCGGGCAGATCCGCAGGCTGGCGGCGGACCTGGGGTTCGCGCCCAGCCAGAAGGCCTACAAGCAGGACCCCGCCGCCTACCCGGGCTCCATCACGGAGGCCTCCCAGGTCATCCGCGTCCTGCTCACCGGGACCCGGCGCAGCCCTGACCTGAAGGCGGTGGCCGGCGCCCTCGGTCCCGACGAGGTGCTCCGCCGGGTACGCGCGCTGCGGTAACGCCTGGTCAGCTCATCATCGGGGGAGCGGCGTGCAGGCCCGGGGCGAGCCAGGGCCACCAGATGATCGCCACCGCGAGGGCCAGCGCGGCCACGCCGGCCAGCCGCCCGGCGACCTGGCCCCGCGCCCAGGTCCTCTCCAGAAGCACCACGACCGCCAGGCCGGCCATGGCGGCGACGTTCATCACGCCCACCGCGACCAGGATGACCATCAGGCCCCAACAGCAGCCCAGGCAGTAGGCACCGTGCTGGAGCCCGGCCCGCAGGTCGCGGGGCCTGCTCACCACCATCGTCCCGTTCTGAGCCACCCGATCCCGGCCGAACTTGCCAACCCGCCCTCCGCACGGAAGGCTGACGACTGTGATCGACCCTGACTCGGCGGTGCCGCCGTATGAGCAAGTAGCAGGGATCATGCGGGACGAGATCGCGCAGGGAACCCTGATCGGTCGCGTCCCCTCCATCCATACGATCAGCCTGCACCACCGCGTCTCGCACCGGGTGGCGGCCCGCGCGCTTTCGATCCTGAAGGGTGAAGGCCTGATCGTCAGCGTGCCCGGCCAGGGCCATTTCGTGCGGGACGGGGAGGCCTAACCCGCCGGTCGGCGAAACTCCTTAGCAGAGCTAAGGGTATACTTGCTATTAGGCAAATAACGCCGAACGATCGGGAACCCGTGCCCCCCACTTCCCAGGCCCGCCGGATCCGGTTCCAGCCGCGGCAGATGGTCTCATCGCTCCGGCAGCGCAACTACCGGCTCTTCTTCTTCGGGCAGCTCGTCTCGGTGGCCGGGACCTGGATGCAGACCGTGGCCCAGTCGTTCCTTGTGCTGGACCTGACCCACAGCGGAACCCAGCTCGGCCTGGCCACCGCGGCCAGGTTCCTGCCGATGTTCGTGTTCGGCCCGGTCGGCGGCGTGTTCGCGGACCGGATGGACAAGCGGCGGGTGCTGTACGTGACCCAGACCCTGTCCGGGCTGCTCGCCGCGGCCTTTGCCATCCTGGTCGGCACCGGTTCCATCCGGCTGTGGATCGTCTACCTGCTGGCCCTCGCGCTCGGCTTCGTCAACGTGTTCGATAACCCGGCGCGCCAGGCCTTCATCTCCGAGATGGTCACGGCGCAAGATCTGCCGAACGCCGTCACGCTCAACTCGGTGTCGATGAACATGGCCCGCGTCTTCGGCGCGGCGCTGGGCGGCGTGCTCGCCGCCGCCATCGGCCTCGCGGCCTGCTTTGCCTGCAACGCGGTGTCGTTCGGGGCCGTCCTGATCTCGCTCGCCGCGATGCGCCGGTCCGAGCTGTTCCCCGCCGCGCGGGTACCCCGGCAGAAACGGCAGGTCCGGGAGGGGCTGCGTTACGTGCGCTCGACGCCCGAACTGCTCATACCGCTCATCATGATCGCGGTCATCGGCACGCTGGCCTGGGAGTTCCAGGTATCCCTGCCGCTGATGGCGGAAAAGGTCTTCGGCGGCGGGGCGGCCGCCTACGGCGTGATGGCCTCGGTGATGGGAGTCGGCGCGGTCATCGGCGGGCTGATCTCCGCCGCCCGCCCCCGCCCGCGCGCCGGCGCCCTGTGCCTGGCCGCCATGGGATGGGGGATCGCCATCCTGGCCGCGGCGGCCGCGCCGAGCCTGGCGCTCGAACTGGCGGCGCTGGTCTTCGTCGGCTACGGGAGCATCACCTTCAACTCCCTGGCCAAGACCACCCTCCAGCTCGCGGCCACGCCGACCATGCGCGGCCGGGTCATGGCCCTGTGGGCCCTGGCCTGGCTGGGATCGACGCCCATCGGCGGCCCCATCGTGGGCTGGGTCGGCCAGGACGCCGGAGCGCGATGGGCCCTGGTCGTCGGCGGCCTGCCCACCCTGCTGTGCGGGATCGCGGCCCTGCCCGCGCTCACCCGGATCGACCGCCGCCGCATCCTCCGCGAAACGCCGGCCCCGCCCGCCGACGCGGATTCCGTCCTGTCACCGTCCGGTTAGCCGCGCTCCTGAACCGGATCCGGATGAGCACCGCGTACCAGCAGACGGCCACCGCATGCACCGGCAGGCACATGTCTGCCAGCATTGGCCGGTGACTGATCACGACCAGCCGGTCAGGAAGACCACGGTCACGCTGGCCGACGGCCGGGAGCTGATGTACTTCGGCGCCGTCCCCGAACGCCCGGCCGATTACCCCGACCGGCGGCACCTCGACCGGGTGCACGTCCAGTCGCAGGCCCGCAGGGACCGGTTGCTCGCCGAGTGGGTGATCATCGCCAGCCACCGCCAGGACCGGACCTTCCAGCCTGTCACCAGCCAGTGCCCGCTGTGCCCTTCGACGCCGGACAGCCCGACCGAGATCCCGGCCCCCGACTACGAGGTCGCCGTCTTCGAGAACCGCTTTCCTACGCTGGGTGCCGAGGACGCGGACCAAGGCGGCGACGGGGACGTGGACAGCCTGCTGGCCGGCCGCCCGGCCCGCGGCCGGTGCGAGGTCGTCTGCTTCAGCCCGCGGCACGACGCCTCGTTCGCCGACCTGACCCAGGACCAGGCCGCGACCGTCATGGCGGCGTGGGTCGACCGCTCAGCCGAGCTGGCCAGGCAGCCCGGCGTGGAGCAGGTCTACTGCTTCGAGAACCGGGGCGAGGAGATCGGGGTGACGCTCACGCACCCGCACGGGCAGATCTACGCCTACCCGTACGTCACCCCGCGGACCGACCGCATGCTGCAGTCCTGCGCCAGCTACCGGCACCGGACCGGAAGGAACCTGTTCGATGATCTCCTCGCGGCCGAGCACGCCGACGCGCGCAGGATCGTGCTCCAGGGCAGCCACTGGACGGCGTTCGTGCCCTACGCCGCGCGCTGGCCGTACGAGGTCCACCTGTACCCGCGCCGCCGCGTGCCGGGCCTGGTCGCGCTGGCGGACGCGGCCCGGGCCGAGTTCTGCGAGCTCTACCTCGACCTGCTCCGCCGGTTCGACCGGCTCTTCGGCAGCCCGGTCCCGTACATCTCCGCCTGGCACCAGGCGCCGGTCCACCATGGCGGCGATGAGTTCGCGCTGCACCTGGAGCTGTTCACGATCAGGCGCGCGCCCGGCAAGCTGAAGTACCTGGCCGGATCGGAATCGGGCATGGGCGCGTTCGCCAACGACGTCGTGCCCGAGGCGGCGGCCGAGCGCCTGCGCCAACTCGGCTGACGGCCGGCCGCGGGCCGCTGCCTACGCGTGGGTCGGGCCGGCCTGGGCCTGCGAGATGGCCCAGGCCGCGTTGACCAGGCCGATATGGCTGAACGCCTGCGGGAAGTTGCCGATCATCTCGCCGCTGCCCGGGTCGACTTCCTCGGCCAGCAGGCTCACGTCGTTGATGGCCGCCACGGCGCGCTCGAACGTCGCCGTGGCCTGGTCCGGCTCTCCGGCCAGCGCCTGCGCGTGAGCCAGCCAGAACGTGCAGAGCAGGAACGTTCCCTCCCCGCCGGCCAGGCCGTCATGAGCCAGGTAGCGGTACACCAGGCCGCGCTGGTCGGTCAGCCTGCCGGCGATCGCGTCGATGGTGGCCTTCATCCGCGGGTCGTCTCCGGGCAAGAAGCCGGCGATGGCGAGCATCAGGCTGGAGGCGTCCAGATCCTCGCTGCCGAAGGCCTGGGTGAAGGCACCTGCCTGGTCGTTCCAGCCTCGTTCCAGGATGGCCGCGCGGATCTGGTCGCGGACGGCGGCCCACGCCTTAGTCTTGTTTTCCGCGCCGAGCAGCGGGGCGAGGGCGATCGCCCGGTCGAGCGCGACCCAGCACATGAGCTTGGAGTACAAGAAGTCCCGCGGCTCACCGCGGACTTCCCAGATGCCCTGGTCCTTCTCATCCCACCGGCTCGCGGCCGTGTCCGCCGCGGCCACGAGGAACTGCGCAGTGACCGGGTCGAGCTCACCGAGCTGGTCGGCCAGCCGCTGCGCGGCATCGAGCAACTCGCCGTACACGTCGAGCTGACGCTGGTTCCATGCGCCGTTGCCCACCCGCACCGGCCGGCTGGCCCGCCACCCAGCCAGGTGCGGCAGCTCCCGTTCGGAGAGGTCGTGCTCGCCGCCGACGCCGAACATGATCTGCAGGTCCTTCCCCCGACGCAGCTGAGATGCGGCGGCGTCGGCCAGGAAGCCGAAGAACTTGCCTGCCTCTTCGGGACACGCCGCCACCCACAGGGCCGCCATGGTCAGGCTGGCGTCACGCACCCAGGTATAGCGGTAATCCCAGTTGCGCTCACCGCCCACCGCCTCAGGCAGCGAGGTCGTGGGCGCGGCCACGATGGCGCCGGTCGGGGCGAACGTGAGCGCCTGCAGGACCCGGCCGGAATGGTGCACCAGGTCGCGCCACGGCCCCTCATAGGCCTGGTGCAGGGCGGACCAGGAGCGCCATCCTTCGATGGTGTCCTGCAGGCGGGCGGCGATCTGGTCGGCGTCCCAGGCGGCCAGCGGCGGTTCCTGCAGCTGCCCGTGCTGGAGCGCGAAGCTCACGGTCTGCCCGGCGACCAGGTGGAGCTGCGCGGTGGCGGTGCTCCCGGCGACCTGGAAACCGGCGGGCACGGAAAGCAGGAGCCTGCTGGCGCCGCCACGGGCGGCGATGCCTCCGGCCACCGCTTCCAGGATCGGGTAGATCAGCCCGTATTCGGGCCGCGGCGCATAGCTGACCTCGACGTCGATTTCCCCGGCGGTGCACGCGAGCCGGCGCAGCAGGACTCCCGGCGACCCGGCGCCCAGGTGGTGGCCGCGGTCGTTGCGGCCCACGGCCATGGCGTCGGTCAGCACCGCGGTGCCGGCCTGCGTCCCGAACCTGGTCTCCAGGACCATCGTCTGGTCGACGTACGCCCGGCTGACCTGGAAATCGCCGGCCGGCCGGATCGCGAAGTGGCCGCCATCGGGATCAAGAAGACAGGCGAATACGGCCGGCGCGTCGAATCGAGGCCAGCAGAGCCAGTCCACCGAGCCGGCCCGGCTGACCAGCGCAGCCGAGCGGCAGTCCGACAGCAGGGCATAGTCGCCGATCGGCAAGCTGTCCATCTCGGTTCCCTTCGCGAGGCGCGGTCACGCGCAGATGGTATAGGCCTCGTGCAGGCCGCATACGGGAACCAGGGCGCCACCCCGCAGGCCGAACCGTCAGCGCACCCTGGACGCACCCGGCGACGGCTGCGCCGGCGAGATCGCCGGGGCGCGCCAGCCTCGCCGGGCGAACGCGCCTGCCACGGCGTCGGCCACCACGGGGGCGGTATCAGCCGGCCCGAGCGCGATCACCGAGCCGCCGAACCCGCCCCCGGTCATCCGCGCCCCGAGCGCCCCGGCCTGGATGGCTACCTCCACCGTCACGTCGGCCTCCGGCCAGGACACCTCGAAGTCGTCGCGCAACGACGCGTGCGAGGCGGTCAGCAGCGGGCCGACCCGGCCCAGCCGTCCCGCCCGCAGCAGCTCCGCCGTGTCCAGGACGCGGCGGTTCTCGCTGACCACGTGGCGGGCCCTTCGGCGCAGCACCGGGTCACCGATCCTGCCCAGCTCACCGACCGAGGCGACGTCGCGCAGCGACGGCACGCCGAGGGCCCTCGCCGCGTCCTCGCAGGCGCGCCGGCGCGCCGCGTACCCGCCGTCGGCCAGCTCATGCTCCGCGCAGGTGTCGATGACCAGCAGGACCAGCCCCGCCGCGGCCGCGTCCAGCGGTACCGGAGTAACCGACCCGGTCCGGCAGTCGAGCAGGAGCGCGTGACCGGCCTGGCCCAGCAGGACGGCCAGCTGATCCATCATCCCGCACGGCACGCCGACGAACTCGTTCTCCGCGCGACGTCCGAGCCCGGCCAGCTCGGGGCGCGGCACGCCCAGCCCGTAAAGCGAGTCCAGCGCGAGCCCCGCCGCGCACTCCAGGGCCGCGGAGGAGGACAACCCGGCCCCGGCGGCCAGGTCGGCGTCGATGGCCAGGCTCGCGCCGCCCATCCGGTGACCGGCCGAGCGCAGCGCCCAGGCCACCCCCGCGGGATACGCGGCCCAGCCCGCCAGCCCACCCGGCGCCAGCGCTTCCAGCGACACCGTCACCACGGCCGGGCCGTGCTGACGCGACGCGAGCGCGAGCCGCCCGTCGCCCCGGACGGCGGCCGCCACGCAAACTCCCGCGGGAATCGCGAACGGCAGCGCGAACCCGTCGTTGTAGTCGGTGTGCTCGCCGATGAGGTTGACCCGCCCCGGCGCCCGCCAGACGCCCTCAGGCGCCCCCCCGAAACGCTCGCCGAACAACCGTACGGCACCAGCCTCCGGGCCGGACCCGGTCAACGGACGGCCGCCCCGCTCACCGCGCGCCCGGACGGGACGCCTCTGGCCCGCGTTCGCGGCGGGCCACCTCGCCGGCGCCGCGGGTGTTGATCACGCGGTCGGCCCCGATGCCGAACTTCTCCGCCCTCACGGTCCCGTTGCCCAGCCAGTCCAGCTGCCCGGGCGCGTGCGCGTCGGAGTCGATGGCGAACAGGCAGCCGACCTCGGCGGCCAGCCGTAGCAGCGGGTCGGGCGGGTCCATCCGCTCGGGCCGGCAGTTGATCTCCACCGCGACGCCGTGCTCACGGCAGGCCGCGAAGACCGCCCCGGGATCGAAAACCGACTCCGGCCTGCGGCCGCGGCCGCCGCCGAGGAGCCGGCCCGTGCAGTGCCCGAGCACGTCGGTGTGCGGGTTGCGGATCGCGGTCACCATCCGGTCCGTCATCGGCCCGGCCGGCATCCGCAGCAGGGAATGGACGCTGGCCACCACCACGTCGAGCTCGGCGAGCAGGTCCTCCTCCTGGTCGAGCGAGCCGTCCTCCAAGATGTCGACCTCGATCCCGGTCAGCACCCGGAAGGGGGCGAGCTCCTCGTTCAGCGTGCCGACCAGCGCGAGCTGTGCGCGGAGCCGCTCCGGTGACAGCCCGTTGGCCACGGTCAGCCGCGGCGAGTGATCGGTCAGCGCGATCCACTCATGACCCAGGTGCCGGGCGGCCTCGGCCATCTCCCGGGGCGGGCTCCCGCCGTCGGACCAGTCCGAGTGGGTGTGGCAGTCGCCGCGCAGCGCCGAGCGCAAGGCCCCGCGCTCCGGCGGCGGCTGCTCCGCCAGCAGCCTGGACAGGTACGCCGGCTGCTCGCCGCGGGCCGCCTCCGCGATCACCCGGGCGGTGGTCTCGCCGATCCCGGGCAGGGCTTGCAGCGTCCCGTCGCGCGCCCGGCGCTCGAGTTCGCCCGGCGGCAGGCTCTCGGCCACCTGCGCGGCGCGGCGGAACGCCTGCACCCGGTACGTCGGCGCGCCGGCGCGTTCCAGCTCGAACGCGATCAGCCGCAGCGCCTGCACCGGATCCACCTGCCGACTCATACCCAGGTCCGGGCCGCTTAACAGCGCTCCGCCCGGGAGCGTGCCCGATGTCGCGAACCCCTGTCGTTGCTGTGCGCGACCGATTGATGACGGTCTTCTTACGGCCGCCCCGCGGGCCCGTCCGCCGCCCTCGGAAGCCGGAACAATCGGTCACAACTCGTACCGTTCCGCACACGCGGAGCCAGCGGGGGATCGGTGTAAGAGGCGAGCGCTTGGGGACGACATGGCGGGACAGACGGCCACCACCAGCACGACAGCCCGGCCAGCGCGCCGCTTCGACGCCGGGACCGTCCGCCTGTCCCAGCGCGACATCGACGGGCTGCTGCTCTGCGGGGAACAGTACGGCGCGCCGTGCGACCTGCTCGCCGCGGCGCTGCACGTGCAGCAGGACCGCATTCCGGCGATCATCGCCCGCTGGCGCCGGGCGGGATACGCCGCCACCGGCCATCTGGGCCCGGGACCCGCCTGGTGCTGGCTGACCCGGGCGGGGATGACCGAGACGGGGCTCGGGTTTCCCGCGATGCGCCCGGCGCTTGGTCGGCTCGCGCACATCCGCGCGGTACTGGCCGTGCGGATCTGGCTGGCGGCCGGTCAGGCCTGGCAGCACGGGCACGCCTGGTGGTACTCGGAGCGCCGGCTGCACGCCGCCCAGCCCGCCCCCGGACGACGCGGGCCCCACGGGCACCTGCCCGACGCGGAGATCCACTGGCCCAGCCTCCCCGGCAGCCCGTACGCGGGGCAGGTGTGGGCCATCGAGGTCGAGCTGACCCCGAAGCCCATCGCGCGGACCACCCGGATCATGGGCGGGCTGCTGGCCCCGATGCAGTACGCCCAGGTGATCTACCTGACCGCCCCGGCCGCCCGCCCCGTGGTCAGCCGCGCCGCGGCGAGCATCCCGCCCGCGGAGCAGGCCAGGCTCGTGACCCGGGACCTGCCTGCCGTCGCCCTGGGCCCGGTGCTGCCGCGATGACCCCGTGGTCGTGGCTGAAGCTGACCGCGTTCCTCTGGCTGGCGCGCCAGGCGGCCAAGGTGGCCAAGTGGCTGCTGCTCGCCGCGGCCGTGATCGTGACCTGGCCCCTTACCCTGGTCGTGCTGGCCGGGTACACCGCGGCGTGGTGGCGCGGCTGGCCCCCGGCCAGGCTGGGCCGCGCCGCCGCCTGGGTGCTGCCCGGGACCGCCGTGTGGCTGACGGCGCAGGTGATCCACGATCGCACCTGGCGGGCGGCGGCGCTGGGCCCGGTCGCCAGCTGGGGACACGGCTGGCCGCACCCGACCGCCCTGGCCGAGGCGCGCGCGTTCGCCATGCTGGCGCCGGCTACGGTCCCGGCCGGGCTCGCGCTGGCCGCCCTGGTCTGGGCCTGGCGGAACTACGCGATCACCGCCGGCCTGGGCGGCTTCACCGCCTCGGCGCCGGTCACGTTCGATGCGCGGCAGTGGCGCCGGCAGGTCCGCACCGCCAAGGGGATGACGGACGCGCCCGGCGCGGTCCCGCTGCTGGCCAGAGGCGCGAAAATCCCGGTCGGCGGCACCATCCGCGCCGTCGGGCACCGCTGGCACCCGGTCTTCACCCTCCCGGCCGGGGCGTGCGGCAGGCACATGGTCATCGTCGGCGCGACGGGCAGCGGGAAGACCAACCTGATGATCCGGCTGTGGGCGGGCTGGTTCACCGCCACCCTGGACGCCGCCCGCGCCGGGCACGGGAACCGGCCGCTGCTGATCGTGCTGGACTGCAAGGGCGGCCGCGACGCCCGCAACAAGGCCAACCGGACCCGCCGCCTGCTCTACGGCGCGGGCGCCCGCCGGGTCGCGGTCTGGCCCGATGAGGCCCGGCTATCCCTGTGGGAGCTGCCGGGCAGGGACCTGGCCGTGCTGCTGTACCAGATGATCGACACCGGCACCGGCGCGGCCGCCTACTACGCCGACATCCTCCAGGCTGTCCTCACCCTGGCCGTCACCGCGCCCGGCGGCGCACCGCGCAGCGCCGCGGCGTTCCTGGACCGCCTGGACGCGAAATGGCTGACCCGCGCCTGGTCCGACGGTCGCCACCCGGCGCAGGTGGCCCGGGTCACCGCCGCCGCCCGGCACCTGCCCGATATCCAGCTCCGCTACGCCACCTTGCTGGACCGGCTCGGCCCCGCCCTCGACGGACCCGGCCGCCTCGCCGAAGCGGACGCCTGGTACTTCATCCTGGAAGGCACCAGCGAACCGTCCGTCGCCCAGGCCCAGGCCATGGCGCTGACCGAGCTGGCCGCCTACGCCGCCACCAATCCCTGCGGGGAACCGCGCGCCATCCTGCTCGCTGCCGACGACTACTCCGCGGTGTCCGGGCGGGTGCCGCTGTCCAACCTGTACGAGCGCGGCCGGTCGCTGGGCATCGGGGTCCAGGTCTCCGCGCAGTCCTGGCAGGGCCTGGGCGCCACCGAGGACGAGCGGTACCGGATCGCGGCCACCGCCGACGGCGGGATCTGGGTGATGACCACGCCGTACCCGGAGCCGCTGACCCACCTGGCCGGGAAGCGGCGCGTGCTAGAGACCGCGCACAAGCTCATCGGCAACAGCTGGATCGACGAGGGCACCACCCGCGAGCAGCGGGCGTGGACCGCCGACCCCGACCTCATCCGCCGCCTGCGCGTCGGCCAGGCCTGCTACATCGACCACGGCGCGGCCACCTTCGTCCAGGTCGCCCGGCCCAAGCCGTCCCCGCTCACCCTCCTCCCGCCCCCCGCCCAGCCCCCGGTCCAGCTACCCGCCCCCCGGCACGAACCCCAGGACGAACCCCATCGCGAACTCCGGCCCGAACCCTGGTACGAACCCGACCCCTGGCCGCCCGCGGCCGGCCTGGATCTCGACGACGTCTTCGGCCCCGGAGCCGCCCGGTGAGCCCCAACCCGTTCGCCGCCCTCGGCCTGCCCGAACGCCCCGACCTGGACGACGAGACGGTCCGCGCCGCCTGGCGGCAGATCGCCGCCGCCACCCATCCCGACCGCGCCGACGGCGGCGACCTGGCCCGGTACACCCAGGCCAGCGCCGCCTACGCCGAGCTGCGCAGCCCGTGGGGGCGCAGCGAAGCCTACGCCGACCTGGCCGAACAGGCCCGGCGGGCCGGCCGCCTCGACGACGAGGGCGACGATGACGATGATGACGACGATGACGACGACGACGAGCCAGCCACCGCGCCGCTTCCCGCCGTCCCCGGTGAGAACCTTCTCCCACCGGTCCTGCCCCGGGCGCCGCTGGTCGCCGTGCTCTGGCTCCCGTCCCGGATCCGCCGCGGCCGCCCGCTGCGCCTGCTCATCCGCGCCGTCACCGCCGCCGCGCTGTGCCTGGCCGTGCTGGCCCTGATCCCCGGCGCCCCCGCCGCCCCGGCCGACGTCATGATCCTGGTCACCTGGTTCGCGCTGACCGCCCGCCGCGACCTGGCCCCCCCGCCCGAACGGTAAGGGGAGACGGGGGGCCGCGTCAGGCAGAATGAGCCTGTGCAGGTCGCGATGCTCGGGCCGCTGGAGGTCCGTACCGACGGCCACCCGGGCGAGCTACTCGAGGTCGGCGGGGTCCGGCTGCGCGCGCTGCTGATCATGCTGGCGCTGCGCCCGGGCCAGTTCGTGCCCGCCACCCAGCTCATCGACGGGCTCTGGGCCGACGCCGCGCCCGCCGGGGCGCCGAACGCCCTGCAGGCCCTCGTGTCCCGGCTCCGCCGCGCGCTGCCGGACGCGGTGATCGAGTCCCGCCCGGCCGGGTACCAGCTCGCGCTCGACCCGCAGGCCACCAACATCGTCCGGTTCGAGCAGCTGGCCGGCGCGGGCCGCGCGCAGCTGCGCGAGGATCCCACTACGGCCGCGGCGACCCTCAAGCGGGCGCTCGGACTATGGCGCGGCCCCGCGCTCGTCGACGTCGCCGAGACCGACTTCGGCCGGGCCGCCATCGCCAGCCTCGACGAGCTGCGCCTGGCCACCCTGGAGAACCGCATCGACGCCGACCTGCGGACCCCGGCTCAGGGCCACACCGCCGCGCTGGTCGCCGAACTGGAGGGCCTGGTCATCGCGCACCCGATGCGCGAGACGCTGTCCGGCCTGCTGATGCGCGCGCTGCACGCGTCCGGGCGGCGTGCCGCGGCCCTTGAGGTGTACGAGCAGACCAGGCAGCGCCTCGCCGAGCAGCTGGGCGTGGCGCCTTCGGCCGAGCTCGCGTCGCTCCACCTGGAGATCCTGCGCGCGGACGAGCCCCCCGCGGGGGGACACCCCCCGCGAACCCCCCGACACCACCCCCCCGGGGCCAGCCCGGTGCCGGCCGCGCGGTCCACCAACCTGCGCGCCGCGCTCACCAGCTTCGTCGGCCGCGACGCCGAACTCGCCCAGGTCGCCGAACTGCTCCGCGCCCACCGCCTGCTCACCCTGACCGGCCCGGGCGGCGCGGGCAAGACCCGGCTGGCGGTCGAGGCGGCCCGCGCCGAGCTGGACGCCATGCCCGACGGGGTGTGGCTGGTCGAGCTGGCCCCGGTGACCGACCCCGCGGAGGTCACCTCCGCCGTGCTCGGCGCGCTCGGCCTCCGCGAGCAGGCGCTGCTCTACGCCGGCCCGGCGGCAGGGACCATACCGTCCCGGCTCGCGGCCGAGCAGGAGCAGGCCGACGCATTTGGGCGTCTGCTGGCCGCGCTGGCCAGGCAGCAGGCGCTGCTCGTCCTCGACAACTGCGAGCACCTGGTCGGCGCCGCGGCCACCCTCGCCGACCGCGTCCTGGCCGCCTGCCCGCAGGTGCGCATCATGGCCACGAGCCGGGAACCGCTGAACATCACCGGTGAGGCGCTGTGGACCGTAGGCCCGCTGACCCTGCCGCCGGACCCCGCCGCAACGCCTTCTTTTTACCCCGAACGACCCATGGTGCCCCTCACGCCACCCCCCGCACGCGCCGCAGGGCAGGCGGACAATGGGGACCCGGGGCACGTCCAGGACTTCGCCTCGGTTCGCCTGCTGGCCCAGCGGGCCCGCGCCGTCCGGCCCGGGTTCGAGGTCACCGACGCCAACGCGGCCGCCGTGGCCAGGATCTGCCGCGCGCTCGACGGCATGCCGCTGGCCATCGAGCTGGCCGCGGCGCGGCTGCGCACCATGGCCCCTGAGCAGGTCGCCGCCCGCCTCGACGACCGGTTCCAGCTGCTGACCGGCGGCGGGCGCACCGCGGTGCCGCGGCACCAGACGCTGCGCGCGGTCGTCGACTGGAGCTGGGACCTGCTCGACGACGACGAGCGCGCGGTGTGGCGCCGGTTCTCGGTCTTCGCCGGCGGCGCCACGCTGGAGGCCGCCGAGCAGGTCTGCTCCGGGTCAGGGATCCGCGCCGACCAGGTCCTCGACCTGCTGGCCGCGCTCGCGGACAAGTCGCTGCTGACCGTGTGGCACGACCCGCCGCGGTACGGGATGCTGGAGATCATCAGGGCCTACGGCCTGGAGCGGCTGGCCGAGGCGGGGGAGCGGGACGAGGTACGCCAGGCGCACGCGCAGTGCTTCCTGCGGCTGGCCGAGGCCGGCCCGGAGCACCTTCAGGGTCCCGGGCAACTCGACTGGCTGCGGATACTCTCCGCGGACCAGGACAACCTGCACGCGGCGATCCGTGGCTCGGTCGCGGCCGGTGACGTTGCAACCGCCGTACGGCTGACCGCCGCGCTCGGCTGGTACTGGTGGCTGCGCAGCATGCGGCTGGAGGCGGTCGACCTGATCGCCGAGGTGGTGGGGATGCCCGGAGCCGCGGAAGCGGCCGACACAGAAGCCCTGGCCGTGATGTACGGGATAGGCGCGCTGCTGGCCGCCGACACACCCGCCGGTCAGCGGTCGCCGGAGTGGTTCAGGACCGCCGCCGCCCTCGCCGCCCGGGTCCCCGACCCGGGCAACCCGCTGCTCAAGCTGATCGGGCCGCTCAGCGCGCTGTTCGCGGCGTTCGGCCCCGAGCAGGTCCCGATGCCGGCCGGCGCCTTCGACGAGCCTGCCGAGGACCCGCATCCCTGGGTGCGCACGACGGCCCGGGTCCTTCGCGGGCATATGGCGATCAACATGGGCGGATCGCACGACCAGGCCGTGGCGGATTTCCTTGAGGCGGCCCGCATCTCCAGCGCGACGGGCGACCGGTCGGGCCAGGCGCTGGCGTTCGCCGGCCTGGCCATGCTGGAGGCCTGGCAGGGCGATCACGCCGCGGCGGCCGAGCACTACCGGCGGGGCAAGCAGTTCGCCGCCGAACTCGGCACGACCGAAGACGAACTGCAATTCCAGGTCATGCTGGCCCGGGAGCTCTGGCTGCTCGGCGAGCACGACCAGGCCCGAGCCGAACTCATCTCGGCGCAACGCGGCGCGGACAAGTACGCCATGCCCGATGTCGTGGCCTATGTCGCCTACATGGTCGGCGACCTGGCCCGGGTGGACGGCAAAGTCGAGGCCGCGCGCGACGCCCTGGACCGGGCCATCGCCTGCGCGAGCTCACGCCAGATCTACGCGATAACCGCCACCTCGCTCGGCTACCTGGCCGGCGCCGAGGGCGACCTGGACGCGGCCCGCGGCTGGCACGCCAAGGCGCTGGAGGCCGCCCGGTCCTCGGTCGACGCGCCGATCATCGCGCAGACCCTGGTCGGCCTGGCCGACCTGGCCCTCCGCGAGGACGACCCGGCCCGGTCGGCCACGCTGCTGGGAGCCAGCGTGGCGATCAGGGGATCCACGGATCGTTCGGGCCTAGATGAGGAGAGGGTGGCGGGGGACGCACGTGCCGCGCTCGGCGAGGCCCGCTACGACGAGGCATACGAGCGCGGCCAGCGCGTCACTCTGGACACACTGGCCGCGCTGATCTCTCCTACACCCGGCGCTTGAACGCCCGCACCGCCAGCGGGGCGAACACGAGCGTGAACGCCGCCGCGTAGAGCAGCGACTCGACCACCGGCCTGCCGGCCGGGCCGGACACCATGAGCCCGCGCACGGCGTCGGAGATCACCGACACCGGGTTCGCCTTCGACCAGGCCTGCAGCCAGCCCGGCATCGAGGCCGTGCGGACGAACGCGTCGCTGGTGAACGTGATCGGGAACAGCACCACGAACCCGAAGATCTGCACCTTCTCCGGGTTGGCCGCGAGCATGGACACCAGCACCAGGGCCCACGAGATGGCCAGCGTGCTGACCAGCACCAGGCCGGCCGCGGCGAGCACGCCGAACGGCCTGCCCGAGCCCGCGCCGAACCGGAACCCCAGGATGGCCCCGATCCCGCACAGCATGACGAGCGCCCAGGCCTGCTTGGCGAGGTCGGCCAGGATGCGCCCGGCCAGCGGGGCGAACCGGGCGATCGGCAGCGAGCGCAACCGGTCGAAGAACCCCTTCTCCAGGTCGGTGGACAGGCCCGTGGCCGTGTTCAGCGTGGTGAACAGGGAGTTCTGGACGATGATGCCCGGCAGCGCGAACATCAGGTACGCGTGCGGCGAGCCCCCGATCGCGCCGCCGAACACGTAGGTGAACAGCAGCACGAACATCACCGGCTGGATGCTGAAGTCGATCACCTCGGTCGGGTTGTGCCTGATCTGCACGAGCGTCCGCCAGGCCAGCGAGAACGTCTGCCGCAGCCCGTTGAGCGCCCCGACCCGCGGCGCCAGCGTCCCCGCGTACTCCCTCTCCGCATTATCCGTTCCCGTATATTCCGAAATCGTATTATTCGTAACGGTGTTTACCGCGCTCATGCCGCGCTCCCTTCGAGTTCTTCGGTGCCGGGCTCCTCCGCGCGGCGGCCGGTCAGCGACAGGAACACCTCGTCGAGGCTGGACCCGCGCAGGCTCAGCTCGGCGACACGGACACCCGCGTCGTCCAGCCGCCGGACCACGGCGGGCATCACGTCGTCCCCGCCCACCGGGGCGGTCACGGTCGTGGCGCGGACCTCAGGGTCGGTGCGGGTGAACCCGGCGACGACGGCCACCACGGTCGCCACGTCCGCGGCCCGGGCGGGCCGCACGCTCAGGGTCAGCGCGCCGGTGCGCGCCTTGAGCTCGGCGGGCGTCCCGGTCGCGATCACCGTGCCGTGGTCGACGACCGCGATCTGCTCGGCGAGCTGGTCGGCTTCCTCCAGGTACTGGGTGGTCAGCAGGACCGTGACCCCGCTGGCGGCCAGGCCGCGGACCACGTCCCACATCTCGTTGCGGCTGCGCGGGTCCAGCCCGGTCGTCGGCTCGTCCAGGTAGAGCACCCGCGGCCTGCTGACCAGGCTGGCGGCCAGGTCCAGCCGCCTGCGCATCCCGCCGGAGTAGGTCTTGACCGCCCGGTCGGCTGCGTGACTCAGCCGGAAGCCGGCCAGCAGCTCCCGGGCCCGGGTCCTGGCGGCCGGGCGCGACTGGCCGGTCAGCCGGCCGATGAGCGTTAGGTTCTCGAGCCCGGTGAGCGTCTCGTCCACCGAGGCGTACTGTCCGGTCAGCCCGGTGAGCTGCCGGACCTGGTGCGCGTGGCTCACGACGTCGTGCCCGCAGACGGTGGCGTGCCCGCCGTCCGGGCGTACCAGCGTGGCGAGGATGCGTACCGCTGTGGTCTTTCCCGCGCCGTTCGGGCCCAGGAGGCCGAATACCGAGCCGGTCGGAACGGCGAGGTCGATCCCGTCCAGTGCGAGCGTCTCCCCGTACCGCTTGACCAGCCCTTCGGCCATGATCGAGTAAGTCATGTCCCCACCATGCCGGCCCGTCCTGACAGACCGCCCAGACCGCGCTGACGCCCCTGACATCCCGCTGACGCGGCGCTGACCCGGGCAGAATTACCGGGTATGAAGGCGGAAGACCCCTATGACCTCGAGCGGTTCGTCGCGGCCCAGGACGCCGGAGGCACCTACGGCAGGGCCGCCGCCGAGCTGCGCGCCGGCCGGAAGGCCAGCCACTGGATGTGGTTCGTGTTCCCGCAGATCGCCGGCCTGGGCTACAGCCCGGTGTCCCGGACCTACGCGATCTCCTCGCTCGATGAGGCCAGGGCGTACCTAGCGCACCCGGTCCTTGGCCCGCGGCTGATCGAATGCGCCGCCATCCTCACCGGCGTGCCCGGGCGTACCGCGGAGCAGATCCTCGGCGAGGTGGACGCTATGAAGCTGTGCTCGTCCATGACGCTGTTCATGCGCGCCGCTCCCGGCGAACCGGTGTTCCGCCAGGTCCTCGACCAGTATTTCGGCGGGGTGCCCGACCCCGCGACCGAGCAGCGCATCTAGTTCCGCTCCCGACCGGCCGGGTCAGGCCCACTGAGCGAGCGCAGTACCCCCGGACAATTCCCCCATCCCTCGATTATCGCCAACCCCGGCTCAGGTCACGAACCGTTCTGCCAGCCCGGACTTGGCCAGCGCCTCGGCCGCGTACTGGTAGCCGGCCTCGATGAGCGCGATCCCGCCCTTGAAATCAAGGACGCCGAATCCGGCGACGGGCGGGCGGAGCAGCAGGTCAACGCGGTCGTCGTCCAGCACGGCGCGCTGGTGGGGAACCTGGGACAGCCCGGTCGAGCGGATCAGGATGTCGGCGATGCCCGGGAGCGGCTGCCGCTCGACGAAGGGGTTGAGGCGGCGTCCAAGCACGCGCCAGCCGGACAGGGTCGTCTCGAATGGTGCGGCGGTCAGCGGCACCACCTCGGGCGACACGTCGACCGCGACGATGCTGCCGGTGCCGACTCGCTCACGCATGACGTCGACCGGCAGGTTGTCCAGCGCCCCGCCGTCGATGAGCAGCTCTCCGTCGGCGTAGACCGGCGGGTAGATGCCGGGCAGGGCCAGGCTGGCGCGCACCGCGGGCCACAGCGGCCCGCGTTCGTGGACGACCTTCTCGGCCCGGGTCAGGTTGGCGGAGACGCAGTAGAAACGCAGCGGCATGTCCTCGATCGGTACCGTGCCGAGGTTGTCGGCAAGGATCCGGTCCAGGTAGCGGGCCGCTGACAAGGCGAGCAGCGGGAGCGTAGGCGTGACCAGCCGGCGGCCGTTGCGCGCGATGTTAGTGAACCGCCGTACCCGCTCCGCGTGGTCCATGCCCAGGGCGCACAGTCCGGCCATGATCGCGCCCATGCTGGTGCCGCCGACCACGTCGATGGGCACCCCGGCCTCCTCAAGCGCCCGGATCACGCCGAGGTGGGCGATCCCGCGGGCGCCGCCGCCGCCGAGCACCAGGCCGCAGCCGGTGCCGGTGATCATCCGCGCCAGCCGCGCGACGTCGCCCGGCCGGTCAGCGCGCAGGTGGTGGTGGTCGGCCACCGGTCGGCGTTCCAGCCACCTGGCCGTGGCCGGCCTCTGGTCCGGGTCGGCCGGGACCCGGTTCGCCTGGTGCAGCAGGGCGAGTTCACAGCGCAACGGGCCCGTGGCCAGCGCGCGGGCTTCGACGGCGCCGAGCGACGGATCGCCTCCGGCCGCGGCGACCAGTAGCACCACGTCAGCCTGGGCCAGGCAGAGTCGGCTCCACACCGTGTCTTCCGTGTCGGGCAGGTAGATCACGCGATCATGGTCGCGTTCCACCGCATGCAGCCACCCGATCAATTCGCCCCGGCCGGGGTCGCCTGGTCCCCGCTGCGCCGCACCCGGGCCCAGGTGCCGCGCGACCACATCTGCATCCACGCGGAAGACCGAACCAGCCCGTGCCAGCTGCTCCGCCAGCCGCCCGGCGACGATCGTGGCCGCGCGGGGGTCCTGGCCGGCGCAGGCCACGGCGATGGTGCGAACCGGAGGCGGTGCCTGCGGCCGGTCTACGGTCAGCAGCCGGTCCACGGCGAGCACCCGGTCGGCGAGCAGCCGGATCATCCCGGTGACCAGCGCGGGGCTGCGTTCGAGCAGGGCCGTGAACGACGACACCCGCAACAGGAGCAGATCGCTGTCCCTGACCGCCTGCACGGTGGCCGCACGGGGCCGGTCGGTGAGCGCGGCCATCTCCCCGACGATCGCGCCCCGGCCCACGTCGTACAGCACGCGCTCGGCACCGTCGGCGGCCACCGTGACCCGGAGCCTGCCGCTGACCACCAGGAACAGGCCCTCGCCCGGGTCGCCCTGCCGGAAGATCACCTCCCCGGCGGCCACGTGCACCGGCTCCAGCTGACCGGCGAGCTCCAGCCGGGTGGTCTCATCAAGCGCGGCGAAGAAGGGGATGTCGGCCAGGAAGGCGTGCAGCTCGGCCCGCTCCTCCCGATCGCTCACTGAGGGCAGCCTGCCAGTTCTCGGGTCGGCGCCCGCGCGGCAGCCATCAGGAAACCCAGACGTACTGACGGTCGGCGAGCACGCGCGCCAGCCCGAACAAGATCTCGGCGGCGCAGGCCGGATCGCTCTTCATTATCTCGTCGACGAAACGACGGCGCAGGGCCAGCACCTGCCCGTCGGACGCCGCCGTCACCGACGCCATCCGCCGTCCCGAGGTGCCGAAGAAGCCGACCTCCCCGATCACCTCACCCGGGCCGAGCAGGGCGATCCGGCGGTCACCATCGTGCACCTCGAACGCCCCGTCCAGGATGACGAAGATCTCCCGCTGGGTCAGGCCCTTCTCGGTCAGCAGCTGGCCCGCCGAGACGTTCATCAGGAAGCCCTTGTCGCTGAGCTTGCGGACGGTGTCCTCGCTGAGCGCCTCGATCATCGACAGGCGCTCGGTTTCCGCCTGCCGCAGCCGGCTAACACGGTCCCAGACGGCGGTCGCGTCGAACCTGACGGGCGCCGAGTCGGCGTCCAGCAGGCGGGCCCAGCGCCCGACGTCCACCGGCGCGCGCTTGCCCGGCCCGTAGAAGACGTCCGCGAACGGCGCCACGAAAGAGCCGGCCTGCTCCAGGTAGGCGCGGTCACTCGGAATCACCACCAGCGGCACCTCGATGCCATCGGCGGTGGACACGAGGTGGCCGGCGTAGGTGCGGAAGCCGAGCAGCCGGTAGTGGCGCACCAGGCCCGCGGCGCAGGTGATGAACCCGACGTCGGCGGGCAGTTCCCCTGCGTAAAGCTGGTAGACCGCACATACGATCGAGACCAGCCCGAGCTGCCCGCGGCGCCCAGGCTCGATCATCAGCCGCCCGATCTCCGAGGTGCTCATCTGGTCCAGGCCGTCGAAGCGCTCCATCGAGAACGCCTCCCACTCCTTGGCCGGGACCTGCCCCGGCTCCCAGCGGCGAAGGCGAGCCGTGCTGGTCAGCTGACCGGCGCCGTCGTCGGTGTAGAGCAGGATCGTGTACGGCTTGTCGTCTTCGTCGTCGTGCACCCGATAACGGCCGTGGTCCGCGTTGCCGAGCTTGCGGCCCAGCTCGGCGCCGTACACCGAGTACCGGAACGAGAACACCGCCTCGCGTTCGGCCTCGGTCTCGGCCACGTACACCGGCTCGGCCGCGTCGATGAGCTCCGGTGCGGCGGCGCGCATCTCCGGAGGCGGCACGAGGACCCGGCTCATGGGCTGCCTCCCTTGCGGCGGCGCGTGGTTTCCAGCAGGTACTTCGCCCGGGCCAGCTCGAAGATCCGCGCGGCCTCGTTGGTGACCCGGCGGCGGCGCGGCATGACCAGGTCCGGGATGGCCACCTTGACGCGCCGGCGTATCGGCCGGCCGGCCGCGAAGTCCAGCACCATCCAGGCGGCCAGCACGCCGAACTGGTCCGCCGTCGGCGCGAGCTGCGGCGGCGAGCCCGCCTGGCCGCGGATCATCGCCTCGCTGTAGGCGAGCAGCTCGCGCGGCACGTCCAGCGGGCTCACCAGGCGGGTGAGGAACTGCAGCGCGTCGAGGTCGTCCGGCGCCTTGTCCAGCCGCCCGTTCAGCGGGCGGGTCCGGCCGTCGCGGTAGTCGAAGGCGTACACGACCTGGGTGCCGCCGAGGTCGAGCCCGGAGATGACCAGGCGCCGCTGCCGCCAGGCCTCCTGGTGCAGCGCGCGCTTGGCCGCGATCCCGGACGGCTCGGTCACGTCCACGCCGTCGATGATCACGTCGGTGGTGCCCACCAGCCAGTCAACGTTGTCCTCGGTCACGCCGTCCGGCTCGACCAGCGCCTCGACCTCGGGGTTGATGGCCCGGGCCCGGTCCGCCTGGACCGCGGCCTTGTTCCGGCCGATGTCGCCTATGCCGGCCGCTTGCCGGTTGAGGTTGTTGAGCTCGTACTCACCCGGCTCGCACAGCACGAACCGCTCTACCCCCAGCCGGACCAGCGGCACGACCGGCGCCCCGCCGATGCTGCCGCAGCCCGCGACCAGGACCCGCACGGCGCGCAGCGCGCCCTGCTCCTCCCGGCTGAGCGACGGCTGGTTGCGCCGCGTCATCTCCCGGTAGTGGTCGGTCTCCGGGCGCGGCCCGTCCGATCTGCGCCGCAGGCTTTTGCGTTCGGGCTCGCGGGTCGGCGACCCGAGCCTGAAGAAGGCGATCGGCGCGGCCCGCGGGTCGGCACCGAACGCGGCCAGCAGCTCGCGCCGCATCTCGGCGATCCCGGCGTGCCAGTCGGCGGGCACCGACGGGTGCATCGGCCCGGGGTGCGACAGGCCGACCTCGATCAACGCGCTGTGCAGCGCCATGGCCAGCCCGGCCTGCGTGACGTCAAGCGCGATCTCTTCCAAGCAGGCGCCGCCGCGCAGGAACGTCTCGGCCTCCAGCGAGTCCGCCTGCAGCAGGCACAGCGCGGGCGCGCTGCGCAGCGGCACCTCGTCGGTCCCGTGGATGACCCTGTCGGCCACCCGCAGCGAGGCCGCCGCGCTGAGCACGCGCGGATGCGTGGCGACCGCCGCGGCCCGCGCCGCGACCGCCGGGGTGAAGAACAGCTCCAGGTCCAGGCCATCCCGGTGCTCTGCGGCGGCCCGGGGGCCGAAGCGCATCAGCGAGTACAGCTCGGTCTGGGTGGGCTCGTGCATCATCTTCATCACCCCGGCGCGGGCGGCGAGCGCCGCCACCCGCTCGATGCCGGCCCGGTCGGTAAGCACCCCGAGAGTGAACCCGAGCCGCTTCGCGGTGGCCTGCAGGCCCTCGACGACGGCGCCGGGGACGGCATCGGCCCGGTACGGCGAACGGTTCATCGCGCGGCTCCGCAGCGCGCGCAGCCGGTCCCCGGCGGCCTCGTCCGGCGCATCCGCAGCGGGCACCAACGTCACATCGGCCACTACGTCGCCACCAGGCCGCCAGCTGACCTCGGCATCGAAGCCGAACGCCCGTGCGGCCACGCACAGGTTGGTGACCACGGCCCCGCAGGCCAGGTCGCCTTCCCGGCCGTCGGGATCGAACTCCCGCAGCACCTGACGAGCCGGATCGCGGGAGACCCGGAAGCGCCTGCCGTCGACCTCGATGCGCCAGCCCTGCGCGTTGTGGGGCGACGGTGCACGCCAGGCGTAGTAGAGCAGCCGGTCGCGCAACTCGGGACTGAGCGCGCTCGGCTCGCTCCGCGCTGCCTCATTCATCGGGATACGACGGCGCCTCCGTGGCGCCTCCTCGGGCATGGATTCGATTCGTCATCGCCCCCTCCTGCCGGCATCCTAGCTGCAGATTGCTAAAGCCAAACAAACTGCAGCTAGTGCAGCAGGCCGACGGACATCTGCCCCATCTGCGGATACTTCGGCCCGTTCCCGAAGCGATCCTAGCTGTAGTTTGTTGAGTCAAACAAACTACAGCTACTGCGGCAGGCCCACCGGATACCAGCCCCGTCGGTGCCGCGTCGAATTGCGGCGGACGTGGTCACGCCGGATACTTGGGGTGTCCCGGCGGCGGGCGTTCGGGCCGCCGGGTAGTCCCGTTACGCGTTCGCGCTGGGCCCGCGCCGGGAGGCGAGCGCCGGGTGGGCTTGCTGGTGGGGAGGCTCCGTGGGCGGTGAGGTGCCCGGGAATGCTAGCGGTTTGCCGACCGGGGTGACGGTGGGCTCGCGGGTGGCCGGGTATCTCCTGGAGGAAGAGGTCGGCGCGGGCGGGATGGCGGTGGTGTTCCGGGCGCGGGATGAGCGGCTGGGCCGGCTGGTGGCGCTGAAGGTCCTGGCGCCGGGGCTGGCGGCCAATGCGGACTTCCGGGAACGGTTCCTGCGGGAGTCGCAGGCGGCAGTGGCGGTCGACGATCCGCACGTCATCCCGGTGTTCGAGGCCGGCCAGGCAGGTGGCGTGCTCTTCATCGCGATGCGGTACGTGCCCGGCGGCGACGTGCGCACGCTGGTCCAGCGTGAGGGCCCGCTGTCGGCAGAGCGGGCGGCCGCGATCATCTCCGCGGTGGCCTCGGCGCTGGACGCTGCGCATGCGGCCGGGCTGGTACATCGTGATGTGAAGCCTGCCAATATGCTGCTGGACGCGCGGGCCGGGCGGCCCGATCACGTGTACCTGTCGGACTTCGGGCTGAGTAAGTCCGCGCTGGCGGCTGTCGGCCTGACCCCCACCGGGCAGTTCATGGGCACGCTGGACTACGTCGCTCCCGAGCAGCTCGGGGGCCAGCCGGTGGACGGGCGGGCGGATCAGTATGCGCTGGCGTGCGCGGCGTTCGAGATGCTGGCCGGTTCGCCGCCGTTCCATCAGGAGGATGCGATGGCGGTGATGTACGCGCATGTCTCGCAGCCGCCGCCGTTGCTGACCTCCCAGCGACCGGATCTTCCCGCGGCGGCGGACCAGGTGCTGGCCCGGGGGCTGGCCAAGGCGCCCGCCGGCCGGTATGCCAGCTGCCGCGAGTTCGCCGACGCGCTACGCGGGTCGCTGGGCCTGCCGCCGTATGCGCAGGATCCCGGCGCGGTCAGCGGGCCATCCGGCCAGGCTGGTCGCGCGGCGGGCATCCAGACCGCCATCCTCTCCGGCCCGCACGCCGAACAGGACGAACAGGACGGCGCGGCCCGGCCGGATACCGGTCCGGGGCAGAGTGGTCCCGGCCTGGCCGAGACGGTGGCGGAGCTGCCCACCGGGACGCTGACGATGCTGTTCAGCGACATCGAGGGGTCGACGGTGCTGGTCAGGCGCCTGGGGGAGCGGTACGGCGAGGCGCTGTCGGCGCAGCGGACGCTGCTGCGGGCCGCGTTCCGCAGCTTCGGCGGCCGGGAGCTGAGCACCGAGGGGGACAGCTTTTTCGTGGTCTTCGAGTCGGCCAGCGCCGCGGTCAGCTGCTGCGTGGCCGGGCAGCGGGCCCTGGCCGGGTATGACTGGCCCGATGGTGCGACGGTCCGGGTGCGGATGGGCCTGCACTCGGGTGAGCCGACCCGCCACGAGGACAACTATGTGGGGCTGGACGTGCACCGGGCGGCGCGGATCGCGGCGGCCGCGCACGGCGGGCAGGTCGTGCTGTCGGACGCGACGCGGCACCTGGTGGAATCGCGGCTGGCCGCCGATGTGTCGCTGCGCGACCTGGGCTGGCACCGGCTGAAGGACATCGAGGCGCCGGAGCATATCTACCAGCTGGTCGTCGCCGGGCTGCCGGATCGGTTCCCTTCGCTGAAGAGCCTGGGCGCGCAGAGCAGGCTGCCGGTGCCGATGACGCCGCTGGTCGGCCGGGAGCGCGACCTGGAGCAGGTCCTCGCCGTGCTCACCGGACCGGGGATCCGGCTGGTGACCCTGACCGGCACCGGCGGGGTCGGCAAGACGCGGCTATCGCTGGCCGCCGCCGCCGCGCTGGATCAGGACTTCCCGCAGGGCGTGTTTTTCATCCCCCTGGCGGCCGTCCGCGATGCCGAGGTGATGTGGAAGACCATCGCCGACGGCCTGGACGTGGCCGCCGACGGGCCCGTCGCCGACGCCGTGACCGGGTACCTGGGTGATCGCCGGGCCCTGCTGGTGCTGGACAACCTCGAGCAGCTGGACGGCGCCGCCGTCGTGGTGGCCGGGCTGCTCGCGGCCGCCCCCGGCCTGGTCGTGCTGGCGACCTCCCGGCGGCCGCTGCACCTGCCGGGTGAGCGGGAGCTGCCGGTGCCGCCGCTGCAGGTGCCCCGCGAGGCGTCCGTCGAGGAGGTGTCCGCGAGCGGCGCCGCGCGGCTGTTCGCCCAGCAGGCGAGCATGGCCCGGCCCGGCTTCGCCCTCAACGCGGCCAACGCCGCCGACGTCGCGGCCATCTGCGAGCGCCTGGACGGGCTGCCGCTGGCCATCGAGCTGGCCGCGGCCCGGATTCGGCTGCTGGCCCCCCGGGCCCTGCTGGCCCGCCTGGGCCACAGCATCGACCTGGCCGCCCCCGACGTCGGGCAGTCGTCGCGGCAGCAGACCCTGCGGAACGCCATCGCCTGGAGCTATGACCTGCTGACCCCGGACCTGGCCGAGGCATTCCGCCGGGCCGGGGTGTTCGCCGGGGGCTGCGACCTGGACGCGCTGGCCGCAGTCGCTGCGCCAGAGCACGGACCGGGCGCCCAGGGGGCCCAGGGGGTCCAGGGGGTCGGGGCCGATCCCCTGGAACTGGTGGCCGGCCTACTGGACGTCAGCCTGATCACGGTGACCGACGGCCCGGACGGCGAGCCCCGCGTCGGCATGCTGGAAACGATCCGCGAGTACGCGCTGGAGCGGCTGGAGCAGGCCGGGGACCTGGACGACACCCGGCGCCGCCACGCCGAGTACTACGCCGGGGTCGCCGAACGGGCGGACGAGCAGGTGCGCAGCGGGGGCCCGGCGCACCTGGCCGCCCTGGACCGGCTGGAAGCCGAGCATGACAACCTGCGCGCCGCCCTGACCTGGTCGCTGCAAACCCCCGCCGCAGGCCCGGCGCCCGCCGACGGCGAGCGGGCCGCCACCGGCCTGCGGCTGGCCCAGGCGCTGGCCTATTTCTGGTACCGGCATGGCCACGCCGCCGAAGCGCGGCGGTGGCTGCAGCGGGCCACCGACCTGGCCGCCGAGGACGGCGGGGCGCAGCTGGCCCAGCTGGCGCACTGGCTCGGGGTCCTGCTGCAGCAGCAGGGCGAGCCGCACGCCGCGCTGCCGGTGCTCCAGCGCAGCCTGGCGATCTGGCGTGACCTCGGCGACCGGGAGCAGCAGGCACGAGAACTCAACAGCCTCGGGATCACCCAGCATCACCTCGACGACTTCGACACCGCGCGATCCCTGCTGGAGGAAAGCGCCGCCATCGCCCGCGAGATCGGCAGCGACTACCGGCTCGCCGCGGCCCTGACCAACCTCGGCCAGCTGGAAAGCGATGCGGGCAACTTCGACCGCGCCACGCAGGTGCTGCAGGAGGCGCTCGCGATCGACCGCAAGCAGGGGGACATGCTGGGCGTGGCCATAGACCAGCAATCGCTGGCGGGGGTCGCCCTTCGGGCGGGCCGTGCCCGGGAGGCCCGCGACCTGCTGTCCAGCATGGCCGGCTACGTCGTCAGCTGCGGTGACCCGGAGCTGCTGTCTACCACCCTGGAAATGTGCGCCGCCAACGCCGCGCAGCTCGGCGAGGGCCTGCGGGCGGCCCGGCTGGCCGGCGCCGCGGAAGCCGTCCGGCAGAAGACCGGCATCCCGATCAAGCAACCCGAAATGCTCGAGGAGTTCCTGGCTCCCGTCCGCGCGACCACCGAACCCGAGCAGTGGGACGCCGCGCTGGCCGCCGGCCGCGCGCTCACCCAGCAGCAGGCAGCCGCGCTCCTCACACCACCCATCTCCGGCACATAACACGACCTGTGACACCCGTCAGCTCTTCCTGGGATGCCTGCGCCACAAGGCTAAGGTCGCCCCCCGCCTCCCGCGGTGCCGGGCGGGCAGGTAAAGATGCAGGAACGCGATCGTGTGGGAGGAATCGATGGAGCCCGTGGTCACGACGGTTTACGGGAAGGTGCGCGGCCTGGAGTCCGACGGGGTGGCGTCGTTCAAGGGGATCTCCTACGCGGCTCCGCCGTTCGGCCAGAACCGGTTGCGCCCTCCCGCGCGCCCGGGGTCATGGGCCGGTGTCCGGGACGCTACGGCGTACGGGCCGACGGTCCCCAAGCCGCCGTACCCGGAGCCGTACGACAGGCTGCTGCCCGAGCCGGTGATCCCGGGGGACGATTGCCTGAACCTCAGCGTCTGGACCCCCGATCCCGGCGGTGCGGGCCTGCCCGTCATGGTGTGGATACACGGGGGCGCGTTCGTGAACGGCTCCGGCGCCGTCGCCCAGTACGCCGGAGACCGCTTCGCGCGCGACGGCGTCGTCTGCGTGACGATCAACTACCGCCTCGGCTGCGAGGGCTTCCTCTTTCTGGACGACGCCGTCCCCAACCGCGGATTGCTCGACCAGATAGCGGCCCTGGAGTGGGTGCAGGAGAACATCGCCGCCTTCGGCGGCGACCCGGGCCACGTCACCATCTTCGGCGAGTCGGCGGGCGCGATGAGCGTCACGGCCCTGCTGTCGATGCCCGCGGCGGCAGGCTTGTTCCGCCGTGCGATCCCGCAGAGCGGAGCCGGACATCACGCCCTGCCTGTCGAGACGGCCCGCGTGGTGTCGGCCGAGATGGCGCGGCGCCTCGGCGCGGCGCCGGCACTCGAGGATTTCGCGGCCGTCCCGGCCGACCGCCTCGTCGCCACGCAGCAAGCGCTCTCCGCGGACATCGTCCTGAACCGCGATCCGGCCCGGTGGCGCGAGGTCTCCGCCAACGGGATGGCCTTCGAGCCGGTCGTGGACGGGCAGATCCTGCCCGCCCGGCCCATCGACGGCATCGCCGCAGGGCACGGTCGCGGCGTCGACGTCCTGGTCGGCACCAACCGGGACGAGCACGCGCTCTTCCTCGTGCCGACGGGCGTGGCGGACGCCACCGACGACGCCACCCTGCAGGCGGTCGCGGGCGCGCTCGGCCTCGACGCGGCCGGGGTGGCCCTCTACCGCGCCGGCGCGCCGAGCGCCGGGGGAGCCCTGGTGGGCGTGATGACCGACTGGTTCTTCAGGATCCCGGCCATCCGGCTGGCCGAGACCCACCAGGGCGATTCGTACATGTACGAGTTCGCGTGGGATTCCCCGCTGTTCGGCGGCCGGCTCGGCGCGTGTCACGCGCTCGAGATCGGCTTCGTGTTCGACACGCTGAACGTCGAGGGAGGCGACGCGCTGTACGGCTCGTCGCCGCCGGCCGGGCTGGCGGCGACCATGCACCGGGCGTGGGTCGACTTCGCGCGCTCTGGCCGGCCTGGCTGGGCGCCCTACGACCTCGATACCCGCGCCACGATGACCTTCGGCCCCGACAGCACGCTGATCCACGACCCGCGGCCCGAGCAGCGCGCCCTGTGGGAGGGCATCCGGTAGTCTCGCGGTGATTCAGGCACGTCAGCCAGAATCTTTCAGCATCCCTTCATGTTGACTTGCGAAAGTACACAGGATGAGGACCGAGTGGCGGCTGGCGCTGGGCAGAGCAGCGCCTGGCCCGGACGGCGCAACGCTTTCCGGGCGCCGACGGGGCGACGTCGTGGCCGTCGTCCTGCTCGTGGTGCTGCCCGCCGTCATCTTCGGCGTCCCCGCGCTGCTCGGGCACCCCGTCCTCCTCGGCGACGACCTGACCCAGAACTACCCGCTGCGCGTGCTGACCGGGGACCAGATCCGGGGCGGGCACCTGCCGCTGTTCGATCCGTACATCTGGAGCGGCGCGCCGTTGCTCTCGGGCTGGAACGCGGGCGCCGCGTACCCGCTCACCTGGTTGTTCGCCATCATGCCCGGCGCCGCGGCGTGGACGGTCAACATGATCGTCACCTGGATGGTGGCCGGACTCGGCCTGTTCTGCTTCCTGCGGGCGCTCCGGCTGGCGAGCCTGGCCAGTTTCCTCGGCGCCCTCTCGTTCGCCTTCGCCGGGGCCATGTCCGCGCAGGTGAGCCATTTCGGCCTGGTGGCAGGCATGAGCTGGGTGCCGGTGCAGTTGCTGAGCGTCCTGCGGCTCTCGGAAGACCGTCCCGCCGCGTCCAGGCTCGGCTGGACCGCGGCCCTCGCCACGGCCACCGGCCTGGTGATCCTGGCGGGCGAGCCGCGGGCCATCGACAACTCCTGCGTGATCGTGGTGATCTTCGCGGTCTGGCAGGTCGCCCGCCTGGGGCGTCGCGGGCGCGCTGCCGCGGTCTCGATCATCGCGGGCCTGGTCTTGGGCGCCTGCCTGGGAGCGATCCAGTGGCTGCCTGGCCTGGCGACGATCAGCACGTCCCAGCGCAGCGTCAATTCGATGCAGCTGTTCAATTCCGGCTCGCTTCCGGTCAGGTGGCTGCTGCTGACGCTCGTGCCGGACCTCCTCGGCGGTTCCGGTTCGCTGGGCCAGCCCAGCTTCCTCTCCAACTACAACCTGACCGAGGTGACGAGCTACGTCGGCATCCTCCCGCTCGTCGCCGCGTTCGCCCTCCTCGGCCGCTTCCGCGTGCGCCCGCGGCTCCCGGAGTGGTTCGTCTGGCACGTCACGGCGGTCGTCGGCGCCGTACTCGCGCTCGGGGGATACACCCCCCTCGGGGATCTGCTCTACCGCCTGCCCCTGTTCGGCGACCAGCGGCTGCAGAGCCGCAATATCCTCGTGCTGGACCTGGCCCTCGCCGTCCTGCTCGGCTACTGGGCCGACCAGCCTTTCGGCGCGGAGCAGGATGAGGCCGTGCCGCGGGCCCGCAGGGGCCGTCTCGCCCGCCTGCTCGCCCCCCGCACCGTCCTTGGCCTGGTGCCGGCGCTGGCGGCGGTCCTGGTCGTCGCGCTCAGCTTCACCTGGGGTGCGGGCTTCCTGCACTGGCTCGGGGTGGGCGTCAGCCAGAGCGCCGGCGCCATCGGCCGCCTGGAGCCATTTCTGATTCCGTTTGCGGTGCTTGGCCTCGCCGCTGCCGTACTCGTCATCGCCGGGCGGCGCCTCGGGCCGAAGCTGCGTTCGCGCCTGATCGCCGGCTTCGTCGTCATCAACCTGGTCGTCTTCACCATCCTCTGCGTGGTCGAGGTCGGGCCCGGCCTGTTCGCCGCCTCCGATAGCCCCAGCGCTTCCAGCGCTTCCAGTCACTCCAGTCACTCCAGTGGCTCCGTCGGGTCAGGCGCTTCCGGCAGTTCTGCGGCGGCCCAGATCGCTGCGGCGGACCGGATCGCCGCCGTAGCAGCCGACCCGCGTCCCGTCGCCGCGCTCGGGTATCCGGGGCGTTTCGCGATCTACGATCCCGACCTGCTCGACCCGAGTGAGCTGTCCGCCCTCGACCCGCCCGACGTCAACGCCATCGGCGGTCACCCAATGTCGTCGGTGCAGGGTTACTCGTCGCTCGTTGACGGCCGCTACGCATCGGCGACCGGATCGCACGCCACCTCGGGAGACGGGCAGGACACCCTCGCTCCCAGCGCCATCGGGGACGGGATTCTCGACCAGCTTGACACCACGGTCCTGCTGACCCTTTCCGGGTACCTCACCACCAGGGTCGGTGGCAACGGGCCTTCGGCCGGACCGCCTGGCACCGGCCAGCGCGACATCTCCGCGGACCAGCGCGCCACCTGGTACCTGGGCACCCCGTTCGAGGTGTCCAAGGTCGAGGTGCCCGACGCGAACGCCAGGCAGGACGCCGCGGCCGGGACTCAGATCGGGCTCATGGCGCCCGACGGCTCGACGCGCTGGTTCCGCGCGCGAGCGCTGACCCCCTCGACGCTGGGCATCACGCTCCCCGGGCCGGTGGCGAGCGTCGCGGTGCTGGGCCAGGCGCACGGCGCGCCGTGCCCGCTCGGCCCGCCGTCCATCGTCGCGGGCGGCAGCGTGTACGTGGCCGACGGCCAGCTACAGGGTGCCCTCGTGCCGTCACACTGGCAATTCGTCGGCTTCGACGGCTCGTTCGCGGTCTTCGCCAACCCCTTCGCCAAGGGGCCCCTCCACATCGAGGCGCTCCCCGGCCGGTCAGCCTCCGGGGCGTGGGTGACTGCCTCCAGCGGCGCGCCCTCCGATCCGACGGTAGCCACGGTGTCCTCCCCGCACGGGGTCCGCGTCGTCCGCTCGGTGGCGGCGATCCCCGGCTGGACCGCCACGTGGCAACCCAGCCATGGCCCGGCGACCACGCTGGCCGTCCAGCGGGACGGCCTGGTCCAGGCCGTCGACGTGCCCTCCGGGCTGGGCACCGTCACCTGGAGTTACACGCCGCCGTGGTTCCCGGCCGGCCTGGTCGTGTCGCTCGCGGCGACCGTGCTTGTCCTGCTCTCCTTCCTGGCCGCCAACTGGGCCCGCAGGCCCAAGACCCGGCAGGCGTTCCCGGCCGCCGGCGGCGGGGAAACGGGATGATCCCGCGCCTCCCGCTCAGGGCTCGGTGACCCCGACCGCGGCGTTGAGCGCGTCGATCGCCGCCCCCTGCCGGGACGCGTCGGCCCGGTCGAACGGCCCGGTCCAGGCCAGCCCGACCTGGTTCCGCTGGTTCCTGCTCTTCCGCCACAGCGAGGTCGCGTTGGCGAGGAGGAAGTCGCCGTATTCGGCGCGCGGGCTGCGCAGGTACAGCTCGTACAGGTTCCTGACGAAGATGCCCTTGAACTGCGGCCGGTCGCGGTCACGGCGCCCGGTCTCCCGCTCGCCCGGCTCGACCAGGATGCCCGGCGGCACCGTCAGGTCGCGCAGCGCGGCCGCCGCGATGGCCTCGGCCTGCCCGAGGTAGGCGCCGTCGCCGGTGACGTCGTACAGCACGCTGAGCCCGCCGAGGACCACGCCCTGGTTGTAGGTCCAGGTCGTGCGGCCGTTGTTCGCGCAGTCGTCGGTCAGCCCGTCGTTGACCAGGCCGGCCGCGCCGATCATCCCGCTGGCGCTGAACCACTGCCACTCGCGTACCGCCCAGTCGAGGTACTCGCCGGCGCCGCGATCCGGGCCGGTCACGCGCTGGTGCAAGCGGCCCGCGATGAGCAGGAACAGTTCGTTCGGTATCGCGTTCTTGTACTTTTTCCGGCGGTTCCACCACAGGCCGCCGCACTTCTCGTCCCAGCCGGCTGCCATCCCCGCGAACAGCGTGCGCGCCGCGTCCAGGTACTTCACCTCGCCGGTCAGGTCGAACGCCGCGATCCACGCCAGCGCCCACCAGCCGTCATCGTCGTAGAACACGTTGCTGAAGTTCGCGTTGACCCGCTGGGCCCGGCTGAACGTCGTCTCGATGACGTACCGGTACCTATCTTCCCCGGTTCGCTGGGCGTGGTTGATCACCGCGGTCAGCGCGTTCGCGCTGTTCCACCAGCCCGTGGTCTTCCACAACCCGGTCCTCGGGTTGTACCAGCGCTGCAGCGCGCCGACGGCCTCGCCCGCCCAGGCGCGGTACTGCTCAGGCTCCGGCGGCATGGCTACGGGGTCGGGGCGCCCGGGTGGTTGGCCGGCTGCCCGGCGCTGAAGTGCAAGAGCGCCAGCGCAGCGGTCGCCAGCGTGAGCCAGCGGGTCAGCGAGTTCCGCGGCAGCAGCGCCAGCGCGACCCACGCCAGCGCGGTGTACCAGGCCAGCGACCACGGGGCCACCAGCACCCAGGCGAAGGTCAGCGCGCACGTCGCCGCGAGCACGGCGGGAACGTCCGGGGACAGGCGGTTGTACAGGTACCAGGCCAGGGCGAGCAGCAGCGGCGGCCACAGCACGCCGATCACCGCCGAGACCGCGGACGCGTGCCCCGGGTCCACGCGGTTGGCGATCCCCTGGATCAGGCCCCAGACCGACGGGGAGATCACCCGCGACGAGGCGGCGGGAAGCGGCCTGATCGCGGTCAGGCCGTAGCTGAAGAAGTACAGGCCGGACGTGACCACCACCGCGACGGCGCCGGTCCGCAGCAGGCGGGTCCAGGCTCGGTCGCGGATCAGCGCCACCGCGATGCCCGCCCCGACGAGGACCGCGTTGACCTTGATCGCGCCGGCCACGCCGATCAGCATCCCGGCCGCCACGTCGTACCAGAAGGTCGTGCCGCGACGGGAGATCAGGATCGCCGCGATCCCGGCCAGCGCGACGTAGGTGTCAAGCTGTGCCCCCATGACCAGCTGGTCGATCAGCAGCGGGTTCGCGACCCAGATCAGGCAGGCGCGCACCGGGTTAGCCGCCGAGCGGAGCAAGATGTACCCCGCCCCCACGAACGCGGCCCCGGTCATGATCATCAGCATCCAGATGGTCAGCCACGGCCTGCTTCCGCCCACCAGCGCCGCGGCCAGGTGCGTCCAGGTCGCCACCGGCCCGTACACCGAGGGGACCAGCCGCCACCGCGGGTCCACCAGCGTGGTGTACGGATTGTGGACGCCCCCGGGCAGGTCGACCGGCAGGAACACGTACGGGTTATGCCCCAGCGCGGCGATCCGCCCGTACGTGGCGTAGCTCGCCGGATCCGACGTCCCCACCGGCGTGATGTTCACCACCACCGCGACCACCGCCGCCGCGCAGCCGAAGACCCAACGCGGATTCGGCTGCCAGCCGCGGCTGTTGGCCCACAGCATCCCGGCCAGGCCGAGGGCGCACAGCGTGATCGCGGTGTACATCATGAGGCTGATGGTGAGGCCGCCGAGGACCGGCGCGCCCAGCCGGTGCGCCAGCGCCGTGAGCGGCAGCAGCACCGGCAGCGTCGCCTCGCTCGCGCCGGGCGCGGTCGCGCACAGCCCGGTGAAGGCCACCAGACCCAGCCCGAGCGCGGACACGCACACCGCGGGGCGCGGCCGGGCCAGCGGACTGCGCGTGAGCACCCGGATGAGGACGCCCATGAGCGCCTCGACCCGGCCGCCGGGAATCGGCGGCTCGGCGAGCTTGGTGCCCTGGGTCACGGCGGGATCCTGCCCCGTGGTGACCTCCTGCGCCCCGGTGGCCGTGCTCTCGGTCATCAGGTCATACCGCTCATACCGCTCGTGCCGCGTGAGGATCCGACGCCGCGCCACGGCTCGCACCGGCCATCATTGCCCACGCCCACAGTTAAGGAGATTAGCGCGGTCACCCACCTGCCGGGGGTCCTCGCCGCCGCGGATGCGCTGCCTATCGGTCCGAGCGTGATCATCCTGAGCAGGCCCGTCGTGGTGATCGCCGGCGGATGTATCCACCCGACCGTGATCCAATAGAAATTCCTAGTAATTAGATCGGAAAACTTGACTAGGGGACGTTTCCTTGTCATGCTCGGGAACATGGCGAATTTCCTCGGCACCCGACGTCGCCATGTCGACTTCCTCACCGTCATCAGCCTGCGCGGCCTGCTCCTGCTGGCCGACCCCAGCAGGCGGCGGTGAGAGTCCTTGTGGCCGCCGCGCTGTGGCCGCCGGTCCTCAAGTTGCCGCCACCCTCCTCGAGTTGCCGGCACCCGTCGCATCGGGTGGTTGCGATGCGGTTAGCTGGAGTCCATGCCGTCGCCGCCCGGGTCCAGCGCCGCCACCTCGGCGCTCGCCTCGTCCAGGCGTATCGCCTACGAGGTCGCCGGGCGAGGCCGCGGCCTGCTTCGCCGGCACTGGCTGTTCGCCGTCGTGGCGGGCTGCGCCACCGGGCTGCGCGTCGTCGTGCTGCTGGCCTACTCACCGGCGCTGATCTTCCCGGACAGCCAGCGGTACCTGCAGTACGCGCATAACTTCCTCACCGGAACCTGGGAGCCGGACTGGCTGCGCACCAGCGGTTACTCGCTCCTGCTCATACCGGCCGTAAAGGCCCACAACCTCGCGGTGGTCGCCGCCGTCCAGCACCTGCTCGGGCTGGCCACGGCCGCGCTGGTCTACGCGGTCCTCGTCCACTTCGGCGCCCGGCGCGCTCTGGCCACGCTGGCGGCCGTCCCCGTCCTGTTCGACCCCCTGCAGCTCAACATCGAGCAGTACGTCCTGACCGATATCAGCGCGACGTTCTTCCTCGTCGCGGCGCTGGTCGTGCTGGTGTGGAAACGCGACGCGATCGGCAAGCCGACCCTCGTCGCGGCCGGGCTGCTGTTCGCCGCCGCCACGATCATCAGGGAATCCGACCTGTTCGTGATGATTCCCGCCGTGCTCTACCTGGTGGTCGTCTTCCGGCCCAGGCGCCGCCTGGCGGCCAAGGCGGTGGCGCTGCTGCTCCTCGGCTTCCTGCCCCCGGTGCTCGGCTACCTCGGCTGGGTCGACGTGTGGTACGGGCGGTTCAACTTCGTCAACTACGACAGCCAGTTCATGTACGGGCGGATCGCGCAGTTCATCGACTGCACCGGCCTGTCGCTGCCCTCGTACGAGCGGTCGCTGTGCCCGCAGCAGCCTCCGGCGCAGCGCAACCCGGACTTCTACATGTGGGATCCTCGGTCGCCGCAGGTGGTCTTCCAGGCCCCGCCCGGCATGAACAAGGGCCGCATCATGCAGGACTTCGACCTGCGGGTCCTCGAGCACCAGCCGCTGGCCTACCTGGAGGCGGTGGGCGGCGACATCCTCTACAGCTTCTCCCCGGTGCGCGGGGACGGACCCGAGCACTACCCGGTCTTGTACCACCAGTTCCAGACGTACTTCCCCGGTGACAAGGATTACCCCGGCGGCAAGGACCTGCTGGTGACGATCCCGCAGTACACCGGCAAAGGCCCGCACCTGGATCCCGCGCTGGCCGATTTCCTGGCCGGGTACGGCCGGGACTTCTACGTGCCAGGCCCGCTGTTCGCCGCCGGCCTCGTGCTGGGCCTGGCCGGGATGGCCGGGATCGGCCGGGCCAGGCGCAGCGGGCTGCGCGCGCCCTGCCTGCTCTTCGCGATCGGCGCGATCGCCGCGGTCGAGCCCCCGTTCCTCATCGCGACCTTCGACTGGCGGTACGAGATACCGCAGTTCTCCCTGATCCCGATCGCCGCGGTCCTCGCCGTGACGGCCCTGGCCCGCAGGGCTACCGGCCCGATCCCGCTAGCCCCGGCCACGCCGTCGGCCGGCACCGATCTGACCCGGGCTACCCCGCCAGCCGGCACCGATCTGACCCGGGCTACCCCGCCAGCCGGCACCGATCTGACCCGGGCTACCCCGCCAGCCGGCACCGATCTGACCCGGGCTACCCCGCCAGCCGACACCGATCTCACCCCGGCTACCCCGCCAGCCGGCACTGATCTGCTGGTGCCCGTCGGCGAGCCAGCCAACCCGGTCCGTGCGGTCCGCTACAGGTCTGACCAGGCAGGCGACCGGCCTGGCTCCCAGGCCCCGCCCGACGATCACCCCGGCCCGCCGGCCGCGGGCGTTTCCGCGGAAACGTCCTTACCCCCGTGTTGGCCCCGTGCGGCTCGGCGCCACCCCGATCAGCTGTCGCGGTGGACCGTGTCAGGGCTGAAGGCCGGCACGCATACCGCGATGTACTCCGCGCCGTCCGCTCCGGGGCTGCTGTAGCGCACCCATTCGCCGGGCCTGGCGTGAACCGCCTGGCCGGCCCGCACCGTCATCTGGCCGCCGTCGGACTCCACGACCAGCGCTCCGCGCAGGACGACCGTGAACTCGTCGAACTCCGGGCGCTGCCCGGGCTCGGCCCAGCCGGCCGGGCTGCGCATGTGGGCGATGCTGAGGCCCACCTCGCCCGTGCTCGCCCGTCCCACGTACTCATCGATCAGCTTCGGCGGCTCGCCAGCCGCGGCGACCCGGCTCGGCTCGCGGATCAGTTCAGGCATGACCGCCAGTATTCCGCGTATCGTGGCGGCCCGTAGTGACAGAGGACCCCAGGGAAGTCGTCCGGCGTGGGTATGACGCCCTCTCGGCCCGTTATGACGAGTGGTCCCAGGGCCACACCAAGTACCGTGCGTGGCTCAGCGAACTGCGGGAGCGCATCCCGGCGGGTGCCGCGGTACTGGACCTCGGCTGCGGGAGCGGGATACCGGTCGCCCGCGACCTGGCGGCCGCCGGGTACCGCGTCACCGGCGTTGATATCAGCGACGTGCAGATCCGCCGGGCCAGGGAGCTAGTACCGCAGGCCGAGTTCGTCCGCGCCGACGTCACCGCCATCGACTTCGGCCCGGCTTCCTTCGAACGCGGTCGTCGCACTGTACGTGCTGATCCACCTCCCGCTCGAGGACCAGCGGCCGCTGCTGGAACGGATCGCGTCGTGGCTGCGGCCCGGCGGGCTATTCCTGGCCACCACGGGCTTCCGGGCCTGGACCGGCGTCGACGAGAACTGGCTAGGCGGCGGCGTGCCCATGTGGTGGAGCCAAACAGACGTAGCCACGTACCGGTCGTGGATCGCTCAGGCGGGCCTGTCGATAGACCGTGAAGAGTTCGCACCGGAAGGCGACAGCGGCCACGCCCTCTTCTGGGCCTCGCGGCCGGGATGAGAGCGACTGGTGAGGCCGGTGCGCGCGGTGGTCCGCCCTCCCGGCAAAAGATCGCAAAAGATCTTGGAAGATCCGGGCTTCGGGGAGGATTTGGTGCACTATAGTCCCCCTAATCCTCCCATAAGCCTGAATCCTCCCCGATAATTCTTGAACATCTCGTACTTGTGATCGTATAGAGGCACGTGAAGAGGGCGAGACCGGTGAGGCATCTGAGAAGGCGCGACGGGAATCAGGCCGCGGAAACCGGCCAGCGGCAGCGCCTAGCGCGGCGGTTAGCATGAGGCCATGAACAGCAGCCGGATGCCGGCCGTTTACCTGAGCCACGGGGCGCCTCCGCTGGCCGATGATCCGATCTGGCCGGGGGAGCTGGCCGCCTGGTCGGCCGGCCTGCCGCGGCCCGATTCGATCCTGGTGATCTCGGCCCACTGGGAGAACGCGCCCGTCTCGGTAAGCGCGACGCGCACCGTGCCGCTGTACTACGACTTCTGGGGCTTCCCCAGGCTCTACTACGAGGTCACGTACCCGGCGCCGGGCGCGCCGCAGCTGGCGGAGTCGGTCCGCAAGCTGCTCGGCGGGCAGGTGCACGAGCATGCCGACCGCGGCCTTGATCACGGGGCCTACGTCCCGCTCGTGGAGATGTACCCGGACGCCGACGTGCCGGTCATCCAGCTGTCCATGCCGACGCTCGACCCGCGCGAGCTGATGGCCCTGGGCCGCAGGCTCGCCCCGCTGCGCGACGAAGGCGTGCTGATCATGGGCAGCGGCTTCTTCACGCACAACCTGCGGGAGTTCGTGTTCGAGGGCCCGGTGCCGCAGTGGTCGCGCGATTTCGACGACTGGGGCCGGGGCGCCCTGGCCGACGGTAACGTGGACGCGCTGCTCGACTTCCAGCACAAGGCGCCTGCCGCCCACACGGCCCACCCGCGCACCGAGCATTTCGCGCCGCTGTTCGTCACGCTCGGCGCGGGAGAATCCGATCTCGCCGAGCAGCGCCCGGTGATCGAGGGCTTCTGGGGCGGCCTGGCCAAACGCTCGGTCCAGCTCGGCTGAGTGGCACGAGGATCACGGGCCGAGACACACGCGCCGGGGGTCTGTCGAGCACCCGCCGATACCGCCTATGGTCTAGACATGACCACCAATGACACGCTGCACGTGACCGACTCACGAACCGGTCGCAGCTACGACCTTCCTATCGTCGACGGCGCCATCCGCGCGATCGACCTACGGCAGATCAAGATCTCCGATGACGACTTCGGACTGCTTTCCTACGACCCGGCCTTCCAGAACACCGCGAGCTGCCGCAGCGCGATCACCTTCATCGACGGGGACAAGGGCATCCTGCGCTACCGCGGCTACCCGATCGAGGAACTGGCGCGCGAGTCGTCCTTCCTGGACGTGGCCTGGCTCCTGCTGCACGGCGACATGCCGGACAAGAAAGAGTCGGCCGGCTGGGCCCACCAGATTTCCCACCACACCTACGTGCACGAGAACGTCAAGAAATTCATCGACGGGTTCCACCACGATGCCCACCCGATGGGCATCCTGGTCAGCACCCTGGCCGCGCTGTCCACCTTCTACCCCGAGGCGAAGGCGGTGCACGACCGGGCGCGCCAGGACCAGCAGGTCGTCCGGCTCATCGCCAAGATGCCCACGCTTGCGGCCTTCGCGTACCGGCACGCGCGCGGCCTGCCGTACGCGTACCCCGACGACGACCTGTCCTACACGGGGAACTTCCTGTCCATGATGGCGAGGATGACCGAGCCCAAGTACAGCCCGGACCCGGTGCTCGAGCACGCCCTGGACGTCCTGTTCATCCTGCACGCCGACCATGAGCAGAACTGCTCGACCAACGCCATGCGGGGCGTCGCGAGCTCCGGGGTGGACCCGTACTCGGCGGCGGCGGCGGCCGCGGCGGCGCTGTACGGCCCGCTGCACGGCGGCGCCAACGAGCAGGTGCTCAACATGCTGCGGGATATCGGGTCCGTGGACAACGTGCCCGCCTACATTGCCCGGGTCAAGAGCGGCGAGCTGCGGCTGATGGGATTCGGCCACCGGGTGTACAAGAACTTCGATCCGCGGGCCACGATCATCAAGGAAGTCGCCGACCAGGTCTTCGAGGTCACCGGGCGCAACCCGCTGCTCGACATCGCGCTCGAGCTCGAGCGGATCGCGCTGGCCGACGACTACTTCATCAGCCACAAGCTGTACCCGAACGTGGACTTCTACTCGGGCATCATCTACCAGGCTATGGGCTTCCCCGTGGCGATGTTCCCCGTGCTGTTCGCGATCGGCCGGATGCCCGGCTGGCTCGCGCAATGGCAGGAGGGCTCGGCCGACCCTGAGCAGAAGATCGCCAGGCCCCGGCAGATCTACACCGGCGAGGGCCTGCGTCACCTCGAAGCCAGGCCTCAGCGTCGCGGGGACGGAGACGAGGCCTGACCGGCGCCGATGACCTGGCTGGAGCTGCCGCCTGATTCGCTGTTCGGGGTGGCGAACCTGCCCTACGGCGTGTTCTCACCCGACGCCCCCCGGGCCGGCGGCGACCCCCGGGCCGGCCCGCGGGTCGGGGTCCGCATCGGCGAGTCGGTGCTCGACCTGGCGGCGGTGCTTGACGACGCGGTGTTCGCCAGGCCGTCGCTGAACGCCTTCATGGCACAGGGCCGGGCCCGGTGGAGCGACGTCCGGGCCCGGATCACCGACCTGCTGACCGAACGGCGATACCGCCGCGACGTCGAACCCGCGCTGCACCCGTTGCCCGGCGTGCGCCTGCACCTGCCGTTCGAGGTGGGGGACTACGTCGACTTCTACGCCAGCGAGTACCACGCGACCAACGTCGGGCGGCTGTTCCGGCCGGGCGGGGAGCCGCTCACCCCCAACTGGAAGCACCTGCCGATCGGGTACCACGGGCGTTCGGGCACCGTGGTGGTCTCCGGCACGCCGGTCACCCGCCCGCGGGGCCAGCGCCGCGGCGAGAGCGCCCCGGTCTTCGGCCCGTCGCAGCGGCTGGACTTCGAGGCCGAGGTCGGCTTCGTGGTCGGCGCCGCCTCCCCGCCTGGCGTGCCCGTCCGCACGGGTGAGTTCGCGGACCACGTGTTCGGCGTGTTCCTGGTCAACGACTGGTCGGCCCGCGACATCCAGGCCTGGGAAACCGTGCCGCTCGGCCCGTTCCTGGCCAAGTCGTTCGCCACGTCGGCATCGCCGTGGATCGTCCCGCTCGAGGCGCTGGAGCACGCCCGGGTCAGCCCGCCGCCGCAACACCCCGAACCGCTGCCCTACCTGGCCGATACCGGCAAGTGGGGTCTCGACCTCGCGCTCGAGGTGCGCCTGAACGGGCAGGTGGTGTCGCGCCCGCCGTACTCGACCATGTACTGGACGCCGGCGCAGATGCTGGCCCACATGACCGTGAACGGCGCCTTCGTCCGCACCGGTGACTTCTATGCCTCGGGCACCGTGAGCGGCCCGGCCCGGGAGCAGCGCGGCTGCCTGCTCGAGCTGAGCTGGGGAGGCGCCGAACCGCTCGCCCTGCCCGACGGTTCCGTCCGCGCCTTCCTGCAGGACGGGGACGACGTCACGATCACCGCCACCGCCCCCGGGACCGCCGGGACCCGGATCGGCTTCGGCGAGGTCACCGGCCGGATCCTCCCCGCCGACGCCGCGGGGTAATGGGGGTCGTGGCACCCCGGCCCCGTAGGCGGGGTTTGTGGCCCACAAGCCCCAAACGCGGGGCATCTGGGCAGTGGCTAGTGCCTCCGACCCAGGCCCGCCACCCGGACCCGAAGCGTTAGCCAGCCCCGGTCCCAGCGCAGGGCATCGTGAACGGTGGCCAATGCGTCCGGCGCAAGCGCCGGACCCGGAACGTTAGTCGGCCCCGGCCCCGGCCCCGGATCCGGCTCCGGACCCGTCTGCGATCCACTGGCGCAGCTTCTTGCGGTCGAGCTTGCCGACGCTGGTCAGCGGCACAGCGGGAACGATGGTGACCTGCCGCGGGTACTTGTAGCTGGCCAGGTGCCGCCGGGAGTGCTCGACGAGCTCATCAGGCGTGGCCGACGTACCCGGGCGCAGCGACACGAACGCGACCACCTCCTCGCCGAGCCGAACGTCCGGCCGTCCCACCACCCCGGCCAGCGCGACCGCCGGGTGGGCGAGCAGCACGTCCTCCACGTCCCGCGGGAAGACGTTGAAGCCGCCGCGCAGGATCAGGTCCTTCTTCCTGTCCACCACGTAGAGGTAGCCGTCGGCGTCCAGGTGCCCGATGTCCCCCGTATGCAGCCAGCCGTGAGCGAGCACGGCGGCGGCCAGGTCAGGCGCGTTCCAGTACCCGCTCATCACCCCGGGCGACCGAGCGCATATCTCCCCGTCCTGCCCCGCCGCCACCTCCCGGTCGGCGTCGTCCCTGATGGACACCAAACAGCCCGCCACGGGAAGCCCGACGCTGCCGGCGCGGCGCGCCCCGGGCAAATTGGCCGAGATGATCGTGGCCGACTCGGTGCACCCATACCCCTCGTAGATCATCGCGGTCGGCACCCGCGCCTCGAACTCCCGCCGGACCTCCTCGGCCAGCGGCGCCGCCCCCGACGAGACGGCGGTCAGCGCGGACAGGTCGGCCTCCTCCAGCGGCTGGCTGAGCAGCATCTGGATCATCGAGGGGACCAGAGCGCTGGTCTGCACCCGATGCTCGGCGGCCAGCCGAACCCACCCGGCCGGGTCGAACCAGCGCATCAGGATGGTCCTGGCGCCGTCAGTCCTGTGCATGCCGCTGCAGAAGACCAGCAGGCCGTACGCGTGGGCCAGGGGAAGTGGCACCAGGGCGGAGTTGACGTTGGCCCGCTCCCAGACATGGCCAACGGCCGACCCGCACCAGAACAGGTTGGCGTGGGTCAGCGGGACGCCCTTCGACCGGCCGGTCGTCCCGCCGGTGTACAGCAGCGCGGCCAGGTCGGCACCGGACCGGTCGGCGATCGGCCCGGGGTCCGCCGACACAACAAGATCGAAGGAAAGCACCGGCACCCCGGGCGCGGCCGAATCCGGGGTGTCCGCCGTGGTCCCGGGGACGATGACGAACCGGACCCCGGACGCCCCGGCCAGCGCCGCGGCCACCTTCGGCAGGAACTCCACCGTGGTCACCACGCCGACCGCGCCGGAATCGACCAGCGCGTGCCGCAGTTCGTCCTCGCTGACCAGGAAGAGCAGCGGGGTCACCACCGCCCCGGCCCGCCACGCCGCGCTGTAAGTAATGAGAACCTCCGGGCAGTTGGCCATCAGCACCAGCAGCCGGTCACCGGGCCGGACCCCGAGGTCCGCGAGCCCGGTCGCGAACCCGGCCGCGCGCCCGGCCAGCGAGCCGCTCGAATGCCACCGGCCCTCGTAAAACAGGGAGTCGTGGTCGCCCTGCCGGTCCAGCGCCAGCTCGGCCTGCCTGGCCAGGTTCTCCTCGCCCATGTCACCTCATCCGCCGAAGTACGCGCCCTGCCCATCGTGGACGATCCGCGCCGCCCCAGTCCACCCGGCGAGAAATCTTCGTTTACCCTGCCGATCCCGGCCGGCTCGGGCGTGGTGCTGCTCAGGCTGCAGCCGGACCGAGCCGAGTAACCACCGCTCGTTCGGCAAAAAGCGATTTTTATCCCGAACGGCGGTGGTGCCTCCTCCGCGACCCTTCCACCGCCCGGGTATCTCCCCGGCCGGGCCGATGCGTCACAATCGGAGGACTATGCCGGTCCTGCGTTCGCACGTCGACCTCCGCGGCGAGGCCTACCAGGCCAACCGCGACGTGCAACTCGCCCTGCTCGGCCAGCTGAACGCCCAGATCGAGCTGGCCATCGCCGGCGGCGGCCCCCGCTACGCCCAGCGGCACAAAGAACGGGGCAGGCTGGGCGTCCGGGAGCGGGTCGAGCTGCTCGTCGATCCGGACAGCCCGTTCCTCGAGCTGTCCGCGCTGGCGGCCTGGGGCACCGAGTTCACCGTCGGCGCCAGCGTGGTGACCGGCATCGGCGTGGTCTCGGGCGTCGAGTGCGTGATCATCGGGCAGGACCCGACCGTCCGCGGCGGGTCGACGAACCCGTACTCGCTGAAGAAGACGCTGCGCGCGCTGGAGATCGCCCGCGTCAACCGGCTGCCCGTGGTCAACCTCGTCGAGTCGGGCGGCGCCGACCTGCCGAGCCAGGCCGAGCTATTCGTCCCGGGCGGGCGGACCTTCCACGAGCTCACCGAGCTGTCCGCGAACGCGGTGCCCACCGTCGCGCTGGTCTTCGGGAACTCGACCGCGGGCGGCGCGTACGTGCCGGGCATGTGCGACTACGCGGTGCTGGTCGACCGGCAGGCCAAGGTCTTCCTGGGCGGGCCCCCGCTGGTGAAGATGGCCACCGGCGAGGTGGCCGACGACGAGGCGCTCGGCGGCGCCGAGATGCACTCCCGGGTGTCGGGGCTTTCCGACTACTTCGCCGTCGACGAGCCCGACGCGATCCGGATCGGCCGCGACATCATGGCCAGGATCAACTGGCGCAAGCACGGTCCGCCGCCGGGACCTTCCGCGCCGCCCCGCTACGACCCGGACGAGATCCTCGGCATCGTGTCCGCCGACGTCAAGGTCCCGTTCGACCCGCGCGAGATCCTGGCCCGCGTCGTTGACTCCTCTGAGTTCAGCGAGTACAAGCCGCTGTACGGCACGTCCCTGGTGACCGGCTGGGCCCGGGTGCACGGCTACCCGGTCGGGGTGCTGGCCAACCACCGGGGCGTGCTGTTCAGCGAGGAGTCGCAGAAGGCCGCCGAGTTCATCCTCCTGGCCAACTCCACCGACACGCCGCTGGTGTTCCTGCAGAACACGACCGGGTACATGGTCGGGACCAGCTACGAGCAGGGCGGCATCCTCAAGGACGGCGCGAAGATGATCAACGCCGTGACGAACTCGGCCGTCCCGCACCTGACCATTACGATGGCGTCCTCCTTCGGGGCGGGCAACTACGGGATGTCGGGGCGGGCCTTCGACCCGCGGTTCGTGTTCGCCTGGCCCGGCGCCAGGCTCGCCGTCATGGGCGCCGCGCAGCTGGCCGGGGTGCTGTCCATCGTCGGGCGGGCCTCGGCCGCGGCCACGGGCCGGCCGTTCGACGAGCAGGCAGACAAGGCCCGCACGGCCGCGATCGAGGCGCAGATCGAGGCCGAATCGCACGCGTTCTTCGTCACCGCGCGCCTGTACGACGACGGCATCATCGACCCCCGCGACACCCGCACCGTCCTGGGCCTGGCCCTGTCGGCCGTGCACTCCGGCCCCGTCGAGGGACGCCGTGGGTTCGGCGTGTTCCGGATGTGATGCCTGTGCCTGACGTGAAGACCGGGCCCATCGGCAAGCTGCTGGTCGCCAACCGCGGCGAGATCGCGGCCAGGATCATGCGCACCGCGCATGCCCTCGGCATCGCCACCGTCGCGGTCTACTCCGACCCGGACGCCGACGCCGCCTACGTCACGCTGGCCGGCGAGGCGGTGCGCCTGCCCGGGGCGGCGCCGGCCGACACGTACCTGCGCGGTGACCTCATCATCGCGGCGGCGGCCGCCACCGGGGCCGGCGCGGTCCATCCCGGCTACGGGTTCCTCTCGGAGAACGCGGCGTTCGCCCGGGCCTGCGCCTCTGCGGGGCTTATCTTCGTCGGACCCGCGCCCGTCACGATCGCCGCGATGGGCTCCAAGGTCCAGGCCAAGGAGCTGATGGCCGCCGCCGGGGTGCCGGTCCTGCCCGGGTTCACCGTCACAGACGCCGACGCCGGATCCCTGGCCGCCGCGGCGGCCGGGGTGGGCTTCCCGCTGCTGGTCAAGGCGGCGCACGGCGGCGGCGGGCGCGGCATGCGCCTGGTGGGCGATCCGGCCGAGCTGGCGGGCGCGGTGCGCAGCGCGTCGGGGGAGGCGGCGTCGGCGTTCGGCGACGGCACCGTGTTCCTCGAGCGGTTCGTCACCGACCCGCGTCACGTCGAGGTGCAGATCCTCGGGGACGCCGCGGGAACCGTGGTCCACCTGTTCGAGCGCGAGTGCTCCATCCAGCGCCGCTACCAGAAGGTCATCGAGGAGTCCCCGTCACCGGCCGTGGGCTCAGCACTCCGCACCGCCTTGACGGACGCGGCGGTCGCCGCCGGGCGGGCGATCGGGTACGTCGGCGCGGGAACCGTGGAGTTCGTCCTCGACCGCGACGGGTCGTTCTTCTTCCTCGAGGTCAACACCAGGCTCCAGGTCGAGCACCCGGTCACCGAGGAGGTGACCGGGCTGGACCTGGTGGAATGGCAGCTGCGCATCGCCCAGGGCGAGCCGCTGCCCCCGGACGTCACCGGCGCTGCGATCAGCGGCCACGCCATCGAGGCCCGCCTCTACGCCGAGGACGTCGCGGCGGGGTTCCTGCCCGTCACCGGCACGCTGCACAGGTTCGCGATCCCGCCGGCGCCGGGGGTCCGGGTCGAGGCCGGGTTCGGTGACGGGTCGGTGGTCAGCCCGCACTACGACGCGATGCTGGCCAAGGTGATCGGGCACGGCCGCACCCGCGCCGACGCGGCCAGGCGCCTGGCCCGCGTGCTGGAGGGCGCCGAGATCCACGGCCTCACCACCAACCGGGACCTGCTGGTGGCGATCCTGCGCGAGCCGGACTTCCTGGCCGGTGCGACCGACACCGGCTATCTCACCCGCCACGATCCGGTCGCCCTGGCGGCCGCCGGGACAGGCGCGGCGACGGCGCTGCACGCGCTGGTCGCGGCGCTGGCCAGGCAGGCGGTCAACCGGGCCGAGGCACCGGTGCTCGGCGGGCTGCCGTCCGGCTGGCGCAACGTCTGGTCCGCTCCGCAGCGCGTCACCTACACCGCCGCGGGCGAGACCTACGCCGTCGCCTACCGCCTGGCCGGCCCGGAAGGCCGGGCGGTCATCGGGGTCTTCGGGGTCTTCGGGGTCTTCGGGGTCCAGTCCGTCCGGGCCTCCGTCAACGACACGGCGGTGGGGGAGACCATCCTCATCCACGCGGCGACGGGTGATCGCGTCGACCTCGAGGTCGACGGCACACGCCGGGTGTACCGGGTGCACAGGGTCGGCGGGAGCACCTACGTCGACGGCAGTGACGGATCGAGCGCGCTCACCGAGGTGCCCAGGTTCGGGGACGCCGGCGCCGCCGAGCCCGCCGGGTCCCTGCTCGCGCCGATGCCCGGAGTCGTGCGGCGCGTTCTCGCCGAAGTCGGCGCGGCCGTGACCGCGGGCCAGCCGCTGCTCGTCCTCGAGGCGATGAAGATGGAGCAGACCGTCACCGCGCCCGCCGACGGCGTGGTCGCCGAACTGCGCGCCAAGGCGGGGGAGCAGGTCAGCACCGGCCAGATCCTCGCGGTCCTGGACTCCGCGCCCACCACCCCGCCCGCAGGCGACATCGGATGAGGCAGGTGATTTCGTGCCGGTAGACATGTCCGCGCTGGCCGATGACGTCTCCGCGGAGACGTCCGTCACCCGCCACCTGGTCGCCGGGCTCGACGAGGTCGGCTGGCGCACGCCGACGCCCGCGGTCGGCTGGAGCATCGCCGACCAGATCGGCCACCTGGCCTACTTCGACGAGATGGCGGTCCAGTCGGCGCTCCGCCCGGAGGAGTTCGCCGCCGACCTCGCGGAGGCGCAGGCCTCGGGGGCCGCCATCGATCCCGACGTGATCGCCGCCGGATACCGTGACCGCGGCGGCGCGCAGGTCCTGGCCTGGTTCGACGCGGCCCGCGCGGGTCTGCTCGGTACGTTCGCCGGCCTCGATCCTGGCGTCAGGCTGCCGTGGTTCGGCCCCGCCATGAGCGCCGCGTCCTCTCTGACGGCCCGGTTCATGGAGACCTGGGCGCACACCCAGGACATCGCGGACGCCCTCGGCGTGACCCGCGAGCCGACCGACCGGCTGCGGCATGTCGCCCACATCGGCGTCGGGGCCCGGGCGTACAGTTACGCGGTCCACGGGCTGCCCACGCCGCACGTTCCCGTGTACGTCGCGCTGATCGCCCCGTCCGGTACCACCTGGACCTGGGGGCCCGCCGACGCCGCCGACCGGATCAGCGGCCCCGCCCTCGACTTCTGCCTGCTGGTGACGCAGCGCAGGCACCGCGACGACCTCGACCTGGCCGTCGAGGGCCCTGCCGCCCGCCAGTGGGTAGCGATCGCGCAAGCCTTCGCGGGTCCGCCCGGGGCCGGCCGACGTCCCGGGCAGTTCTCTGCCGTGCGCCCGGACCTCTCGGCTCAGCGCCCGGACCCCTCCGCTCCACCCCTCGGCCTCTCCGCTCCGCCCCCTGATCCTTCCGCTCCGCCCCCTGATCCTTCCGCTCCGCCCCCTGATCCTTCCGCTCTGCCCCCTGACCCTTCCGCTCCGCCCCCTGACCCTTCCGCTCCGCCCCTGGATCCCTCCGCTCCACCCCTGGACCCCGGGAGGTAGCCGATGCTGCAGCGCAGGCCGGTACGCATCGCGAACTGCTCCGGGTTCTACGGCGACCGCTTCGCCGCCGCCCGTGAGATGCTGGCCGGGCCGATCGACGTGCTGACCGGCGACTACCTCGCCGAGCTCACCATGCTCATCTTGTGGAAGGCCCGCAGCAGGGACCCGGGACTCGGCTACGCCGCCACCTTCCTGCGCCAGATGGAGGAGGTGCTCGGCACCTGCCTGGAGCGCGGGGTCAAGGTCGTGGCCAACGCGGGCGGGCTCAACCCCGCGGGCCTGGCCGCCCGGATCACCGAACTGGCCTGCCGGCTCGCCCTGCCCGCCCGGGTCGCGTACGTCACCGGTGACGACCTGGCCCCCGTCCTCGGTGAACTGCGGGCCGCCGGTCACGAGTTCACCAACCTCGATACCGGGCTGCCGCTGGCCAAGGCGGACCTGCCGGTGGTCACGGCGAACGCCTACCTGGGCGGCTGGGGGATCGCGGCAGCGCTCGAGGCCGGCGCGGACGTCGTCATCTGCCCGCGGGTCACCGACGCCAGCCTGGTGGTGGGCCCGTCGGCCTGGTGGCACGGCTGGCGCCGCGACGACTGGGACGCGCTGGCCGGAGCCGTCGCCGCCGGGCACGTCATCGAGTGCGGCCCCCAGGCCACCGGCGGCAACTACAGCTTCCTGGACGAGATCGCCGACCGCCGCTACCCGGGGTTCCCCATCGCCGAGGTCGCCGCCGACGGGGGCAGCGTCATCACCAAGCACGAGGGCACCGGCGGGCTCGTCTCGGTCGGCACCGTCACCGCGCAACTGCTCTACGAGATCGGCGACCCCGCCTACCTCAACCCTGACGTCATCGCGCGCTTCGACACCCTGCGGCTCGAGCAGGCCTGCCCGGACCGCGTTGCGCTGACCGGCACCAAGGGCAGCCCGCCTACGGACACCCTCAAGGTCGCGCTGAACATGCTCGGCGGCTACCGCAGCACGATGACGATGGTGCTCACCGGCCTCGACATCGAACAGAAGGCCTCGCACGCGCTGAACCTGCTGTTCGGGCTGTTCGGCGACGCCGGCCTGCCCGAGGAGGTGGACGTCCGGCTGCTGCGCTTCGACCGCCCGGACGCGCCGGTCAACGAGCTCGCCACCGCGCACCTGCGGATCACCGTCAAGGACAAGGACGAGCGGAAGGCAGGCCGCGCGTTCTCCGACGCCGTCACCGAACTGGCGCTCGCCGGCTACGCCGGATTCCACACCACCACCCCGCCCGTCTCGGCCAGCGCCTACGGCGTCTACTGGCCCGCGCTCGTCCCCGCGGAGGTCGTCACCCAGGAGGTGCACCTGCCCGACGGCTCGTCGCGAGTCGTGCCGCATACGGTCGGCTCCCGCGACGCGACCGCGGCATCCCAGGCGGCCATCCATCGCGACGCCCTGGCCGGGGCCGGGCGGGCGGGCCGTGGCGACGGGCCGGCCGGGGCGCTGGCGGATATCCCGCTCGGGCGGCTGTGCGGCGCGCGTTCCGGCGACAAGGGCGGCGACGCGAACGTGGGCCTGTGGGCGGTCAGCCCTCGCGCGTACGCCTGGCTGAGCCGGTACCTCACCACCGAGCGCTTCAGGGAACTGCTCACGGAGGCCGCCGACCTCGGCATCGACCGCTACGAGCTGCCGAACCTCCTGGCCCTCAACTTCGTGGTCCACGGCCTGCTCGCGCCCGGCGTCTCCGCGACCGCCCGGCCCGACCCGCAAGCCAAGGGCCTGGGGGAGTACCTGCGGTCCCGGGTCGTCACCGTCCCGGCTGACGTGCTCGGCTAGCCGGACCGCCAGGCCGGCGCCCGCCGTTCGAGGAACGCGTGGATGCCCTCCTGCGCCTCGTCGCTGGCGAACAGGCGGGCGGACAGCTCCGCCATCTCAGGTCCGCGGGTATCCAGGCGATCCCTCCGGGCCGCCGTCAGCAGCTTCTTGGTCTCCGCGGACCCCTGCGGCGACGTCTGGAGAATCTGCGCCACGAGCCCGCCTACCACGCTGTCGAGTTCCCCGTCCGGCGCCGCGACCGTGATCAGGCCGAGGTGCGCCGCCACCGAGGGCCCGAACGTCTCGCCGGTGAGGTAATACCGCGCCGCCTGGCGCGGATCCATGACGTCCAGGGTGGTCAGCGAGATCATGGCCGGGGCCAGGCCGATCCGCGCCTCGGTGAACGCGAAGGAGGCGCCCTCGGCCGCGACGGCCAGGTCACACGCGCCCACGATGCCCATGCCGCCCGCCCGTACGTGCCCGGCGATCCTGGCGATGACCGGCTTGGGCAGGTCGGTGATCGCCCTCAGCAGCCCCATGATGGCGGCGCCCGAGTCGTCGATGGAGCCGGTGCCCGCGGCCTTCAGGTCGGCGCCCGCGCAGAACACCGTGCCCGTATGCGTCAGCACGACCCCACGGGCGGCCGGGTCCGCGCCGGCCTCGGCCAGCCGCCCGGAAAGTTCGGCCACGAGCTGAGCGGATAGGGCATTGCGATTGTGCGGGGAATCCAGCGTGATGGTAGCAACGCCCCCACCCACCTCGTACCTGACGAGTTCAGTCATCTACGTTCCCACCCCAACGTGCCCGCCGTTATGTCGCCGCTGCCGCCACCGTGGCCGCTGCGGCCACCCGGCGCGAGCGCACTGGTCATCGGCCCCTGGTGAGCCTTCTCCGGTACGCGATGCTTGCGGTTCCGGCCAGTATCGCCCCTCCGCCGAGCCCGAAGAGCAGGGTGTACTGGAGTCCGGCCGTGCCGCCGCCGCCGGTCTGCGGGGCCTCGGCCGGCGTGACCGTCACGGTCACCGTGGCCGTCGGCGTCGCCGTGGCCGTGGCGGTGGCCGTGGCGGTGGCGGTGGCCGTGCTGCTTGACGTCGCGCTGCTGGACGCCGTGCTGCTCGATGAGGTGGCCGACGTGGGCGGGGAATGGGTTCCCAGCGGCGTGGACGAGGACGAGGATGGCGAGCACCCCGCGAGTGCCACGGCGAGAATGGCCAAAACGCCGAAGCCCCTGACGGTCAGCTTCGCCCTGAGCACTGTCCCCGCGATGATTACACGCAGTCTCATGTGACCCTACTCATGCGCCTAGCAGATGGCCATCCTGTTTCCCGGATCCTGCCCTGCCAAACCGGTTTCGAAAAGGGAAAACGCGCGATACAGACATGCAATGGCGTATTCACCATTGGAATATTAGGCTACGCGAGTAGAAGGCCATTGGGAAGGCGGAGGGAGGGCGAACAGGTTGGGAGATCTGCGCTGGCGGCGCATAGGCGGGTTTCGCGTCGTCGTCTCCTGGCCTGAGGACGGGATTGCCGTACCGGCTCCCCGGCCAACCAGCCTGCGCGCCCGCCTCGCCGGGGTGGCCGGCGTGCTTCTCCTGGCGGGCGGGGCCGCCACGGTGGGCTTCGCGATCAGTGCCCAGCAGCACGCGCCTCAGCCGGCCTCGGCCGCGGCAGGCGCTCTCGGGCCGGCTGCGGACCGGGGGCCGTCCCTGTCGCGTTCGCCGCCGGTAGCCGTCGATATCCCGGCGATCGGCGTAAACTCGAAACTGCTGCGCCTGGGCCTTAACCCCGACGGCACGATCCAGGTGCCGTCTCTTTTGACCAGCGCTGATGAGGCCGCGTGGTACAAGTACTCGGCCACCCCCGGTCAGATCGGCGCATCGGTCATCGAGGGTCACGTCGACAGTTACCGCGGGCCTGCCGTTTTCTTTCGCCTCGGTGCCCTGCGCCCAGGAGACACCGTCGATGTGAGGCTCGCCGACGGGATCACGGCCATTTTCCGCGTCACGGGCGTACGGGAGTACCTCAAATCCAATTTCCCTGCGAAATCCATTTACGGCACGACCGGTTACGCTGCGCTCCGCCTGATCACTTGCGGCGGCGCTTTCGACTATGCCACCGGTCATTACCTCAGTTCCACTGTCGTATTCGCTTCCCTCGTCTCATCTCGCGCGGCCTGACGCGGCCCGGGCGCCGCGGCCCCCGCCCCCCGCTCCTACGGCGCGGGGGGCGGGGTTCCCTTCAGGGCATGAAAGGCCTCGAAGGCCTCGCCCGGAGTTTCGTAGTAGGCGCCTAGGTCACAGGACTTGCTGACGCCATACAGGTCAAGTTCCTGACGCACCGGGCCGAGGACGGAGCTGAGCGTGAAGCGCGCGTGTCGCTGCTGCACGTGTTCCACGACCTTGGCCAGGACCGCGGATGCGCTGTAGTCGATGTCCCCGATCGCAGCGCAGTCCAGGACCACCCACTCCAGCGGGGGACCCTGGCCGATCAGCGTCAGGACGTCCTCCATCAGCTTGGGCGCGTTGGCGAAGTACAGGCTGGTACCGAACCGGTAGACCAGCAACCCCTCCTCGGTGCGCGCGCCGGGCGTGATCGGGAGCGACTGCCAGTGCCCGGTTGCTGATTTCGCCAGGACGCTGTTGAGCGGGCTGTAGCTGTGGCGGAGGTGGTCAACGATCGAGGCCACGACGGCGAGCCCGATGCCGTACTCGACCCCGAAGACCACGACCGCCGCGGTGGTGAGCAGGGCCACGGCGAACTCGTGCTTGCGGACGGCCAGGATGCTCCGCATCCCCTTGACGTCGACGAGTTCGCAGGCAATCAGGAAGACCACCGCGGCCAGGGCGGCGGCCGGCATATAGGCGAGCGGCCTGGTGAGCAGCAGGAGGACGACGAGGACCACGGCGCCAGCGGTGAGCGGGGCCAGCTGGCTGCGGCCGCCCGCGCTGTCGACTATCTGCGCCTTGGTCGGGCTGCCGTTGACCACGAACGTGCCCGAGAACGCGGCGGCGACGTTGGCGGCGCCCAGGCCCACCAGGTCGGTGCCTTCACTGAACGACTCCTCGTACTTCGCCGCGTAGGCGCGCGACGTCGCCGCGCTTTGCGCCAGGATGACCACGAACATCGACACCGCCCCGGCGAGCAGCGCCCCGGTGTCGCGCCAGCCGAGGGCCGGCAGCCCCAGGCCCGGCAGCCCGCCCGGGACCGGCCCGACCAGGTGCGCGCCGTGCCTGGCCAGGTCCGCGGCCCGGCTCACTACGATCGCGAGGATCACGGCGATCAGCGCCCCCGGGATCCGGTGGGTGATCCGCCGGGCCCCCAGCACGATGACGAGGACCCCGATCGATATCACCACGTCGGCCGGGTGCGCATCAGGGACCGCGCGCACCGTGTGCCACAGCTTGGGCAGGGTGTGCGAGCCAGGCGCGGTTACGCCGAGCATGTCAGGCAGCTGTCCGGCGGCCACCTGGATGCCCACGCCGGTCAGGAACCCGACCAGCACCGTGCGGGACAGGAAGTTCGCCAGGAAGCCGAGCCTGGCCAGCCGGGCCACCAGCAGCATCGCCCCCGCCAACAGGGCCGCGAGCCCCGCCAGCCGGACGTATCGCTCCGATCCCGCGACCGCCAGGCCGGTGAGCGCCGCGGCGAGGATGGCGGCGGTCGCGGAGTCCGCGGCCACCACCAGATGGCGAGACGAGCCGAGGACGGCGAACACCGCCATGGGCAGGAGCAGCGTGTACAGGCCGGTGACCAGCGGCATCCCGGCGATCTTCGCGTACCCGAGCACCTCCGGGATGCCGAGCGCGGCCAGCGTCATGCCGGCGAGTACGTCCGTCGGAATCCGGGACCGTTCAATGGGCAGGATCCCCTCCAGCACGGGCAGCCCCCGCAGCCATCCTGGCCAGCGCATCCGCGAGGAACCCGGCATCGCCTGACCTGCTCCCGGCTGCGCCTGACCTGCGCCCGGCTGCGCCTGACCTGGCCCCGTCGGCGTCTCACCTTCGCCCGTCGGCGCCCCAGCTCCCTGTATCTCCGTCTCACCCCCCACCCCAGCCTCGGCCTCCCATCCGCGATACGTTCGCGTTTCGTTCATCATCCCGCCACTAGGCATTCAATGCTGTCACGCCCCGGCGGGCCGGTTGCCTGCGTCGGCCGCCGGTCAAGACTTGCGGGACCTTGGTCCGCAGATTGCCCGGAATGGGAACGGTTTGTCTGAGACTATGAAGCGGCTGGCCGGGGTTCGTCGTGGCGTCCTCGCCCGGCCCGGGTCGCCGGCACCGGCGCCCGGAGCACCTACGCGTGGACCTCGGGGGTTCGCTGCGCGTCGGGGTACCGCTGGGTCCCCTGGCCTTCCGCGCCCCGCGTGAGGAGCGGTCTCATGGCGATTAGCGACTCCCTCGCCCTCAGCCAAGACCAGCGTGCCCTTCAGGACCGCGTGCGCGGCGTCCTGGCCGACCAGCTCTCCTCGGGGGAGCTCCACGGCGGCCTGGACACCCATCCGGGCTACAGCCCGGAATGGCACGCTCGCTACACGAAAGAAATGGGTCTGGCCGGCCTGACGATTCCCGAGGAATTCGGGGGACTCGGCCTGTCGCCGGCTGAAGCGTGCCTGGTCCACACCGAACTCGGCCGCGTCCTGTACCCGGGCCCGCTGCTGTGCAGTTGCCTGGCCGCGGCCGCGCTGCTGGCCGCGGGTGACAGCGACGCCCGCCAGCACTGGCTGCCGCTCGTGGCGAACGGGTCGGTGATCGCAACCGTGGCCGCGGCCGACGAAGCCGGCCACTGGTCGCCCGGACCAGAAAGCGTCCAAGCCGAGCAGGCGATCGACGGCTGGCGCCTGTCCGGCCGCCGGTGGCACGTCATCGCGGCCCATGTCGCGGACATCCTCGTGGTCCCGGCGAACGCCCAATCCGGTACCGCGATGTTCCTGCTGGAGTCGGGAGCCTCCGGGCTCACGGTATCCCGGCAGCTGAGCCTCGACCTGACCCGGCGCATCAGTATCATCACCCTGGACGCGACTCCCGCTATCCTGCTCAGCCGAGACGAGGCAGCCGTCACGTCCGTGGCTCGCGCCGAGCAGGACCTGCTGCTCGCGACCGCTGCCGAAGCCGCGGGCGGCATCGCCTGGTGCCTGGACGCCAGCATCGCCTCCGCCGATGACCGAGAGCCTGCCGACCGCCCTCCCGGCTCCTTCCGGGCCGTGGCCAGCTCCTTCGTCGACATGGTCTCCGACCTGCGGGAGGTCTCGGAAGCCACCGGTTACGCCGCCGTGACGGCCGCAGAGGGCGCGACCGGCGCGACGCATGAGGCCCGCGCCGCCGCGCTGAAGGCCGGTCAGTCCTACCGCGCCGCGACCGAAGCCGCCGTCCATCTGCTCGGCGGCGACGGGATCACCCGAGAGCAGGAGGTATACCTGCACTACCGCCGCGCTTGGTCGACCCAGCAGCTGGTCGGCGGGCCGCTAGCAGACCGGGCAACGGAAGACCGGACCAAAAGAGATGGGGCACCCCCGGTGGAGGGTGCCCCTTAGGATGATGGTGCGCGTAAGCTTTTCAGTGCGGCGGTGAACAACGTCCAGGCTTCCGCAGTGAAGCCGAGTACGGGTCCGGCCGGGTCCTTGCCGTCGCGCACGAGAACGCGGTCAGCGTTCGCAACTTCGACGCATTCCCCGCCGCCGTTGCCGCTGTAGCCGGACTTACGCCAGTTCATGTCCGTGATTTCCACTGTCCTTCCGCCGTTCGAATGAGGGTAAGTGACTTCTGGCGCGGCAGTGCTGCGCCCAGTATCCGCTCGAATGCCACCGTCGCCTTGCTGACCATGCCCAGGTCGGTGGAGGTGATGTCCTCGATCCCGGACATCCTGACCGTGGTCGTTTTCCCGGCCGCAATGTCGAACGCGCCGTAAACCCCCATGTTCACGCCGTCCGGCAGCACGTGGAACGCGACCTGTTCCGCAATGTCCGCCAGGTGCCCGCACTGCTCTGCCATCACCGCTGGCGACCCGACTCCCCGGTATAGCACCTGGAACGCGATGATCAGCGTGACCGGAACGCGCCCGATGACGGACTGTCTCTCAAGCCTTGCCGTCACCAGGTCATCTACTTGATCCAGGAGATGCCCCTCGTCAGCGAACAGGGCGCGCATGTAGCCCGGCGTCTGCGCGATGCCGGGAACCACGACCGGCGACCAGTAGCGCAGGATCAGCGCGTCTGCCTCGGCCTGCCGCCAGGACACGAACCAGTCTGGGACCCCGCTCCGGGCGCGCTGCGCCAGGTCCGCGAGCACCTCCAGGGATGCGCCGGTTGCGCCGGCCCACGCGGCCAGGATCGGGTCCGATGGCACTGGCTGGCTGGGGTCCTCTGCCTTGCTGACCACTGGGCGGGAGACGTTCAGGTCCTTCGCCAGCGCTCCATGCGACCCGTACCCGGCTTCGGTCCTGGACCGCTGGAGCATGTCCGCTAGCTGTTCTCGTGGCGTCACGGTGCGCACCATCCGTTACACGGTTCCCGGCTGATCAGTTACTGGGTTACTAGTCCCCGATTGTCCCCCATGGCTGCGAGGTTGGAAGCGCGAACCTAGCCGAACAGCGGGCCCGTGATGATGACGGCCGAACAGCCCGCCCTGCCGATCCGCTCTTCGTCCGTTTCCGGGGAGCTTGACCACGAGCGCGTGAGGCTGCCAGCCCTCCGCTACTGCTGGAGGACCCCCGAACCAGTACGCTTGCTCTGTTCGCGGTGTCGTATGGCGCCCGGAACGCAGGGCGCATAGCTCAGTGGTAGAGCACTCGCCTTACAAGCGAGAAGCCGGTGGTTCGAACCCACCTGCGCCCACGGAGGTTTCCTCAGCTAGATGGCCTTTTTTGAAACTCTGATCGGAGGATTGGGAACCACAACCGGGAACCACCGGTGCAAGCCTTTGTACGCGGGAAGCGCGCCCAGCGGCCACGGCCGCACCCCCTCCGGCCACCCGGGGGCGCCGCGCCGACGGCAGGCACCCCGGCACTGGAGCGGCATACAGTCATCAGCTCGTTGGTCCGGTTGACCTGTGTCATCAGCCTGCTGATCGATATCGGGCCACACGTTTTGGCATGCTCATCTGCCGAATTGAGTGCGCTGCCCACGTGCATGCATATACGTTGTACGCTATCTTGTGCACTAATAGGTCTACCGCAGTCTCTTTACTTCGCTCTGTGGCTGTGCAGAATTGCAGGGATGCGACCGGAGTCTGCAAGTGTCCACGGCCTACCTGGGCGCCAGCGGAAAGCGGATCTTGCTTGCATGCATGCATGCTCCAGGTTATTTAGGCGCCACTACGGGACCAGTGGTAACACTCCACTCGCCGAACTTGAGGACGCTTACTCCCGCCAAATCAACAGCCTCAGCGAGGCAACCCTGTCAGAAACCTGAGTCTCCGGACTCGCCGGGGCGGTTCAGACAGCTTGATCCGGTCCGGCTTGGCCAATCGATAAGGCGCCGATGCAGGCCGATCATTGTGCCACGCCACAACTCCGGGGTATGGGCATTCCAGGCGACGGCGACATCGTAATCATAGCAGTCGGGACGCAGCGTTTGCCAAGGCAGGCATCGGCGTCCTTGTGCCTCGCGGGCGCGACAAGTATGGTCGCGCGTGTAAATGGTTTCTGCGGTGGGTAGGGCCGTCTTGGTGGTTGCCCAGGTGGGCCGAGCCGCGCTTCGGCGCGCAACTGCAACGCATTCGACTCTCATGGCCGAGGATGGGTCGAAGTCGTGGGAACTAAGCTTGCATCTGGCTAACCGCCGAGTGCGTAAACCATCCGTACTAAACCAGTACCTACGCAAGAAGCGCAGCGCGGAAAATAGATGATAGAGACAATGGTAAACCATCGTCCGAGACGATGCCGGACCGCTCGCCCCGACTCACCTGCACAACCCCTGCACAACTAGACAGAATCAGGAGTAATCGGTGCCGGATCTTCACCTCGGGCCAAAGCTCGAAACGCCCGGCTAAGCATTTCGGAGGTGCTAGTCAGCGTATTGCCCTTTTTCTGTTCGCCAGAAACCTTCGCGGCAAGGCTCTCGATCGCGAGCCCGGGGTTTGCTGTGCAAGCCGCCGCGAGTAGCTCCTCAGCACTCTCCCGCATGTACCGTTCTCGCTGTCGGCTACTGCCCGACACATCCTGGCCCGCGCCCTCAGAAGCAGCCAGCAGGAGCTCCTCGGCATATCGCGCTGCTTTGGCAGCTGCGTCAAAGAATTTGCAGCGCGGCGCATGATCCTCCTGCTGAGGCTTACCCGTGGCCTGCGTTTTGTACAGCACGCCTTTGCACCAGTCACAACGCTTCGATTCGAAAGCGACTTTGTATGAACCCGGAAGCCCGCTCCGGTTTCTTGACCTGAAGACGCGTCGCAACAGAGACAGACTCGGGAAAGCATCTGGCGGTGGACTTGCCACCGGCAGACCTTGTGATGGTACGTTCGACAGACTCAAGCCACTCACGCCCTCCACGAAGAGCCCTCAACCATAAGGATAGACGCTAGATCCTTTCACGACACTGGAGGACGGATGGCTATCGGCGATGAAGCTCGACCGAACCCCAATGGCGAGCCACCGCACGAGGACTACTGGGAAACCCCGAACCTGTATGGAGAACCCGAGGCCCTCAACAGCATGGGAACCATCGCGGCACCGCTACTCGCCGGATTCTCTCTGGCTGCCATGGTCCAGACCCTTACAATCACGACAAGTGAGACTCGTTGGCCCGATGTGGCCTTCCTGCTCTTCATGCTAGCCGCAGTGTTGTTCGTCACCACCGTACAAGCCATGTTCTGGGCGCGCGGATACCAAGCCAGCCCTCAGGAGATCAAGGACTGGTGGCCCGACGCCGCAGAACCCCAGCGGCTGAGACTCCTCCAACGCGAGCAAAAACATCATGCCACGGGCTTTCGCATGTGGTCGAATCGGGCCCGCCTGACCTACAGTGCCGCTCTTCTAAGCCTGCTAGCAGCACTGACGACGCTCGCTGTTCCTGCTCACTCTCACGGCCACGCGCCCCTTTCGCGGTGGCTAGCAGTGGCAGTCGGCACAGCAGCCTTCATCGCCGAGATCCTCTGGATCACAGGTAGCTTCACTAATCCAAAATGGATGGCGCGGCTACTACAACCCTCGCTGGACACAGCCGATAACTCTTCAACGGTCGCCGACGTTGAGCCCCACCCGTAACTCCGCGAGGCGATTTATGCCGCACAGCACGCTATGCCAGAACGCGTCCTCACATGCCGCTGGTCGGGCGTGTTGTCTGATCCTCTCAACGCGCTGTTCACTGGCAGGCCTGGATGCGCTGTCTTGCTGCGACTGGTGTCGAGGATGACCGGACGTGCTGGCCGGCTTGAGCGAGTTCGGAGCCGGTCGGTCGCTGTCCCTGGGCTCGCCGGAGGTGCTAGTCGCCGGTCACCGGATCCGCGATCTGCGCGGATCGTCGGGGTGGGCCGCGATCTTGCAGCTGGCGCTGACCGCGAGGCGCACGCGGCGGCACAGCGGACGGGCCGCGCGCTGTGCCGCTGTGCCGCTGTGCCGCTGTGTCCTGTGGTGGTAATCAGGGCCGGTTCATCCGATGATGTATGTATCTATCCGGACTTGGGGGGTGCTGATGCGCCGGTCGTTGAGTTATGCCGATGCGGTTAAGATGCTGGGTGGCGGCGAGATAGCCCTGGTTAAAGTGCTTGACCGGTTTTCCGCGGTAGATCGGCTCATGCCTGGGATCGATTTAATTGAGGCGACTAAAGAGCTTGTCCGGACGGGCAGCGAGCTGCTGACCCGGCTTGGTGAGCGGTTGCGCGGAATGGACCGGCTGACGCGGACTGAGCGTCTGCGGGCAGCGCATGCGGTCATCGTTCTCACCGCGTATTTCGACAGCCTGCAGGCTGTTTTCGCGGAGTTGCCGGCGGCTCTTCCGGTGCGGATGGCGAAGGCGGAACAGGTTTCGGTGGCAGGCGGGTCGGCTGATTCCGGGCTGCGGGGCATCGCCGACGCGCTGATCAGCGCAGTTCCGGTTCAGCCGGCCCCGGTTCAGCCCTATGAGGTGCTGTTGCGGCTGCTGGAAGGGTTTTACGGTGATCTGTCCGGCCATGTGCTGGCGTTCTTGTCGGGTTTGTCGTCCTGGGAGGCGCTGGGCGAGGCGCAGCGCGGCCGGCTGTCAGACAGATTGCGTACCTCGGTGCCGGGCGTTGCCGTCGCCCGGTATGAGGAATTGTTCCGCCGGCTGGCGGGGGACTGCCCGGAGTTCGCGATCTGGGCTGACCTGTTCGAGCACCAGGCGACCCGGTCCGAGCTGCGTAACGGTCTTGCGGGCCTGGAACGCCTGCTGGAGTCGGTCGCGTCGGGGCGGGTTCCCGATCAGCGGCGGGCCGCGCTGGCCCGGACGTACCGGGCGGCGTTGTCCAGGCCGATCGCGCCGTCGGGGGAAGTTCCGGCCGAGCTGCAGATCCCGGCTTTGGGTGAGGGCTATGTCGATCACCGCATCCGCGTCGCGGAGGTCGGTGCCTCCTCTGAGCCAGGCCGTGATTCATGGTGGGATGACGTGCCGGTACGCGATGATGCGTACCGGTTCCTGGCGGGGTATCTGACGTGTCCTGCCGCGCAGGACGCGCCGTTGATCCTGCTCGGGCAACCGGGGTCGGGTAAGTCGATCCTGACCCGCATCCTGGCGGCCCGACTGCCTGCGGGGGATTTCCTGCCGGTCCGGGTGGAACTTCGGCAGGTACCGGCCGAGGCAGACCTGCAGGACCAGATCGAGTTCGCCGTCCGCCACGACACCGGGGAGCGGATCTCCTGGCCGCGGCTGGTGGAGTCCTGCGATGGTGCGCTGCCAGTGGTGATGCTGGACGGGTTCGATGAACTGCTGCAGGCCACCGGCGTCACCCAGACCGATTTCCTGCTGCGTGTGCTGGCCTTCCAGGAGCGGGAGGCTGACCAGGGCAGGCCGCTGGCGGTCATCGTGACTAGCCGGACCGCGGTCACCAACCGGGCCCGGATTCCGCAGGGCGCGGTGGCCATCCGGCTGGAGCCGTTCGACGAGGTCAGGTCACTGCGTGGCTTGAGGTGTGGCGGCGGGCCAATGCCGCTCCGCTCGGCGGAGCGGGGCTTGCGGCCGCTTCCCGCGGATGTGGCCCTTAGCCACCGCGAACTGGCCGAGCAGCCGTTGCTGCTGCTCATGCTGGCCCTCTACGACGCCGACGCCAACGCGCTGCAGCGCCGGTCCGCCGAACTCGGCCGGACCGAGCTGTACGGGCGGCTGCTGAAGGAGTTCGCCGGCCGGGAGATACGCAAGCATTCCGCTGGCCTGCCGGACCCGATCTGGACCGCGCGGTGGAGGCCGAGCTGCTCCGCCTGTCGGTCGTCGCGTTCGCGATGTTCAACCGGCGCAGCCAGTGGGTGTCCGAAGGCGACCTCGACGGCGACCTGTCCGCGCTGCTCGGCAGCCGGGAGGCCGGGCAAGCCGACAGCGGCTTGCGCGCGGCGCTGACCGCAGCTCAGCTGGCCGTCGGCCGGTTCTTTTTCGTCCACGAGTCACACGCGACCCGCGGAGAGACCCCGGCTGCAGACCTATGAGTTCCTCCACGCCACCTTCGGCGAATTCCTCGTCGCCCGGCTGGTGACCCAGATCCTGACCGACATGGTCGCCCGTGAGGCAGCCGCCGCGCGCTCGCCGCTCGGCGGGATCGACGATGGGCTGCTGCACGCGCTGCTTGTCCTTCGCGGTGCTGACCGCGCGCGCCCCGGTCGTGGCCTTCCTGGGCGACCTGCTCGGCCAGCTAGACGCCCGGCAGCGGCAGGTCCTGACCGGCCTGCTGCTGCGGCTGCACAGCCGGGCGCTGTACCCGCGGACCGACTCCGCCTACAACGGCTACCAGCCGCTCGGACTGACCGTCACCGCCCGGCACGCCGCGTGGAGCGCCAACCTCGTCGTCCTGGCCGTGCTCACCGCCGGGCAGATCACCGGATCCCAGCTCTTCCCGCACGACCCCGACCCGCCGTCCCCTGGCGCAACCAGGCGATGATGTGGCGCTCGCAGCTATCCAGCGAAGAAGTGTACGGGCTGCACCACTCGATCGCGCTGGAGCGCGGGTGGGAAGGCCAGCGCCGCAATATCGCCCTATCGCGGGACGACGGAACATTCACCGTACCGGCCACCGACATCTACTGGACCTACAACATCCCGCCCGGCCACCCCAACCGCCGGGGCATCTTCGCCTGGGCAGGCCACGGGCCGCTCGGCTCTGCTGCGCAAGGCAACTTCACCGCGGGAAAATCAGACGACTTCATGTACCACGGACTTCAGCTACTCGGTGACGCCTTCCCCACCGCCGCCAACATCTTCCTAACCCTGGACACCGACCGGCCGGTATCGGCCCTCCAGGTGCTGCTCGCCGCCCTCCTCGCGCCCTACCACGACGACAGCCAGCCCAGCTCGACCTACGCAGACCTGGCCCGCGTGACACGCGAACTCGCCAACCCAGCCAACCTGGAAGATGACTACGGCACCTACCTGAAAGTCGCGCTCACCGTACTGCTATCAGCGGCTGAAAGCGGCGCCGCATCCCCGGCATCACTAGAACCCCTCATCGAGACGGTCAACGTAACCGCCGACGACCCGCAGGTATCGGACCTGCTCGAACGACTCAGCAGGCGGATGCGCGACCTTCAGGCCAACGACAAGCGGATCTGAGACTCCAGGACCGCAACAGCCGACACGCTGATCGATGGTCAGCCCGGCCAGGCGCCCTGCGCCGACACCGCCGCCCCGCCGCCGCCCAGCGCCCCCGACCCTGGCCAGCTGCGTTCCGCCGGACCCGTCGGCGCCGGGATTCACCCAGGCAACCGACATGAAGACCGCGGACAAGTTCCCACGAGCTAGCCGTCAAGTCCAAGGCAGCGACCGGCCAGTACGGGCCAGTAGGGGTCAACACTCCGCCAACGCCTCCCGTCAGCGCGCGGCATTTACCCACGTGCCGATGTGAGGAAGCTACTGACAGTTACGCGGGGCCTAAGCTTTTGGAACCAGTCGTGGCGGTGGCAGGCCAACGTATAAGCGATCCATGGGATGCGGAAATATGAACTTGGTTCTCTGCTGACTGCCGACTATCGGGCATGCGTGCTCTACTGGATGGTGGCTTCCCGCCCAATTGCTGGATGATCACGCGTCTCGTGGCGTTTCAGGTAGTCGTCATTTAGATACGATCGGGCGCAGATCGGGCAGCGCACCGATTCTGGCGGCGGAACCGGTGCAGCACTGTCATGGGCGGCGACCATCACGAAGGTTCTCAGAGCCGGATTCTCAGGCCAGTTAACAAGCAGGTTAATGGGTGGCACCGCGACGCGATAACCTCGGGCAGCGCTGAGATCGACATTAGGCGTCTCAAGCCATTGCCTGATCTGCATGTCTGTTTTTGCAGCCTCGGTCACCCACTTGTTGAACGCATAGGGTTGCAGGTGTCGAGCCTGCAGAACTGCCTCAGGAACGTTGCATATGTGCCGGAATCGCTCCCAGGCGGACTGGCGGGTGATCCCTATTGCGGCGCCGATGGCCTGCCAGCTTGCTCCGGCGGCGCGCATCCTCTGAACCATCAGCGCTTTCTTGTCTTGGCGCCGCCGCTTTGGAGAGTACCGGCGTGCGGGTTGCGGCGGCTGCGATGCCGTTGCTCCCTTCGGTGGGGCGGCGGAGAGGTGCCGGAATCGCTCCCAGGCGGACTGGCGGGTGATCCCTATTGCGGCGCCGACGGCCTGCCAGCTTGCCCCGGCGGTGCGCATCTTCTGGACGTATCCCTCGATCTCTCCTGCTACCTCCCGTTGCGCCGGGGAGCGTTGGATAGGAGAAGGCGGCGGCGGCAATGCCGTTACTCGCTTCGGTGGGGCGGCGGAGAGGTGCCGGAATCGCTCCCAGGCGGACTGGCGGGTGATCCCTATTGCGGCGCCGACGGCCTGCCAGCTTGCCCCGGCGGCGCGTGCCCGACGAACGTACTCCTCTAGGCGTCTTTGAGCCTCTCGCGTCAACTGCGCCTGCTTGAGACAGCATCGCTGGAGCGAGCGGCTCTGTTGCGCCAGCGAGCCATTCACTGTTCCCTCTGCTCCCTCCGCGAGAATGTCAGGCCAAAAAAAGGCGGCAAGGTCAGGGTACCCTTGCATAATACCGTACTTCACCTGCGATTACATCGAGTCAGCTGCAAGCCGATGGCGATAGATAAAGTCTGGGATGTATCCGCTTGGCCAGCTTCGCGGAGCCAGCAGAGGAGGTGAGGGCGGTGCTGATCGCAACGATCGTGATGGCCGCGGGGACCGGGCTTACTGCCGTTGCCGCCCTCATCAGCGCTCTCGCCGCGTTGTGCGCCGTGCGCCGCGCCCGGAATGCCTGCGGCACCCAGGCCGAAAACCCCTGCTCTCACGCCCATATGGCCGACCTAGCGGCGGAGCCAGGCGCCGACCAGATCGTACTGAACGAGGCGCTCAACGTGGTCATCGCCCAGGGGTACGAGAAGGTGGGCGAGGTCGTCATGCTCAAGGAGATCCTCGCCGACGGCGAACGCGCCCTGGTCATCTCCCAGGCCGACGAGGAGCGCGTGGTGCGGCTGGCCGAGCCGCTGCTGCAGCAGCCGATCCGCGCCGGTGACTCGCTGCTGCTCGAGCCGCGGTCCGGCTATGTGTACGAGCGGATACCGAAGGCCGAGGTGGAAGAGCTCATCCTGGAGGAAGTGCCGGACATCTCCTACTCCGACATCGGCGGCCTGGCCGCGCAGATCGAGCAGATCAGGGACGCTATCGAGCTGCCGTACCTGCACGCCGACCTGTTCAAGGAGCACCAGCTCAAGCCGCCCAAGGGCGTCCTGCTGTACGGCCCGCCCGGCTGCGGGAAGACGCTGATCGCCAAGGCGGTGGCGAACTCGCTGGCCAAGCAGGTCGCGGCGAAGACCGCGGGCCCGGACGGGACGGCCGAGCACAAGAGCTTCTTCCTCAACATCAAGGGCCCCGAGCTGCTGAACAAGTACGTCGGCGAGACCGAACGGCATATCAGGCTGGTCTTCCAGCGGGCGCGCGAGAAGGCCAGCGAGGGCCAGCCGGTCATCGTGTTCTTCGACGAGATGGACTCGATCTTCCGCACCCGCGGCTCGGGCGTGTCGTCCGACGTGGAGAACACGATCGTGCCGCAGCTGCTGTCCGAGATCGACGGGGTGGAGGGCCTGGAAAACGTCATCGTCATCGGCGCCTCCAACCGCGAGGACATGATCGACCCGGCGATCCTGCGCCCGGGCAGGCTCGACGTCAAGATCAAGATCGAGCGCCCCGACGCGGAGGCGGCCAGGGACATCTTCACCAAGTACGTGCTGGCCGAACTGCCGCTGCACCCCGACGACCTGGCCGAGAACGACGGCTCGACGCGCGCCACCGTGGAAGCCATGATCCAGCGCACGGTCGAGCGCGTGTACACCGAGTCCGAGGAGAACAGGTTCCTCGAGGTCACCTACGCCAACGGCGACAAGGAAGTGCTGTACTTCAAGGACTTCAACTCCGGCGCCATGATCGAGAACATCGTGTCCAGGGCCAAGAAGATGGCCATCAAGGAGTTCCTGGAGACCGGGCAGAAGGGCATCCGGGTCAGCCACCTGCTGTCCGCCTGCGTGGACGAGTTCAACGAGAACGAGGACCTGCCGAACACCACCAACCCGGACGACTGGGCGCGCATCTCCGGCAAGAAGGGCGAGCGCATCGTCTACATCAGGACCCTGATCTCCGGCAAGCATCGCCCACGGCCAAGCGCCCCCAGCGGGCGGGAGGAGGCGCTCGAAGTGCGAGCCGAGCCCGCCCTCGGAATTCCGGTGCGGCTACCTATTCGCTATTCGCAAACTACTGCAGCATTACGATACGAAGCGGGTGGACTATTTGATCGCCGAGGAAATCGACGGTGACACCGTGACTTGCCTGCACCCACTCGCCGAACGCAGCAAATCTTACCTATACGATCGTCTATAAGCACCGATCTCGTAGCTCGTCCTAAGACAGATCTAACACCGTAAGAAAATGCTCAAGCGATATCGCCGGGGCCCACTCTCATGCCGCTGACGGCGTGCGCCGTCATTCCCGGCGCGCGGCGTTGAGACGCAAGACGACCTGAACGATCGCGCCCTCCCCGATTGCCTCCGCTCGCTGCACCGCCACCTTGACGGGCACTAGGTAGCGCCCGTCCTTGGGAAACAGCGCAGTGGTGAACCTGGTGTCGCCGATGGTGACGTGGACCGGCACCTGGCCCCAGTAGATAAGGCCGCAGGCTGCCTCCTTGAGATCCTCGCTTTCCTCCGGCGTCATAGCCACGAAGAGGTACGGCGGCGGTCCGCGCCATTCGATTACCTCGCCAGTGAAGGTCCACTCCATGTGCCCTGTCACCGGAGATGTGCCCATGCGCCGGGTCCGCGACTCCATACCAGAAGTGTGTCAGTTTACGGCAGGACGCGCACTGTCATGCCGCCAACAGGGTCGGGTACGGGGCACGGCAGAGCCTTCCGCGCCTAGGGATCGGACCGCCGAGGATGGCGGTATCAGGTCGGCCCGAGCACATGTGCGATTAGCGCCCGTATTCGTGTAAAGCGGGCATCGGTAGCTTCGGCCGAGAGATGTTGCTCGGCAGCGAGCGCGGCCACGGGCGCACCGCGGCGGCTGCCGAAGAGAGACCGGATCACTTCGGCGGCCTCCGCGCTAACACCGCGGGTAAAGTCTGCGGGCCTGAGTCCTGCGGCGAAGGCTATCTCGAGGCATCGCCATATGTCTGCTATGTCCGTGTCCTTGGACCGGACTGTGGTGGCGAGGCTCTTCAGCACCAGCGCGCTTACCTCGTCGGGGAACGGCAGCTCGCAGTGCAGGATCGTGTCGTTGAGGCGGTGCAGTTCCAGCCTGATGGTGACCGGTGGGCGGGCTAGCGCCATCTGCAATCCCGGGACCTCCGTGGTGAACAGGTCCTCTCCGACCTGGACGTTTTCACGCGCCCGGCTTGTGTACGCCGGGATGAGGACATCGATGAAGGCCTCGGGACGCGGCGAGTTTTCTTTGTCTTTCATCTTGACCGGGAGATCGGATAGCTCTCGCGCGAAGCGATTGCCTGCCACCTGTGCGTAGTCGAGGTCTTTCAGGCGGCCTACGACATGATGACTTCGGGCGACGACCGGCGTAATGCCGAGGTCTACGTCACCGGTCTCTCGGTAGAGCTCGTGTCCCAGCCGCCATCGTGCTCCGAGCACCGTGACCATGTGGCCGCCGATGACCCGGAAATCTGCGGCAATGTCTCCGAGCGCCCGTGCCAGGTCGCTGAGCGCTACATAGCCCAGATCATCGGCCACCGAGGCGGCACCGAGCGTAAGCCTGGTAAGGGGCGTTCCAGCAGCCATTGCCGTAGCCTCCCAGCAGCCTCGATCCGGTCCGCGCCGCCTAGGTCCTGAAGGTCCCAGATCTGCTGGAGCGGGTCAGCCAGTAGTACATCGCGTCCTTGTACCTGAGCCACTAGAACGGGGATAGGGAAGACGGACCGGTCCTGCGGTGTGCGCATGATCACGTTGGCGTCATGCCTTCCCTGCGCCTGTGTCAGCCCGAGTCCGGACGGGTCGATTGCGTGCTTTGCATACAAGATCACCAGGCTAGGTCTGCGCCACGCCAGGATGAGATCTGGCCCGACGTCGGCAGATGCCACTATCGGGCGGCTCTGGGTACTGGCGCGGCTCGCGCGAACGGCTACATCCAGCGGGGAGTCGAGGCTGTAGTAATTCTGCTCTGAGCCGCCGGGACCGGGGTATTCGGCAAGGAAGCGATCAAGCAGAGCCTCCCGGCGAGGCTCCCAGCGGCCGTGCCCGGATCGGTCGACAAGCTCCAACTCGTGCAGCCGATGGAGAATCTGTGAGGCACGCGGTTGCGAAACACCGGCCTGGGCCGCCAGTGCAGTCGCCCCGGGTTCTTCATCCGCTCCGCCGCTAAAGCCCACGAGCGCGCGGACGACGGCAAAGCTGCCAGAACCGCGCGGCAGAGTCCTCCGCTTAGGCGCTGGAGGGGTAGAGGTGCGCCGCTGACGAAGCAGCAGCCCTGGTCCGCGTAGGTCGAAGTTTCCCTGAGTGTCCGCCCACGACCAGCCATCTCTGGTCAAGATCGACCCGAGAGGTTCAGAGATGTACGGAGCGACTATCAGCGGATGCCCGTACGCGGCTAGTCCGTCCCACGACTGCTTGAGCCGCTCCAGTTCATGCGGGTAAGGCGCGCGGGACTTCGCCTGCACGGCGAAGCGCGCGCCGCGGTCGCCGGTCTCTAGCTCAAGAATGGCATCGACGCCCGCATCCGCCCCGTCGGCCGGGGTGAGGTCTTCTACCGTCAGGCCGGACTCCCGCAACCAGCGGGCCGTATCCATAAGCATACATCAGATTATAAGCACAGTGATGATAACCCAGAAATACTTATGGCAGGCGGCTCGCCCCGCCCAAACCAGCGCGTGACTCGGACAGTGCCTCCGGCGGGCCAGCAGACTGAAGCACGGGTGGAGCCGGGCGACGGCTAGGCGATGGTGATAGCTGGGGCAAGCAAGGTTGGTGCCCTCTCCTTTGCGCGTCTGCGGCCCGCCGGTGGGTGATCGCTGCGCCGGGGAGCAGGACGGTCATCCCGGCTGCGGCGGTGACCGGCATTCTGGGGCTGTACCGGCAAGCCCGATGCCGGGTGGTCCGGGAACCACTTGCGGGAACCACCGTGCACACTCTTCCAGGCACCCCAGGACATTTCCAGGCACGGTTTCCGCAGGTCACGTGTATGAGCCGACGCTGTGAGCTGGGCAGATTCCCGGCCCTGTTTCGCCTTACAAGCGAGAAGCCGGTGGTTCGAACCCACCTGCGCCCACGGAGATTTCCGCAGCTAGATGGCCTTTTTAAAAACACTAATCGGAGACCCGGGAACCACAGCCGGGAACCACCGGTGCATGCCCCTGACGAAAGAAGGTGTGCCCAACCCGGTGTTCCGGTCACGCTCAGCGACTGCGGCTCGTCCGGGCAGCGTGCAAGATCCGCCGACCTGGACGGGGAGTGCAAACGAGGGAATAGTCCACGCTGAACGCAGATATGGTCGATCTGGGCGTCTCAACAGCCGACCACCAATGCCCGCTCATGCATGCCGATGAGCGCGCCATCTGTACGCATATATACCGGGGCGTCGCCCCAACCCGACGAGGCATGCGCGTGCGGGCTGGTGTCTGCGCGCGGGCGGGCTGTAGCTGGCGGGGGCTCCGGCCGGGGCCCAAGGCAGTTCACAATGTGACTGTTCATTTCGCCGCTTGCAGCGGTCGGGTGGCCGTTGCCGGCCGAGCCTGCAGCCGGAGCCCGTTATGGCGCTACCGCGTACCGCCGCTGAGGTCCTGTCCGGTCACGTGACGCTGGAGGTCCGCTGCATCGACCGGGCGATGCTGACGTTCCGGCAGCCGCGGCTGCAGTACGGGCAGGGGATCCACAATTTCTTCTGCCAGCACCGCGGCAACCGGTTCGCCTCCTCGGCGCTGATGCTGCCGATGACCGAGCGGTTTACCGCCGACATCCGCCATTACATCGACACCCGCCGGCTGGACCTGGTCCGGTTCGCGAAGGGGCAGAGCAAGGACCAGGTCGCCAAGCAGTACCTGGCCGGGCACCACGGCGGGGAGTGCATCTTGTTCGTCGGCGTGGCCCAGGAGAAGACCCGGGTGTGGCGGACCGCCCAGCGCCGGGATCCGGTTACCGGGAAGCGGTACCCGTGGCTTTACCAGGAGGGGGCGATGGTCAACCACTGGTATTTCTATGACTTCGACGCCGATTTCGGCCCGTTCCATATCAAGTTCTGCGGTTATTTCCCGTACACCGGCCAGATCTACTTCTTCTCTGAACTTTTTCAAGATCACGAAAGCCGACGGTGCCGTGACAGTCATCTGTGCCCAGTTGCCCGGGTTACGGCGTCGCGGACTAGTTCGGTGTTGCGGGCGTCCAGCCCGGTCAGTGCGTCTCGCAGATCGACGGGGATTCCGTCGGCGAGGGATGCGGCGATGCGCAGCATGCGGCGCTCGCTGCCGGAGCAGGGCAGCCGGCCCTGGTCGAGGCCGGTGATCGCTTCGGTCCAGTCAATGGTTGCGATCGGCGTGCCGTCGGCGGGACCGGGGACGTCGTGCACATGGCGGAGGAAGTCATCACGGTGCAGCCAGGTTCGGTGGCCGATCAGGAGCTCGGCGGCCGCTTGGAGGCTGTGCAGGCCGCAGGCGTGGGCGCGTAGCGCGTCGGGCAGGCTGGCGGCGGCTGTCATGAGCGCTCCTTGCTGAGGGTGACCGGGGTGGTGACGGTGCGGCTGGCGATGCCGGGGAAGCCGGGCATGCCGAGGTGGATGGCAGAGCGCCGCCTGGCGAGCTCATCGAGCTGGGAGAGTTTCTGCCGGGCGGCGGCGAGGCTGACCTTCAGGCCCTCGGCCTCGCCGAGCCAGCCCTCGCGCTGGGCTTCGTCGATGCGGACGATCAGGTTGTCGCGGATATCCACCAGACGGGGCCGCTGATCTGGGAAAACCCGGAGAAGGGGACATCTGACGCAGCTATGTTCATGAATACAGCTGGTCCCGTAAGCCCGGCCGCAGTCGCCCAGGGCGACCCGGCGGCGTTCGAAGTGGCCGAGGAATTCGTCCCATTCCTCGTCGGTCGGCATCCGGTATTCCCCGCTGGGGCGCAGCGTGCGGCGGCGGGCGAGGAAGGCGCGGTGGCCGGTGATGGCTTCTTCGGGGTAGACGGCCTTGTAGCCCATGGTGGTGTTGATGTCGGCGTGCCCGGCGACCAGCTGGGCGATGTGCGGCGGCATGCCGTTCATGACCGCGTCGGTGATGAAGATCCGGCGGAAATCGTGAGGGATCAGGCGAAGCGGGTGGCCGGCGGTGTCGGTGAGCCCGGCGGCGGCCAGCGCCAGGTCCAGGAGCTTGCGGATGGCCGGGGCGCTGATCTGCCGGTTCTCCAGGCCGACCCGGTGCTGGAACAAGATCGGCATGGGCGGGCCGTAGACGCGTTCGTGGTAGTCGTAGGTGACCGCGAGCGGCACCGCGCCGGCGCCGTCGCGGATCCGGCAGATGATCGCCGACAGCACGTCGGCCAGCTCGGGGCTGACCACCAGCAGCCGCTCGGTGTCGGTCTTGGACGGGACGATGTGCAGCAGCGGGATCAGCTCGCCGGTGCCGGGAAGCCGGTACTGGACCAGGCTGTGGTGGGTCAGCTCGGTCAGCTCTTCCACCCGGAGGCCGGTCATCCGCAAGACTTCTACCGCGGCCCAGGCCCAGAACGCGTGGCGTTCCTCACGGGTGAGGTTGCGGCGCGGGCCGGCGTCGGGGTTCTCGGCCCACGCGCTGGCCACGCCCGCGCGGGTGGTGATGGTCGCGCCGCAGCGTCTGCCCGGCGGCGGTGAACACCGTCCCGGGAGCGGCGGCCTGGGCGGCGGCGAGGCGTCCGGCGGTGTCCTGGCGCTGGGTGCCGGTCGCGGCGATCAGCGCGGGGAGGAGGGGCAGCCGCTCGCGGGTCCGCTGGTCCATGCGGGACTTGCGGCGGTCGGCGGTCTTCTTGTGCGGGATCTCGCCGGCCTTGACCGGGCAGGGCACGGCCCACGGCCCCCACCGGGCCGGGTCGTCCATCGCCCACTGGGCGATGTCGAGGTAGAAGCTGCGCACCGCGGTCAGGCAGTTGGTGGCGCTCTCCCGCGGGCTGGCGACCTCGGCCAGGCTGCCGTCGGGTTGCCGCCGCCGGGTGGTCTTGGTCAGGACCCGCTGTTTCCACCCGGCCGCGGCCTGCGGGTCAAGGCGCAGCGAGCTAATCCCGGGATGATGGGCTTCCAGGTCGGCCCAGAACAGGCGGCCGAGGGTGTCGGCCAGCCGCACCAGCGTCACGTAGTCCACGCTGGCCTGGCGTTCCCGCAGGTAGTCCGCCAGCAAGTCGCGAACCGGCCGGCAGGGGATGCCGCACCGGTCGATCAACTGGCCGACGCTGAGCCGGCGGTCCGCCGCCAGCGCCCGCACGGTCGGCGCGGCCGGATGCCCAGGATGCCCGCGGCGTGCAGGAGCTGGTAGAAGTATGGGCTCTTGTAGTGCGGGACCTTGCAGACCGCGGC
>CAWKCG010000039.1:0-357647 GCA_963847965.1 uncultured Actinomycetes bacterium
TCCTCGATCCCGCCGACCATGTAGAACGCCTGCTCGGGCAGGTTGTCGTACTCGCCCTCGCTGATCGCCTTGAAGGAGGAGATCGTCTCCTCCAGCGGCGTGAAGACGCCCGGCTGGCCGGTGAACTGCTCGGCCACGAACATCGGCTGGGACAGGAACCGCTCGATCCGCCTCGCCCGCTGGACGGTGATCTTGTCCTCCTCAGCCGAGTTCGTCGACGCCCAGGATGGCGATGATGTCCTGCAGCTCCTTGTACCGCTGCAGGATCCGCTGCACCTCGCGGGCCACGTCGTAGTGGTCCTGGCCGATGTACCTCGGCGTCCAGGATCCGTGAGGTGGAGTCTAGCGGGTCGACCGCCGGGTAGATCCCCTTCTCGGTAATGGCCCGGGAGAGCGTGGTGGTCGCGTCGAGGTGCGTGAACACGTTGTGCGGCGCGGGGTCGGTGATGTCGTCGGCCGGCACGTAGATCGCCTGCATCGAGGTGATCGAGTGGCCGCGGGTGGAGGTGATGCGCTCCTGCAGCTGGCCCATCTCGTCGGCCAGCGTCGGCTGGTAGCCGACCGCCGACGGCATCCGGCCCAGCAGGGTCGATACCTCAGAGCCGGCCTGCGTGAAGCGGAAGATGTTGTCGATGAACAGCAGCACGTCCTGGCCCTGCACGTCGCGGAAGTACTCCGCCATGGTCAGCGCGGAGAGCCCGACCCGCAGCCGGACGCCCGGCGGCTCGTCCATCTGGCCGAACACCAGCGCGGTGTCCGCGATGACGCCGGACTCGGTCATCTCAAGGAACAGGTCGTTGCCCTCGCGGGTGCGCTCGCCCACCCCGGCGAAGACCGAGACGCCGCCGAAGTTCCTGGCGACCCGGCGGATCATCTCCTGGATCAGCACGGTCTTGCCCACGCCGGCCCCGCCGAACAGGCCGATCTTCCCGCCCAGCACGTACGGGGTGAGCAGGTCGATGACCTTGATGCCGGTGGTGAACATCTGGGTCCGCGGCTCGAGCTGGTCCAGCGCCGGGGGGTCGCGGTGGATCGGCCAGCGCTCGGTGATCTCCAGCGAGGAGGTGGGCACGTCGAGCGTCTCGCCGAGCACGTTGAACACGTGCCCCTTGGTGACGTCGCCGACCGGCACCTCGATCGGCGCGCCGGTGTTGATCACCTCGGCGCCGCGGACCAGGCCGTCGGTGGGCTGCATCGAGATCGCGCGCACGATGTTATCGCCGATGTGCTGCTCGACCTCGAGCGTCAGCGTCCGGGTTTCGTTCTCCAGCGTGACGTCCACGTGCAGCGCGTAGTAGATCTCCGGCATGTGCTCCGCCGGGAACTCGACGTCCACGACGGGTCCGATGATCCTGGCGACACGGCCGGTCGCCTCGGCAGCCTCGCCGCCGGCGGCTGAGTTTTCAACGGTCGCGGTCATGGTGTCCCTCACTCACTAGCTCTTGCCGCGGCCAGCGCGTTGGCGCCGCCGACGATCTCGCTGATTTCCTGGGTGATCTCGGCCTGCCGTGCGTTGTTCGCCTCGCGCGTCAGCGTCTCGAGCAGATCGTTGGCGTTGTCGGTGGCCGCCTTCATCGCGCGGCGCCGGGAGGCCAGCTCGGCCGCCGCCGCGTCCAGCAGCGCGTAGAAGATCCGGCTCGCCACGTACTGCGGCATCAGGGCGTCGAGCACCTCGGGCGGGCCGGGCTCGAAGTCGTACTGCGGCAGCGCGCCTGACGGGCTCGGCTCGTCGGTCTCCACGATCTCCAGCGGCAGCAGCCTGCGCACCGCGGGCCGCTGGGTCAGCATGGACACGAACTCGGTGGTGACGAGGTGGATCTCGTCCACCTTCTTGCTTTCGTCCTCGGCCCGGTCTTGGTCAGCACTGAACGCCTCGAGCAGGACGTCGGCGATCGCCTTCGCATCCCGGTACCTGGGCATGCCCGAGAAGCCGCTCCAGGACTGCGCCACCTCGATCTCGCGGAACCGGTGCCAGCTGATGCCCTTGCGCCCGGCCACGTACAGCACCGGTGAGAGACCTTGCTCTCGCAGCCGCTCCCGCAGCCGGGCCGCCTCGCGCAGCACGTTGGCGTTGTAGGCGCCGGCGAAGCCCTGGTCGCTGGTCAGGATGAGCACCGCGGCCCGGGTCGGGTGCTCCGGTTCGGTGGTGAACCGGTGGGTGATGTTGGTCGAGCGGCTGATCACCGCCTCCACCGCCCGGGTCAGTTCCCGCGCGTACGGCTGGGCGGCGCGCTGCTGCTGCTGGGCGCGGACGATCCGCGACGTCGCGATCAGCTCCTGCGCACGGGTGATCTTGGCGATGGACCTGACGGTGGCGATCCGCCGCCTGACCAGGCGAAGCTGAGCTGCCATGACCTACTTCTTCTCGGCGGGCGGCGTCTCGCGGCGCCGGGCGATCGTCTCCTGGTCCTCGTCCTCCAGCGCCTCGGCCTGCTCGTCGGCGCCGCTCAGCAGCGCGCCGGAACTGGTCTCGAAGCTCTGGCGGAACTCCTCGATCGCGTCCTTGAGGGCGGTGGCGGTGTCCTCGGACAGGTCCTTCGTCTCCCTGATCGTGGCCAGGATGCCGTCGTGGCTGCGGCGCAGGAAGTCAAGGAAATCGTGCTCGAACCGGCCGATGTCTTCCAGGGGCACGTCGTCCAGGTGGCCGTTGCTGCCCGCCCAGATCGATACCACCTGGTTCTCGACCGGGAACGGGTCGTACTGCGGCTGCTTGAGCAGCTCCACCAGCCGCGACCCGCGGTCGAGCTGCGCACGGGAGACCGCGTCCAGGTCGGAGGCGAAGGCGGCGAACGCCTCGAGGTCGCGGAACTGCGACAGGGAGAGCCGCAGGTTACCCGCGACCTTCTTCATCGCCTTGACCTGCGCGTTGCCGCCGACCCGGGACACCGAGCGGCCGACGTTGATGGCAGGCCGCACGCCCGCGTTGAACAGGTCGGCCTCGAGGTAGATCTGCCCGTCGGTGATGGAGATGACGTTCGTCGGGATGTAGGCGGAGATGTCGTTGGCCTTGGTCTCGACGATCGGCAGGCCGGTCAGCGAGCCCCCGCCGAGCTCGTCCGACAGCTTCGCGCACCGCTCGAGCAGCCGGGAGTGCAGGTAGAACACGTCGCCCGGGTAGGCCTCGCGGCCCGGGGGGCGGCGCAGCAGCAGCGAGATCGCGCGGTACGCCTCGGCCTGCTTGGACAGGTCGTCGAAGATGATCAGCGCGTGCTTGCCCTGGTACATCCAGTGCTGGCCGATGGCCGAGCCGGTGTACGGCGCGATGTACTTGTAGCCGGACGGGTCCGAGGCCGGCGCGGCGACGATCGTGGTGTACTCCAGGGCGCCGTTTTCCTCCAGCGCCTGGCGCACCTGGGCGATCGTCGAGCCCTTCTGGCCCACCGCGACGTAGACGCAGCGCACCTGGAGCTTCTCGTCGCCGGACGCCCAGTTGGCGCGCTGGTTGATGATCGTGTCGATGGCGATCGCGGTCTTGCCGGTCTGCCGGTCGCCGATGATCAGCTGCCGCTGGCCCCGCCCGATGGCGGTCATCGCGTCGATGGCCTTGATGCCGGTCTGCAGCGGTTCCTTCACCGGCTGGCGCTCGACCACCGAGGGCGCCTGCGTCTCCAGCGGGCGTATCTCGGTGGTCTCGATGGGCCCCTTGCCGTCCAGCGGCTCGCCCAGCGGCCCGACCACGCGACCGAGGAAGGCGTCGCCGACCGGCACCGATAGGATCTCGCCGGTCCGCTTGACCTGCTGGCCCTCCTCGATCTCGTTGAACTCGCCGAGGATTACGACGCCGATCTCGCGTTCTTCCAGGTTGAGCGCCAGGCCCCGGACGCCGTTCTCGAACACGAGCAGCTCGTTGGCCATGGCCGAGGGCAGGCCCTCGACCCGCGCGATGCCGTCGCCGCACTCGATGACGGTGCCTATCTCTTCCCGCGAGGCGCCTTCCGGCTCATACTCCTGGACGAAGCGCGCCAGCGCGTCCCGGATCTCCTCCGGCCGGATCGTCAGCTCAGCCATTGTCCTGCCTGTCTTGTCGGATTCTTGCGCTGGCACGTCAGCCCGCCAGCTTGCGCCGGACGTCGGCCAGCCGGCTGGCCGCGGTCCCGTCTATAAGCTCATCCCCGATCTGGACGGACATACCACCAACGACCGAGGGATCGACGACGACATCAAGGTGAACGTCGTGCCCGTAGGTGCGGGCCAGGGTCGCGGCGAGCCGCCTGCGCTGGCCCGCGGACAGCTCGACCGCCGAGCGCACGACCGCGATCAGCTGCTGCCGCCGGCGCGCCGCGATGTCGGCGCACAGGTCCAGGGCGACGGCGAGCGTCCGCCCGCGCGGGTGCGCCACCATCTGCTCGATCAGGTCGAGCGTCGCCCGGGTCACCTTGCCGTCGAGCAGGGTACGCAACAGCTGCCGCTTGCCGTCGGCGGGCAGGGCCGGATCGGCCAGCGCCGCCCGCAGGTCCGGGTGGCCCGCGACGACCCGGCCGAAGCGGAACAGCCCGTCCTCCAGCTCGTCGAGGCCGTCGTCCGCCTCGGCGGCCAGGACCGTGGCCTCGACCGCGAGCTCCTCGATCGCGTCCGCCAGGTCGCCGCTGCTCGCCCAGTGGGCCTGCGCGGCCGCCGCGGCCAGGCCCTCGGCGCGCCGCGTCACCTTCCCGCGCAGGAGTGCCGAGACGACCGCCCCCTTCTCCGCCGCCGGCTTGCCCGGGTCGGACAGCGCGCGGCGCAGCCCGTGCTCGGTGTCGAGCAGCCCCACGACCGCGAACAGCTCGTTAGCGAGCCGGGTGGCTACGGTGGCGCTCTCGATGTGCTCCGCCGACAGCTGCTCGGACAGTTCGGCGAACGAGGCTCTACTCACCCCGCGCATGCTCACTCGCCTTCCGGGGGTAGTTCGGAGATTTCCACCGAACGAGCGGTGGTGGCAGCTCCGCGGCAGGCCACTTGCCTCACGAGCTGGACACCTCGAGTTCTTCGAGGAACCGGTCCACCATCCGGCCCTGCCGGGCGGTGTCCTCAAGCGACTCGCCCACGATCCGGCTGGCCAGCTCGGTGGCCAGCGCCCCGACCTCGGCGCGCAGCGCGGTCAGCGCCTGCTGCCGTTCGGCCTGGATCTGGGCCTGGGCGGACTGCGTGATCCGGCGGGCCTCGGCCTGGGCCTGCTCGCGCATCTCGGCGATGATCTGCGCGCCCTGCGCCCTGGCCTCCTCGCGCAGCCTGGCCGCGTCGTGCCTGGCCTCGGCGAGCTGCTGCTTGTACTGATCGAGCACCTGCGCGGCCTCGGCCTGCTCGTCTGCCGCCTTGGCCAGGCCGCCCTCGATCATCTCGGTGCGCTGGGCCAGCATCTGCTGGGCCCGGGGCATGAGCAGCTTGCCGAGCACGCCGAAGATCACGACGAAGCAGATCGTCCCGATGATCAGCTCGGTGTACGTGGGGATCAGCGGGTCTTCCGAGGCTAGGGCCAGGTAATGCATGATCGGCTCGCTTCCGCTGGCGGTGCTCAGTATTTGAAGATGAACGGGGCCACCAGGCCGATCAGCGCGAGCGCCTCGGTCAGCGCGAACCCGATCCACATGTACAAGGTGATGCGGCCGGTGGCCTCGGGCTGGCGGGCCATCGCCTCGATGGCGTGGCCGAAGACCAGGCCGATGCCGATGCCCGGGCCGATGGCCGCGAGGCCGTATCCGACCGCACCGATGTCAATCTTCAGGATCTCGGTGGTTGTTCCGGAGGCGGCGAGAGTAGCGGCAAGAGACATCTGTTCAGTCCTTATTCGTCAGGCCGGAGGGCTTCCCTCCGGGGTGGCTTGGGTCGGGTAGCAGGATCAGTGCGCTCGCTCCAGCGAGTCGGCGATGTAGGTGGCGGTCAGCGTGGTGAAGATGAACGCCTGCAGCAGGTCGATCAGGAACTCCAGCAGGAAGACGAAGACCACCATGAACGCCGAGCCGACGAAGTACAGCAGGCCGATGGACAGGCTCAGCATGTACCAGGTGGCCAGGTAGAAGATCGTCAGCAGCAGGTGGCCGGCGAACATGTTGGCGAACAGCCGGACGCCCAGGGTAAACGGCTGGACGATGAAGAACCGCGCGAACTCGATCGGGACCAGGATGGGCAGGATGAAGGACGGCACGCCCGCCGGGATCATGGTCCTGAAGTAACCCCAGACGCCCTGGTTCTTGAAGCCCAGGTACCAGTAGAGCACGTAGACGAAGCCCACCAGCGGCCACACGAAGCCGATCCTCGACATCGAGGGGAACTGGAAGAACGGGATCAGCTCCATCAGGTTCATGACCCAGATGTAGAAGAACAGGCACACCAGGAACGGCAGGTAGGAGTCGCCCTGCCGGCCTAGCGAGGGCCGCAGGATCTGGTCCCGCACGGCCAGGATGCCGATCTCGGCGAGGTTCTGGACGCCGCGCGGGACCAGCTTGGGCCGCCAGAAGGCCGCCCCGAAGAACACGAGCACGATGATCGTGCACAAGATGGCGATCAGGATCGGCTTGGTGAAGTGGAAGTCGCCGATCTGGAAGATGGTCTGGAAGTCGAAGTTCTGCAGCCCTGGCGCCGGGTAGCCGCACCCGCTGAAGATGTGGCAGCCGCCGCCCGCCTCCCCAGCCCCCTTCACTAGGGCCGCGAGCACCTGAACGTCGCCGGTCACCGGTTACCACGCCCTCCCTCGGCCGCGCCCTGCCTGCCGTACCGGTAGATGATGTAGCCGATCGAGATGCCCAGGCCGACCAGCATGCCGACCGGGAAGAACAGCGCGACGTGGACGGCGCGGCCGACCAGCCAGCCGATTCCGCCGTACGCGACCATCCCGGCGATCAGGTAGCTGAACACCGCCCACCCGACGCCAAGCCCGCGGGCGCCGCCTTCCTCCGACGACGCCGCGGCGGCCCGGTTGCGGTAGGTGCTCATCTCACCTGCCTCGCCCCGCCGGTTCCTGTCCTGGCTCGACGTAGAGCAGCCTGACCTTCATCGCCGCGATGACTTGCGCGGCGCTCCACGCGAGTATGCAGCCGATCGCGGTGAAACCGAGGGTCCTGGTGCTGAACGCGGTCGTCCCGGCCAGCGCCGATAGGACGACAGCCAGGGCCACGATCTTGACCAGGAAGGTGACCAGCGCGGCCACCATCATGGCCGGCTGGCTGATCCGCGCGGCGCGGCCGACCACGGCGATGCTGATCCCGAAGAACACGGTGACCAGGGCTACCCCGAGCAGCGCGCCGACTAGGCCCTTGATGCCGACCAGGCCGCCGCTTATAGCGACGATCACGGCCGCGACGGCGGCTGTCGGGCCTGCCGCGCGCCGGACTACGGTGGCGTAACTCGCCAGCATGTACGTGGCTCCTGGAGTCCGACAGCAAGTATCTGACGCGGGTACCTGCCCCCGCGTAAGGGTCACCGCGCCGAACGCTCGGTACGGCGACCCGGTTGGGTACGAAACGTATCACGAGCCCCTCGTTAGCTTAAGAGGGCCTGCTTGTGAAAGCTATCACAAAGTTCTTGGCCTTGTCTTTACCTTTTCGCGAGAAATTTATGACCAACCTGGCCGTAGCGCGGCGGGCCGGCCCAGGGCCGCGGCATTACTGCCCAGCCCACCAGGGAAGGCGCGTCGCTCCCCGGACCACCGCGGATGGCAAAGACAGGGTAAAGAAGGTACCGAGTAAGCCCCGGGCACGGCCCTACCAGGGCTGGATGTCCCGAGGCTGAGCCTGCGAGAGCGGATCGGGATCGGGGCCGGGGAACGATCCGCCCTCAGGAAGGTAGCCCTGGCCGGGATCCCAGGCCGGACCGGGGAACGGATCGCCGGGATCGGCGGGGTAAGCCGGCTCGGCTCCCGGCAGGCGGCCCGCACGCGGCAGCGCCTCGCCGGGAACCCAGGACGCCTCCCCCGCGTATCCGTGGCCCGGCCACCAGGGCACCTCGGCCGGGAACGGGGCCCCGCCCAGGACGGAGCGCGAGGTCCGGGCGGCCTCGGGTCTGGCGGTGCGACGCCGGCGTGCGCCAGCCGCGGTGGAGGGCAGCGCGGCCGCGTGCGCCGGGGCGACGGAGGGCCTGCGCGCGCCGCGCGACTGCCAGGGGCGCAGCCGGGGCATGGTGGCGGGGAGCAAGGCCAGCACCGCGATCACCGTCGCGGCCTCGAGGACGACCAGGCGAGTCCGCACCACGGAGAGCGAGACGACGGTGACCGAGAACAGTGCCGCCCACAGGTACATGATCAGGACGCTCTGCCGGTAGGAGTGGCCGATGTTGAGCAGCCGGTGATGCAGGTGCTGCCGGTCGGGGGCCATCACCGACCGGCCCGCCTTGGTCCGCCTGATGATGGCGAACATCAGGTCCGTATACGGAATGACGAAGATCGCGGCGGGCACCAGCAGCGGGAGGAACGTGGGGAACCTGTTCAGCGCGTGGTTGCTCGCGTAGTTGGTCAGCACGGCCGGGTCGAGCGACGCGGTACTCGAGATCGGCCCGTAGGCGAGCATCAGGCCGAGCAGCATCGCGCCGATGTCGCCCATGAAGATCCGGGCCGGGTAGAAGTTGTGCGGCAGGAAGCCGAGGCACATGCCGGCCAGCAGCGCCGACGATACCGCCGGCAGCGACTGCGACGTGCTGCCGATCGTCTTCAGGAGGGTGTAGGTATAGAAGAGGAACGACAGCGCGGCGACGCCGACGATGCCCGCCGCGAGCCCGTCCAGGCCGTCGATGAAGTTGATCGCGTTGATCGTCACCACGACGAGCAGGACGGTGAGCGTCACGCTCAGGTCCGGTTCCAGCGAGAACACGCCGCCGCTGGGCATCGGCAGCCAGGGCAGCTCCTGACCGCTCCACACCAGGATGCCGGCCGCCGCCACCTGGCCGGCCAGCTTGCTGACCGCGCTGAGCCCCCACCGGTCGTCGATGAACCCGACCACGACCACGAGCCCGCCGGCCAGCAGCAGCCCGGCCGCGGTCTTGAACCCGGCGGGATCTTGCAGCGAGGTCAGCCGGTCGGCGACGATCAGCCCCGCGACCAGCCCGCCGTACATGGCCAGCCCGCCGAGCAGCGGCGTCGGCTGCGTGTGCATGTCCCTGGCCCGGGGCTCGTGTATGGCGTGCGTCGCGATCGCCACCCGCCGCACCAGCGGGGTGAGCAGGTAGGTCACCGCGGCCGCTACGAGCAGGACCAGGACGTACTCGGCCATGCCGCCTCAGCAGATCCGGATCGGGTCAGATTTCATTACCGTCACTCTAAGGCACCAGCTAGCCGGCCGAAGGCGGCTCGTCGGCCGGCGAGTCGATCATTCGCTCGAGCGGGTGCGGCGCGGCAGGCTTGAAGTCCGCGGGAGATCCGGTCCCCACGGTCCCGGCGCTTCCCTGGACGACGTAGTCGTTGTCGTCGATGACTGACACGACGGTGCGCAACCGGTCCACGGAGACCGCCCCGGCGCGGAGCAGCACCGGGACACTGCCGGTCAGGTCGAGGATGGTTGACGGGATGTTATCGGCGCACGGCCCGCCGTCGAGGTAGACCGACACCGCCTCGCCCAGCTGGCTCTGCGCCTCGTCGACCGTGGTGGCCGGCGGCTGGCCGGTGCGGTTGGCGCTGGACACGGCCAGCGGCCCGGTCTGCTTCAGCACTTCGAGCGCTACCGAGTGCAGCGGCATCCGCAGCGCCACCGTGCCCTTGGTGTCGCCCAGGTCCCAGGCCAGCGTGGGGCTGGCGCGGAACACCAGGGTGAGCGCGCCCGGCCAGAACTCCTCGATCAGGGCCTGGCCGAACGCCCCGAGGTCATCCGCCAGCGCCGCCGCGGCCCTGGCCGTGCCGATCAGCACGGGCGGCGGCATGTTCCTGCCCCGGCCCTTGGCCGCCAGCATCGTGGTGACCGACGCGGGGATGAACGCGTCCGCGCCGATGCCGTAGACCGTGTCGGTCGGCAAGACGATCAGCTCGCCGGCGCGCGCGGCCGCCACCGCCGCATCGATCCCCGCCGTGCGCGTGCGCTGGTCCCGGCAGTCGTACCGTGTGCTCATCTCGCCGCCCCTCTACCCATGTCACTGGCGCCCACTGCGCACCCTCACCCGGAATCACGGGTCCAGGCCGCGGTGACAAACCGGTCGCGGCCGGCCAGGTCCTTGTTGTTGCGCGTATCCCGCCAGCCGGATTCCTCGGCGAACACCCAGTACACCGCCGAGCCCTGCTGCGCGCCGTGCTCGACGGCGACCAGCCCGCCCGGGCGGAGCAGCCGCCTGGCCGTGCGCTCCACCGCCCGGATGGCGGTCAGCCCGTCCGCCCCGCTCCACAGCGCGGCCGGCGGGTCGTACTCGCCGACCTCGGGCGGAACTGACGCCCCCACCGGGATGTACGGCGGGTTGGTGATCACGAGGTCAACCGTACCGTCGAGTTCGCCGAGCGCGTCAGCGAAGTCACCCGAGTGCAGCATGACCCGGCCCGCGGTGTACGGGACGCTCTCGGCGTACCGGGCGACGTTGCGCTCGGCCCAGGCCCGGGCCAGCGGGTCGGCCTCCACCGCATGCACCCGCGCCCGCGGCACCTCTTGCGCGATGGCCAGCGCGATCGCGCCGGACCCGGTGCCGAGATCGGCCACCACGGGTTTCGCCACGTCCGCCTCGCGCAGCCTGGCGATCGCCCAGCCGGTCATCACCTCGGTCTCCGGCCGCGGCACGAACACGCCGGGTCCGACGTCGAGCTCGAGGTAGCGGAAATGCGCGTGCCCGGTGATGTGCTGCAGCGGTTCGCGCGCGGCGCGCCGTGCTATCTCGGCCCAGAACTGCGCGTCAAAGGCGGAGTCGGGTACGGTGTGCAGCTCGCCGCGCTTCACGTGGTGCACGCTGGCCGCGATCAGCTCGGCGTCGGTCCGCGGCGACTCGACCCCGGCCTCGGCCAGCCGCGCCGCGGCCAGCGCCACCTCATCAAGCAGCAGGTTCATGGTCGCCGGAATCCCGGGAGCCCCCGGAAGCCAGCTTCGCGGCCAGGTCCGCGGCGGCCAGCGCGTCGATCACCGAGTCGAGGTCACCGTCGATGACGTGGTCGAGGTTGTAGGCCTTGTAGCCGACGCGGTGATCGGAGATCCGGTTCTCAGGAAAGTTATAGGTGCGCACGCGCTCCGACCGGTCCACGGTGCGGACCTGGCTGCGCCGTTCCGCGCTGGCCTTCGCGTCGGCGTCGGCCTCCGCCGCCGCCAGGAGCCGCGCGCGCAGCACGCGCAGCGCCTGCTCCTTGTTCTGCAGCTGGCTCTTCTCGTTCTGGCAGGACACGACGATCCCGGTCGGCAGGTGAGTGATGCGCACCGCCGAGTCGGTCGTGTTCACGCTCTGCCCGCCCGGCCCGGAGGACCTGAACACGTCGACCTTGATGTCGTTGTCGTTGATCTGGATCTCGACCGGCTCCGCCTCGGGCGCGACGAGCACGCCGGCCGCCGAGGTGTGGATCCGCCCCTGCGACTCGGTGACGGGCACCCGCTGCACGCGGTGCACCCCGCCCTCGTACTTCAGCCTGGACCAGGCGCCGTCGGCGCCCTTGCCCTTGACCGCCACCGTCGCGTCCTTGATCCCGCCCAGGCCGGTGACGGTCGAGTCCAGGATCTCGGTCTTCCAGCCGCGCCGTTCCGCGTAGCGCTGGTACATCCGCAGCAGGTCGCCGGCGAACAGCGCGGATTCCTCGCCGCCCTCGCCCGCCTTGACCTCTAGGATGATGTCGCGCCCGTCGTTCGGGTCCCGGGGCACGAGCAGCTTGCGCAGCCGTTCCTCGAGTTCCTCGCGGTGCGCGGCCAGCTGTTCGGCCTCCGCGGCGAAGGAGGAGTCCTCGCCGGCCAGCTCGCGCGCCGCCTGCTCGTCCCCCGAGGTCTGCTGCCATTCGCGGTACGCCTGCACGATCGGGGTCAGCTCGGCGTACCGCCGCCCCAGCGTCCGCGCCTGCTCCGGATCGGAGTGCACGCTCGGGTCCGCGAGGGCGTGCTCAAGCTCCGCATACTCGCTGACCAGATCCGCGACGCGCTCAAACACTTCCGTAATCCTCGTACTGACTGTCACCACGGCAGGGGTGAAGCGGGGTGGTGATCCTGATCACCACCCCGACCCCTGGATGCCTACTTCTTCTGGCCCGAGGCGGCCTTGCCGAACCGCTTCTCGAAGCGGGCGACGCGCCCACCGGTGTCCAGGATCTTCTGCTTGCCCGTGTAGAACGGGTGGCAGTTGGAGCAGACGTCGGCGTGGATCGTGCCGCCGCGCGCGGTGCTCTTGGTGGTGAACGTGTTCCCGCAGCTACACGTCACGGTGGTGACGTTGTACTGGGGGTGGATGTCGGGCTTCATGACAACTCCTGCCTTGAGCGGTCGCCGGGTCGCCCCTGCGGGGGATCCCGGGGGTCGTCCCCCGGGGCTAGCACTGGGGCGTGAACCGGTACCGCATGGATGCGGCTTTCTAGTGTGCCAGACCGTGGAACCACTTTCCCCGGGCCGGCATTCCCCCCTCGGCGTCAGGAGCCCACGGTGGTCTTCTGGACCTGGAGGAGGAACTCGGCGTTGCTCTTGGTCTTGCGCAGCTGCTCCATGAGCAGCTCCAGGGCCTGCTGGGGCTCCAGCGCGTGCAGGACGCGGCGGAGCTGCCAGACGATCTTGAGCTCCTCCGGTGACAGCAGGATCTCTTCCTTACGGGTGCTGGAGGAGTCCACGTCGACGGCCGGGAAGAGCCGCTTCTCCGCGAGCTCGCGGCGCAGCCGCAGTTCCATGTTGCCGGTGCCCTTGAACTCCTCGAAGATGACCTCGTCCATCCGGGAGCCGGTCTCGATCAGGGCCGCGGCGAGGATGGTCAGCGATCCGCCGTGCTCGATGTTGCGCGCCGCGCCGAAGAACCGCTTGGGCGGGTAAAGCGCGGTGGAGTCCACGCCACCGGACAGGATGCGGCCGCTGGCGGGCGCCGAGTTGTTGTAGGCGCGGCCCAGCCGGGTGATGTTGTCCAGCAGGATGACCACGTCATGGCCCATCTCCACCAGCCGCTTGGCGCGCTCGATGGCCAGCTCCGCCACGGTGGTGTGGGATTCGGCCGGGTTGTCGAAGGTGGAGTGGATGACCTCGCCCTTCACCGTGCGCTGCATGTCGGTGACCTCTTCTGGCCGCTCGTCGACGAGGACGACCATGAGGTGGCACTCCGGGTTGTTCTTGGTGATCGCGTTGGCGATCGCCTGCAGGATCATCGTCTTGCCGGCCTTCGGCGGCGAGACGATCAGGCCGCGCTGGCCCTTGCCGATGGGGCAGATCAGGTCGATGATCCGGGTGGTCATGTTGCCCGGGTCGGTCTCCAGGCGGAGCCTATCCTGCGGGTACAGCGGGACCAGCTTGGCGAATTCGGGCCGGGCCAGGGACTTCTCGGGGTCGAGCCCGTTGACCTTGTCCAGCCGGACCAGCGCGTTGAACTTCTCCCGGCGCTCGCCCTCGCGCGGCTGGCGGACCGCGCCCTCGATGACGTCGCCCTTGCGCAGGCCGTACTTGCGCACCTGCGAGAGGGACACGTACACGTCGTTCGGCCCGGGCAGGTAGCCGGTGGTGCGGACGAAGGCGTAGCCCTGGACCTCGAGCACGTCGAGGATGCCGGCGATCGGGATCAGCACGTCATCTTCGGCGATCATTGGCTCCGGGTCGGCCTGGCGGTCACCACGCCGGCGGTTCCTGTTACGGAACCGGTCGCGGCTGCGGCGGCGCCCATCGCCTCCGTCGTCGTCGCGGAACGAGTCTCCGGCCGGCCCGCGGCCGGCCGCCGCGGGCTCCCGGCGGTCACCCTGGTCCCGGCCGGCGTTGTCACGGCCGCCCTGGTCGCGGCCGACGTTGTCGCGAGTGCCCTGATCGCGTGTGCCCTGGTCCCGGCCGCCCTGATCGCGGCCGCCCTGATCGCGGCCGCCGTTGTCACGGCCGCTGTTGTCGCGGGCGGCGATCTGGTCCCGGCCACGCGACGGCGGCTGGTCGCTGCGGCCGTTCCGGCGCCTGCGGTCGCCGCGCTGCACGTCACCCTGGGTGGATTCGCCCGGCTGCGTCCCGGCCTGCACCGCGCCGTCGCGGCGGGCCACCCGCTCCGCGGCCTGGGCGCCGGCCTCCTCGTAGAAGCTGAGCTGCTGCCCGGCCCCGTCCGTACCGATGCCGGCGCGGGCCCCAGAGCCGCCATCGCCGATGCCCGGCGCCGCGCTGTCTCCGATGCCCGTCTGCGTGTGTGTTCCTGGTTCCATGGCGTCCTGCTTCAGCGGGCGAGTCGCGTCAGCTCCCGCGGACGCGGCACGCTGGTCCGAACCTCGGCGGGCGGGCCCGGCCTGACTGGGACCTCCGCTCTGCCGGGCCTCGATCGCCTCGACGAGCTGACCCTTGCGCATCCGGCCGGCACCGGGGATGCCCATCTGCTGCGCTATCCGCTGCAACTCGGGCATGAGCATCGAGGAAAGGCCACTACCACCGCGACCGGGCGACTTGGACGTCGCTGCCGTCGCTCCTCTTGACCCCAGGTCCCCTCCCGGCGATCCGCTGGTGGCGGGGCCCGCCGGGCTACCAGCTGGGGCATCCTCGGACGCGGTGGATGCGCCGCTGAGGATTTCGGTTGTGTCGCTCACTAATGGTCCTTCCCATTATCCTTCGGCCGCCTGGGCGAACCCGCTAGGCCCGTCGACCCGGTAATAGGCCCCGCGGGGCCAGAGTTGACTCGCGCTGGTCTTGTTAGCCGCTCTCGTTAGCCGCCAGATGTCCGCGATTGCCGCAACGCCTTGCGTTCCTCCGTGCGTCGCCGTGTGCCCGCAAGCCAGGGAGATGAGCCGGAATGCGCCGGGACAGCTGCACGGCTCACCCGCGTCCCCAGAACCGCGTCCTGGTACCAGAGCGCCCCTGCTCCTCAAGCGGGGAGGAAGCGGAACGTCTGGCGGCAAAGACCCTGGGTACGGCAACAATACCGTGCCATGGGGGTTTGCCGGTTAGCGCCCGGTTTGCCGACGAGCACCCGACCCGGAGCGGGGCACCCGGTACACCGCTAAGCCTAACACTATGAGGACTCACGGCATTCCTTCGCAGCCGTCCGTGTCACGCGGAAGAGGAGGCAACGGTCCCATGAGGCTCGCCAGCACCGTCGCGCACCCGGCAAGCTGAGTAACAGGAGGAATGGCCTGGCGCTGCCGCCGTGTGCCCGGTCGGGCGGATTGGCCGCCCTCTCCCGCGTCAGCGCCCCGGCGGGGGCTTAAGGCGCAGGACACGCGCACCTTGCCGCTCGACGTCTAGCGAGCTTACACGCCATGCATTACCCGTTTCTCTCACGATTGAACCAAGGCTGTCCAAGTGGTGACGATTATCGTGGCCGCCACCCGCGCCCAGCAACGCGAGCACCGAGGGCCCCGCGCCGGACACGACGGCGGGTATGCCCGCGGCCCGCAACCGCTCGACCAGCGCGTGCGTCTGCGGCATGGCGACGGCGCGGTAATCCTGGTGCAGCCGGTCGCGCGTCGCGTCGAGCAGCGCGCCGGACCGTCCGCCGGGGGGACCCGGCAGCGCCGGGCGGGATTGCCCGGTCAGGACGGCGACGAGCAAGGCACTTCGCCCGGCGTTGGCGGCGGCGTCCCGGTGCGGCACCTTGTCGGGCAGGACGGCCCTGGCCACGTCGGTGCGCACCGGGGCCGGCGCGACGCAGACCACCGGGGTGATCGACGCGAGCGGCTCCAGCCGCGTCATGCGCGGGTGGCCCTCCACCGTCCACGCGATCGTCAGCCCGCCGGCCAGGCAGGCGGCTACGTTGTCCGGGTGTTCCTCAAGGTCGGCGGCGAGCTCGAAGGCGGCGGCGTCCGGCAGCATGGCGGTCCCCTGGCGGACCAGGGCGCGCGCGGCGAGGACGCCGCTCACGATCGCGGCGGCCGAGGAACCGAGGCCCCGGCTGTGCGGGATCGAGTTCGCGCAGCGGAGCACGAGTCCGGGCGGCTGCCCTCCGGTGGCGGCGAACGCCGCCCGCATGGCGCGGACGACCAGGTGGTCCTCGCCCGCCTCCGCCAGGTGAGCGCCCTCGCCCGAGATCTCGATGGAAAGGCCCGACTCGCTGATCCAGGCCTCCACCTCGTCGTACAGGGACAGGGCCAGGCCGAGCGAGTCAAAGCCCGGACCGAGGTTGGCGCTGGTGGCGGGCACTCGCACCCGCACCGCGCCCGCTGCCCTAGGCAAGTCCGAGGGCCGTAGCGGCGGCGCCGGCGTCGGCCGGGATGACGGCCGGGGCGGGGGCGCCGGACAGCGCCCAGTCGGGATCCTTCAGGCCGTTTCCCGTGATCGTGCAGACCACCCGCGAGCCCGGTGTCACCTGCCCGTTCGCGTGGGCCTTGAGCAACCCGGCCACGCCGGCGGCCGAGGCGAGCTCGCCGAACACCGCCTCCTGGGTGGCCAGCAGCCGGTACGCGACCAGGATCTCCCGGTCGGTCACCGAATCGATCAGGCCGCCCGAGGAGTCCCTGGCCTCCTCGGCGAGCCGCCAGGACGCGGGATTGCCGATCCTGATCGCGGTGGCGATCGTCTGCGGGCGCAGCACCGGCTCGCCGGCCACGATCGGCGCCGCCCCGCTGGCCTGGAACCCGAACATCCGGGGGGTCCCGGTGGCCAGGCCCGCGCGCAGGTACTCGGTGTACCCCATCCAGTAGGCGGAGATGTTCCCGGCGTTGCCGACGGGCAGGCAGTGCACGTCCGGCGCGTCGCCCAGGTCGTCGACGACCTCGAAGGCGGCGGTCTTCTGGCCCTGGAGCCGGTCCGGGTTGACCGAGTTGACCAGCGCCACCGGGTACTGGGCGGCCAGCTTCCTGGCCAGCTCGAGGCAGTCGTCGAACGAGCCGTCCACCTGGAGCAGCCGCGCTCCGTGCACGAGCGCCTGGGCGAGCTTGCCGACGGCGATCTTGCCGCGCGGCACGAGCACCGCGCAGGTCAGCCCGGCCCGCGCCGCGTAGGCGGCCGCGCTGGCGCTGGTGTTGCCGGTCGACGCGCAGATGACGGCCTTGGCGCCCGCGCCCGCGGCCATGCTGATCGCCACCGTCATGCCCCGGTCCTTGAACGACCCAGTCGGGTTGCCGCCCTCCACCTTGAGGTACACCTCGCACCCGGTGCGGGCGGACAGCACGGGAGCAGGGAGCAGCGGCGTGCCGCCCTCGCGCAGGCTAATCACCGGCGTGGCGTCGGTGACCGGCAGCCAGCCGCGGTACTCCTCTATGACGCCGTGCCAGACTCTGCTAGCCCCGGGGGACGACCCCCGGGGACCCCCCGCCTGGGGGGAAACCTTTCCCCCCAGACCCCCTCGGCCCCCCGTACGGGGGGAACTCCCTGCTCCCCCGCGCCCGGCTGGCCGCGGTCACTCCTCTTCCCCTTCCACGCGCATGACGCTGGCGACCGCGCGGACGACGGGGAGCGCCTCCAGGTCGCGGACGGTCGCGGCGAGCGCGGCGTCCCTGGCCGTGTGGGTCACGATCACGAGTTGCGCCTCCTCTCCCCTGCTGGTCTGGCGTACGGTCTCGATCGAGACGCCGTGCCGCGCGTACACCCCGGCGACCGGGGCCAGCACGCCGGGCCTGTCGTCCACGTCGAGCGCCACGTGATACCGGGTGAGCGTCTCCCCCATCGGGACGACGGGCAGCCCCGCGTAGGTGGACGCGTCCGGGCCGCGGGTCCCGGCCAGGCGGTTCCTGGCTACGGCGACGATATCCCCGAGCACGGCGCTCGCGGTCGGGGTCCCGCCGGCTCCCGCCCCGTAGAACATCAGGCGGCCGGCCGAGGAGGCCTCGACGAACACCGCGTTGTACGCCTCGCTGACGGCGGCCAGCGGGTGCGAGCGCGGGATCATCGCGGGGTGGACGCGGACCGACACGCCGCCGTCGCAGCGCTCGCAGATGGCCAGCAGCTTGACCACCCGGCCCAGCGCCCGCGCGCTGCCGATATCGGCCGCGGTGACCTCCGTGATGCCCTCGCGGTGCACGTCGGCCGCGGTCACCTCCGAGTGGAAGGCCAGGCTGGCCAGGATCGCCGCCTTCGCGGCCGCGTCGAACCCTTCGACGTCCGCGGTCGGGTCGGCCTCGGCGTAGCCGAGCGCCTGCGCCTCCTCCAGCGACTCGGCGAAACCCGCGCCAGAGGAGTCCATCCGGTCCAGGATGAAGTTGGTCGTGCCGTTCACGATGCCGAGCACGCGGTGCACGGTGTCCCCGGCCAGCGACTCCCGCAGCGGCCGCAGCAGCGGGATGGCGCCGGCCACGGAGGCCTCGTAGTACAGGTCGGCGCCGTACTCGCGGGCCGCGCCGTAGATCTCCGCGCCGTTCTCGGCCAGCAGGGCCTTGTTCGCGGTGACGACCGGCCGGCCGGACTTCAGCGCGGCCAGCATCAGCGACCTGGCCGGCTCGATGCCGCCGATCACCTCGACCACGATGTCGACGTCCGGCCAGGCTCACCAGCGCGTGCGCGTCCGCGGTGAGCAGGGACCTGTCGATCCCCGCGGCCCGCCGGTGCCCGAGCCGGCGCACCGCGATCCCGGCCAGCTCAAGCCGGGCGCCGACCCGCGGGGCCAGGTCGTCGGCTTGCTCGGTGAGCAGCCGGGCGACCTCGCTTCCGACGGACCCGCAGCCGAGCAGGGCCACCTTCAGGGTGGGCAGGGTTCCGGTCATCCGATCATCCGACATCCAGGCTGAGCAGGTCGTCCATCCGTTCGCGGCGGACGATGACGCGCGCCTCGCCGTCGCTGACCGCGACCACGGCGGGGCGCAGCACGTGATTGTAATTGCTGGCCAGGGACCGGCAGTAGGCGCCCGTCGCCGGGACGGCGAGCAGGTCGCCCGGGGCGAGATCGGACGGCAGGTACGCGTGGCGTACCACGATGTCGCCGCTCTCGCAGTGCCTGCCCACCACGCGGGACAGCATCGGCGGGGCCGCCGACGCGCGCGACGCCAGTGCGCACACGTACGAGGCGTCGTACAGCGCGGTCCTGATGTTGTCGCTCATCCCGCCGTCCACGCTGACGTAGGTGCGCAGCCCGTCCACGTTCTTGATGGTCCCCACCGTGTACAGCGTCACCATCGAGGGCCCGACGATGCCGCGCCCGGGCTCCACGGTCAGCCGCGGTACGGGCAGCCCGGCGGCCTGGCATTGCCAGTCCACGATCTGGCGGAGGCTGTGGGCCAGCTTCATGACCTCGGGCGCGTCGTCCTCCTCGGTGTAGGCGATACCGAACCCGCCGCCGAGATCGAGTTCGGCGATCTCGATGCCGTGCTCGTCGCGGATCCTGACCGCCAGGTCGAGCACCCGGTGCGCGGCTACCTCGAAGCCGGCGGTGTCGAAGATCTGCGAGCCGATGTGCGAGTGCAGCCCGGCGAAGTCCAGCCCCGGGCAGCCCAGCACGCGCCTGACCGCCTCGTCGGCGGCCCCCGAGGCCAGCGAGAAGCCGAACTTCTGGTCGTCATGCGCGGTCGCCATGAACTCGTGCGTGTGCGCCTCGACCCCGGTGGTGACCCGGACGAGGACCTTGGGACGGCTCTGGGCCTCCGGCTGGGCTCCGTCGGGCCGGTCGCGCGAGCCGACCGGGATCGGATCAGTCAGGTAGGCCAGCCGCGCGATCTCCTCGAAGGAGTCCGTCACGATGTGGCCCACCCCGGCGCGGACGGCGCGCTCGAGCTCGTCGAGGGTCTTGTTGTTGCCGTGCAGGGTGATCTGCTCGGGCGGCACTCCCGCCAACAGCGCGATCTCGAGCTCGCCACCGGTGCAGACGTCCACGCCCAGGCCCTCCGAGCTCACCCAGCGGAGCATCGCGCGGGAGCAGAACGCCTTGGCCGCGTAGAACACGCCCGCCTGCGGCCCGAACGCCTCCCGGTAGTCCCGGCAGCGCGACCGCACGTCCGCCTCGTCGCACACGTACAGCGGCGTGCCGAACTCGGTCGCCAGGTCCCGCACGTCCATCCCGCCGATCGTGAGCACGCCGTCGCTGCGCCGGGCGCCGCGCGGCCAGATGCCGGGGTGCAGCGCGTTCAGGTCCGTCGGCGGGGCGGGCGGGTGGTCGGCGGGCAGCACGTCACCGTGCTGCGGCCCGGCCGGGTGCGCGACGCGGCTCATGCGGATCCCTTCGGTGCGGGTGTGTTACTACAGGCGTTCGGGGGCGCTGATCCCGAGCAGCCCCAGGCTGGCGGCCAGGCCGGTGCGCGCGGCCGCGGCCAGCCACAGCCGTTCGCTGCTGATCGTGGGTAGGTGCGTAAAGCCAGGGGTGCTCATCGTGTCAACCGTCCGCGCTGCCAGCTCCTCGGTGTACCCGGCGAACTCGTCGGGCCGGCCGCGTCGCGCGGCCATGGCCACCCGTTCCGGGAGCCAGGACAGCGCGTCGAGCAGCGCCAGCTCTTCTGGTCGAGAGAGCAGGCGCGGCCGGAACTCCTGCGGTCCGGCTGGCTGTATTCCGAGCGTGGCGGCCCAGCGCAGCACGGCGGCAGCGGCGGCATGCGCGTACCGAACAGCATAGGCGGGATTGTCCAGCACGTGCCGGGCGATGGCGGCCGCCTCCGGGGGCGCCCCGCCAGGGGGCATCCGCGCGAGCGCGAACCGCACCGCGTCGCCTCCGGCGTACTGGATCGCGGCGGCGACCGGTCCGGCTTCCGCCCGGGGCGAGGCGGGGGGTGCGGGAGGGGGTAGCACCGGGGGTTCGGGCTCGGTCTGGGGCGGGGACGGGGGGGCGGGGGGAGAAACCACTGGTCGTTCGGCGGAAAAAATTAGGGTCGCGCCCGCGGTGGTGGCTAGACGGGCGGTCAGCTCGGCGGCGAGGGCCGCGCGCGCCTGCGGCCAGTCCGGCTCGGCGGGGAGTTCGGCCTTTGGCGCGGCGGGGACGGGGCGGGCGCGCAGGGCGTCGCTGGCGGCGCACGCCTCGCCCGCCTGCGGGATCTGGACCGCGAGGCGGGCCAGGGCGTCCTGGGTGACGGTGAGGGTGAGGTAGCCGCGGCCGGTGACCTGCGCGGTCGCCAGCCAGGGCTCGCTTTTGAGGGTGGCGGCGAGTTGCGCCGCGACGTCGCGCGGGTCCTGGCCGGGGCCGGCCAGGCGGAACGGCAGGCTGGAGGCGTAGCTCCCCGATTCCCCGCCCGGGCGGAGCAGCGGGTCCTCCTCGTCGGTACCGGCTGCGGCGAGGATGGCCCGCCGTAGCCAGGCTGTGAGCACCTAACTGGCGCCGGCGAGCTCGCGGACCACGCGGATCATCTCGGTGGGGTCAAAGGGCTTGGTGAGGTAGGCGTCGGCGCCGACGCGGCTGCCCCTGGCCTTGTCGTCCTCCTGCGCGCGGGCCGATATCAGCACCACCTTGATGTGCGCGGTGTCCGGTGAGCTGCGCAGCTGGACCGCGGTCTCCCAGCCGTCCAGGCGCGGCATCATCACGTCCAGCGTGATGACATCCGGATCGACGTCCGCCACCTTGTCCAGGCAGTCCTGCCCGTCGACCGCCATCGACACGTCGAACCCCTCGAGCTGGAGGTTGACCGCGATCAGCTGCCTGATCACCTCGTCGTCGTCAACGACGAGCACCCGTCTCAATCCCTGCTCCACTCGCGTGAGGGTAGCGTCTTGCGCATGTGTTTGCGCAGTGTACCCGCCGCGTGTCCCGGGAAACGGCCGCCGACTGGTACCCTTTCCCACGTCGCGTAGCCCCCATAGCTCAGGGGAGAGAGCAACGGCCTCCGGAGCCGTGAGCGCAGGTTCGAATCCTGCTGGGGGCGCTATCCGCTGATCAGCTGAGCATTCTTCTGATCAGGGAGAACTCTATGTAGCGTCTGCGTTCGAGCCTGTCGAAGACCGCCATCGTGTGCCACCTACCGCCGGTCTCTGCACCCCAGGTGCACCCCAGCTGGACTGGGCGGGTCGGGTGACAAGACCGAGGTCTCAGCCTTGAGCGGGAGCGCACCATAGGGCACCTTCACAGGACAACCGAGGTTTTGGCCTATGCGAAGACAGGCAGTGTTCTGCAAGGGTAATGGGCACCTGATTGTCTGAGCAGATACGCGGTGAGACGGATGCAAGCAGTAGTAATCGCTATCAGCACGACCGTCGTCGGCGTGGTGCTAACGATCCTAATATCGAGACACTACTACGGCAGATCGGCCAAGCATCGGCTGGCTATCTACGAATTTCCGTTTCCGGAAATGCTCAGCGGCGTCGATCCCGACACGCGTCAGGGCCTTACGATAAAGTTTCACGACAAGGATGTCAAGGCTCTAAATGTAATTGAATTCCTCGTAGCCAATGAAGGTTCATATGCGATCCGTGACACCATTAGTCCGCTTACTGGTACTCTCGATGGAGGCTATCAGATCGTCGACGCATCGATTACTTATATTCACCCGGAAGGGCGGGAAATAAGCCTTGAGACGATCTCTGATCGCCAGTTTAGATGCGACTTCCCCCTCCTGAATCCTGGTGAATACTTTTACATAAAACTGATTACCGACGGCTACGTACGCAGGAAAGACATCGCATTTAAGATATCCGCCGACAGCCTGCCCCCGCGCATCAAAATCGAGAGTGGGTCCAGGGTCGACATCAAGAGCGGCAACGACAGTCGCTTCGACTTCGGTTTGCTCATCTTCGCTCTTGTGGTCCTGCTAATCGGAATATCTGTCGCAACCCCTATAATTGCACTCCATGACGCACGGCCTCGAGATTTTCTCTTCAGCGGCCGCTTTGATTTTATCTGGTGGCTAACTATTCCGCTGGTCATCACGATCATATTGGGCGCCATCGTCCTTATTGCCGGTCTCGCCATGCTAGGAACCTTCTTCTTTGGCAACATTCCTAGGCGACCGAGTTTCCGGCGGCCAGGGAGATACAACCCACATTTCTACGGGTACGGCTTTGCGGCTGGGCCATTTGAGCTAGAAAGCGCCGCCCGCCGCTATCCACGCGAGGGCGGCGCGCCGGATGAATAAACATTGATCCGGCATTCCTACAGAGCGCCGTACGCGACTAGTGCCGCATCAAGCTACGTTTGCCTTGGCGACGATGCGGCGGGAGCCGTTCGTCGTAGGCGTGGTTGTTACGCCAGATGATGTACCGGCGGATCATGCTGGCCTGTTCCTTGTGGCTGGCGTGGTCGGTGCCGTCCAGCGTGAAGTACCGCAACGCCGTGAACTGCGCTTCTACGCGGTTTAACCAGGAAGAATTCGTCGGCGTGCAGGCGATCTCGGCGTTGTCCGCCGTCGGCCAGGCCCCGGCTCGGCCGTCCCGCCTGGTGGTCAGGTGCGGGCTGAAGTTGTCGCACACGATCGCGATGCGGGTGGTGACTGGGTAGAGGGAGCGCAGGTAGCGGCAGAACTCCAGGAACCGGGCCCGGGTCTTGCGCGGCTTGATGTGCCCGTAGAGCTTGTCCTCGCCCAGCTCGCAGGCGGCGGACAGGTGCCGGACCCCGGCGGTGCGGGTGTAGGTGGCGCGCATCCGGCGCCGCGGCGCCGGCCGGGCTCTTTCCCTTTGCCGCTGACCGCGGCCCACTGCCGTCCCGGGCGCGGCTGCAGGTTGAGCGGCCCGAACTCACCGGCGCAAAAGACGACCTCCGGGTCGCCGTCCTGCGCGGTGATCTCGCGGTCGGCGATCGCGTACAGGTGCTCGACCGGGGCCTTCTTCGCCGCGTACCGCGGGTCCTTGGACGCCTTCCACGTTTTCAGCCGTTGAAAGCTGGCCCCCTCCTGGCGGAGCACGACCCGCAAGGCCCTCGTGGCTGATGTCGCCGACCACCCCCTCGGCCACCAGGAAGTCGGCCAGCTTGGCCAGGCTCCAGGAAAAACGGCAGGTCATGCCCGGCTGGCTTGGACTTGGCGAGCTTCTTGATCTCCCGCCGCCGGCCCAGGGTGAACGTCGGCGGATGGCCGCCCCGGTACTTCGGGTACAACGAGCTGAACCCGTCGGCGTTGACGTTGCCGGTCACGTCCCGCACCCGGTCCTCGCTGGTAAACGCCACCCCGGCGATCGCGGCGGCGTCCATGCCCTGCGCGGACAGCAGCACCATCTGGGCCCGCCGCCAGGTCACCGCCGATCCGCTGCCGCGGCGGATGATCCGCACCAGCCGCCGTCCTTCGTCATCGTCGATCTCACGCACCCGCAGCCGTTCTGTCACCTGGCCAGTGTGGGGGATCGGCGGCCACGGCGAAATGACCTCTGGCCGGGCAACCGCATTACCTGGTACAACGCCAGATGCCGGCCGCGGGGTCTAGTGTCTGGGCATGGTGTTCTGGCAGCTGACCATCGACGCGAATGACCCCGCTGTGCTGGCGCGGTTCTGGGCGCAAGCGCTGGGCTATCAGCCGGTGCCCCCGGCGGAACCGCAGACGACCTGGCACGCGCACTACCGCGCCCGGCTGGGGGCAGACGCGGCCTTCGCCAACCGGCTCTTCGACCCGGAAGGGCTGCGCCCGCCGATCTATTTCCAGAAGGTGCCGGAGGCCAAAGCGGGCAAGAACCGGCTCCATCTCGACCTCTACCCCACTGGCCGCGATAACGCGCTGCCGGCGGAGCGGCGGATCGAGATCGTCGAGGCGAAGGTTGCCGAGCTGATCGGGCTGGGTGCCAGCGTGGAGCGCCGGACCCGGTACGACGACCCGGAGGACCCGATCTACTACGTGGTCATGCACGACCCGGAAGGCAACGAGTTCTGCATCAGCTGAAACTCACCGCGCAATGCGGATGGTCAGGTTCTGCTCAGTAGCGCGAGGCGACGGACGATGTTCGAGCGGTTTACTGACCGGGCGCGGCGTGTCGTGGTCCTGGCGCAAGAAGAAGCCAGGAGGCTCGATCACAACTGGATCGGCACCGAGCACATCCTGCTCGGCCTGATCCGTGAGGGCGACGGCGTGGCCACGCAGATGCTGGTCAAGCTTGGCGCGGAGCTGAATCGAGTGCGCCAGCAGGTCAGCCAGCTCATCAGCGGCCAGCAGCCGCAGCCAGGTCGCTGACCTCCACGGGAGGCCGAGCCGGTGGCCGACCTCGCCATGGTCACCTGACCGGCGCCGAGGCCGGTCCTTGATAATCGACAGCACCCGTGGCGCTGATGCTGGGCAGGTGCGCGCTACAGTCCAGCAAGACGAAGGGAGGCGGCTATGGCCGGAGAGTCGCAGTTCACGATCGGGACCAGGGCAAGCTGCACGGATGGTGACTGCGGCGAGGTTCGCCGCCTGATCATCGACCCGGCCACGGACACGGTCACCCACCTTGTCATCCAGCCCGGGCACCGGCAGGAGGCCGCGCGGCTTGTCCCCGTGCACCTGGCCGAGGCCACGGACGACGGAATCAGGCTGCGCTGCACCCTCGCAGAGTTCGACAGGCTCGACCACGCCGCGGAGCGCAACCTGGTCACGGGTACGCGACCCGGCCAGATAGCGGGGGGCTATGGCATGATCGCCGGTCCCTCGGCGGGGGTGTGGAGGCAGACGGCGATCTTCGAAGACGTTATTCCGGGGGGTGAGGACGAGGTGGTGCCCGGCGAACCGGTCCTCGCCGTCGATGGCGAAATCGGGCGGGTGCAGGGCTTCCTCGTTAACCCGGACAATGATCGAGTGACCCACGTGCTGCTCCAGGAGGGACACCTGTGGGGACGGAAGGAAGTCGCCATCCCCATCAGCGCCGTGATCAGGGTCGACGAGGGAATCCGGCTCAACCTCACCAAGGAACAGGTAGGAGAATTGCCGCCCGTTGCCTAGGGGACTCGGTCGCTTTGAGCGCCCGGAGGCTTGCGCCGCCTCATATCGGCGGCGGCGGCTCGAGTGGGATCGGCGGCAGCTGCGGCTCCCCGAACGCTGCCTCGGCCGCTGACATAGCGCCGTAGTCGGTCGCAAGGTTGGCGTAGATCGAGTAAACCAGCGTGATAAAGATGCCAAGCTTGAGCCACAGCGTGGGCGTGAAGAAGAACAGGCAGCAGATCAGCGGGAAGTTGATCAGCCAGTAGATCGCACCCCACATGTGGACCTTGTACTGGGTGTACGGGTTGGTGGACAGGTCTTTCAAGAGCAGTTTCATCCAGCCGTGCCGGATGTGCACCGGCGTGTACGCGGCGTGCAGCCGGGCGACGTCGGCGCGCAGTTGGCGGATCTCGGCGATCAGGGACTCGGTCTCAGTCATAGAGCCAGTATCAGCGGGCCGGGGCCGCGGCGCTCGACGTTGATCTTCCCCAACCACCTGGTGGACAACGACAACCGCACCGCGACAGAGGTCGCCGCAGAAGTGCTACACCTGGTCGGATGGCTGCACCATGCCGGAGGGCAGTGATCCGGGTAGTCGGCGTCCATATCGTCCGGGTTGCTGACAGTCTTGGCGAAGTCAGGCCGCGTAGGCTCAGCCTGGGTATGGCCGACGGACAAGAGGGGGAGCTGTGGCCGAGCCGGACACGCTGGCGCCCGAGGAGGCGGCCGCCCCTGCTGGTCCGGCTGGCGGGCCGGACCGGGCTGAGCGCGGGTGATCCGGCGGTGGGCCAGCTCACCCGGCTGTGCGGGTTCTTGCCGCTGGCGATCGGGATGGTGGCCCGCCAGTTGCACCATCACCCCGCCTGGGCGCTGTCCGGGCGGGCCGCCGAGCTGGCGGCGGCCCGGGACCGGCTGGAGCTGATGGCGACGGAGAACCTGTCCGTGGCCGCGGCGTTCAACCTGTCATACGAGAACCTCACCGGGGACCAGCAGCGGCTGTTCCGGCGGCTGGGGCTGCACCCGGGTACCGACATAGACGGCTACGCCGCCGCCGCGCTGGACGGCGCCGCCCTTGGCACCGCGCGACGCGGCCTGGAGGCGCTGTATGACCAGTACCTGCTGACCGAGCCTGCGCAGGGCCGGTACCGGATGCACGACCTGATCCGCGAGTACGCCCGCGCGCTGGCCGATCGCGTTGATCCGGACCGTGACCGCGAGCAGGCTACTGAACGGCTGCTGGATTACTACCAGTATGCCGCCGCCCGCGCCGACGCCCTCATCACCAGCCAGACCCGCCGCCCCGGCCCCGCCCACGGCACGGTGCCGGCCGCGGTGCCCGGCCTGGCCGACCGGGAGGAGGCGCTGGCCTGGGCGCGTGCCGAGCGGGCCAGCCTGCTGGCCTGCCTGGACCACGCCACCGGGACCGGCCAGCACGCCCGGGTCATCGCCCTGACCGCCGGAATCGCCGCGCTGCTCCGGCTCGATGGCCCGTGGGCTGAGGCCATCACCCGGCACGCGGCCGCGATCCAGGCCGCACGGTCTCTCGGCGACCGGCCAGGTGAGGCCGATGCCCTTAACGACCTCGGGGTGGCGCGACGGCAGACCCGTGACAGCCCGGCCGCGGCCCTGGTGCTGGAGCAGGCGCTAGGCATCTACCGCGACCTCGGCGACCGGCTCGGCCAGGCCAACGCGCTGAGCGACCTCGGGTTCCTCTGGCGGATGACTGATGATCTTCCGGGCGCGGTCGAAGCCCTAGAGCAAGCCCTGGGCATGTACCGGGACATCGGTGACCAGCTCGGTCAGGCCGGCGCGCTCACTTTCCTGGGGGACGTGCGGCGGGCGACCGGTGATTACCCGGCCGCGGTCCAGGCCCTAGAGCAGGCGCTGGACATCTGCCAGGACATCGGCGACCGGCTCGGGTACGCCCATGCCCTGAACTACCTCGGGGACATCCGGCGGCTGACTGGCGATTACGCCACCGCGGCCCGGGACTTCGAGGAGGCGCTGGGCATCTACCGCGACCTCGGCGACCGGAATGGTGAGGCTAACATCCTCAATGAACTCGGGCATACGTGGCGGGCGACGGGTGATTACCCGGCCGCGGCCCGGGCCCATGAGCAGGCCCTGGACATCTTCCGTGACCTCGGCTACCGGGTCGGCCAAGCCAACGCCCTTTACCTAATCGCCGAACTAGAGTCCCGCTGACATTCACCGCCGCGCGCAGGCCGGCGTGGGCTGATGCTGCGCGCAAGCCTGGTGTACTGATGATGTGTATGGTGTCAGAGTGACATACGATGTATAAGGGGTAGATTTAGGCTTAAGATATATATGGGTCAGAGGAAGGTAAAGATGCGTGCGGGACGCAGCCGGACCTTCTGCCGCGCGTAACGGCCCGGTCCGCGGACCCACAGTTTCCGGTAGGACTGTGAGTTTTCCTGTGCCCTGTTTCTCGTGGTGACCAGGCACGATGCCCCATAGCTTTCTAGGCAGAGAGCCAAACCGCAGGCCGGACGACCCGGGGACGCGGACACAGAAAGCGAGAGATCCCGATGAACCCATACGTGATCAGCCAGCTCATCAGCAGCAGGCACGCGGACCTGGTCGCCGACGCCAGCCGGCAGCGCCAGGTCCAGCAGGCGCGCTCCGCCCGGCGGGCGGCGCTCACCACCGACCAGGCCCGGCGGCCGATCCGCCCGCTGCGCGTGGCGGCCTGGCTGCGCACGCTCGTGGCGGCGTTACGGTACGGCCGCCCAGAAGCAAGGGTCCGCAGCGCTGGAGGGGGGCGCTGCGGACCCTGTTGCGTCGGCATGCCGGCCCAGCCACGGTGAATGACCGGGCGGAAGACATTCGGCACGCCGGGCCAGCCACCGTGAAGAGCCGGGCGGAAAGTCGTACAGTCTTGGCGAAGTTCGGGCGGCGTATGCTCGGCGTGGATGCGCCGTCTGTGGGCGAGGGGAGAGGGTGTGGCCGAGTCGCCGGTTACCTTCGGCGACCTGCTGCGGAAAGTACGCACCCAGGCCCGGCTGACGCAGGAGGACCTGGCCGAGGCGGCAGGGCTGAGCCCGCGGTCGGTCAGCGACCTGGAGCGGGGCGTATCCACCACACCGCACAAGGACACGGTCCGGCTGCTGGCCGACGCGCTGCGGCTGACCGGCCCCGCCCGGGCCGAGTTCGAGGTGGTGGCGCGGGGCCGGGCGGCGCCTGCCGGGCCGGTCAGCGGCGGGGTCGGAGGGACGTCGGCCGTACGTGCGCTGCCGCGCGACATCGCCTCGTTTACCGGGCGGCAGCAGGAACTCCAGGAGCTGGTGGACGCCGCGGTGGGCGCGGGCGGGGTGGTGGGCATCCACGCGATCGGCGGGATGGCCGGGGTCGGCAAGACCGCGTTCGCGGTGCACGCCGCGCACCGGCTGGCGGACCGGTTCCCCGGCGGGCAGATCTTCCTGCCGTTGCACGGGCACACACCCGGGCAGCAGCCGGTCGATCCTGAGGACGCGCTGGCCAGCCTGCTGCTGGCCGCCGGGGTTCCGGCGGCGCAGATCCCGCCGGGGCTTGAGGCGCGGATGGCGCTGTGGCGGGACCGGCTGGCGGAGAAGCAGCTGCTGCTGGTGCTGGACGACGCGGCCAGCAGCGAGCAGGTGCTCCCGCTGCTGCCCGGCGCGGGCGGCAGCCTGGTGCTGGTCACCAGCCGCCGGCACCTGTCCGCGCTGGACGATGCGACCGCGGTCAGCCTGGACACCCTGCCGGCCGGGCGAGGCGGCAGCGCTGCTGGTCCGGCTGGCCGGCCGGGCGGGGCTGAGCCCGGACGACCCGGCGGCGGCGGAGATCACCCGGCTGTGCGGGTACCTGCCGCTGGCCATCGGGATGGTGGCCCGGCAATTGCACCACCACCCGGCCTGGAGCGCGCCCGGGCGGGCCGCCGAGCTGGCTGCGGCGCAGGACCGGCTGGAGCTGATGGCCACCGAGAACGTCTCGGTCGCCTGCGCGTTCCACCTGTCGTACGAGGACCTCACCGCGGACCAGCAGCGGCTGTTCCGCAGGCTCGGGCTGCATCCTGGCGCGGACATCGACGGCTACGCCGCCGCCGCCCTGGACGGCACCGACCTTGCCGCGGCCCGCCGCGGCCTGGAGGCCCTGTACGACCAGTACCTGATTGCCGAGCCAGCCCAGGGCCGGTACCGGCTGCACGACCTGATCCGCGAGCATGCCCGCGCGCTGGCCGGCCGCTTGACCCGGACCGGGACCGCGACGGTGCGGCCACGCGGTTGCTGAATTACTACCAGCACACCGCCGCCCGGGCCGACGCCCTCATCACCCGCCAGACCCGGCCCGCCGCGGCCGCCTCGGACAGCACGATCCCGGCCGCGGTTCCCGCCCTGGCCGACGATCAGCAGGCGCTGGCCTGGCTCCGCGCCGAGCGCGCCAGCCTGCTCGCCTGCCTCGACCATGCCACCCGCACCCGCACTAGCCAGGACGCCCGGGTTATCGCCCTGACCGCCGGAATCGCCGGGCTCTTGCGGCGGGACGGCCCCTGGACCGAGGCCATCACCCGGCACACGGCCGCGATCTCGGCCGCCCGGCGCCTCGGCGACCGGCTCGGCCAGGCCACCGCCCTCAACGACCTGGGGGACGTCCGCCGGCTGACCGGTGATTACCCGGCCGCGACCCAGGCCCTGGAGCAGGCCCTGGGCATCTACCGCGACCTCGGCGACCAGATCGGCCAGGCCAACGCCCTGAGCAACCTCGGATACCTCCGGCGGATGACCGACGACCTTCCGGCCGCGGCCCAGGCCCTGGAGCAGGCGCTGGGCATCTACCGCGACCTCGGCGACCGGCTCGGCCAGGCCAACGCGCTCCGCGAGCTGGGAGTCGTGCGGTCGGGGACAGATGATTACCCGGGCGCGGTCCCGGCGCTCGAGCAGGCGCTGGGCATCTACCGCGACCTCGGCGACCAGATCGGCCAGGCGGCCGCCCTCAGCTTCCTCGGGGAAGTGAGACAGCGGATGACCGGTGATTACCTGGCCGCGGCCCAGGCCCTGGAGCAGGCCCTGGGCATCTCCCGCGACGTCGGCGACCGGCCCGGTCAGGCCAGCGCCCTCTCCCGCCTCGGGGAGGTGCGGCGGATGACGGGCGAGCACCCGGCCGCGGCCCAGGCGCTGGAGCAGGCTCTGGGCCTCTTCCGCGACCTCGGCGACCGGGAGGGCGAAGCCGTCGCGCTCAACGAGAGCGGCACGCTGTACCGGGTCAGCGGTGAACTCGCGCAGGCTGAGGAGTGTCACCGGCAGGCCCTGGACCTGGCCCGCGCGGTCGGCAGCTCCTGGGCCGAGGCGCACGCACTGGCGGGCCTGGGCCGGTGTGCCACGGCCGACGGCCACGCCGCGCAGGCCGAGGACCTGCTGCGGCAGGCGCTGGGGATATTCCAGCGGATCGGCGCGGCCGAGGCCCCGGGCCTGCTCGCCGAACTGGGCGCCCTGACCAGCCCGCCACGCGCACAGTAAGCCACGGCGGCGTCCCGTCGCACCGGGCGTCTGGGTTGAGCGCATCCGATCGGCCGTCCGGCCGGGAAGAAGAGAAGAGGGGAGAGGAGGAGGCGCCGGACCCCGGCGCTTTACGCGAGGCTTGCCGTGGGGCACGACCCTAGCGTTAACTGAAGTCTCAGCAAGCTCTGAGCTAGCTCTCCGCCGGCTCCGGGACGGTATGTTTGAGCAGGGCGGACGAGATGTTTGAGAGGGGGCGGACGAAGCCGGATGATGAGGCGAGAGGCGGGCACAGCCGCACCACTACGCACAACTTAGCCAAAATGTTACCAAGAACTTGCAACTTCTTAGGTTCTTCGCGCATATATACCTGTAGGGGACTAAGACTCAAGTCACGGGCGGAAAGGTTTGCACATGCACAGACTCATAGGAGCCGTATGCCGCCGTTCGGCGGGCATGACGGCAGGATTGATCCTGACCGGCGGTGTCGTCGGGGGCGTCATGCTGACACCTGGCGCGGCGTACGCCGATACCATGTCGGTCGCGATCACAGGCGTATCGCAGTCACAGGGCTTTGGCGGGACGACGCTCAACGTCCAGGTTTCGGTCACCGGCGCAACCTCCGCACTGAGCGGGGACTTCTCGGTCTCCGGAGCCGGCGGTGGCTGCAATGGCGGGTTCGGCGGCGGGTTCGGCATGCCGGGTGGCGGTGCCCAATCCGGATCCGGATCCGGTAGCTGCTCCATCCGCGGCGTGACGGCCGGGTCGTACTCGCTGACCGCTAGCTACGACGGCGCGACCAGCACCGGGTACCCGGTGACGGTCGCGGGCGCCCCGACACCCACTCCGCCGCCGACGCCGACGCCGCCTGCGCCGACCGGGAACGCTCCGGCGTTCACCGCGGACTCACCGGCGACCTCGGTGAACGGCCAGTCGTACAGCTACCAGTTCCAGGCCAACAACTCGGCCAGCTTCGAGCTGGTCGGGGCCCCGAGCTGGCTGAGCATCGGGTCCAACGGGAGCCTGTTCGGCACGATCCCGGCCGGGATCACCCAGTTCAGCTACTCGGTGAAGGCGTGGAACAACTTCGGCTTCACCATGGCCGGCCCGTTCAACGTGTTCTTCAGGAACAACTTCTTCCGGCACGAGCACGTCCACCTCAGCACCTCGCTGAGCTGCACGTCCCCGGTCTACAACGGCCACCACGGGACCTGCACGCTCTCGGTCACCAACACCGGCGGAGGCTTCGCGCCGGACGTGAACGCGCAGATCAACCTGCCGTGGCAGCTGAAGGCGGACTACTGCGGTTACAACCAGTTCTGGAATTGGGGCTCGAACTACGGCTGGAACTACGGCTACAACAACGGCTGCAGCATCTCCGGCAACACCGCGTCTGAGGACATCGGGAGCCTGTACCCGTTCCAGACCAAGTACCTGAACGTCACGTTCACCGCCCAGTCCGGCTTCAACATCTGGGGCCGGCACCGCGGGTACAACGACACGGTCCAGGTCACCGGATCCGCTTCCTCGGGATTCAACAACTTCTTCGGCAACTTCAACTACGACTACCAGTTCTTCGGGAACCGGCAGGCCTTCTCCACCACGTGGGTCACCATCATCCCGCACGGGTACTGGTGGGGGTAAGGGCGTAGCCCGGTAAGAACGACCGGGGGGCGCAGGCGCGATGCCTGCGCCCCCCGTTTCGTTGCCCGCGACGTCGGGACGCCGCGGGCGCGCCTGATCGCGGCGGATTACCAGCGCTCGACCAGGTGCTCGCGCCCGGGCGGCGGTTCGTACGGTTCCGGCCAGAAGTCCGTGACCCGGGTGATCAGGCCGCGCTCGAACTCGAAGAACGCCATCGCGTCGTCGGTGCGGTCATCCAGGCGCCACTCGAACCACGCCACCCCGTGACGCTCGTCGGCGATGACGACCTTGCGCCGCAGGTGCCAGTCACCGGGGTACTCCTGGTTGAACCGCAGGTAGCGATCGCGGCCCCGGATGCGCTCCCGCGACTGCGGGATCTCGTAGACCACGGCGGGATCAAGCAGCGCGTACCAGGTATCCCAGTCCCTGGCCTCCAGGCTGGTAATGAAGCGCTCGACGAGCTCGCGGTGACCGCTCACCCGGGGACCATATCAAGGGATCCGGTACTCCTCGAGCAGGCGCCGGCCGACGATCATCTTCTGGATCTCCGCCGTGCCCTCGCCGATCAGCAGGAGCGGCACGTCCCGGTACAGGCGCTCGATCTCGTACTCCTTGGTAAAGCCGTAGCCGCCGTGGATGCGGAGGCAGTCGTCCACGACCTCCTTGGCGTACTCGGCGGCCAGGTACTTGGCCATGCCCGCCTCGAGGTCGTTGCGCTGGCCTGAGTCCTTCCTGCGCGCCGCCATCACCATCATCTGGTGCGCCGCCTCCACCTTGGTCCCCATCTCGGCCAGCTTGAACATGATCGCCTGGTGCTGCGCGATCGGCTGGCCGAACGTGCGCCGGCGCTGCGCGTAGGCGATGGCCAGCTCGAACGCGCGCAGGGCGACGCCGCAGCCGCGGGCGGCGGTGTTGACCCGGCCGACCTCGACGCCGTCCATCATCTGGTAGAAGCCCTGCCCGGTGCGGCCGCCCAGCACCCGGCTGGCCGGGATCCGCACGTCGGTGAGGATCAGCTCGGTGGTGTCGACGCCCAGGTACCCCATCTTGTGGATCTTCCCCGGCACGACCAGGCCCGGCACCGCCGGATTGAGCCCGAACCCCGGCTCCTTCTCGATCAGGAACGCGGTCAGGTTCTGGTGCGGCCGGTCGTGGCCGTCGTCGGTCCGGCACAGCACCGCCACCAGGCTGGCGGTGGCGCCGCCGGTCACCCACATCTTCTGCCCGTTGATCACGAAGTCCTCCCCGTCGCGCACCGCCCTGGTCCGGACCGCCGCCACGTCCGAACCCAGGTCGGGCTCGGACATCGAGAAGGCGCCGCGGATCTCGCCGGCCGCCATCGCGGGGAGGAAGTAGTCGCGTTGCTCGGCGGTGCCGTGCCGGGCGATCATGTGCGCGACGATGAAGTGGGTGTTGATGATGCCCGCGACGGACAGCCAGCCGCGGGCGAGTTCCTCCGCCACCAGGGCGTAGAGCAGCAGCGAGACCCCGAGGCCCGCATGCGCCTCCGGGATCCGCAGCCCGAACAGCCCGAGGCGCTTCATCCCGGCCACGATCTCGGCCGGGTACTCGTCCCGGCGCTCGAGCTCGGCCGCGACCGGGATGATCTCCCGGTCCACGAACTCGCGCACGGCGGCGAGGATGTCCCGCTCGGACTCGGTCAGGCCTTCGGTCTGGGCCAGGCGTCCCATGGCGATCACTCCTGCGGGGGCTCGAAGGCGGACGTGCGCGCCAGCCCCGCGGCGCGGCCCTTGGCCGCGATGACCAGGGCCATCTTGCGCGAGGCCTCGTCGATCATCTCGTCGCCGAGCATCGCAGAACCCTTCGCCCCGCCCGCCCCTGACGTAGACCAGTCGTAGGCGTCGAGGATCAGTTCCGCGTGGTCGTAGTCCTCCTGGGCCGGGGAGAAGACCTCGTTGGCCGCGGCGATCTGGTCCGGGTGCAGCACCCACTTGCCGTCGAAGCCGAGCGCGGCGGCGCGCCTGGCCACCCCAGTAAAGCCGTCGACGTTGCGGACCAGCAGGTACGGGCCGTCGATGGCCTGCAGGCCGCGGGCGCGCGCGGCGACCAGGATGCGCATGAGGACGTAGTGGTACGCGTCCGCCGGGTACCCGGACGGCTGCTCGCCGACCACCAGCGACCTCATGTTGATCGAGGCCATGAAGTCCGCCGGGCCGAAGATGATCGTTTCCAGGCGCGGCGAGGCCGCGGCGATCGCGTCCACGTTCACCAGGCCGGCGGCGTTCTCGATCTGGGCCTCGATCCCGATCCGCCCGACCTCTAGGCCCGCCGCCTTCTCGATCTGCGTGAGCAGCAGGTCCAGCGCGCTGACCTGCCCGGCGTAGGCCACCTTGGGCAGCATGACGCAGTCCAGGTTGGCGCCGGCGCCCTCGACCACCGTGATCACGTCCCGGTACGTCCAGTGCGTGGTCCAGTCGTTGACCCGGACCGCGCGCGTCTTGCCCGCCCAGTCGCCGTGGTTGAGCGCGTCGACGACGGCGTGCCTGGCGCTCTCCTTGACCAGCGGCGCGACCGCGTCCTCCAGGTCGAGGAACACCTCGTCGGCGGGCAGGGTCTGGGCCTTCGCGACAAAGCGTGGGTTGCTGGCCGGCACGGCCAGGCACGAGCGGCGCGGGCGCGGGGCGATGGTCACCCCTCTATTGTCGAGGCGATGCGCTGGACGTGCACCACCGGTCGTTCGGCATAAAAAGATTTTGATTTTTCCGAACGAGCGGTGGTTTCACCTTCGCGCCAGTCCGTCGAGCAGCAGGGCTTCGGCCAGGCAGGCTCGCTCGAAGGTGGCCAGGTGCAGGCTCTCGTTCGCGCCGTGCGCGCGGGTGTCGGGGTCCTCCACCCCGGTGATCAGGACCTCCGCGTCAGGGACCAGCCGGGTGTAGGCGGTGACGAAGGGGATGCCGCCGCCCGCGCCGATGTCGAGGGCGGGCCTGCCCCACGCTTGCGCCAGGGCCGCGTGGGCCGCCGCGTACGCCGGGCCGCCGGTCCCCGCGGCGTACGGGGCGGCGGCGGGTCCCGGCTGGATGGTCACGTGCGCGCCCCAGGGCGCGTGCGCGCGCAGGTGCTCGGCCAGCGCGTCGCGCGCGCGGAGCGGGTCGTCGCCGGGCGCGACGCGCAGGCTCACCTTCGCGCGGGCGGCCGGGATGAGGGTGTTGGAGGCGGCCGGCACGGCGGGGGCGTCGATGCCGATGACGTCGATCGCGGGACCGGCCCAGAGCCGGTCGGTGAGCCCGCCGGTGCCGATGAGCCGGACGCCGTCGAGCAGCCCGGCGTCGGCGCGCAGCTGCGCTTCGGTCAGGTCCAGTTTTTGGGTCGGGTCGGCGGTGCCGTGGACCAGGCCCGCGATCGCGACGTCGCCGCGCTCGTCGTGCAGCGTGGCCAGCATCCGGCAGAGCGCGGTCAGCGCGTCGGGCACCGGGCCGCCGTACAGGCCGCTGTGCACGCTGTGGTCCAGGGTCCGCACCTCCACGGTGACGCTGGTGCCGCCGCGCAGCGTGGTGGTCAGGGCCGGCACGTCGGCCGTCCAGTTCGCGGCGTCGGCGAACACCACGACGCCGGCGCGGAGCCGGCCGAGGTAGGCGTCGAGGAACGGGGAGAGCGTGGGCGAGCCGACCTCCTCCTCGCCCTCGATGAGCACGGTGACCCCGACCGGGAGGTCGTCACCGTGGGCGCGCAGCGCGGCCAGGTGCACCGCGATGCCCGCCTTGTTGTCGGCGGCGCCGCGGCCGTAGAGCCGGCCGTCGCGTTCGGCGGGCTGGAAGGGGTCGGTGTCCCAGTCCGCGGGGTCGCCGGGGGGCTGGACGTCGTGGTGCGCGTAGAGCAAGACGGTGGGGGCGCCGGGCGGGCCGGGGCGGTGTCCCACGACCGCCGGCTGGCCGCCCGGGACGGTGAGGACGTCAACGTCGGGCAGGCCTGCGGTGCTGAGCAGGGCGGCCACGATCAGCGCGCTTTCCTGCATATGCGAGGCGGCGCCCGGGTCGGCCGACACCGACGGGATGCGGACCAGGCGCTCGAGGTCGGCGCGGACGGACGGCAGGACCCGGTTTACGGCCTGGGTCAGGGTCCCTGTTTCGTCGGTCATCGGTTTTCAGCTCGCGTACAGATGCAGGTCGGAGGCGAAGCGGCGGGCCATCTCAAGGGCTGGCGGCAGCTCGGGGTGGCGGACGATGACCATGCCGTCGGCGATCAGCGTGGCGCGCCAGTCGCGGCGCGGCGCGCCGGGCGGGAGCAGGTCGACCGCGGCGACGTACTCGCCGTACTCGGCCAGGAGGCGGTCCAGGCCCTCGTAGTGGGTGATCCGCCCGGTGCCCTGGGCGCGCTTGAAGATGCTCGCCGCGTTGTAGCGCCGGATGACCGGCCGGGAGATCCGGCCAATGGTGACGGCCTCCGCCCAGGCGTCGAACAGGTCGGAATCGGTGGCGTAGTTCATCACGTCGACCGTGCGGGCCCCGGGCGGGCGCGCGCCGATCTCGCCGAACACCACCTCCCCGTCGGCCTTGCGGTACCACTCCATGTGCGTGAACCCGTCTGTGAAGCCGAGCGCCTTGAGTACGGCGTGTCCGAGTTCGCGGCCGTTGGCTAGCTGAGGATCGTCCAGGTCGCGCAGCGCCATCGTGATCGGGCTGACCCACTCGTGGATCTTCGTGACCAGGGGGCGCGGGTGGTACTGGCAGATGTTCTCGACCAGGACCTGGCCGCCCGCGCAGATGGTGTCGTAGGTGAACTCCTCGGCCTCGATGAACTCCTCGACGCTGACCCGCGGCACGTGCCGGACCATGGGCAGGATCGCGTCGAGTTCGCCGGCCGAGTCCGCCCGGTAGGTGTCCGCCGACCCGGCGCCGTCGACGGGCTTGACGATGAGGGGGTAGCCGATGCGTTCGGCGGCGGCCCAGACGTCGGCGACCGTGGCCGCGTCCACGTGCCAGGGCGTGCGCAGGCCCGCCGCGTCGACCAGCAGCTTCATCCGCTCCTTGTCGCGGAACGGCAGGGTCTGCGCCACGGTCAGGCCGGGCAGGCCGAGTTCCTCCCGCAGCCGCGCCGCGAGGACCATGTAGGGCTCCCACAGGCACTCGACCTGGTCGATCCGCACCTGGCGCGCCAGGTCTCGGACGGTCGCGGCCACGTGGTCGTCCGCGGCCAGTTCGCCGACCTGGACGTAGTGGCTGAGCGCCGACCTGGCGGCTTCCGGGAGGGCGGACTGGGCCTGGTCGCCGAGGCCGATGACCTCGGCTCCGGCGCGCGCCAGGCCGCGGGTGAACAGAGCCATCTCGGCCGGGTAGCCGGGCGAGATCATGAGGACCCTCACGGGCCCAGCTCGACGCGGACGGTGGTGACAATCTCCTTGAGCGCGGCGGTGACCACGGCGGTGTCCGGGTGCCTGACGGTGAGGTAGCCGTCGCCCTCGTAGCTGCCCGAGGACGGCTGGCCCGCGTGCGGCATCCGCTCGTCGACGATGAGAGCGATGGTTTCTGGTGACAGGCGGTCCAGGCCGTGGACCGCCCGGACCTGGCCGGCGCCCTGACCGCGCAGGTAGACGGTGCCCGCGGACCACGTGCGTTCGGGCGGGTCGAAGGTGCCGTCGACCATGAGGCGCGACCAGGCGGTGTACAGGTCGAAGTCGTGCGCGTAGCACAGCATCGAGGTGATCTGCGCGCCGGGCGGGCGCGCGCCGACCTCGGACACGGCGACCGAGCCGTCCGGGCGGCGGAACCACTCCATGTGCGAGAGGCCGGTCTTCAGGCCGAGGGCTCGGAGGGCTTCCGGGGCGATTTTCTTGATCTCGTCGTACTCGGGGCCGCTGATGTCCCTGGGCAACAGGACCACCCACTGCATCCACGGGTTGCGCAGCACCTCGAGCGGGGTGGGCAGGTAGTTCGAGATCGAGGCCCAGACGAGCTGGCCGTCGATCATCACGCTGTCGAACGAGCCTTCCTGGCCGGTCAGGAACTCCTCGATCATCGCCGGGTTTTGCGGGGTAGGCGGCACGGTGTCGAGCCAGGCCCTGAGGTCTTGCGCGTCGTCGAGGCGGAAGGTGCTCTTGGCCCCGGCGCCCGCGGGGGGCTTGACCACCAGGGGGAAGCCGACCTCGCTGGCGAAATCCGCGGCTGATGCCGCGGACTCGGCCAGGCGGTGCCTGGCGCAGGGGATGCCCGCGGCGCGCAGCACCGTCTTCATCTCGGCCTTGTCGCGGAAGTTGCGCGCCGTGCCCGGGTCCATCCCGGGGATGCCCAGGTGCTCGCGGACCTGGGCCACCGGCACCTGGAGCTGCTCGAGGACGGCGATCAGTCTTTGGAGCGGGCCGAGCTGCCCGGCGAGCCCCTCGACGGCCCAGGCGATCTGCCCGGCGTCGAGCGCGTCGTCGACCCGCCAGTGCGCGGCCAGGCGGAACCGCAGGCCCGGCGGCAGGCGGTCCTCGGGCTCCGTGGTGATCAGGGCCAGCTGGATTTCGGGCAGGCTGGCCGCGGCCTCCACGAACCGTGTCGTCGTGTCAAGCAGGTAGGGCGCGACGAACCCGGCGACGGTCATGGGACGAACGTACTCGGTGCGTCTCGGGGTCCGGTAGGACCGGGGCTACGATTTGCGGCATGAACGTGGTCTTCGTCGAGCCTTTCTTCCCGCGGAACCAGCGAGAGTTCGCCCGGGCGCTGGCCGAGGCGGGCGCCACCGTGATCGGGATCGGCGAGTACTCCTCGGACGGGTTCGATGACGCACTGAAGGGCTGGCTGGACCACTACGAGCAGGTGCGGTCGGTCACCGACGTCGAGGCCATGACGGCCGCGGTCCGCTGGGTGCAGTCCAGGCTGTGGGTGGACCGGCTCGAGGCGACCGTCGAGGCGCACATCATGCCCACCGCGCAGGTCCGCGAGGCCTGCACGATCCCGGGGACCTCGGTCCGCACCGCCTGGCTGTGCCGGGACAAGCCTTCGATGAAGGAGGCGCTGCGCGCGGCGGGCGTGCCGACCGCTTTGTCTGCTGCGGTGGACAGCGCGGCCGCGGCGCACGAGTTCGCCACTTCGGTTGGTTACCCGCTGATCCTCAAGCCGCGCAGCGGCGCGGGCGCGTCGGGCACGGTCCGCGTGGACTCTTTGGCCGACCTGGACCAGGCGCTGGGCGTCTTCGGCGGGCAGGGCGTGGACTCGATCGCGGTGGAGGAGTACATCGAGGGGCACGAGGGCTTCTACGACACGATCGCGGTGGACGGCCGGGTGGCCGTGGACTTCGCCTCGCACTACTACCCGAACGTGCTGGAGGCGATGCGGACCCGGTGGATCGCACCGGAGTTCATCTCGACGAATCGTCTCGATACCACGCCGGAATACGCCGAGCTGCGCGAGATGGGCGCGCGGGTCATCACCGCGCTCGGCATCGGGACGTCGGCGACGCACATGGAGTGGTTCTTCGGGCCCAAGGGGCTGAAGTTCTCCGAGATCGGGTGCCGCCCGCCGGGGGTCGGGGCGTGGGACCTGTACTCGGCGGGCAACGACATGGACATCTACCGGGCGTGGGCCGACGCCATCGTGCACGGCGGGACCGGCGCGACCCCGTCCCGGCGGTTCGCCAGCGGGATCGTGGCGCTGCGCCCGGACCGGGACGGTGCCATCAGCGGGTACAGCGGCGTGGAGGAGCTACAGCAGCAGTTCGGCGAGTGGGTCATCGACGCGCACCTGCCGCCGGCTGGCACCCCGACGCAGGGCGTGGAGGCCGGGTACATGGCCAACGCGTACGTCCGGATGCGCCACCCCGACTACGACGTGCTGCGCGGGATGCTCGACACGGTGGGCCGCACGCTGCACGTCTACGCGTCGTGAGGATCGTCTTGCTGGGGCCGCAGCGCCGGCCCACCGTGGAGGGGGTGGTGCGGTCGCTGGGCCTGTCGGACCCTTCGGGCCCGGGCGGGCCGATCGCCACGGTCACCGCCGGCTGGCAGGAGCGCGAACCTGACGACAGCCTGCTGAGCACGTTCCTCGGCGGGGCCGACATCAACCTGCGGCTCTACCAGCGGTGGCTGGACGTGCAGGAGCGGGACCCCGAGTACGCCGCAGGCCAGCGCCGGCTGGCCAGCGTGCTCGGCGAGTTGGAGAACACCTACCTGCTGCGGCTGGACTACGCGCTGCAGGCGGTGTACGCGCTGCAGCATCGGGCCGGGATCGATCCGGACGGCGATCTGGTCGATACTGGCGCACTTGACGACGCCATCGGTGCGGTCCGCGAGCTCGACACGGCGCACCAGCACGAGGTCGGCTCCGCGCGCGGTGAGTTCTTCGAGGAACTGCGGCCGCACGACCGGCCGGTGATCGCCGAGCACCGCGCGGCCGTGGCGGGCGTGCTCGCCGAGGCCTCGGCGTTGATCATGGCGGGCGGGCACGTGGGGGTGCTGGCCGAGGTCCTGCACCTGTTCAACGTGGCCGCGGCGCCGCTGTCGCGGGTGGTCGCCTGGTCGGCGGGCGCGATGGCGCTGACCGACCGGATCGTGCTGTTCCACGACCGGGCGCCGCAGGGGCCCGGTCACCCCGAGGTGTTCGGCACCGGGCTGAGCCTGCTCCGCGAGGTCGTGCTGCTGCCGCACGCGCGCGCCCGGCTGCTGCTCGATGACGCGCCGAGGATGGCCGTCTTCGCCCGGAGGTTCGCGCCCGCCCCATGTATCCTCCTGGAGAACGGCACCCGGCTCGAGGCTGAGAGCGACGGCCGCTGGCCGCCTGGCACCCGGGTCCTCGCCGAGGATGGCCGCGTCACCACGCTGGAGGCAGCCTGACCACCACCGGCCCGCTTCCGGTCATCGGCGGCAAGCTGGCCATCAACAGGCTCCGCGATCGCCGGCCGCTCGACGCGGCCGCCGTCGACCGTTTCCTGGCCCGCCATGAGGTGCCCATCATCGAGGGCGCCCGCTGCACGTTCCTGTACCGCGGCGAGGCCGACGAGGTGTTCCTCGTGCACCGGATCTTCGGGCTGCCCGACCACATGCCGCTGCGCCGGCTCCACGGCACCGACCTGTGGTACGTCATGCTCGAGCTGCCCGAGGGCTCCCGGGTCGAGTACCAGCTGGAAGTGGCTCGCGGCGGGCAGCGCGAGCGGATGAACGACCCGCTGAACCCGCACCTGGCGCACAGCCCGGTCGGCAGCTCCTCGGTCTGCTACGCGCACGGCCACGTCATCCCGGACTGGACGGTTTTTGACCCGGACGCGCGGCCCGGATCGCTGGTGGACATGGTGGTGCCTTCCCGGGCGCTGCGCCGCGACTGCCGCGTGACGCTGTACCTGCCGGCCAGGTTCCGCCGCACCGCGACCTACCCGCTGCTGATCGTGCACGACGGCGGGGACTACCTGCAGTACGCGGCGGCCAAGACGGTGCTGGACAACCTGATCCACCGGCTCGACGTGGCCGAGATCGTCGCGGCGTTCGTGTACCCGGGCCACCGGCTGGCCGAGTACGCCAACTCGGCGGCGCACGCCCGCTACCTGACCGCCGAGCTGCTCCCCCGGCTGGAGGCGGAGCTGCCGCTGGTCGCCCGGCCATCCGGGCGGTGCCTGATGGGCTGCAGCTTCGGGGGGGTCGCCTCGCTGGCGACCGCCTACCGCTACCCGGGGGTCTACGGGTCGCTGCTCGTGCAGTCCGGGTCGTTCGTCTTCACTGACATCGGGAGCAACCGCGACGGCGGCCCGCCGTTCGAGCCGGTGATACGGTTCATCAACCGGTACCGGGCCGCCCCGCGGCGCGTCGCCGACAAGATGTTCGTCAGCTGCGGCGTCTACGAGCCGTTGATCATCCCGAACCGGTCCATGGTCCCGGTGTTCGAGGCCGCCGGGATGACGGTCCGGTACGTTGAGGCGCGCGACGGGCACAGCTGGGAGAACTGGCGCGACCGGCTGCGGGACGGGCTGTCGTGGCTGTTCCCCGGCCCGCAGAAATTCTTCTATGAGTGATCATTGACCGCTTTACCTATGAGGGGCGATCTTCGATGGGTGGCGACCGTGGCTGACGTGACCGAGAAGTGGTTCTCCGACCGCGTCCAGCATGAGATCACCGTCATGCGATGGGGTTCGTTCGGCACGCCGGTGCTGGTTTTCCCCTCGGCCGGCGGTGACGCCGGGGAGATCGAGCGGCACGGCCTGGTCGAGGCCTGCGGGCCGCTGCTCGCCGAGGGCCGGGTCAAGCTGTACTCGGTCGACAGCGTGGCCGGCCAGGCGATGGTGGCGAAGACCGGCCCGGTGGAATACCGCATGTGGCTGCTCAACCAGTTCCAGGAATGCGTGCGCTGGGAGGTGGTCCCGGCGATCCACGCCGACCTCGGCGGGCGCGAGATGGACGTGATCACCACGGGCACCTCGATCGGCGCGTTCAACGCGGTGGCCGTGCTCTGCCGGTACCCCGACGTCTTCGCCGCGGCCATCGGCATGAGCGGCAGCTACCGGATCGAGCGCTTCTACGACGAGGCCTGGAGCCAGGACCTGTACTTCTCCGCGCCGTTGCAGTTCCTGCCCGGCCTGGACGGCCCGGTTCTGGACCGGCTGCGGGAGCGGCGGGTCGTGCTCGCGTCCGGGGAAGGCGCGTGGGAGAACGTCGGCGAGTCGTGGCGGATGGCCGACGCCCTGGGCGCCAAGGGGATCCCGAACCGGGTCGACAACTGGGGGCCTGACTGGCCGCACCAGTGGCACACATGGCGCCAGATGCTGCCGCAGTACCTGCGCGAGCTCACCTGAGCTTCGTGGCCGGAACTCGGAACCAATGGGTGCTGCACCCTACCTAGAAGAATCGGTACGGCGCCACTTTCACTGGTTTGCGGTTCGGGGCGGGCCAGCGTCTGGCACCGGCGCCGGGTTACTCGGAGTCGCTCCCTTCCTCGACTCCCAGCTCCTCGGCGATGATCTCGTTGCACAGGTCCAGGCACTCCGTGCAGATGGCGGCGGGGACCTTCCTGTGCGGCGCCGGCGGGGCCAGGGCCATCCCCGTCACCTGACCGCGGATCTTGCCGCAGAAGCTGCACAGCGTGCGCTGGGCCTGCTCGGGGACGGCGGTTACCGGGCCGTACTCGGTGCGGGCGGCCTCGCCCGAGCTGATCACGCCCTCGGCCAACGCGACGCATAGCTCGCAGATGTACACGCCGGGACCGGCGATGAGCTTGCGGACCTCGCCCTGGGACTTCCCGCAGAAGGAGCACACGAGCAGCAGATCGTCGCGCCGCGCGCCGGCCTTGGCGCGGATCCAGCGGCGGGACCCTCCGGCCTCCTCCACGATCTGGTGCACCCGCTGGTGGCTGAGGCCGAGGCTGGCGGCAAGCTCGCGCAGCGACGAACCGTGCAGGTGCAGCCTGCGCACGGCGCGGTGGAACTCCGCGCGCGCCACCTCCAGGTCCCGCTCGGCGTCGATCAGCCGCTCCCTGGCCCGCCTGGCCTCGGCCAGCAGCTTGTCGTCCATGTGTCTACTGTAACTAGACGATAGACACCTGCCAAAAGGGTCGGCTCCGGTGCGAGCCTGAACGTGGCGGTGGCAGGATCACTCGTGCTATACCGTCTCGCCGGTTTCATCTGATCCCGCTCCGCCTCGTCCGTGTGTCTGGCAGGCAGCGATACTTGCCGGGCCAGTTGCCGGAAGGCGAGCTAGAGGAGGCGGTCGAGTACCGCGAAGAAAGTGACGAGGAGTTCCTCGGTCGCCTGTGGCGCGATCTGTACGGCGGTGAGCCTGTGGCCGGGCCGTGATCACATCGGGTAGGCGGCGGGCGTGGTGGTGTAGGTCAGCCCGGAGGGGGTCCGCCAGACCAGGACGCCAGGGCTGATTTGTTCGAGTTTCCACCCCTGGCTCTGCTTGAGCCGATGATGGTGGCGGCACAGAGGGGCCAGGTTACACGGACACGTCAGGCCGCCCAGGTGCCAGGGGATCGAGTGATCCAGGTCGCAGCGGGCGGCCTGACGGCCGCAGCCGGGGGCGCTGCAGCGGGGGCTGCGGGCGTGGACCAGGTGCTGGAGCTTGCGGCTGGGCCGGTACCCGTCCTCGGCCTGGGCGTGGTCACACGAGCCGCGGATAACCGAGGTGAGGGTGATGTTCAGGAACCGCAGGAGCTCCGCAGCCTGCGGGCCGGGCGGGCCGGGCGGGCCGGGTGGTGGGAGCGGGCCCGGTGGTTCGCCGTCGTGGGCCGGGTCGGCGCCGCGGGGCTGATCAGGTGTGCCGGGTGGTTCGCTGTCGCGGGAAAGGCCAGGTGGGCTAGGCGGGTCGCCGTCGTGCGGCGGGTCCGAGCCTGACGGGCCGGAACTTGGCGGGCCGGTACCGGGCGGGCCCGAGCCTGGGGGCCAGGGGCGGCGGCCGGAGGCGCAGCCGTGGGCGGCGGCGGTGCCGTCGGGGTGCAGGGCGGTCAGGCACCAGCGGGTGTCCGGGTGGCGGGCGGCGGCGGCGAGCAGGTCCCGGGCCGTCTCGGCGTCGACCAGCCCGAACCCGGCCACATCTCCCGGCACGTCCGACCGGCCGAGCGCGGTCCCCAGCGGCACGGTGATATTCACCTGAGCCGCGATGCTCGGGCCAGGGTCCCGGACGGGGCGGGTGTGACCGTCTGGGCCGGGCCCGGCCGGTCCGCGACTCCGAGGGCCGGGTCCGGAGCCGCCGGGCCCGCCTGGTCCGCTGTCGCCACCGCGATTATCGCCACCGGGGTCGTCGCCACCGGCACTCTCGCGGCCATCTCGCGGGGCGCCTCCCGAGCCCGATGGGTCTGCGGCCTGGTCTGCGTCCGTGTCGGTTAGGGCGTCGCGGATGTCTCGTTCCTGGAGGAGGTCCAGGTAGGCCATCACCCGCAGTTCCTGGAGTGTGCCGGGGATACCGGCGGCGCGCAGGTCCAGGGCCCGCTGCTCGATGTGCTGCCACGACGCGAGGATCTCCGCCGACGGCATCTCGTGTGCCACCATCCCGCCGTTCCCCGAGTCCTCGCGGAACCGGCGGACGTGCGCGTCCTTCCGGGCTTCTTCCTTCCGGCGGCGGGCCGAATCGGGGTCCAGCTTGAGCACCAGCCGCTGCGCGGTGTACCGGAGCTGGCTGAACGTCTTGGACAGCGCCGCCTCGGCCAGCACCTCGTCAGCCTGGGCAGCGTCCTCGGGCTTCAAGAACGCGGTCTGGTCCGCGATGATCAAGACGTGGACCGGGTGGATCTGCCCGGCGGCCAGCGCCGCGAAGGTCCGCGGCAGCCGTTCGGCCACCGAGCAGGCATACGCCATCTCGGTCTCCGCGGCCACCACGGAAAGGTTCAGGTCCCAGGCCAGCTCCTCGGCCGCGAACTCGGCGAACCCGCAGCGTGAGGCCGACCCGGGGGCGGCGGCGCGGCGGGCGGCGAACTCCCGGACCGCCGCCAGGGCCGTCCAGACGGCACGCGATTCGATCCGGCGGGCGGCGGCGATGACCCGGAGCAGCTCATCATCGGGCAGGCTGGCCAGTGCGGCGCCGTCCCGGCCGGCCGCGGCGTGCACCAAGGCGGCCAGCACCGGCCCGGGGCCCATCAGGTCCGCCGTCCCGCCGGGGGCAAACCCGCCCGGCAGGTCCTCTTCGGACCAGTCCGGCATCTCGTACTCGCCCGCGTCCGCGGCGGCGATCACCGCGTTGAGGTGCGCCTCGGCGTCCCAGTCGTCCTCCGGCCCGGTCCCGTCCGCGGGCTGCTCCCCCGGCCCGTTCTGTCCGGCGGGCTGCTCCCCCGAGGCGTTGCGCCCGGGGTCGTCTGGCCCGCTGCCGGGGAACGGATCTGGGGACATGAACCACCGCTCGTTCGGGGGGAAGGGGGAAATGCGACTGTGAACAGGATATCATCTCACGGGCTTGATATCCATCATTTAGCGAATGTTTTTTCAAGATCTTTAGTCTGAACTGGCAGCGGTGAAAGGGACGGCGTATGGAGTTCGTGCTCGAAGTGGATATGGGGCTACGGCGTTTGACGGGAAGGCCGCCGCCGAACTGGGGCGGATCCTGCGGTGCTGGGCCGGGAAGCTGCACCATTACGAACCCAAAACCCGGCGACGGTTCGCTTATCTACGATTCGGGCTATCACGAGGTCGGCCGGTGGAGCATCACGGGCAGCGAACTAAGGCCAGGTGACCCCGACGGTGACCTCAGGAGAACCGGGCGATGGCGCGCATCTTGTTCATCGCGTCCAGGGCGGCGACCTTGTAGGCCTCGGCCAGGGTCGGGTAGTTGAAGACGGCGTCGACGAGGTAATCGACGGTGCCGCCGCAGCCCATGACCGCCTGGCCGATGTGGACGAGCTCGGTGGCGCCGGTGCCGAAGACGTGCACGCCGAGCAGCGTGTGGTCCTCGAGTGAGACCAGGAGCTTCAGCACGCCGTAGGAGTCGCCGATGATCTGCCCGCGGGCCAGCTCACGGTAGCGGGACACGCCGACCTCGAAGGGCACGCTGTCGTTGGTGAGCTGCTCCTCGGTGCGGCCCACGAAGCTGATCTCGGGAATGGAGTAGATGCCGATCGGCTGCGTCTTGTCCAGCCCGTGCAGCGGCTCGCCGCAGGCGTGGTGCGCCGCCACCCGGCCCTGTTCCATCGACGTGGCGGCCAGGGCGGGGAAACCGATCACGTCGCCGACCGCGTAGATGTGCGGCACCTCGGTGCGGAACCACTCGTCCACGGCGATCCGGCCGCGCTTGTCGGCGGTGAGGCCCGCCCTGTCCAGGTTAAGCTCCTCGCTCATGCCCTGCCGGCCCGCCGAGTACATGACGGTCTCTGCGGGGATCTTCTTCCCGCTCAGCAGCGTCGCGATAGCACCGTCCGGGCGCGCCTCGACCGAAGAGACGGTCTCGCCGAACCTGAACGTAACCGCGAGATCGCGCAGGTGGTACTTGAGCGCCTCGACCACCTCGATGTCGCAGAACTCCAGCATCCGCTCGCGCTGCTCCACCACGGTGACCTTGGTGCCGAGCGCGGCGAACATGGACGCGTACTCGATCCCGATGACCCCGGCACCGGCCACCACCATCGAGCGCGGGACCTTCTCCAGGCGGACGATCCCGTCGGAATCCATCACGGTGCGCTCGTCGAATTCGACGCTGGCGGGCCGGGCGGGCTTGGTCCCGGTGGCAATCACGATCTTGTCCGCGGTCGCCCGGCGGACCCGCCCGGCGCCGTCATCGATCTCCACCGTGTGCGGGTCGACGAAGCTGCCGGTGCCCGTCATGATCGTGACCCGGTTACGGGAAAGCTGGCTGCGCACTACGTCCATCTCGCGGCCGACCACGTGAGACGTGCGCGCGGCCAGGTCGGCGATCGTGATCTCGTCCTTGACCCGGTAGCTCTGCCCGTACATCTCCCGCTGGTCCAGGCCGGTCAGGTACAGGATGGCCTCGCGCAGGGTCTTCGACGGGATCGTCCCGGTGTTCAGGCATACGCCGCCGATCATGTTCTGGCGCTCGACGATCGCCACCTTCCGCTCGAGCTTGGCCGCGGCGATGGCCGCCTTCTGGCCGCCGGGTCCCGAGCCGATTACCAGCACGTCGTAGTCGTACACATGATCCAGTCTGACGACTGCCGGACGCCTTTTGAACCCCTGCGCTGCCGCCATTCCGCCCCGGAAGCGCAGCGGACCGGCGAGGCCGGCTAAATCGCCTTTTTCCGCTACCTCCTGTAGATGGGTTCTGGCTAACTGCTTTCCCCCACCTCGGCGCGGGAGGCCCAAACGGACCGCCCCGCCTCCGGGGCGCGGCCCGGGGCGGGGCACGCTAGCGGTCGAACGCGTCGCGGACGTTCTTGCCCGCGTCCTTGACCTGCTCCCCGACCTGCCGGGTGGCACCGCCGATGCGCTCGCCCTGTCCCCTGGCTTCCAGGTAGGGGTCGCCCGTGGCGCGGCCGACGTCCTGCTTGACCCGGCCCCGGCCCATGGTGAATCTGTTGCGTAGTTTGTCGATGAAACCCATGTCATCCGCCTCCTTGGCTAGAAGAGGGCCTACTGCCCCGAGGCCGGCGGGTTAACCGTGCCTATCCTGGAACGGTGCGCCTGGTCTCGCTGCTGCCGTCGGCCACCGAGATCGTCTACGCGCTCGGGCTGGGCGATGACCTGGCCGGGGTCACCTTCGAGTGCGACGAGCCGCCCGCCGCGCGCGCGGAGAAGGTGATCGTGGTCGCCGGGCGGGATACCACCGGGATGACCCCCGGCGACATCGACCGGTACGTGCGGTCGCAGCTGGCCGCGGGGCGGGACCTGTATACCCTGCACGCGCGGGCGCTGGCCGACCTGGACCCCGATCTGATCCTGACCCAGGACCTGTGCCGCGTCTGCGCGCTGCCGTCCGGGCACGTCAGCGACGCGCTGGACTACCTGGGCTGCCACGCGGACGTGCTGACCCTGGACCCGCATTCGCTGGCGGAGGTGCTCGACTCGATCCTGCTCGTGGGGCAGCGCGTAGGGGTGTTCGAGCGGGCCGCGGCGCTGGTCGGGGAGCTGAGGACGCGGCTGGACCGGGTCGCGGTGAGCGTCGCGGGGCGAAGCCAGCCGCGGGTCGCGGTGGTCGAGTGGGTGGACCCGCCGTTCACCGCGGGCCACTGGGTGCCCGACCTGGTTGCAGGGGCGGGCGGGCGGCCGGTCGCGGCCGGGCCCGGCGGTAACGGGTCCCCGTCCGTGCAGACCAGCTGGGCCGCGATCGCCGGACAGGCCCCGGACCTGGTGGTGGTCGCGCCGTGCGGGTACCACCTGGCGGGCGCGATCGAGCAGGCGCGGGTGGTCGTCGCAGCGCTGCCCGGGGTGCCGGTGTGGGCGATCGACGCCGACGGGATCGTGGTCCGCCCGGGTCCCCGGCTGGTCAACGGCGTCGAGGCGCTGGCCTCGGTCTTCCACCCGCGCGCCGTGCCGAGCGCGCCGCCGGGCGCAGTGCACCGGGTCGGCTAGCGCGGGCGCGGGTCACCCTGCCTCGCTCTTCGACTCCCGCCCGCCGTCACCGTCCGGCATGCGCACTCGGACCCGAGGTTGACCGGGCGCGGGTATCAGACACCGGCCCGCACTTCCTCACCCGGGCCGTCAGGTGGAGGCGAGCAGGATGCCCGGATCGGCGCGGCGGGCCTTTCGAGGAGGGCCTCTGGCAGGCTGTCGAAGCGGGGGATGAAGCGGTGCAGGCTGGTGAGGGTGAAGATCCGGAACACCGCGCCATGCGCCGGGATGACCAGGCGCAGCTCGCCGCCTTCTTCCAGGGCCCGCTTGTGCGCCCGGATCAGGACGCCGAGCCCGGAGGAGTCGCAGAACTCGGTGCGGGTCATGTCCACCACGATCGTGGTATGCCCGCGGGAGGCCGCTTCGAGCAGAACCTGGCGGAGCTGGTCCGCGGTGGTGACGTCGATCTCGGCGGGTGCCGTTACTACGGGCACGCCGCTCATCATCTCGATCGGGTAACTGACGTCAGGCATGTGTGCCTCTCGCGCAGGATGCAGGTCCGGGCTGGTCTGCGCGGGAGCGGGGCAAGGCAGACGACAGCCCGAATTACCGGACCGGCTGGCTCGACAACCGTGATACGAGGTTACCGGACATAACGGGCAGCTGTCTAGCCCTTGAAGAGAGGTTGGCTAGGTATGTAGATGGTATGGAGATGATGTGAAGAAGGGCTGAAGATTGTTAGACAGCCGAAGGGAAGGGCTTGCGCATCCTGGGAGAGTACTGGCGCACCCTGGGAGAGTAACTGAGGCGGCAGGGAGGCGGTCATGCGTGGCCGGACCCTCTTCAACCTGGGATGACGATTCCCTGATGCTAGGATGTCAGCCAAGTCTGGCGCTATCCCGGAGCCGATCTGAAGAGGTAGGGAAGAGGTAGAAGGGTCATTTGGAGGGCCCGGAGATCTCTTCAATGCTTGGTCGCGAAGTCTTACCTGGACGAAGAGAAGCGGTACATGAGCCATTCCGATGCGCCAGCGGCTGGGGGGCGCCCGGTCTACAGCATCAGCGCGGTGGCCAGGATGCTGGATGTCCCGGTGGCTACGCTGCGGACCTGGGAGGACAGGTACGGGCAGGTGCTGCCCGCCCGCAACGCCAGCGGCCACCGGCTGTACACCCGGCAGCAGGTGGAGCAGCTGAGGTTCGTCCGCGCGCAGATGAGCGAGGGGGCCAGCGCGGCCGACGCGCACCGCGTGCTGGCCGAGCGGATCGAAACCAGGGAGCCGCTCGTCGATGCCGCGCCGGGACCCGCGCCCCGGCTGCTGATCCAGCTGGCCGAGTCCAACCCCTACGCCGCCGAATTCGAGGAGTACTTCCTCAAGACCGAGGGGTTCAAGGTCGAGGTGACGCTGTCGGAGAGCGCCGCCCGGGAGGCGTTCGCCGCGGCTGATCCCGCGGTGGTGATCGTCGAGGTGCTCATCTCCGGGGGCGCCGGGCTGGAGCTGTGCCGCTTCTTCCGCGAGCAAGACAGGGCGGCGATCGTGGTGGTGTCGGCGGTGGAGGCCATGGACGCGGCGATGGACGCGGGCGCCGACGCCTTCCTGCGCAAGCCCATCGATCCCCTGCAGCTGGTGTCCACGGTCCGGGACCTGCTCCGGTCCAGCGCCCTGCTGGCCGGCCGGAGCAGTTGATGAACGCCGACCGCCTGCGCAGCGGACACCAGCCGCTCGATGAGGTCCTGGGCGGCGGCCTGCCCGGCAACGGGATCAGCATCATCATGGGGCTGCCGGGCACCGGCAAGTCGATCATGGCCGAGCAGTACACCTTTCACAACGCTCGCCCGGACCGGCCCGCGGTGTATTTCTCCACCCTGTCCGAGCCGCTGGACAAGATCATCCGCTTCGGCCAGACCCTGGATTTCTTCGATGCCGCCGCCGTCGGCACGTCGGTGTTCTATGAGGACCTGGGCCAGGTGGCCATCCGCGCCGGCCTCGCCGGGGTGGGCGATCACGTCGTCGCGGTGCTCAGGGAGCGGCGCCCGGGGCTGGTGGTCATCGACAGCTTCAAGGCCCTGCACGCCGTGGGCGACGGTGACGCGGGGTTCCGCCGGTTCCTGCACGAGCTGGCCGGGCGGCTGAGCGCCTTCCCCGGCGCGTCGCTGTGGGTCGGCGAGTACGAATCCGCCGAGGTGGCGACCTCGCCCGAATTCGCCGTGGCCGATGCGATCGTCGAGCTGACCGCCGTTCCCCTGGGTCAGCGGGAGCACCGGTTCCTGCACGTCAGGAAGCTGCGCGGCAGCGGCTTCCGGTCCGGCCAGCACGGTTACCGGCTCACCACCCAGGGCCTGCGGCTGTTCCCCAGGCTGGCCGACATCCCCACCGCCGCCGATTACCTGCTCGGTGACAAGCGGATCACCATCGGTGCCGCCGCGCTGGACGAGATGCTGGGCGGCGGGCTGTGGCCTGGTTCGGCCACGATGATCGCGGGCCCCTCCGGCTCGGGCAAGACGATCATGGCACTGCAGTTCATCTACGGCGGAGCACAGCGCGGTGAGCGCGGCGTCATCGCCACCCTCCAGGAGAACCCCACGCAGCTGGCCAGGATGCTTGGCGGCCTGGGCTGGCCGCTCATCCACCCGGACGTCGACGTCATGTACCGCTCGCCGGTCGATATCCACATCGACGAATGGGTGCATGACCTGCTGCAGGCCGTCGAACGCGCCCAGGCGAGCCGGGTGGTCATCGACAGCCTGATGGATCTGCAGATGGCGGCCGTGGACGACACCCGCTTCCGCGAGTTCATGTACTCCCTGGCCCAGCGGTTCTCCCGGCAGGGCATCAGCCTCCTGATCACCTTCGAGACAGCCGACCTGTTCAGCGCGGGCAGGCTGTCCGAGTTCGCGGTCTCCCACCTGGCCGACAACGTGATCGCGCTCAGCAACTACCGCGAGCACGGCACCCTGAGCCGGTCCCTGGCCGTCGTCAAGACCAGGGCCAGCAGCCACGACCCGGCCATGCGCCATTTCAGCATCGGCCCCGACGGCATCAGCCTCGAAGACGCCGCCATCGCCGGGAAGCGTTAACCCCTGAGGCCGTCCCTTATGGGTGCGGGCGGCGCGTTCGCCGGAGACTCCCGAGCCAGGAGGACCGCTGCCGGGCGCGCTCGAGCATGGCGATGTTGTCTCGTGCCCTGGTCTGGGTGGGGTCGAGGCGGACCGCCTCACGGAAGGCGGCCTCGGCCTCGTCGGGCCGCCTGGTATCGCGCAGGAACACGCCGAGGTTGACGTGCGCGCCCGCGTTGGCGGGGTCCACGCGGATCGCCTCGCGGAAGGCGGCCTCGGCCTGCTCACCCCGCAGGGTCCGGCGCAGGACCATGCCGAGGTTGACGTGCGAGTCGGCGTCGGCGGGGTCCAGGCGGATCGCCTCACGGAAGGCGGCCTCGGACTCCGAGAAGCGGCCCACGTCCCACAGGACCTGGCCGAGGCCGGAGTGGGCGCGAGTCAGCCAGGGGTCAAGTGCGATGGCCTCCCGGTAGGCGGTCTCGGCCTCCGCCTCCCGCCGCTGCCCGCGCAGGCTGTCTCCCTTTTTGACCTGGGCTTCAGCCGGGCTGACGTCCCGGGCGTCATCGCGTCGGTTCATGTGTCCTCGCGTTCGGCAACGGCTGATTCAAGCACGGCGCCGAGGCGACATCAAGGGCAGGGGACCAGGGGGACGGGTGCGGCGCAAGCCTGGTTACAGGGGCGGCCCCGAGGCGAGGTGGATGCTGCTCGTCGTGCGCTGGCCGGAGGGGCTGACCCAGGTGACGGCGACGGTGTTGCCTGGCCGGTACTTCGACAGGACGCTGGCCAGGTCCTGCGGGGAGCCGATGGCCTGCCCGTTTATGGCGGTGATGACCGACCCGGCGGTCATCCCCGCGCCCGCGGCCGGGCTGGTGCAGATGACCCCGAGGATCAGGGTGCCCGAGCTGACGTTGGCGATGCTCGAGGGGACGCCCAGGTTGACGTCGCTGCTGACGCAGCCCGAGCCGCCGGCGTATCCGCTGCCGTAGCCGCCGTAACCTCCATAGCCGCCGTAGCCGCCGTTGCCGCCCGTCTGCTCCTGGGCCTGCGCCTGCGGGCTGGCGTTCGATCCCTGCGCGACGTAGATCCCGATGAAGGGCGGGTAGCCGATCGTGATGGTCGAGCTGGCCTGGCCCGCGGCGATCTGCCTGGCGATCCCCAGCGCGGTGTCGATCGGGATCGCGAAGCCGGCCGCCGACTGCGACTGGAAGCGCACGTCGTTGCCCGCGGTGTCCATCCCGATGACCTGGCCCGCGGTGGTCGCGAGCGGGCCGCCGGAGTCGCCGGAGACGATGTCCGCGTTCGTCTCGATCATCCCGTGCAAGGTCTCTGATTGGATCGAGCCGCCCTGGTCGGTCGCGGTGATGGTCTGGTTCAGCGCGGTGATCTGCCCGGAGGCCGGGACGATCATGCTCTGGCCTTCGGCGTTGCCCATGGCCACCACCGACTGGCCGGTCTTGACCGTGGCCGAGTCGCCGATCGGGACGGTGCGCAGGCCGGACGCGTTCTCCAGCTGGATCAGCGCGACGTCGCCGGTGACGTCGTAACCGACCATCCGCGCCTGGTAGGTCCGGCCGGTGGACACCACCGTGGCGGTGATCCTGGTCGAATCCTCGATGACGTGGTTGTTGGTCAGCACGAGGCCGTCGGAGTTGATCACCATGCCGGTGCCCGCGGCCTGCTCGCTGTTGTACTGGAGCGCGGTGTTGATGATCACGAGCCCGGGCTCGACCTTGTTGACGACCCCTTGCACGCCGGTGCTGGTGCTCGGCGCGGCGCTCGGCTGCGGTACCGCCGTGCTGGGCAGCGGCGCGGGGGCCTGCGGGGCGAGCCCCTGGCTGGTGGGCGCGGGCGCCGCGGTGCTGCTGGACGCCGGGTGGTAGAGGGCGACGACCGTGCCCGCGCCGAGGGCTCCGGCCGCCAGCGCCACGGCCAGGTAGCTGAGCAGGCCGATCCGGCGCCTGGGCCGCCGCGGCGGAGGTGGCGGCGGAAGGGGGGCGGTCGCTCCGTAGCCGCCGAACGGCGGCTGGCCGTACCCGCTGTAATCCTGCATCTGTATCAGGCCTCTTTACTGTGGGCTCCGGTTATCCCTCCAGTGAGCACCATGAAGCTGGTGAGTAGCTGAATGCCCGCTGCAGATTACCGATTCTCGCCGAGAATTCTCTTACGAGGCTACGGCACCGGAGGATTACGCGGACCGCCGTCGGCCGAGCTTGGCCAGCCGGGCCGGGATCAGCCCGCCGCGGCGGGGGGCGGGGACCTTAGGGGTTTCTGCGGGCTGGTCGCCGGAGTCCTGCACCCGGCCCATCGCGTCCTCGAGCAGCCCGAGCGCGAGCTGCCGGGACAGCTTCGTACCCCGCTTGCCGCGCTTCCCCCACATTCCGAACGCTCCCTGTGAAACAGAAGTGACTATCTGTAACAAGTATACCTTCCTCCATAGGAGGTACCACCGTTCGTTCGGATAAAACGGCTTGTCAGTGACCAGCCAGCACGGCGAGTTCGGGGACGAAGAACAGGGCGTTCACGGTCCCCACGCCCGTGACCAGGTCATAGCCCTTCCCCGCAGTGAAACCACGCACGGTGTGCTTGCCGCCGCCCTGAGTGAACGAGACGGTATTGTTACCCGTGGTCACCGGGACGATGCCCGCGGCGCCCTCCGCCGCCAGCGTGTAAAGGGCCGGGTTGATCAGCCCGAGCGAATGCCCCGCCATCTGGTCGGCGAGCGCGACGATCCCCGCGAACAGCGGGGTGGCCTCGCTGGTGCCGCACGTCGGGGTCCAGCCCGCCGCCTGGCCGCCGAAGGTGCCGTAGGTGTCCACGGACCCGTCGCACGCGGCGCTCATCGAGATGTCCGGCACGCCGCGGCGGTCGCCCACGACGGCCTGCACGCCGTCCTGGTACGAGGGGCGGGTGAAGAAGATCGACAGGCCGCCGCCGCTGGCCAGCGGGTTCGGGCCGGCGTTGCCGTCGGCGAACACGTTCGCGGCCTTGTCGTAGGTGTCGTTCCAGGCGGTGGGCGCCGTCGGGTCGCCGTGGGAGTTGAAGTGCAGTTGCGTCCCGCCGACCGCGGTGACCAGCGGGTCGCTGTCCGGCCAGGAGGTCACCCGGGACGTGTAATAGGTCGTCTGATTCTGTTTGAAGTCGGCGGCGCCCGAGTCGCCCGAGGCCGCGAGCACGGTGACCTTGTCCTGGTCGGCCAGCAGGTAGGCGCTCCTGAGCTTGTCGACGGCGGCCGCGTCGGGGAAGGTCTCCTCGGTGGCGCTGAAGCTCTGGCTGATCACGTCGCCGATGTGGTGCTTCAGCACGTACTCCTCGGCCGTGACGATCTGCGGGAAGCCGTGCGTTCCCTCGGTCTCCGAGATCGGCGTCTCGACCAGCACGATGCTGGCGTCGGGGGCGATCACGTGCGCGTACTCCACGTCCAGCGTGGTCTCGCCCGCCCAGCCCACCATGTCGGAATTGCCCGGGTCGTAGGCGGGCGGCCGCCCCGCGGGCGTGATGATGCTGAACTTGGGCGGCGCGGGCAGGCCGAACGTCTTGTCGAACACGCTCAGGTCGTTCCTGATCGTCGGCGAGCCGAACGAGTCGACGATGACGATCGTGGTGCCCTTGCCGTCCACCCCCATTGCGTAGAGCGCGGGGAGATCGTAGGCAAGCCGGATTTGGTCAGGTTCGTAGCAGGCGACCTTGTATTCTTGCTCGCAGTCGGCCGTCGTGGGGGGGATCGCCCGGGCGCGGCCGATATGCATCACCCCAGGCCGGACGGTGACACCGGCCAGGACCGAACTACGCTCGGCCGTGCGCACGGCCGCGGTCGCGCCTGCCGGCGCAGCCGCGGCGGCCGCCGCGCCGAGCGCGCAGATACCGACCAGCACACCCGTGAGCCTCGCCACCCGCATCGAGTACTCCCTCCACCGCCCCGACGACCAAACACGACCCACAATCGGACCCAATGGATCTCATTCGATCATCAGGATCTGCCAACTCGCCTGTTCTGAACACCCGCTGTACGCTTATCCCCCGGCACGTGTCGGGACGAGCCTCCAGCATGGTACTGGGAATAACGAGCGTCACGTTGGGCAGAGGGGAGCAACATGCGCCTCCGCGGTAGCGTGGCGATCGACCTCGGCACGGTCAACACGCTCGTCTGGGTGGCAGGGCGCGGCATTGTGCTCGAGGAGCCTACCGCCATCGCGATCGACACCTCCGTCGGCAAGGTGGCCGCGGTCGGCTCCGCCGCGGACGCGCTGGCGGACAAGGAACCGCAGGACATCGAGGTCATCCACCCGCTGCGCGACGGGGTGATCGCCGACCTGGACGCCGCCGCCGAGATGCTGCACAGGTTCTTGCGCAAGGCGCGCCGCGCGGGCGGCCTGCTGCGGGGCAACGCCCTGGTCTGCGTGCCCAGCGGCGCCACTCCGGTGGAGCGCCGGTCGATCATCGCGGCGCTGAGCGTGCGGCGTCCCCGGTACAACGTGCGGCTGATCGACGAGCCGGTGGCCGCGGCGGCCGGCGCCGGATTCGACCTGACCGGCGGGGCGGGCGGTTTCGTGGTCGACATCGGCGGCGGGACCACGGAGATCGCGACCGTGGCCGGCTGGCGGGTGGTCCGCGCGCAGTCGCTGCGCAAGGCGGGCAACACCATGGACGAGGCGATCACGCAGGCGGTGCGGAACGAGCTGAGCCTGATCATCAGCCAGCGCGCCGCCCGGCAGCTCAAGATCACGCTGGGGGTCAGCGGCGGGACGGACAGCTGGGAGGAAGTGGTCGGCCTGGACGTCGCGCACCGGTCCCCGCGGACCGAGTACGTCCCGGGCAGCCTGGTGGCGGCCGCGCTCGAGCCGACCGTGACGGCGATCGCCACGGCGGTCCACGAGATGCTGTCCGATATCCCGGCGGGCCTCGCCGAGGACGTCGTACGCGGCAAGATCCGGCTGGCCGGCGGCGGCGCGTTGCTGCCCGGGCTGGCCAACCGGATCGAGATTGCCGGCGGTATCGGCGCCGTCGTCGTCGAGGACCCGCTGCGGTGCGTGGTCCGCGGCGCGGCCGAGATCCTGGAGCGCAAGGAGACGGACAAGGGCATGCACGCCGTGCCCGGCCTGCGCCAGTAACCGCCGCCGCGGGTTGGTGCCTATTCGAGGGGCTGCCTCGCGATCGCCGACGGCTCGCGCCCGGCCAGCAGCCAGCTGACCACCGCCGCGATGAGCGGCATGCCGACCAGAATGAACAGCAGGTTGGTCGTCGGCACGTTGCGCAGTTCCCCGAGGCCGTCGAGCTTGTTGTCCCAGGAAAAGGCGATGGCGCCGATGTACGCCACCGCCGTGCCGAGCACCGCCCCGGCCAGCGCCAGCGCCCCGGCGGTGACCGCGGTGATCGTGCGCCTGGTCGCGCCCGACGCTCCGGTGGCGGTCAGGGTCCGCAGGGCAGCGGCGGACTCGCTGCGGATCAGGCCGATCGACATGGCCAGGATGCCCAGCGCGAGCGCGATGCCGAACACGGTGGCATAGGTGAGGATCTCCGCGGACGACGGGGCGCTCGACCTGGTTTCTATGCTCATGCCCTTCGCGGCCGCGGTGAGCCTGGCGCTGGTGATCTGCGCGGAGGTCAGGCCGTGCGGGGCCTGGATGAGGTACCCGGCGACGGTGAGGCTGCCCTGTAGGGCTAGTGCCTGGACGGCGTGCTCGGTGATCACCGTGTTGGGGGCCGACGTGCCGGACGGCAGGGTGCCGGCCTCCTCGATCACCGGGTTGGCCAGGCACTCGCTCTTCGGGCAGGCGAACGAGTTCTGCTGGCCGCCCGGCCCGCCCTGGGGGCCGAAGTAGTTCCCGTAGACGATCTGCATCAGCGACATGCCGGACAGCCCGGGGCGCATGGTCAGGATGTCGGCGTCCGGGTTGACCTGGGACGCCTTGATCCCGAAGGCGGCCAGGAGCTGCGGGGTCGCGACGTAGACCGGCCCGGACCACGACCGGCCCGGCGCGGCGTGCTGGAGCGTGGCGCTGGTCGACTCGAGCTCGATGACGTCGCTGGACCCCAGCCCGGACGCGATGCCGTGCGCCGTCGCCGACCAGGACTGCGGGCTGCCCGCCCCCGGCCCGGGCTGGTCACCGGGACCGAAGCCAGGACCGTTGCCCGGCGCGTAGACGATGAGCTGGTTGCTGGACAGGTTCGGCCCGGCGTAGTCAAGCACGTTCCCGTACCGGCCCGCGGTCAGGACGCAGGTCAGCACGGCGATCATCACGCCGAGGCTGATGGCGGCGAGCGCGGAACCCGAACGGGCCCGGTAGCGGCCCAGGTCCCGCAGGGCCAGGCGCGCGGCGATCGGCGTGTGCCCGGCGAACCTGGCCAGCACGCTCAGGAACAAGGGGGCCAGCAGGATCAGCCCCGACGACCAGGGCAGATCAGGCCGCCCAGGACCTCGATCGCTCCCCCGCCGCTGCTTTGGCTGCCGGCGTAGGACAACGCGAAACCGGCGACGACCAGGAGCACGATGCCGGGGATCGCCGAGCGGTGGACCTGCTTGGGCGGCAGCGGGGCGCCCGGACAGGGCCGCCACGGTCGAGAGCCTGGTGATGGCGCGGGCCGGGCGCGAGGAGGCGAAGTACGTGGCCACGACGGCCAGCGCCATCGCCGGGCCGATCACCACCCACGGCAGCGCGAACGTGCCGATCAGGTGGTGGGCGTCGGACTCGGCGGTAGGCCGGTACGCCAGCCAGGCCACCAGGCCCAGCACGAACCCGGCCACCGCGCCGACGACACCCACGATGACCCCGTTGGTCCGTACCACGAGCCGGATGCGCTGGTCCGTGGCGCCCAGCGCGCCGAGCATCCCGAGCGCGCGCAGCCTGCGCTGCGCGAGCACCGTGAAGCCGCCCACCGCCACCAGCGCGATGAGGAGCATGCCGACCGCGGCCACGGCGAGCACGATGGTCACGGGGTTGATCGGGTTGCTGCTCGCCGCCGACTGCCGGGACTCGACGTTCGGCCCGATCGAGGAGGGCTGCACCCCGGGCGCGTCGAACAGGACCGTCACCTGCGTCGGGGCGGTCACCTGGCCGGGCGGCACGAGGGCAAACTCGTCGAGCAGGCTCTGCGGGTTCTGGACGGTGCCGACCACCTGGCGCGCCACGCCGTCCTGGCGCCAGACCGAACCGATGTGAAGGTTGAACGCGGAGGCCACGCCGGGTGTGACAGCTACTTGGTCCGGCGCGGTCGGGTAGTGCCCGCTGAGCAGGGAGAGCATCGGCTGTCCGAACGGGCCTTGCGGGTTCTGGGCGCGCAGGTCGTAGCTGTTGATCGAGCCGGGGATGGCGAACGTCTCGTTCTCGATGACGTCGACCCGGCCGAAGCGGTGCTCCAGCGAGGCGATCTGGGACGCCAGGTGCGAGTCGGGCCCGTAGAACGTAGCGAGATCCTGCGCGGTGCCGAACCCGCTGTTGGCCGGGGCCGGCGTGGTCGTGGCGACCGCGGCCCCGATCACGATGGCGGCGACCGCCGCGGTGATGAGCGCGAGGACCAGCAGCTGCTGGCGCCACTCGCGGCGGAACATCCGCAGCGCCCAGCGCATCACGGCCCGCCGGGCGGGAACGCCCCCGTTGTCGGGTCCCGCCTGGACCGGGCGCTCTGCGGTCGTCGCGCTCATCGGATCTGCCCCGTCCGGCCGAGCAGGGATTCCGGGCCGGCCGGCGGCACGGTCTGGTCGGTGACCCGCCCGTCCCGCAGGAACACCACCCGGTCCGCCCACGCGGCCAGCTGCGCGTCGTGGGTGACCACGACCGCGGCCATCCCCCGCTGGCACGCGGCGTGGATGAGGCGCATGACCGCCTCGCCGTTGGCCGTGTCCAGCGCGCCACTGGGCTCGTCGGCCAGCAGCAGCTGGTGCTCGCCGACCACGGCACGCGCGATGGCCACGCGCTGCCGCTCGCCGCCCGACAGCTGGTCGGGGAAGTTCGAGGCCCGGTCGCCCAGGCCAAGCCCCTCAAGGGAGCGCAGGCTGGCCAGGCGCGCCTTCCGCGCCGGCGTGCCGTCGAGCTCGAGCGGCAGCGCAACGTTCTCCGCCGCCGTCAGCCCGGGCAGGAGGTTGAAATCCTGGAACACGAAACCGATGGAGCGGCGCCGCAGCCGCGCCTTGGCGTTGCGTGACATCTTGGTCAGGTCCTGCCCCAAGACCCGGACCTCACCGCCGGACGGCTCCTCCAGGCTCCCGGCAATGGTCAGCAGGGTGGACTTGCCCGAGCCGCTCGGCCCCATCACCGCCACCATCGCGCCCGCGTCGACCCGCAGGTTGATGCCGGCCAGCGCATGGACCTCGTTGGCCCCCTGGCCGTATACCCGCGACACATCTCGCATTTCGAGCACGCTCATCGCGTGACCCCCGTCCTGATTCGTAGTTTGACAACGGGCCCTGTTTCCTGGAACCGTGCGGATTCCTCTTGCTCTGCGCGGGCCGCACGCCTGATGCGGCCGTCCGCGGAGTCGAGCCAGCGGATCACCGAATCGAGCCGGAACAGCTCCGCGTCCACGGCCAGGGTTGAAGGGTCCAGGCCGAGGTCGGACTCTGCGGCCGCTTCCTTGATCCGCGTCCACTGCTGCATCAGCTGAACCAGGTACCGGCGGTGCGCCTGGATCACCCCGGGCACGTCGGTTCCCGGCACCCGCAACGCCACCAGGATCTTCATCACCAGCTCGTCACGAGGCGGTGTTGCTGCTTGCGGCGGCGTGCGCAGCCAGCCGGCTAGCTCCTCGCGGCCGGCCGCGGTGATGCGGAAGCGGCGCTGCGGGCCCTCGGAGTCCGCGTCATCGGATTCGGCCAGCCCGTCGCGCTCGAGGCGCTGCAGCGTGGTGTAGACCTGCCCGACGTTCAGCGGCCAGACTTCGCCGGTCCGCGCCTCGAACTCCTCGCGCAGCTGGAGGCCGTACTTGGGGCCCTCGCTGAGCAGCGCGAGCAGGGCATGCCTGACGCTCACGACAGGTTCTTACTGGGTAGCATACTGAGTATATTTACGCAGCATGCTGGGCTACCGCAGGCCGGTCAGCCCCCATTTTGCCTCCACCGGGTAGCCCTAGCCAAACCTGGCTGGCAGCCCCCTTGCGCGGCGGGTTCCTTGCGTGGTATGGAGAGCAGCCCGTGGTCCACTCAGGTCTTCAGGCCGAGCGTCTCGCCGTAGAACCTCCTGGCCGGCTCCAGGTGGTCGACGGAGAACCCGCTGAACGCCCTCGTGCTCTCGAACATGGCATCCTTCTTTGTGTGACACCAGCGTCGCAGGCCGCCAAGCTCGGGATCAGGGCGGGGCAGCGGGTTTACCTCGATGCCCCTCCGCCTGGCTGGGACCTGGCCGACCCGCCGCAGGCCTGGTCGACGCCGGCGCTGACGGACCCGCCGACCTGATCATCGCGTTCTTCACCGCGTCCGCAGACCTGGCCGCGCGGCTCGACGGCCTCTCGCGGCGCATCTTCCCGGCGGGGGCGCTCTGGGTCGCGTGGCCGCGCCGGGCCGGCGGCCATCGCAGCGACATCACCAACACCGTCATCCGCGAGCGTGCGCTTCCGATCGGGCTCGTCGACGTCAAGGTCGCCGCCATCGACGACGACTGGTCCGGCCTGCGTCTGGTGTGGCGTGTGGTGAACCGCAGCTGAGGGATGCGTGCACCTGGCCGTAGCACACAGACCGTTCGGGCATATTTTTCTTTTTCTCCCGAACGGCGGTGGTGATCGTCCCGCGCCCTGCGTTCCCCGAGCGGCGGGTTGGCCGTAGCATGGCCGGTATGGGTTTTTATTGACGCTGAACGCCTGCGGTTTCCGCCCTGGCCGTCGCGCTCGCGGTCGAACTGGCCGACGAGCTTGTCGACGGCGTCAAGGGCGCCGCGCTGCCGCTGATCCGGCATGACCTGGGGCTGAGCTACGCGCAGATCGGGCTGCTCGCCTCGGTGCCGCTGCTGGTCGGCGGGCTGGTCGAACTGCCGCTCGGCACCCTGGCCGGTGATGGCCGGCGCCGTCGGCTGGCCGTGCTCGCCGGCGGGATCCTCTTCATCCTCTCCCTGGCGGCCGTCGCCGGTGCGCGGTCGTTCGTCGTGCTGCTGTGCGCCGTCACCGCCTTCTACCCGGCCTCGGGCGCGTTCGTGTCGCTGACCCAGGCCACGCTGATGGACGCCTGGCCGGACCGGCAGGCCCAGGTGATGGCGCGCTGGGACCTGGCCGGGTCGGCGGGCGCGGTGGCCGGGCCGTTGCTGCTCACCGCGGTCCTGGCCGCCGGGGGCGGCTGGCGGGCCGCCTACCTGATCCTGGCCGGGCTGGCCTTGGTCGCGTGGGTCGGCACCTGCCTGCGGGATCCGCGCCCGGCTGTCGTTGAGGAGCGTCGGGAACCCGCGGGCCATTGGGCCCGCGAGCTTGGGAGCGCGCTGCGGAACTGGGCCGCGCTGCGCTGGCTCTGGCTGCTGATCGTCGCCGACCTGCTGGTCGACGTGCTCACCGGGTTCCTCGCGCTGTACCTGGTGGACGTGGTGCACCTGCGGCCGGAGGTCGCCGCGCTGGCCATCGCCGTCCGCCTCGGCTCCGCCCTGGCCGGGGACGCCGTGCTGGTCTTCGTCCTGGAGCGCGCCGCGGTCTTCGACCTGACTGTCCTGCGGGTCAGCGCGGTCGCCGCCGCGCTGCTCTACCCGGGGTTCCTGCTTGCGCCGGGGCTGGCGGCGAAGCTGGTCATCCTGGCCGCGCTGAGCGCGGCTACCGCGCCGTGGTACCCGTTGCTCCAGGCTCGCCTGTACGGGAGCCTGCCCGGGCGCAGTTCGGTCGCCGTGACGCTGAGCAGCGCGGCCGGGATGGTCGGCGGACTCGGGCCGCTGGCGGTGGGGTTGGCCGCCCAGTGGTTCGGCCTGCCGCGGGCGCTGGCGGTCCTGACCATCGTCCCCGTCGTGATCCTGGCCGGTTCCGTGGAGCTTGGTTCCGTGGTGCGGCGGGGTTCTGGGCTGCGGCGGGGTTCTGGGCTGCGGCGGGGCGGGCGCGGGGGGTTCTGGGCTGCGGCGGGGTTCTGGGCTGCGGCGGGGTTCTGGGGTGCGGCGGGGTTCTGGGCTGCGGCGGGGTTCTGGGCTGCGGCGGGGTTCTGGGCTGCGGCGGGGTTCTGGGCTGCGGCGGGGTTCTGGGGTGCGGCGGGGTTCTGGGGTGCGGCGGGAATAGGCGCCTGGGACACGCGTTACCTCTACTGAGAGGTTTTTTGCTCTCGGTGAGAGCAGCTCAGGCATCCCGGCCACCTCGACCCATCTCGACCACATGTCGACCAAGAAAATGCAGCTCATGAAAGGTTTCCCGGGCCGTAAGGTCAACGGCGAGAGCGTCAGCGAAGCGGCCCTGGCGGTCGCCAGGCACCAGGCCGAGCAGCTCACCCTGGTCCGCAGGCGCGCGCAGCCGGCCGCGGTGTACGTCACCAGGCTGACCCTGACCGCGGTTTTCGCGTACCTGCTCTCGCTGCAATTGCCCGGCGGGTCGCCACGCGACGTTCTCGCGCCGCTAGCCGCGCTGCTCGTGGCGCAGGCGACCCTGTACCACACGATCCGCGCCGCCATCCAGCGGGTCGTGGGGGTCACCGCGGGCGTGCTGGCCGCCGTCGCGGTCGCCGCGTACGTCCCGTTCAGCTGGTGGGTGCTCGGCCTGCTCATCGCGGGCGCGCTCACGCTCGGCCTCATCCTCCGCCTGCGCGAGGATACCCTCGAGGTGCCGATCAGCGCGATGCTGATCTTCTCCGTGGACACGCACGCGTACGCCACCACCCGGGTCACCGAGACGCTGGTCGGCGCCGCGGCGGGCCTGGCCGCGGGCCTGCTCTTCGCGCCGATGCGGGTGCAGCCGGCCAAGGACGCGATCGGCGACCTGACCCGGCAGATGAGCGACCTCCTCGGGCAGATGGCGGATGGCCTGTCTCTGGCCGACCCGCCCGACCCGCGGCGAGCGGCCGAGTGGCTGGACAAGACCCGGGCCCTGCGCGAGGAGATCCAGCGGGTGGACGACGCGCTCAGCCAGGCCGAGGAGAGCGTGCGGCTGAACCCCAAGCGGCTCAGGGTCGGCAACCCGGCGGCCGGCTTGCGCGACAGCCTCAACACGCTGGAACGCGCCACTACGGACATGCGGGTGCTGGCTCGCTCGGTCGCCGACAGCGCCTGGCTGGACAGCGAGCACAGCCCGGTCAAGGAGGCGGAGACCCGCGCCAGGCTCGGCGCCATGCTGGCCGAGCTGTCCGCCGCGGTCCGCGCCTACGGGCAGGTCGTCGACGCCGACCCGGACGCGCCCGGCTCCCTGAGCGAACCCGGCGAGCCGCCCGCGGTGGCAGAGCTTGCCGACCACCTGGAGGAGGCCCAGCGCCAGCAGGACAAGCTGGCGGACCTGCTGCAGACCGACCCGGCCGAACGCCCGGAGGGCTGGCCGCTGCGCGGCGAGATCCTCGCTCACGTCGACCGGCTGCGCAGCGAGCTCGAGCCCGCGCACCTGCCGGGGCAGGCCCAGGCCGAGGTGGCCGGGTTCAGGTCGCCGCTGCAGGCGCTGCGCCGGCGGCACCGGGGCGCTGGCACGGCACCACGCAACCGTGCCGCGACCGCGGTCAGCGCCGGTCGTGTCGGCCGCGCCGGTCGCGCCGCCCGCGCCGGTCGCGCCGCTCTGCGGGTCGGCGCCAGCCTGGCGGTCTCGCAGGTGCTGGCCAGACGCTCGCGGCGGCGGTAAGCGCGGCGGCGGGCCCTGGTCCACCCGGCGCACCATGGGCTCGGCGTGCTCCAGGTCGTCCCACAGGCATTCGGCCCACCAGGTCGCCCCGGCCTGCGCGAGCGGCCCGACCAGGTCCCCGGCGGCGGCCGGCTCGGCCGGGCTCGTGCCGGACATGACGAGGTCGAACGGTCCGGCACCGAGCCCGGCTTCGGCGCGGCAGTCCGTTATGAACTGGTGAATCTCGCGGACCGTAGCGGCGTCGGGCTGCCGCGGCTTTCCCCCGTCGTCCCGCAGCAGCGGAACCGCGCCGTCCCAGCGCGCCGCGCGGCGCATCGGCCGACGGGCCGGCCACTCACCGCCCACCCACACCGGCACCCTGGGCCGCTGCACGGGCGTCGGCAGGAATACCACGTCGTCGACGACCACGTGCTCGCCCCGGAACGTCACCGGCTCGCCTGACCACAGCAGGTTCAGCGCCTCCAGGCCCTCGTCCAGGCGCGCGCCCAGTTCCCTCGGGTTGGTGGTCTCGCCGAAGGTGCCGAACTCGTCCTGGACGGGAGCGCCGAGGCCGACGCCCAGGATCATCCGGCCGCCGGTGAGCCTGTCCAGCGTCGTCACCTCCCTGGCCAGCTTCGACACCCGGCGCCGCGCGACCGGCGTGATCATCGTGCCCAGCCGGATCCGCTGGGTCGCGAGCGCGGCCGCGGTCAGCAGCACCCACGGGTCGGCGATGTGCCGGCGCATGGCCTTCCTGTGCGTGACGTGATCCCAGACGAACAGCCCGTCCCAGCCGGCGTCCTCGGCCCGCCGGGCCAGGTCGGCGGCGAGGCGGGGGTCGGCGAAATCGCCGAAGTTCGGCACGTCGACGGCGAAGCGCATGACAGCCCGGCTAGCCGCGGTGGACGGCGTCGACGTGGTGCCCGCCGGGGTCGCGCAGGTAGAAATCGAGTGCGGCCTCGACGTCCCGGACCTGCAGGCCGATGTGCTCAAGCATGAGCGGAGATTAGCAGCCGGGTCCGGCGTTCCCGGCGGCCGTGGCACACTACCCAGGTGGCCGCGCTGAAACTGCCCAACCTGCCGTTCCCGCTGGAGCCCGCGGGAAGCCCGCCGCCCGGGTGCCGGGTCCTGCACGGTGCGCTGATCCTTACCGCGCAGGCCGGGACGGACCTCTTCGTCGACCCGGCGGGCCCGGCTGGGCCGCTCCCTGACGCCGGCCGGCTGGTGGGCCTGCCTCCGGCGGGCGACTTCACGCTCGCGGCGCGGGTCAGCGTCGAGTTCGCCAGCGTGTACGACGCGGGGGTGCTGCTGGTGCACGCCGGCGAGCGGCAGTGGGCCAAGCTGTGCTTCGAGTATTCACCGCAGCAGCGGCCGACCCTGGTCACGGTCGTGACCAGGGGGATCTCCGACGACTGCAACTCCGACGAGGTGGAAGGAAGCACCGTGTGGCTGCGGGTCACGCGGTCCGGGGCGGCCTGGGCCTTCCACGCCTCCGCAGACGGCGCCTGGTGGCGGCTGCTGCGCTACTTCGGGCTCAGCGGGGACCGCGATGAGCTAGTGCGGGTCGGCTTCCTCGCCCAGTCGCCGACCGGCCAGGGATGCGCCGCGACCTTTGACCAGATCGCGTTCCGCCGCGGCGCACCGGAGAACCTCCGCGACGGCCATTTAGGGCGCGCCCGTCCTACCCAGGCGCGCCCGTCCTAGCCAGGCCAGCGGCGGGTGGCCACCAGCGCGGCCAGGTCTGGGGCGAGCCGCAGCTCGGCCGCGTCGAGGCCGGGGTGGGTGAGCCAGTGCATCCGCGCCTCGTCGATGCCGCCGCCGAACCTCGGCGGCCAGTCCCGGGCCGGGGTCAGGTCGTCGATGACCACGGTGCCGCCCGGCCGAAGCAGGACCTCGGGGTCGGCCCGCTCGCCGCCGCCCTTGCCGTGCGCGTCGGCTTCGAGCTCGAGCAGGTCGAACGGTCCCTCCCGGTAGATCTCCCGCCAGTCGCCGTGGATCACGGTCACCTGCGGCAGGCCGGAGAACAGCTCCGCCGCCAGTGCGGCTCGCCGCGCGTCGATTTCGACGCTGACCAGCCGAGCGCCCGGCGGCGCGCCCGACGCCAGCCAGGCCAGGCCCACCCCGCAGCCCGTCCCGGTCTCGCCGATCATCTCGGCCCCGCTGGCCAGCGTGAACAGCAGGCGCCCGTGTTCTGGCCGGCACGAATTCGCGAACCCCTCCCGCCGCGCCACGCTGACCGCACGTTCCACCAGCGGCGGCAGCCCCGTCACGCCCTCGTAGGCGGCCGTCCCTCGCGGTGACACACGCCAAGGTTAACTGAGCCGGGTCGGCATCCCTCCGCTTCTCCAGTCTCAGCGGCAACACGGCACAAAGCGCTCACCATGGGACACACCAGCCGGATCAAGACGAAAAGTTCACTAGCTGGCTGATGCGAGGCCGTCGAAGGAGACGAGCAGCTGAATACGCCCATCGGCTGCGAGCTGGGCGAAGTCCTCACCTGTCAACGGCGGCTGCCCGTTGTTCCACTGCGTCGTCCACGCGACCCGCGCGAAGCCGCCGTGCTCATCGGGATGGCCGAAACTCACGATGGCTGCCGGGAACGCCCGGCGGAACTCCGCGATGCCGGCACTGAGCGCGCCGATCCCTGCCGTGTGCCCCTGAGGCGAGACGAAGACCGCATCAGGCAGGCACGCGGCGGCAAGCAGCCGCACCCGCTCATCGCCGTCCTCGATGTTCCATGCCCGCGCGAACGCGGTGATCACCTCGGCAACCGTCACCTAACCCACTCTGCCACCGGAGCTGCCCGCCGACCTTGCCAGGCCCCTCGCAAAAGCCATCCACGTCCTCCAGCCCACGAGACTGGAGGATGAAAACGCTTAATAATCCAATACCCCGGCGTGCCCGTCCCGAAAATGTCAGAGGCAGCTGATAGAGTCAGATTAGAAAACGATACGGAAGATGACCGGAAGATCATCAAGCTAATCATACGCATTGTCTTAAGAGTGCCTCGGGGGAGGTGAGACAAGACGTGAGCGCGGGGACAAGCCCGGCCAGCGCCGGCGAGCTGCTGGACATCCTGGAGACCACCGCGGGGCTGCTGGCCGACCTGGACGCGGCCGAGCTGCCCGCCGCCGAGCTCGGCGAGGGCCTGGCCGGGATGGAACGCATCGACGCGGTGCTGGCCGCGGCGCGCAGCGGCCTGCTGGCCGCGTTCGACGCCACGGACGGGCACCTGGCCGACGGGCAGCGGACGCTGCGCGCCTGGGCGGTCAACGTGCTGGGCGTGACCAAGGGGCAGGCCGGGGAGTACCTGGCCCTGCGGGCGCTGGCCCGGGACCATCCAGTGCTGCGCGCCGGGCTGCGGGAGAAGGTCGTTCCCAAGTCGCTGGCGCTGCAGCTGGCCCGGTGGACCCGGGACATCCCCGGGGAGTACCGGCCGAAGGCGGAGGAGATCTTGGTCATGGCGGCGCGGGCCGGGGCTCGGCTGCGGGAGCTGGCCGCGATCTACGCCGAGATCCGGTCCCACACCGCCCCGCCCGACCCGGACGGCCCGGACCCGCACCTGGACCGCGGCCTGTCCCTGGACATGACGATCGACGGGGCCGGGCTGCTGCGCGGCGATCTCACCCCGGAGTGCGCCGCGATGGTCACCGCGGTGCTCGACGCGCTGTCCGCGCCGCAGCCCGGCGACCTGCGCACCCGCCCCGAGCGATACCACGACGCGCTGAAGGAGGCGATGAAGCGGCTGCTGGCCGCCAACCTGGTGCCGGCCCGGGCCGGGCAGCCCACCAGGGCCCTGGTCCACATCGGGTTCCCCGACCTGGTGGAGATGGATAAGGACTCGGTGCTGCAGGACCGGTGGATCGCGGCGTACCGGGCCCGGTGGGCCGCGGCCCGGGCGGCCGCCAGCGTCGGTCCCAGCGACGGCGGCGCCTGGCTGGAGGGCGACGCGGCCCGGACGGTGGCCTGCGACGCGATGCTCATCCCGGTCGTGGTCGGCGACATTGATCCCGGTGCGGTCGAGCAGCTGATCACCTTGTGCGTGCAATACGAGCGGATCCGCGGGCACGCCTGCGACGGCGCGGACTCCGGCGACGCCGCGGGCACACCGGACAGCACGGGCGTCGGCCAGGACGGGCCGGGCCAGGACGGCGCCGGGCAGGCCGCCGGGACGGCGGGGCCGGGCGCGAGCACCGCCGGGCCGGCCGGGCCCGGGTGCCGGGACGCCACCGGGGACGCCGGGCCGGGTGCCGGGACCACCGCGCAGGTGCTGGCCATGCTCGAGCACCAGATCCTGGCCGCCGTCATCCAGATCGTCTCCGGCCCCGGCGGGGTCGCCTCCTTCCTCCGGCGCACCCTGCTCGGCAAGGGCCTGAACGGGCCCTCCCTGCCCTTGGATGTCGGGCAGACCGACGACATCCCGGTCCACCTGCGCCGGCTGGTCGCGCTGCGGGATCAGGGCTGCGGGTACCCCGGCGGCTGCGACCAGCCGGCCTCGGCGTGCGAACCGCACCACGTGATCCACCGCGCCGACGGCGGCCCGACCAGCCTGGTCAACCTCAAGGACAAATGTCACTGGCATCATCACGTGCTGCTGCACCAGCTCGGCTGGACGCTGACCGTCCACCCGGACGGCACCAGCCAAGCCCGCAGCCCCGCCGGGAGGATCATCCGCAGCCACAGCCCGCCACCCCGGCCCGGGTGACCAGCCGGGCCGCAAGAAAGGCGGCACCCTCACTATCTGGCAGGGTGCTAGCCACCCGGGATGTGGACCGTCGTATTACGCGTTCCAGCTGGTCAGAAAGGCCGCGTCCTGAGCAGAGACATCCGCGCGGAAGATGGGATGCAGGCCCAGCCGCAGCGCTATCACGACGCGCTGGAGGAGGCGATGCGACGACTCAGAAAATGCATCGTGATTTGGATCACACGAGCGATCGCGACCGCAGCTGCCGCTTCTAGTCGCCGCCACCCCACAGGCTCAGTGTGGTGGGAGCAATCCGACAACGAGCGCGATGAAGTGGCCTACGCAACAAGATCGCCCTACGCGAAGGCGGATGGGTCTACGTCGTCTGTGTGCGGTCCTGCATGTCAAGAGTTTCCATCGCCCTTGGTTGGCGCGTGACACCTGCCTCAGATGAGGCGATCTGAATGTCCAGACAGTCGGGCTGGCGGAGGGACCAGATGGGCACTGGTATCCCGCCACAATAATATCCGCAAACACAAATGTCGAGCCCGCCATCCAGCTCGCCGGGGAATCCTAAGAGTGGCGATTCAAGAAAGGATCGGCACTCCTTCGGGGAGTGGGTCAGGGAATAAACTGCGCTCTCGTGCCGTCATCATATTCAGTTTCCGGCATCTCTGGTAGCTAAACGGGCTATGTGGCGAGAGCCGCGCCTGGAAAACGACGTGTACGCAGAGCAACGGTGTTGTCGTTTCGTCGCACCTCGGAATAGTTCGCTGTGGGCAGATTCTCCTAGGCTTTCAATTCCAAACGCCACAAGGATCATCATACGATAACGTAGGCAATTTGGTTACTGGTACGGAAATTGCTGTACCGAAAGTCGAGAGTCTATAATAAGCCCTACGTGTTCTTTTGTCGCCGACTAGCGGGATCCATTATCGCCAGTATCCCGTTAAAGTCCCGGAGCCGCGTAATTTTACATAGCTTAATAAGCCAGTTCGCCGCGAGTCCGTTAATTAGGCTCGTGAGCTGGGGTCTTAGCATTTCCGGTCCCATGGAGGCTATGAGGTTACTCGCAAGGCGAATCCTCCAGTGACCCGCCCGAGTGCCACGTGCTTTCCGTCAGCACTGCTGATAACTACCTCTGTCGGGTTTGTAAGGGCAATGCAGCAGAAGTTGCCGCCGTCCGGCTGAACGCTGACAGACAGGAGGCGTCGGTTGTTGGCCTGCTGCCATTCTTCCATGCTGTCATAGAGTCCGCGCATGGTCGAGTGTTCGAAATAGACCAGGTTTCGCTTGTTCATCTCCGACATTGAGGGTCATCCTTCGCTCGTATCTGGCTCGCACTCGGCTGGCGGCCATGGAGCCATGATAGAACGGATTTCGGGTTCCTGGCTACCCCCAATCCCTAACCGACCGCAGTTCGTACGCGAGGCAGTTTCGAACCCACACGTTGACGAGATTTAAGCTCACTATTCGTAAGTAGTCGGAAATCGTGTAGCGGGGAGAATGCACACTGCGTGGCCGCCGGGCCGGGCGCGCTGAGTCAGGACTTTGATTTTCGCGTCTGTTCTGCTGGCTGCGGCGGGACGCTGTTGTCCGCCGCCCCTGCACGGCCGGTGTCAGGAGCCGAGCTGGGTCAGTGCGGCGTTCAGGAACGCGTCGCGGCGCGCGGTGAGGATACGCGCGCCAAGATCGGGGCGGTGGTGGTCAAGCAGCGGCGGCATGCACTCGGCCATGTCGCCGACCGTGGTCAGGGCCGCGACGAGGTCCCAGTAGGCGACGTGCTCCGGCGGCCGGCCTGCTGCCTCGCGCCAGCCGTCGAGGATCTGGCCGGCGGCGTCCGGGCTGTGGTAGAGGGCCGCGTCCAGGCGCAGCGTGCCCAGGTCGATGCCCGGTGGCCCGGCGCCCGCGCAGTCCCAGTCGATCACCCCGGTGCACACGCCGCCTGACCACAGCGTGTCGCCCTGCCACAGGTCTCCGTGCACCAGCCCGGTCGCGCCGCCGGGCACCGGCAGCTCGCTGAGGCGCTGTTCGGCCCGGGCCAGCAGCGGCGTGGTCCCCGCCGAGCGGCGCCAGGCGGCGAAATCCACACCGGGCAGCGGCCGGGTGCGCACCGGCAGGTCCGGCTGCGGCGCCAGCGCGACAGCGTGGATCACGGCCGCCACCGCGCCCAGCGAGCGCGCCCGCCCGGCGGGCATCGCGCGGGGGATCGTGCTGCTGCCCGGCAGCGCGCTGGTCACGATGGCCAGCGCGCCCGCCTGGCTGCCGGCCAGGTCAGCGGCGATCACCCGGGGCGCGAGCGTGCGCCAGCGCCAGCGCCGCGACCTGGGTGCGCAGCTGCATCCGATCCCGGGCGCTGGCGGGATCCCCGGTCTTGAGCACGACCCGGTATTCCCGGCCGGCGCGCTCCAGCCGCAGCAGCCACGGATTCCCGCCGTCGCGCAGCCCGGCGGTCTGGGTGATCCGCGCGCCGGGCGCCACGGCCTGCGCCGTCCACGCCAGCACATGATCTCCCGGGCCAGACACGAGCCGAGCGTAATGCGGTGCCCCGCAGCATGCATCCTGCATCCGGGCGGCGGGCGCGACACGCGGGCCGGTGATACGTGATTGCGGAGTTGCGCGGGTGTTTGCTGTGCTTCGTGACGGTTCTGGCTGGCGTGATCGCGGAGGCGGACGCGGACGCGCCGTTGCGGGAGGTGCTGGCCGCGGCGGCGGGCGCGTACCCGCCCTGTCGCGCATACCTCATACCCTGGTCATACTCCGGCAACCAGCCGACGTCACCGCCCCCGGTCTCTACGAGTTCATCTTGGTTTAGTGTAAAATGACCGGGTGGGAGTGAATCCCTTTAGCCCAGGATCTGTAAGGCCAACTGAGTACTTCGTTGGGCGGACTGTCGAACTTCGCGCTATTGAACGTCATGCCGATGACCTCCTAAAGGGAGCTAAGACGTCCCCCATCTGTTTCCTGGGACCCTCCGGTTTTGGAAAGACCAGCCTCTTGACGCAAGCAAGCGCCAGGCTTCGTAGCCGGCTTTGGATATGCGGCTACACTGAAGCGAGTTCAGACACCGCAACTGCTATCGAGGACCTACTCACTGATATTCACCGATCGCTGCCGCGGCCGAATATGCTGAAACGCGCCTTGTCCGGTGTACAGGGAATCAATGCAACAGCTGGAATCATAGGATTCGGCCTTAATCTCAGAGACGCCCAAGGTAGCACTTCTTATGAACGGCTTGTTACGTTGCTGTCCGCCCTTGTGAAGTTGTCAGAACAAAATGGTACAGGACTAGCCATATTTATTGACGAGCTACAGGTTCTCGCAGATAGCGAAATCGAAAAGATTATTAGGGCAGCGTTCCTGTTGGTGGATCTTCCTATTGCTATGGTGTTTAGCGGTCTGCCCAGCCTCACGGATCTAGGAGCAGCTGATAGGGTGAGGGGGCATAGTACGGTGCACATGGAGTATCGCCCCTTGAACCCTCTAACTCGACAGGAAACTACAGCGGCTCTAACAAACCCAGTCGCCTCTATTGGAGGAAGTTTCGACGCAGGGGCCCTTGAGCGAGTAATTAACTTTGCCAATGGCCATCCGCTTGTTGTGCAGATGCTTGGCTCTAATGCATGGACTCGGGCTGAGCAAGATGCGGCCTTTGATGAAGATCGTATAGTAGTACAAAGCGAACATGCTAAATGGGCAATTTCCAAGGTGCAAGCAGATCTGGAGCTAGCGTACTATCGACCGATCTGGGCGAACTGCACGGTCTCCGAGCGAAATCTTCTTACTTCGCTGGCTCTTACTCCGATGTCACTAAGAAACATATCGAATGAGCAGGGTAATGTAACGGACGACGACCCTTATGCGGTTGCTCATAAGCTTATGGGGAAGGGTATAATTTTCGAATTCGAAGATTCGGACATAGCAATAGAAAGACCCCCCGATTGGTACGTTGAAAAACCACTTCGCCTCGTTCTGCCTGGATTCGATCACTTTATCCGGCTTCAGGCTGGTATGCGGGGTCGCCAGACCGGCGGTGATGTGCCCCGGCATGACCCGCTGCCGCTCGGCGCGGAACCGCCGGACGAGAAGGATCTCGGTGTCGCGGAAAGGCTCCCCCCGACCGTAGAGGGCGTCGACTGCAAGAACGGGCACTTCAACGATCCGGAGGCGCGCTACTGCTGCGTGTGCGGCATCGGGATCGACCAGCTGACGAAGGTGCGAAAGAAAGGCAAGCGGCCGCCGCTCGGCGTCCTCGTCCTCGCCGAGGGGTTCGTCTGTCAGCTTGACGCCGATTACGTGATGGGCCGGGAGCCGATCCTGGACGCCTCGGTTGCCGACGGCCGGGCCAGGCCACTGCGGGTGGTCAGCGCCTCCGGCGTGGTGTCCCGGATCCACGCCCGCGTGGAGCTAGACGGCTGGCAGGTCTTTATCACCGACCTCAATTCCGCGAATGGTACTGAGATCCAGTTGCCCGGGGAGAGAAGCATTACGACGCTGCATCCCGGGGTCCGGACCCCCCTCGTCGCAGGCGCCCAGATTCGCCTGGGCGGCGAGTACGTACTCCGATACGACTCACATCGGCGGCGGTGAGTGACGCAGCCGGAGTGGGCGCCCTGAGCCTTAACGATGTCCAGCTGCTCCTGCGCGTGGTCAAGCGCGCCCGGCACAACTCCTACAGCGTTAAAAGGCCCTGGCGATACCGGTACCCGGCACGACGGCCCGGCCACGATCCGGCTCAAGTTGTATGGCTCCGAACTGTAGGCTTTCCCTCGGTCTGAGCGAGGGAAAGCCTCGGCCTCAACCGTAGCCATCGAATGTGACCTAGATCACGATGCATTTTCGAGACCGCCGCATGCGTCGGCTGCTGGCCTCTGACCTGCTGCCGCAGCGGGCCGGGCAGCCGACCAAGGAGCTGGTCCGTATCGGGTTCCCCGACCGGTGCGCGCTGGATAAGGACTCGGCGCTGCAGGACCGGTGGATCACCGAGTACCCGGCCCGGGTGGGCGGCCCAGCGGGCCGGCGCCTCGGCCGGGCCGAGCGACGGCGGCGCCTGGCTGGACGGCGACGCGGACCGGGCGGTCGCGCACGACGCGATGATCATCCCGGTGGTGACCGCCGACCTGGACCCGGGCGCCAGCGCGCACCTCCTTACCTTGTGCGCACAGCACGACCGGATCCGCGGCCACGCCCGCGGGGACGCCGGCGGCACCGCGGGCACCCCGGACGGCAGGGACCCCGGCAGTAACGTAGGCACCCCGCAGGACGGGACCCCGTACCGGAGCGGGGCCGGCCGGGCCAGGACGCCGCCGGGAAGACCGCGCAGCCCGCCGGGACGGCCGCGCCGGTGCCGGCCATGCTCGAGCACCAGATCCTGGCCGCCGTCATCCAGATCGTCTCCGGCCCCACCGGCATCGCCGCGTTCCTGCGCCGGAACCTGCTCGGTAAAGGCCTGAACGGACCCTCCCTGCCGCTGGACGTCGGGCAGCCCTAGTGCACATTTTGTACCTGTGATCGGGAGTCACACGGGGTTGCCGTTCGGGTCATCGAAACTGTTTCACTTTGTCTCATCTCACGCGCACGCGCGCGTCTGCACGTGTAGGGCACATACGCGGGACGGGATGGGACGATGAGACAATCACGCGGCGTGACCGCGAGACCGTCGTGCTGGCTGCCGGCGGTAGCGCAAGTGCACGGAGCGGCGTGCGTGCACCCCATCGGTGCAGACCCGCGCGAGGCTTACATTTGCACGAACTCAGACCGGCCGATCCAGACCTGCAGCTGGTCCTAGACAACTACGCCACCCACAAGATCCCTGAGATCCACAAGTGGCTTTTGCGCCATCCCCCGTTTCCAGCTGCACTTTACCCCGACCAGCTCCTCCTAGCTCAACCTTGTCGAGCGCTGGTTCGCCGATCAGGACACTAGGGATTATTTCAGGTTTCTTACGTACCGTCATGTGCTGAGCCGTGTCGGCTGCCCGTCCGTAGTCGAGGATGTGATCGTCAAGCCGGCGATCGAGAAGGCTCCCGACTTGGCTGAGCCGAGGGGGCTGAGCTAAGGATCAACGAAAGGTTTACCGATGATCCTTTCTTCACGAATTCTCCGCACCATCACGATCTCTACAAGTGCTGCCGTGATAGGAACTGGCAGCATTGCTGCCATAGCGCCTGCCGCCGCCGCAGTCACGGGCGTCCAGCTTACGGCAAGCCGACTGGCCGGTCATTCTCCTCGCCAGCCATTCGTGGCGGATTGTCAAGGCGACGTCAACAATGCTACCGAGACAAGAAGCGGTGAGCACAAGTACGTGGATTTCGACACGTGGGTTGAATGCATCGTAGATGGCGTCGGTATAGATGAGATTATATCCTGGATCCGGCTCGAGTTCTATTTCAACGGTCCGAGCGGGCGCGGGCAATGGCTCCCCGTTACCGGATGGCGCGAACGGTGGTTCGCTGGAGCAAACGAGACCAAGCGCTGGAACAACCAGAGCTGGGAATGCGAAGGGGCCTATTATGGCGAGTTCCGGGCACAGGCCTACGCGAAAGCCTATCTCTCCAACGGCGCGGTAGTCCGCTTCCCTGGGGGAAACGGGTATGCTACCAGCAGAGAGCCGGTCAGCATCGACTGCTGAGGTCTGCGCGTCGGCACCGCTGGCCTGCTAGGTGCGATTGGTAGCGCGGAGGACGCATGTTCGTCGATCCGATGAGAACCGGAGGCTTCGGCGTCTCAGGTCACCTCATGATGGCCGGTACCTTCGAGATCGGCGAAGCCGATTACTGGTATCACACGCCCTTTTTCTGGCTCGTCAAAGAGAACGGTGAGGTCATCCTCCGAAACGGTCGCGGCCGGCACGATATCGGCCAGGGCGATCCGGCCAGTGCGCTCCGGATGCTGTCGAAACCGGTATTCTTCGCCAGCAAGCTCGGCTTCCGGATGGGATCACACGGGGGTACTGCGACGACGCATCGGCTTACCGGCAGGCCCGCAACCGAAGTGCCCATTCACGGCTCGGCTGCGGCACTTACCGCGACCGGAACGATGATCATTGACAACGAGACCGCGATAGTCCTGTCCGTTGCCGTGCCGGACGGCCTCAGCCCTGATCCTGTTATCAGGGTTGAGACCACACGGTTCACGGTCCACGACGCTATGGACGCCGCAATCTTCGGCGAAGAGACCCTTGAAACAGGTTCCGCATATTACTCTGCACGGCTCAGCGGCACCGATCGAGTATAACCTTCGATAGAAGGTGTGACACGGTAAGCCTTAGCAAACGGTACAGGCTCTACCACTAGGCGCCTGCCGTGAAATCCAGGCGTTGTCTGACGGATGGCTTACGGACGTTCGCCGGCCTGATTCTCCCAGGTAGGAATTCGATCGCCTCGATCAGGTTGACGAACTTATCCCCTGATTTCCTTGAACGTGGAATAGCCGTCGTCTTTTGAATCGCGCTAACCACCCGCCGGCCGCGCCGCTCCGCGTTCTCGCCCGCGTTGGCAGCTGCGCCGGCACCGACTCGGCAGCGCCCATAAGTTTTGCTAAGCCGCGCGTACAACGCTGCCTGAGCTGCGATACCGTAACCCTCGGTGTGTTAACGTCGATGTCGCCAAGAGTAGGTACAAAACGCGAACTACGGCCAGACCGACGACATCCCGGTCCACCTGAGGCGGCTGGTCGCGCTGCGCGACCAGGGGTGCCAGCACCCCGGCGGGTGTGACCAGCCAGCCGCCGCCTGTGAGCCGCACCATGTGGTGCACCGCGCCGACGGCGGGCGGACCAGCATGGTCAACATCAAGGATTTCTGCTGCTGGCATCATCACGTGCTGCTGCACCAGCTCGGCTGGAAACTGATCGTGCACCCGGACGGCACCAGCCAGGCCCGCAGCCCCGCCGGGAAGGTCATCCGGAGCCACAGCCCACCGCCCAGACCCGGGTAACCCGCGCCCCGAGAACGGCCTGGCATCAGGCTGCCGTACCGGCCCGAGCCGGAGTGGCGGGCCGTCCCCACCGCTGGACGTGGCGCAGCCCTAGTTTGCATTTTGTACCTGTGATCCGTCCATCCGCTCCGCTTCTGGTCACTGTGCGTTGTCTCGTTCGTCTCATCGTCTCGGCTCACCCCGCGCGTGCCTGCACGTCACGCGCGAACGCGTGTGATGAGATGAGACAGCTGAGACGATCACCCAGCGTGACACCTCTGCCCATTCTCGGCACGGCGACCTTGTTCGTGATCTCCGGATGTGCGGCCAGTGGGCCGGACGCTTCAGGGCCGTCCCTTCCTCATCCTCGGGCTCACGTCATGATCTTGGAACGGCCGTGCCGTGGCTGTCGGGGCTCGGATAATGGGTGAAAGGGACCCCAGTCGGTGATCACGCCGGGGCGGTATCGGGCGACGGTGATTGTGAAATCATGATCGTGGTCGCCGGTGAAGGTCTCGTCTCTTACCCGCGGCCCGGACCGGGTGGTTCCCGTGTAGCTTGCCCATGGCAGATCGACAGACCCGTCAAACGGAGATTCCACGTCCCGCATGCTGACCTGGCCACGCAGGAAGGACGCGGCGCGCAGATCGATCTTCCCGAAGAGTGCCTTTGCCTTATCCAGGGCGAGTGTTCCGCCGTCAACAGCCAGGTCGTGCGCATCAACATTACCGTGGGACACTTCCAGCCCGGACAGACTGAGCTGGCCGCCGGTAATGCTAAGTGAAGTCAGCTTCAGCTCAGAGGCTACCTCACAGCAGTCGAAGCCGAGTCGGCCTCCTTCGATCCTGGCGAAACTGAAACTCATCGGCGCGCCGATATAGCTCCGGTCAAACCGAACTTCTCCGCTGGTGATCCGGCTCATGTTAAATGTTGTCTCGACCGGCGCCGGAGCGCGGTCACGGACGAAACGTGCTCCGTCGAACGCGACCACGCTTCCGCTGAAGTCAGACCGTATGAAGGACAAGCCCGAATCGATGGCCTGAAGGCGGGAGAAATCGACGCTGCCAGATTCGAAAGCCGAATCGTCGAAGCTCAGCACACCGCCGCTGAGGGTCACGTCGCGGAATGACACCGATGCACCACGGAACCGGGACTCTGGAAATGGCCAGCCGTGCAGGTGGCCCGAGCAGTCGAAGAGAGACCCGTCGAAATTTACCTGCCCGCTTGCGAAGTTGGCGCTGCTGAACGACACGCCAGGCCCGAAACGGCAATTCCGGAAGTCGACGGTCCCGCCCGCGAATACGGCAGCGGAGAAATCGGCCCGATCGATGATTATCCCGGACAGGTCCAGGTCCAGGCGGGAGAACGACGTGCTCGCCGCCGGATCGCGGAGCCTGCCAGCCACGAAACCCAGGACCTCTCCGGCGAGGTGGTCACTATCGTCAGCCTTACGGGGCCCCGGGGCCAGGACGCGTCCTGGCCCCAGCGCAAACCGCAGCCAGTCGCACAGCTCGCTGGCAATGCTCTGGGTATCGGGCCCAGGCGAACCGGTGAGCCGACTGACGAGAGCCGCGTACGCGGCTCGGGCAGCCGAGACGTCTCCCCCGGCATCGCGCATCGACACTCGCTTCACATCCTCGGCGTTCCCGGCGACGACAGGTTACAGTTCCTCCGGGCCCGAGTCTACCCAATCGGGGCATTCGGGTTCCTCGGCCCCGCCAGGAGTCAGGCAATAACCGGTAATAACACCGACTGGCTTATGGTCGATCGTGGACTGACCCTGGAAATCGTCGTCCTGGATATCCGCTACAACGATGACTTCCTGGTCAACGTATCCATCTGGATTGTAATGATAGACTTCATAGTCTCGCGACGAATTTGATCCACTGGGCGTCGCCGCGTAAGTGATCGTGTCCAGCATCGGCTGCATCCAGAGATTGTGATAGTAGTATGCCTTGGACCAGCTAAAGCCGTTAGATCCGTCCCAGAACCCGGTTCTGACCGCGACCGGGATATTGTGCACCGTCCGCGCAACCGCCCGGCAGTGCATTTCACCAGGTCCGTCATAGTAGCCGTCGCAGCCTATGTCATTGTTGTAGTTCGCAGTTACTGATGTCCTGCCGGTGTTCATACCGCATTCACTCGGCGGAGTGCTGCTCCATCCGGAGCATGCCGGAGATACGTGTTGGGTCGTCTCGGCGAATGCTACCTTAGATGACGCGGCGGGAAGTGCGGCGGACATGACGATAATAGTCCACAGCGCTGTGCGCATAGCGCGCCTAGACCGCCCGGAAATCCAAACCATTGATCGTCTCCTTACTGAGGATTACTGCTTTCCCCGACTGGCGCGGACGCGTCCCTCCCCCTTGAGCTTGTTCCGCATTGCATGCTCAACCGCCCGCATCCGCGCGGGGAGAATACCGGGATATTGCGCGGTGCCGGAAAGAACACGACAGCGCGACCATAACGGCCGCCGCGACCGCCACCGCCGCTGTTAGCCTAAGTACCGGTACCTACAGCTGCCGCGCAGCGGCCTGCATCTCCCCTAAGTGACGGTGACGTTCGGCACGAGTCTTTCCTTTCTGCTGCGCTCGCGCACGGGTACCGCGTGCCCCGCGCTGCCGTTGCTGGCACCCATCGCAACGGCTCCGCCGGGCGTGCAGTTCGGGATGTTAGAAGTCCGTAAGACAATCCGTGACTGGGATGCGACACAATGAACACGCGAAGGCTGCCTAGCCCTGATCTTTCGTGCGCCCAGCTGAGCAGGAGCTGACACAGTGACTTAATGGCATGGTGTCCTGCGCATGGATGGTGCTCGTCGACTGGACCGGCGCCGACGGCGGACCGCCGAGGATCGGTCACCCTGAGTGATCGTCCCGAGGGTCGTCCCGTCCCGCCCCTCGCGCGTCTGCACGTAACGCACGTACAAGGACGGCGGGACGGACGGACGGGACGAGCACGCAACGCGGCATCCCCGAATGGGACCATCCGGGAAGCCGACGCGGAAGACGCCCGGGAGCGCACGCTCTTGACGGCACTCCGTTTCGCCCGCAGCGTCTCCATCCCCGTAATACGCGCCCTGCCGCGTGGACAGGTCCAGAGGTTCCCGCCGGCATAGGCGCTGAGCAGCACGCGGTGCTCTACCGCCGCCTTCTCCAACCGGCTCCGGTCTGACTGGTTCCGCGTCAGACGGTCCACATCGCGGACCACCATCACGCCGATCTCGCAACGCTCGATCGCCTCGATCAGCTTGACGAAGTCATCCCGCCTGATCTGCCCGCCGAATAGCCGTCGTCTTTGAACCGTGCCACCACCCGGCAGCCGCGCCGCTGCGCGTGCTTGCCGGCATTGGCGAGCTGGGTGGGCACCGACTCGGCAACGTAGTAGGTCTCGCTCAACCGCGCGTATGATGCTGCCCTGAACTGCGATTTCGCGCTTTCGTGGTGCGTCGTCCATTCCTTTTCGGATAGGTACAAAACACGAACTAGGGCCAGACCGACGACATCCCCGTCCACCTCCGCCGTCTGGTCGCGCTGCGAGACCAGCACTGCCAGTTCCCCGGCGGCTGCGACCAGCCCGCCTCGGCCTGCGAACCGCACCACGTCATCCACCGCGCCGACGGCGGCCCCACCAGCCTGGTCAACCTCAAAGGCGGCTGCCACTGGCACCACCACGTCCTGCTGCACCAACTCGGCTGGACGCTGACCGTCCACCCGGACGGCACCAGCCAAGCCCGCAGCCCCGCAGGGAGGCTCATCCGAAGCCAATACCGTCAGTCTGCATCCTCCACCGGCTGGAGAATCAAGGCCTGCTGGCGGGGCGCGCTAGCAGCCCAGATGACGGGCGGCGTAGGCGTTGCGAAACTTGCCTGCGGGGTCGTAGTGGTCCATGAGGCGCAGGAAGTCCGGGAGCCGCTCGTATTGCTCGCGGAGCGTCTCCGGCGGGGTGGTGAAGATCTTGCCCCAGTGCGGTCTCGCGCCGAACGGGGCCAGCTGGCGCTCGGCGAGCGCTACCACGGGCAGCACCGAGGCGATGCCGGGGATCCAGGTGAAGTGGAACGCGGCGCTGTCCTGGCGATAGCACGGGCTGAGCCAGAGCTGGTCCGCGGCAACCACCCGGACCTCGCAGATCCGTAGCACCGGGGCCAGGTGATCGCGGATCTGGTCTAGGGCGTGCAGCGCGGGCACGGCGAGCGCCGCGGGGAGCAGGTACTCCGACTGGAGCTCGTCACCGGAGGCGGGCCTGAACTCGGCCCGGAAATGAGGCAGCCGGTCGTACCACCGGCCCGGCACGCCGAGCTGCTCGGTACACGCGCCCGGCGACGCGCCGGGCACCGGGTTCCGCGCGGCGGGGGCGGGGGTAGCCGTAAACCATGATTCGTGCGTGATCGGCTGGCCCTGGTCCTGCGTGATCGGCTGGCCCTGGTCCTGCGTGATCGGCTGGCCCTGGTCCTGCGTGATCGGCTGGCCCTGGCCCTGCGTGATCGGCTGGCCCTGGCCCTGCGTGATCGGCTGACCCTGGCCCTGCGTGATCGGCTGACCCTGGCCCTGCGTGATCGGCTGACCCTGGCCCTGCGTGATCGGCTGACCCTGGCCCTGCGTGATCGGCTGACCCTGGCCCTGCGTGATCGGCTGACCCTGGCCCTGCGTGATCGGCTGGCCCTGGCCCTGCTTGATCCAGACCTGGGTGAAGCGGGGCGCTCGCCAGTCAGTGAACAGGCTCACGCTGTAGCCGCCGGTCATGACGTCGGTGAAGTGATCGTCCAGGGCGGCCAGGGGCAGGTTCTCGTAGACCCGCTGGCTGACCTCGAAGGACGGAACCAGCTCCAGGATCAGGCTGACCACGACGCCGAGGGCGCCCAGGTGGACCACGGCGCCTTCAAACTGGTCGTCCCCGCGGCACAGGTCCACGGCGTCGCCGTCCGCGGTGACCAGGGTCAGGCCGGACACCGCCGCGGCGAGGTTCTGGTTCGCCGCGCCCGACCCGTGGGTGGCGGTGGCCGTGCCGCCGGCCACCGAGATGTTCGTCAGGGAGGCCAGGTTCGCCAGCGCGAAACCTTCCTCGTCCAGGCGTCCGGCCAGCTCGGCGTAGTTCAGGCTGGCCGCGACCCGGGCCCGCCGCGCGGCCGAGTCGACTGAGACCTCCGGCGGCAGGCTCGCCAGGCTGACCTGGACGCCCGGGGAATCGGCCAGGTCGCTGAACGAGTGCCCGCTGCCGAGCGCGCGGACCCGGCCGGCCCGCGCGACGACGGCCTGCACCTGGGCGACCGTGGCCGGGCGGCGGAAGTCCCTGGCCTGGAAGGCGACGTTGCCCGCCCAGTTCGCCCGCGGCCGCGGCCGCGGGGCGGGGCCCACGTTCACGCTCGACCCTTCACGGTGGCCCCCCTGTGGATCCCCCGGTGCCTGGCAGGCCACCCTACCCGGACCGGATCTCGGCAGGCCACCGGGCGGCTCCGGCCGCGGCTCCGGAGTTTCCCCCATTCCCCCCGGCGAATCGCCCGGTGCGGGCGGCGAGGCTGACGGGTGTACGGCAGCACATTGCCTTGGCTACTAAGAAAGGAATGACCGACATGTCTATCAAGAGGAACGCCCTGCGGGTGGCCGCGACCGCCGTTGCGTCGGGGATCCTGGCTGGGGGAGCACTGGCCACGGCCGCCTCCGCCAGCGCCGCCATCTACCCGGGCTACAGCTTCCAGACCCTGGACAACGCCCACGACCTGACGTTCAACCAGCTGCTCGGGATTAACGACCAGGGCGTGATCGCCGGGTACTTCGGGTCCGGCGCGGCCGGGCACCCGAACAAGGGCTACGACCTGCTGCCTGACGGCGCGGGCAACTACCTCAACGAGAACTTCCCCGGCTCGGTCCAGACCCAGGTCACCGGGCTGAACAACCGTGGCGTCACGGTCGGGTTCTGGGCCCCCACCAACATCGGCAGCGGCGACGCCAACTTCGGCTGGGTCAACGTGAACGGCCACTTCCGCGAGGCGGACTACCCGACCAACGACCCGGCCAGCCCGGTCGCCGACCAGCTGCTCGGGGTCAACGACCAGGACGTCGCGGTCGGCTTCTACACCGACGGGCAGGGCTACACCCACGGCTATGAGTACGACATCCTGACCAACACCTACAGCCTGGTGACCGACCCGCACGACCCGCAGGCCAACCTGACCGCCGCCGCGATCAACGACAACGGCGACGTGGCCGGCTTCTACACCACCGGCGACGGGACGACTGACGGGTTCGTGATGAACCACCGCCAGCACTGGTTCATCGACCTGGCGGTCCCCGGCGCGTCCTCCACCACGGCCCTCGGCGTGAACGACAGCGAGGAGGTCGTGGGGACCTACACCGTCGGCTCAGGCAGCACGGCCGTCATGCACGGCTTCACCTGGTCGCCTGAGGGCGGGTTCACCACCATCGATGACCCGCACGGCGTCGGCACCACCACCATCAACGGCGTCAACGACCGCGGTGACCTGGTCGGCTTCTACGTCGACAGCAACGGCAACACCGACGGCTTCCTCGCCACCCCGCAGGGCTGACGCTTCCGACGCCCCGCATAGCTAGAGCTACTGGCCGCCTGGCCTGGGTCAACCCGGGCCGGGCGGCCAGCGGCATTGTCCGGGCCGGTCACCTCGGCAGCGGGCCGCCGTACCAGGCCTCGATGATGCGGCGGGCGATCGATACGGGCGGCGGCAGCCCTAGCTCGCGGGCCTGGACGCTGGCGAGCAGGCCCTCTCGGGTATACCAGTGCGCTTCGGCGAGCTCTTCGTGGTCGACGACGATCTCCTGGCCTGCCGGGGCGTCGGCGCGGAACCCGAGCATCAGGCTCTGCGGCATCGGCCAGGGCTGGCTGCCCAGGTACCTGACGTTGGTCACGGTGATCCCGGTCTCCTCGGCGACCTCGCGGATCACGGCCTGCTCCGCCGACTCACCGGGGTCCACGAAGCCGGCCAGGATCGAGACCCGCCGGCCGGGCCAGGCGGCGTTCCTGGCCAGCAGGCACCGGTCATCGGGGTCGGTCACCAGCATGATCACCGCGGGATCCGTGCGCGGGAAGTGCTCGGTGCCGTCGGCGGGGCACCGCGTCGAGTGGCCGCCCGGGTCCGGGATCGTGGGGGTACCGTCGATCGGGCAGTGCGTGTGGGTGGCGTGCCAGTTGGCCAGCGCGACGGCGTGGGTGAGCAGCCCCGCGTCGCGGTCCGGGAGCAGGGCCCCCACCTCGCGCAGCGACGCGACCCGCACCCCGTCGCGCGCCCGCGCGTCGTCCAGGGCGCCCGGCAGTTCCCCGCTGACCCCGAAGTAGACCACCTCGTCCGCGTCCTGGCCCAGCAGGAACCGGGTCCCGGGCGGCGCTGCTTCTGGCGGGACCAGGACCAGCTCAACCCGGCCGGCGACCTCCCGCACCAGCGCCTGCCCGTCACTGACCACGAGCACGCGGGTGCGCGGGTCCTTCCACGCCCGCTCGATCCAGTCCTTGTCCGCCCGCCGCTTGGTGATCCGGTCCACGGTGCCGCGGGCCAGGGCCAGCTCCCCCAGGGGCCCGGGCGACGTCACCTGAGGTCCGGTGCGATGGCGGCGAGTTCTTCCCACAGGTATGCCGTCGCTTCGGCGCCGAGCAGCAGCAGGGACATGTCCACCCGCTCGTTCGGGGCGTGCATCCGGTCGGAAGCCAGGCCCACGCCCACGAACGCGAGCGGGGCGCCGAGGATGTCGGCCAGGTCCGCCTCGGGGCCGCTGCCGCCTTCCTTGGTGAACAGCACCTCGCGCCCGAACGCGCGCTGCATCGCCCGGCGCCCGGCCTGCACGGCGGGCGAGGTGATCGGCGAGCGGCTCGAGCGGGTCGTCGGCACTAGGGTCACCGTGGCCTGCAGGCCGGCCGACGCGGCTCGACCGGCTGGACGTCGTGGTGCCCGTAGACCAGGACGACGGGGGCGCCCGGGTCGGCGGCGGGCCATTCGGCGAAGACAGCCGGCAGGCCGCCGGTCTCCCAGACCTCCGCGACCGGGAAGCCGATGCCGGACAGGTGGGCGGCGAGCCATTCGGCGCTGCGCCGCACGTCCGGCGCCCGGTCGGGATCGGCGGAAATCGAGGGAATCGCCAGCCACTGCTTCAGGTCGTCAATGAACTCGCGCGCATGAGATTCGACGTACTCGCGGACATCCATGGCTAGACCGTATCCAAGGGCCCGGAGGTACGGGATAAGGGGGCACGGGGCAGCCCCCCGATTAGCGGCCCGGGGGTTTGGGGTTAGGAGGCACGGGGAGCCCCCCGCTTAGGGGGGCCCGGGGGGCACGGGGGGCGGGCAGCCCCCCGTGCCGGGGGGATTCTGGGGGGTCGTCCCCCCGGGCTAGCACTGCTCGAAGGTGTCGCCGCGGCCGCGCAGGCCGGCCGACGGGATCGAGACGTACCGGCCCGAACGGCCGGTCACCCAGCCCACGCGGGCCGGCTCCTCGCCGGCGCTCTTCAGCGCGGCGATGGCGGCCTGCTGCTTGTTCGGCGGGACGACGATGCAGAACCCGATGCCCATGTTGAACGTCGCGTACATGGTGGCGGCGGGGACCCGCCCCTTCTCGGCGATGAGCGCGAAGATGGGCGGCGGGGGCGGCAGCGCGTCAAGCTCGTAGGACACGTCGGCGGCCAGGCGCCCGACATTGAGCAGCCCGCCGCCGGAGACGTTCACCAGACCGCGCGGGGTCACGCCCGCCTCCCACAGCGCCTCGACCGCCCGGACGTACACCCGGGTCGGCTGCAGCAGCGCGTCGTCCAGGTGGCGGGCCGTCCCCGGCACCTGGTCGGCGAGCGTCATCCCGGCCAGGTCGAACAGGACGTGCCTGGCCAGCGAGTACCCGTTGCTGTGCAGGCCAGAACTGGGCAGGCCGAGGACGACGTTGCCCGGGCGGACCTGGGAGCCGTCCACGGGCTCGCGGCCCGGGGGCAGCGCCCCGATCGCCGTGCCGACCAGGTCCAGCATCGGGCGGCCGCCGGAGGCGTCGGCGAGCATGGAGCCTATCTGGGCGATCTCACCGCCGGGGATGGCGATCCCGGCCAGGTCGGCGCCCAGGTACAGGCCGCGGGCGATCTCCTTGAGGACGCCCTCGTCGATCCGGTCGGTGGCCACGTAGTCGAGCAGCGCCAGCGGCACCGCGCCGACGCAGATCAGGTCGTTGACGTTGTTGGCCACGCAGTCGATGCCGATCGGCTCCCAGCGGTTCGCCTCCCTGGCCAGCAGGATCTTGGTGCCCACGCCGTCGGTGGACAGCGCGAGCGGCGGCCCAGGCGGAATCCGCAGCAGCGTGGCGAAGTAACCGCTCTCCAGGCCCGAGATGCTGGCCACCAGCGGGGACCTGGCCCGGGTCCTGGCCAGCCAGGGGCGCATCGCGCGGGCCAGGACGTCCTGCTCGCGCTGCTCGTCCACGCCCGCCGTGGCGTACGTGGGCGGCGTCGGGTCGGGGTCCATTGTCGCTCCTTTCGGGCGCAGACTGGCCCATCGTAACGACCCGCGGCGGACGGTGGCGGGGCTGGTTCTGGGCGAGGCACCACCGCCGTTCGGAATAATTGATTTTTCAAATACGGTTATGCTGGCTACGGACACCTTGGGAGGAACCATGCCAGCTGTCACCGTCGACGACATCCTCGTCCTGCCCCGGGTCGCCGAACCCGATCTGACCATGACCGAGCGGAAGGTCGCCTCGGTCACCACTGCGCCGTCGGGCCTCGAGGGCGAGGGGTTCCCGGTCCGGCGCGCGTTCGCCGGGGTGGACCTGGAGCGGCTCGACCCGTTCGTGCACATGGACCAGATGGGCGAGGTCGACTACGGGCCCGGCGAGCCCAAGGGCACGCCGTGGCACCCGCACCGCGGGTTCGAGACCGTCACCTACATCATCGACGGCACGTTCCGGCACCAGGACTCCAACGGCGGCGGCGGGCTGATCACCAACGGCGACACCCAGTGGATGACCGCGGGCGGCGGGATCCTGCACATCGAGGCGCCGCCTGAGGAGCTCGTGGTGACCGGCGGCCTGTTCCACGGCGTCCAGCTCTGGGTCAACCTGCCCGCCAGGCTGAAGATGACGCCGCCGCGCTACCAGGACATCAGGGCGGGCCAGGTGGCGCTGCTCTCGTCGGCGGACGGCGGGGCGCTGCTGAGGGTGATCGCGGGGTCGTTCGGCGGTCATGACGGGCCCGGGATCACGCACACGCCGATCGCCCTGGTGCACGCCACCGTCTCGGCCGGGGCGCGGGTGCGGCTGCCGTGGCGGGCGGACTTCAACGCGCTCGCGTACGTGCTGGCCGGCAGCGGCACCGTCGGGCTGGAAAACCGCCCGGTGCGGATGGGGCAGCTCGCGGCGTTCGGGAACGGCGACGCGATCACGTTCGCCGCGGGCCGCAATCACGACATGGACGTCCTGCTGCTCGGCGGCGAGCCGATCAGGGAGCCGGTGGCCGCGTACGGCCCGTTCGTCATGAACACCCGCGAGGAGCTCGTCCAGGCGTTCGAGGACTACCAGGCCGGGCGGCTCGGCACCATCCCGGCCGTGCCCGCGGAGCCGCACCCGGGCCACGACGTCATTTAGGCCGAACGAGCGGTGGTGCCTGCCCTGGTCAGCTTCAGCGCCAGGGTGGGGCAGGCGGCCACGGTGCGGCGCGCCTCGAGGTCGAGGGCGGGCGGCACCGGGCGCGCGTCGATGATGGGGTAGCCCCATTCATCGAGGCTGATGAGCTCGGGGAGGAGTTCGGCGCACACCCCGTGCCCGGAGCAGGCGATGGGGTTCACCCGCAGGGTTTCGGCCATGGTCAGGTCCAGTCGTCTTCGGTGGTCGGGATGCCGTCGGGCAGCGGCAGGAACGGCCTGCGGTTCCTCGCCGAGCACTGGCCGCGCTCGTGCAGCCCGATCTCGCGGGCGAATACGGTCAGGGCGCTGCGGACGAACCGGACGGTGCCGTCCGGATGGCCGCACGCCCCGCGGCCCGTGACGAGGCCGGCCCAGCGTTCGGCGTTCTGGCGGGTACTGCGGCGCGGGCCGGGGCCCGCCAGCTCGGCGAGCGCCCCGGCGATGGCCGGGAGCCCGTTCAGGCAGGGACCGCACTGCCCCGCCGACTCCGCGGCCAGGTAGCGGGTGACCCGCGCCGCCTCGGCCAGGCCGCACCGGTCGGCGGGCAGCGCCGCGACGACCCCGGCGCCGACCGACGCGCCGTGCCGGTTCATGGCCTGGTTGTCGAGGGTCAGCGTGGCCGCGACCGCCGCCGGCAGCCAGGTGCCGTGGAAGCCGCCGACGAGGACCGCCTGGATCTCTTGGGTCCCTTGGGTTCCCTGGTCCTTTTCTGGTTCTGGCGAGGCCTGGTCGGCCAGCAGGGTCCGCAGCGGCGTGCCGATCTCGGTCTCGATGACCTCGGTACGGCCGTCGGGGTGGTGCACCGTGGTGAGCATGGTGCCCGGCTCCCTGGCGGTGCCGAGCTCGCGGAACCAGCGCGGCCCGTAGCGCGCGATCAGGGCGAGGTGGGCCAGGGTTTCCACGTTCTGCACCAGCGTGGGCGCGCCGCCCAGCCCGCGCTGCAAGACTCGGGGCGGCACGGACGTGGGCCGCGCGGGGCCGCCGCCGAGCCGGTTGACCAGCGCCGACTCCTGGCCGGCCAGGAACCGCGGCGGAGCCTCGGTGACCGTGACGCCGATCCAGTCGACGCCCGCCGCGGGCCGCTCGGCCAGGGCCCGCATCAGCAGGTGGCTGACCCCGGGGTGCACGAACAGGTGGGCCTCGGTGGCGCCGACGGCGTTGGCGGCCAGTTGCAGGCCGTCGAGCACCAGGTTCGGCGCCACGTGGAGCAGCAGGGCGTCCTTGCGGCTGGCAGGCTCGCTCTCCGCGGCGTTGGCCACGACCACCGCGCGGCCCCGGCCCGCGGCGACGATGGCCAGCTTGCGGTGCACGGGGAACGCCGCGCCGCCCCGCCCGGTCAGGCCGGCCGCCTCCACGTTCTGGATCAGCTGGCTGCGCCGGCCGCGGTACGGCGGGCGGCCGTGCCGGGCCAGGTGCGCGCGGAGGTCTTCTGGCACGCCGTGGGCCAGCGGCAGCAGGCGGGGCAGCCCGGCCGGTGCGTGCCCGGCGGCAGCGGCCATGGCCGGCTCGGTCGCCGTGGTCGTCATCGGGAGGCCCCCTCGCGCGGGCGGTGCGATCCGGTCACGGGCAGGTGCCGGGCCAGGACGGCGGCGACCCGCGCGGCCCGCGGAACCTGCCGCGCCGCGCTCGCCAGGCGCCAGATGATCGCGACGGCGACGACGACCACGCAGGCGATGCCGAGGTCGAGCATCCAGCCGTGCTGCAGGTCCCGGCTCGAGCCGATGCTGTGCGCGAGCGCGACCGGCCAGCTCGCGTAGGCGAGCAGGTGGACGGCGCGCCACAGGGTCCGGTTGAGCCGGCCGCGGAGCAGGCTGGTGATGATCATCGCGAGCATCAGGTCGAATGAGATGGCGCCGAGCCCGAGCCAGAACCGCTCGTAACCGGAGGCGAACGGGATCACGCCGGCGCTGACGGGGATGCTGACGTAGGTGTCGAGCACCGCCGTCACCACGTGTATGGCGATGAAGGCCACGGCGAGCAGCGAGAAGTTCCGGTGCAGGCTGGTCACCGCGAACCTGGGCAGGCCGGGCAGCCGGCCCTGCCGGTTGACCAGGATGCCGAGCACCAGCACGGCGGTGAGCAGCAGCAGCGCTACCACCCCGGTGGCGCGGCTGGCGTACCAGAACGCGGTGGTCCCGCTCATGATCAGTTACCCCCGTCCGGTCGTGCTTGCTCGTCGTCGTCGTTAGTGTGGCCCGTTCCCCCGGGCTCCTCGGGCCAGCCCGCGACGGTGAGGACCACGCCCGTCGCGTCCACCAGCCGGGCGGGCAGGCCAAGCCCGGCCAGCCAGCCCAGCGCCCGGGGGCCGCGGATCACCGCGGCGGTGCTCGCCGCGTTGGCGTCCGCGCAGGTTCCCGCGGCCACCGAGACGGTCCGCCATACGGGTTCGGCGGGCAGGCCGGTGCGCGGGTCGAGGATGTGGTGCAGCACGTCGCCGCCGCGCTGCCAGCGGCGCGCCCTGGTACTGGAGGTGGCCAGCCCGCCGTCGCGGATCGCGATCAGCGCGTAGGGGCCCTGCGGCGGATCACCGGGGTCGCCGGTCACGTCCTGGACCCGGATCCGCCAGCCCGCCTCCGGGGCCGGGCCCGCGACCGCGATGTCGCCGCCGAGGCTGACCAGCACGCCGCAGCCGAGCCGGCGCGCGATCCGCGCCGCGGACCGGTCGGCCGCCCAGGCCTTCGCGGTCGCGCCGAGGTCGAGGGACACGCCTTCGGGCATGGTCAGCATGCGGCCCTCCAGGCTGACCTCGCGCCAGCCCGGCACTTTCGCGACGGTGATCTGTGCATCCGGTCCCGCAGGCTGAATATCTTCGAAATCACGATCGTATCCGATGGCGGCCATGGCCGCACCCACCGTGGGGTCCACGTCGCCGTCGGTGAGCGCGGCCGCGCGCAGCGCCACCGCGATCGCCTCGGCGAGCAGGGAGCTGACCTGCTGGGCCCGGCCGCCGCGCAGCGCGCGGATCTCCGAGTCCGCGCGGAAGCGGCTGCAGGCCAGGTCGACCTCGGCGCAATCGGCCTCGAGCATGATCCTGGCCTCGGGCAGGTACTGCGCGTCGGTGACCACCACGCGGACCTGCGTGCCGAGGGCGCGCCAGCTGGCGGCCGTCTCACGCGGTTCGGCCGCGCGGGATCCGGCCGCACGAGGTTCGGCCGCACGGCCTTCGTCCGCGCGGTTCTGGGTGGCACGCATCATGAGCCGCCGGAGGTGGCCTGGCTGGAGCCGGAACTCGAGACCGGGCCGGAACCGGAACTGAAGCCGCCGGAGCCGGTCGAGGTCGACGTCGAGCCCGACGAGTTGGAGCCCGAGCCCGAGCCCGAGCCCGAGCCCGAGCCTGAGTTCGAGCCTGAGCTGGATGATCCGGTACTCGTCGAGGAGCTACCCGAGGACGACGTGGCGGTCTTGTGCGTGGACCCGGGCAGGGCCAGGGCCACCGCGCCCGTCACGGCCACGCTGGCCAGGGTGACCGCCGTGGTCGTCGAGCGGACCTTGGCCCGCCCCTGCTCCCTGGCGGCCATGGCCCGGCGGATGCCGTCTCGGTGTGTGCTGTTCATGGCTCTCATTCTGCGTCCGGGTCTTCGGCACTCCCTGGACGAAGGTTCTGGGTTCGCTATGAGGCGAGCGCCCGTCCCTTCGCCCTGGGCGCAGGCTAGCCACGCATCATGAAGGACAGCTGAAGGGCGGGCGGAGGTTAGGGTCGGGTGCATGACCGACCCGCGCGAGCTGCTGCTGGCGGAGCGGGCGCGCGCGCTGGACCTGGTAGGCACGCTGGAGCGGGAGTTCTCGGGCATCGCGGAGGCGGCCAGCGCGGGCGGTACCGACGACGAGCACGACCCGGAGGGCGCCACGCTGGCCTTCGAACGGCAGCACGCGGCGGCGCTGCTCGCGCAGGCGCGGGACCAGCTGGCGGCGGTCGATGAGGCGCTGGCCCGGCTCGAGGCCGGGCGTTACGGCGTGTGCGACCGGTGCGGGCAGCCCATCGGGGATGACCGGCTGGCGGCCCGTCCGGCCGCGCTGACCTGTGTCCGCTGCGCCGCCCGCCGCTGAGGCGGCGCGGCGGGCCTCCCGTTCGGCCGGCCGGGCTGCAACGATAGGCCCATGACCGAATCTGCCTCCACGACCGAGTTCCGGGCGGCGCGGGACCTGCTGCTGCGTTACCGGGAGGACTACGACGCCGCGCGGCGCGAGTTCACCTGGCCCGCCCGGGACGAGTTCAACTGGGCGCTCGACTGGTTCGACGTGATCGCGGCCGAGCACCCGGACCGTACGGCCCTGCGGATCGTCGCCGAGGACGAGGACACGTCACTGACCTACGCGGAGCTGGCCGGCCGGTCGGGGCAGGTGGCCAACTGGCTGCGCGACCTCGGAGTGCGGCGGGGCGACCGCGTGCTGCTGATGCTCGGCAACGTGGCGCCGCTGTGGGAGATCATCCTGGCCGCGATGAAGCTCGGGGCGGTGATGATCCCGGCGTCGACGCTGCTGCAGCCGGGCGACCTCGCCGACCGGATCGCGCGCGGCCACGTCCGGCACGTGATCACCGAGGCGGCGCTGACCGGGAGGTTCGCCGATGTGCCCGGGGACTGGACGCGTATCGCGGCCGGGCCGGGCGAGACGGCCGGGCCGGGCTGGCACGCGTACGAGGGCTCGCACGCCGCGTCGGCCTCGTTCACGCCCAACGGCGTCACCCGGGCCGGTGATCCGCTGCTGCTCTACTTCACCTCGGGCACGACCGCGCAGCCGAAGCTGGTCGCGCACACCCAGGCCAGCTACCCGGTGGGGCACCTGTCGACGATGTACTGGATCGGGATCCAGCCGGGCGACGTGCACCTGAACCTGTCCTCGCCCGGGTGGGCCAAGCACGCCTGGAGCAACGTGTACGCGCCGTGGATCGCCGGGGCGACCGTGCTCGTCCTCAACTACCCGCGGTTCTCGGCCGCCGGGCTGATCGGCGCCCTCGGGGACGGCCGGGTCAGCACGTTCTGCGCCCCGCCGACGGTGTGGCGGATGCTGATCCAGGCCGACCTGGGCAGCGCGGACATCTCCGCGCTGCGCGAGTGCGTGGCGGCGGGCGAGCCGCTGAACCCGGAGGTGATCGAGCAGGTCCGCAAGGCGTGGGGCATCACGGTCCGCGACGGGTTCGGCCAGACCGAGACCACCGCGCAGGTCGGCAACTCGCCCGGGCAGCAGGTCCGTCCGGGTTCGATGGGCAGGCCGCTGCCCGGGTACCACGTGGTGCTGGTCGACCCCGTCAGCGGGGAGCCGGCCAGGGACGGCGAGATCTGCCTGGACCTGAGCCAGCGCCCGCTCGGCCTGATGACCGGCTACCTGGACGACCTGGTGCTGAACGCCGAGGCCATGCGGGGCGGCTACTACCACACCGGCGACGTCGCCACCTCCGACGACGACGGCTACATCACCTACGTCGGCCGCACCGACGACGTCTTCAAGGCCTCCGACTACCGCATCTCGCCGTTCGAGCTCGAGAGCGTGCTGATCGAACACGAGGCGGTCGCCGAGGCCGCGGTGGTGCCGTCTCCGGACCCGGTCCGGCTGGCTGTACCCAAGGCCTACATCCTGCTCACCGCGGCCAGCGAGCCGTCGCCGGAGCTGGCCAGGTCCATCATGGCGTTCTGCCGCGAGCGGGTCGCGCCGTACAAGCGGATCCGCCGGATCGAGTTCGCGGACCTGCCGAAGACCATCTCGGGCAAGATCCGCCGGGTCGAGCTGCGCCGCCGGGAGACCTCAGGGTCGGAGTCCGCCCGCGGCGTCACCGAGTTCTGGGAGGAGGATTTCAGTTCTAGGTGCCACCTAGCAGGTACTTCTTCCGGCCGGGTAGTGGGGGCATGGAACTCGACATCAGTGCCGACTGGGCCGTCTTGGTGGCCTACGACCCTCCGGCGGGCGTCCCGGCCGCGCCGTCCAACGGCCACAAGCTGCTCTCCTCGACCACGTAGGGCCAATAGACGTTCTTCGAAGCCTGGCGGGCCCGCGACTTCGTCATGGTGTCGCCTACCCCGTCCGGTGATCCCGTCTCAGGTTGGTGGCTACCGACTCCTTCATGAATCTTTCACGGTCGGGACCCCATCCTTGTGAGGTGAGCGCGCTGCCGTTCTCCTCCAGCCAGCCGCTACCCGCTGCGTGCGACTGGAAGCGCCGACAGACCGCAGCACCGCAGGTCTCCCGCGCCGCGCCCGGCCCGGCGCGGGAGACGGCTCTGCTCGCGGCCGGCGTAGGGCCGGGGGCGACGGCCGCGCTCACCATGACGGCGGAGACCGCCAGCCAACTGTCCGTTCCCGGCGGAGGCGCTTCAGGTTTGCTTCACGCAAGGCAGGCAGGATGGCTTTATGCGCCTGATCCGGGCTTCCGGCTGGGCTGCCGTCATCGCCGCGGTGCCCGTGGTGCTGATCGTAGGAGTGGCGGCCGCTCACCGCGCATCCGCGCCGCCAAGGCTGTCGGCCGGCGCCTACCGGACTGCCCCGGCGGGCAATCCGCATTCGGGCAGCGCCGGCCCGCATCGCGCAGGCCAGGGGCCGGGCACGGCCCATCGACCCGTCCTACTTCAGCCCAGGCGCATGCGTGGCGTTCCCGCCTACGCTGGGAAACCGCCACTTGACGGTGTTCCTGGACGCGGGCCACGGCGGACCGGACCCCGGCGCGGTGGGCATCACCAGTACCGGGCAGGTGGTCTACGAGGCCGGTGAGACCCTGCCCGTGGTGCTGGACGCGACGGCGATCCCGCGGCAAGCCGGCTTCCGGGTCGTGGTGTCCCGGACCGGCCCCACTTCGGTCCTTCGACTCGGGCCGGGCGACGTGTCCGGGCACGTGCTCTCGGTCGTCGGCTCACACGACGACGTGGCCGCCAGAGACGTCTGCGCCGACCTAGCGCATGCGGACGTGCTCGTGGGCGTCTACTTCAACTCCGGCGCGGCGTACAACGCCGGCTGTGTCACCGCTATGACGAGTCCGCCCGTTTTTGAGGTGGCCGGGAAGCGGACGTTGAGGGCGGGCGGGCTCAGCGCCTTGACTTTCGAGCTAGTGTCCGACGTGAGCCGATGACAGCCAGGGCCCGACCCGGCTGAGCATGGCCAGCCCGAGCAGCGCGCCCGCGACCAGGCTGGCGGCGATCAGCCACTGCCGCCCGCCGGCGCCCTTGACCTCGCGCCGGGTGCGGCGCAGCCAATCGCGCGGGGCCAGCCTGGCCACCTCGGCCAGGTGACCGAGTACGTGGACCGTCATGGCGAAGAACCACAGGACGAAGCTGGCCTTGTGCACGAAGAGCAGCTGATGCGACCAGGCCGGGCTGGCCAGGAGCAGTGCGACACCGCTGGCCAGGAGGACCAGGGTGAGGATCACCACTACCGGCCCGAGCAGGCGCAGCAGCACGGGCGGTGGTCCCTTACGCCGGTACGCGGGGTCTGCGAGGTAGTAGCGGACGAAGCGATAGCCGGTGCTGCTGATCTTGATCAGCACCGGCGGAATAAGAAGCATCCCGATGAAGACGTGCGGCGAGACCAGTTGGCGCACGCGCAGGATCGTGACGCCTTCGGCGGCCAGGAGCACGAGGAGCACCGCGGCGTTCGATGCGGTGAGGCGCGCGTTCGATTCCACGCGGCCCTCGGCCCGGCGCTCCGCCCGGCTGCGCTCCTCCGGCGGCCTTGCCCCGCTGGTTACTTCCACGCACGGACGCTACCGGCCGAACCTTACGCCAACATGAAGCCGGGACCGCGCCTGATCGCAGGACACGACCTGGGCTCCAAATGGTTCGCACCCACCGCCCGACCTGATCAGCGCGGCCGTTTCCGGCAGGTCAGCCACCGCCACCGGAACCAGTCCCCGGCCGTGTTCCGTCGTCGCGCAGGCGTGCCGCAACCGCAGCTCACTGCCCGGCGCTTCAGGTTTGCTTCATGCTCGCCAGGCAGGATGACGGTATGGACCTGGGGCGCAGGCAGGGGTGGATGTGGGTGGCCGGCGCGCTGGCCTGCCTGTGCGTGACGACGGCGTGCAGCCTGTCCTCGACCACGACATCCGCGGCTGTTCCGTCTCCGGCCCGGCCCGCTTCGGCCGCACCGGCCCGCACGGCCACCGCCGCGCCGGCCAGCGCGAGCGCGTCGCCAGCGGCCGTGGCGCAGGTCATCGTGACCCAGGTGCGGACCGCGGACGGATCGGTGGTGACCGTCGCGATCTTCCGCGGCCCGGTGCAGTACGTACTGCATAACGGCAGCGTCGACCCGGGGCCCGCCGCGGCCGGGCTGGTCCGGGCAGGCCCGGTCGTGGGCGGCACCGAGCGCAGGCACCTGCTGGCCGCCTTCAACGGCGGGTTCATGCTGGACAACCACGTCGGCGGATACGAGCAGGAAGGTCACGTGATCAGCCCGCTGCAGCGCGGCGTGGCCAGCCTGGTGATCGACCGCTCGGGCCGGGCCCGGACTGGGAATCTGGGACAAAGGCGTGCCTGCGCCCGGCGAGGCGGTCTACAGCGTCCTGCAGAACCTGCCGCCGCTGGTCTACCGCGGGCGGCCGGTCCCGGCCGCGGCCGACTGGCGGCTGTGGGGCCCTACGCTCGGCGGCGGCGAATACGTCGCCCGCAGCTCCCTGGGCGAAGACGCCTCCGGTGACCTCATGTTTGCCGCAAGCATGTCCACCACCCCCGCCGACCTGGCCGACGCGCTGATCCGCAGCGGGGCGCGGTTCGCGATGGAACTCGACATCAACCCCGAGTGGGTTCAGCTGGATACGGCCCGCACGCCGGGCGGTCCGCTCACCGCCGCGGTGCCGGGCCAGCACCGCCCGGCCGACCAGTACCTGGCGGGATGGACCAGGGACTTCGTCACGGTCGTGGCCGCCTGACCTACGCGAGGTCGGCAGGCGTGCCTTCGGGGGCGGCGGGCTGGAGGCGGGCGCCCCACTTCTCCTCGACCCGGCCGTAGCGCCAGATGAGCAGCGCGGCCAGCCAGGTCAGGATGAACATGCCGACGATGACGAACCCGGCGGTGTTGATGTTGAAGTGGTACATGAAGCCCCAGAAGCCGCGGGTCTGGCTGAGCCCCTTGATCTCGTGCGGGAGCAGGCCCAGGACCTCGATGCCGCCGATGAAGAAGCAGATGGCCACGGACAGCCCGGTGATGGCCAGGTTGTAGTACACCTTGCGGACCGGGTTGAAGAAGGCCCAGCCGTAGGCCAGGTTCATGAACACCCCGTCGGTGGTGTCCATGACCGTCATGCCCGCGGTGAACAGCACCGGCAGGCACATGATCGCGTACCAGGGGATGTGCTGCGAGGCCAGCAGCGCGGTGGTGGCCAGCAGGGCGACCTCGGTGGCCGTGTCGAAGCCCAGGCCGAACAGGACCCCGACCGGGTACAGCTGCCATTCCTTGGTGATGGCCTTCATCCAGCGGCCGAAGAACCGGTAGAAGAACCCGCGGTTTTCCAGCTGGCGCTCCAGCTCGGCCTCGTCGTAGGTGCCGCGGCGCATCGAGGCGAAGATCCGTACGATCCCGCCCAGGATCACCAGGTTCAGCAGCCCGATCAGGAGGAGGAAGGCCGCGGAGACCACGGTGCCGAACACCCCGCCGAACTGCTCCAGGCCCGAGCCACTGTTGGACACGGCGGAGAACACCGTCTTCTCCGCGGCGATGATCGCGATCCCGATCGCGACGACGATCGTGGAGTGCCCGAGCGAGAAGAAGAACCCGAACCCGAGCGGGCGCGGCCGGCCGGTGCCCTGCCGCTCGGCCATGACCTTGCGCGTGGTGTTGTCGATCGCGGAGATGTGGTCGGCGTCGAACGCGTGGCGCAAGCCGAGCGTGTAGGCCAGGACGGATACCCCGATGCCCAGCCCCTTGTAGTGGGACGGCAGCACGAACACGAAGAAGATGACGAACCCGAGCACGTGCAGACCCGCGATCACCCCGTACATCGCGACCAGGCGGGCGCGCTCCTGGGCGGTCATCGTGCCGAACGACTGCCGGATCAGCCGGCCCAGGCGAACACGCTCCGATGCGGTCACACCGGTCACGCGGCCACCTCCGCTCAGCCAGACACCTCCTACCACCCGCGCCCACCCTAGAGTAATTGCAAATTAGTTGCAAGTACTGGTAAGAGGCAGGTAGGCGCTAGGCGCTGCTGGCCGTGACGCGCGGCGCGGCTTGACGGTGCGGCTGAGAGTGCCGCCAGGACACCGTCATCAGCGCCCCGCCCAGCGGTGAGTCTCCGATGTGCCAGCGCCCGCCGGTCGAGCGCACGATCGAATCGCCGATGGCGAGCCCGAGGCCCGCGCCCGGGCCGCGCTCGTTGGCGCGGTGGAACCGGTCGAAGAGCCGCGCGCGGTCCGCCTCGGGGATGCCGGGCCCGCTGTCTTCCACGGTGAGGCTGACCCGGCTGCCCTGGGCCCGGACCTGGATCCTGACCTGCCCGTCCGCGCCCGCGTAGCGGCAGGCGTTGTCCACCAGGACGCCCGCCAGCCGGTCGATCCACTCCGGCGGCGCGCTGATCAGGGCGGGCCCGGCACCGGTGTCGGTGGTGATCGACGGGCCGACGGCGCGGAACCGGTCCGCGCACACCTGCGCCAGCGTCACCAGGTCCACCGGCTCGTCCCCCGGGGGCGGCGGCCTGGAGTCGAACCTGGCCAGCCACAGCATGTCATCGACCAGCTGCCGCAGCCGCTGGCTTTCGCCCTTGATCCGGGTCAGCGCGTCGCGGTACTCGGCCGCCTCGCGCGGGCTGGACAGGGCCACGTCGGCCTCGGCCCTGATCACGCTGAGCGGGGTGCGCAGCTCGTGCGAGGCGTCCGCGGTGAACTCGAGCTGCCGGCGCCGCGACTGCTCCACGGGCGCCAGCGCCCGCAGGCCCACGACCAGCGAGCCGCCGAACATCGCCAGGAGCAGGAACGGCCCGGCCGCGATCTCGGCGTACAGCAGCAGGCGCTCGGTGTGCGCGTCGCCGGCCAGGCTCTGCCCCGCGACCAGCCAGCCGCCGCCGTCACGCGCCGCGTCCAGCCGGAACGGCCCGGCCGGGCCGAGCGTCACGGTGCTCGCGAGCCCGCCGGGTGACGCGAACGCGCGGGGCAGGCCAGCCGGGCAGCGCCGGCGCGCCGGGGGTGTGCGCGGTGACCGTTCCCCCGGCGGACAGCGCCCACAGGAAGACCGGCGTCCCGTCGTCGTCGTTGTCGAGGTCAGCGCCGTCCGGGACCGCCCCGGAGTCGGTCACCCGCCGGCCGACCACCGCCGGATCGTGGCGGGCGGCGGCCACGCGCCCGGTCAGGCGGTCGTCGTTCTGCTCGGTCAGGTGGGTGGCTACCACCGCGTTGAGCACGATCACGGCTAGGACGTAGATGACGGCGATCACCGCCGTCGCACCGGCGGCGACCTTGGCGGCGGGGCTGAGCCTCACGCCGGGGTCATCCGGTAGCCGACGCCCCGCACGGTCTCGATCCGCACGCCGGCGCCGGCCAGCTTGGATCGCAGCCTGGCCAGGTGGACGTCGATGGTGTTCGAGCCGAAGGCGTCGGCCTCGTTGTCCCAGACGTGCTGGGCGATCGAGCGGCGGTCCGCGACGCCCGGGGAACGACGCATGAGGATCTCGAGGATGCCGAGCTCGGTACCGGTGAGCGCGGGGTGCCGCCCGCAGACCGTCACCTCACGCGCCGCCGGGTCGAACTCGAGCTCGCCGATCACCATCCGGGGCGGCTGGCTGACCGGCGGCCTGCGCTGCAGCGCGCGGAGCCGGGCGAGCAGTTCGCCGAAGTCGAACGGCTTGACCAGGTAGTCGTCGGCCCCGGCGTCGAGGCCCGCGATCCGGTCCGCCGGGGTGTCCCTGGCCGTCAGCATCAGCACCGGCGTGGGGGTACCGCCGCGGCGCAGCTTGCGGACCAGGTCGAGGCCGGACAGCCGGGGCATGCGCCAGTCGAGCACGGCGACCTCGTACTGGTAGAACCGCAGGTACGCGGCCGCGGTCTCACCGTCGGGCACCAGGTCCACCACGTAGCCCTGCTCCCGGAGCCCCCGGGCCAGCACCTCGGCGAGACTCTGGTCGTCTTCGGCGACGAGCACCCTCACAGCTAGAGAATCTACCCGGCGGGCAGGATCGTCTGGCGTGCGTAGGCCGCCGTGAAGTCACGGCTGTAAATCGAGTAGTACCGGTACGCGGTCTGCTGCTGGGCGGCCAGCAGGTTGACCGGGGTGGGATCGGTGGGATGACCGTCCTTCTGGTAGTACATGAAGGACATCCAGAATGGGTTGATGTCGAGCTGGAGCGCCTCCACGGCGCCCGCCTGCTGCAGCAGGTCCGCGAGTTCGCGCACGTTGAGCGCGGGACCGTACACGTAGATGACGCGGCCGTCCTTGGTGATGCCCAGCCCGGAGCGCCACACGTAGTACCCGCCGCCGAGGGTGGCGCCCCAGCTCGATATCACGTTGTAGTTGACCGAGTCGGGGACCTTCCCGTGGTCCACGATGAGCTTGAGGTTCTGCCGCACCCCGACCACATCGGGGGTCATCCGCACCTCGCTACCCCAGGTCCCGATCGCGATGGTGCCGTTGCGGTAGTAGACCACCGACGCCGCGCCGTTGGTCATGGTGCCCCGGGTGACGCCGTTCAGGTAGAAGCCGCCGCCCGCGGTGTCCAGCTTGAACCCGCCGTTGAACGTCGCGAGCAGGCCGGTGCGCGAGCCGGGCGGGATCCACGGCGGCGAGCCCCAGTTGCCCGGGCCCGGGTCCTCCGCGCCCGGATGCAGCTGGAAGGTGACCAGCCGCTGGTCTATGGACACGATGCCGGCTACGTAGGAGCTGTATACCGAGGACGGCCGCAGGAAGGTGCCGAACATGGCGGGCTCGCCGTGGACCGTCTCAAGCACGCGCCAGACGCCCTCGCCGGGCAGCGGGGTGCCGGCCGGCGAGCTCAGCTGCGCCGGGATGATCGGCGTGAAGTCGTGAGCCCGCGCGTACATTTGCCTGACCGCCTCGGCTGACGGTACGGCCAGCGAGAACGACGGCTTGCCGCCCACCTTGGGCGGGTTGTAGGTCATCCACTCGGCGAACGTCACCACCGGGCCGAGGTAGTGATCCCTGGCCCACTCGGCCAGCTTGGAGGAGAACGATCCGCCGCCCGGGGCGGTGAGCGCCTGGCCGACGGAGAAGGCGACCCAGCAGCAGAACACGGCGATGATCGCGGTGATCACCCGCACCGCGGGGCGCCGGAACAGCCTCCGGGACCTGCCTGCGATACCCACGGGCAGAGCTAACCCGCTGAACATGAAGGAATCGTGACGTGGCCAGGCCGCGGATCAGCGGATTACCAGCGGCCCCAGGGGAGCAGGGCGGTGACCGCGACCGCGGCGAACAGCAGGGTCAGGTAGGCGATGGACAGGTGGAACAGCCGCATCGGGGCCGGGGAGGAACTGTCCGCGGCCACCCGGGCGTCCAGCCGGTGCGCCTCGGCCAGGAACCAGGCGCCCAGGCCCGCCGCGAGGACGCCGTAGATCCAGCCTGCCCACGGGACCAGGGCCAGCGTGGCCGCCACCATCGCGTAGGAGTACCAGAGGATCTTCCTGGCGACCACGGCGGGCGCGGCCACCACCGGGAGCATGGGCACGTTCGCCGCCGCGTAGTCCTTGCGGAACTTCATGGCGAGGGCCCAGAAATGCGGCGGGGTCCACAGGAAGATGACGGCGAACAGCACCACGGCGGGCCAGCTCACCGTGCCGGTCACCGCGGCCCAGCCGACCAGGACGGGGAAGCAGCCCGCCGCGCCGCCGATCACGATGTTGGACGGGCTGCGCCGCTTGAGCAGCAGCGTGTACACGAAGACGTAGAACAGGATCGCCGCGTCGGCCAGCGACGCCGCCAGCCAGTTGGCCATCAGGCCCAGCAGCAGCGTGGCCCCGGCGCCCAGCGCGATCCCCCAGGTCAGCGCCTCCCACGGCTTGATGGTGCCATGCCCGTTGACCACGAGCGGGCGGCGCGAGGTCCGTTTCATCACCGCGTCGATATCGCGGTCGATGTAGCAGTTGATCGTGTTGGCGCTGCCCGCGGCAAGCGTGCCGCCGACCAGCGTGACCAGGACCAGCCGGATCGGCGGCAGGCCGTGCTGCGCGAGCAGCATGGCCGGGACCGTGGTGACCAGCAGCAGTTCGATGATGCGCGGCTTGGTCAGCGCGACGAGCGCGCCGCCGACGACGCGCGGCGAACGGCGCGGTGGGAATCCTCCTGGCGAGGACGGGCCCGCGGAGGCCGTCGCGGCGGCGGGAAAGGCGCTCGGCACACCCGTCAAAACGTCTCGCCTTCGGCAGAGGTGCCGTCATGCTCGGCGTCTGCGCTTGCTTCCGGCCCGGGGTCGGCGGTGGCAGGCCCCGGGTTGACGGCGTGCGCCTCGACCGTTGCGTCGGCCTGCGTCTCGGCCGGGGCCTCGGCTTCGGTCTCGGCCTGGGCGTCAGCTTCGGCCGGAGTCTCGGCTTCGGCCTCGGCCTGGGTGTTAGCTTCGGCTGGGGCCTCGGCTTCGGTCTCGGCTTCCGGCGCGGCGGTGGCCGACGCGGCGGAGGCGGAGGCCACGTAGACCAGGCCTTCCGTACCCGGTTCCCTGGTCCCCAGCGCGACCTGGTGCGCGGGCCGCAGGTACTTCAGCCGGGGCACGTTGTGCGGCCGGCGGTAGATGGCGAAGAGCACCCAGGCGGCCACGATAAACGCGCCCATCGGCAGCGCGAACGTCTCGATCGACCCGCCCAGGTACCGCAAAGGGCCAGACGCGACAATCAGTTCAGTCACGGAACCTCCACACCGCGCAGGACATCCCTCTTACTACTACCGTATGTAGAAGAACACCCAGAAGATAAACGTGATGAGCGCCAGGTAGTTCCAGACCCACGTGAACGAGCTGAGCGATGACTGGAACCGCTGGACGTCGAACGCCTCCTTGTAGGTGGGCGGCTGCTCGACGAAGAAGATGGCCGGGATCGAGCGGGCCCGCATGAACAGTATCTCCAGCCAGATCATGGCACAGAACCAGATCGTCAGGGCCACTGGGTAGGTCCCGGTGAAGACGCTGGCGTAACCCGACGCGCCCGGCTGGAACGACAGGCTGAGCAGCTCGGTGATCTGCACCGCGACCGCCGCCAGGCCCAGCAGCAGCGCCACCAGCGCGGCCTGCACCCACGGGCTCTTCCGTCCCGCCTTCAGCTGCTGCAGCCCGGCGGTCTGCACGAGCGCGCTGAGCACGACGAGCACCATGATCGTGACCCCCCAGCCCTGGCTCGGGGGGGTCGTCGAACTCGGCAGCCACTTCTGGTCCGAGTTCGCGGACTGCAGGTAGAAGTAGGCGAACGCGAAGGCGCCGAACAGGAACGACAGGCCGGCGATGGCCAGCCGGGAGCCGGTCCACGCCGCGTTCAGCGCCGCCTCGTGGTAAAACGCGTTCTCCTCGATCGCCCTGGTCGCGGCCTCGTTGCCGCCGCTGGGCACGGTCATCTCCGCCACCGGTCAGCCCTCCGTTCCCGCGCCGGCCAGCGCGCCGCTGATCACGCCGGCGGGCGGGTTCAGGTCCGCTACCGGAAGCGCGTTGGGGTCGCCGTATTCATACGGACCGGACAGGACCACCGGGATGTGCTCGAAGTTGTCCGGCGGCGGCGGCGAGGAGACCTGCCATTCCAGCCCGCGGGACCGCCACGGGTTCCCCGGCGCGGGCTCCCGCCAGACCACGGTCGACATCACGAAGTTGATCAGGAACAGCAGGACCCCGAAGCCGAGGACGTACGCGGAGATGGACACCCAGTCGTTGATCGTCTGCAGGTTGCTGGCGTACTCGAACACCCGCCGCGGCTGCCCGAGCTCCCCGACCGCGAACAGCGGCATGAAGGTTGAGTTGAAGGCGAGGAACATGATCCAGAAGTTCCACTTGCCGAGGCGCTCGTTCATCCGGATCCCCATCATCTTGGGGAGCCAGTAGTAGAAGCCGCCGAAGGCCGCGAAGATCAGCCCGCCCATGATCGTGTAGTGGAAGTGCGCCATCACGAAGAACGAGCCGTGCGAGGTGACGTCGGCCGGCACGTCGGACAGGACCACGCCGGAGATCCCGCCGAACAGGAAGTTGACGTACATGCCCATGGCGAACAGCATGGGCACCGTCAGACGGATCTTCGCCTTCCAGAACGTGCCCATCGCGACCAGGTAGATGAACCCGGTCGGGATCGAGATCATCTCGGTGGTGAGCATGAACAGGGGCCGCATGTCCGGGTCGATACCCGAGTCGAACAGGTGATGCTGCCAGACGAAGAAGGACAAGATGCACACGCCGAACATGCCGGCCGCCGCGATCTTGTACCCGAACAGCGGTTTTCGGCAGAACACCGGGATGATCTCCGAAACGACGCCGAACCCGGGCAGCGCCAGGATGTACACCTCCGGATGGCCGAAGAACCAGAACAGGTCCTCGTACAGGTAACTGCTCCCGCCGAGCTGGTTGGTGAAGAAGGCCGTCTGCACCGTCCGGTCGGTGATCATCATGTACAAGCCGCCGACGAGCACCGGTGCGGCCAGCACGAACAGGAACGACACTGTGAGCATCGACCAGACGAACATCGGCAGCCTGCTCCAGCGCATGCCGGGCGCCCGGTAGCAGATGATCGTGCAGATGAGGTTGAATCCGGCCAGGGTGACCGAGATCCCCATCAGGCCGAACGCGACGGCGTAGCCGTCCATGCCCTCGCCGGCCTGGATCGACAGCGGGGCGTACCCGGTCCAGCCGGTCGGGAACCCGCCGAACAGCGTGCTGGACAGCAGGATGACGTAGGCGCAGGGGGTCAGCCAGAAGGACAGCGCCTCGACGCGCGGGAACGCGGTCCGCTTCGACCCGATCATCAGCGGGACGAAGTAGTTCCCGATCGGCCCGACGATGACCGAGGTCATCATCATCATCATCATCGTGCCGTGCTCGCCCACCACCATGAGGTAGGCGCTGGGCGAGAGCACGTGGTAGGACGGCGACAGCAGCTCGGTCCTGATCGCCATCGCGAACAGGCCGCCGGTCAGGAAGTACGTGATCATCCCGAACAGGTACTGGATGCCGACGACCTTGTGGTCGAGGGTGTACCTGAAGTACCTCGCCAGGCCGGTGGCCGGCTCCTCGTCGGTGTGCGAGATGGGGCGGCCGAGCATCTGCCTGAACAGGTCGTTGAAGACGCCGAGCCCGATCAGCCAGCCGAGGATGCCGAAGAGGTAGCCGATCACGATCGCCAGGTCGTTGTCGTCGGAGAAGGGGACCTGCTGGTAGCCGCTGCCCAGGAAGTTGCCGAGCAGGTGCCCGAGCACGTACCCGATGACCGCGCCGATGATCGCGGTGTGCCACGCCGGGCGGAGCCACCAGGGCCGCGCCGTCCGCGGGGCGCCAGGCTCGCCGCCGCCGGGGGCCTGAGCGCTTTCCGGCTGGATTTCGATGGCCATCTGCGTTACCTCACTACCTTCCGCCGCGTCATGGCTGCTCAGGGTCGTTCGGGTTGTAGTAGCCGCCGCCCGCGCCGGTGAGCCCGAGCTGGACGAGAACCTTGCCGAGCGTGGGAACCACCGTCGGGTCGTAGGTCAGGGAGTAGGGCGGCAGTACCGCAGTGATGCTGGCCAGCTTGGCTTCCGTCTGGTGCGCCCAGGCCTGGAAGGCGGATACCGAGACGACCTGGCCGTAGTTGTACATGGCGCCGTGCCACAGGCCGCACAGCTCGTCGCAGCGGACCACGAAGGTGCCCATGTGTTCCGGCGTGGTGTAGGCGATGTTGTTCACGCCGGGGTTGGCGTCGGCCTTCACGCCGAGCTGGTAGGCCCAGAAGTCGTGGATGACGTCGAGCGAGGTGACGTTGAACGCCACCGCCTCGCCCACCGGGAGCATGAGCTGGGTGGTCTCGAACCCGCCGTACTGCGGGTACCGGTAGGTGAAGACCCATTGCTGGGCGATGACCTGCACCTGGAGGATGTTGGAGGTGTTCGGCTTCCAGATCGGCTGCGGGCCCTCGCCGCCGCCCGCCCCGGCCGGGGCGATCAGCTCGTAGGTGCCGAACACCGCGAGCGCGAGGACGATCGTGCTGGTCACCACGATCCACGTCAGCTGGACCTTGGTGTTGCCCTGAATCGGCGGGCCGTCGGTCTCATCGCCCGCCTTCGCCCGCCAGAACGTCAGCGCGTACCCGAAGTAGATCAGCACGCCGAGGACGACGGGGGTCGCGATCGTGCCCAGGACGGTCAGGTCGAACTGCTGGTTTTTGGCCGAGCTCGACATGGCGCCCGGCGGCAGGTGCGGACCCCAGACGATGTAGACCAGGGGACAGCAGATGGCGCTGGCCACCAGCCAGATGATCGCCAGCCGCAGGCCGTCGCGCCGCTCGCCGGCTGGCCTGGCCGGGCTCGCCGATTCCTCGGCCATCAGGCATCCACCTCCATTTGCCCGCTCATGTAACCCGGCGTGCCCATCGGGCCGCCGTTTCCGTCCAGGTAGCCAAGGCCGCACGGGATGATGCACTGCCACCGGTACGTCCCGCCCACGTCCGGGGTCCTGAAGCTGAACGTCACCACGTTGTGCGGACCGCTGGTGCACGGCGACGTGGCGCACAGATTCTCGTTTTCCTTCAGCGTCAGCGGCGAGGCGAGCGGTACGTTGATGCCCAGGGCCGGCATCGTGAACGTGTGCGCGACGCTGCACTGGGCCCAGGAGTTCAGGAACGACGTCGGCTTGCCGTTGACGTACTCGACGCCGCCGATCGTGCCGGTGACCTGGCCCCAGACCGGGTTGCGCAGCGGGGTGCAGCCGTCGTACTCGTAGATGGTCATGTTGACCTTGGTGTTGGCAGGCACCGCGAAGTAGGTGGTGTGCACCCACTGCTTGGTCTGCGGGTTCTGGATGAAGTACGAGACCCAGTCCGGGTGGTTGGTCACGGTGTTCTGCGCGTCGGTCTGCAGCACGACGTTCACCTGACCGTTGCTGGCGTAAGGCGTGTAGTCCTCGACCGGCGGGGCGGCGAGGATGATGTGGATGACGACGAAGACCACGCCCACGACCACCACCACGAACGCGATCAGCAACGTCGTCACACGAGCCGCCAGTGACACCGGTTACCACCTCGTTTCTGTGCGACCTCCGATGCACACGGTTGCAGCGGCCAGCGCTCTTGCCCGTACCGGGCTGCCGGGAACCGGCGGGCAGCTCCCGGCAGGCAGAAATCCGCAGGCACGATGCCGACTTACGCACCTGATCGTGACGGCGGAAGGTTCGGGGACGCAACATCGCGACGCGTGAATGACAAAATTGTCATGCACTCCCGCATCAGCAGGTACGGAACGAGCAGGTCGGACCCTTACACCGCCCTCTGGACGTCCAGGGGTGTGGCTGATGTGGCGGCTGAGGATATGCCGCGCACGCGCCGGGTTGTCGAAGGGTTGGATCCCACGGCGTTCGGGCCTGGTTTGCAATCGTTTGTGACACAGACCGGTAACAGATACGGCAGGACCGTTACCGGCACTTGACCAGTAGCTGACCCGCGTAGAAACATCGGGGCCAGGGCAGGAACAGTTAGACAGGACTGGGGGGGACCCGGTTCCACGACGGCCTGGGCTGGCAGCGGGCGTGGAGCCGCACCACGCGGGAGCGGCAGACGACCTAAGTGGCGAAGAGGCGATGACTTCGCAGGAAGCGGTTCAGGCCACAGTTACCCAGTCAGCGGACGCGGTTGCCGCGCGGATTCTCGTCGCCGACGACGAACCGGGCATCCGGTCCTTTATCGGCCGGGCGCTGGGCGCGGCAGGCTACGCCACCGATTTCGCCGCGACGGGAGCGGAGGCGCTGCGGCGGGCGCGCGGCAGCCATTACGACCTGGTCATCCTGGACCTGGTGATGCCGGACCTGGCGGGCCAGGTGGTCCTGGAACGGCTGTTGGCGGCGCGCCCGGACCAGGCGGTCCTCGTGCTGTCCTGCCTGGCGGACGTCGCCGCCAAGGTGGACTGCCTGGAGCACGGCGCCCAGGACTACCTCACCAAGCCGTTCTCGCTGGCCGAGCTGCTGGCCCGGGTCCGGGTCAGGCTGCGCGGCGGGCCCTGGGAAGGCGTCCACGACCGGGCCCCGGAGTTCATCAGGGCCGGGGACCTCGTCCTGGACGTCGGGCGCCTGGTCGCCGACATCGGCACCGGCCCGGTCCCGCTGACCAGGCTCGAGTTCCTGCTGCTCCGCGAGCTGGCGGAGCACCCCGGCCAGTCCGTCGCGAAGGGGCAGCTCCTGGCGACCGTGTGGGGATACGACTTCGACCCCGGCTCGAACGTCGTCGACGTATGCGTGCGGCGCTTGCGTTCCAAGCTCGGCTTCGGCCTGATAAAGACGGTGCGCGGTGAGGGCTACCAGCTCGCCGGGCACTGACGCGGCCGGCGCTGACGCGGCCGGCGCCGGCCCCGACGGCCCCCTTTCCGGGTTCGGCAGGTTCGCGCTCAGGCTCAGCTGGCCCTACCGGCCCGGGCTGCTCGACGCCGCGTGGGCGGTCTTCTCCGCGATCAACCTGGCGGCCATCCTCGCGTTCCCCGGCTGGGAGACGATCCCGTTCCACGTCATCTGGATCAGCGTCACGCTGGTGTACGGGTTCCGCACCTGGGCGCCCGCGCCCACGCTGTGGGTCCTCGGGGTGGTCATGGCCACGACCGCCGCCGCCATCGGCTTCGACGTGGCGCGCGGGCTCACCGATCCGCAGGAGCTGACCGAGGTCCCGCTGATGGCGGCGATGTTCCTGGCGATGGTCTGGCACGCGCGGCGGAAGCTGGCCGCCGAGCAGAAATCACGCCAGATCGGCGAGGAGAACGCGCGGCTGCTCGCCACCCAGCGCCGGTTCCTCCAGGACGCCTCGCACCAGCTCCGCACGCCGATCACCATCGCGCTCGGCCACGCAGAACTGCTCGCCCGCAGCCTGACCACCCGTCAGGAAGGGCACGACATCCAGGTGGTGCTCGGCGAGCTGAACCGGCTGCGCCGCATCGCCGAGCGGCTCCTGGTCATCGCCGCCGCCGAGGGCCCGGAGTTCCTGCACCTCGAGCCCGTCGCGCTGGACAGCTTCACCATGGAGATCCTGCGCAGGTGGCGGCCGACCGCCAACCGCCGCTGGCAGGTCGGCCGGCTGGACCAGGCCACCGTGCAGGCCGACAGGGAGAGGCTCGGCCTGGCCGTCGACGCGCTGCTCGAGAACGCGGTGCGGCACACCGGCGACGGCGACGTCATCAAGCTGTCGGTCATGGCCACCTGGATCAGCGGGCCGGTGCGCATGATCGTCGCGGACGCCGGCCAGGGCATCCCGGCCGAGCTGCTCGGGCACATCTTCGACAGGTTCCGCAGCGGCGACAGCGGACATCCCCGCGGGACCGGTCTCGGGCTGGCCCTGGTCCGCGCGGTGGCGCGGGCCCACGGCGGGGATGTCCTGGTGCGCAGCCGCCCCGGCCACGGCAGCGAATTCGAGCTCCTGCTCCCCGCGCCCTCCGCCCTGTCGCCGACTCTGCACGCGGTGGCGCCTGCCGGGGCGGAAGCCACGGATGACACACTGGCACGCAAGCCGTGACATGAGGGCGGGGTGAATCCGGGCATGAGCCAGCAGACCTGGGCGGGCGCGATCCGCGAGGTATGGCGGTCGGCGGCCAGGCACAAGCTCGCCACCGCCTTCGTGGCGGCGTGCGTGGCGGCGTCGCTGGCCGGCCTCGCCCTGGCGAGCTCGGGTCCGGCGCGGCCGGCCGCCGTCGTCGATCCGCCCGCGCCCGCGTTCAGCTTTTCCGTCCTCGGCCACTCCGGGCAGCAGGTCTCGCTGGCCGACTACGCGGGCCAGCCGCTGATCGTGAACTTCTTCGCGTCCTGGTGCGACCCGTGCAAGCAGGAAACCCCGCTGCTGGCCCGGTTCTACCGCGCCGAGCACGGCAAGGTCGCGCTGGTCGGGCTCGATGAGAACGACATCATGTCGCACGCGGTGTCGTTCACCCACGCCGAGGGCGTCACCTACCCGGTGGGATGGGACCCCCAGTTCACCGCGGCGTCGGCCTACGGGGTCAGCGGGCTGCCGCAGACCTTCTTCCTCAACGCCAGGCACCGCATCGTCGATCGCGTCTTCGGCGCGGTCACGCTCGCCGACCTCAGCAAGGGCATCGCGCTCGCCACCGGGGAGGTAGCCAGTTGAACACGCCGACCACCACCGATCCGCCCTACGTACCGATCCGGCGCAGCGGCTGGCCGGTCCGCCGCACCCCGCTGTGGCTGTTTGTCGCGGTCGTCCTGACGATCGGCGGCATCGCGCTGACCTCCCTCTCGCACAAACCCTCGCACACCCAGCAGGCCAACGACCTGAACGCCTACCTGAAGGACATGAACGCCGGCATCGAGTCGTGCGCGGGAGGAGTCACAGAATCGCAGCAGGCGCTGAGCGCGGTCGAGTCCGGCGCGGCGTCCGAGCTATCAACCGCGGTCAAGCTGGTGAACTTCAACGCGGCGAACTGCTCGCCCGCCAACAGCCAGCCGCTGGACGACCTCACCCAGTACCAGATCACGGAGTCCCTGGCCGCCTTCAACCTGGAACAATGCACCAACGACTTCGTGACATGGGCCTTCCCCTACGCCCTGCAGGCTCAGACGGACATGGTGACCGTGATGACGGCCAAGGGCGCGCCCGCCCGGGCGACGGCCAACGCCGCCCTCAAGCGGGCGCTCAGCCGGCTCGACGCCGAGCGCGCGACGATCTACTCGATCCTGCGGTCCGCCGAGCGCGCGGTCTCCGACCACGCGGCCCTGCCCCCGCTGCCGGGCTAGCTACACCCCTGCCGGCTACGCCGGGGAGTCCTGCTTCCGCGACTTGCTGGCCAGGCCGACCACCCCGGTCAGGCCGTAAGCGATGCCCCCGTGCCACAGGCCGCTCAGCACCCCGTGCAGCACTCCCCCGCCGGTCACCACGGTGAGCACGAGCGCGATGGCGGCGCACGCGAGCGCGGGCAGGACGGCGAAACGCCACGGATTCTGCCTGGCCCAGCGGATCGCGCGGCTGGGCCGGGCCCGCCACAAGGCGCCGGCCGCGGCCACGACGAAGAACGCCACCGCGCCCATGGACAGGGAGCCGCTGACCGCGCTCAGGCCCAGGCCCCCGTGGATAAGGTGCAGGCCCAGGTCGCCGGCCGCGACGACGCCCCCGGTCAGCACCGCGGCCGTCCACGGCGCCCCAGAAAGCGCCGCGCCGGAAACCGACATCTCCTCGCGCCGGGAGAGATCGTGATCACTCTGAGTCGGTGCGGACATCTGAACCCCTTGCCCTTCGAGCACCTGGCACGACACACGTCATATCGCGTCTTGGAGGCAGCGTATCACGGCCTCGCGCGTGCGCCATCCGCGGCGCGCGCGGGACGCGGTTTCTCAGCCGACTCACCACGTGCGCACAGCACCGAAGTACCCGCCGATCGGGGTTCTGTATGACTACGGTGCTTGCCTGGGGGAAGCAGCCATCTGGACATACCCTGGTCTGGTCGAGGGCGAGGACGATGCACGAGGATGAGAGCGCCGGCGGGGGCGGCCGGGAGAAGCCCGGTGGCGGCTGGGAGCAGCCGGATGACGTCGAGAACGCCGATCAGGAGACGATCGCCTTCGGGTACGGCCCGGCCGGCTACGACCTGGGCAGTTACGGCGAGGACGGGTACGGCCCGGCCGGCTACGACCCGGGCAGTTACGGCGAGGACGGGTACCTCCCGACCGGCTACGGCCGGTACGGCGGCGCCGGGTGGGGGCAGTACGTTCCCCCGCCGCCCCCGCCGCGAAGGCCGGGACGGCCGAGCGGGCGGATCGTCCTCTACATCGCGGTCGCCGTGCTCGCGGCGGGTATCGGCGGAGGGCTGACCGCCGCGTTCGGCTCTCCCAGCGCGCGTTCATCCCCCGGCATCTCCGCCGGCGAGGTCCCCGAACCCCACGACAACGCGGTCGGCAGCGGGTCCTCGCGGCTCAACGAGGCGGCGGTCGAGGCCAAGGTCGAGCCGGGCCTGGTCGACGTCGTGGCCACGCTCAAGTACGACGGCGAATCGGCCGAGGGGACCGGGATGATCCTTTCGCCGTCCGGCCTGATCCTGACCAACAACCACGTGATCGACGGGGCCACCAGCGTGGCCGTGACCCTGGTCGCGTCGCACGCGCAGTACCAGGCGCAGGTGGTCGGGTACGACGACACCGATGACGTCGCGCTGCTCCAGATCACCGGCGCCTCCGGGCTGACCCCGGTCAGCTTCGGTAACTCCTCGCAGGTCAGCGTGGGCACCCCCGTGCTGGCGCTCGGCAACGCCGGGGGAAAGGGCGGCGTGACGCCCGCCCAGGGCATCATCGACGCGCTTAACCGGGCCATCCAGGCCAGCGACGCGGGATCGGACACGACCGAGGACCTGTACCACATGCTCCAGACCAACGCCGAGATCCAGCAGGGCGACTCGGGCGGCGCGCTGGCGAACAACGCGGGCCAGGTGATCGGCATGATCACGGCCGCGAACACCTCCTCGGGGCAGCCCGGCACGATCGGCTTCGCCATCCCGATCGACAGCGCGCTCGCGATCGCCAGGCACATCGCCGCGGGCCAGGGCAGTTCGACCGTGTACATCGGCACGCCCGGCTTTCTCGGCGTCGTGGTCGCGCAGAGCAACAGCTCAGATCCGCGCCAGCAGGCCTTCGACGCGCAGCAGTCGGAGCGCGGGCGAGGGGGTCCGCCACGCGGTAACGGCCAGGCCTGCCTGGGCGCCGACCAGCAATCCGGCGTGCCGGCCAGCATCGCGCCCGTCCGCACCGGCGCGCTCATCCTCGGCGTCCTGTGCGGCACGGCCGCGCCCGCGGACGGCCTGGCGCCGGGCGACGTGATCACCTCCGTCGACGGTCAGGCCGTCACCACGCCCGGCTCCCTCACCGGAATCACGGCCAGGTACCACCCGGGGACGGTCGTCTCGGTCGGCTGGGAGGGCGTGAACGGCGCCCGGCACACGACGTCGGTCACGCTCGGCAGCGGCCCCGCGCGGTAGGGGCCTGGGTCTTCGGCTGCTGCGGGTCCTCAGCTGCTGCGGGTCTTCGGCTGCTGCGGGTCTTCGGCTGCTGCGGGCCTTCAGCTGCTGTGGGTCACCAGCTGCAGAGCCAGGCCCGGAGCCGGGCTTCGCACGCGGCGATCGCGGCGATCTCCACGTACTCATCGGGCGTGTGCGCGATCTCGGAGATGCCCGGCCCGTAGTTCACGGCGGGGACGCCGAGCGCGGCGAACCTGGCCACGTCGGTCCAGCCGAGCTTGGCGCGCGGGGTGGCGCCGATCGCCGCCACGAAGGCGGCCGCCGCCGGGTGCGCCAGGCCGGGCCGCGCGCCCTCGGCGACGTCCAGGACCGTCACCGGCCACGCGGAGAACAGCGAGCGCACGAATTCCTCGGCCTGCGCGGCGTCCCGGTCGGGCGCGAACCGGTAGTTGACGGTCACCACGCACTCGTCGGGGACCACGTTGCCCGCCACCCCGCCGCGGATCGCGACGGCGTTCAGGCCCTCGTGGTAGCGGAGCCCGTCGACGTCAGGCTCCCTGGCGGCGTACCCGCGCAGCACGGCGAGGATGTCGCCGGCCTCGTGGATCGCGTTGCGCCCCATCCAGGAGCGCGCCGTGTGCGCGCGCCGGCCGGCGGCCGTGATCTCGGCGCGCAGCGTGCCCTGGCAGCCCGCCTCGATCTCGCCGGAACTCGGCTCCATCAGGACGGCGAAGTCGCCGGCCAGCAGTTCCGGGCTCGTCCGGCTCAGCCGCAGCAGCCCGTTGCGCTCGGCCGCGACCTCCTCGCAGTCGTAGAACACGTAGGTGACGTCCCTGGCGGGCGAGGTGAGCGAGCCGGCCAGCCGGAGCTGGACCGCCACCCCCGACTTCATGTCGGTCGTGCCGCAGCCGTACAGCCGGGATCGTTCGGCGCGCGAAGGGAGGTTGTCCGCGACCGGCACGGTATCGAGGTGCCCGGCCAGGATCACCCGTTCTGGCCGGCCCAGCATGGTCCGCGCCACGATCACGTTGCCGTCCCGGTGCACGTCCAGGTGGGGCAGCGGGCGCAGCGCGCCCTCGATGGCGTCCGCGAGCGGCCCCTCCTCGCCGCTGACCGAGGGGATGTCCACGAGTTGCGCGGTCAGCGCCGCGCCATCTTGGGCCAGGCCGAGATCCACCCGGCCAGCATAAGCAACAGAGCATAGACAGCAGAGCATAGACAGCAGGCTCAGGCCGCGCCCCGGGATCCGTGGGTCGCGGGCGGCGCGGCTCCCTCGGCGGCCCGCGTGGTGGGCAGCGCCCTGGCCGCGGCGCGCAGGGCGGTCACGATCACCGCGACCGAGGGCCTGCGCACGCTGGCGGTGCGGGTCACGGCGTAGATGTCCCTGGCCAGGTCCAGGCCCAGCGGCAGGTCCCGGACCGCCACCCGGCGCTCCCCGGCGGCGACGGCCAGCCTCGGCAGGATGGCGATGCCGATGCCGCGCGCCACCAGGCTCACGATGGTGGACATGCCCTCGAATTCCGAGAGCACCGGGGGCGCTACCCCCACCGCGGCGAGCAGCCGGTCGACGGCCAGCCTGGACGGCTCGGTGCGGGGCGCGGCCAGCCACGGCTCGTGCCGCAGCGCCCGGAGGTCGACGGGCTGGCCGGGGGCGGCGAGCCGGTGGGTGCGCGGGACGACCAGGACCAGCGGGTCGCGGACCAGGTGGAAGCAGGTCAGGATGGACCCGCCCGCCTCGATCTCGTCGGCCAGCCTGCTGATCCAGTCGTCCACGATCGCGACGTCGACCTCGCCGGACCGTACCTGGACCAGGCCCTCACGGGCCGGGGTCTGCCGCAGGACCAGGGCGAGCCCCGGGTGCGCGCGCAGGCTGCGCGCGAGCGCGGGCGCGAAGGCGACCGCCGCGGAAGGGAACGCCGTCGCGACCACCCGGCCGGCCGGCTCGGCGGCCCGGGCGGTCAGGTCGATCTCCGCCTCCTCGACCACGGCCAGGATCCGCTCGGCGTGGCCGGCCAGGCGCCGGCCCGCGTCGGTCAGCTCCGCGCGGCGGGCCGACCGGTCGAGCAGCGCGGTACCCGCCTCGCGCTCGAGCGCGGCCAGTTGCTGCGACACCGCGGACGGCGTGTAGCCGAGGGCCTCGGCGGTGCGCGCGATGGTGCCGCGAGCAGCGAACTCCTTGAGCAGGCGGAGCCTGTGCAGATCGAGCATAAGAAAAGCTTACTCTCTGCCACAGAGATCAGCGCTTGCGCTTATGGTGTCGAGAACCTAAGACTTGGAGCAGATGTTCAGGGTTGTCACGGTAGGTGTGAGGTAGATCCGCAGTTTCCTCATTGCGTTGATGACCGGATCCATAATTCGTCCGCTTATCCCGCAGCTAGGAGTGCGAGCTTCCGTGGCTCTCACCGTCGCGCCCCCCAGCCATGTCCTCGCCCGGCCCGCAGGTTCCCCCGGGTCCCCGGGTCCCAGGCGTTCCTGCCTCGGGACCTTGCGGGTGCCCCTGTCCGCGACCCTCGCCGCCAACGAGACGATGGACGCGCGGCGCCGCCGCGGCGAGCCGGTGCTGCCGATGGGGTTCGGCGAGGCGGGACTCCCGGCGCACCCGCTGCTGCGCCAGGCGCTGGCCGACGCCGCCGGGTGCACGTCGTACGGCCCGGTGGCGGGGCAGGCCCCGCTCCGCGAGGCGGCCGCCTCGTACTGGGCCAGGCGCGGCCTGCCCACCGGCGCGGACCAGGTCGTGTGCGGGCCGGGAAGCAAGGCGCTGCTGTTCGGGCTCATGGCCGCGATCGGCGGGGACGTCGCCGTGACCCGGCCCAGCTGGGTCAGCTACGCGGCGCAGGCGAGCCTGGCCGGGCACGTCGCGCACTTCGTGCCCGGCGACGCCGGCGTGCCTGACGCGGCGGGGCTGGCGCGCGCGGTGGCGGCGGCGCGCGCGGCGGGCCGCCGGATCCGCTCGGTCATCGTCACGCTGCCGGACAATCCCACCGGGACGATGCCGCCGCCCGCCGCCGTCCAGGCCCTGTGCTCGGTCGCGGACCGCCACGACCTGATCGTCATCTCCGACGAGATCTACCGGGACCTGGTCCACGACGGCCAGGGCGAGTTCGTCAGCCCCGCGTCGCTGTCCCCCGAGCGGACGGTGGTGACCACCGGGCTGAGCAAGAGCCTGGCCCTGGGCGGCTGGCGCCTCGGGGTGGCCAGGATGCCGGACGGCTGGCTCGGACCTGAGCTCAGGGACCGGCTCGTCGGGGTGGGCGGCGAGATCTGGTCCGCGCCGGCCGGGCCGGTTCAGCAGGCGGCCGCGGTCGCGTTCCGCGAACCGCCCGCGCTCGCGGAGCGGGTCGCGCTCAGCCGCCGGCTGCACGCCTGCGTGGCCCAGGAGGTCGCGCTGCATTTCGCCAAGGGCGGCGCGTCCGTGCCCGCGCCGCAGGCGGCGTTCTACGTGTACCCGGACTTCACGCCGCTCGCGGGCGTGCTGCTCGAGCGGTACGGCGTCACCAGCGACGACGGCCTCGCCGCGCTGCTGCTTGACCGGTACGGGGTCTGCGTGCTGCCGGGCAGCGCGTTCGGCGAACAGGGCTGGCGGCTGCGGCTGCGCGCGGCGACCTCGCTGCTCTACGGCGAGACCGAGGCGCAGCGCACCGCCGCGCTGGACTCGGCCGATCCGTGCTCGCTCCCCTGGATCGCGGCCGCGCTCGACCGGCTGGAGGAGGTACTGGCCGACCTCGCCGGGTAGCCGGCCAGGGCTGCGGGCCGGGAACGGGGGGCTTGAGGGTGGTACCACGGTTCGTTCGGCATGATGGGTTTCCCGGGGGGTACGGCGGGCGCGCCAGGAGCGGCGGGTCGTGGTGCGGGCAGACTTGAGCGCATGACATCACCAGCGAGCTACGTCGAACCGCCGCCGCCCTCGTTCCTGTTCGACCTGGACGGGACGCTCATCGACAGCGTGTACCAGCACGTCATCGCCTGGCGGGAGGCGCTGTCGGCGATCGGCATCGAGCTGTCCGTCTGGCGGATCCACCGGCGGATCGGGATGAGCGGCGGGCTGTTCGTCTCCGCGCTGCTGCGGGAGACGGGGCGGTCGCTGTCCCCGGCCGACATCGACTGGCTCCAGCAGGCGCACGCGGCACACTACCGGGCGCAGGCGGACAGCGTCACCCCGCTGCCCGGGGCGCGCGACCTGCTCGGCACGCTCACCGGCGCGGGCGTACCGTGGGCCATCGCGACCAGCGGGTACGCGGCGACCGCGCGGCCCGCGCTTGAGTTGCTCGGGCTGCCGGACGCCACCCCGATGGTGACCCGCGACATGGTGCGGCACGCCAAGCCCGACCCCGACCTGTTCCTCGCCGCGGCCGCCCTGCTCGGCGTGGACGTCAGGCACGCGATGGTGGTCGGCGACAGCGTCTGGGACCTGCTCGCGGCGCGGCGCGCCGGGGCGCTCGGGGTGGGGCTGATGTCGGGCGGGTACGGGCGGGAGGAACTCGAGCGGGCCGGCGCGTACCGCGTCTACGCCGACCCGGCCGAGATGCTGTCGCGCCTTGACGAGCTGGGCGTCCGGAGCGGAGCGGGTTGAGCCTCGCGTCGTTTCGCCTCGCGCCGTTTCGCCTCGCCTCGCCCCGCCGCCCCGTCCCGCCTTACTCCGCCTCGTTCGGCCTCTGTAATCCCGCGGACCTTCTGGGACCTCGTTATGGCTCCCGGAACACTGCAGCCCGCCTGGGAACTATTTGCGCTTTGGGACCCATTAGCCCCCCTACACACGGTGACTAAGGTCACACCACGGCGTGTTCGGAAGGTTTTCGCCTGCAGGTCGCATGGGTCTTGCTAGGAACGGCTCCTTTGCTCGCGAGTGGGGATTAAATGTATGGGTAAGCGGTCGGGGCGCCGTGAAGTAAGGGCGCCCTGGGTCATTCGGGAGGCGATTCGCCGTGCCCACCGTGCGTCGGATCATCGTTGGCGTGCATGGGTCGCTAGGCAGCCTGCAGGCGCTGCGCTACGCGGCGGACGAGGCCAGGCGGCGGGACGTGCCGATGCTGCCGGTCATCGCCTGGGTTCCCCCGGGCGGTGATCTCGCGGAACGCCGGCACTCCTCGCCGTACCTGCGCAAGATCTGGCACGACGCCGCCTGGCAGCGGCTCACGGCGGCGTTCGACGACGGCCTGGGCGGATTTCCCGCCGACGTGGAGGTTCAGCCGCACGTGGAACGCGGGGAGACCGGTCCCGTGCTCGTCGACGTGGCGAACCAGGCCGACGACCTGCTCATCATCGGGACCGGCCGCCGGCGCTCGCTCCGCCGGCTGTTCCGCAGTTCGGTGCCGCGTTACTGCCTGGCGCACGCGAGGTGCCCGGTGCTCGCCGTCCCGCCCTCGGCGCTGATGGACGAGATGAGCCGCGGGCTGCACGCCTGGCACGTCCGCAGGCACGCGCTCATCCCGGACACCCCGGAGATCTAGCCGCCGCGGGCGTCTTGCATGGGTTCCGTTAGGAACCCGGCGGCGGGCGCATGGGTCCTGCAAGGGCGCTTCTCATGGGGCGATCCCAAACCGTTGACTAAGTCTGTGCTGTCGGCCTGCGCATGCCGCAGGAGCACGCTCACCAGCGGTTCGTCACTAGGAGTCACCGTGCCGTGGTACCTGCAGGACTGGTTCTACGTGGTCCTGACGATCGTCGTCTTCGCCTTCCTGTACCTCATCTTGAAGGGGATTGAGACCTTTGAGCGCTGAGAACTGGATCGAGCTGATAGGTGGCATCGTCCTGACGATCTACCTGTTCGTGGCCCTCGTCATCCCCGAGAGGTTCTGATGAACGACACGCTTGCGGGCTGGCTGCAGTTCCTTTTCCTGTTCGCGGCCCTGGCGGCGTGCTACGTGCCGCTCGGCAACTGGATCGCGCGCATCTTCACCGACAAGAACCACTGGCGGGTGGAGCGCGGCATCTACAAGCTCGTCGGGGTCGACCCGGACGCCGACATGAGGTGGAGCGTCTACGTGCGCTCCATCCTGGCGTTCTCGCTGGTCGCCGTGCTGTTCGTGTACCTGATCGAGCGGACGCAGCACTGGCTGTTCTGGGCGGTGGGGATGGCGAACGTGCCGACGGACACCGCGTGGAACACGGCGGTCTCGTTCACCACGAACACCAACTGGCAGAACTACGCCGGCGAGGCCACCATGGGCTACCTGTCCCAGCAGGCCGGCCTCATGGTGCAGCAGTTCATGTCGGCCGCGGTCGGGCTGGCGGTCGCGATCGCCATGATCCGCGGATTCACCCGGTCCAGGACCGACCGGCTGGGCAACTTCTGGGTCGACGTGACGCGCGGGACGATCCGGCTGCTGCTGCCGATCGCGGTCATCGGCTGCATCATCCTGATGGCCGGCGGGGCGATCGAGAACCTGGCCAGCTACCACACGATCACCACGCTGGCCGGCGGTCACCAGGTCATCCCCGGCGGGACGGTGGCGTCGCAGGAGGTCATCAAGGACCTGGGCAACAACGGCGGAGGCTGGTTCAACGTCAACTCGGCCCACCCGTTCGAGAACCCCAACCCGTTCACGAACATCTTCGAGATCTTCCTGCTGCTGCTGATCCCGTTCGCCACGCCGCGCGCGTTCGGCAAGATGGTCGGAGACAACAAGCAGGGGTACGCGCTGGTCGCCGCCATGGTCATCATCTGGGCGTGCGCGGTCGGCGGGCTTACCTTCTTCGAGTCCCATCTGGGTACCGCGGGAGCCGCGCCGCAGCTCGCACACGGCGCGTACGAGGGCGTGGAGACCAGGTTCGGCCCGCACGCCTGCTCGCTGTTCGCCGCATCGACTACGGTGACCTCCACCGGCGCGGTGGACTGCTTCCACGACTCGCTGACGCCGTTCGGCGGCGGGATCGCGCTGTTGGACATCGCGCTCGGCGAGATCGCGCCGGGCGGGATCGGGGCCGGCATGTACGGCATCCTGGTCCTGGCCATCGTCACGGTGTTCGTGGCCGGGCTGATGGTCGGCCGGACGCCGGAGTTCATGGGCAAGAAGATCCGGCCCACCGAGATGAAGTACGCGGCGCTGTACTTCCTGACCCTGCCCGTGATCATCCTGACCTTCGTGGCGATCGCGATCGGCACGAAGTGGGGCCAGACCCCGATCTACAATCCAGGGCCGCACGGACTGACCGAGGTCGTGTACGCGTACGCCTCGATGGCCAACAACAACGGGTCGGCCTTCGCCGGCCTCGGCTCCGCGGCGCCGTTCTACCAGATCACCGGCGGCATCGACATGCTGATCGGCCGGTTCGCGCCGGAGATCTTCGCCCTGGGCCTGGCCGGGTCGCTGGCTAGACAGTCGCCGGTGCCGGCCAGCGCCGGGACGCTGGACACCAGGACGCCGCTGTTCGTCGGCATGCTCATCGGCGTGATCCTCATCCTCGTCGGCCTGACCTACTTCCCCGCGCTCGCGCTGGGCGTTTTCGCAGAAGGACTTCACTGATGTCTGTGACAACTGAGAGCCCGGGTACCCCGTCCGCTCCGGAGACTCGCCAGCAGGCGCGAGTCGCCAACCGGATCGGCGGCGGCCTGCTCGACCCGAAGATCCTGCTGAGGTCGACCCCGGACGCGTTCAAGAAGCTGGACCCGCGGGTCCAGATCAAGAACCCGGTCATGTTCGTCGTCGAGGTCGGCGCCGTGCTGTGTGTTTACACAGCGATCCGCTCGTCGTCGGTATTCAACTGGACCATCGTGGTCTGGCTGTTCCTGACCGTGGTGTTCGCCAACCTGGCCGAGGCGGTGGCCGAGGGCCGCGGCAAGGCCCAGGCCGAGACGCTGCGGCGGGCCAAGCGGGACACGATGGCGCGGCGGGTGACCAACTGGAAGCCCGGAGCCGACCCGGCTTCGCTGCACGAGGAGTCGGTGCCCGGCACGGCGCTTACCCTCGGCGACAAGGTGGTCGTCGAGGCCGGGCAGGTCATCCCCGGTGACGGGGACGTGGTCGAGGGCATCGCCTCGGTGGACGAGTCGGCCATCACCGGCGAGTCCGCCCCGGTCATCCGGGAGTCCGGCGGCGACAGGTCCGCGGTCACCGGCGGCACCACCGTGCTGTCGGACCGGATCGTAGTGAACATCACCTCCAAGCCGGGCGAGACATTCATCGACCGGATGATCGCCCTGGTCGAGGGCGCCAAACGGCAGAAGACGCCGAACGAGATCGCGCTAAACATCCTGCTAGCCTCGCTGACCATCATCTTCATGCTGGCGGTGATCTCGCTGCAGCCGATGGCGTACCACTTCCACGCGGGGCAGTCACTGGTGATCCTGGTGGCCCTGCTGGTGGCGCTGATCCCGACCACGATCGGCGCGCTGCTTTCCGCGATCGGCATCGCCGGCATGGACCGGCTGGTACAGCGCAACGTGCTGGCCATGTCCGGCCGCGCGGTCGAGGCGGCGGGCGACGTGAACACGCTGCTGCTGGACAAGACCGGCACGATCACCATCGGGAACCGGCAGGCCACCGCCTTCCTGCCGGTCGGCGGGGCCACCGCCGAGGAGCTGGCCGACGCGGCGCAGCTCTCCTCGATGGCCGACTACACCCCGGAGGGCCGCTCGATCGCGGTGCTGGCCAAGAACGAGTACAACCTGCGGGAGCGGCCCGAGGGCGAGCTGACGGGTGCGGAGTTCGTCGAGTTCACCGCGCAGACCAGGATGAGCGGCATCGACCTGGGCCCCAAATCCGACGGGCGGCAGATCCGCAAGGGCGCCGCCTCCTCGGTGGCCCAGTGGGTACGGGACAACGGCGGCACCCCGCCGGATGATCTCGGCCCGCTGGTGGACGGGATCTCGGCGGCCGGCGGTACCCCGCTGGTGGTCGCCGAGAAGCCTGCCAACGGACCGGCCAGGGCCCTCGGCGTGATCCAGCTCAAGGACATCGTCAAGGAGGGCATCGCCGAGCGGTTCGCCGAGATGCGCAAGATGGGCATCCGCACCGTCATGATCACCGGCGACAACCCGCTGACCGCCAAGGCCATCGCGGACGAGTCCGGGGTGGACGACTTCCTGGCCGAGGCCACGCCGGAAGACAAGATGGCACTGATCCGCAGGGAGCAGGAAGGCGGAAAGCTGGTCGCGATGACCGGCGACGGCACCAACGACGCCCCGGCGCTGGCCCAGGCCGACGTCGGCGTGGCCATGAACACCGGGACCTCGGCCGCCAAGGAGGCCGGGAACATGGTGGACCTGGACTCCAACCCGACCAAGCTCATCGAGATCGTGGAGATCGGCAAGCAGCTGCTCATCACCCGCGGCGCGCTGACCACCTTCTCCATCACCAACGACGTCGCGAAGTACTTCGCGATGCTGCCGGCCATGTTCGCGACCGCGTTCCCGGACCTGTCCAAGCTGAACATCCTGCACCTGTACAGCCCGAAATCGGCGATCACCTCGGCGATTATCTTCAACGCGCTGATCATCGTCGCGCTGATCCCGCTGGCGCTGCGCGGCGTGCGGTACAAGCCCTCCTCGGCCCAGGCGATGCTGCGCAAGAACCTGTGGATCTACGGCTTCGGCGGGCTGATCATCCCGTTCATCGGGATCAAGCTAATCGACCTCATCATCACGAACATTCCCGGATTCGGCAGGTGAGCGGCATGGACCGCCTTCCCGTCATCGTCAGGCAGCACATCGCAGGGTTCCGCTTCCTGCTGGTGTTCACCGTGCTCTGCGGGTTCGTCTACCCGCTGGTCATGCTGGGCATCGGCCAGGCGGCCTTCCACAACAAGGTCAACGGCTCGCTGGTCACCTACAAGGGCCAGGTCGTGGGGTCGGGCCTGCTGTGCCAGGAGTTCGTCTATACCAACGGGAAGCCGATGCCGCAGTACTTCCAGCCACGGCCATCGGACGCGATCCCGTCCCCGGCGCCCAAGGACGACTACGGCTGCGATCCGACGTACTCGTCGGCGAGCAACCTCGGGCCGACCAACCCGGTCGAGATCGCCGACATCGAGGCGGAGCAGAAGGCGATCTCCGCGTTCGACCACGTGCCGGTCTCGGAGATCCCGGCCGACGCGGTGACCGCGTCGGGCTCGGGCCTTGACCCGGACATCACGCCGGCGAACGCGTACATTCAGGTCGACCGGATCGCCGCGGCTCGGCACCTGCCGGTGGCCGAGGTCCGCAACCTGGTCACCCGGAATATCACGGGCCGGACGCTCGGCTTCCTGGGCGAGCCCACGGTCAACGTGCTCCTGCTGAACATCCTGCTCGACGAGCTACCCGGGCAGTCGTCCGGTAGCTGAGCCTGAGTCGATGTCACCAGCGCCCGGGTCCGTTCCGGCGCAGCCTGGGCCCGCCCCCTCCCCCGCCCCCGATCGCCTCGAGTCCGGCGAGGGGCGGCTGCACCCGGCCGGCGCCACCAGGATCCTGCTCGTCGAGGATCAGCCCGAACTGTTGCGCGCACTGCGGATCAACCTGCGGGCCAGGCAGTACGACGTGGTTGCGGCCAGGACCGGGCGGGAGGCGCTGGCCCTGGCCGCGAGCCATCCGCCGGACGCGATCATCCTCGACCTGGGGCTGCCGGACATCGACGGGACCGAGGTGATCGTCGAACTGCGCCGGTGGTGCAAGGCGCCGATCATCGTGCTGTCCGGCCGGACCAGCCCCGGCGACAAGATCGGCGCCCTGGACGTCGGCGCCGACGATTACGTCACCAAGCCCTTCGCCATGGCCGAGCTCCTGGCCAGGCTGCGCGCGGCGCTGCGGCGTGACGAGGGCGACCTCGGCCACGACCAGCCGCGCCGGGCCACGATCGGCCGGTGGGTGGTCGACCTGGAGGCGCACCGGGTGACCCGCGCCTCCGCCGAGGGCGAGGGCGGCGGCGGCGCCGGGAGTGGCGACGAGGCCGATGTGCTCCGGCTGACGCCCACCGAATGGCGGATACTGGAAATCCTGCTGCGCCGCCCTGGGCAGCTCGTCGGGTCGGCGCAGATCCTGACTGGGGTCTGGGGCCCGGGATTCCAGCAGCGCACCAACTATCTCCGCTTCCACATGGCCCGGCTGCGCCACAAGCTGGAGGACAACCCGACCCGGCCCCGCCACCTGCTCACCGAACCCGGCATGGGGTACCGGTACCAGCCGTAACTCCCGATTCCTTGCGCCCTTCGCCGGCGGCCAGGGTGGCTTCCGGCTCATCGGCGGTACGAGGCCCGCTGGATATGCCGCAAAATGTGAAGCGCAGGACTATCACGGGGAGCGGAGATGAAGGCACTGGCCGCGGATGATCCGCGAGTGATAGGCGAGTACCGGCTGCAATCCCTGCTCGGCCAGGGCGGCATGGGCCGGGTCTATCTCGGGCTCTCTCCGGCCGGCCGGGCGGTGGCCATCAAGATCGTCCACCCCGACCTGGCCAGGGACGCCGAATTCCTGCGCCGCTTCGGCCAGGAGGTCGCGGCGGCCCGGGCGGTCAGCGGGATCTACACCGCGCCCGTCGTGGCCAGCGGTCTTGACGAGACGCCGCCCTGGCTGGCCACCGCGTTCGTGCCCGGCCCGTCCTTGGACCAGGTCGTCACCGAGCACGGGCCGCTGCCGGAACCGGCCCTGTGGCCGCTGCTGGCCGGCCTGACCGAGGCCCTGCAGGCGATCCACGCGTGCGGGGTGGTGCACCGTGACCTCAAGCCCGCCAACGTACTGCTGGCCGCGGACGGGCCGCGGGTGATCGACTTCGGGATCTCCCGCGCCGCCGACGGCACCGCGCTGACGGCGGCCGGCGTGGTGTTCGGCACACCCGGCTACATGTCACCCGAGCAGGCCGAGGGCATGCCGGCCGGGCCAGCGAGCGACGTCTTCGCCCTCGGCTGCGTGATGGCCTACGCCGCGGCCGGCGCCGGGCCGTTCGGCACCGGAACCGCGGCCGCCGTCCTGTACCGGGTCGTCCACACCGAGGCCGCGCTGAACGGGATGCCGCCGCGGCTGCGGGAGATCGTGTCCGGCTGCCTGGCCAAGGACCCGGCGGCCAGGCCGACGCCGCGGGCGCTGGCCGCCGCAGCGGCCGGGCGCGACCAGGGCACGGGCCCTTCGGCGGTCGCGTTCTGGCCGCGCTCTGTGGCCAGCCTGATCGGTGCCTATCAGGCCAGGCTCGAGCAGGAGACGGCTGGCCGGCGCTCTGACGGCCTCTCAGTGGGTACGGTGGTGCACCCGCCGACCACCCTGCCGGCGCAGCCGCCGTTGCGCGCGGCGGCCGGATCGGCGGCTTACCCGGGCGCGCCGCAGTCCTACTCGCCAGGTTCGCCTGGCTACGCCGGATCCGGGAGCCCCTCGAGCTACCCGCCGCCGCAGGGGTACGGCCAGGGCCCGGGTTCCCCCGCTCCGCAGGGGTATGGCGGCGGGCAGGGGTCGCAGGGCCCGCCGCGCGGCTACGCCCCGTACCCGCAGCCCTATCGGTCGGCGCCCGCCGTGCCGTTGACCCCGCCCCCGCCGCCCCCGCCGCCCAGCATGCGTAACGCGGTCGGGCTGATGTACGCCGGGGCCGGCTTCACGGCGCTCGAGGCACTCGGCATCATCGCGGTAGCCGCTTCTTTGATCAAGAAGCACTCCACGACGGTTGCCAGTTCGGGCCATAACGGCGTGGGAGGCACGGTGGCGGTCATCGTCGTCTTCGCGCTGATCGAAGTAGCGCTGTGGCTCGGGATCGCGCGGGCCTGCCGGAACGGCAGGAACTGGGCCCGGATCACCGGGACGGTCCTGTTCGGCCTGCACACCGTGGCCTTCCTCGGCGTGATCTCCGACGCGCACGCGGGCCTCGGCCTGGCCAAGCTGGTGACCGCCATCGGCTGGCTGATCGCCTGCGGCGCGGTCGTCTTCCTCTGGCAACGCCCGTCCGGCGAGTTCTTCACCGCCGCGCAGAAAAGGCGCGCTTAGCCACTTCGCCGACCGGCCGACTGGATTGCATATGAACGCGTATGGATGGCGTTAGGGATCTCTCCTCTGCCAGGTAGGCGCGCGGGCGCCTTCGCGACCGACCGGCCAGGCGCTTCCTGGCCTCGCCTGACGTGCGGAATTCCCGGCTGCCTGGTGTTGCTCCACAATGGGTTCAGCGGCTAAGCAGGAAGCTAGCCATGCAGCGCGGGAGGAACGGGCCGGGACATGGCCGATAATGACAGCCGGATCGAGGCCGGATGGCCTGACCACGACGGCGCCGGCGCCTCGAGAGGCCCGGCGCCCGCTCGCGATCCGGCCTCGCAGGGTGATTCCTCGGGCCGGCCGGGACGCGGGCACCTGCGGATCTACCTCGGATCCGCGGCCGGCGTCGGCAAGACCTACGCCATGCTCGGCGAGGGGCACCGCCGCGTCGAACGCGGCGCCGACGTCGTGGTGGCGTTCGCCGAGACGCACGGGCGTCCCCTGACCGCCGCGCTGCTGGACGGCCTTGAGATCCTCCCCCGGGCCCGCCTGGAGTACCGCGGGGCGACCTTCGAGGAGATGGACCTGGACGCGGTGCTCGCCCGGCATCCGCAGATCGCGCTGGTCGACGAGTTCGCGCACACCAACGTGCCCGGCTCCCGGAACGAGAAGCGGTGGCAGGACGTCGAGGAACTCCTCGACGCCGGGATAGACGTGATCTCCACCGTCAACATCCAGCACCTGGAATCGCTCAACAACGTGGTCGAGAAGATCACCGGCGTTCCGCAGCGGGAAACCGTCCCCGACGCCATCGTGCGGGCGGCCGACCAGGTCGAGATGGTCGACATGACGCCCGAGGCGCTGCGCCGCCGGATGGCGCACGGGAACATCTACCCGCCGGAGAAGATCGACGCCGCGCTCACCAACTACTTCCGCAGCGGGAACCTCGCCGCGCTGCGCGAACTGGCGCTGCTCTGGCTGGCGGACAAGGTCGACGAGGGGCTGCAGCGCTACCGCACCGAGCACAAGATCCAGGGCGCGTGGGAGGCCAGGGAGCGCGTGGTGGTCGCCCTGACCGGCGGCCCGGAAGGCAAGACGCTGATCCGGCGGGCGGCGAGGATCGCGGCGCGCTCGGCAGGCGGTGACCTGCTGGCGGTGCACGTGACCAAGTCCGACGGCCTGACCGGCGCCAACCCGGCCGCGCTAGCCAGTCAGCGGACGCTGGTCGAATCGGTGGGCGGTACCTATCACCAGGTGGTCGGCGACGACATCTCCGAAGCCCTGCTCGCCTTCGCCCGCGCGGAGAACGCGACCCAGCTCGTCCTCGGCGCGAGCCGGCGGTCGTGGCTGACCGCCATGCTCACCGGTCCGGGCATCGGGGCCAGGACCATCCGCGGATCGGGCGACATCGACGTGCACATCGTGACCCATGCGCACATGGGCCGGCGCCTGGGCCTGCCGCGGCCGCGCGGCGCGATCACGCTGCGCAGGCAGGTCGCCGGGTACGTGCTCGCCGCCGCTCTCCCGCCGCTGCTCACCCTGGGGCTGGCCAGCCTGCGCAGCAGCCTCAACCTCACTAGCGACGTGCTGCTCTTCCTGCTCGGGGTGATCGTCGTCGCGCTGACCGGCGGGTTCCTGCCCGCGCTGCTGGCCGCCATCGTCGGCTCGCTGCTGGTCAACTACTACTTCATCCCGCCGATCCACCAGCTGACGATCGCGCAGGCGAACAACGCCCTGGCCCTGGGCGTGTTCGTCGGCGTCGGGCTGCTGGTGAGCTGGGTGGTCGACATCGCGGCCCGCCGCACCGCGCAGGCGGCCCGGGCCAACGCGGAATCGGAACTGCTAGCGGTTACGGCCGGCAGCGTCCTGCGCGGCCAGCAGGGGCTCAGCGCGCTGCTCGACCGGATCAGGGAAGCGTTCGGCATGGATTCGGTTACGTTGCTCGAGTGCGGACCGCCCGACGGCAGCCAGGCCGCGGGCGCCTCGGCCGAGCGGCTCCGGAGTACGCCGGGTAGCTGGCACGCGGTCGCCAGCACCGGCACGCACCCCGCCACGCGGCCGGACGAGGCCGACGTCGAGGTGCCGGTCACCGACGGCCTCTTGCTCGCGCTGCGCGGCAGGCCGCTGCCCGCCGCGGACCGCCGCGTGCTCGGCGCGTTCGCGGCCTACGCGGCCGTAGCCCTCGAGCAGCAGCGGCTGGCCGCAGAGGCCGAGGCGGCCAAGCCGATCGCGGCCGCCGACCGGATGCGGACCGCGCTCCTGGCGGCGGTCAGCCACGACCTGCGCACGCCGCTGGCGTCCGCGAAAGCCGCCGTGACCAGCCTGCGGTCCAGGGACATCGACTGGGCAGCCGAAGACCACGACGAGTTGCTCGCGACGGCGGACGAGTCGCTGGACCGGCTCACCCACTTGGTGGACAATCTGCTGGACATGAGCAGGCTGCAGGCCGGGGCGCTGTCGCTGTTCCCGCGCCCGGTCGGCCTGGATGAGATCGTGTCGCGCGCGCTGGACAACCTCGACCCGGCCGCGCAGGGCATCACCGTCGACATACCGGAGTCGCTGCCCGCGGTCAACGTCGACCCGGCCATACTCGAACGCGTGATCGTGAACCTGACCGAGAACGCGCTGCGCTACTCGCCGCCGGGCCAGCCACCGCTGCTGACCGCCAGCACGCTCGGGGACCGAGTGGAACTGCGCGTGGTCGACCGCGGCCCCGGCATCCCCGAGAAGGACAGGGACCGGATGTTCGTGCCGTTCCAGCGGCTGGGTGACACGGACAACACCACCGGCGTCGGGCTCGGCCTGGCCCTGTCGCGCGGCCTGACCGAGGCGATGGGCGGGACGCTCACCGCCGAGGAAACCCCCGGTGGCGGGCTGACCATGACGGTGTCGGTGCCGGCCGTCCCGCAGCATGACTTCGGGTACGAGCCCGGACAGCGGGAGCGCGAGGCCGCGCGGGAGACCGGGTCGTGACGCGGGTCCTGGTCGTCGACGACGAGCCGCAGATCCTCCGGGCGCTGCGCATCAACCTGCGGGTCAGGGAGTACGACGTGCACGTCGCGGCGACCGGCGCCGAGGCGCTCCAGGTGGCCAGCCGGTACCCGCCCGACCTGGTGATCCTCGACCTCGGCCTGCCCGACCTGGACGGCGTCGAGGTGATCCAGGGGCTGCGCGGCTGGACCAAGGCACCCATCATCGTGCTGTCCGGGCGCGCCGACAGCACGGACAAGGTCGAGGCGCTCGACGCGGGAGCGGACGACTACATCACCAAGCCGTTCGGGGTCGAGGAGTTGCTCGCCCGGATGCGCGCCGCCGTCAGGCGGACCGGAGCGGCCGGGGACCGGCCCGCGGTCAGGCTCGGCCAGCTGGTCGTGGACCTGGCCGCCAAGCGGGTCACCCGCCAGGCCACGGTGCCGACCGGAGCCGGCGGCTCGGGCGCGCAGCCGGACGACATCAGGCTCACCCCGACCGAATGGCACCTGCTGGAGGTGCTGCTGCGCAATCCGGGCAAGCTGCTCAGCCGTAACCAGCTGCTGACCGAAGTCTGGGGGCCTGGCTACGCCGACGCCACGGGAAACCTGCGGCTGTACATGGCTCAGCTGCGCCGCAAGCTGGAACCCGATCCCGCGCGGCCCCGCTGGCTCATCACCGAGCCGGGCATGGGCTACCGCTACGAGCCAAGCCCGGATCAGGACCCGGACGGGCCCGAATCGCCCGCCGCGCCTGGAGAGCCCGCGTGAGGTCCCCTACCAGGGGTACGGCTGCCCGTCGAGGGTGAGCGTGCCCGTGGGTCCGCCGTTGGGGATCGTCACCGCCCAGATCACGCTGGCCGCGGCCTGGGCGATCGAACGGCCCCCTGGGCGGGCCTCGCTGGCGGGCCAGCCCGGGCAGACCGCGTTGACCAGGACGCCGTCCCTGGCCAGTTCCCCGGCGAGCAGGCGGGTCAGCGCGTTGAGGCCGGCCTTGGAAACGGCGTAGGCGGGCGACCCGCCGGTCATCCCGGCGATCGAGCCTGCCTCGCTGCTCACGTTGACGATCCTGGGCCGTGAACTCGAGCGCAGCATCGGCAGCAGCGCGTGAATGACCCGCCAGGGGCCGAACAGGTTGACGTCCAGCGCCTCCGCGACGGTGCCTAGGTCGGCGTTGCTCGCCGTCACCCACCGGTCGTACATGGTCGACGCATTGTTCACCAGCACGTCGGTGCGGCCGAATCGCTCCCTGACCCACTCGGCCATCGCGGCCACGCTGTTCGAGTTGTCCACCTCGAGCTGGCAGGCGACGATCCGGGTGCCTTCGGGATCAAGCTCCTTGGCCGCCAGCTCTCCCTTCCGCAGGTCGCGGGAGCCGAGCACCACGGCGAACCCGAGCAGGGCAAGCTGTCGGCACACCTCGCGGCCTACACCGCGGTTGCCGCCGGTCACCACCGCCACCGGCAGGTCAGCGGACACGGGCATCACCGACGCCGACCGACCGCGACGCTTCTCATGGCAGACCATCTTGCCACCAGCCGGAGGGCGTCCTGACCCGTTGACTCAATTCGTCAGGTAACGGTCACGGCATGGTGGCAGGCGGCGAGGTGGCCGCAGGGGCCGGGACGTCAGAAGGGGCGAGTTGCTCAAGCCGGTAGCGGAGCCGGCACAGCACCACGTTGGCCGTGCCCCGCCTGATCGCCCGGTCCAGGATCACGCCGCGCTGGTTGAACAGCAGGGCGTACCAGAACCTCTTGGGCTGCACTTCGGGGATCAGCACCACCAGCTGGTGGTAGCTGTCCTCCGCCTCGATCTGGGACAGGTACTTCACGATCGGCGGCGCGACCGAGCGGTGCGAGCTGCGCAGCGTGATCAGCGGGACGTTCGGGTGCCATTCCTCCCATTCGCCGCGGAACGACACGTCGGTCGCCTCATCCTCCGGGTCGGTGAAGCAGACGGTCACCGCGACCACCTCGTCGCCCAGGGAGAGCGCCGTGGAGATGCCCGCGACCGTGAGCCGGGACAGCGAGGTGACCGGCACCACGACCAGCGATTTGTACTTCGCAGGCGGCTTCGGCGTCTTGCCGATCTCCAGCAGCGCGCCGATCCGGCTGTAGGTGCGGTGGATCCGGTTGAACATCAGCACCAGACCCGGGATGACGAGCACGATCAGCCACGCGCCCTCGGTGAACTTGCTGATCAGCTCGATGATCGTGGTCGCCGCGGTCAGGACGGCGCCGACCCCGTTGATGACCGCCCGCATCATCCAGCCGCGGGACCGCTGCGCCCGCCAGTGCTTGACCATGCCGAACTGGGAGAGCGTGAACCCGACGAACACCCCGACGGCGAACAGCGGGACCAGCGCCTGCGTGTTGCCCTTCGCCGCCACCAGCAGGGCGGCGGCCAGGACGGCCAGCACGACCACCCCGTAGCGGTACACCTGCCGGTCCGCGCGCAGCCCGAACATGTGCGGCAGGAAATTGTCCCTGGCCAGCAGGCCGGCCAGCACGGGCAGACCGCCGAACGAGGTGTTGGCGGCCAGCGCGAGCAGCACCATGGTGATCAGCTGGATCGCGTAGAAGATGACGTTGTGGCCGAGCGACGCCTCGGTGAGCTGGGCGAGCACCGTAATGCTGGTGTGCGGCACCACGGAGAACTTGTGGATCAGGATGCCCAGGCCGATCAGCATCCCGCCGAGCAGGGTGCCGAGCATGACCTCGGTGTGCTGCGCGCGGCGCGCCCGCGGCGCGCGGAACTCCGGCACGGCGTTCGCGATCGCCTCCACCCCGGTCAGCGCCGAGCAGCCGGACGCGAACGACTTCAGCACCAGCAGGATGCCGACGGCCTCGGCGGACGCGCCGAGATGGTGGTCAAGCACCACCGCGGGGTGCGCGCGGAACAGCCCGCCGACGATCACCGCCGCCATCGCCACGATGAACGCCAGCGTCGGGACGGTGAAGACCTTGGCGGACTCCGAGACGCCCCACAGGTTCAGCCCGGTGATCAGGGCCAGCGCGCCCAGGCACAGCCAGGTCGTGGCGCCGAACAGCGAAGGGAACGCCGAGGTGAGGGCGGCGATGCCGGCCGAGACGCCGACGGCGGCGTTGAGCACGTAGTCGACGATCAGCGACGCGGCGGCTACCAGGCTGGCCTGGGTGCCCAGGTGCGCCTTGGACACCGCGTACGCGCCGCCGCCGGTGGGGAACGCCTCGATCACCTGGCGGTAGGACACCACGAGCGCGGAGAGCAGGAGGATGATCGCGCCCGTGACCGGCAGCGAGTAGCGGAGCCCGGCCGCCCCGGCCGTGACCAGGACGACCAGGATGGCCTCCGGGCCGTACGCGACCGAAGACAGCGCGTCGAGGGACAGCGCGGCCAGCCCCTGGACGGCGGTCAGCCGATGCTTTTCTTCCTCGGCTTCGGCGGCGTTGGTCATTCCCCCAGCATGTCATCCAGGCCTGACCAGGCGCGGGATGCGCGTTCGAAGGAAGGGGTTAGCGCCAGGTAACGACCAGGCCGTCCTTCTCGCCGAAGGCGTTCGGTCAGGCCAGGGCCACGATCAGGATGATCGCGACGATCACCACGCCCAGCACGACCAGCACGGCGGGAGAGGTAAGGAACCGCCGTGAGCTGGCTGATTCCTGATCGCCACGTTCGACGAAGGCCCGGAACCCTGCGGTGTTCGCACTCGGATCTTGATCAAACTCCGACATGGCCACGACTTTAGCTGCTGAGGCCGCCCCGATGTCCGGTTTCAGCATGATCTGGATCACCGCAGCGGCGCCCGCTCCCCCGCTCCCGGGTCCCGGTCCACCAGCCGGGTGAGCACGATCACGCTCCTGGTCCTGACCACGATCGGCTCGGCCCTGATGCGCTCCATCACGTCCTCGAAGTGCCGGACGTCGGCGGCCCTGATGTGCACCAGGGCGTCCGCCTCGCCGGTGACCGTGCACGCGTCGACGACCTCGGGGTAGCGCCGCACCGCGGCGCCGATCGCCTCCGGCGAGGTGCGCACGCCGCAGAACAGCTCCACGTACGCCTCGGTCGTCCACCCCATGGCCTCCGGGTCCACCCGGGCCGAGAAACCCGTGATCGCGCCCGCGGCGCGGAGCCGGTCTACCCGCCGCTTCACCGCCGGGGCGGACAGCCCAACCTCGTCACCGATGAGCGCGTAGCTGGCCCGGGCGTCCCTGATCAGCGCGGCGACGATCCGCGCGTCGATGTCATCCACGGTGCCCGACCACAGGGGCAAACCTTACCCGGATCCGGGCATAAAACGAGGCTCGGCGTCCCGCTTTCGCCGAGCCTCACTAGGTGAGACGCGGAACCTGCCCGTTAGGTTGACGCGTTCAAGCTAAACGCCGCAATTCGTGTCGGCCGTCGCTGGCCCGGCTCCGCCCTGCGGCGGACGAGCCCGCGGCCGGGACGCAGGCGGCGGATCCGGCCGTGGCCCGCTGAGAGCGCGTGACCTGCCCCCACGTGTATCGTGCGGGGCAGGTCACCGACGCGGGAGGCATGATATGGCGGGCGAACCTGACGGTTCTGAAGACATGGTGCGCGGGATGTTCGGGCCTGACGTCACGTTCCTCGGGGTGCCGCGGGCCGAGCTCGGCTCGCTTTCCGGGCTTGACGTGGTGTTCCTCGGCGCGCCCTTCGACAGCGGGACCTCGCACCGGCCGGGAGCCAGGTTCGGCCCGCAGGCGATCCGGATGACCGACTACCTGCCGCACGACGCGTCCAGGCCGCACCTCGCGCTCGGCGTGGACCCGCTGGCCGAACTGCGCTGCGCCGACGCCGGGGACGTGCTGATGCCGCCGGTCGACACGAACGAGGGGCTGCGGAGGCTGGAGACCGCCGTCCTGGCCGTGGCCGCGGCCGGCGCCATCCCGGTGATCCTGGGCGGCGACCACACCATCACGTTGCCGGACGCCACCGGGGTGGCCAGGCACGTCGGGTGGGGCCGGGTGTCGCTGATCCACTTCGACGCGCACGCCGACACCGGGGACAGCCAGTTCGGGTCGCTGGTGGGGCACGGCACGCCGATGCGGCGGCTGATCGAGTCCGGCGCCGTGCGTGGCGACAGGTTCCTGCAGATCGGGCTGCGCGGCTACTGGCCGGAGCCGCCGACCCTGGCCTGGATGGCCGAGCAGCGCATGCGCTCGTTCGAGATGAGCGAGATCGTCTCGCGCGGGCTCGACGCGTGCCTGACCGAAGCGTTCGCGATCGCCGTCGACGAGTGCGACGGCGTGTTCTTGTCCGTCGACGTCGACGTGGTCGATCCCGGCATGGCCCCGGGCACGGGGACACCCGAGCCCGGCGGGCTCACGGGCAGGCAGCTACTCGACGCGGTACGGCGCATCGCCATGTCGGTCCCGCTGGCCGGCATCGACGTGGTGGAGGTCTCGCCGCCGTACGACCACGCCGAGGTGACCGCGTTCCTGGCCAACCGCGTGGTGCTCGAGGCGCTCTCCGGCATCGCGTGGCGGCGCAGGCAGCTGGCCGGCGAGAACCCGCGGCGCCCTGACGCGCCGCTGCTCGAGGGCCGCTCCTAGCGAGCGAGCCAAACGGCCGCGGTGTCGCTTGGACCCCTGCGAGCCAAAGGGGCGCGGCGCCGACTGGACTGAGGAGCGACGAAGGAGCGACGAGGGAAGGAGGCGCCTTTAAGGCGCCCCGGAGGCGAGCGGGGCTAGCAGAGCGAGGAGGGAAGGAGCCGCCTCGAGGGCGCCCGGAGGCGAGGGAGCTAGCAACAGAACTGAGCACTCTGGGCGAAAAGATCGGCACGATCTATAGTCGGTGCATGCTGGACGTGACGAGACTGCGCGTGCTCGTGGCGGTGCAGCGCTACGGCTCGGTCACGGCCGCGGCCCGGGCCCTGAACTATGCGCAGCCGTCGGTGAGCCATCACCTGGCCCGGCTGGAGGCGGAGACCGGCATCAAGCTGATCCAGCGGGCCGGGCGCGGCATCAGGCTCACCGACGCCGGCCGGCTCCTGGCCGAGCGCGCCGCCGAGGTGATCGGCAGGCTGGATGCCGCGGAGAACGAACTGGCTGCTTACACCGGGCTACGGGCCGGGCGGCTGCGGCTCGCGGCGTTCCCTTCCGCGCTCGGCACGATCGTGCCCGCCGCCGCGGCGATGCTCCGCGGGCATCAGCCCAGCGTCGACCTGCGGCTGAGCGAGGCAGAGCCGCCCGAGGCGCTGCGTATGCTCCGCGCCGGATACGTCGACGTCGCGGTGATATTCCGGTACTTCCCCGATGGCCCGGGCCCGGCAGTCCCGGTGACCGCGGAGAGCAATGACCCGGCCGGCGGGGTCGACGACGAGGACGACGGCATCGACATCAGCGAGGGCTTGCGCGAATGGCTCCTGCTCGATGAACCTGTGCACCTGGTCATCTCGGCGCACGGCACCGAGCCGCCCGAGCCTGACCTGTCCAGGTACGCGCGGCATCGCTGGATCGCCGGGTGTGACCGCTGCCGGGCGAACCTACTCAGGCACTGCGCGGCGGCCGGCTTCGTCCCGAAGGTCGCGTTCACCACCGATGACTACGTCGCCGTCCAGGCCCTGGTGGCCGCCGACCTGGGGGTTTCGACCCTGCCCGCGCTCTGCCTGCGGGCCGCCCGGCACCCGGGGGTCAAGACGGTGCCACTGGCGGGTACCCGCAGGCAGGTCGTCGCGGTCAGGTACGGCGACCCGCCGGATCCGCCTGCGGTGACCGCGCTCATCGACGTGCTCCGCGCGGCCGCCGAGGCATCGGGGTCGCCGGATTGAACCAGGTCCAGCCGCCGCCCGCCGAGCCAGGCGGGCGTCCGCTCGAGCCCATTCCCGGCCAGCTCACCCTGCCTGGCATGCCGGCGTATCCGGCCCCCGAGGCCGGGCAGCCGGCGCTGCCGGGTCTCGAGGGCTTGGGGGTCCTGGCCGACTCGGCGATGGCACCTGACGATCCCGAGCTAGCCGCGGTGGCCGGCGAGCTACGCGCACTCGACGCGGATGGCTCGCGGATGGCCGCCGCCATCCGCGGCGCGCTCGACATGCTGCTCGACGGCCAGCACACCGGGCGGTACCGCTGGGACCAGCTGCACAAGACGGAGAAGACGCACGCGGGAACGCTGGTCGAGATCGCGCTGGCGCGGACGCTTCACCTCGCCGACGGCCGGGCGCTCGACTACACGATCGCGGGCGCGGACGTGGACTGCAAGTTCTCGCAGCGAATGGGCGGATGGATGGTCCCGCCCGAGGCCGACGGGCAGCTGCTGCTCCTGGTCCAGGCCAGCGACGAGGACGGCACCTGGTCGGCCGGCCTGGTGCGGGCCACCGAGGACCATCTCCGCCCGGCAGGCAACAGGGACGCCAAGCGCGCGCTCAACGAGAGCGGCCGGACCGCGGTGTGCTGGCTGCACGCCCGTGCGCCGCTGCAGGAGAACGCCCTGATCAGGCTGCCGGAACGGGAGGTGACGGCGGTCTTCGCCCCCGCCTCGGGCCAGCAGCGGGTCAACGAGCTGTTCAGGCGCGCGCAGCGGATGCGGGTGAGCCGGACCGTCGTGGCCACGGTGGCCATGCAGGACGACTACATGAAGCGGGTCAGGGACGGCGGTGGCGCGCGCGACCAATTGCGCGCGGAGGGCATCGTGATCTTCGGGGACTTCGCGGGGGACCAGGTCCTCGCGTCCGCCCTCGGCCTGCCCCGGCCCGCGGCCGGCGAGTTCGTCAGCGCCCGGCTGGCCCGCCGGATCCCGTCCGATGGCGGGCGCTCGATCCGCCTCGACGGCGGCGACTGGGTACTCGCCTCCCCCGCCGATCCCCCTGAACCAGCCCCGGCCCTGCCGCGCTGACCCTAACCGTCGCGGGGTCCGGTCAGCAGGTCTAGGCGGGCGCGTAGCAGGGCGCGGTGGGCTGCTACGTCGTCAACCTGGTCGGGCTGTTCGGGGCACTCACCGGCGCTGACGGCGCGTTCCAGGCGGCGGAACGCATCGGCGGCGTCGATCATTTCGAAGACCACGAGCGGGTCGCCTTCGGCCGCTCTGGCCGTGTCGGCGCGCAACTGCGCCGCCTTGGCCACCCAGGCGTCCCTGATCTTGCCGCCGTGCCGGTGGTCGATCAGCACGCAGAGCGCGTGCTGCCGGCTGCCGTAGGCGAACGTCATGGTCAGCGACTCCTGGCGGCCGCCGACGTCGGCGTAGTGCCAGCAGTCGCCGACCCGCGGGGCGCCGAGCGTGCCTGCCCACGGGGGGTCGGCGACGCCGTGGGCGGACAGGCGCGCGGCGGCCTGCCCCGCCGCGGCGCGCACGGCAGGCGAGCCGACCGCGGCGAAGACGTGCAGCAGGGCGAGGGATCCGGGGGTCGACGCCGCCTCGGCGGCGGGCACCAGCGAGCCGGTGAGGGCGTCAGCGAGCAAGGCCGGCCCGGCCGCCGAGGAGGCCAGCGCCCCGATCAGGTCCGAACCCCACAGCTCCGCGTCTACCGGGTCATCCACCTGGCCGAGGACGTGGGCCGCCTCGGCCAGCACTCCGTCGACGGTCTGCTCGATGGCCACAGGGGCGAATAGGGCGGCGACGTCGGGATCGGAGGAGGGTTCATCCGCGGTCATGCCGTGCAGGATAAGCCACGGCCTAGGCTTTCCCCATGGGGCATGGATTCGAGGACCTGGACCTGGACCGGCTGCGACGCCGGCGCAGCGAGAAGTGGCGGGCCTTCCCGCCGGACGTGCTGCCCGCCTTCGTCGCCGAGATGGACTACGACTTGGCTGAGCCGGTTCTTGCGACGCTGCGTTCGGCCCTCGACCTCGATGACTGCGGGTACGCGAACCCGGCGGGCCTCGGCGAGGCGTTCGCCAGGTTCGCCGCGGCCAGGCACGGCTGGACGGTTGACCCCGCCCTGGTCCACCTCGTGCCCGACGTGATGGCGGGCGTCGACCTCATCCTCCGGCTGGTCACCGAGCCCGGCAACGGCGTCGTGATCAACACGCCCGTGTACCCGCCGTTCTTCGCGCACATCTCCGAGGCGGGCCGGCGGGTGGTCGAGGTGCCGCTGGCCCGGCGGGACGGCCGGTGGGACCTTGACTTCGACGCGCTGGAGGCGGCCTTCGCCGCGGGCGCGCGCGGCTACCTGCTCTGCAACCCGCACAACCCGACCGGGCGGGTGTTCGGCGCGGCGGACCTCGGCCGGATCGGGGCGCTCGCCGAGCGCTTCGGCGTTATCGTGCTGGCCGACGAGATCCACGCCCCGCTCACCCTGTCCGGGACTTGGCACACGCCGTTCGTCAGCCTGGGCGGACCGGCGGCCGAGCACGGCGTGACGCTGGCCTCGGCGTCCAAGGCGTTCAACGTCGCCGGGCTCAAGGCCGCCGTCGCGGTGGCGGGTTCGCCGGCCATGCAGCGCCTGCTCGACCGGCTGCCCGCGGCCAGCCAGTTCGGGGCCGGGCTGTTCGGTGTGCTCGCCTCGCTGGCGGCCTGGGACTACGGCGGCGAATGGCTGGACGCCCTGCTCGGCCAGCTGGACCACGCCCGCGCGGAGTTCGGCGCGCTACTGGCCCGGCGGCTGCCGCAGGCCGCGTATCACCCGCCCGAGGCCAGCTACCTGGCCTGGGTGGACGTCTCCAGGCTCGGGCTCGGCCCGGATCCCGCCCAGGTGTTCCTTGACCGCGGCCGGGTGGCCCTCGGCGACGGCCTACGCTTCGGCGCGCCGGGCGAGGGGCACGTCCGGGTGACGATAGGAACCAGCAGCGCGCTGCTGGCCGACATCGTGGACCGGATGGCCGTCGCCGTGGGCTGACCTGGCCGTTGGCGAGCCCCAGGGGGCGGCTAGCTCACGGCCGAAGCAATCGGCCAGATGGTCGTTGACGACGCCGCAGGCGGCCAACCTGGCGCGGGCGGGCCCGCGGGCGGCGGCCTAGCTCACCGGCAGAAGCAACCGGCCAGGTGGTCGTTGACGATGCCGCAGGCCTGCATGGTCGCGTAGGCGGTCACCGGGCCGGTGAAGGTGAAGCCGTGCGTGCGGAGTTCCTTGCTGAGCGCCTTCGAGGCGGGCGTGGCCGACGGCAGGTCGGCCAGCGTCAGCGGCGCGGTGGCTGGCTCGCCCCCCGCGTACTTCCAGACCAGCTCGCTCAGCCCGCCGGGCAGAGCGAGCGCGGCCCGGGCGTTGGTGATCGTGGCGTTGATCTTCGCCCGGTTCCGCACGATGCCGGGATCGGCCATCAGCCGCGCGAAGTCGGCGTCGCCGAACGCGGCGACCTGGCTCAGGTCGAATCCGGCGAAGGCGGCGCGGAAGTTCTCCCGCTTGCGCAGGATCGTCAGCCAGGACAGCCCGGACTGGAAGCCTTCCAGGCACAGCCGCTCGAAGATCGGGACGTCCCCGCGGAGCGGGCGGCCCCACTCCTCGTCGTGGTAGGCGAGGTACTCCGGGGCACTCAGGCCCCAGGGGCAGCGCAGCTTGCCGTCCGGGCCCGGAACCGCACCCAGGTCGCGCAGCGCGACGGGCGCATCGCCGGGCGGGGGCTGGTCACTCACTGGTCTGGCCGGAATCGTCCTCCTGGGCCGGGAGGTCAGCCGGGCCGTAGCGGCGGGGCGGGGCTTGCGGTTCTGGCATGGTCGGCGGAGCCACTGGCGACGGGGCGGTGCTGGCGGAGGTCAGGTCCTGCGCGGCGAGTTGCTGCTGCAGGTAGGCGATCGTGAGGTCGCGGTCGCGCATGGCGTGGGCGATGCGGTCAAGGGCCTCGTCTGTCACTTCCACGTTGTAGCCCCACAGGGCGCTGGGCGGCCGCATCAGCGCGACGTCGGCGGGCGATACCGAGCCGAGTTCCAGCGGTGCGTAATCGACGTGCTCGCGGGACAGTTCGCCGCCCCGCCCGGTGGCGGCGAAGAAGATGGCGACGAGCACGGCGATGACGGCTAGCAGCATGACGACGGACACATAACAATCGTGCCACGTCTAGCCGCTCGATGTCGCTTCCGCGGTGGGCTCCGCCGGGGCGCTAGGGGTCCATGGCGAGGCCGGTGTGCGCCTCGCGGATGATCTCGACCACTTCTTCGGCATCGTCGACCACGCTGATCAGCCCGAACTCCGCGGGACCGATGTTGGCCCTGGCGAGCACCGTGTCGCGGAGCCAGGCCAGCAGCCCGGACCAGTAGGCCCGGCCGACGAGCACGATCGGGAACTTGGTGATCTTGCCGGTCGCGACGAGGGTCAGCGCCTCGAACAGCTCGTCCATCGTGCCGAAGCCGCCGGGCAGCACCACGAACGCCTGCGAGTACTTGACGAAGACCGTCTTACGCACGAAGAAGTACCGGAACTCGAGCCCGACCTCAACGTAGTCGTTCAGGCCCATCTCGGTCGGCAGCTCGATGCCCAGGCCGACGGAGACCCCGCCGCCCTCGACGGCACCCTTGTTGGCGGCCTCCATGATCCCCGGGCCGCCGCCGGTGATGATCGCGTAGCCGGCCTTGACGAGGCCGAAGGCGACGCGTTCGGCGGTCTGGTACTCCAGGCTGCCGCGGGCGGTACGCGCCGAGCCGAAGATCGACACCGCGGGCCCGAGCTCGGCCAGCAGGCCGAAGCCCTCCACGAACTCGGCCTGGATCCGCATCACCCGCCACGGGTCGGTGTGCACCCAGTCGGCAGCACCGCGCCGGTCGAGCAGCCGCTGATCGGTCGTGGTCGCCGGTATCTGCTTGCCGCGGAGCGTGACGGGTCCCTGGCGACGAACCCGCCGGTGCGGCTCTGAATTAACGCTCATCGTCTACCAACGGTATTCACTACAGTCAGGTGATGTGGCAGCAAGGGGTCCCGGCGTTACGGCGAGTCGCGCGGCGTACGGCGAGTCGCTTGGCGCAGCCGCGTGAAATGTAGGGGATGGGGAGGTGGGTGGGGAAACCCCAGCGGGGCGTGGAGCACAGCGGGAACCGGCGAGAGACCGGAGCGAAGCTCCGACCGGCCAGCGAACCCGGGCCCCGCGCCCGGGTGAGCGCCGGTACTGCGGCGAGCAGCGCAGCGGGGCGCGGAGCGCAGCGGGGGGTTCCAGGGGGGTCGCCCCCCCGGGCCAGCACAGCGCAGCGGGGGGTTCCAGGGGGGTCGTCCCCCCGGGCCAGCATCCCGTGGATCCTGACCGTGCTCGGGTCCGCGGTGGTGCTGCTGGTCGCGGGCGGTTACGCGCTGTTCGGCCGCTCCCGGCCCGTCGTCCCTTACGTACCGCCGCCTCCCGGCTGCCAGGCGGGCACGGGGGTGGAGGCCATCCCGATGGCCACCGACCAGGCGGCCATCGCGGCCACCATCGCGGGGGTCGCGGCCAGGGACCGGCTAGGCCGGCGGGCGGTCATCATCGCGTTCGCGACGGCGCTGCAGGAATCGCAGATGCAGGACCTGGACTACGGCGACCGGGATTCGGTCGGCGTCTTCCAGCAGCGTCCCTCGCAAGGCTGGGGCACGCCGGCCGAACTGGAAGATCCGGTCTACGCGGCGACCAAGTTCTTCGCCGCCCTGGTCCGCGTGCCCGGGTACGCCACGCTACCCGTCTACCAGGCGGCGCAGGACGTGCAGCACAGCGCGGACGGCTCGGCTTACGGGCAGTGGACGGAGGTGGCCACGCTGCTGGCCGGCTACTTCACCGGCGCCACGCCCGCGGGCGTGTCCTGCTGGTTCACCCCGGCGGGAAGGGCGAACCTGGCCGCGGCGGAGCGGGAACTGGCCAAGACGTTCGGGCCCCAGGGCGGGAGAGGGGTGATGGTGGGGATCACCACGGTTCGTTCGGGCAAAAGGGGTAAGGACGGAAGCGTCGCGGTCGTGCGCGTACGGCGGGACGCGGCCTGGACGGTGGCGAGCTGGCTGGTGGCGAACGCGGAGGACTACGGGATCGGCGAAGTGCGGTACGCCGGTTATGAGTGGACCGCGGCAGATGGCAGTATGGGCTGGCAGCGCGCCAGCGGGACGCAGGGCCCGGCGCGCGCCATGACAAGTATTGTCGCTGGCTGATGAGAACCTCTGTCGGGCAGCGGCCATACTGTGTATGCAGGACCTGAACGAAGGAGCTCACCCGTGACCTACATCATCGCGCAGCCCTGCGTTGATGTGCTTGACAGAGCGTGCATCGAGGAATGCCCCGTCGATTGCATATACGAGGGCGAGCGCATGCTGTATATCCACCCCGACGAGTGCGTGGACTGCGGCGCGTGCGAGCCCGTCTGCCCGGTCGAGGCGATCTACTACGAAGACGACGTGCCCGACCAGTGGAAGGAATACTACAAGGTCAACGTCGACTTCTTCGCTGACCTCGGGTCTCCAGGCGGCGCCTCGAAGACCGGCAAGACCGGCAAGGACCATCCGGTCGTAGCGGCGCTGCCGCCGCAAGCCGCGGAGGAATGACGCTCGCATCCCGGCTTCCCGCTTATACGTGGGACCGGATCGAGCCGCTTCGCGAGAAGGCGCTTCTCCATCCGGACGGCCTGGTGGACCTGTCCATGGGCACGCCCGTAGATCCGGTGCCCGACGTGATCCGCGAGGCGCTAGCGGCGGGCGCGAACGCGCCCGGGTACCCGGCCACGCACGGAACCGAGCGGCTGCGGGCCGCGGCGGCGGGCTGGCTGGCGCGCGCGCAGGGGGTCCGCGTGTCGCCGGGCGACGTGCTGCCGGTCATCGGGACCAAGGAGTTCATCGCCTGGCTGCCGGCCATGCTCGGGCTGGGCCCCGGTGACGCGATGGTGTACCCGGAGCTGGCCTACCCCACGTACGACATCGGCGCGCGGCTGGCGGGGGCGGAGGGCGTGGCGTCGGACAGCCTGCTGTCTCTTGGGCCGAGGCGAGTCGGGCTGGTCTGGGTGAACTCGCCCTCGAACCCGACCGGGCGGGTGCTGCCCGTGGAGCACCTGCGCAAGGTGGTGTCCTGGGCGCGCGAGCGGGGGGCGGTGGTGGCCTCCGACGAGTGCTACATCACGCTGGGCTGGGAGGACTCGCCGGTCTCGGTGCTGCACCCGTCCGTGTGCGGCGGGTCGTTTGACGGGGTCCTGGCTGTCCACTCGCTGTCCAAGCGGTCCAACCTGGCCGGGTACCGGGCCGGGTTCGTCTGCGGGGATCCGGGTCTGGTCGCGGGGCTGCTGGCGGTCAGGAAGCAGGCCGGCATGATGGTGCCAGGTCCGGTGCAGGCCGCGATGACGGCGGCCCTGGAGGACGACGAACACGCGGAGGCGCAGCGGGGGAGGTATGCCGCCCGGCGTTCGGCGCTGCGCGAGGCGTTTTTGGGCGCGGGGTGGACGATCGATCACTCGGAGGCCGGGCTGTACCTGTGGGCGACGCACCCGGGGCACGACTGCTGGTCCGCGGCCGAACTGCTGGCCGCCCACGGCGGGATCCTCGTCGCGCCGGGCGAGCTGTACGGGCCGGGTGGTTCCCGGCACGTCCGGGTGGCGCTGACCGCCACCGACGAGCGGGTCGCGGCCGCGGCTTCGCGGCTGGCCGCGCTGCGCCCGTGAGACCTGCTCGCAGGCGCTAGCGGCAACGGCGCCACGCAGGGCGGGGCGGTCCGGCACAATACGAGGAATGTTGCGCAGACGCGCTCGCGTACCCGCGGCAGGGGCCGCGGCGCCCGCCGCCAGCCGCGCCGCCTGGCCCGAGGGGCCGGGCCGACCCGGCCCTGGACCGGAGTCGGCCGGCCCGCCGGGGACGCCGGGAGCGTCAGGGGGGCCGGGAGCGCCACGGGCGCCGGGAGCGCCGGGGACTCCAGGGACGTCAGGGGCGGCCCGGCCGGCGGCCGAGCCGCCGCCGGGGGTCGATGCGAGCAGGCCGCACCCGGCCCGGATGTGGAATTACTGGCTGGGCGGGCGGGACTACTTCGCCGCCGACCGGGCTGCGGGTGACCTGCTGGGCCGGGAATTCCCGCACCTTGCCGAGATCGCGCGCGCCGAGCGGGCCTTCCTGGTCCGGGCGGTGCGCTTCCTGGCCGGCCCGGCGCGGATCAGGCAGTTCCTCGACATCGGCGCCGGCCTGCCCGCCGGGGGAAACACCCACGAGATCGCGCAGCGAATCGCGCCCGACACCGGCATCGTGTACGCGGACAACGATCCGGTGGTGCTCGTGCACGCCAGGGCCCTCCTGGAGAACCCGATGCTGGCCAGCTCGCCGGAGGGGGTCGTCGCCTTCATCGGCGCCGACCTGTGCGACGTGGCCGCGGTCCTGAACGGGTCGGCGCAAACCCTGGACCACACCCGGCCGGTCGCGCTCATGCTGCTCGGGGTTCTCGGCTACGTCCACGATCACGGGGCGGCCCGGTCGATCACGAGCCAGCTCATGGACGCGCTGCCTGCTGGCAGCTACCTCGCGATCGCCGACGGCGCGGCCGCCAGCGAGTTCCTCTCCAACGTGCAGCAGCGGTACAACGAGCGGGCCGAGACGCCCTACCACCTGCGCAGGCCCGATCAGCTGGCCAGCTTCTTCGACGGGCTCGACCTGGTCGAGCCGGGCGTCGTGCCGTGCCCGCTCTGGAAGCCTGACGTGCGCGACGGGAGCACCGCCCCGTCCGGCCAGGCGGCCGCGTACTGCGGCGTCGCGAGAAAGCGCTGACGGCGACTCGGGGCGCGCTCACCGTTCCGAGAAAGCTACCGAGCGTACCGGGCCGGGACTTCCCGGCTCTGGCCGATCGGTGCGCAACAAATCGCCGGTGTTAGCGGCTATTACGCAATGATTCTCCGCAGACACGCATGACCGGCGCATGTTTTCCTGCTTCGCCAGCCCCTAACCTGAGTTCATGATCGACATGGACCTTGCCGACCTGGCCACGGACGGGCCGCGCCGGCGCACGGCGACGGCCCGCAGCTACCTGATGTGCCCGCCGGAGTACTTCGCCGTCACGTACGCGATCAACCCGTGGATGCGGCCGGACCGGCCGACCGACACCGCCCTCGCGATGCGGCAATGGGAGCGGCTGCGGCAGGTCTACCTCGGCCTCGGACACGACGTGCAGACGATCGAGCCGGTCGCCGGGCTGCCCGACATGGTGTTCGCGGCCAACGGTGCCACCGTGGTCGGCGGCACGGTGCTCGGCGTGCGGTTCGCGCACCCGGAGCGGGCTGGCGAGGCAGGCGCGTACCTGCAGTGGTTCCGTGACCACGGCTACCGGGACGTGCGCGCGGCCGGGGTGGTCAACGAAGGCGAGGGCGACATCCTGTGCACCGGGCGGGCCCTGCTGGCCGGGTACGGGTTCCGCAGCGAGCTGGCGGCCGGCGGCGAGCTCGCCGCCGCGTTCGGACTGCCCGTGGTGAGCCTGCGCCTGGTTGACCCGCGCTTCTACCACCTGGACACCGCGCTCGCCGTGCTCGACTCCGACACCGCCATGTACTACCCGGCCGCGTTCGACGACGACGCGCGGGCCGCGATGGCGGGGCAGTTCGCCGAGCTGATCGAGGCCAAGGACGAGGACGCCGAGGTGCTCGGGCTGAACGCGGTCAGCGACGGCCTGCACGTCGTCCTCCCGGCCCAGGCGCGGAAGCTGGCCGCCCAGCTGCGCGAGCGCGGCTTCGAACCAATCGGGGTCGACATGTCCGAGCTGCTCAAGGGGGGCGGCGGCCCCAAGTGCTGCACGCTGGAGCTGCGCGGCTGACTTTTACTTGCCTGGCCCGAGAGGAGGCAGCAGATGACCGAGGTGTTGACCGCCGGCCCGGCCGAGCTGATGAGGCTCAGGCACGACCACGCCGCGCACAACTACCATCCGCTGCCGGTCGTGATCGCGGAGGCGGAGGGCGCCTGGGCGACCGACGTCGAAGGCCGCCGGTTCCTTGACATGCTCGCCGCGTACTCCGCGCTGAACTTCGGCCACCGTCATCCGCGGCTGATCGCGGCCGCGCAGGCGCAGCTCGAGCGGCTCACGCTGGTCAGCCGGGCGTTCGACCACGATCAGTTCGGGCTGTTCTGCACCGAGCTGGCCGGACTGGCCGGCATGGACGTGGTGCTGCCGATGAACACCGGCGCCGAGGCCGTCGAGACCGCGATCAAGGTCGCCCGCAAGTGGGGGTACACGGTCAAGGGGGTGCCCGCCGACCAGGCCGTGATCATCGTCTTCGACGGGAACTTCCACGGCCGCACCACCACGATCGTCAGCTTCTCCACCGATCCGGATGCGCGGGACGACTTCGGGCCTTACACGCCGGGCTTCCGCATCCTGCCGTACGGCGACCTGGACGCGCTGGCCGCGGCCGTCGGCGAGCTGGGTGAGCGCGCGGTCGCGGTGCTGGTCGAGCCGATCCAGGGCGAGGCCGGGGTGATCATCCCGCCGCCCGGCTTTCTGGCCGGGATGCGCGGGCTGTGCACCGCCCGCGGCATCTTGATGATCGCGGACGAGATCCAGTCGGGGCTGGGCCGGACTGGCCACACGTTCGCCTGCTCGGCCGAGGGCGTCGTGCCCGACGCGTACCTGCTCGGCAAGGCGCTCGGCGGCGGCATCGTCCCGGTGTCCGCGATGGTCTCCACCTGGCCGGTGCTCGGCGTCCTGCAGCCGGGGCAGCACGGGTCGACGTTCGGCGGGAACCCGCTGGCCTGCGCGGTCGGCCGTGAGGTCGTCGCCATGCTGGCGACCGGGGAGTATCAGGCCCGCGCGGCCGCGCTCGGCGAGCACATGCAGGCGCGACTGGCCGCGCTGCCGAGCGAGGCGGTCCGCGCGGTGCGCGGTCGTGGGCTGTGGGCCGGGATTGACTTCGCGTCGCTACCGGGGCGGGAGGTCTGCGAGCGCCTCGCCGCCCGCGGCGTACTGGCCAAGGACACGCACGGGAGCACGATCAGGCTGGCGCCGCCGCTGGTAATCAGCGAGGCCGACCTCGACTGGGGCCTGGACCAGCTAGAAGACGCGCTGCGCTAGCCTCGGCCGGATCGGGGCAGGAGGACCGAAGCCGGGCCAGGCCCGCCGAGTCGGGGCAACGGCCGTGGGTGAGGGGGGCCCGGTGTCCAGGGCCGGTCAGGACAGGCCGGCGGGTGTATCAGCGGCGCCGTTTCCCTCTCCGAGTTGGCAGGGGAGCACGCGCGTCCCGGGTGCGAGTTACCCGGGACGCCGCCCCGACCGCCTGGCGGCCGCCGAAGGGCCGCAGGCCGCCTGCGAACCGGGGACGGGGGTTCCGATGGAGATCAGCGTGGCGTTCGTTGACTGCCCGGGGTACATGGACAAGCACGGCGCGGCTAGATGCGGGCTCCCCGCCGTGGTGGAGGACCGGTACACCATGACCTCCACCGACGGGCCGCTGGAGAGCGCCAGGATCCGGTGCCCGCGAGGTCACTACTTCAACGGCCCAGTCGAGTCGCTCACCTGGGAGAAGGGCCCGCGCAGTTACGGGTCTGCGGGGGCCGCGGAGTCGAGCCGGCGGTAGGCACCCGCGTAGTGCACCAGGGGCCCGCCTGAGGGGGGCTCCGCGGGGACGGCGACGGCGACGACCAGGCCGACGACGATGGTGTGATCGCCGCAGTCGTGCACCGCGGTGGTCGCGCATTCGAGGACGGCCAGCGCGCCCTCGAGCACCGGAGCGCCGGTGACCGGTCCGGGGTGCTGGGCCAGGCCCTCCAGCTGCCCTTCCAGGGGACGTCCCCGGGTGGCCAGCCAGCGCGCGGTCTTCTCCGCGTCCCCGGCGAGGATGGACACCGCCCAGGACCCCGCCGCGAGGACGGCGTCGTGGAAGCGCGCGATCTTCTCCGCGCAGAACAGCACCAGCGGCGGGTCCAGCGAGACCGACGCGAACGCGCTGACCGTCATGGCGTGGCCGGAGTTGGTGGTGACCACGACGATGCCGCTCGCGAACTGGCCAGCCGCCTGCCGGAAGGAAGCCTGGTCGACGCCGCTCACCGGGGGCGCGCCCGGGTCCAGGCGGCGAACGACAGCACGACCGCGAGCACCGTGCTCACCGCGCCGCCGTACAGGTACCACTGGCCCGCGGTCGTGTTGGTGATGATCACGCTGCCGTTCGAGGCCGGCATGGACAGCAGGAAGGACGCCAGGATCCAGCCGAACGCGGGCATCAGCGCGCCGCTGACCGAGCGGACCGCCCAGCTGGCCAGCAGGCAGGTGGCCAGGACCACGACGCAGGAGGCGATCGCGGCGACCGGTACGGATCCGGCCATATGGCTGTACTGGAAGCTGCCGATGAGGCCCTCCACCGCGCCGAGCAGGACCAGCACGCCGTAGACGGCGCCGGTGACCAGCAACCGCGTCCCCTTCCTGCCTGCCAAGCCCATAGCAAGCAGGCTAGCGTCCGAACAAGTCTGCCTCGCGGTCCCCCGGCCCGCGCCTGGCGGCGAGGAGGATGTAGCACTCGGTGCCGCGCGCCAGCTGCCGCACGCCGTCGGACAGGGCGAAATACGGGGGGGACACGATGATCTGCGTCGCGTGCGCCCGCATCGCCGCCAGCTTCTGGCCGAACCAGGCCTCGGCGTCGATCTCGGTGGTGACCAGATCAGAATCGGGCGGGGCCGTCGCGTAGAACTTCGCGGGCCCCGGCCGGCCCGCCAGGCCGAAGGCGCGCCAGGCGACCCGGTGCGCCTGGATGTGATCGGGATGCCCGTAGAAGCCGTTCGCGTCGTAGGTCACCAGGACCTGCGGCCGCACCTCGCGGATCACGTCGAGCAGGGCGCCCGCGGCCTCGTCCAGGTCGGCCCGCCAGAAGCAGCGCGGGTCATCGTTGGCCGGGGTGCCCATCATGCCCGAGTCCCGCCACCGGCCCGCGCCGCCGAGGAACCTGTGGTCGGTCACGCCGAGCACGGCGCAGGCGGCGGCCAGTTCGCCGACCCGGTACTCCCCCAGCTTGTCTTCCTGCCCCGCGGCCAGGTGCGCCAGGGACGGCGGGATGATCTCCCCCTCCTCGCCGAGCGTGCAGGTCACCAGGGTGACCCGCGCGCCCTCCGCGACGTACTTCGCGATCGTCGCCCCGGTGCCGATCGACTCATCGTCCGGGTGCGCGTGCACGAGAAGCAGGCGCCGGCCGGGTTCAGCGGGCCTCATGGCGGTGAGCCTACCGGCGGACGCCAGGCCGGCCGGAACTGGCACAATGCACGCATGACCGAGAGTTTCCCGCGGCAGGAGGCCAGGACCAGGCGATTCACGCTCGGGGTGCCCCGGGCGTTCCGCGTCTCGCCCGACGGCTCCCGGGTGGTCTACCTGCGCACGGCGGGCGGGGCCGACCCGGTGACGTGCCTGTGGGTCCTGGACGTCGCCAGCGGCCGGGAACGGCTGGTCGCTGACCCGCGGGCCATGCACGCCGACGAGGAGGAACTCCCGCCGGCCGAGCGGGCCCGCCGGGAACGGGTCAGGGAGCAGGCGGGCGGCGTCGTGGCCTACGCGACCGACGCGGACGTCACGGTGGCCGTGTTCAGCCTCTCGGGGCGGGTGTACGCGGCCGGCCTGACCGAGGGCGGCGCGGCGCCGTGGCAGGTGCCCACGCGGACGCCCGCCCTCGACCCGAGCCCCGACCCGTCAGGACGGCGGCTGGCGTACGTCTGCGACGGCGCGCTCCGGGTCACCAGCCTGGCCCGCGACGCCGGTGACGCCGGCGAGCCGGCGATCAGGTGCTCGCGGATCCGGACGGCGAGCCCGGGGTGTCGTTCGGGCTGCCCGAGTTCATCGCGGCCGAGGAGATGGACCGCCACCGCGGCTACTGGTGGTCGCCGGACGGCTCCGCGCTGCTCGTCGCCCGGGTGGACGAAACGCCGGTGAACCGGTGGCACATCGCCGACCCCGCCAACCCGGGATCGGAGCCCGCCGAGGTGGCCTATCCCGCGGCCGGCACGCCGAACGCCGACGTCTCCCTCCTGCTGGCCAGGCTGGACGGCACCAGCACGGCCGTGGAGACCGAACGCGCCGCGTTCCCGTACCTGGTGACGGTCTGCTGGCCGCGGGGGCACGACCCGCTGGTGGTGGTACAGAGCCGGGATCAGCGCCGGATGCGGATCTTGTCGGTGGACCCGGTCCGCGGCACGGCCGAGGTGCTGCGCGAGGACACCGACCCGCACTGGCTGGATATCGTGCCCGGCGTCCCCGCCTGGACGCAGGACGGCCGGATCGTCTGGACCGGCGACGACGGGGACACCCGCAGGCTGCTGCTCGCCGCGCCCGGCCAGGAGGCCGTCCCGGTCACCCCTCCCGGCCTGCAGGTGCGCGGCGTGCTGGACGTCGACGGCGACACGATCCTGTTCAACGCGTGCACCGACCCGGCCGACAGCGAGCTGTGGACCCACGGACCTGACGGCATTGGCCGGGTCAGCCACGGAGGGATGGACGTCGGCACCCGCGCGGGCGGCACCACGGTGGTGGCCAGCCGCTCCCTCGACCACGACGGCGTGACCGTCCTGGTGTACCGGCACGGCGCCGAGGCGGCGAGCATCGACTCGCTCGCGGAGCGCCCCTCGCTGCCCGCGCCCCGCCCGGCGCTGCTGCGGGCCGGCCCGCGCGAGATCCGCACCGCGGTGCTGTTCCCCTCCTGGCACCAGCCCGGGCCGGGCAGGCTGCCGGTCCTGCTCGACCCCTACGGCGGCCCGCACGCGCAGCGGGTGCTCAGGGCGCGTGATCAGTACCTGACCTCCCAGTGGTTCGCGGAGCAGGGGTTCGCGGTGGTCATCGCGGACGGCCGCGGCACCCCGGGGCGCGGCCCCGCCTGGGACCGCGCGGTGGCCGGCGACCTCGCCGGACCCGTCCTCGAGGACCAGGTCGAGGCGCTACGCGCCGCCTGCGCCCAGTACCCGGACCTGGACGCCGAGCGGGTGGCGATCCGCGGCTGGTCGTTCGGCGGGTACCTGGCCGCGCTGGCCGTGCTGCGCAGGCCCGACGTGTTCCACGCGGCCGTCGCGGGCGCCCCGGTCACCGACTGGCACCTGTATGACACGCACTACACCGAGCGCTACCTGGGGGACCCGGGCCGCGACCAGGATTCCTATGACCGGTCCTCCCTTATCTCTTTGGCCGAACGGATCATGGTGACAGTGCTAGCCCGGGGGGACGACCCCCCAGAATCCCCCCGGCACGGGGGGCTGCCCGCCCCCCGTACCCCCCGGGCCCCCCTAATCGGGGGGCTCCCCCCTGTCCCCGTGCCCCCCCGCCCTTTGATGCTCATCCACGGCCTCGCGGACGACAACGTGGTCGTCGCGCACACCCTGCGCCTGTCCGGCGCGCTGCTGGCCGCCGGGTACCCGCATACGGTGCTCCCGCTGACCGGCGTCACGCACATGGCCTCGCAAGAGACGGTCCGGGAGAACCTCCTGCTGCTGCAACTCGATTTCCTGCGCCGGGCGCTCGGCCTGCCGCCGGGCGATTGACACGGTTCGACCCCGATGTGGGCCGGAACATCACCCGGTCATGCCGAGCGCGGCTCGCAGGCCGGCTTCGACGCGGCGCATGGTCGGGGCCGTGATCGCGCCCACATCCGCCCGCACCTCGTCGTCGTAGATCGTCTCGATGTCGTCGCAGGAGACCCAGCCGGTCATGACTTCACCAGGGCCGAGCGGCACCATGGCGGGACGCTCGTCCCTCGGCGGCGTGGTGGTCAGCCGGGCGGCGAGCACCTGCTCGAACGCCCGGTTGCGCCGGTTGTTGGAGACGACGAGGAAGAACTTGTCTGCGCCGATATGGGCCAGGTGAGCGCGGTAGATGCGGCCGCGCGGCCGCCATCATGACCGCTTCGGACCCGTCGCCGTTCCCGTTCGCGCTTTTGGGGGCGATCGGCGACGAACGAGGCTGGACGGGATTGCGCCCGCTCGCGTGGCGGCTCCTTGACGCGCTCAACCGCCGCGCCAAAACGCAGGAGTGTAGCCAGGGTCACAGGCCACGATGAGATCTCGGCCACTGCATCAGGCGGCGGACTGGAATAAGTTCAAGGCATCGGATACGCAGCGGGTCGGCTGGGCCGGCCCGCTCGCGCGTGCATTACCCTCGAAGCAGCGAGGACGCTGAGGCATGACACAGGCACCGGAAGCGCCGGCCAGGACGCGGGCGCAGATCACCGCACGTACGCTCCGCACCGACCCGTGGTGGAAGCAGCCGGGCATCGTGGCGGCCGGCCTTTCCATCTGGGTGATCTACGCGTCGGTGCACGTTTTCATCGGCAAGTGGTACTACGTGCCGACGGATCACTACCTGACCCCGTTCTACTCACCGTGCGTGAGCGGCGAGTGCGTCCCGGGCTCGAGCACGCTGGGCCAGTGGATCCCGGCGGTGCCGCCGATCATCCCCTACGCGTTCGTGTCGCTGGTGTTCGTGCTCGGCTTCCGGTTCACGTGCTACTACTACCGGGGCGCGTACTACCGGGCGTTCTGGCGGGCGCCGGCCGCCTGCGCGGTACGCGAGCCGCACGCCAGGGACACCGGCGAGACCAGGTTCCCGCTGATCGGGCAGAACCTGCACCGCTACTTCTTCTACGCGGCCGTGCTCGTCGGGATCCTGCTCACCTACGACGTGGCACAGGCGTTCCGCGGACCGGACGGAAACTTCGGGTTCGGCCTCGGCTCGCTGATCATGCTGGCCAACGTGATCCTGCTGTGGTGCTACGCGCTGGGCTGTCACTCCTGCCGGCACATCACCGGCGGCCGGCTGAAGCATTTCTCGCAGCACCCGGTCCGCTACTGGATCTGGACGCGCGTGTCGTGGCTGAACGCCCGGCACCTTCAGTTCGCCTGGATCACCCTGGGCACGCTGATGCTGACCGACCTGTACATCTGGCTGGTGGCCGCGGGCGTGTTCGCTGATCCCAGGATCTTCAATTGACCGAACGGGCAACAGGTATGGACGACATCGACCGTTTCTCCTACGACGTGGTGGTCGTCGGCGCGGGCGGCTCGGGACTCCGGGCGGCGATCGAGGCGCGGCTGAACGGCAAGAAGACCGCGATCATCTCGAAGTCCCTGTTCGGGAAGGCGCACACGGTGATGGCCGAAGGCGGCTGCGCCGCCGCCATGGGCAACGTGAACCCGAAGGACAGCTGGCAGGTCCACTTCCGCGACACGATGCGCGGCGGCAAGTTCCTCAACAACTGGCGGATGGCCGAACTGCACGCCAAGGAGGCCCCGGACCGGGTTCTGGGAGCTCAAGGCCTGGGGCGCCGTATTCGACCGGACCAAGGACGGCAAGATCAGCCAGCGGAACTTCGGCGGGCACGAGTACCCGCGGCTGGCCCACGTCGGCGACCGGACCGGCCTGGAGATGATCCGCACCCTGCAGCAGAAGGTCGTCGCGCTGCAGCAGGAGGACGCGGTCAACCTGGGCGACCCGGAGGCGATGATCAAGGTCTACGCCGAGACCACGATCACCCGGCTGCTCAAGGACGGCGAGCGTATCGCCGGGGCGTTCGGGTATTTCCGTGATACGGGCCGGTTCGCCGTGTTCGAGGCGCCGGCCATCGTGCTCGCCACCGGCGGCATCGGCAAGACGTTCAAGGTCAGCTCCAACTCGTGGGAGTACACCGGGGACGGGCACGCGCTCGCGCTGCTGGCCGGGGCGACGCTGCTGAACATGGAGTTCGTGCAGTTCCACCCGACGCACATGGTGTGGCCGCTGTCGGTGGCCGGCCTGCTGGTCACCGAGTCGGTGCGGGGCGACGGCGGCGTGCTGAAGAACTCCGAGGGCAAGCGGTTCATGTTCAACTACGTGCCGGACGTGTTCCGCCCGATGTACGCCGAGACCGAGGAGGAGGCCGACCGCTGGTACACCGACCAGGCCAACAACCGGCGGCCGCCCGAACTGCTGCCCAGGGACGAGGTAGCCCGGTCGATCCGGGCCGAGGTCAAGGCGGGCCGCGGGTCACCGCACGGCGGTGTCTTCCTCGACATCGCGTCCAGGCTCCCGGCCGAGGAGATCCTGCGCCGGCTGCCGTCGATGCACCACCAGTTCCTGGAACTGGCCGACGTGGACATCACCAAGGAGCCGATGGAGGTCGGCCCGGCCCAGCACTACGTGATGGGCGGGGTCGAGGTGGACGCGGACTCCGGTGCCGCGCTCGTGCCGGGGCTGTTCGCGGCCGGCGAGGTCTCCGGCGGCATGCACGGCTCCAACCGGCTGGGCGGCAACTCGCTGTCGGACCTGCTGGTGTTCGGCCGGCGGGCAGGCGAGGGTGCGGCGGATTACCTGGACGCCATCGGGGCGCGGCCGGCGGTCTCGGCGGTCGCGCTGGCCGAGGCGCAGGCCGAGGCGCTGGCCCCGCTGCACCGAGTCGGCGGCGAAAACCCGTACACGGTCCACGTTGAGGTCCAGCAGACGATGAGCGACCTGGTCGGCATCATCCGCCGCGAGGAGGAGATCAAGACCGCCCTGGCGGAACTGGACAAACTGCGCGAACGCGCCGGGAAGGTCAGCGCGCCGGGCGGCAGCGCCTACAATCCCGGCTGGCACCTGGCTCTCGACCTGCGCAACATCTTGCTGATCGCGGAGTGCGTCGCTCAGGCCGCGCTGGAACGGCAGGAGTCGCGCGGTGGCCACACCCGGGACGACTACCCGGACATGTCACCGGAATGGCGGAAGGTGAACCTGATCTGCTCGCTGGACGCCGATGGCACCGTGTCGCTGCGGCGGCAGCCGATGGAGCCGATGCGGCCCGACCTGCTCGAGCTGTTCGACGTATCGGAGCTGAAGAAGTACATGACCGAGGACGAGCTGGCCGGCCTGCCGAGCGCGGAGGAGATGCACTAATGGCGTACAAGGCTGGCTTGCGGGTGTGGCGCGGGGATGCGGGCGCCGGGGCCCTGGCCGACTACCAGGTCGAGGTCAACGAGGGCGAGGTCGTGCTGGACGTGCTGCACCGGCTGCAGGCGACCCAGGCGGGCGACCTGGCCATCCGGTGGAACTGCAAGGCCGGCAAGTGCGGGTCGTGCTCGATGGAGATCAACGGGCGGCCGCGGCTGGCGTGCATGACCCGGATGTCGATCTTCGAGCCCGAAGAGACGCTGACCATCACGCCGCTGCGCACCTTCCCGGTGATCAGGGACCTGGTCACCGACGTGTCCTTCAACTACGCCAAGGCGCGGGAGATCCCGTCCTTCACCCCTGATCCTTCGGTGAAGCCCGGCGAGTTCCGGATGCAGCAGGTGGACGTGAACCGGTCGCAGGAGTTCCGCAAGTGCATCGAATGCTTCCTGTGCCAGAACACGTGCCACGTGATCCGCGACCATCCAGAGAACGAGCGCCCGTTCGCTGGTCCCAGGTTCCTGATGCGGATCGCCGAGCTCGAGATGCACCCGGCCGATACCGCCGACCGGCGCGAGATCGCCCAGGACGACTTCGGCCTCGGCTACTGCAACATCACCAAGTGCTGCACCGAGGTGTGCCCGGAGCACATCAAGATCACCGACAACGCGCTGATCCCGATGAAGGAGCGCGTGGTCGGCCGCAAGTACGACCCCCTGGTCTGGCTAGGCGACAAGATCACCCGCCGCCCCCACGCCGACACCCCAAAGGTGCCGGGCAAGCCCTGACGACTGTGATGAAGACGGGATTAAAGCGGGCGTGACGGCGCCGGGGCGCGGTTACGATGGCTGGTGCCCGGGCCGGGTACCGATCGAGCCGCTTCGCCCCGGGGATTGATCGTGTCCGGGGAGTATTACCACCGCCCGTTCGGGATCAAGTGTTTTGACGGTGCGCGGCGGGGAGCGAAGGGCTGGGCATGTCGCATCTGATCTATTTGACTCATCTGGCTTACCTGACCCATCTGACCCACTCGGCGTCTCCGGCGCCTCACTCGCACCTGACGTTTGGGGAGGCGGGGGTCGTAGGGCTGGTCCAGGGCATTACCGAGCTGTTCCCGCTGTCCAGCCTGGGCCACAACGTGCTCATCCCGGCGCTGGTCGGCGGGTCCTGGGCCAAGGATCTCAACGTGTCCACCCCGGAGTCGCCGTACCTGGCCATCATTGTCGGGCTGCACGTGGCCACGGCCCTGGCCATGATCCTCTACTTCTGGCGGGACTGGGTGCGGATCATCGTGGCCTTTTTCGCCTCGCTCAAGCACATCGCGGCCCCGGAGCCGGGGACCAATCGGTTTGAGCCGCAGAACACGGACCAGATGCTCGCCTGGATGATCGTCTTGGCCACGATCCCGGTCGGGATCGCGGGCGTCGCGCTCGAGCATCTGTTCCGCGTCGCCTTCAGCAAGCCCATTCCCACAGCGGTGTTCCTGTTCGTGAACGGGCTGATCCTGCTGGGCGGCGAGCGGCTCCGGAGGCGTGGCGCCGCGGCACAGTCGGCGCAGGAGGCCGCGGATCAGCAGATGGCCGCCGAGCGGGAGAAGGCCGCGGTCGGCGTCGGGTCACCTGGCGTGCCCGGCGCGGTCGGCCGGCACTCCTCTGGGCAGCGGGCGCTGAAGCAGCAACAGGCCAGTTTGGCGATCGAATCGGACCAGAGGCTGGTCAGGCTGGGGTACGTGAATGCGTTCTTCCTCGGCGCGGTGCAGATCCTGGCGCTGCTGCCGGGGATCAGCCGGGACGGCGTCGTCATGGTCAGCGGCATGTTCCGCGGGCTGACCCGGCAGGACGCGGCGCGGTTCTCGTTCTTGCTTTCTGCGCCGGTCATCCTCGCGGCGGGCGCGCTGAAGATCAGTGACCTGACCGGGCCGCTCGGCAACGGGATCCGGGGGCAGGTGCTGTTCGCCAGCGCCCTGTCCTTCATCGGCGCGTACCTGGCGCTGCGGCTCCTGGTCCGCTGGCTCAGCAACTCCACCAGGACGCTCACGCCGTTCGCGATCTACTGCCTGATCGTGGGGCTGGGCAGCGCCATCTACCTGTCGGTGAAGTGAGCTAAGCGCTTGGCGGGGGCGCGCTGTGACCGCGATACGGTGGGGGCGTGGCTGGGCCGACGGCGGTGGTTCGCGGCATGCGCGTGGGCTACGGCAACCTCGTGGTGCTCGAGGACGTGGACCTGACCGTGGCCGACCGCGAGATCGTCGCCGTGACCGGGGTCAATGGCGCCGGCAAGTCGACGCTGCTGTCCTGCCTGGCGGGCCTGCACCGGCCGGCGGCCGGGACGGTGACCGTGCTCGGCTCCCCGCCGCGCGATGACGCCGCGTTCTGGCGGGCGGTCGCCCTGGTCGCCGACCAGCCGACCTGGTATCCGGGGCTGACCATGCGGGAGCACCTGGAGCTTGTCCGGATGACCCACGAGCCGATCGGTGACTGGTGCCGGCAGGCCGACGAGCTCATCGACACGTTCGGGCTGTCCGCGCGGGCCGACGCGGTCCCGATCGACCTGTCCTCCGGCCAGCGGCAGCGGCTATCGCTCGCCGCCGCGCTGGCCCGGCCCAGCCGGCTGCTGCTGCTTGACGAGCCGGAGCAGAGCCTCGACCCCGGGTTCCGGCAGGAACTGGCGGGCCTCCTGCTGGAGTACACCGGGCACGGCGGGACGGTCGTCATGGCCACCCACGACCTCGACTTCGCGGCGGCGGCCGGCGCGCGCCGGGTGCTGCTCGCCGATGGGCGCGTGGACGCGCCCGGTCAGGCCGGACGCGTGGGCGGGCCGAACCCATGACGACCGCGGCGGCCAACGCGGGCAGTGCGGTCAGCGTGGCGGTCGTGCGGTCGTTCGTCCGCGGGCGGCGGCGACGGCCGTGGTTTGACTGGTACTCGATCGCCTTCGCCGTGGTGCTGGCCGTGATCTTGCTTTCTGACGTGCTTGCGGCGCCGTTCAGCCGGCTGGCGGGGTCGGGCGGTTCGGTGTCGGAGCAGGCGGTGGCCGGCGCGGCGCTGGTGGCGGCGGCGGCCGCTGGGCTGCTGATGCTGGCGCAGGCGTTCGGCCCGCTGGCGCTGTCCCCCGCCGACGCCTCCTGGCTGCTGCTGTCGCCGCTGGACCGGCGGGCCGTGCTGCGGCGGCCTGCGGTGACGGCGGCGGCTGTTTCGGCGCTCGCCGGCGGGGCGCTCGGCGTGCTAGCGCTGGCGATGGCGGGCCCCTACCTGCGGCCCCCGCCGGAGGCCGGGGCGCACCGGGTGCCCTGGACCTGGCTGGTGCTCGCCGGCGTGAGCGGCGCCGGGTTCTTCGCGGCGGCCGTGCTGGCCGGAGTGCTCGCCCAGCCCCGTGAGCGCTGGCGCTCCTGGCTGCGGGCCGCCGCCGCGGTCGTCGTCGTGACGGCCACGCTCGGCGCGGTGACCGGCGAGCGCTGGACCGCCGTGCCGCGGGCGGTCACCGGGAGGTTCGCGGTGCTCTCCGCGGAGACGTTCGGCGTGCTCGCCGCGGTCGCGGCGGGCGTCGCGTGCGCCGCGGCGCTGCTGGTCTGGCGGATGCTGCCGCGCTTCCCGGCCGGCGTGGTCCGGACCGATTCGGCGCGGGCCGGGAAGACGCTGATGGCGGCGGCGTTCCTCAACGTGCCGCTGCTGACCTGGATCGCCGAAGACGGCCACTGGCGCGGACGGTTGCTGACCTCCCGGCCCTGGCCCCGGGTGGCCGCCGCGGCCGGGCGGCGGTCGCCCGCCTTCGCGCTGGCCTGGGTCGACTGGCGGCGGCTGGCGCGCCGCCCCGGCGTGCTGACTGCGATGGCGTTCAGTACGCTGGCCCCGGCGCTGGTCGGCGCGGCCGCGACCGGCCATGCGCGCGCCTGGGTCACGGCGGCGGTGCTGCTGGCCGGGGCGACCGCAGCGGGCACGCAGGGCACCGGCGCCACCCGTCGTGACACCAACGACCCTACGCTGCGCAGGCTGCTCGGCGTGGACGCCCGGGCGGCCCTCGCGGCCCGCGCCGTGCTGCCCTCGCTGCTATGCGCCGCGTGGCTGGCCCTCGCGCTCGGGCTGCTCGTCCTTACCGGCGAGCTATCCGGCTCGCTGTGGCCGCTGCTCGGCCTGGTGGCCGGGCCGGGGATGGCGGCGGCCGCCCTGCGGATCGCGCGCACCGCGCCGATCGACCCGGCCGACCGCGGGCCCGATACCCCGATGGGGCCCACGCCGATCTGGCTGATCACCCGGGCGGGCAGCCTCATCCTGGGCCTGGCGGGGGGTTACCCCGCGCTGCGGGCCGTGCTGGCCGGGCACGTCCACGCCGGCACGTTCGTCGCCCAGCTGGCCGTCTCCGGTGTCGTGCTAGGCGGCTACCTCTGGTTCGCAGCCTCCTTCGGGTAGGCGCCGCGCGCAGATCCGCTGCTCGGTATTAACCCGCGCCCTCGAGCAGCAGGCCAGCGACGATCTCGCGGTGCGAGGCCGGCGTGCCCAGCATGACCTCGGCGGACTTGGCGCGCCGGTAGTACAGGTGCGCGTCATGTTCCCAGGTGAAGCCGATGCCCCCGTGAACCTGGATGGTCGACGCGGCGACGTGGAAGTAAGCGTCGGAGCAGCAGGCCTTGGCGAGGCTGGCGACCAGCGGCAGATCGGCGGCGCCGTCCGCCGCCGCCCAGGCCGCGTAGTAGGCGGCGGACCTAGCGGACTCGACCTCGAGCAGCATGTCCGCGCACAGGTGCTTGATCGCCTGGAAGCTGCCGATCGCCCGGCCGAACTGATGCCGGACCTTTGCGTACGCCACTGCCATGTCAAGGCAGCGCTGCGCCCCGCCAACCTGCTCCGCAGCCAGCGCCAGCACGCCACCGCGAACCGCCTGCGCCACGATCTGCGCGGCCGTACCGGGCTGGCCCACCAGGCGGCCCGGGGTTCCGCTGAACGTAAGCACGGCTTGCTTGCGGGTCATGTCGAGCGTCTGCATCGCCTGCCGGGACAGGCCCGCCGCGCCGCCGCCGACCGCGAACAGCGCGGGCCCCTCATCGGATGAGGCGGTGACGAGGATCAGGCCCGCGATCATCCCGTCGAGCACGAATGACTTGCGGCCGTCCAGCAGGTACGCCTCACCGGACCGGCGGGCGGTGACCCTGAACTCCTCAGGCGCCCATTCACCGTCGTCTTCCGGCGCGGCGAGCGTGGCGATCGTCTCGCCGGACGCGATCCCCGGCAGCAGATCCGCTTGCGCGGCCGCGTCACCGCTGGCCAGCAGCGCCCGGGTGGCGAGCACGGCGCTGGCCAGGTACGGCGCGCACAGCAGCGCCGCGCCCATCTCCTCGCACACGATCAGCTGCTCCACCGGCCCGCAGCCCGCGCCGCCGTACTCCTCCGGGATGGTGAGCCCGGCGAGCCCGAGCCGCCCGAGTTGCGCCCAGACCGCCGGGTCGTACCCGGCCTCGGTCGCCATCAGCCGCCGTACCTCGCTGACCGGCGATTTCTCCGTCAGGAACCGCCTCACCATGTCACGCAGGTCCTGCTGCTCATCGGTAAATACGAAGGTCGTCATAGCCGAGGCGGGGGTGCTTACCGGAGATCCGGCTGGTCCAGAAAGGCGAGCACCTGCTGGCTGAACAGGTCCGGCTGGTCGACGTTGGAGGCGTGGCCGGCATCCGGGATTACCGCGTGGACGGCCCGGGGAAGCCTGGCCGCCATGTACTCGGCCGCGCCGAGATAATCCTCGTCCCGCGCGCCGACCAGCACCAGCGCCGGGATCGTGATCGCGGGCAGCGCGTCGATCACGCGCGCGTCGCGCTGGGTGAGCATGCCCCGGGCGGCGAGCGCCAGCCCGGGTGCCGAGTCACGCTCCAGGCGTTCGGCGAGCGCGATGGCCTGGTCGTTCCACTGCTGCCGCGCTTTGTCGCTGCGGTAGCCCGGGCCGGTGTCGCACAGCACCAGCCCGGCCACCCGGTCCGGATACGCCAGGCAGAACTCCAGCGAAAGGAATCCGCCAAGGGACAGCCCGCCGGCCACCACGCGCGCGATCCCGCATGCGTCGAGGAGCGCGGCCATGTCCGCCACGCTGGCTTCGTGTGTGTAGCGCGTCAGGTCGTCCCCGGCGTCGCTGCTGCCGTGGCCGCGCAGGTCCCAGGTGATGAGCGGCCGCGCGGCGGCGAGCGCCGCGACGTTCGGCTGCCACATCGCCGACGACGCGGAGAAGCCGTGGGTGAGCAGGAGCGGCGTGGACCCTTTGCCACCGTTCTCCGGTCCGAAGGTCTGGTAGTTGATGCGGACGCCGTCACGGTCGAGATAAGTCACGGGGCACCTCGCGGAAGGGCAGATTCCGGCTGGGGTCGGGGTCCCTGGGCAGGCCGAGGATCCGCTCGCCGATGATCGTCCGCTGGATCTGGTCCGTGCCGCCGGCGATGGAGATGCCCGGCACGGAGAGGAAGATCTCGGCGATCGTCCCGTCAAGCGGCGATCCGGGCCCGGCCAGCATGCCGTGCGGCCCGGCGATCAGCGCGTGCACCCTCGAGGCCTGCCTGGCGATGACGCTGCTGGCCAGCTTGCCCAGCGAGCCTTCCGGCCCAGGCGGCCGGCCCGCCGCCCGCGCGGCGGCGGCCCGCTCGGCCGTCCACCGCGCTGACCAGGCCAGCTCCACCAGCCGGGCGATCTCCTGGCGCACCAGCGGGTCGCCGGCCAGGCCGTGCGCGATCGCCCGGCTGGTGACCAGATCCGGCCGGCCGGCTCGCTGCGGGTACCACTTGTGCGGCTCGCTGGCCGCGGTCCGCTCCGCGATCGCCTCCCGCCAGGCCCGCCCGGTCGCTCCGGCCGGCACCGGGCCGGGGCGGGATGCGGCCAGACGGCGCTCGTGCGCGAGGATCGACAGCGCGACCGTCCAGCCGCCGCCCTGCTCGCCGATCAGGTAACCGGCCGGGACCTTGGCCTGATCCAGGAACACCTCGTTGAACGAGGCGTGCCCGTTCATCTGCCGCAGCGGGCGCACCTCAACACCCGGCTGGCGCATCGGCAGCACGAAGCAGGTGATGCCGCGGTGCTTGGGCACGCTGGCGTCGGTGCGGGCCAGCAGCAGCCCGAAGTCCGCGGTCGCCGCTCCGGTCGACCAGACCTTCTGCCCCGTCACCAGCCACCCGTCGACGGCAGGCTCGGCCCGGGTGGTCAGTCCGGCCAGGTCCGAGCCCGCACCTGGCTCGCTGAACAGCTGGCACCAGGTGATCTCGCCGGTGACGGTACGCCTGACGAACCGTTCCCTCAGCGCGTCGGTGCCGTGCTCGATGAGCACCGGCCCGGCCAGGCCCACGCCGACCCCTTCGGCCGGGCCGGGCACTCCCGCGCTGGCCAGTTCTTCTGTCACCAACCTGGCCAGGCCGGCCGGCAGGGACCGCCCGCACCATTCGTTCGGCCAGGCCGGGCACGCCCAGCCCGCGCCGGCCAGCAGTTCCCGCCAGTGCGCCAGGCTCAGCTCCGGATCCCAGCTGGCCTCGATCCACCGCCGCAGCCCGGCGAGCACCCCGGCGGCATCGGGAACGGCCGCGGTCACCGGGCCTCGAATCGGGCTGGCCGGCGCTCCGCGGACGCGCGGACGCCCTCGGCGAAGTCCGCCGTCTGGCGCAGCCGGTCCTGCTCTGCCAGTTCCCTGTCCATCGCCGCCCGGGCCCGGTCCGCCAGCGTCCCGCGCATCGTCTCCCGGATCGACCGCACCGCGAGCGGGGCACCGGCCGCGATCTCGGCGGCCAGCTCCTGGGCGGCCGCCCGCAGGCCTTCGGCGTCGGCCAGCCGGTCGGCCAGCCCGATCCTGGCGGCCTCCTCGCCGCCGACCCGGCGCCCGGTGTACAGCAGGTCCAGCGCGCGCTGCTCGCCGATGATCGCGGGCAGCGTGACCGTCAGCGCGAAGCCATGGTGCAGGCCGAGCCGGGCGAAGTTCGCGCAGAACCTGGCCTGCGGGCTGGCGACGCGGAAGTCGGCGGCGCAGGCCAGCCCGAGCCCGCCGCCCACCGCCGCGCCCTGCACGGCCGCGACCACCGGCGTCCGCGCCTCGAACAGCCGGGCCGCCGCGGCGTAGAGTTCCTTCGCGCCACCCATCCCGGGCCGCCCGGAGCGGCCGGTGAAGTCCGCGCCCGCGCAGAAATGCTTTCCGTCCGAGCACAGCACTGCCGCGCGGAACTCCGGCTGCCCGTCCAGCCACGCGTAGGCGTCCGCGAGCGAGGTGATGAGCTCGGCGTCGAAGAAGTTGTTCGGCGGGCGTCCGATTTCTACGGTCGCCACGAGATCGCCGCTCGGCCAGACGCTTACGTCACCGAACGTCTTCCTCGTCTCCGGCATGACCGCATCGTAATCGACATAGATGTCGACTAACAAGAGCGGGGCAGGGAACCGAGCGCCGGGAAGAGCGGCCGCCGGGCCGGCGGCTGGGCTCAGGGTGCGGGAGGCTGCCCGGGTCGTTCGCGCAGGCCGACTGCGCGCGCCCAGATGGCGGTCAGCGTCGCCGCGGCGGTCTCAGGATCGTAGCTGTCCCCGCCGACCAGCCACCAGTACGCGAAGTTGGACAGCATCGAGACCAGCGCGCCGGCCGTCGTGCGCGGGTCGATGTCCGGATCGGCGAGCCCGCGGTCCTGCCAGCGGCGGATGGTTTTCGCCACCCGCTCCACGTGCTCGACCCGGCCGCGCAGCCGGATCCGGTGTATCTCCTCGTCCATCGTCGCCACCTGCTCGGCGAGCGCCCAGATCACGCTATTCGCCCGGTAGGTCTCCAGATACCGCCGGTTGGCCCGGTCCAGCGCCGCCTGTACCCCGGTGCGCGGCTCGCCGGGCGGCACCGCGACGGCCACCCGGAACTGCTCCCCCACGTCCCGCATCACCGCGACGAAGACGTCCTGCCGGGATGCGAAATAGGTATAGAAGCTACCGTGCGCCACCCCGGCCTCGGCCGTGATGTCGGCCACCCGGGCCCCGAAGTAACCGTCTCGCTCGAAGACCTGCCGGGCGGCGGCCACCAGCACCTCGCGGGTGCGCTGCCCCTTGGCGGTGGTCCGCGAAGCGTGCGCGGTGCGGCGCGCGGCCGAGGTTCCGGCCGGCACCCAGCCACCCCGGGTTCGCCGGGTGGCCGGTCTTGTACTCGACATAGATGTCGATGATACTGACTTTCCGTAAACGACCCGGGGCACCATCGCCGGGAGCAGCGGAAACATGGCAGACTCCGTGGGCATGGCCGTGAACCTCGTCCGCAGTACCCGGCTCTTCCCTGGCGTCCCCTATACGTACGCTGCCCTGGCGGCCCGGGGCGCGCTCATCTTCACCGCGGGCGCCTGCCCGCTCGATGAGCAGGGGCACGTGGTCGCCCTGGGCGATGTCAGCGCGCAGATGCGCCAGGCTCTGCAGAACCTGCGGATCGCCCTGGAGGAGTCCGGGGCGGCGATCACGGACGTGCTCAAGACGACCGTCTACGTGGCCAGCAGCGCCCGCGACGACCTGGTCACCGCCTGGAATGAGGTGGCCGGTTTCTTCGGCGACCACGACGCACCGAGCACCTTGCTCGGCGTAGCCGCCCTCGGCTACCCCGGCCAGCTCGTCGAGATCGAGGCCATCGCGGTTGGGCCGCCGGACTAAGCCCCGGCGAGAGCGTCGATTTCACGGGGCGGCATGGGCACCGGAGCCTGCCGCCCACTGGTGTTCGGTCCCCTGGTGGAGCGCCCGGTAGATCCGGTCACGCAGGACGTTGGCCGCCTCGCTGGTGATCGTGTGGTCCAGGTCGCGGAGGACGACGCGCACCAGCAGGTTCTTCTGGCCTGGCCCGGCCCCGAGGCGGGCGATCGCCGCGGCGGGCAGGTGCTGATAAGAGGTGGCGGAGCAGCACCCGGACCTCCTCGACGCGGGACGCCTCGGCGCCCAGGGCGTCGCGGACGCGGTCGCCGAGTGTTTCCTCGTCGTCATCATCGGCTACGGCGATGGACAGGTCCCTGGTGATCGCGGGCATCGATGAGACCGGCTGGTAGCGGGCCAGGTCGAGCATCTGGCCCGCTACCCGGGGATCACCGGAACGGAGCAGGCGGATATCGGGGATGCGTTTGGCCAGCATGAGCAGCCGGTCAAGGCCCATGCCGAGGGCGAGCCCGCGGTACCCGCGCAGCCCGGCGTCGGCCAGCACCCCGGGATGAGCCAGGCCGCATTCCCACACTTCCACCCAGCGGCCGTCCTGGAGCACGTCGACCTGGCGGCCGCGCCGCGTGTAGGGGTGCGTGCGGGGCTGCTCGCGGTGGACCAGGCCCGAGAGGAGAACATCGAGCAGGACGGCGATCATCTCGTCCAGGCCGTCCTCGCCGACCGCCCGGCGCGTGATCAGCCACAGATCGAGCTGGTGCGGGGTCCCGGTGTGCTGCCAGTCGATGGCGTCACGGCGGTACACGATTCCCGGGCAGGCCAGCAGCACCTCCTCGCCAGGTCCAGCGGCGAGACGGCGCAGCGCGGGCGGGACCATAGCGGTCGAATGGCTGCGCAGCATGCGCCCGGCGTCTACGTACCGGGTGTAGCGGGCATCCCGGGTGATCGCCTCGGCGGCATAGCCGAGCCGGTCGTAGTTGTCGGCGACCGGCACGATCCGCGGGCCCCGGCACCAGCGGACATCGCAATTCCAGGCGCGCGACAGCCCTGTCACGGCCCGGTCGGTGAGCAGCTGGACGGCGTGAGGACCTTCGGCAGGGTCGGACAGGTCCCGGACCTCGAGATCGAGTCGCAGCTGCTCAGGATGCAGGCAGGAAACAGAAGCGGACATGGTGACTCCTTGCGCAAGCGAACCGGCTGGGAGAGGTACCTCCCGGCCCTGGGTTCACCTGGCCAAAGCCGCCGGCCTAGCGCAGCGCAGCTCCTCCCGGCGGCCCCACCGGACCGGGAGGCGGGAAAATCGCCGCGCCAGCAGCTCAGTCACCCAACCAGGCTACCGTCCGTCCAAGCCACCCGGCCAATCGATTACCGAGGGATGAGCCGGCTCCGGGACGGCTCAACGGTTCGTTCGGCAAAAATTTACGGGCCGGGCCGGAGCGGCCGCGCGCCGCCGCAAGGTCGACGCCCTCGACGACGGCGCCGATGACTACATGACCAAGCCGTTCGGCATGCGCGGGCTGAACGCCCGGCTGCGGGTCGCCCTCCGCCACCGCGCGACATTGTGCGCTCCTTCCGGGCACCTGGTGGGTAGCCGGCCGGCCGTCAGTGGCCAGGCCGCGGGCCGGTTTAGCGGGTCGGAAGGCGCGGGCCGCGAGAAGGCGTATACGACGCCAGCCTGGTACGGCATCCTAGATGGCGGGCACGGGCCGCGCCGGGCCGATGCCGCGCAACGCCAGGCTGATCCAAGCCGAAGATGACCGACGGAGGTGCGCCGTTGCTGACAGGGCCAACGCGAGTAATCAGATGCGCATCCTCCTGATCGGCGCGCCTGGCGCTGGCAAGGGAACCCAGGCCGAGCTCCTGGCCAGGCGGTTCGGCATTACCCATATTTCCAGCGGGGACCTGCTGCGACAGCACGTCAAGGACCAGACCGCGATCGGGCAGACGATCAGGTCCTACCTTGACCGCGGCGACCTGGTCCCCGACGGCATCGTCATGGACATGCTGCGCAAGCCCGTCGTGGCCGCGGCCCAGGCAGGCGGGTACGTGCTGGACGGGTTCCCGCGCACCGTGGAGCAGGCCAAGGCAGCTTTCCCGACGGCTTACGCGCTCGGCGTGGAGGTGCAGGTGGCGGTGCACCTGGACGTACCGCGCGCGGAACTGGTGCGCCGGCTGCTGGCCCGGCGCCGGGGCTCGGAGGACACCGAGGCCGTCATCGAGCGGCGGCTGCAGGTGTACCTGGACAAGACCGTTCCGCTGCTGGAGTACTACGCGGACCGGGAGTGGATGTTCACCGTGGATGGCGCCCAGTCGCCGGATGCCGTGCACCGGGACGTCGTCGCCTGCCTGCAGAAACTGATGGACGTTTCGTTACGAGGCCCGCGCCCGCGAGCGCCGCCCGGCGCGGCAGCCAGGGCGACGATCGGGCGGATCGTCAGGGTAACCTTGACGAGGCCGGGCGTCAAGGTTACCCTGACGACATGGCTATCTCACGACCCGCCGCGCCCGGACAGCGGCTCCTGACCACCCTGTACTGCTCCTTCTGCCGCAAGGACAAGGACTCGGTCGCCAAGCTCATCGCCGGACCCGGTGTCTACATCTGCGACGAATGCGTCGGCCTGTGCGACCTGATCCTCGCCGAGCAGCAGGCCGGCGAGTTCGGCGCGTGGCACGAGCAGCCGGACGACGAGCTGCTCGCCAGCCTGGCGCGGATCCAGGCGGTGGTGGCCCAGGTCGACGCCGCCGTCCACGACTACGTGGCCACCCTGCGCGGCCGGGGCATCAGCTGGACCCGCATCGGGGAGGCGCTCGGCGTGTCCAAGCAGGCCGCCTGGGAGCGGTTCTCCGGGGAGGACTGAGCACGGGCACGCGCTGGGAGCATCGTTTATTAGTCACGCTCACCGGCGCGGCGTGGGGCGTGGACCTGATCCAAGCTCAGATTCGCCGCGCACGGTCGCTGGACGCCCAAGCCGTCCGCGAGCCACCGCGGATACTCCCGGCCCCGGTTAGCTCTGGTACTCGGTCGGCCGGCGAATCGCCGTTGGCCAGCCGTGATCAGCCGTGGCCGCCCGGAGCGCGCCGCGACTCGCGGGCTGCCCAGCGGAACACGCCCCGGGCCATCAGCGACGGTTCCGCGGCGGCTCTGGCCTCGTTAACCTCCGCGCGCACCTGGTGTACCGCCGTGTCGTCCGGCGCGGCGAGCGCGGCCAGTTCGGCCAGGTCGCCGGCCAGCCGCAGGTCGCCCGCCGCTGCCGCGGCCTGCGCCCGGTCAGCCAGGGCTGCGGCGCCGCCGGCCAGGTCGGCGAGCGCGGTCGCCAGCACCGCGTCCGGTGCGGGCTTGAGGTGGGCGGGATTGCCGTCGTACCAGCCGCCGTAGAGCCGCCACACGTTACGGACGATGAACTCAGGCTCGTCGTAGACCGGCTGGAGGTAGGGTTTGGCGGCCAGGTCGGCGGGCGGCCGGACCGCATGGATGATCTCATCGAGCCGCGCGCCGGCGTTCATCAGCGCGAGCGTCTGCTCGACCAGCGACTCCAGGTAGGCGGCGGTGCAGGTCAGCGCCTCGCGGACGCGCCCGGCGCCGATGACGGGCGGGCCGTGGCTGGGCAGCAGCTGATCAGCTTCAGCCAACGCCATCTCGCGCAGCGCGGCCGCCCATTCGGCGGGGTAACGCTGCACCTTCTGCGGGTTCCCGGCGTTCGGGGACACCCACACGAACAGGTCGCCGGGACACAGCACCCGGCGTTCGGGGACGAACACCCAGGTATGGTCGTCGGTCTCGCCGAGCGCGTGCCGCAACTCGAACGTCAGGCCACCGCAGCTGAAACTGTCCCGGTCGCGGTAGACGCGGTCGGGATACCGGTAGTCCACCGGCCATTCCAGCTCGTCGAGGCCGAACTGCCGCCGGTTGATCACCGCGTTATACCCAGCGGTCCTGGCGTACCGCTCGAACCTGGCGACCACCGCCTCGTGGGCCACAACGACCGGCGCCGGCCACCCCTTCGCCGCTGCCTCCTGGTCGTACGGCGCCACACCGAACACGTGGTCGACGTGGCCGTGGGTGAACACCGCGTAGCGGACCGGATCGGCGGACCAGGCGCGGACCGCGCCGAACATCGCCTGCGCGGTCTGCTGCAGGCCGGTGTCGACGAGCACGAGCCCGTCCGCCGTCTGGAACGCGATCACGTTGGCGAACCCGGGCACGACCGCGACCCCGTCCGCGACAGGCGCGGCGACGCCCATCGGGGCGCCGTCCGCCAGCAGCCCGCGCATCGCAGCCTCGCCCCGCCACATCCGCTCGGCGTACTCAGTCAGTGTGTCCACGAGACACCACGGTAAGCCTGGCGCCGGACCGCCCCTTAGGTAGCCCGGAGCGTTTGGCTCACGCGTTGAGCTCGTAGGCACGCATGGCCCCGTCCCGGATTTTCCTCTTCGCAGTTAGTAGGACCATCCCGGCGCCTGGCCATCTTACGGGCCGGTGAGCAGCTTCTCGATCTCGGCGATGGCCTGCGCATTGTCCTGGTAGCGGATCGCGTGCAGGCCGACGGCGCGGGCGCCGGCCACGCAGGGCTCCACGTCGTCGAGGAACACTGCCTGCTCCGGAAGGACGTCGAGGCGCGCGCAGGCCAGGGCGTAGATCCGGGCATCGGGCTTGTTCATCCCGGCCTCGTGGGAGTAGACGATCTCGTCGACGAGGTCCTCCAATCCGTACGCCGCCTGCTCCCGTTCCCGGGCGCCGACGAAGCTGTTGCTTACGATCCCGGTGCGGTACCGCGGCCGCAGCCCGCGGGCGTATTCGATCAGCGCGGTGTTCGGGGTGCCGAGGTACTCACGCCAGAGGTCGGCCATGAACGCCGCGAGTTGCCGCTCGTCCAGGCCGAGGCGCTCCCGGACGGCCTGGTGCACCTCGTCCTCGGTGATCGTGCCGACGCCGCCGCCCACCCAGGTGTCGTGCATCCGCTCGCTCAGGCCCCCGGCAGGCAGGCCGAGCCGGGTCTCCCACCGCCGCGTCACGCCGAGATCACGGGTGATCTCCAGCACGCCGCCGATATCGAATACCACCGCGCGGATCGCCATGACGGCCGATGACCTCCTCGTGCCCGGCCCCGCGCTCGGCTGCTCATGCTGCGGTCTGGCTGGTACGCAGGGACGGCCGGGTTGGTCAGGGGTGTGTTCGCTGGGGCGGCGCGCTTAGCTGGAGGCAGCGCCGGTTTCGCTGAGTACCGACCATAGCGCGTCGACGGCGAGCCACCGCCTGCGGATCACCTCCCGTCAAGCGGCCCCTGGCCGCCTGTCACAGCCGGTGGGGGTGCGTCGTCTCCTGAGCGAGGGGGTGGCGCAAGGTAGACGCGCAACTGCGTCATCTGGTGATTCACGCGGTGAGCGGGGCGGTCGGATGCAGTTGGTGCATCGATTACGGCTACTACGAAGGCGTGCGGCGGGGAGTGGATCCCGCCAAGCTGCAGCAGGTGCCCAACTGGCGGGAATCGGCCGCTTTTGACGACCGTGAGCGGACCGCTCTGGAGTTCGCTGAGGCGGTGACGCTGACCCCGGCGCACGTGCCCGCCGAGCTGGCTGGACGCCTCCACCAGTACTTCGACGAGGCGGAGCTGGTCGAGCTCGCGGCCTGGGTCGCGCTGGAGAATTACCGGTCACGGTTCAACGCTGCGCTGGGGCTGCGCAGCGAGGGCTTCAGCGACCGGTGCGAGCTGCGGCCGGTAACCTGACCAGCGGTGGGCGACCTAGAGCAGTTCCTGGCCGAGCGGCGGCGGCTGTTCGCGATTGCCTACCGGATGCTGGGCAGCGTCGCCGACGCCGACGACGTCCTGCAGGACGCCTTCCTGCGCTGGGCCGAGTACGGCAAGCCGGTGGACTCGCCGCGCTCGCTTCTCACCACCATGGTGGTCCGGCTCTGCCTTGACCAGCTCGGCTCGGCGCGCGCCCGCCACGTCAACTACGTCGGCCCCTGGCTGCCCGAGCCGCTGCTCGCTACTAGTGACGCAGGTCCCGCCGAGGCAGCCGAGCTCGCGGACTCGCTGTCCATGGCGTTCTTGGTGCTGCTGGAGGAGCTGGCACCGGCCGAACGCGCGGCGTTCCTGCTGCACGATGTCTTCGGCTACGGCTACCCCGAGATCGCCGCCATGCTGGGTCGCCACGAGCCCGCGGCCCGGCAGATGATCGCACGGGCCCGGCACCGCATCGGCGAACGCAGGCGCCGTTTCGACGCCGACCTTCAGCAGGGACAGCGACTGGCGAGCCAGTTCCTGGCGGCATGCGCGACCGGTGACCTGGAAGCGCTGATGAGCATGCTGGCCGACAACGTCGTCATCTGGCAGGACAGCGGCGGCAAGGCCCGTGCCGCCCGTAACCCGATCTACGGCGCCAGCAAAGCCGCCCGGTTCCTGATCGCCATCGCCAAAACCGTCCCGGCCAGCGCCCGCGTCAGCCTGGCCTGCCTCAACGGCCAGCCCGGCGCCATCATCACCGAATCCGGGCGCGTCACCACGGCCATCGTGCTGGACATCCTCCACCACCAGGTGACCGGGATCCGGATGGTCATCAACCCCGACAAACTCAGCCGGTTGCAGGAACCCGTGAGCTAGCCACGCGCGGCAAGGCTCCGGCTACGCCGGCCGATCAGGCAGGCTGGCCCCAGGGCTGGGTGAACCCGACCGGATCCCGGTCGGTGTAGCTGGCGACGCGGATCGGGAAGCCGGTCGCGTACGCCTCGATCATCTGGCCGTTCCCGATGACCAGGCCGACGTGGCCGGGCGAGGTGGTCGTGCCGTCCGCGCCGGCGAAGAACACCAGGTCCCCCGGCTGCACCTGGGAAGCGGGGACCCGGGTTTCGGTGGCCCACTGCGCCTGCGAGGTCCGCGCGATGTCGATCCCGGCCGCCCGGTAGGCCATCATGACCAGGCCGGAGCAGTCGAAGGCGTCGGGCCCGGTGCCGCCCCACTGGTACGGCTTGCCGAGCTGCTCCTCGGCGTAGGCGATGGCGGTGGCCACGGCCTGGTTCGGCGCGTTGATCGTGCCCACTCCGCCGGCCGTCGAGCAGCCGGCCGCCGAACTGCCCGACGGCATGTTGGCGGACACCAGGGTGTAGTGGCCGCCGGCGTAGACGCCCGCGTAGTACAGCACGCTCTGCACGTACGACTGCAGGTGGTTGTAGGAGAAGATGGCCGCCGACGGGTTGTTCTGCACGCCGAACTCAAGGAGGTACTTCGCCGCGCCCGCGATCGCGTCGGCGGGGTCGTAGACGCTCGCGTCCGGGCCGCCGTCCTCGTCGGTGGCCACGCCGTTGACCATCTCGCCGGCCGGGTGGACCGGCAGGCCGCCCCAGACGTTGCCGGCCGCTCCGCCGATGCCTATCTGCATCGGCCCGGCCGCGCCGAAGGCGTTCGACCCGCTGTGCACCCCGGGCAGGGTGGTCTGGCCGTTGTCGCTCTCCACCGTCCCGATCCCGGCCAGGATCGTCCACGGCACGCCGTACTGCTGCCCGACCTTCTGGTACCAGTAGAGGTAGTCGGACGGGATCGATTTAGCCTGCCCGCCAGCGGCCGGCTGCCCGGCCGTACCTGTCTGCTGGCCCGAGCACCCGGCGCCTGCCGCGAAGAACATGTTGGTGCCGATGAGGGCCGGCACGGCCAGCAGGGCGAGCAGGAGGATGCCCGCGACCCCGATGATGCCGATGACGAGGATCCGGGGGGATCCATGAATCCTGCGCTGCCCTGCGCTCCCCTGCTTCGTCTCTTGGAACAAGAGCCTGATGCTCATGAATTGCCTGCTGACTCCAACTCGATGTCACTCACCTGCCAGGTGGCGCCTGAGCCGATGACGGTGACCGCGTACTGGGTGCTTCCGTTGGTGTTGCCCCCCGTGCTGACCAGCTGCTGGTCCGCCGTGATGATGAACGTGAGGCTGGAAGGGCCGAACGCGCGCAGCGAGTCGATCACCGCGGTCCCGGTGGACATTTGTTTCTGGCCGGTCCTGAGCGTGGCTACCCCTTGGGTGGCGTACGCGCTCCGCAGCGTGGCGGCCAGCTCGCTGGTGATCAGGCGGGCCATCTTGGCGACGTACGCCGACGCGCTTTCTGTGTAGGTGTACGTGTCGTAGTCCACGCCGAACCGGGTCGCCACCGAGGCGGCGTCGGCCAGATCCTGCTGGGTGAAGGGCAGCCAGGCGTAGATGTTCACGCCCTCCGCCGCGGCGGGCGGGGCCGTCACCACCGGGGGCGGGGCGGACGCGGTAGCCGACTGGGCAGAGGCGCCGGCGGCCGGGCTGGACGTGCCCGCGGCGTGGCCGTGTCCGTGGGAGCGGGTCAGGGCCGGGACGACGATGTAGAAGCCGAGCGCGGCCAGCACGACGACAATCAGGGCGAACGCTGCCTTCTGCTGGCCAGGGCTGAGATCCATGGTGACCGCCTGCTATTTATCCCGCCGTATCGGGCGTAGCCAGAACGGCATGGCTGAGGGTTCATCGGTGCCGCGTCCGCCGGCTGGCTGCCCGGATGCGGGTGGCTCCGCGGGCGGCGCGGATGACCGCGGCCTCGACCCGGCGGGCCCGGTGGTCCGGCTGGCCGGGGACCGCTGCCGGGTGGAGGCGCCGGGCCACCCGGCCGACGGCCAGGCCGGGCTGGGCTGGCCGCTCGAGGATCCGGCCGTCGCGCCGCCGCCGCTAGCGGGGGCGGATCGTGATGAGCCGGTTGACGCGGCGCGGGACCGCGCGCCCGGGGATCCCCCGAGCCCGGCCGCCGCGCGCCCGGTGCCGCGCGACCAGCCGGACGCGGCGCTCGACGACCCGTTGCCGCCAGAGGCGGACCTGGGCGGCAGGTCCAGCGGCGGGGCCGTGCGGCCGGCGCCGCCGTCGTCGTCGGCCCCGGCCCTGCCCCGGGCCACGGCGGCGGCGCCCGCCGCCCTGCGGGAGCCCGGGCTCAGCCCGCCGTCCCCGTCGGCCGCGGGCGGGGCGTCGGTACGGAACCGCGACGCGTACGCGTCGCCGGCCCCGCCCGCGGCCCCGGTCCCGGCCGCGGCCCCGCCGGACGCGACGGCCCCGGCGCCGCCCGTCACGCTCGCGGCCACCGCCGCCGCCTGGCCGGGATTCCGCCGCGCCCACCGGGCGGCGCGGACGCCCGCCACCCCCGGGATGGCCACGGTGGCGGCGTCGACCGTCGACCTGCGGAAGGTGGTGCTCGCCTGGCGCAGGCTGTACTCGGCCCGCTCCTGCGAGCCGATGGTGCCGTAGCCGACGGCGGAGAACAGGTGGGTGAACGGCTTGCGGTAGATGAAGACGGCCACGCTGACCAGCGCGATCATCAGGATCTTGAGCGCCCAGGGCAGCGCTTCGTCGGACGTGCCCATGATCAGCGAGTAGCAGTACAGCAGCACGGATAGCACGATCGCGATCGCCACCTGTTTCAGCAGCACCCCGACGAGCATCTCGAACCAGCGGATCGCGATGATCCGGCCGAACCCGGGATGGGTCCCGATGATCAGGAAGAACGGCCCGACCACGAGCAACAGCAGGAAGCCGAGCTTGAGCACGATCAGGGTGAGCGCGATCAGCAGGATGAGCAGGCCGGCCACCAGGGCGGCGAAGATCGCGGCGAACGCGATCTCCAGCCTGGTGGTCCACTGGTTGCCCTGGAACAGGGGATAGATGCCGGGGTCGTTCTGCTGGATGGAGTTCGCGATCCCGGTGTAGGTGGCCTGCTTGGCCTGGATCAGAGCGGTGGTCGCGGTCTCGTCGGCGGCGATCGCCTGCGACCAGAGCAGCTGCCTGCCGTAGGTGTTGACGACGGTCGGCTGGCCGTTGCCCGTGGTGTAATCGGTGGTGCCGAGTTCCCCCCACAGCCACGGCTTGCACACCAGGACCGACCACAGCTCGTTGGCGTTCTCGTCGACCAGGCCGTTGCCGGAGGTGAAGGCGTAGTTGCTGGTGACGCTCTGCGCGTCCCCGGCCTGCACCGGCAGGCAGTTGCTCCCGGTGGGGGTGGGCAGCTTGGAGAACGCCGCGTTGAGCACGCCGGTCGTGCCGTTGGCGACCGCGGTGCCGACGCCGGTGAAGTCGGCGGGCCTGCTGATGAGCGCGATCGCGGCCGTCGCGGCGACCACCATCCACAGCGTCCCCTCGATGGTCCGGGTGGCGCGCTTGCGGATCAGGCCCTGCCAGGCCAGCCACACCGCGCCGAGGATCACGACGGGAGCCAGGTAGGGGAAGTAGATGGCGTTGCCGAGTGCGCTGATCAGCTTGTCGACGGCGTTCTGCAGCCAGGTGAGGATGCTGTTGCCCGCCGCCGCCTGGTAGACCGTGATCGTCACCCGGTCCAGGGATTTGGCTGCGTCGAAGACCATGCCGGCCACGTTGTTGCCGATCAGCGAGGTCATGTCCGAGCATTGCAGGCCGTGGGCGGCCCAGAACTGGCCCGCTATCCCGTAGTTGTCGTACAGCGTCTTGCCGCCCGATGACGCGTTGGGCGGCTCGATCATCGCGTCGATTCCGCCGGTCGCCGGCTCGGGCTGCGGCAGCGAGGGCTCGCAGATGTTATTCAGGTTGCCGATGATCCCGCTCGAGCCCTCCGAGCACAGCCCGACCAGCCCGCCGATGTCGCCGATGCCCGGAACCTGGCAGACCCCGCCGGGCAGCGCGGGCGTGAAGTCCGCGGTCAGGACGTCCGATGGCTGGGTGGCCGGGGCGGGCCTGACCGTCCGGCCCGGGCCGGACCCGGCGACCCCGGCGTGCCCGCCGGGTGCGTGCACGGCCGCCAGCGCGGGACTCGCGGTGCCGAACACGATCCCCGCGATCAGCAGCACCCGCAGCGCCCAGCGCGCGGCGCGGCCGGGTGACCGGGAGTCAGCGCGGTCCTGCGCGTGGCGCTGGGACGGGGCTGGCGGGACAGGCATCGGGGGGCTCCTGGTTCTGCTGCTTATGAGGACGCCTCGGCAGCCGGGGCGCTGGCCGCGGGGCGGCTGGCCGGCCGGGGCGGCGCGGCCGCACCGGGGGGCCTCGCGGTCCTCGGTTCCGGCCGGGTACGCCTGGCCCGGGTCGGGTTGGTGTCGATCCAGTCCTTCAGCTCCTCGGAGACCAGGTCGATCCCGACCCGCCCGGCCCGGTCATCGAGGTCCCTGAAGATGCATTCGCCGTTGCCGAGCGCGCGCAGGACGGCCTTGTGGTCATCGGAGGGCGCGATCCCGAGCAGCGACATGACGTTCGCTACCTCGGCGCGCTCGGTCGACCGGAACGCGAACACCCCGGACAGGCAGTTGGTCACCTGCTCGTTGAGCAGGTCGCCGGCGTTCTGCGAGACGAGGATCAGCGCGGTGTTCCTCGACCGGCCCATCCTCGACACCTCGGGCACGAGTTTGGCGCCCTCGGGAGTGGACGTGATCGCCCACGCCTCGTCGAGGAAGATGGCCTTGGGGATGGTCCGGTCCATGCCGAGCAGGAGCTTGCGGGCGAACTGGGAGACCAGGTAGAGCAGGGCCACCGAGAGCCGCTGCTCGTAGGAGTAGTCGTCGCGGCTGATGGTGCGGTCCGGCATCGTGAGCCCGGCGAGGGTGAAGACCGTAATCCAGCCCTCCGCGTCGATCTGCTGGCCGACTGACGGAGCGAAGCACAGCCTGGCCAGGCGCATCTCGGAGATCGACCGCATGACCGCGCCGGTGTTCTTCCAGGCGGGATCCTCGGCCTGCTCCAGGAACCTGACCACCTTGCCGAGGCTCGGCCGTTCGGTCCCGGCCACCGCGCCGACCGCCTGGATCATGGCGCTCTCGCGTTCCTCGCTCATCCTCGGCAGCAGCAGCCGGAGCGTCTCGGTGGCCATCGTCCGCTTCTCGGACAGGTCGACGCCGAACGAGAACGGGTCGAGCAGGCCGGGCGCGGCGGCGCCGAGCGGCAGCACCCTGGCCCTCCTGCCCTGCCGGGTCAGGTACTCCACCAGCGATTCGGCGTCGCCCTTGGGGTCGATCACCGCCACCGTCGCGCCGCGCAGCGCCAGCTGGTAGATGAGCAGCATGGCGAGGGTCGTCTTGCCGCCGCCGGGCTCGCCGGTGATCGCGACGGCGGTCGGCCGGTTGCGCGCGGCGGCGAGCAGCGGGTCGAAGTGCACGACGGACCGCGCCCGGCCCAGGGTCTCCCCGATGTACGGCCCGATCCAGCCCTCGCCCGCGTCGATGCGGTCGCCTAGTTCCACCGTCGCGGTTGGCATTCCGCCCGCGATCGTGTACAGCGGCTGGCGCTGCACGTAGGAGCTCAGCCGGATCCGCTCGCCGGGCAGCGATTCGCACAGCAGCGAGAACTGGTCGCCGGTCGAGTTGACCACGTCGATCCCGATGTCGCGGTAATGCTCGACGACGGCTTCCACCCGGCGCACGCACAGCTCCCTGGTCGGTGCCGTCACCATCAGGCGGTGCCAGCCGTAGACGAACGGGAGGCGCTCCTTGGTGATTCCGTGCTCGAGCATCCGGGCGGCGGCGATCTGCTCCGCGAGGGCGATGGGCGCCTCCGCGCCGGCCTCCCGGATATGCGCGTCCATGTCGCGCGCGTGCGCGAGGCGCCGGCTGACGTCCTTGCTGGCCTTGGCGGGCGGGATGAGCTTCATCCGGGAGCTGATCTCGACCGGGAACGGCAGCGAATCGGCGTAGTGCAGCCAGGGCTCTCCGTCGGGGAAGGACATCACGTCGGGGAACCTGGCGAACGACACGAAGGCGGCGTACGACTTCCCGGCCGTCTGTTCCAGGCAGAGCACGGTCCGCCCGTTGTGCACCTGCCCCTCGAACAGGGCGTCGATCTCCCCCGCTCCCCACCGCCTGCGTTTGGTCGCGGACGGCGCGGGCTGGCCCGTCGTCGCCATCAGCGTGTGCCTGACCAGCCACGCGATCTCGCCGCAGCTCGCGTGCCGGGCCGCCAGCGCGCTCGCGTTCAGCGCCCGGCCCATCCGTTCAGCTGATTCGGTCCACTTGCTGATCTCCGCCGAGCCGACCGCCTCGTCGCTGAGGCCGAGCCCTCGCTCACCGCGGCCGTACGCCCCGATCAACTGGGAAAGCACCCCACCTGACAACTGGGCGCGCATGCCGCGCTGGCCCAGCCTGACGCCCAGGTAGATCTCCTTGGACCAGAAGTCCTTCGCCCAGACGTGCTGGTAGGACTGCTCAAGGTACTCCCGCCAGCCCGGGCCTCCGTCGGAGGTGGCGTCGAGCCCGGTCGCCCACGCGTGTGCGGGGTAGGGCCGGTGCGCGATGCGGAGGTGAACCTCGGCGTCGGCCATCCTGATTCCGGCCAGTGCGACGGTGATGTTCGTCGCCAGCGCCTCCCGCTCCTCCGGCGTGGTGAACTCGTAGGAGACCGAGGGAACCCGGTAGTAGGCCCAGGCGTGGGTGTCGGTGAGCAGGATGCGGTCGTCGAAGTACCTAATGCCCAGCCGGGCCCGGCCGCGGGAGGCCCGGGAGCGGCTGGACCCGCTAGTGCGAGCGGCCACCGGGGCTCCTTCCCGGGACGGGGGCGGCCCGGCCCGCGGCCAGGCCCGAGACGATCACGCCGGCCAGCGCGGTGTAAGCCAGCCTGGTCTGCGGGTTCAGCGCGGCGAGCCCGGCAGGGTGCGCGGGGAGGAGCTGATCGTGGTGCGGCACCCGCACGATGGCCCGGCACCGGCCCCTGGCTGCGGCTTCGGCCCGCATCACGTCCTCGCTTGGCCGCCTGCCTACCCCGTTGATCACCGTCACCGCGCGCGCGGCGGCCTCGCCGTAGCCGTGCGCGCTCAGCCACTGCTGCGTGTTGGCCAGCGCGCCCGCCGCATCCGCACTCGCGGGAGCGACCAGGACGAGCTGGTCCGCCACCGACAGCGCGCGGGCCAGCCGCGACGGCGCCGGGTCGATCATGGTCAGCGGGTACCGCGCGGCCAGCAGGCCGGCCAGCCGCTGGAAGTCACGGCCGTCGACCACGTGCCCGCCGGCGCCCGGCCGGTCGGCGATCACGTCGAGCCGCGCCCCGGGCGGCCTGCGGGCGGACCGCGCCCGCCAGTCAGCGCGGAGCGGCCGGGCCTCGGAATCGGTGCGAGCGGCAGGCTCGGGTGCCTCCCCCGCGAGCAGCGCCGTCACCGAGACGGCCGGCGCGATGCGCGCCGCGAGCGAGTCATCGCCCGGATTCAGGTCAAGCGCCGCCACGGGAGCATCCCGCACCGCGGCCAGCATGAGCCCCGTCATCGCGGCGACCGTGGACTGCCCGGCGCCGCTGGTGCAGCCCAGCACCACGATCACGCGGGGACCGGCCAGCGGCAGCCTGGCCCGGTCGCGATCCAGCGTCTGGAGGTCCCGCTGGGCCGGCCCCTGGCCGCCGGTGACGACCTTCACGCGCCGATTCCAGCTGGCGTCCGTGCCGCTACCCGGGCCGCTGAGCGCCCGCTCGACGGAGGGCAGCGGGCGGTCCCCCTCGAAGTCGACGAACAGGGCCGCGACCCGGGACGCAATGGATCGCCCTGGCCTGTCGGCCACGGGACGGTTGACCGCGGACGCCGCGGGCGCGGGCGCTACGGGCGCGGGCGTCACGGGCGCGTGGGCCTGAACGGCCGGGGCCGACGCCGCCGCCGCGACCGGAGCGGACGCGGGCCCGGTCTCCGGCGGGGCGGCAGCCTCAGGCGCGGGCTCGGGCGCGGGGTCTGCCTCGCGCACGGGCGCGAACTCGGGGAAGGCGGTTGCTTCGGGAGAGCCAGTCGCCCCGGGAAGGGCAACCGCTTCGGGAACGACCGCCGCCTCGGGGAGGGCACCCGCTTCGGGGGAAGCGGTGGCCCCGGGAAGGGCGCTTACCTCTACCTCTACCTCGGGGAAGGCTCCTGCCTCGGGGAACGGGCCTGCCTCTGGGAAGATGATCGGCTCGGGCGCGGCGCCCGGTATCGGGAAGGTACCCGTGGGCGGCGGCCAGGGGGGCGGGCCGAGCGCCACAGGCCGGGGCTCGCCGAGGTCACTGAGTTCTGGCTCGGGGTCGTGCGATACCTCCAGGGCCCGGGATTCCTGCCTCAGGGCGGCCGGCGAGTTTGGCCACGCGGGGGGCCTGGCCGCTTCGGGACGCGGATCGCCTGCGGGGGCATCCGGCTCCGTCTGGCCGGGCCACGGCCGGCCCGCCGGTGCTCCCATCGCCCGTGTCGATGCCGTCGCTCGCTGCGGCACGGGCGCCGGCGGGGCGGCGACCCGCTCCGGCGCCGGCTGGGCGGGGGTTGACGCCGGCGTCACCGGCGGGAACGACGACGACGTGGCCGCCGCCGGCTCGGCCGCCAGATGCGCCGATACCGGGCGCCGCACTGGCCGGGCCGGTACCGGCGCCACGGCAACCTGGGCGGTGGCTGACGCCGCAACCGGAGCGGAGGCTCGGGCGGCTGGCCGCCCGGGCGCGGGCCGCGCGGTCTCGCGGAGCCTGGATGGCCCGCGGGACTTGGCCGCCTTCTCGGTCCGGGCCCTCTCGGTCCGCGCCTTCTCTGCCCGCGCCTTCTCCGCCCGCGCCGGGTTCCGGTGCCACACCCGGGCCGATAGCGCGATGTGGTCCTTCTCAGAGAACGGTGCCATCCGGCACCAGGTCCTCGGCTCGGAGATGTACCGAAGCTGCGAGCTGACCAGCTCAGGCAGCCGCTTGTTCTCAATGACCGGGCGGGTGGTCAACCAGGTAAGCAGTCCAGGGGGCAGCACATAAAGCCAGACCAAGTCGTGGTTAAACGGCAATCCAATCGCAACAAGGAAAACTACGTAAGGGACCGTAATCCCTGCGAATACCGCAATCCAGGTGATCGGCAACGGCGCCGGCAACCGGAAATCGTAGAGCTTGTAGAGCCGCTTTTCGATCCGCCAGATATTCGTGTAGGTGGGAAGATCCACTGCGAGGGGGCTCCTTCGGGCGGGACGGGGTCAGTGGACTCCGAGGGCGTTCGCTATGCCGTCGGCAAGCGTCTGCACGATACTGGGGGTGTAGAAGACGACCGCGATGGCCACGGCGAGCACCATGAACTGCACGAACCTAGTGATCTCGCGCGTGAAGAGGAAGAAGATCGCCACGATCCCGACGATGCCGAGGAACAGGGGCCCGAACAGGCCCTGCAGGTAGGTAACCAGGCCCTGCGTGCTCAGCGCCACTGGAGCCATCGCAGCGGTGAGGTGAGAGTGCATAAGGCGTCCCTTCCGGGATCAAATGGCCATTCAACGGGGGCTGCGATCCGGGCGCCGGGCCGTCGGCTGGGAGCGGGCCGACCGGCCCGGGCGCCTCCGGAAACGGGCTGGCTGGCGGCGACATCCGGCCAGGCGGCAGCGGTAAGGGCGCATGCGGGCATGACGGCGTCAGCCGTCACTGTCCAGCTCATTTAGCTCCCACCGCCTCAGTCGACGCGCTGATTTCATTTACGTACCATTTGCCGCTTTGCAGTGCGAGAACCGACACGCGGTATGTCATGGCAAGTTTCGCGATGTCCGGCGAACCTTGGCTCGGTACCTGCCAAATGACCGTTACGGTTATCTGCCGCATAGCGCCGCCCGGCGGCACGTGCAGGCTGGCGATGGAGTCGAAGGCGACCGCGCCGCCCAGCCCGGTCAGCGATACGCCGCGGGCCGCGAACCTGCTGAGCGCCGCGCTGTCGCCGTTGGCGTAGGCCTGGAAGAAGGCCGGGAGTTCCTTGAGGAGCTCGCCTTGCGCGACCGCGTCGGAACCGCCGCCGGCCGCCGGCGGCGGCGAGACCGGCTGGGGCGCGGGCAGCCAGGCGGGTTCGCCCGTGACCACGACGCTGCCGCCCGAGGCGATGATCGGGACGCCGAGCTCCATGAGCTGGCCGTTGACCGTGGCGAGCAGCGTGACCACGGCATGCTGCCTGTCCTGCACCGCGATCCCGGCGACCTGCTCGGACTCTAGGTTCATCTGTCCGGTGCCGCTCCAGCCGAGATCCGGGTTGGCGGCCGCGACGCTGGCCGGCAGGAACGCCGCGAGCTCCTGCTCGCGCTGGGCCTGGGTCGCCGGGCTGAAGTTCAGGTAGACCTGCCCGAACTCCGTGGCGTACGCCTCGGCGAGGGCGACGGGGAACTGGCCCTGGGCGGCGCCGGCGGAGAGGGTGCCGCCGGCCCGCGGCGCGCTACCCGGGTTGAAGACGATGGCCGTCACGCCCCGGTAGGCGATGACCAGCAGGGCCACCCACAGCACCAGCCGCAGCGGCCACAGCCGCCACCGGCCGCCGGAACCGCTCCAGCCCCGTCCGGGCGGCGAGGCCGGGTCGAGCAGATCGGTCTCGCCGCCCGGCGTCCCGGCGCCAGCGGTGACCAGGCCGAGCACCGGCCTAGTCGGCAAGTGATCGCGCGGATGCGTTCCGTTACCGGAATTAGGCCCGCGAAACATCACACCTCCGCGCGTACCTGCCCCTGTCAGAAAGGAGCGGCCCGTCCCTTCGCGCCGGTCTCGCGCCCATTGTGCAACATCACCCCTCGGTGAGCGGCCCGTTAGGGCCGGTCACCGCGTGATCCGCGCGGGCGCGGCCGACATCAGGTGGAACGTGGCGGATACGTAAAGGGTTCAACCGGATTCGGAGCGTATTCAGGCAGACTCGCCCGGTACGTCCGGTCTGCCGGGCAGGGGCTGCCGCGCGAACGCAGCGCGGCTCTGCCCTTTCTCGATCCACTGCGGTATCAGGTCCGGGTCGGCGCCCGCCGCGATGCAGTAGCGAGCGGCAGCCTCGGCCTTTCGTTCCTGGCTGGTCTCCCGGTAGAAACCGATGAACAGGCCGGGCTACCTCGGCCAGCAGGTCACCGCGGTTACCGGCGATCTCCCTTAGCTCTTCCACCGCCGCGGCGGTCTCCGCCGCGGTGGGTTCCCGGCCGGGCGCGTGCCGCCCGGCGGCGCCGGTCAGGCGGGCCACGGTCTGCTCGTCGGCCTCCGGTTCAGCGATAACCCCCACGACACCAGCTCCCCGCTGAGGCACCAGGCGATGCGGTTGACGTGCCTTGGTTCAGTGTATGACGAGTACATGAGCCAAGTATCAAACACAAAGACGATTAAAGCAAGCAGCCGGCCAATACTCGAACACAGAAGCGTGACAGGCACGGCGCCCGGCGCTAGACGTTGAAGCGGAACTCGACGACGTGGCCATCGGACATCAGCGGGCCCCGCGCGACCTCTGGTTATGCCGGGCCGGCTTCGTCACTGGTAGATCCTGCCTTCAGTGTATGTAGCGGCAGATCGCTACGGCGAGATACGGCTGCACGCTACGCTAAGCGACGCCCCTGACATTCAGCGTCGCGGAACACAGTGCGAGGCAGCCAGCCCATGCGCTCCGAGCCGATGACGCTAGAGCGGGACCATGCGACACGACGTCCTAGTCACCGTGTAGATGAACGGGCCTTTTTCCTCGAGCATGGCCTCGACGCGCCGCCATTGACACATAAGCACCTCTAGCTGCGCGAACTTGTCTATCGCCTCGTCGCTTGCGAGATTTATCATGCGGGCACCGCTGGACCGGACGGCTTCGATCTCAGCCCGGTGTTCCTGGATCCGGCGGTCACGAGTGATGATGAGCCACCCCTGGCGCGCAGTCTCTGGGATCCAGATCTCGTCGTCAGTACTGGTATCCGTGATAGGGCATGGTGCTCGGACCCGGCTGCCCTTCACGGGCCCTCCAGGGTCTCCCGGGTAGGTCACGTCTGACCGGACCTGGACGAGGATCTTCGCGAGACCGAGCACGTCAGCGTCGACGTAATAGCGGACGGTGGCCGGCTTCGCCGGCCTCCTCATGCCGCCCGAGCCGACGTTTCGTAGGCGAGCGCCCACAGTACGTCGTCTTCGGTGATGTCGAATTCCTCGGCGATCTCACTGACAGTCTCGCCCGCCTGCTCGTGCTCCCACAGAATTTCGGTCCTGATCCCCCTGATTGCCGGGAGGCCGAAACGGGTACCCGGGCGCATGAGCACGGGGGACTGGGGGTCATCATGCGGCCGCCAGGCGACCGCCAGGTCCCCCTCCCAGGTGACCCGCTTGTAGAACGAGTCGGCGGCAGGGGTAAGTACGTACTGGCCGCGGACGAGGGCGACCAGGCATAGGTCAGCGTCGAGCCCGGCATCGTCCTGGGCTTTGGCCAGGAGGTCTTTGCCGCTTGCATACGGCCGCTCGTGGGCCAGTGGATAGGGTACGCCGAGGTCCCGGCGCATCTGGTCGATGAAGGCCCGGAGCTCCGCCATGGGGATGCGGTGGGTGCGCCGGTACTCGCGCAGCAGGCCGGCCTCGACGAACTCAGCCCAGGTAACCGAGGCCCGGCTTCCGCGCGGCTGCTCGCGGATGACCGGCTTGTACTGCCGACCTCGGTACGTGCCGCCCTCAAGCCAGTAGTTCAGCGTGGCCTGCGGAACCCCGAGCAGGTGCGCCGCTGCAGCCTCGGTGAACATCTCCCGGTCTAGAACGCTCAGTCCCATGTCGGAAGTCTTGCATTCACACTCTTTTTGTGCGAGGACCGCCTGAACGTGCGCCGCTTACCGCCGCCGCGCCGGTGTCGTTCCTCTCCTGTCGGCAGGCTAGGACTCAGGCCGGAACGTGGCCACGACAGTCTCTGTCCATCCGCCCTGCTTCATGTCCTGTGGCCCTAAACGCTGAGCGCCGCCCACGAGGGCGCCGACAAGCAGGCCGGACCCCGGTCTGATATGCCCGACCCCCGCCGTGGGATGGCCCGGGCCGGGCCAGCGCGCTACGCTGGCGTGCGTCGCGCGGGCAGGGAGGGGTTCTCATGGCGGCAGGACAGGGAGACCAGGCAGCGGCAGGTCAGGACAAGGCGGCGGGCAAGGACAACCTGCGGGCGTCGCACGCGGATCGCGAGCACGTGATCGAGTCGCTCAAGGTCGCCTTCGTCCACGGCCGGCTGACCATGGACGAACTCGACGCGCGGGTCGGCCGGGCGTTCACCGCCCGGACCTACGCGGAGCTGGCCATGATCACCGCCGACATCCCGGCTGAGGTGGCCGCGGCCGCGCCGCCGTGCCAGCCCGCCCGGACGGCCGGCAAGAAGGCCGGTAAGAAGGCAGCCGCATCGGCCATCGCGGCGGCGCCCCTGATCGGGCTGGTGTCCGTCGCGGTCATGGGCGGGAATCCTTTCCAGAGACTGCTCCTCATGGCGTTCGCCATTCCAGTGCTGGCTCTGCTGCTCGGCAGCCTCCTGGCGCTCCACTCATGGCTCGACAAGCGCGCCGTCCGGCAGTTGACGTCCGGGCCCGGGCGGGGCGGCCCCGGGCTCGGGGGCCAGCGACCCGCCGGGACCGGCCGGGATCGGGGGCTGCCCGGCGCCCGCGCCGACGACACCAGCACGGACGACACCAGCACCAACCTGCGAGCCGACCGGCCCCGGCCGGCCCCTTCCCGTACCATCAGGGCGCCGCGCGGTATGAGGCCAGAGCCGGGCGTGATCTGAGCGCTGCGGCATCCCCGTCCTCAGTCCGCGCGTCGAGCGACGCAGCGGCTCAGTGCGCGGCCTTGCCGCCTGATGTTGTCTGGAAGCGGAACTCAACGACGTCGCCGTCGCGCATGATGTAGTCCTTGCCTTCGATGCGGGCCTGGCCGGCGGCGCGCGCGGCGGGGAGCGAGCCCGCGGCGATCAGGTCGTCGTAGGAGACCACTTCGGCCTTGATGAAGCCGCGCTGGAAGTCGCTGTGGATGGCGCCCGCCGCCTGCGGCGCGGTCGCCCCGGCCTTGATCTCCCAGGCGCGGGTCTCCTTGGGGCCCGCGGTCAGGAAGGTCTGCAGGCCGAGCGCGCGAAAGCCGGCCTGGGCCAGCTGGGCGAGCCCGGGCTCGCCGAGGCCGGCCTCGGCGAGAAGCTCCGCAGCCTCATCCTGGGGTAGCTCGGTCAGGTCGGCCTCGGTCTTGGCGTCCAGGAAGACCGCCTCGGCCGGGGTCACAAGGGCGGACAGGCGCTTGCGCAGCTCGTCGTCGCCGAGTTCCCCCACGTCGCAGTTGAACACGTACAGGAAGGGCTTGGCCGTCAGCAGCTGCAGCTCGCGCAGGGCGTGGAGGTCGATGCCCGCGGACGCGGCGCCGGTGGAGAGCGGGATTTCCTGGAAGAGCAGGTCTTGCGCCGCCGTGGCGGCCTCGAGGACCTGCGCGCGGGCGGGATCCCGGGCGGATTTCACGTCCTTGGCCAGCCTGGGCAGGGCCTTCTCCAGCGTCTGCAGGTCGGCGAGGATCAGCTCGGTGACGACCGTCTCGATGTCACGCTCAGGCGACACGTCACCCTCGACGTGAGAGACGTCGGGGTCGGCGAACAGGCGCACCACCTGGCAGATGGCGTCGGTCTCGCGGATGTGCGCGAGGAACTGGTTGCCGAGCCCCTGGCCCTGCGAGGCTCCGCGGACCAGGCCGGCGATGTCGATGAACCGTACGCTGGCCGGGACGATCCGCGCGGAGTCGTACAGCTTGGCCAGCTCGGCCAGGCGCGGGTCCGGTACGCCGACCACGCCGACGTTCGGCGTGATGGTGGCGAACGCGTAGCTCGACGCGAGCGCGCCTGCCCGGGTCAGCGCGTTGAACAGGGTGGACTTGCCGACGTTGGGCAGGCCGACGATGCCGATAGACAGGCTCACCCGCGCGAGTTTATCGCGGCGCGGCCGGGCTCCCACCGAGCGCGGAAGCGTAACATGAAGGTCACTCAGGGCGGAGCCTTTCGCGCAGGAGGCGCCCATGACGCTGCGACCGCGGCAGAACCTGGTGGTCTGGCGCCAGTCCGCCGGCTCGGCCCGGCCCGGTCCCTGGCGGGTCACGCGCGCCAAGCCGATCCGCAGGTGGATCCGTACCGGCGCGCTGCTCACGGTCATCGGCCTGACGGCGCTGGCCCGCGGCGCGTGGGCGCGCCGGTGGCCCGTGCTGGCCGGGGTGGCGCTCACGGTGCTCGGCGTCGTGCTGCGCGGCGGCCCGGCCGCCATTTTCCTCCTCCCCGGGCTCATGCTGCTGCTGTCCGCGCCGCTCATGCCCGCCTCCTCCAAGGCGCGCGCCAAGCTGGAGCGTGAGCTGGCCGCGTACTCAACCCCGGCCGACCGGCGCGATCTCGAGGCGACCCTTGACCAGTACCCCGACGACGTGACGCGCGATATGCGCGACATCCTCGCCAGGCAGGCCGTGGCCGCGCACCGCAACCGCATTCCGGCCTTCGGGCGGCGCTGAGCTCAGAACTGGACCTCGTACTGGGACGGGTCGATGCGCGCCTCGACGACCAGCGGACGCGAGCCACGGGACCGGGCGGCCAGGCCGTCCAGGGCCTTCTCCAGGCCTGCCAGGGTCTCGACCCGGACGCCGTCGCAGTCCATCGCCTCGGCCAGCGCGGGCAGGTCCGTCCCGCGCATCCGGGTCGCGGTCGGCGGGTAGCCCATCAGCTGCTGGCGCAGCTCGATCCGGTTCAGGCTGTCGTCCGCGAAGACGACGACCACCACGGGCAGGCCGAGGGCCGAGGCGATCCGCAGCTCCGTCGCGGTCATCGCGAACCCTCCGTCGCCGACCAGGGCGATCACCGGCCGGTCCGGGAAGGAGAGCTTCGCCGCGATCGCGGCGGGCACGCCGAACCCCATGGCCGAGAGCCCGTTGGTGACCAGCACCGAGCGCGGCGCCGAGGCCTGCCACACCTGGCCGACCATGAGCTTGTGCGAGCCGACGTCGGTGGTCACGATCGAGTCGGGCGGCGCGGCCTCGCGGGCGATCGCGACGACATCGGACGGGTTGAGGCGGCCCGCTGCGCGCCCGGCCAGGCACGCCGCGTCCAGCCGGGCGCGATGTGCTGCTACTTCTTGTACCGTCCAGCGCGGCCCGCCGGACCAGCCGCCCGCGATCCAGCCGAGGATGGCCGCGACGTTGCCGACCAGCTCGTGCGCGCTGGCGTACAGCTGGTCGGTGTTCGGGACGGTGTCCAGGTGCAGCACCGGGGTGGTGACCGACCACGGGCTGATCAGCTCCACCGGGTCGAAGCCCGCCGTCACGATCAGGTCGGCGCCGGCGAGCAGGTCCCAGACCACGCGGTAGCCCGCCATGTCCAGGACGCCGGCGAAATACGGGTGATCCTCGGGGAACACGCCCTTGGCCATGGGCGAGACCACCACCGGGATCCCGCCCTGCTCGGCCAGCCGGATCAGGTCCGGGCCCGCGGCGCAGCGGACCGCTGCCGGGCCAGCCAGGACCACCGGGCGCCGCGCGGCCCGCAGATCCCGCAGCGGGTCCCCGGCGCCGTACACGTCTACCGGTCCCCCGGCCGGGGCCAGCGGGGGCGCGACGATCTCGCCGCCCCCGGCGGGGACGGGCCACGTGTCGGCGGTCACGGTCAGGTGGACCGCGCCCGGGCGTTCGGCGACGGCGGTCCGCAGCGCCTTGCGCGCCACCGTGTCCGCCGAGGCGGCCGACGCCGGGTCGAGGCGCAGCGTGAGCTTGGTCACCGGCGCGAACATCCGGCCGTGATCGACCACCTGGTGGGTGACGAACTGCTCGCGGGGGCTGTCGACCTGGCCGGAGATCGCCAGCAGCGGCACCCGGTCCAGGGTCGCCGAGGCCACGCCGTTCAGCACCGCCGTCGAGCCAGGGCCGAGGGTGGACAGGCACACCCCCGGCAGGCCGGTGGCCATGGCCGCCGCCTCGGCCATGAACGCGGCGGTGCCCTCGCGCGCCGCCGACACGACCTCGAGGCCGGACTGGCGCGCGGTCTCGATGAAGTCGATGACCGACTCGCCGGGATAACCGAAGACGTGCCGCACACCCGCCGCGCGGACGTAGCCGGCCACCAGGGCCGCCGTCGATCCCGGTGCCGGCGCAGTCCGCTGGGCCATCGCCCCAGTGTCCCACGCAGGGGACCGGGACGGGCACCACCGTCGTTCGGGATAAGAGAGCACTTTTAGAAGCTCAGCCCGGCGGTTAGAACCATTACGAAGGAGCTGGGCCGCCAGGTGTCGGCAAGCCGACAGGAACCGTGTCGGCTGGCGGACTGAAAGCCGCCGCACGGTCCGGCACGCTGGCGGCTATAGCATCCCCGAGGGGGGCCGCCATGGATGAATTTCTCGCCGCCTACCCGGACTACGTCACGACCTCGCGGCTGGATGAACTGCGCGCCACCGAGTACGCCTACCTCGATGCCGGCGGGCATACCTACCTGGACTACACCGGTGCCGGGCTGGCCGCGGACGCTCAGTTGCGCGCCCACGTGGACCGGCTGCGCAGCGGGTGCTTCGGCAATCCGCATTCGGAGAACCCGGCCTCGGCCGCGTCCACCGCGCTGGTCGACCAGGCCCGGGCGGCGGTGCTCCGCTACTTCAACGCCTCGCCGCAGGAGTACGGGGCGATCTTCACCCCGAACGCCACGGGCGCGTGCCGGCTGGTCGGCGAGGCGTACCGGTTCCGGCCCTGGTCGCGCCTGCTGCTGACCGCCGACAACCACAACTCGGTGAATGGCCTGCGGGAGTTCGCCCGCGCGCACGCCGCCCCGGTCAGGTACGTCAGGATGGCGCCGGGTGACCTGCGGATCACCGATGAGGACGTCAGCACCGCGCTCGGGAGCGGGCCCGGCGGCCGGCGCCGGCCGGGCCTGTTCGCCTACCCGGCGCAGAGCAATTTCAGCGGCGTCCAGCACCCGCTGGCCTGGGTGGACCGGGCCCAGGCGGCCGGCTGGGACGTGCTGCTCGACGCGGCGGCCTTCGTCCCGACCAACCGGCTCGACCTCAGCTCGGTCAAACCGGAGTTCGTGACCGTGAGCTGGTACAAGGTGTTCGGCTACCCGACCGGGATCGGCTGCCTGCTGGCCAGGCGGGACGCGCTGGCCCGGCTGCGCCGCCCGTGGTTCTCCGGCGGCACGATCTTCAGCGCGAGCGTGCAGGGCGGCTGGCACCGGCTCACCGACGACGAGAGCGCGTTCGAGGACGGGACAGTCAACTTCCTCAGTATCCCGGACGTCACGACCGGCCTGGCCTGGATCGACGGCATAGGGATCGACGCGATCCACCGCCGGGTCGAGTGCCTCACCGGCTGGCTGCTCCACCGCCTGGTCGGCCTGAAGCACGACAGCGGCGCTCCCATGGTGCGCATCTACGGGCCGCAGGACGGCACCGGGCGCGGCGGGGCCGTGGCGTTCAACTTCCTCAACGCCCGCGGCGCGGTCGTCGACGAGCGCGCCGTCGCGCGCGACACGAGCGCGGCGGGCATCTCGGTGCGCACGGGGTGCTTCTGCAATCCGGGGGCAGGCGAGTGGGCGTTCGGCCTGACCAGGCAGGCCCTCCGCGGGCCGTGGTGGCGCGGATTGGTGCGACCGGACCTGCAGACCTTGGACGACTACCTGGACCTGCTGGGCCTGCCGACCGGCGGCGCCATCCGGGCGTCGTTCGGGCTGGCGTCGAACCTGTCCGACGTCGAGCGCTTCGTCGACTTCGCCGAGCAGACCTACCGCGACCGGGAGCCTGACCGCGCAGGCCTCGCGCCGCGGCTCCGCTGCTTAAATCCGCCGCCCCCTGCGTGTCGGGGCCGGGGATCCGGCCTCCTGCTGCCAATACTGGGATCATGTCGTTGCTTGCGGGCCTGCTGCTCGGGATCGTCATCGGGGCCGTGATCGGATACCTGTTCGCCCGCGGGCGGCTGGCGGACCTGACCGGGCGCGCCCGCGCCGCCGAGCAGCGCGCCCTCATGATCGAGCGCGGGGCGGAGGAACGAGCCGCGCTTATCGACACCCAGCTGGCCGAACGGTTCCAGGCCCTGTCCGCGCAGGCGCTCGACGCCAGCACCGCGCGGTTCCTCCAGGTCGCCGAGGGGCGGTTGCAGGCGGCGAACGCGAACGCGTCCACCGAGCTCGAGACCAGGCGCGCGGCGGTTGAGCACCTCGTAGAGCCTTTGAAGGAAACGCTGGCCCGGGTGGAGATGCAGCTCAGGGAGTCGGACGAGGCCAGGACGCGGTCCCACGCCGCGCTCGCGGAGCAGGTCAGCATCGCCCGGCAGACCTCCGAGCAGCTGCGGGCGCAGACCCAGGCGCTGGTCACCGCGCTGCGGCGGCCTGAGGCCAGGGGCCGCTGGGGCGAGCTGCAGCTGCGGCGGGTGGTCGAGCTGGCCGGGATGAGCGCGCGCTGCGACTTCGACGAGCAGGTGGCGGTGACGTCGTCCGATGGCATGCAGCGCCCCGACATGGTGGTGCGCCTGGCCGGCGGCAAGAACATCGTGGTGGACTCGAAGGTGTCGCTCGCCGCCTATCTGGAGGCCGCGGAAAGCGAGGACGAGGCCGTGCGCGCGGCCCGGATGGACGCGCACGCCAGGCACCTGCGCGACCACGTGGACCGGCTGGCCGGCAAGGCCTACTGGACGGCGCTGAGCCCGTCGCCCGAGTTCGTGATCCTGTTCATCCCGGGCGAGGCGTTCCTGGCCCCCGCGCTGGAACGCGACCCGGGACTCCTGGAGTACGCGCTCGGCCGCAAGGTCCACATCGCCACTCCCACCACGCTGGTCACGATGCTGCGCACCGCGCAGTACGCCTGGCAGCAGGAGGCGCTTTCCGAGAACGCGCGCGCCGTCTTCGACCTCGGACGCGAGCTGTACGACCGGCTTTCCGGCCTCGGCAAGCACGTCGACCGCCTCGGCCACGCGCTGACGAAGGCCGTCTCGACGTACAACCAAGCCGTCGGCTCGCTGGAGAGCCGGGTGCTGGTCACCGCCAGGCGGATGAACGACCTCGGCATCGTCGAGGGGGATATCGCCTCGCCGGCCCTGGTGGAGGAGACGGCGCGGGCGCTGTCCGCGCCTGAGCTCGTGGCCGGCGGGCCTGCGGAAATCGAACCGGCGGAAATCGAGTCGGCGGACAGCTGGCACGCGGGCTTCGACCCGGCGGACATCGACCTGGTGCGTGCGGCTCGATGACCCCGACTCAGACGCGGAACCCCGCGAGGAATACGACCTCGGCGCGATCCCGGCCCGGGGCCGCCACCGCGCGGACGCGGACGCCCGGGCGGACCGCCTCCGGCCCGCCGCCGCGGCGGCTGGAACCTAAGGCGCTCTTCAGGCTCACCGGCCGCGGCGCGATCGTGGCGCTGTTCCTGCTGTGCTTCCTGAGCCTGCTGACCGGCTGGGGCGTGCTCGCCGACGCCGCGTTCGTCTGCGGCTGCGGCGTGGTCACGTACTACACGAAGTTCGCCGGACTGCGGACCGTCGTGGTGTGCCCGCCGCTGATCTTCCTGGCCGGGTGCATCTGCGCCAAGGTGGTGACCACGTCCGGCAGGTTCGCTCTGGCCGAAGGGATCCTGGTCACGCTCGGCACGTCGGCGCCCTGGCTGTTCACCGGGACGGGCCTGACCATCGTGATCGCCCTCGGCCGCGGATTCCGGCCCGCGATCCCCCTGCTGTCCAGGCGCGCCCGATAGGCACCTGGCCACTGCCTCGGGCGGTGCCGGGGGCCGAAATCCTGCCCGTACCGTAAGGAGCGCGGCGCGGTTCCCGAGGCGCGTAGTTCGCGCGGCAGCGCGAAGGTCATGTGCTCCTCGACCGCCTCGACTTCCTCCACCGCGCCGAACCCGCAGTCGGCCAGCTTGCCCAGTACCGAGGCCACCAGTTCCTCCGGCACCGAAGCCCCGCTGGTCACGCCGACCGTCGTCACCCCGTCCAGCCAGCGCTCGTCCAGCTCGCCGGCGTCGTCGACCAGGTAGGCCGCAGGCGCCCCGTGGTCCCTGGCCACCTCGACGAGCCGGACGGAGTTGGAGGAGTTCGGCGAGCCCACGACGATCACCAGGTCGGCCTGGCCCGCGATGACCTTGACCGCGGCCTGGCGGTTCTGGGTCGCGTAGCAGATGTCGTCGCTCGGCGGGTCGAGCAGCGCGGGGAAACGTTCGCGCAGCAGGCTGACGGTCTCGGCGGTCTCGTCTACCGACAGCGTCGTCTGCGAAAGCCAGACCACCTTGCCCGGGTCCCTGACCTCGACCTGCGCCACGCCGTCCGCGCCATCGACGAGGCGGACGCTGGCCGGGGCCTCCCCCGTGGTCCCGACGACCTCTTCGTGCCCCGCGTGGCCGACCAGCAGGATGTCGTAATCCTTGGCGGCAAACCGGCGTGCCTCGTTGTGCACCTTGGTGACCAGCGGACACGTGGCGTCGATCGCGTGCAGGCCGCGGCGCTCCGCGTCGAGGCGGACCTGAGGGGCGATGCCGTGGGCGGAGAACACGACGACCGAGCCGGGCGGTACCTCGTCGACCTCGGTGACGAAGATTGCGCCGCGCCGTTCCAGCGAGCTGACGACGTGCGTGTTATGGACGATCTGCCTGCGCACGTACACCGGCGGCCCGAACTTGTCCAGAGCCATCTCGACGGCTTGCACGGCCCGGTCAACCCCGGCGCAGTAGCCGCGCGGCTTGGCGAGGAGGACCCGTCGGTGGCTAGAAGGCATGATCCCATCGTAGGTGAGCATCTCCTGCGGAAGGTCTGCGCCCTTCTGCCCGGTACGCTGCCTCTGTTGCGGTACGGCCGCGGAAGGCGGGAAGATTACCCGGCAGGAAACACGCGCTGACTAACAGCGACCCGCGCCCGGAGCCACCGGGAACCCCGCCCCGGGCGCTGCGAGATACCTGTCCGAGGGAGATGGTGACATGCGCGTGCCGCACGTCAGCGAACGCATCAAGGAAGCTCCGGCGCAGGCCCTGCGCGGCGTCTTCGCCGGCATCGGCCAGCTGCTGCTCTACACCGACAAGCTGAGGAACAAGGCGCCGTTCGGCCAGCAGGTCCCGTACGCGCGCGTCCCCGAGGCGTCGCAGGCCGCCCCCACGCGCGCCGGGCAGGCAGAATCCGTCCCGGACCCCACCGCCGCCACCGCCGCCACCGCCGCCAGCGCCGCCAGCGCGCCCGCCGATCGGGACGCGGCGGCGGAACCAGCTGTAGCAGAGACCCCGAGGACCCCGAAGACCCCGAGAACCTCCAGAGCCCCGAAGACCCCGAAGATCCCGGCAGCCCCCAAGACCCCCAGGACCCCTAAGACCCCTGCGGCGGCCACGGAGATCAGGGACTTCGACAAGACCGGGAACGTCCGCCTGATCACCGGCGACGAGGCCCGCGCAGACGACCAGCCGCCGGCCGCCGGGCAGCCGACGCCACCCGCCGCGGAGGCCGCACCGCCGATCGATGTGGAGCCCCCAGCGCCGGCCGTTGCCGAGCCGGAGCCCGCCGCGGCGAAGGCTGAGGAGGAGGCACCCGCGAGCGCCAGCGAGACCGCCCCGGGAACCGCGGACTCCGCGCCGCCGCCGGTCCCGAACTACGACGAGATGTCCATCGCGTCCTTGCGTGCGCGGCTGAGGAACCTGGACGTCACGCAGGTCAGGGGCCTGGTCGAGTACGAGAAGGGACATGCGGGCCGCACCGACGTGATCGTCATGCTCGAGCGCAGGATCGCCAAGCTGGAGGCCGACGATTAGTGGCCCTCGACACGTCGGCTGATTCCCCGGTTCCCGTCCGCACCGTCCTGGCGAAGGTCGGCGAGTGGATCGGCAGGCTCGGCCGGATCTGGGTCGAAGGGCAGATCGCGGAGTGCACCCCCCGGGGCAGCACGGTGTTCCTGACCCTGCGGGAACCCGTCGCGGCCGTTTCGGTGCGGGTCATCTGCACCCGCCAGGTGTTCGACGCGGCCGAGCCGCCGCTGCCGGTCCCGGCCGACGGCGCGAGGGTCGTGATCTGGGCCCGGCCCGATTTCAACGCCAACCGCGGCTCGTTCGCCCTGACCGCGCTCGAGATCCGCGCGGTCGGCGTGGGCGAACTGCTCGCCCGCCTGGATCGGCTGCGTCGCCAGCTGGCTGCGGAAGGGCTCTTTTCTGCCGAACGAAAACGCGTGCTACCCTTCCTGCCCCGCGTCATCGGCCTGATCTGCGGGCGTGATTCGGCGGCGGAACGTGACGTGATCGACAACGCCTCCCGCCGCTGGCCTGCCGTCCGGTTCCGCGTCGAGCAGACCGCGGTGCAGGGTCCTTACGCGGCCGAGGAGATCATCGACGCGCTCCGGCGCCTGGACGGCGACCCGGAAGTGGACGTGATCGTGATCGCGCGCGGGGGCGGCTCGCTCGAGGACCTGCTCCCGTTCTCCGACGAGACCCTGATCAGGGCGGTCGCCGCGTGCCGGACCCCGGTGGTGAGCGCGATCGGCCACGAGCAGGACACCCCGCTGCTCGACTACGTGGCCGATCTCCGCGCCTCGACGCCCACCGACGCGGCCAAGCGGGTGGTCCCCGATGTCGCCGAGCAGTTCGCGCTCGTCACGCAGCTGCGCGACCGGGCCCGCCGGGTCATGGCCGGCTGGCTCGACCGGGAGACGGCCTGGCTGAAGGCGATCACGTCCAGGCCTGCGCTGGCCGATCCGGTCAGGGAGGTCGAGCGCCAGGCCGAACGCGTGGACGCCCTCCTCCAGCGGGCCAGGATGTCGCTGGAGGTGAGCCTGGCCAGGGGCAGCGACGACCTCGCGCATACGCGGGCCCGGCTGCTCGCCCTGTCGCCCGCCTCGACGCTGCGCCGCGGCTACGCGATCGTGCAGCACCAGGACGACGGCGTGGTCCGCAGCGCGGCCGAGGCCGACCCGGGCGAGACGCTGACCGTCCGGTTCGCGGCGGATCAGCTCACCGTGCGCGTGTGCGGCGACTCCGACGACGGATAGGGTTGAGGCCGTGACGGACGGCAGCGGCGGGGCCGCGCCCTCGGAGGCGCTCTCTTATGAGCAGGCGCGGGACAAGCTGGCCGCAGTGGTCAAGCGCCTGGAGTCGGGCGGCCTGACCCTGGAGCAGTCGCTTGAGCTGTGGGAACGCGGCGAGCGCCTGGCCGCGGTGTGCGGCGAGTGGCTGGACGGCGCCCGCGCCAGGCTGGCCGCCGCCATGGCCAAGCGAGACGATACGACCGCGCCAGGCGACGGCGAGGACGACGCCCGCGACATCCCGTTCTGACGCCGAAGCCCCTGGCATCCGCCCGCCTGGGCCAGGTTTGGCCCTCCGGCCGCTGGGCAGCGCCCGGAAGGGCGGCAGGGAGGCGGACGCGGTGAATCCAGTCGAGAAGGCGCTCAGGAAGGTCGACGAAACGCAGCGGCGTTTCACGCCGACGGCGTTCGTCTTCGGGGTGGTGAAGAAGTACGGCGACGACAACGGCGGCGTGCTGGTCTCCAACCTCGCGTATTCCGCGTTCGTGGCCATGTTCCCGCTGCTGCTCGTGCTGGTCACGATCCTCGGCCTGATCGCCTCGGCCGACGCGTCGTTCAAGGCCGATGTGCTGAACGCGGTGGCCGGCCAGGTCCCGCTGCTCGGCAAGACGCTGACCGGCAACGTGCACACCCTCCGGCGCTCGAGCTACATCGGGCTGGTCATCGGCCTGCTCGGCCTGATCTGGGGCGCGACCGGCCTGGCCCAGGCCGGCCTCTTCACGATGGCGCAAGTGTGGAACCTGCCGGGACCTGCCCGGCCCGGCTACGCGCAGCGGCTCGGGCGCGCGGTGCTGTTCCTCGGCCTGCTCGGCGGGGGCGTGGTCGTCACCACCGGACTGGCCAGCTTGAACACCTACGTCCTGAAGGGATTCGGCGTGGTGTTCCTGGCCGAGCTGGTGGCCGCGGCGTTCAACGTGGGCATGTACATCGGGGCGTTCCGCGTGCTCACCCCCAAGGGGGTGCCGACCCGCAACCTGCTGGCGGGCGCGATCACCGGCGGCATCGGCTGGACGGTGCTGCAGGTCCTCGGGACCTGGCTGATCCACCGCTACCTGCACAGCGATTCCGCCTACGGCGTATTCGCCGACGTGCTCGGGCTGCTGGCCTGGATCTACCTGGCCATCGAAGTCACCGTGTACAGCGCGGAGATCAACGTGGTCCTGGCGCGGCGGCTGTGGCCGCGGGCCATAGTCCAGCCGCCGCTCACCGAGGCGGACCGGACCAGCATGGCGCTGCAGGCGTTGCAGAACCAGCGGCGCCCCGAGCAGAACGTCGAGGTCACGTTCCGCGACCGTGAGACTGACGTGCAAAGCCGGGCGCCACGGACTCCGGACGAGGTTGCGCCGCCCGCAGACCCGCTGCAGGCACAGGTCCCTGCGCAGCGTCCCGAGCCCGCCGGTTCTACCGGTGCCGGAGGCGCCGCAGGTTCTGATCCGTAGGATTTCTACAGAGCATGGGGAAGGGAACCGGCGATGACCGCGGAGCAGCAGCAGGGCCCCCAGACGGCTAGCCAGGCCCCGGACCGCAACCTGGCGCTCGAGCTGGCCAGGGTGACCGAGGCCGCGGCCATGGCCGCCGCCCGGTGGGTCGGCCGGGGCGACAAGAACGGGGCCGACGGAGCCGCGGTGAACGCGATGCGGATGCTGATCAACTCGGTGTCCATGCGCGGCGTGGTGGTCATCGGCGAGGGCGAGAAGGACCACGCGCCGATGCTGTTCAACGGCGAAGAGGTAGGCGACGGCAGCGGCCCGGCCTGTGATGTGGCGGTGGACCCGATCGACGGCACGCGGCTGTGCGCCAACGGGATGCCGAACGCGATCTCGGTCCTGGCGGTGGCGGACCGGGGGTCGATGTACGACCCGTCATCGGTGTTCTACATGTCCAAGCTGGTTACCGGGCCTGCCGCGGCCGACCTGGTGGACATCACCGCTCCCCCGGCCTTCAACGTGTCCGCGGTGGCCAAGGCCAAGGGCGAATCGCCGCGGGATGTCACGGTGGTGATCCTGGACCGGCCCAGGCACGCCGAGCTGATCGGGCAGGTCCGCGAGGCGGGCGCCCGGATCCACCTGATTACCGACGGGGACGTGGCCGGCGCGATCATGGCGGCCCGCGAGGGCACCGGCATCGACCTGCTGCTCGGCATCGGCGGCACGCCCGAGGGAATCATCGCCGCGTGCGCGCTCAAGTGCCTGGGCGGGGTGATCCAGAGCCGGCTCGCGCCCCGCGACGACGCGGAACGGCGCCGGGCCCTGGACGCCGGGCTCGACCCGGACCAGGTGCTCACGACCGACGACCTGGTGGCGTCCGACGACGTCTTCTTCTCCGCCACCGGGATCACCGACGGTGAGCTGATGGACGGAGTCAGGTACCGGGGCGGCGGCGCCACCACTCACTCACTGGTGATGCGGTCACGGTCGGGAACGATCCGGAGCATCGCCAGCGAGCACCAGCTGTGGAAGCTCCACGCCTATTCTTCCGTCAACTTCGGTTGAACAGGCGGAAGCGGCGGGGACGGGGCGGCGTGCGCACGATCACCTCACCGCCCAGCACCAGCCCCCTGACGTCGATCACCGCGGCGGCGGGATCGGGGTTCGGCGGGGTCTTCTGGATGCCGCGTTTCCTGGCGAGCACCATATGACCGGTCACGACCACGGACACCCCGTCCGGCACGATGATCCGCAGCCGCCCTCCGACCACCGTGGCGTACAGCCGCACGCGGCTGGCCTGCAGTATCGCCTGGGTGAAGTCGATCTCTACCTCGCCGAACATGGCGGTCACCGTGAGGCTCTCCGGGACGACCCAGCGGCCGTCCCTGCGCGCCGGCCCGAAGACGCCGGAGATCACCCGGCCGGCGTCCAGGCGCACAGGCTGCGCGGACGGTCCGGCCAGGTCGGTGGTCAGTTCCGCGAGTTCGCCGAGCGTCCGCGCGGCGCAGGCGCGCTCCACTCGATCGGCATGCTCCTCCGCGGTAAGCCGCCCGTCGGCCGCCGCCTCGCTGAGCAGCGCGAGCACCCGGTCCCGGTCAGTGTCGGACGCCCGCAAGTCACGAGGCGTCTGCCGTGGGCTCATGGGCCGAAAATACTCTGCTCTCGTCATGCTCGCGCTATCCGCTCTCCCGCAGCGGTGCCCGCCGTAGCCCGGGGCTCCGCCGGGCCGGGCATGTCCGGCGTCATCTGTACGCGACGGGGCAAGACGTGCTACCCATTTGTCCATGACGGACGGAGCGATTGACACGGTGATCGAGCAGACCAGCCGGGACAAGATACGGCTGGTGCGCTTCCTGTACGCCGACCACGGCGGGATCATCCGCGGCAAGGCCGCCGGCACCGCGCACCTGCGCGAGCGCATGGCCAGCGGGATCGGGCACACGGTGGCGATGATGGCCATGAACATGCTCGACCAGCTGCAGCCGGTGGCCGGGATGGGCCCGGTCGGCGAGGTCCGGATCGTGCCCGACCCCGACACCTTCGTCCCGCTCCCCTACGCGCCGGGCGCCGCCGCCATGCTCGCGGACCTGGTGCGGCCGGACGGGTCGCCGTGGGACGCGTGCCCGCGGACCTTCCTCAAGGCGGCCATCCGCGAGCTCGCCAGCGAGGGATACGCGATGCGGGCCTCGTTCGAGCCCGAGTTCACGATCGGCCGACGCGAATCCTCACCCGCCGGGCCCTCCATACCCGACCGGCTGATCCCGATCGACGACAGCCTGTGCTACTCGGCGACCGGGTTCCACCTCGCGCACGACATCACCATGGAGCTCACCGCGGCGCTCGAGGCGCAGGGACTCGTCGTCGAGCACTACTACCCCGAACTCGGCCACGGCCAGCAGGAGATCTCCGTCAGGTACGCCGACGCCCTGCGCGCCGCGGACAACCACGTGCTGTACCGGGAGACCGTCCGCGGCGTGGCGTTCCGGCGCGGCCTGTGGGCCAGCCTCGCGCCCAAGCCCATCCCCGACCAGGCGGGCAACGGCACTCACCTGCACGCCTCGCTCACCGACCTGCTGCCCGACGGCGCGCCCGGCGGGCGCAACGTGTTCGCCGACCCGGCCGACCGGAACGGCCTGTCCCAGGTCGGCTACCACTTCATCGGCGGGCTCCTCGCCCACCTGCCCGCCCTGGTCGCGCTGACCTGCGCCAGCGTGAACAGTTACCGCCGGCTCGCGCCGCAGATGTGGGCCAGCGCCTACACCTGCTACGGAATGGACAACCGGGAAGCCGCGGTCCGGATCTGCTCCCCGCTACGCGGGGACCCGGGCAGTTCGGTCAACCTGGAGCTGAAGCCGTCCGATTCGAGCGCCAACCCGTACCTGGCGCTCGGCGCGTTCATCCACGCGGGCCTGGACGGGATCCGCGGCAAGCTCGACCCCGGGGAGCCGGTCAACGTCGACCCGGCCACGCTCACCGACGCCGAGCGGGCCATGGGCGGCACCCACCGCCTGCCCGCCTCGCTCAGCGCGGCGCTGGACGCGCTGGTCGCGGACGAGATGCTGATGGACGTCCTCGGCCCGCTGCGCAGCACCGCCTACCTGGCCGTCAAGCGCTCCGAGGCCGCCCACTTCGCTCACTCGACCGACCCGTACTACGAGTGCTTCCAGCACTTCACCAAGATTTAATCGGCAGGCCCGTTACCCAGCGGGCCCCTCCGACGTTCCCTGGCTGACCACTTTCGGTTGTGTGATTGCCCCATGATTGCCCGCGTCCCGCGAGCGCTGGTTCAGCGCGGAACCTGGGCCGATGCGCTCACCGGCACCGGTTCGCCGTCTGCCCAGCGCACCAGAACCGTCCGGTGGCTCAACTGAGTGCCGTTACGAGAGTCGATCTTGAAGTCGCCGAACAGGGTCCGCGTCTGCAATGCGGCTGCGGCTGCCCACAGGCCGTCTCTGTCCGTGCCGCCAGCCAGCCGCGCGCAGTGGGTAGCGATCACCGCGCCTGCCGTGGCCTGCACCGCGGGATAATCAGGCACCACGCCTACCGCGCCCATGTAGGCACTGAGGAACTCGTCCTCAGCGGGCCCGAGCTCGACCTCCTGATCGCTGCCGGGAAACCACTGGGCGATGCCGAAGACGCCATCGGGATCGTCCACCACCCGGCCGAATTCGCGTACGCCTGCCGCTATGGCGCATATCTCGCGTGGCGGGGTCGCTGAGCGGAATGCCTGCCCGACCGTGTCGGCGTCTTGCTCGAAGACACCTGCGCTAAATAGGTCCCAAGCCGGCGAGATGCCTGGTGGCGGGATCTGTTCATCAGCGGCGGCGCGCACCGTGTGGATGCCGAGCTGGTGCGCGATGACTTTGGCTCCATCGGCCACCTGGCGGCCGAAGCTGCCGGGCCCGTGGACGATGCACAGGTCGTGCCGCTCCCCCGGCTCGCTGGCCAGGCGCAGGAGGAAGGGCTCGGCGTACCGGCTGGTTGGCGTCAGGACGGAGACGACGTGGCCCGGGGTCGCGCTTTCCACGTCATAGCCGGAACCGCCGTGGTTCCACAAAAGCCAGCCCGATTTCGCAGCCATGCGGCCGGCCGCGCGCATCAGCTGAGTTGAGTAGGGCCCGAGCAGGATGTCGCAGCGTGCAGCTACGCCCGGCAGCATCTCCTCGAGTGTCGCCGGTCGCTGCCGTCGTCTTCGATGAGGATGTCTGCGGTGCCGTCGAGCGCGCGCCACGTGCCGACCTAGCGCCGCGAGGGGCAGGTAGCAGCAGGCAACGGACATGGCGGGAAGGGTATGCGGGCCGGGCGCCCGATCGAGAATCGATTGGCGCGGGTCGGCCGGTCAGATGAGAGCGCTCACGTCCGGATCACAGAAGCGGCCGACGATGGCGATGGTCTCGGCGCGGTCGCCCGCGGTCATATGGGGAGGGCCAGTTGGGACACCTAGACGTAGAGGCTGGGGCGCTACCGCTCCTGACCGTCTTTCGTGTCTCGCGAAGTACCGCCTTTACCCCTAAAGGTGGTACAGCAGACGGATGCTGACATGCTCTGTTGTGTACGGATATGCATGGTCGAGTGCTGGTCTAAAGCGACGGAACAGCTCATGAAGATCAGCTGACTGTTCGGGCGCCACACCGGCCGTGATGAGGCATAATCACTTCTTGTTACCGCTCCGTCACATGGTGGGCATTGCCTAATATCCCACAATGCGTTATTGAAGCATCGCAAGTACAATTTGGTAGACAGTAGTCCGGGAGGTAGGAAGCCATGACCCCCCCCAGCAGGCACTCAGGTACGAATACCAGGAGTTCGAGACCGTAGCCGAGGCCGAGGTCGACAGCCGGGGTCGCGTGAGCCTCGGCAGAGCCGGTGCCGAGCCGGGCCGCAGGTATCGCGTCGAGCGGAACGTGGACGGCGTCCTGCTGCTGATCCCCGTGGTGTCGATCCCGGAACGGGAGATGGTTGTGTGGCGCAACCCAGAGCTGGCCAAGGAGATCCGTAGCAGCCTGGAGGCTGCTGAACGCGGCGAGACGGAAGATCTAGGCTCGTTCGAGCAGTACCTGGATCACGACCCGGACGAGGACTAGCGCCGCGTGGCGGCGTTCAAGTTGCGCTTCTCGCCGTCGGCAGCGGCCGTTCTCAAGAACCTGGAAAGCGGCGGCCCGAACGAGCAGGCCAAGCTGAAGAAGGTCAGGAGGACGCTGGCACTCCTCGAGCAGGATCCCAGGTACCCCGGGCTGAACTCCCACCAGTACGAGAGCTTCCCAGTGGACAAGGACGTGAAGGTCTGGGACTCCTACGTCGAGAGCCGCACGCCATCGGTGTAGATTTCCCGGTGCAATGGTATTCGCCGCGATCAGGCGGATCGGACGGTTCGGCTGGGAGGCAGGCTGGATGTCGGCTGCGCTTACCGGCACGGCGTCATCGCCGGGATGGCACGAGGTAAAGCTCTCGATCCGCGGGATGACGTGCGCAGCGTGCGCCGCGCGGGTGGAAAAGAAACTCGGCTCGCTGGAGAATGTCACGGCGGCGGTGAATTTCGCGACCGGGACGGCCGCCGTCACCGCGCCGGTGTCGGTCCCGCTGTCGCGGCTGATCAACGCGGTCGAGCAGGCCGGGTACGGCGCGGACCTGGCGCAGCCCGCGGCAGGCGAGGGCGCGCCGGGTGATGCGGGCGAGGCGGGGGCCGATGCGGCCCGGGTGGCTGACCTTCAGCGGCGGCTGATCGTCGCGCTGGTGTTCTTCATCCCGCTCAGTGACCTGTCCGTGGTGCTGTCGCTGTTCCCCTGGGCCAGGTTCCCCGGCTGGCAGTGGGTGCTGATCGCGTGCGCCGCGCCGGTCGCGGGGTGGGCGGCGTGGCCGTTCCACGCCGCGGCGATCAAGAACGCCCGGCACGGCGCGGCATCGATGGACACGCTGGTGTCGCTGGGCATCGCGGCAGCGTGCGGCTGGTCGGTGTACGCGATGTTCGTGCTGGACCGCGGGCAGGCCCGGGTCAGCGTGTGGCAGTTGCTGCGGCACGCCTCCGGCGGCGGTATCTACCTGGAGGTGGCCGCGTCGGTGACCACGTTCTTGCTGGCGGGGCGCTGGTTTGAGGCCCGGGCGCGGCGTGACGCCGGGGCGGCGATGCGCGAGCTGGCCGCGGCCGGGGCGCGGGAGGCCAGCGTCCTGGACGATGACGGGTCCGAGCGGCGGGTCCCGGCCGGGCAGCTGCGGCCCGGTGACCGGGTGGTGGTCCGGCCGGGGGAGGTGATCGCCGCCGACGGGGTGGTGGAGTTCGGCGAGTCCGCGGTGGACACCAGCGTGATGACCGGGGAGTCGGTGCCCGCCGAGGTCACCACGGGCAGCGCGGTGACCGCCGGCACCATCGTGGTCGGCGGTCGGCTGATCGTCCGCGCCGCGCACACCGGCCAGGACACCCAGCTGGCGCACCTGATCGCCCTGGTCGAACACGCGCAGGCGGACAAGTCCCGCATCCAGCGGCTGGCCGACCGGATCTGCGGGGTGTTCGTCCCGGTGGTGCTGGCCGCGTCCGCGCTGACCTTGGCCGGGTGGCTGGCCGCAGGCAGCCCGGCCGAGCCGGCGGTCAGCGCCGCGCTGGCCGTGCTGATCATCGCCTGCCCGTGCGCGCTGGGCCTGGCAACCCCGGCCGCGCTGGTGGTGGCCTGCGGGCGGGGCGCGCAGCTGGGCATCTTCATCAAGGGCTACCAGGCGCTGGAGGCCTCCCGGTCGGTGGACACCATCGTGCTGGACAAGACCGGGACGGTCACCACCGGGGTGATGGCGGTGACCGGGGTCCTGGCCGCGCCCGGCACCAGCCGCCATGAGCTGATGCGCCGCCTGGGCGGAGTGGAGGACGCCTCCGGGCATCCGGTCGCCGCCGCGGTCAGCGCAGCGGCGCGAGCGGAGCTGGGGGATCTGCCCCGCGCCGACGGGTTCGAGTCGCTGCCGGGCCTGGGCGCCTGCGGCGTGGTCGACGGCCAAGAGGTGATCGCCGGGCGGGCCAAGCTGTTCGGTGACCGTGGGGTCGTCATCCCGGAGACGCTGGCCGGGCAGTGCGCCGAGTGGGAGCGCGCGGGCCGCACCGTGGTGCTGGCCGGGTGGGGCGGGCAGGCCCGCGGAGCGGTCGCGGTCGCCGACACGGTCAAACCCTCCGCCGCCGCGGCGGTCGCCGGGTTGCGCCGGCTCGGGCTACACACGGTGCTGCTGACCGGGGACAGCCCGGCCGTCGCCGAGACGGTCGCGGCCGAGATCGGCACCGATGAGGTAATCGCCGGCGCGCTGCCCGCCGATAAGGTCGCAACGGTCAGGGGCCTGCAGGCCAAGGGCCGCCGGGTGGCCGTGGCCGGCGACGGGGTCAACGACGGGCCCGCGCTGGCCGCCGCCGACCTGGGGCTGGCGCTGGGCTCGGGCACCGACGTGGCGATCAGCGCCGCGGACATGATCTTGCTGCGGGATGACCTGGGGGTGATCCCGGACGCGATCCGGCTGGCCCGGGCCACGCTAGCGACCATCCGGCGCAACCTGGCCTGGGCGTTCGGCTACAACATCGCCGCGATCCCGCTGGCGGCGGCTGGTTTCCTCAACCCGCTGATCGCGGGGGCGGCGATGGCAGCCTCCTCGGCTTTCGTGGTGGCCAGCAGCATCCGGCTGCGCCGGTTCGGCACTCCTGGCCGGCCGGGCCGCAGCCGACGGCCGTGGCCCGCATCCGGCCAGGCTGAGACCGGCGGCGAGCCTGAAATGGAGGCCCTGTCATGCCCGGGATGAACTCCGGAATCAACGTCAGTGACCCGACGGTGGTCGCGGCGTTCAAGGCCGCGCTGGTGCACCAGGGGCTGATCGCGCTGGTCATCTTCGTGCTGCTGGGGATGGCCTGGGTCACCATCAGGGTCTTGCTGCCCGCGGCCCCGGGCGCGGCGGAGGCGGCCGCGCCGCCCATCGCCGAGCCCGCCTGGCGCAAGGTGCTACGGATCGGCTTCGGGCTGGTGTGGGTCTTCGACGGGATCTTGCAGGCCCAGCCGAAGATGGCGGTCGGGCTCCCGTCGCAGGTGATCGAGCCGACCGCGGCCAGTTCGCCCCGGTGGGTGCAGCAGGTGGTGAACTGGGGCGGGACGAACTGGTCGTATCACCCGATGCAGGCCGGTGCCGCCTCGGTGTGGATCCAGGTCGGCATCGGCGTCTGGCTGCTGGCCGCGGCGCGCGGCCCGCTGTCCCGGCTGGCCGGGCTGGTCAGCGTCGGCTGGGGCCTGGTCGTGTGGGTGTTCGGCGAGTCGTTCGGCGGCATCTTCGCCCCGGGCCTGACCTGGCTGTTCGGTGCGCCGGGCGCGGTGCTGATCTACGCGGTCGCCGGCGCGCTGATCGCGCTGCCCGACCGGGTGTGGTACAGCCCGTGGCTGGGCCGGCTGATGATGGCCGGCACCGGAGCGTTCCTGATCGGGATGGCGGTGCTGCAGGCCTGGCCGGGCCGGGGGTTCTGGCAGGGAACCGCCCACGGCCAGCCGGGCACGCTGGCCGGCATGACCGGATCGATGGCCCAGACCTCCCAGCCCGGCTTCCTGTCCGCCTGGATCAGCGCCTTCACGACATTCGATGAGGCGCACGGGTTCGCGGTGAACCTGTTCGTCGTGGCGGCGCTCGCGGTCACCGGCGCCGCGTTCCTGTCCGGGCAGCCGCGGCTGATCCGCCCGGTCCTGATCGGCTTCACGGTACTGTGCCTGGCGGACTGGGTGCTGATCGAGGATCTCGGCTTCCTCGGCGGCCTGGGCACCGACCCCAACAGCATGATCCCCTTCGTGCTGCTGGCCGCCGCCGGGTACCTGGCCCTGGCCCGGGTGCCGGGCGAGGCAGCAGAATCTGCCGCAGCCGGAGCACCGGCGCCGTCCTGGCCGGACCGGATCCGGCTGGCCCGGGACCGGGTCCGGCCGCAGGCCGTGGGCCGGTCGGTGGCGACCGCGAGCATCCAGTCGGTGGCGTCGGTCGGCGCGATCGGGGTCATCATCCTCGGCGCGGCGCCGATGGCGGTCGCGCAGGCCAGCCCGGTCGCCGACACCATCCTGGCGCAGTCGATCGACGGCTCCAGCAACCCGGTCGACTTCCCCGCGCCGGCGTTCAGCCTCACCGACCAGGACGGCCGGGCCGTGACGCTGGCCAGCCTGCGCGGCAAGGTGGTGCTGCTGACGTTCCTCGACGACACGTGCTCGTCGGACTGCCCGCTGATCGCGCAGGAGTTCCGCCAGGCCGGGCAGCTGCTGGGCGCGGACACCGCCCGGGTCGAGCTCGTCGCGATCAACTACAACCCGATCGATACCCAGGTCAGCTACATCCAGGCGTTCGACCGCCAGGAAGGCCTGGCCGGCGTGCCGAACTGGCGGTACCTGACCGGCACCCTGGCCCAGCTCCAGCAGGTCTGGCGGCAGTACGCCATCGTCCCGCCGGAGATCCTCCCGGCCGGGTCGATGATCGGGCACGGGGACTACGCGTTTGTCATCGACCAGACCGGCCACATGCGCCAGGAACTGGACTTCGACCCCGGTCCGGGAACACCGGCCACCAAATCGTCGTTCGCAGCGCAGCTGACGGACGCCGCCCGCCAGCTGATGGGGCACTCGTGAGAGCCCGCCCGGCCGCCGCGCTGGCCCTGGCCGCGGTGGCGCTCGCGGCGGGGTGCGGCAGCGCCGCTCCTGCCGCTCCTGCCGCGTCCGGGCCCGCGGCCTGGGCCCCGCCGGGCGGGGCGGGGTTCCTGGCCACCTCCATGGTGACGGGCGCCGGCACCTGGGCGGTGGTGGTGATGGGCGGCTCGGTCGCCACGCTCAACAACTTCTGGCAGCTGTTCGTACGCCCGGTCGGCAGCGGCACGTGGAAGCTGGTCACCCCAGGCGGAACGGCGGACAACGGCGGCCTGGTCCTGGCCGGCGCCACCGGATCGCTGATCACAGGGTTCCGGCCCAGCCAGGGCCTGACCTACACCCCGCTGACCCTCACCCGGGACGGCGGCCTGGCCTGGTCGTCGGCCGGCCCGCTGGATGCCGCCCTGGCCAACGTCCCGGACGCGCTCGCCGCGGCGTCCGGCAGCGGCACCCTGCTCGCCCTGCTCACCGACGGCACCGCTGAGCTGGCCGCGCCCGGCTACACGGACTGGACGACCCTGGCCACGCAGCGGTCCCTCGCCGCGACGGCCGCCGGCCGCCGCTGCGGCCTGCAAGACCTGACCGCCGCCGCGTTCGCCCCGCCGGGGACACCGCTGCTCGGCGGCAGCTGCGGCCGCCCGGGAACGACGGGCATCTTCGCCGACACCGGCGGGACCTGGCACGCAGCCGGGCCCGAGCTGCCCGCCGCCCTGGCCGGGCAGTCCGTACGGGTGCTCAGGCTGACCAGCACGGCCAGCGGCACGGTCGCGCTGCTCACGGCCGGTACCGGGTCCGGTGCCAGCCTGCTCGCCGCCTGGTCCCCAGACGGCGGCAGCCACTGGACCCTGTCCCCGCCGCTCCCGCTGCACGGCGCCCACCTGACCTCGGCGTCGTTCGGGCCCGGCGGCTCGGCTGCGGTCATCACCACCACGAACCGCGGCCAGATCATCACCAGCGCGGGATCTTCCTGGCTGCCGTTGCCACCGCTGCCCCCAGGCACGGCCACGCTGGCGCCCGGCCCCGGCGGCATGGCAGACGCCCTGGCCGTCCATGGCGGCACTCTGACCGTCTGGCAGCACGTCCCCGGCGGTACCACCTGGGCCAAGGTCCAGGTCGTCAACGTTCCCATCCAGTACGGATCCTCAAGCTGAGCGAGCCCGGTCTGGGGCATCGCAGGCAGCGATCGTACGTGCCCTCGGGTTCGCGCTCCACCGCGACCGGGGCCTCACCCTGATCCTGGCCACCCACGACCCCGCCGTCGCCGCCCGCTGCGACCGCGGCATCGAGCTCAGCGACGGCATGATCACCAGGGACTCCGCAGCGGCGACGGATCCCTCAGCAGCGAAGGGCTGAGCCGACTGCTCTGGCGCGGGGGTTCGTTTCGCACGTGGCCGCGGTCGCGCAGGCGCTCAGACGCCATGCGCTACCCTGGTAGCATCTTGGGGTAGAAGGGTAGATCATGAGCCTCAACATCAAGAACCCCGAAACTCACCAGCTAGTCCAAGAACTTGCCTCGCTGACCGGCGAGACGCAGACGATGGCGGTCACGATCGCGGTACGTGAGCGCCTCGACCGGGTAAGGCACCTGCGCGAGGCCAGCCTGGCTGACCGGATCCTAGCCATCGGCCGGGACACCGCCCCCCGGCTTCGCGAACCGTTCCGCACTGTGGATCACGGCGACCTCCTCTACGACGAACATGGGCTTCCCGCGTGATCGTCGACACCTCTGCCCTCGTTGCGATCCTGCGCGCCGAAGGCGACGCCAGCGAGATGGCACATGCCATCGAGAGGGCACAGACTCGGAGGATCTCCGCCGTGAACTACGTGGAGACCGCGGTCGTCATCGACGCCAGCCGCGACCCGGTGGCCAGTCGCCGCTTCGACGAACTGGTCGACACCGCGGAACTGCGCGTCGAACCGGTGACGCACGACCAGGCCCGCATCGCCCGGGAGGCATACCGCGATTTCGGGAAGGGGAGCGGCCACACGGCCGGCCTGAACTTCGGGGACTGCTTCGCCTACGCATTGGCCAAGTCGACTGGGGAAGCGCTGCTGTTCAAGGGAAACGACTTCGGGCATACCGACATCACGCCCGCTCTGTCGGTCGGACCCGGCGATAGCCCTGGTTGATATTCAGGCACGTCGCGGGGCCTAGCGGACGGTGGCGTCACTGACGGCCCGGCTCGCCGCCTTTCGCTGGCCCTGGTCCAGGAGGCTAGGTATGAGCCCGCCGCTGGGGTTCGGCTGGCCGCGGTCAGATGATGTTGCGTTCCGGGCGGGCCATCGACGCAGCGAACCGGTCCGCGCTTAGCGCTGCGACGTCGATAGGCGGCGGCTGGCCCAGGTACAGGTCGCGCAGGACCTCCCCGACCGCCGGGCCCATCAGGAACCCGTGCCCGGAGAAGCCGGTGGCGTACAGGAACCGCCTGACCGTGGCGGACTCGCCGATCAGCGCGTTGTGGTCGGGTGTCACCTCGTAAAGTCCGGCCCAACCGCTCCTGATGCCTGCGCTCATGAGGGCGGGCGCGCGGCGCTGCATCACCCGTCCCAGGCCGGGCAGCCACGCGTCCGACCGGTTCAGCTTGAAGCCGGGTATCTCATACGGGTCAGACATCCCCAGCAGCAGGCCGGGGCCCTCGCGATGGAAGTACAAGCTGGTGCCGAAGTCGATCGTGAACGGAAGGTGCTGGTCAAGGCCGACGATCGGTTCCGTAACCAGGACCTGCCGGCGCAGCGGGGTCACCGGGAGTTCGACGCCGACCCACTCGCCCACCTGGCGCGACCACGGCCCGGCCGCGCAGATGACGGTATCGGTGCCGATCCGCCCGCTCGCGGTGACCACGGCGGTGATCTGGCCGCCCTGCGCCTCGATCCCGGTGACCGGGCAGTGCGGGATCAGGCGTGCGCCGAGGCGGCGCGCGGCGGTGGCGTATCCGAGCACCACCGACTCCGGCGTGCAGTACCCGTCGTTCGGGGAGAAGACCGCGGCGAGCAGCCCGTCGGGGCTGATCAGCGGCGAGAGCCGCACGGCCTCGGCGACCGAGATCATCCGGCTGGGCACGCCGAGTTCGTTCTGGATCGTGACTGCATCCTCGAACGAGCTGACGTCCGTGGCGGAATCGAGCAGGAACAGGTACCCCACCTGATGGAAGTCGATCTCCTGGCCGAACTGCTCGCTGAACGTCTCGAAAGCCCGCAGGCTCCGAAGCGCCAAGTGGATATTAATGGCGTCCGAAAACTGAGCGCGGACCCCTCCGGCCGCCTTGGAGGTAGACCCCGACCCGAGGGCGTCGGCGTCGACCAGCACCACTCCCGTGACGCCCGCGGCGGCCAGGTGGTAGGCGGTGCTGACGCCCATGATCCCGCCGCCGATGATAACCGCGGACGCTCGCCGCGGCAGTTCCCTCCCGGCGCTCGCCATCGGTTCCCCCTCGCTCGGTCTGCCTAGGGGCTACCCGCTGGCGCAAACGAGTTGCTGTTGCTTGGCATACGAAGTCGCATCATTTACGGTATACGAAGCGGGGAGGTGGGCATGGGTGACCGGCTCTTCGGCCTGAGCAACAAGGTCGCGATCGTCACCGGTTCCGGGCGCGGGCTAGGAAGCGCGATCGCCGACGGCCTTGGCGCGGCGGGCGCGGCCGTCGTCACCTGCTCACGGACCCTGGGAGAGGCCGAGGGGACCGCCGCGCGGATCCGCGACGCCGGCGGCCGCGCCATCGCGGTGCACGCCGACACCAGCGACCGCGCTAGCGCCGAAGATCTGGTGGCGTCCGCCATCGGCGAATTCGGTCAGGTGGACGTGCTCGTCAACAACGCCGGGATCGACCGGATCGAGCCGGCCGAGGAGGTCAGCGACGACCACCTGCTCACCGTGATGCAGACCAATCTCGTCGGGTACTTCCACTGCGCCCAGGCGGCGGGCCGCCACATGCTCGCTCGCGGCGGCGGGTCGATCATCAATATCTCCTCGATCGCCGGCCGGGTCGGGATCGCCGGACTGACGTCGTACGCGATCTCCAAGGGCGGCGTGGATCAGATGACTCGGGTGATGGCGCTCGAGTGGGCCACCCGCGGGGTGCGGGTCAACGCGATCGCGCCCGGGTACTTCGAGAACATCATGGTGGGTGCCGACACCGAGCACGACAGGCCGGACAAGCAGCGTCAGGTCATTACCTTCACCCCTATGGCTAGGCGCGGACGCCCGGACGAGCTCATCGGGCCGGTAGTGTTTCTCGCCTCCGACGCGTCCAGCTACGTCACCGGCGCGGTGCTGTACGTCGACGGCGGCTACACGGCGGCCTGACCATGGCCTTCGACCTGCTCTCTTACATGTCCCGGTGGGGCCACAAGAAGGTCATGCCGTGCGCTGACCCGGACACCGGCTTGCGGGCGGTCATCGCCATCCACTCCACGGCGCTCGGGCCCGCCACGGGCGGCACGCGCATGTGGCCGTACGAGTCCGACGACCAGGCGGTGCTGGATGCGCTGCGCCTGGCCCGCGGCATGACATACAAGTACGCCGCGGCCGGGGTGGATCTCGGCGGGGGGAAGGGGGTGATCATCGGCGACCCCAAGACGGACAAGACCGAGGCGCTGCTGCGCGCGTACGGCCGGTTCGTCGACTCGCTGCACGGTGAGTACATCACCGGCGAGGATGTCGGGACCACGCTCGAAGACATGGAGACCATCTACGCCGAGACCGATCACGTCGTGACCCTGCCCGAGCACTGCGGAGGGGCCGGGGACATCTCCCCGGCCACCGCCCTCGGTTCCGTGATGGCCACCAAGGCCTGCGCCGAACGCGTATGGGGCACCCCGAGCCTGGAAGGACGCCGGGTGGCGCTGCAGGGGCTGGGCACTGTCGGGAGCAAGGCACTGGCCCTGCTGCTGACCGAGGGGGCCGACGTGGTGGTTACCGACCTGGACAAGCAGAAGGCGACCTGGGCCAGGGACACCCACGGGGTGGCGGCCGTCGCGCCGGAGGAAATCTACCGGCAGGACGTGGACATCTTCGCCCCGTACGCCCTGGGCGGGATCATCAACGACGAGACGATCCCGCAACTGCGCTGCCGGATCGTGGCGGGCTCGGCGAACAACATCCTCGCCGAGGAGCGGCACGGCGACGAACTGGAACGCCGCGGCCTGGTGTACGCGGTGGACTACGTCGCCAACTCCGGCGGCACGATCTTCGATACCGACCGGCTGCGCAAGGGCGGATTTCAGCCTGACCGGGCCATGGCGAACGTCCGCCGCATCTTCGAGCGCATCCATGAGATCTTCGACATCGCAGCGGCGCGGCAACTGCCGCTTTACCGGGCCGCCGACCTGCTGGCGGAGCAGCGCATCGCGGGCCTGAAGTGCCTGCCCCTGCTCGACGCGCCGCGGCCCAGGACGTAGGGGGAATCAACGCCGATGGTGGATATTTCTGGGGCGGCGGGGAGGCGCGCCGTCCCGCCGGCCCCGCTCGCCCCGGTCGGCCTCGCTGACGGGGTATACCAGCGCCTGCGCTCGGCCATCGTGCGAGGTGAGCTGCGCCCGAACGAACGCCTGGTGGAAGCGGACCTCGCCGACTGGCTGGAAGTGAGCCGCACGCCGGTACGGGAGTGTCTGCAGCGGCTGGCCGCCGAACGGCTGGTCGCGAACCGCCGGCGAGGGTGGGTGGTGCTAGACCACTCCATCGCGGACATCCGCGAGATCTACGAGGTGCGCGCCGCGCTGGAAGGCTATGCCGCCCAGCTGGCCGCTCGCCAGGCATCGCCGGACCAGGTGGAGCGCATCATGGCGCTCGCGCGGATCAACCCGGCCACCTACGCCCACCCGCCGCGTCACGGTTTCGTCGAGTACAACCAGCAGTTCCACGACACCGTGGTCGAGTCATGCGGGAACTCCCGGCTGGCGGAGGCGATCCGGCGGAGCACGGAGTACTACTTCAACTACCGCCTCGCCGCCGTCTACACCGCGGCGGAGGTAGCCGAGGCCATCGGCGGGCACCTGGCCATCGGCCAGGCCATCCAGCGACGGGAGCCGGACGCGGCGGAGCGGCTCGCCCGCGCCCACGTTCACGAGGCGCTGGAAGCTGCCGTGATCAAACTGTGACTGGTATGCAGCCTTGTATGCAACAGTTGGTAACCCAACCTTGTATACATCTGCGCCTCCCGTGGCCTGACATGAAAGGCGGGGGCTGACAGGAAGGGACGGGCACGATGAAGCGTGTTGGCTTGAGGTCAGCAGTACCGGCCATCCTGGCCGCGGTCGCCTTGACGGCCACGGCGTGCAGTTCGGCAAGTTCCAGTAGTTCGTCCGGTACCAGCACGAGCCCGATCCTGATCGGCGTGCCGGTGCCCCTGTCGGGTGAGTACGCGAGCGCCGGCGTGGACATCCTGCGCGGAGCCCAGCTAGCCGCCAAGAGCATCAACGCCGCGGGTGGCGTGCTCGGCAGGAAGATCCAGATCGTGTCGCAGGACGATGCGTGCCTGGCGTCAACCGGCGCCGAGGCGGCGCAGAAGCTGATCTCCCAGGGCATCGTGGCAGCGGCCGGGGGCTACTGCTCCACCGCGGCGTTTCCCGAGCTCGAGGCCTTCCACCGGACGGGGATCCCCTACGTCATGGATGCCTCGACCAACCCAGAGCTGACCGAGCAGGGGTTCGCGCAGGCGTTCCGCACCATCGGCCGCGACGACGAGCAGGGACCCATCGCCGCCAGCTTCATCACCAGCTACCTGCACGCCACGCGGGTCGCGGTGGGCAACGACAACAGCACGTACGCCAAGGGCCTGGCGGTGGCCACGGTGGCCGCGCTGCAGAAGGACGGCGCCACGGTGGTCTTCAACAACGCGCTCACCCCTGGCCAGTCCGACTACACCTCGTTCCTGACCAAGGTCGCCCAGTCCAAGCCCCAGGTCTTCTACTACACCGGGTATTATCCGGAGTTCGGGCTGCTGCTCAAGCAGGCCAAGCAGCTGGGGCTGAAGTTCACGATGATGGGCGGCGACGCCAACAACGACCCCACCCTGCTCAAGACGGCCGGCACCGCGGCGAACGGCGCGATGATGACCACCGCCCCGCTGGCGCAGTTCCTGAGTAGCGCGACGGGCTATGTCAGCGCCTACACAGCCGCGTACGGCACTGGTCCCGGCCCTTACTCCAGCTACGAATACGACGCGGTTGGCGTGGTCGCCCAGGCGATCAAGGATGCGGGTTCCACCGCGGCCGCCAAGATCATCGCGGCGCTGCGGACGATCAACTACAACGGCATCACCGGCGACTTCCACTTCGACAGCGTCGGGGACCGCAAGCCCGTCAACTACATCGTCATCATCGTGCGGAACGACCAATTCGCCGCCTTCAAGAAGCAGGACCCCACCACCAGCCAGTGGGTGAACGTGAACAGCTGAGCCCGGCCGGCCTGACGGCCAGCCCGGACACGGAATCGGGCCGTGGCCGGTCCCACCATCGCCGGATCAGAGAAATTGGATGAGCGCATTTCTCCAGTACGTGGTGAACGGTCTCACCAGCGGTGCCTTCCTCGCGCTCGTGGCCCTGGGCTACACGATGATCTACGGCGTCATCCGCCTGATCAACTTCGCCCACGGCGATGTGCTCATGGTCGGCTCGTTCATCGGCTACGAGGTGGCCGTCACGCTCGTCGCGCAGCACTGGCCCGTCGCGCTCATCGTGCTGCTCGCCCTCCTGGCCGGCATGGCCTTCACCGGCGGGCTCGGTATGCTCATCGAGCGCGTGGCCTACCAGCCGCTGCTGAACTCCTCCCGGCTGGCCATCCTGATCAGCGCGCTCGGGGTATCGCTCGCCCTGGAGCAGGGCGCCGAGCTCATCTTCGGCGCCGGGTACTCGGCGTACCCGAACGTGCTGCCCACCGCCGGGTTCACCTTCGCCGGCGCGCGCGCCTCCTACGTGCAGGTGGTCTTCTTCGGCCTGAGCCTCTTGCTCATGCTGGGCCTTTATATCTTCGTGAACAGGACCATGGCCGGGACGGCGATGCGCGCGCTGGCGATGGACAAGGATGCGGCCGCGCTGATGGGCATCAACGTGACGCGGACGATCCTGCTGACGTTCGCGCTCGGGTCGGTGCTCGCCGGGGCCTCCGGCGTCATGCAGGGCATGTACTACACCGAGATCAATTTCTTCATGGGGTTCCTCCTCGGCCTGCGCGCGTTCACCGCCGCGGTCCTCGGGGGCATCGGCAACATCCCGGGCGCGATGGTCGCCGGGCTCCTCATCGGCCTGATCGGGTCGTTTTCCGACGGGTACATCTCGTCTGAGTGGAGTGACGCGATCATCTTTGCCGTGCTCATCGCGGTGCTGGTGTTCAAGCCCACCGGGCTGTTCGGTGAGCGCGTCGCGGAGAGGGTCTAGCCGTGGCCGGCGGCGGCAGGTTCAGCCGCGTGATACCGGCGATACCGCAGTCACCCCGGGCGCGCCTGGGTGCCCGCGCGGGACTCACGACGACCACCGCCGCGGTCGTGCTGCTGCTGCCGCTTGTGCTGTCCGAGTACGACATGTCGGTGGCGGTGACCGTCGTCACGTACGCGATCCTGGGCCTCGGGCTCAACGTCGTGGTGGGCTACGCCGGGCTGCTCGACCTCGGCTACGCCGCCTTCTTCGCCATCGGCGCGTACACCTCCTCGCTGCTGCAGTTGGACGAGCACTGGTCGTTCTGGGAGACGCTGCCCGCCGCGGTGGTCGCCGCCGCGGTATCCGGCTGCATCATCGGCTACCCCACGCTGCGGCTCCGCAGCGACTACCTGGCCATCGTCACCCTGGGCTTCGGCGAGATCGTGCGGATCACGGTCACCAACCTGAGCGTGACCGGCGGACCGAACGGCCTGTACGGGATCCCGCCGGCCGACGTGTTCGGCGCCGCCGTCATATCGGAGAACGGCCTGTACTACCTGGGTGTCTTCTTCCTGTTCATCGCCATCGTGTTCACCGGCTTGCTCTCCCGGTCGCGGCTCGGCCGGGCCTGGCGGACCCTGCGCGAGGACGAGACGGCGAGCGAGGCGGTCGGCGTGCCCGCCACCAAGGTCAAGCTGCTCGCGTACGTCATGGGTGCGATGGTCGGAGCGCTCGCCGGGATGTTCTTCTCCACCCAGTTCGGCACGATCGACCCCACCAGCTTCACCTTCACCACCTCGGTGACGATCCTCATGGTGGTGATCGTGGGCGGCATGGGCAGCATTCCCGGGATGATCCTCGGCGCCCTGATCGTTATCGCACTGCCCGAGGCCCTGCGCCCGATCAGCAACTACCGCCTGCTCATCTTCGCGCTTGGCCTCGTCGTGCTCATGCTGGTCAGACCGCAGGGGCTGTGGCCGACGAGACGATCGCGATCGGGGTCTTTCACCGCGCCCCCTCCGTCGGCCAAGGCGCGGGAAACGCCGGCCGCAGAGCGGCCAGAGCCCGGATCGCTGCTGCTGCGGGTCTCCGGGCTACAGCACAGTTTCGGCGGGGTCAAGGCGGTGAACGGCGTCAGCTTCGACCTGCACGCCGGGGAGATCCTGAGCATCATCGGCCCGAACGGGGCGGGCAAGACCACCGTGTTCAACTGCATCACCGGGCTGGTCAGACCGCAACGCGGCGAGGTGTCCCTGCGCGGGGAACGGTCGCTGATCAAGGTCAAGCCGCACACCATCGTCAGCCTCGGACTCGCCCGCACCTTCCAGGGCGTCCGGCTGTTCGAAAGGCTCGACGTGGCCGAGAACTGCCTGGTGGGACTGGCCGCACACCAGGACAGGCTGGTGTCGGCGCACGGGCTACTCGGCCGCACCAGCGCCCAGGACCGGCGTGAGGCACTGCGGTGGCTGACCTTCGTCGGCCTCGCCGACCGGGCCCACCTGCTCGCCTCCGAGCTGTCTTACGGCGACCGGCGCAGGCTCGAGATCGCCCGGTCCCTGATGAGCAGGCCCCTGGCGCTCCTGCTGGACGAGCCCGCCGCTGGCACCAACCCGACCGAGAAGCGCGAACTGATGGACCTGGTCCGTCAGGTCCGGAATTCGGGCGTAACGGTCCTGCTGATCGAGCACGACATGGGCGTGGTCATGGGGCTGTCCGACCGGGTGATCGTGCTCGACCAGGGCGCGGTCATCGCCGAGGGACCTCCCGCACAGGTCCGCAGTGATCCGCGCGTGATCGGCGCCTACCTCGGCCGGGAGGAGCAAGAGGTCACCGAGGCGGTAGGGGAGGGGCCGGGGTGGAACTCCTGACGGTCGCCGACCTGTACACCTACTACGGTCACGTGGCCGCCGTCCGGGGCGTCTCGCTGCACGTCGACGAGGGTGAGATCGTGGCGCTGCTCGGCAGCAACGGAGCGGGCAAGACCACCACGCTGCGGACCATCTCGGGGCTGCAGCGGCCGCGCGGTGGCACGGTGTGCTTCGCCGGAGCCGACATCACGCGCGCGGGCCCGCATGCCATCGTCGCGAAGGGACTGGGCCACGTGCCCGAGGGCCGGCGGATCTTCGCCGCGCTGACCGTCGAGGAGAACCTCAACCTGGGCGGCTACCTGTCCCGCCGGGACCATGGCCTCGTGGCGGCGCGCAAACAGCAGGTCTTCGAGATGTTTCCCCGGCTGGCCGAGCGCCGTCGGCAGCTCGGCGGGCTGCTCTCCGGAGGCGAGCAGCAGATGCTCGCGGTCGGGCGGGCCATGATGAACGAACCCCGCCTGCTCGCGCTGGACGAGCCGTCCCTCGGACTCAGCCCCGTGCTGGTCAAGACGGTCGGCGAGGTGATCCAGCGGATCCGCGCCAGCGGCACCGCGATCTTGATGGTGGAGCAGAACGCCCGGCAAGCGCTCGCCCTGGCCGACCGCGCCTATGTCCTCGAGACCGGCCGCATCGTCCTCGAAGGGCCGGCCGCAGACCTGGCGCGCGACCCTCGCGTCCAGCACGCCTACCTGGGCGGCTCGGCCGAGGAACCAGCGCCCTCGCCCGACGGAGGGCAGAAGTGAGCCCACCGCCGGGTCCGGCGCGGCGCTCGCAGCGGCCGCCGGTGCCGGCCTACCGCGCGAGCAGCGGCGGACCGCTCGACGTCGACCGCGGCTTCTACGAGCGCATCGCGACCGCCCCGGGCCGACGCCTGGTCGAGGAGCTCACGGTGCCGGCCCGGGCCGGGCGGGCCTGGCCGGTACGCGCCGGGCAGGTGTGCCGCATTATCGCGGTCGCAGGCCCGCAGGTCGGCGACCTCAACTGCTGGAACCTGCACAACCCCAGGGAGCGCCTGTGGGCGTCACGGACCAGGCAGCTGCAGGCCGCCCACGTCACCATGTACGACCGTCTCTGGTCCACCCTGCCGTACCTGCGCCCGATGCTCACCTTCACCGCTGACACGCTCAAGTACGGGCAGGACGAGCACGGCGGGCGGTGTCACGACCTGCTCGGCACCCGGTGCGACCCGTACGTCAACCGGCTGCTCACCGGTGCGGACTTTGACCTTCATTGCCATTCCAACCTCGTCCGCGCGGTGCTCCCCTACGGCCTGACCGAGCCGGACGTGCACGACGTGCTCAACGTGTTCCAGGTGACCGGGCTCACCGACGACCGCTACTTCATGTCCGCCAGCCCGGCCCGCCCCGGAGATTACTTGGAGTTCTTCGCCGAGATCGACCTGCTCTGCGCGCTGTCCGCCTGCCCGGGAGGCGACCTGTCCGTGGACCTGTGGGGTCCGCGGGCAGAGGATCCGCTGCCGACGTGCAAGCCGCTCGGGGTCGAGGTCTACGACGTGGACCCGGTGCTGGTTGAGGGCTGGGCACCGCCCCGCCCGCCCGACTACCGCGGCCGGCACGGGCTGCGGGAGCCGGATGGCTGAGACCGGCGGGTCAGGCCAGGAGCCGCCTGGCCGCCGCCTCGATGTCGGTTTCCGACACCAGGACGTGCGTGGCGGCGTCGCCCAGCGGGATGAAGCTGTCGGCCGAGGTGACCCGGGCCAGCGTTCCGCGATATCCGGCGTCGGTGAGCTCGGCGATCACCGCTTCGGAGACGCCGCCGGACCGGCGCGTCTCGTCGACCACCAGGACGCGCCCGGTGCGTTCGGCTTCCGCGCTGAGCTGCTCGGCCGGCAGGGGAGCCAGCCAGCGCAGATCGAAGACGCGCACGCCGGCCCCGCCGGCGGCGAGGCGCCGGGCCACCCGCAGCGACATGGGGAGCCCGTTCCCGAACGTGACCAGGGTGAGATCGGTCCCGCTGCCGTAACCGCGGCCGCGCCCGATCGGCGCGTGCTCCTCCGCCCACCGCTGCGGGCTCGCGTAGGGCGACAGCCAGGCGCCGTCGCCGGGCTGGTACAGGTCGCGGGTGTGATACAGCGCGATCGGCTCGAGGAAGACGCAGACGGTGCCGTCGACGTGGGCGGCGGCCAGGCAGGTGCGCAGCATGGGCGCCGCGTCCTGCGCGCAGGCCGGCACCGCGACCACGAGGCCGGGAATGTCGCGCAGCACGCCGACGGCGTTGTCGTTGTGGAAATGGCCGCCGAAGCCCTTCTGGTAGGCCAGGCCCGCGACGCGCACCACCATCGGGTTGCGGTACTGGCCCGCGGAGAAGAACTGCAGGCTGGCCGCCTCGCCGCGGAGCTGGTCTTCGGCGTTATGGAGGTAGGCCAGGTACTGGATCTCCGGCACCGGGAGCAGGCCGGACAGGCCTGCGCCGAGGCCGAGCCCGAGGATCGCCTGCTCGTCGAGCAAGGTGTCGAAGACCCGGCCGACACCGAACCGCCTGGCCAGGCCCCGGGTCACCCCGTAGACGCCGCCCTTGCGCCCGACGTCCTCGCCGAACACCACCAGTTCGGGGTACGCGGCGAGCGCATCGGCCAGGCTGCGGTTGATCGTGTCCGCCAGGGTCAGCGGCCCGGATTCCTCCGGCAGCCTGCGGCCGAAGGCGCCCTCGCGGGCCGGGGGGCTCCCGGCCAGGGCGGCCCGGCACGCCACCTGGTCGGGGTGGCGCGGCGCCAGCGGGGCGGTGACCTCGGCACGGCTGGCCAGCCTGGGGCGCGTCACGGCCTCGCCGGCGATCGTCCGGACCCGGGCGCGCAGCGCTTCGTACCGGCTGATGACCTGTTCCGGGCTCAGCAGGCCGGCGGCCACGATCAGGCGCGCGGTCCCGAGCAGGGGGTCGCGGGCGTAGTCGGCCGCGATCTCGGCCTGGCTCCGGTAGCTGATCTCGGCGTCGCTGCCGGCGTGACCGAGGAAGCGCACCAGCTTCAGGTGAAGGAACGCGGGCGAGCGGCTGGCGCGGACGTAGGCGGCGGCCGCGGTGGCGGCGTCGAAGCAGGCCACCGGGTCGCGGCCGTCCGCGCCGAAGTAGCGGAGCGCGGGACGCCCGGAGTACGCCGCGGCGACCCAGCCGTCGGGGGTGCGGACGCTGATGCCCAGGCCGTTGTCCTCGCAGACCAGCAGCAGCGGCATCGGCAGGCCCTGGTAGGCGGTGCGGCAGGCGGCGTTGATCGCGCCGGCCGCCGTGGAGTGGCTCGTCGAGGCGTCCCCGAAGCTCGCCACCGTGATGGCGTCCGCGGGCCAGGGGGACGGAACGCCCAGCTTGCCGGCCCGCCCGGTGGAGAACGCGATCCCCACGGCCCGCGGCAGGTGCGACGCGATCGTGGACGTCTGCGGGATGACGGCCAGGGCATGGTTGCCGAACACCTTGTGGCGCCCGCCCGCGATCGGCTCCTCGGCGGCGGCCACCAGCCCGAGCAGGACGTCCCGCAGCGGCTCCGAGCCGGGCACCTGCGCGGCGCGGGCCAGGTAGAAGGCGCCGGAGCGGTAGTGGAGCAGCGCGGGATCGGTGGGGCGCACGGCCGCCGCCACGGCGGCGTTGGCCTCGTGGCCCGCGGAGCCGATCGTGTAGAAGCCGTGACCCTCGGCGCGCAGGTACCGTGCCGCCAGGTCGAGGTGCCGGCTGCCGGCCTGGGCGTCGAACAGCGCGATGGCCTGCTCGCCGGTCAGCGTGGTCCCCGGCGTGACGGGCGCGGCCGGGTCGGCCGGGCCGGCCTGCCCGTCGCCCGGCAGGTCGGCGACGGCGGACAGGAACCACTGGTCGAGTTCTTCTTCTCCGGTGAGCTCCGGCATCGGTCGTTCCTGCTGGCGCGTCAGTCGGTGAGGCGGAACGAGTCATCCGCGGCCAGCTCGGCGACATCCATCTGCGCCTTCTGGAGCGATCCCGAGTAATCCCAGTTCATCGACTGCCAGCGGGTGAACTGGTCCAGGACCCAGACGCCGGACTGGCGCGACCCGTTTCCCGACTTGCCGTTGCCGCCGAACGGCAGGTGCGCTTCCGCGCCGGAGGTGGAGTTGTTGATGCTGACCATGCCCGCGGAGACGCCGCGGCGGAACCGGAAGGCCTCCGCCGGGTCGCGGGTGTAGATGGACGACGACAGCCCGTAACCGGGTGCGTTGGCGAGCCGGATCGCCTCGTCGAGATCCCGGTAGCCCATCAGCCCGATCAGCGGGCCGAAGGTCTCCTCGCGGAAGAGCGCGTCCTCCTCCCGCAGGCCCGCCACGACCGTGGGGTGGTAGAAGATCCCGGCCTCCGGGTCCCCGAGGAAACCGTCCCGGGGGTTCTCTGCGGTGATCCGGCCGGTGCCGGTCGAGCCGAGCAGCCGGTGATGCGGCCGGATCCAGGTCAGGTACTCCTCGAACCGGCGGCCGAACCGAGCGCTGAGCATCGGGCCGTAGACGACGTCGCGGAACGGGTCGCCGACCGCCGCCTGCCTGGTCGCCTGGTCGAGCTTGGCGGTGAACTCCTCCCGCACGTCCTCGTGCGCGATCACCGTGCCCAGCGAGGTGCAGCGCTGGCCGGCCGTGCCGAACCCGGAGAACAGCGCGGCCGCCACCGCCAGGTCGACGTCCGCGCTCGGCGTGACGACCATCGGGTTCTTCCCGCCCAGCTCCAGGCAGGGCGACTGCAGGTGCCGGCCGGCCAGTTCCCCGATCCGCGCGCCGACCTTGGTGGAGCCGGTGAACCCGACCTTGTCCACGCAGCCCTCGCCGAGTGCTAGCTCGAGGCCGGCGAAGGCCTGGTCCCCGTCGGCCAGCACCAGGTTCAGCACGCCGTCGGGCAGGCCGCCCCCGCGCACCAGCAGTTCGAACAGCGCCCTGGCGCTGGCGGCGGCGTACTCGGCGGGCTTCCAGATCACGGTGTTCCCGCAGAGCAGGGCCGGGACGAGGTACCAGGACGGGACGGCCACCGGGAAGTTCCCCGCGGTGATCACCGCCACGACGCCGACCGGGTTGCGGAAGGTGAACAGCTGCTTGTCGGGCATCTCGCTCGGCACGGTCTGGCCGTAGAGCCTGCGCCCCTCGCCCAGGAAGAAGTCGCAGGTGTCGACGATCTCGCGGACCTCGCCCAGCGCCTCGGCGTAGGGCTTGCCGATCTCCCTGGTCACCAGGGCGGCCAGCGCCTCCGCGTTCGCCTCGACCAGCCGGCCGAGGTTTGCGATCGCCCGGCCGCGGACCGGGGCGGGCACGTCCGACCAGGACCGCTGCGCGGCGCGCGCCGCCCGCGCCGCCTCGGCGAACGTCTTCGCGTCGCCGAGCGCGACCTCGGCTACCACCTCGCTGACCCGGGCCGGGTTCACCGACTGGAGCTGTCCGCCCGGCGCCCCCGCCACCTCGTTCCCCGCGATCACCGACGCGACGTTACGGTTCATCGGACCCATCCCATTCCGTTGGTACTCCCGTGCTCGCCCTGACGACCAGCTCGGTGGGCAGCACGATCCGGCGCTTCGGTTGCCGGTCCCCCTTGATCCGCGCGAACAGCCTTTCTCCGGCCGTCCGGCCCATCAGCAGCGGGGACTGGGCCACGACGCTGATCTGCGGTTCGACCATAACCGTCCAGTCCAGGTCGTCGAAGCCCAGCAGCGAGATCCGGTCCGGCACCTTGAAGCCCTCGGTCTTCGCGGCCAGGAAGATCCGGCGCGTCGACTCGTTGTCGGTGGCAAACACGGCGGTAGGCCGCCACGGCGAGCGGAGCAGCCTGCGCGCGGCGGCGTCGGCCTCCTGCACGCGGTCGCCGACGATCCACGTGATGGCATCACGCGATACCGGTGCGCCGTGCGCGGCCAGCGCCCGCAGGTACCCCCTGATCCGCTCGATCGACGGGCGGTTGGCACCAAGCACCACCCAGGAGCCCTTGCTCTCGTCCGGCGTGATCTCCGGCTGCTCGGCGGCGCTGATCGAGGCCAGCAGGCCGATCCGCTGGTGTCCGAGCTTGAGCAGATGGGTCACCGCGGCGTGGGCGGCATTCTCGTTGTCGACCACAACGCTGTCGCAGTCGAGTTGCGGCAGGTCACGGTCGAGCAGGACCACCGGCACGCCCTGGGCGCGCGCGTCGGCCAGGTGATCGCAGTGGGTGACCGAGGCGGGCGCTACGACCAGCCCCTCGACCTGCTTGTCGAGCAGCGTCCGCACCGCCCGCTGCTCCAGGTCCAGGCGCTCGTCGCTGTTGGTGAGGATCGTCTCGTAGCCCTCGCGGTGCGCCACGTCGCAAATGCCGCGCATCGCCTCGGCGAAGTACGGGTTGGCGATATCCGACCCGACGAATCCGATGCTGCGGGTGCTGCCCGAACGCATGCTGCGGGCGACGACGTTCGGCGAGTAGCCCAGCTCCCTCGCGGCCGCCTGCACCCGCTCGCGAGTCTGCTCTCCGACATAGCCGTAGCCGCCCAGCGCCCGGCCGGCTTGCGCTACCGACACTCCGGCGTGACGCGCCACGTCGGAAACGGTCGGACGGCGGGGTCGGCCCTGTTCCACTAGTCCCCGTCCCTTCGCGAGGCGACGCGGCACAGCTTAGCCGGGAGATGGGGAGTCAGAACTCCACCATCTTTCCTACGGCCTGCGCGGCGGCGAGTTGCACGACCGCCCAGGCGAGCGAGGCGTCCTGGACCCCGAGGCCGGTGCTGTGGAACAGCACCACGTCCTCGGCTGCGCCTCGGCCGGGCCTGCGCCCGGCGATCACCTCGCCGATCGGCGCGGCCTCGGCAGGCATCCCCCGTTCGCGGGCCTCGACCAGCATGCCGCAGTGCGACATCGCCTTGACCGGATCGTCGGCGAAGGTGGCGTCCGCCCGGACGGTGGCGGCGAGGTCGAGTTCCCGGCGCCCCGGCTCGTAGCTGCCCACGGTCAGCACGGTGGTGCCGGCGCGCAGCCAGCTTCCGCGGACCACCGGCTCGCGGCTGCTGGTGGCCGTCACGATGATGTCGGATGGCCCGGCCACACAGGCCGCCGTTCCCGCCGCTGCGGCAGGAACGCCCAGCTCGGCCTGCAGTCCGGCGGCGAGGTCGGCGCTGCGCTGCGCGGAGCGGCTGAACACCCGGATCTGCGACAGGGCCCGGACCGCGCCGATCATCCGGGCCGCCTCGCGCGCCTGCACGCCCGCGCCGATGAGCCCGAGCCGGGACGCATCCGGGCGGGCGAGCACTTCGGCTGCGGCGCCGACTCCGGCCGCGGTCCGCAGCGCGGTCACGGCGGCGCCGTTCAGGCAGGCCAGCGGTTCCCCCGTGACCGGCCGCAAGACCATGACGACCGCCTGCACTGCCGACAGGCCGCGCGCGGCATTGCCGGGGACCTGCAGGCCGAACTTGCACGTCACGCCGGTCAGGTTCATGATCGCGCCGGTATGGGCGAAGGTCAGCGAGTCGTCTGCGGGGTCCCGGGACGAAATGAGGCCCGAGGCGGTTACCCGGCCGTCGGCCACGGCCACGAAGGCGGCCCGCTGGGAGTCGATGGCGGCGCGCGGCGGCAGCACGGACCGGATCTCGGCCTCGCCGAGGACGAGCAGGCTCATCGTGGCCGCGACCGTCCCGGTCGGCGCCGGGAGCCGACGCGCACGCGCGGGCGCGCGCTCACGAAACCCGCGCCAGGAAGGATCTGGTCCGGGGGTGACTGGGGTTCCCCAGCACCTCGGCCGGGCGGCCGGCTTCGACGATGTCCCCGTCATCCATGAAGATGACCGTGTCGGCGACCTCCCGGGCGAAGCCCATCTCGTGGGTGACCACGATCATGGTCATGCCGTCTTCGGCCAGGTCCTTCATGACGGCGAGCACCTCGCCGACCAGTTCCGGGTCCAGCGCGGAGGTCGGCTCGTCGAACAGGATCAGCTTGGGGTTCATGGCCAGGGAGCGGGCGATCGCCACGCGCTGCTGCTGGCCGCCGGAAAGCTGGTCAGGGTAGGCGTCGGCCTTGTCGGCCAGGCCGACCCGCGCCAGCAGCACGCGGGCGTCGGCGATGGCGGTCTGGCGCGGCGTCTTCTTGACGATCACCGGCGCCTCGATGATGTTGGCGAGCACGGTCTTGTGCGGGAACAGGTTGAAGCTCTGGAACACCATGCCGATGTCGCGCCGCTGGTCGGCCAGCTCCCGGGGCCGCATTTCGTGCAGCTTCGTGCCGTGCACCGCGACGCCGACCGGACGGCCCGCCACGTAGATCATGCCGCCGTCGATCTTCTCCAGCCGGTTGATGCACCGCAGCAGCGTGGTCTTACCGGATCCGGACGGACCAATGATGCAGCAGACCTCCCCGGCCGACACCTCGAAGCTGATGCCCTTGAGCACCGGGACGTCGTGGAACGATTTCCGCACCCGGTCGACGATCACCAGAGGCTCGCCGGTCACGGCGCGGCCTTCGGAACCGAGCCCGGCCAGGCCGGCATCAACCGCCACCGCGAGCCAGGCCGGACCGCCGTGTCGCCCGGCCGGCCGCGGTGGCCGCGGCGCAGCCGCTTCTCGATCACGTGCTCGATGACGGTGAGGATGGTGGTCAGCACCAGGTACCACAGGGTCGCGACCAGGAGCAGCGGGATGGTCTGGTACGTGCGCGCGTAGATCTCCTGGGCCGAGTAGAGCAGGTCGGGCAGGGCCAGCACGCTGACCAGCGAGGTGAACTTCAGCATCGATATGGTGTCGTTGCCGATGGGCGGGATGACGATCCGCAGCGCCTGCGGCAGCACGATGCGCCGCATCACCTGCCCGCCCGTCATGCCGAGCGAGTTGGCCGCCTCGACCTGGCCCCTGGGCACCGCCTGGATGCCGGCCCTGATCATCTCCGCCGCGTAGGCGCTCTCGGTGAAAGCCAGGCCGAGCAGGGCCGCGGTGAACGGGGTGATGAGGCTGTTCGTCTGCCAGGAGATGAACGTCGGCCCGTACGGCACGCCGACCGCCACCTTACTGACCAGGGACGCCAGGTTGTACCAGAAGATCAGCTGCACCAGCGGCGGTATCCCGCGGAAGAACCAGATCCAGGCCCAGCTGATCTGCTGCAACAGCACGTTGCCGGATAGCCGCATCACCGCCACGACGATGCCGATGGCCAGCCCGACCAGCATGGCGAGCAGCGTGAGTTCCAGGGTGAGCGCGATGCCCGACAGGATCGTGTGCGAGAACAGGTACTGCCCGACCACGTTCCACTGCAGGTTCGCGTTGGTGATCAGCATGTGCAGGAACATGGAGGCCAGCAGGAGCGCGATCACCGTGCCGACCCATTGCATGGGCCGGGGCGTCCTCGCGATGTCCTTGGCGTCGAGCTGCCGCAGCGGGTCGCCTGCGTCGGGCTTGGTGGCGTGCGAATACATCAGCGCCTCCTCCTGGGAAGGTGGACGCGGGCGCGGCCGGGTCCTCGGCCGCGCCCGCTCCGGGTCATCCCGGGCCTTTCACTACCCGTTGGGGTTGCTCGCCGTGGCCAGCATGCCCTTGCTCACCAGGCCCACGATCCCCCACTTCGACATGATCTGCTGGTATACGCCGTCGTTGATGAGCTGCTGGAGCGCGTCAGCCAGAACCGTGCCCAGCGGGTCACCCTTTCGCACTCCGATGCAGTTATAAACCGGGTTGACCACCAGGGTCGATAGCGCCATCTTGGGCTGCTGGCTGACCAGGTAGCCGAGGTCCACCGAGCCGGCCGCGGTCAGCTGCGCCCGGCCGGAAAGCACGGCCAGGTCGGCGGCGGTCTGCGTGGTGTACTGCTGGAGCGTGATGCCCGCCTTGCCCGCGGATGTGCAGACGCTCTTGCTCTCGCCCTGCAGGTACTGGTAGTCGAAGGCGCCCGTGAGCACCGCCACGCTGCGCCCGCAGAGCTGGTTCAGCGCGGTGATGTTGATCCCGCTGGACTTGAGCGCCGCGTACCCTTCACCCTCGCTGTCCTCCGGGATGAAGCTCAGCACCTGGAGCCGCTGCGTGGTGATGCCGAAGGAGGCGTATCCCACGTCGAAGCGGCCGTTGCCTATCCCGGGCAGGATCGCGTCGAAGCTGGTCGGGGTGTAGGTGAACTTCAGGTCCAGCACGGCCGCCATCGCATGGGCCAGGTCGACGCTCCATCCGGTGAGCTGGCCGTTCTGCAGGAATTCGTCCGGTGGCCAGTCGTTGAAGACGGCGACCTTGACGCCATTGGCCCGGTACTGGGCCGGGACCGCATTGTGCAGGGCGGCGTCCTCGGTGACGCCCGGGTAGGTAGCGACCACCGGGGCTGCCGCGGCGCCGCTGCTCGGCGAAGTGCTCGCCGAGCTGCTCGATGAACTGCTTGAACTGCAGGCCGAGATGGCCATCGCCAGCGCGACGGTCACCGCTGCCGCCACCAGGCGCACGGTCCCTCTTGATCTTCGGGCAGTCGTAATCGGCATGCTCTTCACCTCATTCCTCAGGGTGCTGCTGATTGGGATTCCAAGAGGCTGTGGCGGCAACGGCGTCGTCATGGACGCCACAGCAGGTTGACAGGCGGGCGCCGTGCCCGTAGGCGCCCCAGGCCGTGCAGGTCCGCGCCGCAGCCTGGGCGCTCGCGGCCAGGAGCGCCGGCATCGGCTCGCCGCGGATCAGGCCGTAAAGGGCGCGGCCGATGAAGGAGTCACCCGCGCCGAGCGTGTCGACCATCGCCGACGGCACGGCATCCACGCCCCAGACCTGCTCGCCGTCGAACAGCATCGCGCCGCGGCGTCCCCTGGTGACCAGGACGTAGCCGGGGCCGCGCGCGCCGGCCCACTGCGTCAGCTCGGCGCACTCCTCGTCGTCCAGGTGCGGTGCCGAGAACTCCGCGACGTGCACGTACGGCAGCAGGTCGTCGGCGTATCCGTCGCCGACGCGGTCGCTGAAGTCGAAGGACACCCGGCTGCGGGCGGCCAGCATGGGCAGGTATTCCTCCAGGCCGCTGCAGTAGGTGGAGTGGACGATTTCCGCCGTCTCGGCGAAGGCCAGGTCATCCGGGATCGGCTTGAACAGGGCGACGCCGCGGCTGGTCGTCCCGAACAGGCGCTCGCCGCCGGCGTGCAGGATCTGGCAGCACGCGGTCCGGCCTGGTACCACGCTGAGCCGCCGGACATCCACCGACTCGGCGGTCAGCGAGTCGATGAGCAGCTGGCCGCGCGCGTCGTTGCCGACCACGCCGATGTACCCGCTGCGTCCGCCGGACCGGGCCGTGGCGACCGACACGTTGACGGCGTTGCCCCCGGGAAACACCTGGCCGATGGCGACGTAGCAGTCGCTGATGTTGTCACCGATCGCGATGACGTCCATCAGTAGTCGACCTTCCACATGTACCGCCGGTCAGTCAGCGGGCGGCCCGTGCAGGCGGCGAAGTGCTCGGCGATCCGGTTCAGGACCGTGCTGCCGAGGACCAGGTCACCGATCGGCGGCCGCGCGGACCTGTCGACGGAGCTCATCGTGAGCTCGGCCGCGTCGAGCACCCATAGCTGGCCGGTGTACCGGCGCAGGAAGCGCTCGGCTCGTTCGGCCATGGGGCGGGTCACGTCGTCGCCCTTGAGCAGGATTACCGGGACCTCGCCGGTGATGACCTCGAACGGCCCGTGCAGGAACTCACCCGCGCTTATCGCGACCGCGTGCAGCTTCTGCATTTCCTGCAGGTAGCACATGGCCAGCGTCTGCGCCGCGCCTTCGAGCGGCCCGGATCCGAGCACGTAGATGACCGGCTCGTGGTGCAACTGGCGCGCCAGCTCGGCCAGCTGCTCGTCCCACTCGTCGTGCGCCTCGGCGAAGGCCTGCGGAGACTGCCGCAACGCCGTCATGGCCTGGCCGAACTCCTCGCCGGACACTACGCGCCTGGCCCGGAGCAGTGACCACCCGAGCTGGGCCAGTACGACCTGCTTGGCCTCGACTCCCTGATGAAGCAGCACGTGCTCGCAGGCGGCCGCGACGATGCTTTCAGGGTCCTGGGTGACGCCGATGACGCTCGCGCCCGCAGCCCGGGCCGCGCGCGCCGCCTCGGCGGTCTCCCGCGTTGCGCCGTGCGTGCTGCTCACGATGACCAGCGAGCCGGGGCCGAGCAGCGCGGGCCGGCGCAAGACCAGCTCATCGGAGTTGAAGGCGAGCACCGGCATACCGGACCGGTCGAGCAGGCAGCGCAACGGAGCGAAGGAAAACAGCGAACCGCCGCAGCCGACGAGGAAAAGGCTCGCGAATCGGACCGGATCAAGACCGGCCACGCAGGCCTCCAGGGCCGCGCCCGCGTCGACGACAGACTCTATCCGGGCCACGAAGTGATCGGGCAGCGCCGGAAGCAACTGGGGCGCGGGCTCCGGTGGCATTCAGGCTCCGAATGGATGTGAGAACGATCTCTTACCGGAATGCAGAGAACGTTCTCACAAGCGGCGCCGGCCCGTCAAGATGCGCTGCCAACCAGATATCGTCCCGTTACGTCCGCGCGCCGCGCAACCGCCCTGACCGGTCCCGGCCGGCGAGCAACCCGGGTACGGGTCGCAGACTTCTCCCGCGGCGGGCGCCATCGCGAGGCCGGGTAGCGTCCTCGATGCTGCTCCCCCGGCCGGCTAGGTGGCCAGGAGGTTAACAGGTAGTGGCGGCGGCGTCGCGGCTCAGCCAGACGCGGACGGGGGCACCGCGTGCTTAGCACACATCGCGCGGACGGGGGCACCGCGCGGCGCGACGCCGCCGCATAGCGTCACGATACAAGCTTGCCTATACATGTACAAGTCGTGACCAGCAGGGCGCGGGGTTCCGGCCAAGCTCAGGGCGGCGAGCGGCCTAAGCTGAACCTGAGGTCAGAGGACGACAGGAGGCCACGCGCGTGCCCGAGTTCACCTACACCGACCTGCTGCCGCTGGGCGCCGACGGCACGACCTACCGGAGGTTGACGGGTGACGGGGTGAGCAACCACCGGTCGTTCGGCAGAACCTTCCTTGAGATCGAGCCGCAGGTGCTCACGGCGCTCACCGCCGCGGCGATGCGCGACATCGCGCACCTGCTGCGGCCCGCGCACCTCCGCCAGCTACGGTCCATCCTCGAGGACCCCGAGGCGAGCCCGAACGACCGGTACGTCGCGCGCGACCTGCTGAAGAACGCGTGCATCGCGGCGGGCGGGGTGCTGCCGATGTGCCAGGACACCGGGACCGCGATCGTGATGGGCAAGCGCGGCCAGCACGTGCTCACCGACGGGCGTGACGAGGAGCACATCGCGCGCGGCGTGTACGACGCGTACACCACGCTGAACCTGCGGTACTCCCAGCTCGCGCCGCTGACCATGTGGGACGAGAAGAACACCGGCAGCAACCTGCCCGCGCAGGTCGAGATCTACGCCACCGGCGGGCATGAGTACACGTTCCTGTTCATGGCCAAGGGCGGCGGGTCTGCGAACAAGTCGTTCCTGTACCAGGAGACGAAGGCGGTGCTCAGCCCCTCCCGCATGCTCGCCTTCCTCGAGGAGAAAATACGGTCACTGGGTACGGCGGCCTGCCCTCCGTACCACCTGGCCATCGTGGTCGGCGGGACAAGCGCCGAGTACGCGCTGAAGACCGCCAAGTACGCGTCGGCGAAGTACCTGGACACGCTGCCCGGCGCCGGGTCTTCAGCAGGGCACGGGTTCCGCGACGCCGAGCTCGAGGAGCAGGTGCTGGGGATCACCCGGCGGACCGGCATCGGCGCGCAGTTCGGCGGCAAGTACTTCTGCCACGACGTGCGGGTCATCCGGCTGCCCAGGCACGGGGCGTCGTGCCCGGTCGCCATCGCGGTGTCCTGCTCGGCGGACCGGCAGGCGCTGGGGAAGATCAACGCGGACGGGGTGTTCCTCGAGCAGCTCGAGACGGACCCGGCGCAGTACCTGCCGGACCCGGCCGCGGCCTCCGAAGACGACGGCGAGGTGGTCGCGGTCGACCTGAACCGGCCGATGGCCGAGATCCGCGCCGAGCTGACCAGGTACCCGGTGCGCACCCGGGTGGCCCTGACCGGGCCGCTCGTCGTCGCGCGGGACATCGCGCACGCCAAGATCGCCGAGCGCCTCGACGCCGGCGAGCCCATGCCCGCCTACCTGCGCGATCACCCGGTGTACTACGCCGGGCCCGCGAAGACGCCGGAAGGGTACGCGTCCGGTTCGTTCGGGCCGACGACGGCGGGGCGGATGGACTCCTACGTCGGCCGGTTCCAGGCGGCCGGCGGATCGCTGGTCATGCTGGCCAAGGGGAACCGGTCGCCGGCCGTGACGGCCGCGTGCCAGAAGTACGGCGGGTTCTACCTCGGCTCGATCGGCGGCGCGGCGGCGCGGCTGGCCAGGGACTGCATCACCCGCGTCGAGGTGCTCGAGTACGCCGAGCTCGGCATGGAGGCCGTCTGGCAGATCGAGGTCCGCGACTTCCCCGCGTTCATCGTGGTCGACGACAAGGGGAACGACTTCTTCGCCGACCCGTCCGGGCCGGTGCTGCAGATCGGAGCGCACCCGTGACCGAGGATTTCCGCGTCGAGCACGACTCGATGGGCGAGGTGCTCGTCCCGGCCGGCGCGCTGTGGGGCGCGCAGACGCAGCGGGCGGTGGAGAACTTCCCGATATCCGGCGAGCGCATCGGGCGCGACATGATCGGCGCGCTCGGGTGCATCAAGGGCGTCGCCGCCCGGGTCAACCACGAGCTGGGCGTAATCGACGCGGACATGGCCGACGCGATCCACGACGCGGCCGCCGACGTGGCCAGGGGCAGGCACGACGACGCGTTCCCGGTCGACGTGTTCCAGACCGGCTCGGGGACCTCGAGCAACATGAACGCCAACGAGGTCATCGCCCGGCTGGCCTCGTCGCGCCTCGGCCGGCCCGTGCACCCGAACGACCACGTGAACGCCTCCCAGTCCTCCAACGACGTGTTCCCCTCCGCGATCCACCTGGCCGCGACCCGGCTGTTCGTGCTCGAGCTGATCCCCGCGCTCGAGCACCTCGCCGCGGTCTTCGAGGCGAAGGGCGCGGAGTTCGCGTCGGTCGTGAAGGTGGGGCGGACCCACCTGATGGACGCGGTGCCGGTGACTTTGGGCCAGGAGTTCGGCGGGTACGCGGCGGCGGTTAAACATTGCGCCGAACGAACCGTGGCGATCCTGCCCAGGCTCGGTGAACTCCCCCTCGGGGGGACGGCGGTGGGGACCGGCCTGAACGCGCCGCCCGGCTTCGCCCGCCTCGTGACCGAGCGGCTGGCCTCCTCCATGAGGCTGCCGCTGAGGCAGGCGCGGAACCACTTCGAGGCCGCGGGCGGGCGGGACGAGCTGGTCGAGGCCAGCGGGGTGCTGCGCGTCACCGCGGTCAGCCTGTACAAGATCTGCAACGACCTGCGCTGGATGGGGTCGGGGCCGCGGGCGGGCCTGGGCGAGATCTCCATCCCGGACCTCCAGCCGGGCTCCTCGATCATGCCGGGCAAGGTGAACCCGGTCATCTGCGAGGCGGTCTGCCAGGTGTGCACGCAGGTGATCGGGAACGACGCGGCGGTGGCGTTCGGCGGTGCGGCCGGGAACTTCGAGCTGAACGTCATGATGCCGGTGATCGCGCGGAACCTGCTCTCCTCGGCCCGGCTGCTGACGGCGGTGGTGCCGCTGCTCGCCGACCGGTGCGTGGCGGGCATTACCGCGCACGCCGGGCACATGCGCCGGCTGGCCGAGTCCTCGCCGGTCATCGTCACCGCGCTGAACTCCTACATCGGCTACGAGGCGGCGGCGCGGGTGGCCCACGAGGTGCTCGAGACCGGGCAGACGATCCGCGCCGTGGTGCTCGCGCGCGGCTACGTCTCACGGGGCGAGATCACGGAGGCGCAGCTTGACCAGGCGCTTGACGTGCTCTCAATGACCGGCAGCCATCAATCTGATGACACTTAATCAATGCTCAGCGCATCCCTAGAGACCTTTCAGCGAACACCGTGTATGGTCCGCGTATGCCCCCTATGGCGGAGCCTGGCCGGGTAATCGCCGGGCGCTACCGCCTGCTAGCCCCCATCGGCCGCGGCGCGATGGGGGTGGTGTGGCGCGCCCGCGATCAGCTCCTCGACCGCGACGTCGCGATCAAGGAAGTCCTGATCGGGGCCATGCTCAGCCCGCAGGAGCGGGCCAACGCCTACCAGCGCACGCTGCGCGAGGCCAAGACCGCCGCCCGGCTCAGCCACCCGGGCGTGGTGACCGTCTACGACGTGGCCGAGGATGAGGGCCGCCCGTGGATCATCATGCAGCTGGTCAGCGCCCAGTCGCTGGACCAGGTGCTCGCGACCTCCGGTCCGCTGTCGCCGCGGCGGACCGCCGAGATGGGCCGGCAGCTGCTCGCCGCGCTGAGCACCGCGCACGCCGCCGGGGTGCTGCACCGGGACGTCAAGCCGAGCAACGTGCTGCTCGCCAGGGACGACCGCGCGGTCCTGACCGACTTCGGCATCGCCACCATGGCCGGCGACACCAGGCTCACCCAGACCGGCATGGTGATGGGATCGCCGGGGTTCACCGCGCCCGAGCGCATCCGCGGCGAGGACGCGACGCCGGCCTCGGACCTGTGGTCGCTCGGCGCGACGCTGTACGCGGCCGTCGAGGGGCACGGCCCGTTCGAGCGGCGCGGCGGGGCGATCACCACCATGTCCGCCATCATCAACGAGGAGGCGCCCGCGGCGCCGACGGCCGGCGCGCTCGCCCCGGTGATCACCGCGCTGCTGCGCAGGGAGCCGGCGGACCGGCCGGACGCCGCCACGGCCGCGCGGATGATCAGCGAGGCGCTACCGCAGCTGGCGACCAGGACCGGGACCGCGCCGCCGGGCTACGAGCCCACCTCGTTGTCCCCGTCGCCCCCGCAGCCGGCCGCGCAGGCTCGTCCCGCTCCCCCGGAGCAGGCCGCGCGGGAGCCTGCGGGCGCGGCGCAGGCGAGCGATGACACGCTGGGCAGCCAGGGCGCCGCCGCGGCGACCGCGCCGACCTCAGCCGACTCCGCCTTCGGCGGCGCAGCACTGCCCGCGGCGGGCCTGGCCGGCGGGCCGCCGCCGCCCGACTTCTCCTCCTGGTATGACCCCGCGCCCCGGTCGGCTTCCTCCCGGCCCTGGTCGGGGGACGCTTACGAGGCTGGCCCCCCCGCCGCCCCTCTCGGTGCCGGGCCGGGCGGCGCGGCGGCGCCCCGGTCCGCTGCGGCGCCGGGTACGTGGCCGCAGGACCAGGGCACTCCGCCGCGCCGGCGGCGGTCGCCCGCGGGGTGGAAGATCGGTCTCGCGATACTGGCCGTGGTGGGGGCGGCCGCGGGCGCGACGACCGTCGTGCTGCTCAAGCACGGCACGACCAGCACGCCGCAGGGCACGACGTCGTCGACGGGAACGGCGACCGGATCGGCCTCGGGATCGGGAGCGCCCGCCGCGGCCCCGCAGATCGTCGACGCGATCAACATGGTGAAGACGGGGGGCCCGCTCCCGGCCGGGTTCACGACCTACTCGCAGCCCGCCACCGCTAACGAGAGCGCCGGGTTCAGCATCGCCCAGCCGCCCAACTGGACCTCGTCCGTCAGCGGTTACCAGACGTACCTGCGGGACCCGGCGGAGAACGCGAACATCCTGATCGACCTGACGCCGCACACCTTCCCGAACGACATGGTGAAAGAGGCGCAGTACATCAAGACGAATTCGCTGGCCCGCTTCCCCGGCTACGCCCAGCTAGGGCTGGCCGGGATCAGCATCCGCGGCACGGCGGGGGCCTACTGGAAGTTCACCTGGGACGACCAGGGCGTCCAGCAGGAGGTCATCGACCTGCTCTTCGTCTTGCAGACCCCCGCGGGGTCGCAGTCGTACGCGCTGTACATGACCGCGCCGGCCGCCCTGTGGACCCAGATGCGGCCGGTGTTCGACGAAGAGGTAGAGACGTTCACCTCCAGTCCTTTAATACCAGCCGGTCGCCTCTTCGTGGTCCCAGGCCCCGCACGGTGATCCGTACGTGCCCTGGATGTACTCCAGCCCCCACCTGACCTGCGTGGCCGCGTCGGTCTGCCAGTCAGGTCCGGCGCTGGACATCTTGCCGCCCGGCAGCGCCTGCGGGATCCCGTAGGCGCCGTCCGGGTTGGCGGCGGTCACGCTCCACCCGCTCTCCTGCTCCCACAGCGGGTAAAGGCAGGAGAACTGGCTGGACGACCAGCCGAACGAGGGGAGCATCGCCTGGGCGATCTGCTCGGGCGATCCGGGCGCCACGGCGTAGGCCGTCGTGCCGCTCGACTGCTGCGGCTGCGCCGCGGCCTGTGACTGGTCCGCCAGGGCCTTTTCCCTGGCGGCCGCGGCCCGGGCCGCCGCGGCCCGGCGCCTGGCCGCACGCTGCGCGGCCTGCCACTGCGCGGCCACGTGCTCGGCCTGCACGGCGTGGATCTGGGACGCGCGGACGGCCAGGCTGACGGCCTGGGGGGAGGGTTGGGACGGGATCGGCTGATCCGTGACGGCCACGTCGGCGGCCGAGGGCGCGCGCGTGATGGCTGCGGCGGCGGCCTGGGAACGGGCGGCGTCCCTGGGCCACGTGGCCGCTGCGGCCGACGCGGCGCCGGCGACGGAGAACGCGCCGGCCGCGATGAGTGCGATGGCCCTGGATCGGCCGGATGGGACTGTCCGATGTCGTGACAAGGGGACCTTTCAGTGGTTCGCGTGTCACGCGATCTGCTTCACCCCCGATCGCTACTGCCACGTCAGCGTGGCAGGCATCTGCGCATGGGACGTGGCGCGGGTCAGGGCGCCTGGCTCACTCGAAGTTGCCATCCCACGGGCGGGGTGCTGTCGGGTACCTACCTTGCCGGACGTCAATGGGATCGGTGACCGAATAGCGGTGTGACGTAAATCACCAGATTCAGCGGGTCGCTTTCCGGCGGCCAGGAAACCCGGGCCCACCTAAGCGTTCAGCGCTGCGCGAACAGCAGGCCGGGGTCTTATGAGGAAACTCACACGGGAGACGAAAATTCTCACCAGGTTCGATAACGGGCACTCGCGGTAACAGCCGGGCGATCAGTAATACCCGTTGGCCTGCCAGAAAGCCCAGGCGCCGCACGGGCTGCCGTATATCGACTTAATGTAGCCAAGGCCCCATTTGATCTGGGTGGCCGGGTTCGTCGCCCAGTCCGCCCCGGCGCTGGCCATCTTGCTGCCCGGCAGCGCCTGCGGAATGCCGTACGCGCCACTCGGGTTTTCCGCGTCATACCGCCAGCCGCTTTCGTGGTTCCACAGATCGAGCAGGCACCCGAAGTCAAGCGACGGGCTGAACCCGAAGCTGGCCATCATGTTGTAGGCAATTGATTCCGCGGTGTTCGGGTCGGGCGGCGTCGAGTTCACGTAGATGATCCCGCCGGTCCCCCCGCTGGGGCCGGGGTTGGCCGCGGCGACCTGCGAGGGAGACGCGAGCTGCGGCCCGGACGCCACGGTCAGCGTGCGCGCGGCATCCGTCATCGCGATCAGCTGGGCGCGCTCGGCTTCCAGCAGATCCATGGTGTGACTTCCCTCGACCGCGGTAAGCGCCCGGGCGATATTAAAGGCCGCCGATACGGGAGCGAAAACCTCGGCGCCCACCGCCACGCCGATGACCGCTATCGCGGCGAAAACAGCGACAGGAAAGACAATACCGAAACGCCGGATCAGTCCCCGCTTCCGCCTATCGCGGCGGGTCCCGGTCCGGTGACGCGACAAGACAATCCTTTCCTTCGGCCAGCCCAGCCGGCACCGGCCGCTGGGTGACCGGGTGCGCCGCCGAGCCCGCCGAGCACAGGTACCGCTGGCGCTCCACAATGCCAGAAAGCTCACCGCAAGGCGCGGGACTTCGGCCAGAAAAAATCCGCGGCCGGTTTGCCGTACGGCGCGGCCGTGCCATCACGGGACAATAACACCGTTTGTAATCACGTTATATCGGGCAGTCATCACAAGGCCGCCGGTGACCGCCTGACCGGCCTGGCGGCCGGACGCCGCGGGACCTCGCGGGCTACGCGAAACCCGGGCGCCTGCCAGAATCGGAACCATGGAAACACCCTTGTCGCCCCTGGATTTCGCCCGCCGGACCCGCCGTCTGCACGCTGACCGCGAGGCGGTCGTCGACGGCGACCTGCGCCTGTCCTACCGGCAGTTCTTCGATCGCTGCGACCGCTGGTCCTCGGCCCTGCAGGCGCTGGGCGTGGCGCAGTCGGACCGGGTGGCCACGATCGCGCCGAACACGCACGCGCAGCTGGAGTCCTTCTACGCGGTGCCGCAACTCGGAGCCGTCCTGGTGCCGATCAACTACCGGCTGACCGCGGAAGACTTCACCTACATCGTGAACCATTCCGGCGCCACCGTGGTCTGCGTAGCCGGCGAGTACCTGGCGGCGGTGGACGGCGTCCGCGACCTGATGCCGCAGGTACGGCACTTCGTGGCCTTCGAGGGTGCTGACCCGGGTGGGGCGGACGGCTGGATCGACTACGAGGCGGCGATCGCCGCGGCGGACCCCGACTTCGCGCGGCCGGAGATCGGCGAGCGCGACCTGCTGTCCATCAACTACACCAGCGGCACGACGGCGCGGCCGAAGGGCGTGATGATCACGCACCGGAACGCCGCGATCAACACCATCGGCACGCTGCTGCACCTGCCGATCGGCGTCGGCCAGAAGTACCTGTGGACGCTGCCGATGTTCCACGCGAACGGCTGGACCTACACCTGGACGGTGACGGCGGCCGCGGGCACCCACGTCTGCCTGCGCAAGGTCGACCCGGCGACCATCTTCGGGCTGATCAGGGACGAGCACGTGAGCTGGCTCTGCGCGGCGCCGACGGTGCTGATCACGATGGCCAGCGCGCCCCCGGCGGTGCGCGGCGAGGTGCCGGCCGGAGTGAACGTGGTGACGGCCGGGGCCCCGCCGGCCGCGGCGACGATCGAGCGCCTAGAGGGGGAGTTCGGCTGGGAGGTCACCCAGGTCTACGGCCTGACCGAGACGGCGCCGTTCATCACGGTCTGCGCCCCGCTGCCCGAGCACGAGAGCATGCCACTGTCCGACAGGGCGGTCATCAAGGCGAGGACCGGCGTCGAGCTGCTGACCTCCGGCGAGCTGCGCGTGGTGGACCCCGAGGGTAACGAGGTGCCTGCCGACGGCCAGACCGTCGGCGAGATCGTCGTCCGCGGCAACGTCGTCATGGAGGGCTACTACCACGACCCCGAGGCGACCGAACGGGCGATGGGTGACGGCTGGTTCCATACCGGAGACGCGGCGGTGGTCCACGCCGACGGCTACGTGGAGATCCGCGACCGGCTCAAGGACGTGATCATCAGCGGCGGGGAGAACATCTCCTCGATCGAGGTCGAGGGGGTGCTCCTGCGCCACCCGGCCGTGCAGGAAGCCGCGATCGTCGGCCTGCCCGACGAGAAGTGGGGCGAGACACCGCACGCGTTCGTGGTGCTCCGCGAGGGCGCCAGCGCGACCGGAGACGACCTCATCGCGTTCGCGCGGGAGCACCTGGCGCACTTCAAGGCCCCGCGGGGCGTCACCTTCGTCGCCGAGCTGCCCAAGACCGCGACCGGCAAGATCCAGAAGTTCGTCCTGCGCAAGGGGGCGCCTAACCTGGCCCGCCAGTAGGGTCCTGCGGGCGCAGCGGTTTCTGCGGTTTCTACGGGCTCCGCGGGTTCCTGCGGGCCCAGGTCCACCCGCAGGCTCCGGTCACCAGTCGAACGCGTCGGCGGCGTTGCGGTAATCGAACAGCTCGGCCGCGTCGAACCACAGGTCCACTTCGTACTTCGCCTCTTCGGCGTTGCCCGAGGCGTGCACCAGGTTCGCCACCGCCTTGCCGGTCGTGACCGCGACCGCCTTGGACTGGTGCGCGAAGTCCCCCCGGATCGAGCCCGGCTGGGCCTCGTTCGGGTAGGTGGAGCCCACGATCTTGCGGACCGTGGCCACCGCGTCCTCGCCTTCGATCACGAACGCGATGACCGGCCCCTTCTGCATGAACGCCGCGGTGGCGTAGTACACCACCGGTCCCAGCCGTTCCTCCAGGTCGAAGTAGTGCTTGCGGGCGAAGTCCGCGTCAATCTCGCGCATCTTCATGCCGATGATCTTCAGCGACGCGTCCTCGAACCGCTGGATAATTCGTCCGGCCAGGCCGCGGGCGACGGCATCCGGCTTCAGCACGACGAGCGTGCGCTCTCGCAATGGCTGACAGTCGGCCACAAGTAAGTCCTTCCCCTTTTCTGAATGGTCAAAGAGTAGCGGTCACCCGCTTGTGGACAGGCCGACCGGGCGATGCGGCCGAGTCACGCTCTGATACCGGCTCGTCCGGTGCCAGGCCTGCCCTTGACACCACCGGCGCGAATGCTGACACTTGGCCGTGACCTGGCGCAGGGTGGGACTGATCGTGGTTGCGGTCGGGTCGCTGGTCCTGCCAACCTGGGCGCCGGCGCGGGCGGCGGCCTTGCCGCCCTGGGCGCACGTGGATCCCGGGAAGGCACGGAGCCCGCTGATCGGGCACCTCCTTACCCCGGTGCGGAGGCTCGAGCCGAGGGGGCTGGCCGGGTGCGAGGCCGGGCTCGAGAGCAGGGAGGCCCGGGGCGGGCCGCGGGTGGCGATCGTCGGCGCCTCGTTCACGGCGGGGGTCGGGCCCGGTAATCCGGACCGGGCGTGGGCGGTGCTGCTGGCGCGCATGGAGCACTGGGACGCCGTGATCTACGGCGATCCCGGCGCCGGTTACGTACGGCGGGGGGTGGGGCACCAGGGGCCGGTCGCCGCCGAGCTCGCGCGGGTCGGGCTGCGGGCGCTCGAGCCCGCGCTGGTCATCGTTCAGGCCGGCCACAACGACATCGGGGAGCCGCCGCAGCTTGAGCGGCGCAGGGTCGCGCAGGCGATCGCTCTGATCCGGGCCGAGGCACCGCGGGCACAGATCGCGCTGCTGACCGTGTTTCCCGGCAAGTCGCACGCGGCCAGGGTCTACCAGACCGACCAGGCGATCGTGACGGCCGCGCGGGCCGCGGACCCCGGCGTGATCATCATGGACCCGCTGACCGGGCGGTGGGTGTTCCCGCACGTCCGGGACAAGCTACATCCGACGGCCACCGGCGATAGGTATATCGCGGTGAAGGTGGCGGAGATCCTGCGGGAGCACGGGGTGATTCCCGCGCCCGCGGTGCGCGGCAGCCTCATCTGTGACTCGGCTGTGCCAGTTCGGCTGCCTCCGCGGACGTGACGGTGCTGACCTGCTCCGGCGGCCGGTCCGCGACGGGCAGGCAGAAGCGGATCAGGGTGCCCTGCCCGGGCACGGATTCGGCCCGGACGGTGCCGCCGTGGCTTTCCGCCACCTGGCGCACGATACAGAGGCCGAGGCCGGAGCCCGGCACGGCCCGGGCCGACCGCGAGCGGTAGAAGCGGTCGAAGACGTGGGGCAGATCGGCGGGGGCGATGCCCGGCCCTTGGTCTTGCACGGTTAGTTCCCCGCCGAACAGGCGCAGGGTCACCGGGGCGCCCGGCGGGCTGAACTTGGCCGCGTTGTCCAGGAGGTTGCGGACGGCGATCTGCAGCTGCTCGGCGCTGCCGAAGACGACGGCAGGCTCGAGCTCGGCGGTGAAGGGGGTGCGCGGCCAGTCCCGTTCCGCGGCCTGCAGGCCGGCGGCGGCTATGGTGTGCAGCTCGACGTCTTCGGGCTTCGTGGTCGCGGACTCGCCCTTGGCCAGTTCGGTGACGTTAGCCACCAGGTCGCCGAGCTCGGCGACCTGGGCTACCACGCGATCGAGTATCTCCTGGCGTTCTGCCTCGGGCAGGCCGGGATTGGCGGCCAGGAGTTCGGCGTTGACGCGCAGGCTGGTCAGCGGGGTGCGCAGCTCGTGGCCGGCATCGCCGACCAGCTGCCGCTGGGCGGCCTGGGACCGCTGCAGCGCGTGCAGCATGGTGTTGAACGAGGCGGCCAGCCGACCGAGCTCGTCGGGACGGCGCACCTCGACCTGGCCGACCGGGTTGCCGGTCGCCGTCACCTGTTCCGCGACCGCGGCCAGCCGACCCACCGGCGCGAGCCCGGCCCTGGCCACGCCCCGGCCCGCCAGCGCCGCCAGGCCGACGCCCATCGCGCTCAGCAGCGCCAGCGTGGCGGCCACGAAGGTCACCTCGGCGTCGACGGTGTTGAGCGGCTCGGCCAGCTGCACGGCCAGGCCGGGCGCGAGCGGCGTGGTGAGGACCATGGCGTGGACACCATCCATGGTCGTCTGGCTGTAGTAGGCGGCGCGCTGCCCGGCGGCGACCTGTTCGGCGGCGGCGGCGGCGGGCAGCAGCCCGGTGCCGCTCACCGGGGCCCAGACGTCGCCCTGCGCGGTCACCAGCTGGGTGTACGGGCTGGCCACCCCGAACCGGTCGGATTGCGGCGGGATCCACCCGGGCGGTATATGCCCGTCGTAAAGGTGCGCCAGATGGTGCACGGTGCCGCTTCGCGCCAGCAGTTCCTGCTTGACCTGGTTCTGCAGGTCGGCGCGGAGCACCAGGAAAGCCACGGCGGTGATCGCCAGCGTGACCGCGGCGACGGCCAGCGCCACGGCGATGGTGAAGCGGGTGCGCAGCATGAGCGGGCGCCACGGGCGCGGACGCCGCTCGAGCTGGACTGCCACCTTACGGGGGCTCACGGGGTGGCCCGGATGACGTAGCCGACGCCGCGGACGTTGTGCACGAGCCGCCGACGGCCGCCCTCTTCGAGCTTACGGCGGAGCAGGCCGACGAAGACCTGCAGGGCGTTGGACTCTGGGGCCTCTTCGTAACCCCACACCCGGGCCCTGATCACGTCGTAGCTGAGCACCTGCTCGGCGTTGCGCAGCAGCAGTTCCAGCAGGGCGAACTCGATCCTGGTCAGCTCGATCGCCTGGCCGTCACGGGTTACCCGCCTGGCCGTGGCGTCCAGCGTCAGGTCGGCGTAGCCGAGCACGTCGCGGCGGGGCTGGGAGCGCCGCAGCAGGGCCTGGACCCGGGCCAGCAACTCGCGCAGGGCGAACGGCTTGACCAGATAGTCGTCCGCCCCCACCTCGAGCCCGGTAACGCGGTCGTCGATGCTGTCCCTGGCGGTCAGGACGAGGATGGGAGTAGCGTCTCCCCGCTCACGGAGCCTGCGGCAGGTGTCGAACCCGTCCACCATCGGCATCAGGACGTCGAGCACGATCAGGTCCACCGGAGCCTGGGCCAGGCAGTCGAGGGCGGCCGCGCCGTGCACGGCCATGGTCACCGAATATCCGGCATAGCGCAGCGCGCGCTTGAGCGAGAGCCTTATGTCGGGATCGTCGTCCACGACGAGCAGCCTCGCCCCGGCGCCCGGTGCGGACGCCAGCGGCATAAGGGACGTATCGGTGGTCATTCCGGTTATCGAATCAGCCCTGGCTGAGAACTTGCTGGAATGTTACCGGGTGCGCCCATAATTTCATCGGTCTTTCATTAACACCCCCGACGCTGCCGTTCATGGTTCACGGCACGGTCACCAGCAACGCCGTTGCCGGCGAGGCGGACGCCCGTCAGGTGGTCTGGCTCGTCCGGCACGGCGAGAGCACGTGGAACGCCGCCGGCCTGGCCCAGGGGCACTGTGACGAGGCGCGGCTGACCCTGCGCGGCGTGTGCCAGGCGTGGGGCGTCGTCGGCCGGCTCTGCGACCGCCCGATCGGCGCGCTGTACGCCAGCGACCTGCACCGCGCCCTGGCCACCGCAGCCCCGCTGGCCTCGGTGCTCGGGATGGCTGTCATCCGCGACGCCAGGCTGCGCGAGCGCTGCCTCGGCGACCTGGAGGGGGCCGCCACCACGGCGGTCACCCCCGAGGTCAGCGGAATCAAGGCAAACCGCGTCGTCGATCCCGACGCGCGGCCGCCAGGAGGCGAGTCCCTGCGCGACTTCTACCGGCGCGTGGCCGGATTCACCGCCGATCTGAAGGAGCAGCGCCTGACCGGCCTGCCCCGGAACCCGGGTGAGGCGGCGGAAATCGTGATCGTCGCGCACGGCGGCACGCTCCGGATGCTGAACGCCTGCCTGCGCGGTGTCCCGGTCGAGCGGATGGCCTGGGAGCCGCTTGGCAATGCCTGCATCCTGCGCTCTTGCGCCCAGTTGACCAACTCCTAAGAAAGGGCAAACCGATGAATCCGACCGCCTTGCGCCTGCCGACACGGACGGAAAAGCCGCGCCACACCGGGCTCACGGTGGTAATCGACGGCGGTATCCCTTCCTCGCTTTTCGCCGACTTGGTGTCGTCGGCCGCGGAGTACATCGACCTGGTCAAGTTCGGCTGGGGCACCGCGGTGGTGACCGGCAAGCTCGGCGCCAAGCTTGACGTGCTGAACGCCCACCAGATCGGGTTCTACTTCGGCGGGACGCTCTTCGAGAAGTACCTGATGCAGGGCCGGCTCGAGGACTTCAGGAAGTTCTGCCACAGCTGGGCCTGCCGGCACGTGGAGGTATCGAACGGGACGATACCGCTGCCCAACTCGGAAAAGGCGAGCTACGTACGCAAGCTCGCGGATGAGTTCAGAGTCATCTCCGAGGTCGGGTTCAAGGACCCGGTCCGTTCCGAGCAGCTGCCGCCGAGCAAGTGGGTCGAGTACATCAACGAGGATCTCGAGGCCGGCGCGGCCCTGGTCACGCTGGAAGCCAGGGAGAGCGGGAAGTCCGGCATCTGCCGACCCGACGGGGCGCTGCGGTTCGGGCTCATCGAGGACGTCCTGGCCTCGGGCCTAAGCCAGGAGAACCTGCTCTTCGAGGCGCCCACTACCGCGCTGCAGGCGTACTTCGTCACCAGGATCGGGCCCAACGTGAACCTGGGCAACGTCCCGGCCGCGGGCGTCATCGGCCTGGAGACCCTCCGTCTCGGGCTGCGGGCCGACACGCTGGCCGCTTTCGAGTGAGGAACGTCTGATGCGGACTAATGACGACGTTTTCCACCTGGCCATTCCCGTCCATGACCTCGACGCGGCCCAGCACTTCTACGTGAGCCTGCTCGGCTGCAAGCTGGCCCGCCGCTACCCGGACCGGATCACGCTCGATTTCTTCGGCGACCAGCTGGTGTGCCACCTCAGCGACGGCCCTCCCCCGGAGACGCCGGCCAGCCTTTACCCGCGGCATTTCGGCGTGACGTTCCGCCACGCGGCGGACTTCGACGCCCTGTACGCGTGCTCGATCATCAGGAAGATCCCGTTCTACTCCGACGTCTCGACGCGTTTCGAGGCCATGGTGGAGGAGCACCGGACGTTCGTGCTGGTCGACCCGTCAGGCAACCTGCTGGAGTTCAAGCACTACCGTGATCCGCGGATGATGTACTGATGGCGGGCCGCCCGCGGCTCGACCAGGTCGACGCCATGCGCCCGCTCAAGCAGGTGGGCGTCGTCGCCACTCACGTGCTCATCTTCTTCGCGCCGTCGTGGGGCTACGTGACCGCGAACGCCGCGCTGCTCCTGCTGCACGTGTCGCGCGAGGCGTTCTTCTTCATCTCCGCGTGCATGCTGACCTACGCCTACATGGACCTGCGCCGGACCGGTCTCCGGCGGTTCTACTGGCGCAGGTGCGTCTCGGTCGTGATCCCCTACCTGTGCTGGACCCTGATCTACTTCCTGTGGGGGTTTCGCAACACGGACTACCCCAGCGCGTCCGCCGCGCTCGCGCACCTGGGGCACTTGCTCATCACCGGGTACTACCAGCTGTACTTCCTGCTCGTCGTCATGCAGTTTTACCTGGTCTACCCGCTCGTGCTCGCGCTGCTCAAGCGGACCAGGGGGCACCACGGCCTGGTCATCGCGGTCACGGCCCTGGCCCAGCTGGGGATCTGCATCGTGACCCACTGGAACCTGCTGCCGGCTGTCCTGATCACCTACGCGCAGGAAAATGCCCTCAGCTACGTGCTCTTCCTGATCGGCGGCGCGGTCGTGGCGTTCCACCTGGAAGATGTCGATCGGTGGCTGCGCGGGAACCCGCACCTGGTGGTGGGGCTGACGATGCTCACCATGATCTTCGCCGAGGTCGTGTACTACCTGGCCCAGTACGGGGTGACCACGGTGCTCGGATCGGGCAGCGACCCGTTCCAGCCCAGCGTCATCCCGTTCAATATCTGCGCGATCGCCTGCGGGTACCTGGCCGGCGTGGCCCTGGTGCAGCCCTGGCGGTCGCAGCGGGTCAGGGCCTGGGTGCGCTCGGGCTCGAACAACGCCTACGGCATCTACCTGTCGCAGTTCTTGTTCATCATGCTGCTGAACGACCACCACTGGGGGCGGCTGAACGAGGTTATCTCCTGGCCGGTGGTGATGGTCCTCACCGTGGTGATCGTCTACGCCTGCGCGGTCATGCTGACGAGCCTGCTGGCCAGGACGCCGCTGGCCGTGCCGCTCACCGGGCGCACGCAGGTGCCATGGTCGACGCTGGTGCCGCGGCAGTGGCGGGCCGGGGCGACCGCGACGGCCGCGGCGGCCCGGGCGCGGCCCGACGCGGCCGAGTCGATAGTTCCCGAACCCGCGACGCTGGCGGGCACGACCGACAACCAGAACGGAACCTGACCGTGATCGCGGAATGGATTGACGGGGCAGCGGCCAGCCGGGGCGACGCCAGCTACCTTGAGGACGCCACGGGCACCGGCGCGCTGACCTTTGCCGGGCTGCGCCGGGCCACCGCGGGCTGGGCACGCTGCCTCGACCGTGCAGGGGTGGCGCCGGGTGGCGCCGTGGCGCTGCGGCTGCCGGAACCGCTCGGCTACGCCACCGCCCTGCTGGGCATCATCGGGGCGGGGCGGGTGGTGGTCCCGCTCGACCCGTCGGCCCCCGGTGCGGAACTCTCCCGCGTGCTCGCGGTGGCGCGGCCGCAGGCAATGGTCTGCGACCCGGACGGCGGCCTTCCCGGCGATGATCTTCCGGCGGGCCTGACCGTGCTCCGGCCGGGCCAGGCGCCGACCGCCGACTCGGCCCGGCCGGCGGGCCCGTCCGGGACCGGGGGGATCTTTCTGTGCACCAGCGGGACCACTGGCACGCCCAAGGGCATCCTGCTCCGCGACGACCAGCTAGGTCACGTCGCCGCCGCGGTGGCCAGCCACCACGGCCTGAGCCCGGCCGACCGGGGTTACTGCTGCCTGCCGCTGTTTCACGTCAACGCCGAGGTGGTCGGGCTGCTGGCGACCCTCGCGGCCCGGGCCTGCCTGGTGCTCGACCGCAAGTTCAGCCGGCGTGGCTTCTGGCCGCTGATCGAGGAGAAGCGGGTCACCTGGATCAACGCGGTTCCCGCCATCATCACCGTGCTGGCCATGGATCCTGGCGAGCACGAACGGCCCGGCGGGCGCGTCCGCTTCACCAGGTCCGCCTCGGCTCCGCTGACGCCGTCCGCGCTTGACCGGTTCGAGCGGGCGTACGGCATCCCGGTGGTGGAGACCTACGGGATGACCGAGGCGGCCAGCATGATCACCACGAATCCGCTCGACGGGCCGCGCAAGGCGGGGTCCGTGGGGTTGCCTGCCGGGGCCGAGGTCAGGGTCGTCCCAGTATCAGATGCGGCGGGCGCGGTGGGGCGGGTGCAGATCCGCGGCCCGGGGGTCATCACGGCGTACGCGGCGGGCGGCACGGCCGACGCAATCGACCCCGAGGGCTGGCTCGACACCGGCGACCTAGGGCGCCTGGACTCCGACGGCTACCTCTTCCTGGCCGGGCGGTCCGACGACGTGATCAACCGCGGCGGCGAGAAAATCTACCCGAGGGAAATCGAGGACTTCCTGCTCGCACAGGAGGGCGTGTCATCCGCCGCCGTCGTCGCGGCTCGCGACGAGGTGCTGGGGGAACGGCCGGTCGCCTACGTCGTGCCGGCCGGGTCGTGGTCGCCCGACAAGCTGGAGTACGCGCTGCGCGAGGCGTGCGAGGCGGGCCTGCCGCGGGCCAAGCGGCCCAGCGCGTTCGCCGTGGTGGAGGAGATGCCGCTGGGGCCGACCGGCAAGATCTCCCGGCGGCGGCTGCGCGAGCTGGCCACAGCGCCCGGGTGGCACGCTGGCGGCTAGAGCGAGCTCCAGGTCAACCCGTTACCCTGGCGGCATGCCCGAAATCCCGCCGGGCATGAGAATGGTCGCTAGACCCCTTCTCATCATCGGCGCCGGCAGCATGTTGATTTCCGGTTCCGCGCTCGCAGGTCCAGCGCTGGCCAGCGCGGCGGCACCACCCGGCCAGGCCCAGCTAGTCCCACCGTCCACGGAACGCATTGCGGCAACGACGGCGACGTACAACGCGATCGAGGCGAAACTCGCCGCAGGCCAATCTCTGCGACTGCGCTTCCCGGATCCGACGGCGCAGGAAGACATCATCGACTACGGCGTCAACGACCTGTGGAAGAAGGGGATCGACGGCGCGGGCGTGACCGTGGCCTACGTGGTCACTAACCCCGACCCAGGCCTCGCGGCGTCAATGGCAAGTTACGACACGGAGATGGACCTGCCGCCGGCGAACATCACCGAGATGGCCCTTCCAGCGCCGAGCAACCCGTCCGCTGGCTGCCAGATCGAGTGCGACCCGATCGAAGACCGGCTCGACGCAGAGGCGATCCACTCGATGGCGCCCTATGCGAAGATCATCTACGTTAACCCACCGGTGCCCGAAACCATCGGCATGCAGGGCTGGCCGGAGGTAGCCCAAGCCATCGAGATGATCGCCGGCCGACACCTAGCCGACATCATCACGGTGAGCCTCGGCGACGGCGAGAACGATTTCATCAAAGACCCGACCAACCCGACGGCCAGCCAGGAGGCAGCTATCCACTCGCTGGATCCCGCCTTCCTCGACGCCGCTGCACACGACATCCCCGTGCTGTTCGCGGCCGGTGACTGCGGCCCGACCGATGCAACAGTCCTCGGGGACACGGGCCAGTGCACCCCGGTGATCGGGGTCAGCGCGGGTCACCCGGTCGACAGCCCATGGGTCACGGCGGTCGGCGGCACGATTCCTAACCCTGGCCTCGGAACCAAGTCCGGGCGTACCGCGCCTGACGGGCTGTGGACCGCCCCGAACAGCGACTCCGACGCGGCAGGCGCCGGCGTATCCACCGTTTACCCGAAGCCGTCATGGCAGCGCGGCATCCCAGCCCTGGACGGCGTTGCCGGCCGCGCCTATCCCGACATCTCGATGGATGCCAGTGACGGGACCTCGCAGGCATCGCCCACCTTCGCGGGCATTCTCGCGCTGGCCACGCAGCTACGCGGGGCCGACCTTGGCCCGGTGAACCCAGCTCTGGCGGCGATCGGACCACGAGGCACGGCGGCCGGCATTATCGACGTCCCGGCGGGATACACCGACAGCGCGTACGGCGTCACCGGGTTCAAAACCGCGACCGGTTACGACATCGCGTCGGGCTGGGGCACCATCTTCGCGCCGGCTTTCGTGCCCGCCCTGGTGGCGCAGATCGACAGCCAGCACGGACCGAACCAGCCGAGTCGGCAGGCACAGGCTGCGCTGAACCAGTTGCGAGCCGACATCAGCACATCGGCCGACCAGGTGGCCAGCGGTCAGGCCGTCACGATCACCGGGAGGGGATTCATCCCAGGAAGGTCCCCGAACGGCACGACCATCCTGGACGGCTTCGGCGTGTACCCGCCGCTTCCGGGACAGTACGGAGCGAGGAAGGGTCCGGTCGCCGACCCGACCTCGAAGGTGCCGGGACAGACCTGGGACGACGTGACGGTTACCGTGACCGGGACCGGGCGCAACTCGTCGGTGCAACCAACCGTCTCGCCGGTGCAGCCACCCGTCATGACCGGTCCGGACGGCAATGGCACCGTCACGGTCGCCATCGACACGACCGGAATGGCAACCGGCACGTATGAGGTGACGATCACCGGCCGCCTGCTGACACAGACCATTTCATTCCAGGTCGAGAATCTCAGTTCGTTCCTGATCGAGGATCCCAACGTCCGCTGATCCGGCACCGGGGCCGCCCCTTCCTCCTCGCCTCGGGCGTCGCCGCCCTCACCCAGGGGGCATGGAGTGGCCCGCCGCAGCGTCCTCGGCGACCGCTGGCTGGCGGCCCGCTGGGACGCTGCGACGGAGACATGGGGCGGGCGCGCGGACGCTAGCCGACGCCCAGCAGTGCCGGTGTCAGCCGCCGGCCGCCGCGGTCGAGGACGGCCGCTATCGTGCTGGCCCGGTGGCAGGCACCGGCGGGTGCACGCACGCTGAACCGCCTGCGGCGGCCTGGCCGTTGCTCTGTGGGGGGATGACCATCGGCGGCATCAGCCCGGGTCAGCACCGGCCATCCGGCGGCTTGCGCGTCGCTGGCATTCATCGTGTCACCGCTGCTGCCAGGCCAGGATCCTGGCCCGGCAGTTTCATCAGGCACCGGCATCGTCAGCCGGGACGCGGCATTGCGAGCATCGTGGGCACTGACGATCGCGATGACCGCATCGGTGCGCATGAGCTCCTCCGGTAGCCCCGGAAAGCTGGCCGCTATTCGCGGCTGACATCCGGTGCCTGGTTCAGAACCTATACCCGCACCGGTAAACTAGCAACTTTTTTCCGGAATCTGATAGCCTGTCAGCATGGCGAGCTGGACCTTCCTGACCCCTCACGCCCGGGTTCTCCTGCTCGTCGCCAGGGACCCCGGGGTGCGCCTGCGCGACATCGCGGCCAGCCTGAACATCACCGAACGCAGCGCCTTCGGCATCATCACGGACCTGACCCAGGCCGGTTACGTCGTGAAGGAAAAGGCCGGCCGCCGCAACCGCTATCGCCTCCAGGCCCACCTCCCGCTGCCAGAACCGGACGGGCGGGAACGCACCATCGGCGAGATCCTGGACCTGCTGACCGGCACCGACACCGACCGCGACCCGGCCAGGTGACAGCGGCAACCGCCTGGCAGCGGCTCAGGCTGGCAGATGACATGAGATCGATACCCCGTATGAAGCGCAGCGCCCTGGCCTAGCCGGCCAGGGCTTGCGGGGATCGAGACTCCTCCGCGAGCTCGTGCCGTTCCACGGCGAGCGCGCCGCGGAGATCGGGACAGATGGTGAAGCTGCGGTCCAGGCCGGTCAGGCGCAGCAGCTTCGCGACCGGGAGGCTGGGAGCGGCCAGGAGCACGACGATGCCGAGCGGTCTGGCGCGGCGTTGCGTGCCGATCAGCACGGCTAGCCCCGCCGGGTCACAAGACGGCACGCGTGACAGGTCGAGAACCAGCAGCCTCATGCCGGGCTGAAGCAGGCCGATCAGGCGTTCCCGCAGCGCCGGGGCGGCGGCGACGTCGAGGGCGCCAGCTAGCCGGACGATAACGCGGGCGGCCGGCGGACCTGCCTCTGGACGACGGCCGGCACGGCGGGAGGTGTCACCGACGCTGGTCATGGGTGTCTCGGGCCGGCTGCAGTCGGGAGCGTGGCGTGAGGACCGCCTGAGGGGGGCCGCGTAGGACCGCGCAACTGCCCGCCGCCGCCCGGGAACAGCTCCGTGCCTCCATAGTTGACGGTGAGCTCGTTAGTCATCGCGATCGTTCCCTTTCTGGGCGGGTTGCCTCGTCTAACCCGAGCAGGCGCGGGCGGAGGTAGCCGAGCGCATGGCGGAGCAGCCGGGAGACCTGCGGCCGGGAGATGCCGAGATGCCCGCCGATCTGATCCTGGGTCATGCCGCCGTAAAAGCGCATGAGCAGGATCTTCTGCTCGAGCGGCGGCAGTTCGGGCCAGTGCGTGGCGACGGCCTGCATATCGAGCACCTGCGCCATCCGCGGGTCCTCCCCACCCAGAACGTCGGCCAGCAAGGGCGCCCCGGGCTGGCCGGGCGTCGGCGCGTCCAGTGAGGACGGCTGGAACGCCATCTCGGCCAGCTGGGCATTCCGCAGATCATGACCGCTGACCTCCAGGGAAGCGGCCAGGTCGGACTCGGCTGGCATGCGCCCGAGCTCCTGGGTCAGCTGCCAGGTTGCCGCCCTGGCTCGAATGGCCAGGTCCTTGACGGGCCGGGCAACGTGAACCTGCCAGCGCTCGTCCCGGAAGTACCGCTTAATCTCGCCGGTAATGTGCGGGTGAGCGTAGGCGGCAAGGGAGCAGCCGACGGCCGGATCGAAGTTGTTGATCGCAGCGACCAGGCCGACGTAGCCCACCTGCATCAGCTCTTCAGCCGGCTCAGGGCCGTGACTAAATCGCCGGACGCAGGACCAGACCAGGGCACGGTAGCGGCTGACCAGCAGCTCGCACGCTGCTATCCGACGCTGGCTGAAGCGCGGCAGCGACCTCACGATGCCCAGTAGCTCTCGGTCACTTAGTTCGGCGAGCTCCTGACGCGTCCAGCCCGCCGGGAGCCTCGAGCCGATAGGACCTGCCATGGAGCGCCACCTGGCCGACCTGGATTGTCAGGTGCCGCCGGGGTCCAGAGCAGCCGGAGTCGCAATCTCGCGTACACGCTGGCACGACAAGGGCGATAGTCCCGAAGCTCAGCCTACGCCCGATTGCCGGCCACCAAGTACACAGCCGCGCAGGTAGAGGAGATCTGTCGCCCGCCGGTCTGCCCCGCCGGGCAACCCTCGACGACGGTGCAGCCCCTCAACCTCGCCAGGCCCGGCCCGGACAACGTCACCGTCAACCACCACGCCGGACGGTGACCCGGCCGGTGCAACCGCATCGTGGCCAGGCTGGAGCTAACGCACGACGGATAGCCGCGCCTGCTGGCCGGGCGCACCCGCCTGGCGCCCAGGTCGCGCAGCACGTGCCGCCCAGCCCGGACGGCGTCTTGGTGGTCACTCACCCTGGACGGGACGAAACATCTCCCGGTCTATCCGGCCCTCTACGAGGTCCGCGGAGATCTCCCGCACTTTCCGGTTGGTGTTCTGTGAGACCCGGCTCAGCAGCTGGAACGCCTCCTCGGGCGGGACACCGAATTCCGCGTTCAGGATGCCTTTGGCCTGCTCGATGGTCGCCCGCGACTCAAGTGCGGTGTGCAGGTTGTCGGTCATCTGGCGGCATTCCCGGTACAGGGCGGCGTTGCGCACGGCGGTGCCGCCCTGGGCTGCGAAGGTCAGCGCGATGTCGTGTGCGGCCCCCTGGAAGACGTGCCGTTCCTGCCCGTAGAGCGCGACGGCGCCTGCCGGCCGCCGGTCGGTGCGCAGCGGCAGCACCAGGCAGCTACCAAACCCCGCCTTTTCAGCCGCCTGGCAGAACGCCGGCCAGCGAGGCTCACCTGCGGTGTCATCCACGCGGCGGGGCTCGTTGTGCAGCAAGGTCTCCAACACGGGGCCCTCATGGCCGTCGAACTGCCGGTGCAGCTCGTCGATCCGGGGGTCGGACGCGGCAAAGGTCAGGGCCTGGCCGCCTGCGGCGACGGTCACCGCCGCCGCTGTGCATCCCGGGACCAGCTCAACGCCCAGGTCAGTCAGCCGGCGCAGCGCCTCGTCCGGCATTTCGTCGCTCTTTAGCAGCTGTGCGACGGCGGCGATGCGGTCGGCGAGTGCCCGGGTGACGGTCACCACCGGTGGCGCGCCCGTTCCGGCAGCGCTGATCTCATTCTCTGCACCTCCAGGCCGATCCGTGCCTCCACACTGTGCCCCTGCCGCGAAGCCGGCGTCAAGGCCGCAAACCCGGCCAATGACATGGCTCCGGTTCGTGAAGCTGGGTAAACTGGCAACATCGGCACGGCAGTGCGCGGGCCTGCTCTCGAAACGGTGGGAGTCGGCCTGAAACCCTGAGCGACGCTCCGCCGTCGTTGCCGGCTCAAGTCACGTACCTGACTGTGGCCTCGAAACCTGCCGGGGCCGACCCCGGCAGGCGATTAGCGATCCTGCGTCGCTCCCCTTGTGCATCGAGCACGAGATGCGGAGGCCAGTCATGAAGACGGGAATGACCCGGCTAGGCCGGAGATCACGTGCCGGGCGAGCCCGGCCAGGCGCGACCCGTGACCGTGCCCTTTACTACGCACTACTACGCACCCGGCCAATCTTGCTGCAGCTGCTGAGGGGTGAGCGGTGATGAACGGAGAGCTGCTGTCGGAGACGTTCGTTGAGCTGACTGATACGCTGGTGGCCGGCTTCGACGTGATCGACTTCCTGCACGTGCTGACCGACCGCAGCGTGCAGCTGCTGGACGTGTCGGCCGCCGGGCTGCTGCTGGCCGACCCGCGCGGTGAGCTGCGCGTGGTGGCCGCCTCCAGCGAAGCCGCCCGGCTGCTTGAGCTGTTCCAGCTGCAAAACGATCAGGGTCCCTGCCTGGACTGCTTCCGCACCGGCCGGCCCGTCGCCGCCGCGGACCTGGCCGCCGCCGCGCAGCGCTGGCCGCGGTTCGCGCCGGCCGCCCGCCAGGCCGGGTTCGCCGCCGTGCAGGCCCTGCCGATGCGGCTGCGCGAGCAGGTCATCGGCGCGCTGAACCTGTTCGGTGCCGATGCGGGCGCCCTGGCCCCCGCCGACATCCGCGTCGGCCAGGCGCTGGCCGACGTGGCCACCATCAGCTTGCTGCACGAGCGCAGCATGCGGCACAGCGACACCGTGAACGAGCAGCTGCAGACCGCGCTGACCAGCCGGGTCATCATCGAGCAGGCCAAGGGCAAGCTCGCCGAGCGCCTCGGGGTGGACATGGACCAGGCGTTCACCCTGCTGCGTGACCAGGCCAGGGCCAGCAACCGCCGCCTGTCCGACCTGGCCCAGGCCTTCATCGACGGGTCAGAAACCCTTACCGGCCCCACCGCGGGCAGGCCCCGGCCGCGGCTCCCCGGCGCCGGGCAGCACCACCAGCCCCGGCCAGGCTCGAGGCCCACACCCTAGACCTCGCCTGGCTAGTGGTGACGGTGCGTGGCCGCAGCTGGGCGGGCGGCTCGAGCAGGAAGCGGCGCAGGTCCTGCAGGAGCCGCAGGCCGCAAGGGCGGCGATGATCGCCAGCCGCTAGCGCAGCACCAAGCCGTCCGCCGCCATCACTGCCTCGTCCACGCTTGCGTAAACGGGGAACAGGTCCGTCATGAACGGCAGCTCGAGAACCCGCCGGGCTTTCCCCCGCGCCCCGGCGAGCACCAGGTCCCCGCCGGCTTCCAGGGCCTGCCCCCGTGCCCGGACCAGGACCCCGAGGACCGCGCAGTCGACGAAGTCCAGGCCGGACAGGTCGGCGACGACGTGAGGGTTCTGGGTGACGGCTCCGGTGAGCGCATCCCGCAGGCACGCGGCGTCGGCGATGTCTAGTTCCCCGCAGAGCGTGACGATGACGTGATCGTGGTGATCGCGGATGGCTGGCCTGGTGTCGGGCATTGGTCCCCCTCCTCATTACGAGGCGGGGTCCCGACCACGCTGTCAGGATTCAGATCGTACTCCTGAGGCTAGCTGGTGACTATAGCAAGCGAGCCTGGCGTGATAGTCAACTGGCTGAAGCCGGTGCTCGCCGTCCGTGCCGGCGCGATGACGAGACAGAGCTGAGCGGGGCGGAGGACCGGAGGTGCCGTGGCGGGGAGTCCGCACGGAGATGCTGGAGATGTGTTTCGAGACTGGCGGGCCGCCGGATGGCCTGCCGGTGTTCCTGGTCATGGCGGGCCATGCTCCGCGTGGCTGGGCCAATTCACCTCGTCGCTGGCGAGGTTCAGCGTTCCAGGCGAGGGGCCGGTCAGCTCGAGCGGTGCGTGGTATCTGGGACGAGCGGCTCGGGCGGACCCGCGAGGGGTTGCGGTGCTGGGACATCGGTTCCGCTGTCTGCCGGGCTGACCTGGGGGGTTCGCACTCCCCGCCGGAGCTCCAGACGGGGTATGAGCCAGGACGCGAGGAATGCGATGAGGCCGATCGGCGCCGCGATGATGAAGACCGTCTGGATCGACTCGGCGTAGGCGGCGGCCAGGCCGTGCTGGACCGCCCGGGGCAGGGTGTGCAAGAGGGCCGGGGTGACGCTCGAGGTCGCGAACCCGCTTGGCAGCCTGGCGCCGTGCAGGTGTCTGGCCAGGTTGCCGACCAGTACGTTGGAGAAGATCGCGCCGAAGATCGCGGTGCCGAAGGATCCGCCGATGGACCGGAAGAATGTCGCCCCTGAGGTGGCGACCCCGAGCTCGGAGTACGGGACGGCGTTCTGCACGATGAGCACGAGTACCTGCATCACGCAACCCAGGCCCACCCCGAGCACGAACATGTACAGCGCTGTGACGAGCGAGCTCGTGCCGGCTCCGATCCGCGACAAGAGCAGGAGCCCGATGGTCATCAGGCCGGTCCCTACGATCGGGAAGACACGGTAGCGGCCTGTCTTGGTGATGATCAGCCCCGATGCGGTGGAAAACACGACCAGGCCGGCCAGCAGGGGCAGCAGCCGCAGACCAGAGATCGTCGGCGACTCGCCGTGCACGATCTGGAAGAACACCGGCAGGTACACGATGGCACCGAACATCGCGAAGCCGACGATGAAGCCCACGGCGCTGGTGACCGAGAAGGCCCGGATGGAAAACAGGTGCAGGGGCAGCACCGGCTCGGTCGCACGCCGCTCCACCAAGACGAAGATCACGACTAGCACGCCACCGGCAGCACCTAGAGCGATTATCGTCGCCGAGCCCCACCGGTAGGTCGTGCCACCAAGGCTCGTGAACAGCACGAGACAGCTCGCCGCGAGAACCAGGACGGCCGTCCCGAGATAGTCGATGACGTGGTGAACCCGGCGCAGCTGACCCGGAACCTGGACGGCCACGACGGCGAGAGCGACGGCGCCGATCGGGACGTTGATGTAGAAGATCCAGCGCCAGGACAGCTGCTCCACGAAGACGCCGCCGAGCAGCGGCCCGATGATGCTCGCCACGCCGAACACGGCACCGAACAGACCCTGGTAGCGGCCGCGCTCACGGGGAGAGACCACGTCCCCCACGATCGCCTGGGTGCCGACCATCAGCCCGCCACCACCCAGACCCTGGACCGCCCGGAAAGCGATGAGCTCGATCATGCTGTGGCTGAGGCCCGAGCAGATCGAGCCGGCCAGGAAGATGACGATGGCCGCCTGGAAGAAGCCCTTCCGGCCGTACTGGTCGCCGAGCTTTCCCCACAACGGTGTGGAGACCGTCGCCGCCAGCAGATAGGCCACGACGATCCAGGACAGGTGCGAGGCGCCATGCAGGTCGGCGACGATCGTCGGCAGCGCCGTCGAGACGATCGTCTGATCCAGAGCCGCCAGGAACATCCCCAGCATCAAGGCGCCGATGATCACGAGTACGCGGCGGCGGCTGAGACCAGTCACTGGGCCGCCGGCCGTAGAGACGCCGCTGGTCTGCGTTGCAGAGTCTCTTCTCACGGTCGTCTCCTGCGCACTGCGCGAATATGTACTGCCTTGATCCGTTCAGTTTGTCATGTGGACTTGACCACTCACTCAAACGGTCCTTCCACGCCGCCTACCTGCACTTTTATCGGGAGCGGACGACTGGACCCAGGTCAAGGCATCGTTTTGTCCGTCGAGTGCGGCGTTATCCGCCGCGGTCCGGACAGTCCGTGCAACTTCGGTGTAACCTCACCCGAGCCTGTAACGACAGCGGCCCCGCCGAGGCGTGAGTGCGCCGGCGGGGCCTAGATCCCATCCCCCGCCAAACCGGAAGGATGAAACCATACAAGACACCGTAGACCAGGCGTACGGTGCAGTGCCACGCATCCTGGCCAACGGGCCACCTGGCCACCCAGAAGGCCTAGCTTGCACCCGTTCAAGCTCAGCTCCGAGGCCGGAGCCCTGCGACACCCCGGTGTCCATGACCGCGTGACCGGCCATCCCCAGGAGCGCCAGGATCGCGCCGATCACGACGACGATGAGTCCGATCGTCCAGATAATCGCGATCCCGGAGGCGAAGCCGATAATGAGCAGGATGATGCCCGAGAATGATCACTGCGGCTCCTAGCAGCTGGTAGCCGCGGTCCGGGACGGGGCGGGGGATATCTGGGTGTTGATCTTCCTGAGGATGCTCATGGTTCGGCGGGGGTATCGCTGGCGGGGACTTCGGGGGTATGCCCGTTTGCTGCTGGGACGGGCGGGGCGGCGGCTTGCGGGGAGGCGGATCGGGGGCCGAACGGGTGCCATTTGCCGTGCTGGCCGTGGCTGGCATCTGCGCCGGGGTCGCGGTCGCGGCCGGGGTGGCCGTTACCCGGCGTGCTGGCGGTGTCGTTGTGTTGTTCGTCGCGGGCCGTGGCGGCGCGGGCGGTTCCGCGCTGGCTGATCAGGTCGTCGCGGTCCTGGCTGGCGGCGGTCTGGCGGCGGGACTGGGCCAGGCCGCGGCGGGCCTGGCGGCCGCGGCGGGCGGTGCGGCGCGCGCCGGCCAGCAGCAGGCTCAGCCCGGCCACGGCCAGGGCCCCGACCACGATGCCGGCCAGGAACAGCGTGCCGTCCGAGCCGGTCAGGTGGTAGCCGAACACGGCGAAGTGGTGGGTGAGCAGGTGCCCGCTGCCGCTGTTGGACAGCACGCCGGCCACGGCGGCCACGACCGCCGCGACCAGGATGACGAGCCCGATGATGATCATGATGGTCTCCGGTGAGCTGAGGTACTGGACGTGGCGCCCGCCGCCGCGCCGGTCCGGGGTCCGGATCCGGCGCGGCGGGGCGGGCCGGCACGTGGGTGCCGTCTGGGGAGCACCGTGCGGGCGGTGCTCAGCGGTGCGCGAGCCGGCGGGACCCGCCGGACCGGCTGGCCAGGTGGAAGATGAGCAGCAGGACCGCTGCGCCGGCGATGGCGGTCAGCCAGGTGGACAGGTTGAAGAACCCGTGCAGGGTGTGGATGTGGAACAGCTTGGTGGCGGCCCAGCCGCCGCCCAGCGCCCCGGCCACGCCGATCAGGCAGGTCACGATGAGGCCCTGTGATCGTCTGCCGGGGATGACCATATTGGCCAGCAGGCCCGCGCCCAGGCCCAGAACGATCCATGCGATGATGCCCATAACCGACTCCTTAAGTCAGCGACCAGGTGACGTACGCGGGTGGTCGGTCATGCTGGGGAGATCGCGGCGGGGAGAAAGGGGGTTTCTCCCGGGGTCCTCACCGTCCTTGGGCCGTGGCGTCTTTCCGGCACCGTGCCGTGTACGAGCAAAAAAAAGTTCCGGTCCTGCCGCTGCCCCCGCCGATATCGCGGGTGCAGCTGCCGGGGTCCGGAGCAATACTTTTATGATACCCCATATTCTCGCGCACCGCGCATTCCGCCGCCCGCAGCAGGGCTTTTCGGGCTTGCAGAAGCAGGACACCGGCTCAGCCCCCACGGGCCGCGCCGCACCCCTGGGATTTCCCAGCGATTTGCCGGCCGGGTTTCTCTCACCGACCCGTCATCCTCTTCTGAGGGCCCCCAAGCCCCCCGCCGGAGCAGCCGCGCCGGATGCCAGGCGCCCAGCGCCCTGGCTGCCGCTCGTATCGCGCCAGGGAACCATGAGGACCAGCGCGACGGTGTCGTCGCTGATCTTTCCGCCGCTGAAGGACAGCGTGGCTTGCTGGATGGCTTCGGCCATCCGCGCCGCGGACATGTCACCGAGCCCGGCGATGAGGCCGTGGAGCCGGTCACCGTAGAGGTCACGGTCGATATGGCTGCGGGCCTCGGTGACGCCGTCGGTAAACATAATCAGGCTGTCGCCGGCTCGCAGCATGCTCCGTGAGTCATGCAGCACGGGATCGGGCAACAGCCCGAGCAGGTTTCCGGGCCGCCCGAATTCCCGCACGCGCCCGTCCGCGCGGCGCACCAGGGCGAGGGGGTGACCCGCGGAGCTGATCTGCACCGAGGCCCCGGCGGCAGTGGACCGGACCGTGGCATAAATCGCGGTCAGGAACCGCGGTTCATCGGTGAGCCAGCCCAGCAGCGCCTCGTTCAAGGCAGCCAGGATCAGGCTCGGCCGCATCTGCCGGTGTGCCTGCGCCCGGACGGTGTAGCGGGCCAGCGCGGTGCTCTTGGCAGCCGGGACTCCCTTGCCGCACACGTCGCCGACCACTATTCCCCAGCTCCCCCGTACCGAGGGGAATACGTCGTAGAAGTCACCGAGAACCTCTGCGCCCGTCCCTCCGGCCGCATACCGGGCCGCGACCGTCAGGCCCGGGATGTCCGGCAGCCGCGGCGGCAGCAGGCTCTCCTGCAGCGTCCGGGCCAGCGCGGCGCGTTCGGCGCCCTGCCGCAATGCGGCCTGCAGCGCGACTTCGCCGGCGGCGACCTGGGCCAAGGTCTCCAAGACCGCCACGTCCCTGGTACTCCAGTGACGGGGCAGGTGGTCAGCCACGCACAGCGCTCCCGCCACGCGCCCGTCCGGGTCGCGGACCGGGAACCCGGCCCACGCGGCCACGCCCGCAGCCCCGGCCGGGCATCTGCCGCTCATCCGCGGGTCCAGCTGGGTGCCGCCGAGGACCAGCTTGTCCCCGGAGTCGATCACCGACTGGCACAATGCCTGCTCAGTCGGGCCCGGCCGGCCTGCCACATCCGGGGCACCGGGAATGTCCGCCCCGGAGGAGAAGAACTCGCCGTCGATCGTGACGAACGCCAGCGGCATACCCAGGACCGTCGCGGCCAGCCACGCCACGCGCTTGAAAGGTTCCTCCGCGCAAGCACCCGGCAGGCCGGCCAGCCGGGCCGCAGCCACCCCGCGCGGACCAGGAGCCTCCGCCGGGACGAGCCCGCCCAGGGCATCCGCTCTGGCCTGGACCAGAACCGGGGCACGGCCGTGGACCTTCATAACTGCCGCTTCCGCCGAAGTGGTGACATTACCTGCCGGTATCCGGGCGAAGCGGGGTCCAGGCTTCCAGGCTCAATTCAACCACAGACGGGCAGGTGATGCCGATCTTCGACCGAGCGGCGAGGGGCACGCGGGTGACCCGGACAGCGATCAGCAGGACGCCCGCGAGCACGGCCAGGAGGGCCACGCCGTAGCGGTGGACCGGCCGCTCGGCCCGCAGCCCTAGGAGGTGGGGCAGCCGGTTGCCGATGTCGAGGTTGTCGGCGGTCAGCGCTTCGGAGAACGCCCGGGCCCGGCGGGCGCATCCAGCAGGCGCGCCAGCAGGTTCCGGGTACTGTCACCGGGCGGGTGGTGCGCTGTAGGGCTCTGTTCGCGGGGCCCGGCGGAGCGTATGCTGGGAATGCTGCTCCGGACCCCGGCAGCTGCTCCCGTGAACATCGCGGGAGCAGCGCAGGATCCGGATTTTTTGTGCGTCCGGGCCGGAGCCCGCAAGGCGCCAGGCAAAGGATGGCGAAAGCCCCCGGCAGGTGCCTCGCGCACCGCGATCTGCCAGGTAAGACCGGCTGCCCGCGCACGCGAGATCCGCCACTGGCTGAGGAGCCGGTTATGAGCATCACCGCATGGATCGTTCCCTGGCCGGCCGCTGGTCGGCCTGCGCTGGCCGGCGGCCGGAGATCACAAAGCTCCGTCATCATCGCCGGCGCGGCGCTCCCGCTGGACTGCCGCCTGGTCACCGGCCGGGCTGACACTGGCCGGCGGCTCGGTTGGGCGGACCGGTGAATACGCCTGCCGGGCGGCGCCAGGGCAGTCGGCCGCCGGCGGGCGGGCGGGCGATGCGTACCGGGACGGGCATCTTCCTGATCGCGGCTGGCGCGGTCTTGCGGTTCGCCGTGGCGGCAGGTTCCCCGCACGGCCTGAACGTGCACGTCGTAGGTGTCGTGCTGATGCTTGCCGGTGTCCTCGGCCTGCTGCTGTCGCTGCTGGTGTCGCTGCTGGCGCGTGGTGGCCCGCCGAACCCGCGCCGGCTGATCCATTCGATCCGCCCCGGCGGCTACGACGGCTCGCGCCTCGGGGAGAGGAAGAGGGCCGCAGCCGCGGATGTCGCGGCGGTCCTGGAGAACGACCGGTTCCGCAGCCTGGATACGCCCGGACGGCAGGAAACGATCGTTGAACCCGGCTCCGGTCGGTGACGCAGCGTGCGTAGTGACCCGGGTCAGCTGGCGGGGTGCTGGCCCGGCCGATGCGCCCGCCCCCGGCGGAATACCCTGAGCCATCCTCCCGATCGCCAGATTTTGATCCGCATGCCTGGCTGAACCGGCCCGGTCTATCCGGAGACGCGACATGAGATGGAGGCCGACGTTGACAGTCACGAAATCCCCGGCGGCGGGTCCGCTGTACGACGTCCGGCGCGGCGTCTACTACGCCAAGCCTGTCCTGCGTGGCTGGCTGCACCTGCTCTGGTTCGGGGCGTCGCTGGTGCTCGGCCCGCTGCTGCTGGCCCGCACGCGCGGAGCCACGCAGATCACGGCTGTCGCCGTCTACTCAGTAAGCGTCAGCGCGCTGTTCGGGATCAGCGCGCTGTATCACCGCGGTACCTGGACTGATACCTGGAGGCGGCGCCTGCAGCGGCTGGACCATGCGATGATCTTCTTCCTCATCGCAGGCACGGCAACTCCCGCTTTCCTCCTGGATACACCCGGCACCTTCGGGCTGGCCTGCCTGATCGTGATGTGGACACTGACACTCACCGCGGCCTCGATCCACCTGACGTGGATGAGCGCACCAGAGCGCCTGGTCGGCGCGACGTTCCTTGGGTTGGGCTGGGCAGCCGTCATCGCGTTGCCGTGGGTGTGGATCCATGCCGGCGTCGCACCGGGGGTACTGATGCTCGCGGGTGGCCTGCTCTACACCGCCGGAACGCTTTCCTACCATCACCGTCGGCCCGACCCGTACCCGTCGGTGTTCGGCTACCACGAGGTCTTTCACACCTACGTCTGCGCCGCCGCGGCCTGCCAGTACCTCGCGATAGCCCGGCTCATCGCCTGAATCGGCGTGACGAGCCCTTCCGTAGCGACCCCCGAGCCGTCACCAGATCGGGCCACGCTGTGGCGCGTTCAGTCTAGGGCATCCCCCTGACCGGACTGCGGGATCCTTGCCCGTGCCCCGGCATTCGATCGTGTCGCTGCCACGAGAGCCCGCGCCTTCGGAGCCGTTAACAGTGCATCGCCGGGATAGAACATGGGCGGGTGCTGGGCGTAGAGTTCATGGTGGAAGCTGGCGAACTAGCCGCTGGGCCGGGACCCCGCCTTGTTGCTGTAGCAGGAAGGCGCACCGATGTTCAGCGTGGATCTGAGTACCCGCGAATGCGACGGCCATGTCGTTGTCGCATTGCGCGGGGAGCTTGACCTGGTAGACGCCGCGGGTGTCGCGGCTGCGCTGGTGACTGTCGCGGCCCGTGAGCCGCAGATCATCGTGGACCTAGCGGCCCTGGAGTTCATCGACTCCAGCGGCGTGGCAGCGCTAGCGCGCGGGCGCACGCACGCCCGGCACGCCGGAGGTGACCTGCTGCTAGCCGCACCGCGGCAGCCGGTGCTGCGGGTTCTTGCCGTTACCCGGCTGGTCGGTGACTTCTCGGTTCATGCCAGCGTGGAAGAGGCACTCGGCAGCGCGGGACGCTCCCGGCGGGTGGTCGTGCCGATGCGGCGCCCCGGCAGGATGCGCTGGCCGCGTACCGTCGTGCGGTCAGGAACGCAGGCCTTCCGGAGCGGACCACGGTAACCCGCGGCAGCAGGCGGGAGGGGCGGGAGCGTCACCACCACCCGCGGCCGCACAGCAGGGCCGGTGACCGCCCTGGGTGGGCCTGGCTTTCCGGCCAGCTGCCCGCAACGCGGCGGAGCGGGGGCCTGCCGCGGGATCCTCTTCGCTGGCTGCGCGGATGACAGGTAGCCGCCCGGGCAGGATCTGGGGCCTGGTCGCAGGGCAGGCCGCCCGCCGCGGCGGCCGCGTGTCAGCCGGGGATGTGTGCGCGGCGGCCGTCGCCGCAGTTGAGGTCGCCGGGGCCTGGCTGAGCGCCGCGCGCGGCGCTCAGCCGGGTCACCTCATGTGGGTAACTGATGAGGTCAGCGAGCAGCTCGCCGAACTCCAGCTGACCCTGGGAGAGGGCCCGGGCCAGGATGTGTCTGCCTCCGGCGGGCCCGTGCTTGCCTCGGATCTGGCCACAGTGGACGCCGCGCACCGCTGGCCGGTTTTCGCCCCGGCGGCACGTCAGGCCGGGGCGGAGGCGATCTTCGCGTTCCCGCTGCGAATCGGGGCGATCAGCGCCGGGATGCTGGGCCTGTACCGGGAGCGGCCCGGCCCGCTGAGCGCATTCCAGCTGGGTGATGCGCTGATCTTCGCCGATACCGCGACCCTGCTGCTGCTCGACGCGCAGGACCAGGCCGCGGGAGGCCTGGGACTACAGACCGGCCCCGGCGGCCAGCCCGCCGACCTGGCCCTGCACCGGGCCGAGATCGACCAGGCCACCGGGATGCTCACCGAGCAGCTCGGCGTCGGCATCGCGGACGCATTCGTGCGGTTGCGGGCCTATGCTTATGTCAATGATCTCCGGCTGACCGACGTTGCCCGTGACATCGTGGCTCGCCGTCTGCGACTCCGCCCTGACCCCGAGCCGTCCCAGGATGGTGACGCATGAAGCATCCGCCGGGCGCCAGCGTGCCCACCGCTCGCCCGGGGCTCCCGCAGCAGATCTGTTGTCCTTCTGGAGAGGGTGAGCGGTGATGAACGGAGAGCTGCTGTCGGAGACGTTCGTTGAGCTGACTGACACGCTGGTGGCCGGCTTCGACGTGATCGACTTCCTGCACGTGCTGACCGACCGCAGCGTGCAGCTGCTGGACGTGTCGGCCGCCGGGCTGCTGCTGGCCGACCCGCGCGGTGAGCTGCGCGTGGTGGCCGCCTCCAGCGAAGCCGCCCGGCTGCTTGAGCTGTTCCAGCTGCAAAACGATCAGGGTCCCTGCCTGGACTGCTTCCGCACCGGCCGGCCCGTCGCCGCCGCGGACCTGGCCGCCGCCGCGCAGCGCTGGCCGCGGTTCGCGCCGGCCGCCCGCCAGGCCGGGTTCGCCGCCGTGCAGGCCCTGCCGATGCGGCTGCGCGAGCAGGTCATCGGCGCGCTGAACCTGTTCGGTGCCGATGCGGGCGCCCTGGCCCCCGCCGACATCCGCGTCGGCCAGGCGCTGGCCGACGTGGCCACCATCAGCTTGCTGCACGAGCGCAGCATGCGGCACAGCGACACCGTGAACGAGCAGCTGCAGACCGCGCTGACCAGCCGGGTCATCATCGAGCAGGCCAAGGGCAAGCTCGCCGAGCGCCTCGGGGTGGACATGGACCAGGCGTTCACCCTGCTGCGTGACCAGGCCAGGGCCAGCAACCGCCGCCTGTCCGACCTGGCCCAGGCCTTCATCGACGGGTCAGAAACCCTTACCGGCCCCACCGCGGGCAGGCCCCACCGGCGTCTGCCTGACACCGAGCAGGGCCGCCGCCAGCCCCGTCCGGGCCTGGAACTCGGGCCGTAGATCCTACCCGCGTCGCGCTAGGCCACCATCACGCGATCATGGCCTGCCGGTACCACACGGCGGCGGCCAGGCCTGACCTGAATCCGCTTACCTGATGGTGCCGAAAGGCAAAGAGCACTTACCTTCAGAACGGACTGTGGTGACAGTCCTGCGCAAGGGTGTCACCACAGCTCGTTCTGAATCATGATCTTTCATTTACTGGGCGTGCACGAGACTTTCGGATTCACGCCGGTGTAGTTGAGCGGGCCCGCCAGAACCGTCACGGCGATCGTGCTCGCCTTGGCGCAGTCCGGGTTGGAGCTGGTGTAGTAGTGGCGCTGGCCGCCGGCGATGGCGCCGATGACCAGCCACACGATGAGCAGCACTGTTCCGATTCGCATTTCTACCTCCTACGCTGGAGCGGTGTACCTGACGGTTACCTCGTGATTGCCGGTCAGCGGCGGGTCCGGCGCCGCGGAACGGACCACTTCGTGCCCACGCCGGCGAGGTGGAGGGCGAGGCAGGCCAGCCCGACCAGCAGCAGGCTCGTCGGGGAAAAGACCGCGCTGGTGGCGGTAGACGTCGCATTAAGCAGGAACGCGATGATGAACAGGACAGCTGCGGCGAAGCCCAGCATTGCTGCATCCTTCCAGCTGGTGGCACAGATGAATAAGGGTCCCGGAATATCGCAAGCCGGTTGGCCAGGCGGCTAGGCGTCCGGCCGCGCAGGCCTGAGTCAAAGTGGACGGGCAGGCGATCGCGCCTGCGGCATTGTCCGGGCGCCTGCGGCGGAGGTCCGCGGCGAGGAAGGCCCCGAAGACCGCACGGCATCACATGCCTCCCGGAGCTGGAAGCAATTTCGGAAGCTACCGGGGTCCGGGGACAGCTAGAAATAGCCTAGTCATCCTGGCGCTTTCCGTATAGGGCGAGGTTGCGGGACTTGCCAGGTGGCCCGGAGATCCGGAAGCACGCAGGTAGTAAGAAACTAGCAATATATTTCTAGAATCAGTGGTAGTCTTTAAAGCATGGAGACTGGAGCTTGCCGACCGGGATACCCGCAGCTGCGCCAGGCGCAGACCGGGGCATCCGGCCGTCTTTCTGGCACTCCCGCGCAGCCCCTCGCGACGATCACGCACGGTGACGGGATATGCGCTGCGCATGTCACCGCGCCGCGCCGCCGCTCATGCACACCGGCAATACCACGATCAGCACCGCCGCCGATACGACAACAACTGAGTCCGGAGGCATCTCCGCATGACGGCAATCGCGCACCCCGAGCTTGAGGGGCTGGAGCGTTACAAGTTCGGCTGGGCCGACTCGGACGTGGCGGGCGAGTCTGCGCGCCGGGGTCTGTCCGAGGAGGTCGTCCGGGACATCTCGGCACTGAAGGACGAACCGGAGTGGATGCTGGACCTGCGGCTGAAGGGCCTGAAGCTGTTCCGGCGCAAGCCGATGCCCGACTGGGGCGCGGATCTGACTGGCATCGATTTCGAAAACATCAAGTACTTCGTCCGGTCGACCGAGAAGCAGGCCGCCAGCTGGGACGACCTGCCCGCGGACATCAAGAGCACCTACGACAAGCTGGGCATCCCCGAGGCGGAGAGGCAGCGGCTCATCGGCGGCGTCGCCGCGCAGTACGAAAGCGAAGTCGTCTACCACACGATCCGCGAGGACCTGGCGGAGAAGGGTGTCATCTTCCTGGACACCGACACCGCGCTCAAGGAGCACCCGGACCTTTTCCAGGAGTACTTCGCGACGATCATCCCGGTGGGCGACAACAAGTTCGCCGCGCTGAACACCGCGGTCTGGTCCGGCGGCAGCTTCATCTACGTACCGAAGGGCGTGCACGTGGACATCCCTCTGCAGGCCTACTTCCGGATCAACACCGAGAACATGGGCCAGTTCGAGCGGACCCTGATCATCGTGGACGAGGGTGCCAGCGTGCACTACGTGGAGGGCTGTACCGCGCCGATCTACTCCTCCGACTCGCTGCACTCCGCGGTCGTTGAGATCATTGTCAAGACCGGCGGTCACTGCCGCTACACGACGATCCAGAACTGGTCGAATAACGTCTACAACCTGGTCACCAAGCGGGCCGTGGCACAGGCCGGCGCGAGCATGGAGTGGATCGACGGCAACATCGGCTCCAAGGTCACCATGAAGTACCCGGCCATCTACCTGATGGGCGAGCACGCCAGGGGAGAGACCCTGTCCGTCGCGTTCGCGGGCGAAGGCCAGCACCAGGACGCCGGCGCCAAGATGGTGCACTGCGCGCCGAACACCTCCTCCCAGATCATCTCCAAGTCCGTGGCCAGAGCCGGCGGCCGCACGTCCTACCGGGGCCTGGTCCAGGTACAGGAGGGCGCGGCGCATTCCAAGTCCACGGTCAAGTGCGACGCGCTGCTGGTGGACACGATCAGCCGGTCCGACACCTATCCCTACGTGGACATCCGCGAAGACGACGTGGAGATGGGCCACGAGGCCAGCGTGTCGAAGATCTCCGAGGACCAGCTGTTCTACCTGATGAGCCGCGGCATGACCGAGGACGAGGCCGCGGCCACCGTCGTGCGCGGCTTTGTCGAGCCGATCGCGCGCGAACTGCCGATGGAATACGCACTCGAGCTGAACCGGCTGATCGAGCTGCAGATGGAAGGGTCCGTCGGGTAACGACGGTCCTCTGCCGCCTGTCCTTGGCGATGCCCTTGCTGAGTTCGTCGACGCCGCGTGGTACATAACTGCTTCAGGGCTGGCCCTGGACGGTGATGTCGTAGACGCTGACCTGGTAGGTGCCTGAGGTGTCCGGCGGTAGCACGGTGAACCAGATGAGCAGGTAGCGGGCCTGCACCGGCGAGGCCAGCGACAGCCGGACGACGCCGCCCGCGTCGGCGGCGCCCGCGGCCGTAACCGCCGGAGTGGTTGCGGCGACGGCTCAGCGGGCCCCAGACCAGCAGCGACAGCAGCAGGCCGAAGACGCCGACCAGCATCACGATGACGCTGATGATGTGCATATTCAGGTCGTGGATGAACGTTGCGGGGACGGCAAACCGCAAGATCGCCCCAGCCGCGACCAGAGTGATGCCGATGCCAGTGCTCATCACCTGCCGGTAGTCCGCGGGCTGGACGAGGCCGGGTCTGTTCACCGGCGAGCTGTCCGGTGGCCGACCTGGGGCCGACCGGTCGAGTAGATCATCGACCTGAACGAGCGGCGCCCGGGCATCTGATCCGCGGGCACATGAAGGGCGACAGCCGGGAGCATCAGGCCCGGTCGCCTGTGTATTACTAACATCTTCCTCATCGCTACATACCGCCGCGCATCCGGCAGCGATCTGACCGCCACCAGCCCAAGCGCCATTCCGGCGGCTGCCATGGTGATCGCCGTGACGTATCCGAGTGTCCGCATCACTTTCTCCTGCTCTTCAGCGGGTCCGCGACAACGGCCCGCGACATTACTGTCCCTCATCCCGGAGCAGGCGGCGCGCTGCACTAGCGGCCGCCCCGGCCGCCGCCCGGCTTACTACCTTCCTGCAGCGCCGGAGGACCGATTCTGTCAGGCGGTAACGTGCATGGTCTTCGCCGTGCTCCGGGATCCGGGCCAGCGCGTATTCATTGACGATGACGTCACAGGCGCCATGCCCGGACAGCGCCGGGTCGCCGCGGCTCAGCAGCGCCTGCCTATACAGCCCGACGGCGTAACGGCGGTAGAGGCCGGCGTCCCGGCTGCGCGCCGGGCCGGCCGTTACACGGGCACGAACCGTGCCGGTCTTACCCGATCCCAGCATCGAACGCTCCGAGCATCTCGGCGGCGCCGCAGTCAGCAAGCGCCATCAGCCACCGAGGTCCGGAGCGGTAATCCGACATTACCACGGGCGGGATCACGAAACGCGATCGTCGCCGACCGAGACCTGCTGGCCGTTCATCGTCGCCGTCGCCCTGCGACACTACGCGGAGTACCCGCCGCCCCGTGTCCTATCCCGGCCAGGGGACGCCGTTTGACTGATCAGCCGGGACGGCGGCTGGCGGCTGCTCCAGCGTCGCTAAGGTGATGGAGGATCTGGCGGAATGACCCGGCGAAGCTGTCCTCGCAGTAACCCAGATCGGCCGCTAGGCAGAAGTCCCTGACCAGGCCCTGGACCCGGCGCAGATTGGGCCGGGGCATCGACTCGAACAGGTGATGCTCGATCTGGAAGTTAAGGCCGCCGAGCATGAAGGTGGTAAACCAGCCGCCCCTGATATTCCGGGCCGTGACCACCTGGCGGCGGGCAAAGCCGGCCGCCGTGGCCGATTCGATGACCGGCATCCCCTTGTGGTTGGGCGCGAAACTGACGCCCAGGTACACCGAGAAGACCGCCTGCTGCACGGCGACGAAAGCCAGTGCCTTAAGCGGGGAGAGCACCCACAGCACCACCGTCAGGTACACCGCGGCATGCAGCATGATCAAAGAGGCTTCTACCGCCGAGGCACGGTCTCGCCGCCGCAGCAGCCGCTTGATCCCCAGGACGTGCATGCCGGTGCTCCGCAGCAGCATCAGCGGGAAAAACAGCGGCGCCTGCCAGCGGGCCAGCCACGACGCCAGCGGGCCGCGCCCGGTTCCCGGCACGGCGACTCCCTCGCCGATATCAGGATCGCGGCCCACCTCGTTGGGATGGGCATGGTGGGCGCTGTGCTTGGGCACCCACCAGCCAAAGCTCAGCCCGATCAGCGCATTCGCCACGATCAGGCCGAGCAGCCGATTACGCCAGCGCGCCCGGAAAACCTGATTGTGCCCCGCATCATGGCCGAGGAAGCCCAGCTGGGTGAACATCACCCCCACCAGCGGGGCGACCGCCAGCGCCGCCCACGAGTTGCCGGCCATCACGAACAGGGCCCACCCAGCCAAGAACGCCACGATCGTCACGGTGATCTTCACCCGGTAATAGCCCGGCCTGCGGTCAAGCAGGCCCATCGCCCGCACCTGCCGCGCCAGCGCACCAAAGCCAGCCGCCGACGGATCAACGGCGGCAGGCACCCCGCCCGCAACCGGGGCGCGGCCAGACGCCAGGGCAACAAGGCCAGGTGCAGTTCCCATCGTCGCTGTGTCCTCCCGGGCATCTCCCGGGCACACCGCCCGGGCTCACGTCACCAGGGTCCAGAGCAACGAGACCGCGGCCAGGGCCCACCCGCCACGACCGCACCTGCTCTACGGTACCTCCACCACACGGCCCCGCAAGGCCCACGCACGACGAGGTTTCCCGAGCCGCGTCATCCAAGCCGGCGTTCTGGACAGGACGGGCAGGCGAACCAAGTGAGCAGCAGAGCGTGAGCGAGGCGCCTACTTGAGGAGCTGGCGGGCCATGACCATGCGCTGGATCTGGTTGGTGCCCTCGTAGATCTGGGTGATCTTCGCGTCGCGCATCATGCGCTCGACCGGGAAGTCGTTGACGTAGCCGTAGCCGCCGAGTAGCTGAACTGCGTCGGTGGTCACCGACATCGCCACGTCGGACGCCAGGCACTTGCACGCCGAGGAGAAGAAGGTCAGGTCATCGACCTTCTCGCCGGCCATCGCCCGGTCTGACCTGGCCGCCGCCGCGTAGGTGAGCTGGCGGGCCGCCTCTAGCTTCATCGCCATGTCAGCCAGCATGAACTGCAGGCCCTGGAACTCCGCGATGGCACGGCCGAACTGCTTGCGTTCCCTGACGTAGCCGAGCGCGTAGTCCAGCGCGCCCTGGGCGATGCCCAGGGCCTGCGCGGCGATTGTGATCCGGGTGTGGTCCAGCGTGCGGAGCGCGATCTTGAACCCCTCCCCCTCGGTGCCGACGAGGCGAGACTCCGGGATCGCGCAGTCGTCGAAGTACAGCTCCCTGGTCGGCGAGCCCTTGATGCCGAGCTTGTGCTCGGGTGCGCCGAACGAGAACCCCGGGTCCCCGTCCTCAAGGACGAACGCCGAGATCCCGTTCGGGCCCTTCGACGGGTCGGTGACCGCCATCACCGTGTAGTACTTCGACACCCCGGCGTTGGTGATCCACCGCTTCACGCCGTTCAGCACGTAGCCGGAATCGGAACGCACCGCCCTGGTCGTCATGGCCGCCGCGTCGGATCCCGCCTCGGGCTCGGACAGCGCGTAGGAGAACATCGCCTCCCCGCGCGCGACCGGCGGCAGGTAGGCGGCCTTGACCTCCTCGGACGCGGCGAGCATGAGCGGCATCGTGCCCAGCTTGTTCACCGACGGGATGAGCGACGATGAGGCGCAGGCCCGGGCCACCTCCTCGATGACGATCGCGGCGGCGATCGCGTCGGCGCCGGCGCCGCCGTAGACCTCCGGAATGTGCACGGCGTGCAGGTCGGCCTTGACCAGCGCCTCGTAGACGTCCCAGGGGAACTCGCCGGTCCGGTCGACTTCCGCGGCCCGCGGGGCGATCTTGTCGTCGGCCAGGGCGCGGACCGATTCGCGCAGCGCGTCGTGCTCTTCGGACAGCGCGAACGGCGGGAAGTCAAGGCTCATGGCACGATCGTAAGCCGCGCGGCCAGGCGGCCGGGAAGAGGACCGCGGCGCACGCTACAGCGCTACGACCTCGATGCGCCTGCCCTCTGCCACCTTCCGCATGTCAGCGGGGTCGCTGGTGAGGACCGTGACATGGTCCGCTTCCGCGGCCTTGATCGCGGCGCCGAGGTGCGCGTCGGCAATCGAGACTCCCGTTCTGTTCGCGATACCGGCCGCGACATCGGCGTGGCCGGGGTCGAGCGGGATGTCGGTGATCGGGAACCGGTTGATGAACGCCCAGGCCGCGGCGGTCCTGTCCCAGCCTGCCTCCACCCGGACCGCGGCAGGCACCGCAACGCGGACTCGCACGGCGCGTACCGCGCGCCTCAACGTGAATTCTACTTCGCCGAGCACGCGCTGGTGCTTGCGGTGCGCCGGATCGCGCAGCGCCTGCACGGCCTCGTTGTCCAGCAGGACGACCCGCTTCACGTTCATGCAGCGCCCCGTCGGTCCGCCTGGTCCGCTCCCGCGTCCTTCTTCTTCTCCGCGCCGGTGTACTCGCGCGCCTCGGCCCACAGCACCACGTCCTCGGGCTCCGCGTCCGGGTGCCGCCGCACGATCTCCTCGGCGTACCGGCGCAGCAGGTCAGGCCGCTCCGCCAGCGGGCTGCCAGCCCACTCGGCCGCGACGACGGCCAGGTCGGCCAGGGTCGGGCGGAACTGCGGGTACTCCTCGTAGTGGAGCTCGAGGTTCGCCAGACCCACCGTCGCCTCCAGCAGCGAGCGCAGCGCGTTGGCCGTCATCACCGTGGTAGAGGGCGCCACGCCAAGTTCGCTGACGGCCAGCGCGGCGGCGTCGCGCAGCGCCTTCGGTATCCGCATGGACGTGTTGACGGTCTCCGGATCGGTGCTGGCGAGCAGCTCGTTGATCCGGTCAATGGCTTCCTCGGTGGTCACATGACGATTGTACCACTCCCCTGTGGTACAGGCTGGTTAGGTCAGGGCTGACCTTGGACGGTGATGTTGTAGACGCTGGCCTGGTAGGTGCCCGAGGTGTCCGGCGGGAGGACGGTGAACCAGATGAGCAGGTAGCGGGCCTGCACTGGGGAAGACAGCGAGAGGCTCACGATGCCGCCGGCGTCGGTCCGGCTGGCCGCCGAGCGCAGGTCGGACAGGACCGGGCTGTCGCCCAGGCGCAGTTGGAGGTCGGCGCCGGGCCAGGCCAGCGAGAGTCGCACGGACGTGACCGTTACCGTCCGGCCCAGGTCGAGCAGCAGGCCCGTACCCCCCTGGCTATTGAGGTCCGCGCTGGCGTACCAGTCGCTCACCCACGGCGTGGCCGGGTCGCCGCTGATCGCCCGGGCCGCGGTCTGCGGGTTGTCGCCGTCCGCCGTACCGCCAGGGCCGAACGCCGCCACGCTGGCCGGGGTCAGGGTGCGCACGGGCGGCGGGGTGGGCGAGGGAGTAATGGACGGGGAGGGCTGGGCCGTGGTGACCTGGACGCTCGGGGTGACGGAGGGCACCGCGGCGGGCTGGCTGGCGATGTGGGACGGGCGCGGGGTGGTCGCGGCGGCCGCGTGGTGCGCCCGGCCCACGCCGGCGGCGAACTTGTAGCTGGCGAACCCCAGGACGGCCAGGACCAGCACGGCCAGGGCTGCCGTCCACCGGACCCGGCGCCGCTCGCGAGTCCTGGGCGGCGGCGCGGGCGCGAGGTCCGGCACCAGCGTCGTGACGTCCCCGGGAATTTCGTCCGCGGCGGTGTCGTCCGCGGATTGCCACCTCTCGTTGAACTCGTCCATCAGCGGCACAGGATCCTCCCCCACAGCGCCGGCGATGGCGCGGATATGGGCCCGCGCTATGGAGTCACCGCCGCACGCAGCGTAGTCATCGTGCTCTATACCCTGGATGATGGGCTCCATGACACCGGCGCGGGTGCTGACCTCGCTGAGGGTCAGCCCGGACCGGCGACGGGCCGCGGCCAGCGTGGCGCCGATGCTCATCGCCGCCTCCTCCTCACCCCTCCCGTGGATCGGATCCCTTCCGTCCAAGGGTTGCCGAGGAAACGGCCCGCGTCCAGCGGCTTTGCTAAAGGGGGGCCCTATCGGCCCAGGTCGCGGTCGCGCAGGGCGGCGCCCTTGGCGCGGGCCGCCTCGGCCAGGCCCTCCGCGAACGAGACCAGCCTGGCGCGCAGCGCCTCGCCTTCTGGCCCGGGCGCGGCGCCGAGGATGCGCACGGCGAGCAGGCCAGCGTTGCGCGCCCCGCCGACCGCCACGGTCGCGACCGGGATGCCGGCCGGCATCTGGACGATCGAGAGCAGGGAATCGAGTCCGCCCAGGTTGGCCAGCGGAACCGGCACGCCGATCACGGGCAGCGGCGTGACCGCGGCGAGCATGCCGGGCAGGTGCGCGGCGCCGCCGGCGCCCGCGATGATCACCCGCAGCCCGCGGGCCTCCGCCGAGGACCCGTACTCGATCATGTCGCGCGGCATCCGGTGGGCCGACACCACGTCCGCCTCGTAGGGGACGGCGAACTCTTCGAGCGCCTCGGCCGCGGCCCGCATCACCGGCCAGTCCGAATCGCTGCCCATGACGATCCCGACGATGGGCGGAGGGGCGGAGGGGGGCGGAACGGTAGAGCGGGGGGATTGGGCTGACGCGCTGGTACCGGTCACTCGCCGTCCTCCCTGCCCCAGCGGAGATAGCTGGCGGCGCGCCTGGCCCGGTCCGCCAGTTCCGCGTGATCGGCATGATCGCGGCTTCCTATCACCGTGACGTGGCCGATCTTGCGGCCCGGGCGCACCTCCTTGCCGTACATGTGCACCTTGACCGCCGGGTCGGCGGCCATCACGTGGAGGTACCGGTCGTAGACGTCCGCGTCGTCGCCGCCGAGGACGTTGGCCAGCACCGCGGCCGGGGCGGCCAGCACGGGGGAACCGAGCGGCAGGTCCAGCACGGCCCGCAGGTGCTGCTCGAACTGGGAGGTGCGCGCGCCCTCGATCGTCCAGTGCCCGCAGTTGTGCGGGCGCATCGCGAGTTCGTTGACGAGCAGCCCGCGGGAGGTCTCGAACAGCTCCACCGCGAGCAGCCCGGTCACGCCGAGCTCGGCGGCGATCCGGAGCGCGAGCGCCTGCGCCTGAGCCGCCCGCGCGGGCGCCAGGCCGGGCGCGGGGGCCAGCACCTCACGGCAGATGCCGTCGCGCTGGACGGTCTGCACCACCGGGTAGACCGCGCCCTGCCCGTGCGGCGAGCGGGCCGCGAGCACCGCGAGTTCGCGGTCGAACGCGACGTGCTCCTCCGCGATCAGGTCGATCCCGTGCGCGAGCACCTGCGCGGCCTCGGCCGGCGATTCGCAGACCCAGACGCCGCGGCCGTCGTAGCCGCCGCTGACCGCCTTCAGCACGACCGGCCAGGCGCCCGCCGTGAACTCCTCGACCTCGGCCAGGCCGGCGACCGGCGCATACCGGGGACTCCCGATGCCGAGGCCGGTCAGCCGCTGGCGCATGGCCAGCTTGTCCTGGGTGAAGCGCAGCGCCGCGGCCGGGGGCCGCACCCGGACTCCGGCCCGCTCGAGCGCGGCCAGGTGCCCCGCAGGCACGTGCTCGTGGTCGAAGGTCAGGACGTCGCATCCAGCGGCGAAGGCGCGCAGGTCATCGAGCGAGCGGCAGTCCCCGATGACGGTCCCGGCGGCTACCTGGGCCGCGCTGTCGGTGACCGAACCGGCCAGCACCCGGAAACCGACGCCGAGGCCGGTGGCGGCCTCTGCGGTCATCCTGGCCAGCTGGCCAGGCGCCCACCATGCCCACCACGGGCACGCCCGGCGGGGCCGAAGGCGGCGGGACCGGCACGTCCGCGGAATCGGTCACGGACCGTACCTTACGGGACCCCCGTGAGCCGCGCGCATGGCCTGGACCGGGCACCACAGGTCGTTCGGAGAAAAAGGGGCTTTTTTAGTCCATTACCTGGGTGAGACACTTCATGATCATGGCCTCCTGAAGGGCGCACCGCAGATGGCAACACGCGACCAGGATGTAACACACGGCAGTGACGCAGCGACGGGCGTGCTCGTCCGCGAGGGCAGCTACGGCACCCAGGTAATGACCATCGAGCCGGGCGGCGCGGAGTTCATCCCGCTGAACGAGCGGCACGGCAGGCCCCTGCAGCTCTTCTGGACCTGGACCTCGCCGAACATGGAGTTCGCCACGATCTTCGTCGGCGTGCTCGCGGTCGCGGGGTTCGGCCTGTCGCTGTGGGCGGCCGCGCTGGCCCTCATCCTGGGCAGCGGGATCGGCGGGATCATCCAGGGCGTGCTGTCGATGCGCGGCCCCGCGTACGGGGTGCCGCAGATGGTGCTGAGCAGGTTCGGCTTCGGCTACTGGGCCAACGCGCTGCCGGCCGGGCTGATGTCGGTCACCGCCGGGATCGGCTGGTTCGCGGTGAACAGCATCAGCGGTACGTTCGCGCTGAACGTTCTCACCCACATGCCGCTGGTGCTCTGCCTGCTCATCATCGTGCTGGTGCAGGTGGCGGTGGCGTTTTTCGGCTACAACCTGGTGCACCTGTTCGAGCGCTACGCGTTCCCGGTGCTCGCCGTCATCTTCGTGATCGCGTCGATCGTCATCTTGAGCAAGGCCCACCCGGGCGCGGTCCACCACACGATCCCTGGCGGGTTCCTGCTGACGCTCGGCGCGTCGTTCGGGTACGCGGCGGGGTGGAATCCTTACGCGTCCGACTACACCCGGTACATGCAGCCGTCGGTGAGCAAGGCGGCAGTCGCCTGGTGGGCCGGGCTCGGGCTCTTCATTTCGTGCGCCTTCCTCGAGATCGTCGGCGCAGCGGCCGGCACCGTGGTCAGCGCGAGCAGCGCGCTCGGCAGCAACCCGACCGGCGCCTTCACCGGGCTGCTGGCCACGCCGCTGGCCGACCTCACGCTGCTGTGCATCGCGATCGGCGCCGTCGCGGCGAACGTGCTCAACATCTACTCCGGCGCGCTGTCGTTCAACGCGGCCGGCATCAAGCTGCCGCTGTCGCTGCGCCGGGCGATCGTCGCGCTCGGGTTCGGCGCCATCGGGTTCTTCCTGGCCTGGGGCGGGCTGGCTAACGCGGGCACCAAGTACGAGAACTTCCTGCTGGTCATCGCCTACTGGATCTCGCCCTGGCTGGCCGTCTACTTCTGCGACATGCTGCTGCGGCGCAACCCGGACGAGTCCCTGCTGTTCGACAAGCGGCGGACGAACTGGGCGGGGCCGGTCGCCATGCTCGCCGGGATGGGCATCTCGATCTACCTGTTCTCCAACCAGACCGAGTACGTCGGGCTGGTGCCGACGCACGTGCCGTCGTTCGGCGACGTGACGTTCGAGGCAGGGTTCCTGATCACTTCCGCGGTCTACCTCGGCTGGCACTTGATCGCCGGGACCGGGCGGGAGACGCACCTGGCCGGCTGACATCGCGAAATTCTCGGATGTTTCACAGCCTGCCCTTAGGGAAGGCGGAGGCGGTAGCTCCTTGCAGCCGGTACCATGTGCAGGTCTTGGCTTGAAGCCTGCACGGGGGTTTGACGCGCGGGTTTATGTTGTGACGCCTTGCCGGAAGGACCGTTTCGTATGCTCAGGCTCGCCGACCTGCGCCAGCGCTTCACCGAGCTGATCCCCGAACTGGCGAAGTTCGGCGTGGTCGGGGTGACCGGGGCGATCATCGACCTCGGCGGGGCGGCCTACCTGCACGAGGCCGTGGGCATCGGGGCGCTCAGCGCCAAGGCGCTGTCCATCACCGCGGCCACTATTGTCACGTACCTGGGCAGCAGGTTCTGGACGTTCAGGCACCGGGTCAACCAGGCCCTGCTGCGCGAGGGGACGCTGTTCGTCGTCCTGAACGTCGTCGGCCTGGCCATCGCCGAGGTGGTCATCGCGGTGACCACCTACGGACTCGGCTACAAGTCGGCGCTGGCGTACAACGCGGCCAGCGTCCTGGGAACCGGGCTCGGGACGATCTTCCGGTACTTCGCGTACAAGAAGTGGGTCTTCCTCGCCCCGGCGCCCGTGCTGGCGGCCGCCGCGGCGGCCGATGTCGTGCCGCCCAGCTACGGCCCGCCCTGGGAGGAACTGACCCCGGCCGATTCCGAGGCGCCGCGCCTTTAGCCGGTTACGCACTGCTGCGGACGAGATCGGTTCCCGGCCGCAGTAGAGCAGCGCCAATCATGTTCCTTTTGTCCCCCTAATTGCATTCATGATCAGCCGGAACATTTCGGTCACAGAAAGGGAAACAAACCTGCCGGTTGACCGTCGGCGCGGAGCCCGAACGCTACTATGTCGTGAAATGCCGGGTCCGTACTGCCGGGGGGGCAAGGATGAAGACCTGGGACCGCCATGCGGCATCGCTCATCGCGGCGGCAATCACCGTCCTGGCCGCAGGATGCACCACCGTATCCGGCAGCGTGGCCTTGAGCGCGTTGTCCAGGCCCGAGGAGCCGGACGTCACGGTGGCCGCCCTGCCGGCCGCCGACCTGGCCGGCCTGTACGTTGCGCAGGACAACGGCTTCTTCGCCCAGCAGGGGCTGCACGTAACGATCAAGAAGATAGCCAGCAGCGCGGCGATCATCGCCGACCAGCTGAAGGGCGAGGTCGATATCACGGCCGGAAGCTACGTGGCCTACATCGCGGCGCAGGCGGCAGGAGCCAGGTTCCGCATCCTCGCTGAGGCCTCGGCCTTGCAACCGGATACGCGCGTGCTAGTCATCCCCGCGGACTCCCCGATCAGGAGCGTCACCGATCTGCTAGGAAAGAAGATCGGGCTCAACGGAACCAACAGCATCGGCACGCTGCTTATCAGCGCGCTGCTGGCCGAACACGGCATCCCGCCCGGGAAGGTGACATTCGTAACGGACCCGGCAGGCTTCCCCGCGATGCCCGCGGCGCTGCACGACGGCGCCTGGGCTGCGGCGTTTCTCGCCGAGCCTTACGTCTCCCTCGCGGCAGAGCGATACGGCGAGCGGGAGTTGGCTGACCTTGACCAAGGCGCGACCCTGAACTTCCCGATCGACGGTTACGTGGCCACCCAGGCGTGGGCGGAGAAGTACCCGAAGACCGCGGCGGCGTTCGTGCGCGCGATCGAGGAGGGGCAGGCGCTCGCCGACAGCGACCGTCCTGCCGTCGAGGCGGCCCTAGGGGAATCCGACGGGCTTCCGGGTCAGGTGACCGCGGTTATGGCGCTGCCCGATTTTCCGGTCGGCCCGGTGGATGAGACGCGGATCCAACGCACCGCTGAGGCCATGCTCCAGTTCGGCCTGCTCGGCAAGCAATATGCCGCCGAAGTTCAGCAGGGAACTCTGGTCAAATCGATGATCGACCCTGGCTCCTGAGCCGGCCGGCGCCGCGACCAGCTACGCGGGGCCGCGCACGGCCTGGCTGCCCGGCCGCAGCGGCTCCCTGGGCAGGAAGACGCCGAACGTGGCAGGCTTCGCCTTGACCAGCACGATCCGCCCGCCGTCGGCGGCCGCCATGGTCCGGGCCAGCGCCAGGCCGAGCCCGGTGCCCTCCGGGCGGCCGCTCACGCTCCGCTCGAAGATGCGCGACACCAGTTCGGGCGGCACGCCCTTACCCTCGTCCCGAACCTCGATCACCACCGAACGCGCGCTCTGCGACGTCTGGATGGTCACCGTGCCCCCGCCGTGCATGAGCGCGTTGTCCAGCAGGGTCGCGAGCACCTGGGCTAGGCCGCCGGGCGTGACGTGCGCCTGCAGGCCGCGCGCGCCGATCACCTCGAGCTTGCGCCGCGCCCGCCTGAACGCGGGCTCCCACTCGCTGACCTGCTGTCGGACTATCTCGTCGATACCGGTCAGCGCGGCGTGCGCCGCCGTCGCCCGGGCCGGGCTGAGCAGCTGGGTGACGACGTCCGCCAGGCGTTCGGCCTGGGCCAGGGCGGCCCGGCCTTCTTCCCTGACCACGTCGGGGTCGTCCGCCGCCGCGATCATCTCTTCCAGGCGCATCGAGATGGCGGTCAGCGGAGTGCGGAGCTGGTGCGAGGCGTCCACGGCGAGGTCGCGGTCCGCAGCGATCAGGCTGGACAGGCGCCGGGCCGAGCTATCGAGCCCGTCGGCCACCTGATCCAGGTCGGTCAGCCCGTACCTGCGGCCGAGCGGGCGCGGGTCCCCGGCGCCGAGCCGCCTGGCCGCCTCCGCGAGTTCCTCGACCGGCCGGGCGAGCCGGGCCGCGAGAAACGCCGACAGCCAGGCGGCCAGGACCGCGGTGGCGGCCATCAGCGCGGCGATGACGGCCACCGGGAGAGGGTGGTGGGCGGCCGAGGCCACCAGCGCGGGGACGCCGAGTACCAGGACCGCGACCGCCGCCACGGCGGAGATGGAGAACCACAGCCTCCTGCGCATCAGCCCGCTCGCCTGTCTCGCCTCTTGTTTTGCCCCGTACTTGCCCCTGGCTGGCCCTGCTCGCCTTTCCGGGGCTAGCCCGCTCGCTCAGTCGCCGCGTTCAAAGCGGAACCCGACGCCGCGGACCGTGGTGATGTACCTGGGGCTGTGCGCGTCATCGCCGAGCTTGCGCCGCAGCCAGGAAATGTGCATGTCGAGGGTCTTGGTGGACGTCCACCATTTCGCGTCCCAGACCTCGCGCATGATCTGCTCGCGGGTGACCACCCGGCCGGCTTCCCGCAGCAGGATCCAGAGCAGGTCGAATTCCTTGGTGGTCAGGTCGAGTTCGGTGTCGCCGAGCCAGGCCCGGCGGGCGTCGGCGTCGATCCGCACGCCGAGCACCGCGGAGCCTTCGGCCGTACCGCGCCGGAGCAGGGCCCGGACCCTGGCCAGGAGTTCCGCGAGCCGGAACGGCTTGGTGACGTAATCATCGGCGCCGGCGTCCAGCCCCACGACCGTGTCCACCTCGTCGGCGCGGGCGGTGAGGATCAGTACGGGCACGGAATGCCCGCCGGCCCGGACGCGCCTGCACACCTCGAGCCCGTCCAGTTCCGGCAGCCCGATATCCAGCAAGATCAGGTCGACGCCGTCCCCGAGGGCGCGGTTGAGCGTCGCCGGCCCGTCCACGGTGACGTCCACCTCGTACCCCTCCCGGCGCAGGGCCCGGGACAGGGGTTCGGAGATGGACGTGTCATCCTCGGCGAGCAGCACGCGCGTCATAGCTAAATAGTAAAGGAACGGTAAAATATATGCCCGGTTTCAAGGAACCGTTTACGACTTGATCCGGTTTCGGACTCGGTCAGGCCGGGTGGCGCCGGTAGGGATTCAGGCGGGGCTGATGCCGTGCCGGCGGCGGGGCGGGGTGCGATCCTTGCCGCGGGCGGCTTCGAACCGGCGCTCCAGTGCTTCGCGCAGGTCTTCCGGCTCGACGATGTCGTCGACGACGAGTTCGGAGGCCAGGCGGAGGATGTCGATGTCCTGCTCGTAGTCGCGGCGCAGCCGCTCGGTCTCGGCCGCGCGCTCCTGCTCGTCGGCGATCTGCTCGAGCTTGCCCGCGTAGACCGCGTTCACCGCCGCCTCGGCTCCCATCACCGCGATCTTCGCGGTCGGCAGCGCCAGCGTGGCGTCCGGGTCGAACCCCGGGCCCGCCATCGCGTACAGGCCCGCGCCGTAGGCCTTCCGGACCACGACGCAGATCTTCGGCACGGTGGCGTCGGACATCGCGGCGATCATCCTCGCGCCGTGCTTGATGATGCCCTGCCGCTCGACGGCGGTGCCGACCATGAAGCCCGGCACGTCCGCGAGGAACAGCAGCGGGAGCCCGAACGCGTCGCAGACCTGGATGAACCGGGCGGCCTTGTCGGCCGAGTCGACAAACAGGACCCCGCCCTTGTGCAGGGGGTTGTTGGCGATCACGCCGATCGCGTGCCCGGCCAGCCTGCCGAATCCGGTGACGACCTCCCTGGCCCACAGCGCGTGGATCTCGAAGAAGGAGTCCTCGTCGACCAGGCCGCGGACGTAGCGTCGCATGTCGAACGCGACGCGCTCGCTCGCCGGGACCAGCGCGCGCAGGTCGGTGGGCTTGGGCGGCCTAGCCTCGGCCGGCGGCGGCGACTGCGCCCAGTTCTGCGGCAGGTAGGACAGGTAGCGCTTTACGGCGTCGAGAGCCTCCTGCTCGTTCGCCGCGAGGAAGTGACCGCTGCCCGAGACCGTGCAGTGCAGCCTGGCCCCGCCCATTTCCTCCAGCGTCGTCTTCTCGCTGACCACCATCTCGACCATGCGCGGGCTGCCCAGGTACATCGAGGCGTTGCCGTCCACCATGGCGGTGAAATCGCAGAACGACGGGATGTACGCACCGCCCGCCGCCGACGGCCCGAACAGGGCGCAGACCTGCGGGATCGAACCCGAGGCGCGGATCTGGGTACGGAAGATCCGCCCCGCGTGGCGGCGGCCGGGGAACATGTCCACCTGATCGGTAATCCGCGCGCCCGCGGAGTCGACGAGGTAGATCATCGGGATCGCGGCGTCGTAGGCCTTCTCGATGATCCGGATGATCTTCTCTACGGTGCGGGCGCCCCAAGACCCGGCCTTGACCGTGGAATCGTTCGCCATCACCGCCACCGTCCGGCCGGCGAGGGTCGCGGTGCCCGTGATGACGCCGTCGGCGGGCAGCCCGTCGGCCAGGGCGTTCGCGTACCGGCCGTCCTCGGTGAAGCTGCCCTCGTCGACCAGGCGCGCGATCCGCTCCCGCGCGAACAGCTTGCCGCGCGCGGCGGCCGCCTCGTGGTAGCGGGGAGCCCCGCCCTGCTCGATGGTCTCCCGGAGCTTTCCGAAGTCGGTCATGGAGCGATTGTCCTCGTCCGGGGGCCGGCGCGGAGGACCTGGGAGGGCAGGGTGCGGCCGACGATCCGTTCCGCCTCGGCGGCCGCGTCGATCATCGCGTCCAGGTCGATCCCCGTCGCCACGCCCATGTCCTCGACCATGTGGACGAGTTCCTCGGTGGCGATGTTGCCCGTTGCGCCGGGCGCGTACGGGCACCCGCCGAGGCCGCCGACGGACGCGTCAAAGTCGGCGACGCCGAGCTCGAGGGCGGCCAGGACGTTGGCCAGGCCGGTACCCCGGGTGTTGTGGAAGTGCAGGTTCAGGCTCGTGTCCGGGTGCGCGGACCGGAACGCCCCCACCAGGGCCCGGACCCGGGTCGGGGTGGCCATGCCGGTCGTGTCGCCGAACGAGGCCGAGTCCGCCCCGTCGGCGATAGCCCGCCCGGCGACGGATACCGTGCGAGCCACCGGGACGTCGCCCTCGTACGGGCAGCCCCACGCGGTGGATACGATGACCTGCAGCGTCGCGCCGCGCGCGTGCGCCTCGGAGATGATCTCGGCGATCTCGTCGAGCGACTGCCCGGTGGACCGGTTGACGTTTTTGCGGTTGTGCGTCTCGGACGCCGAGACGACCGCCTCGAGCTCGGTGAAGCCCGCGTCAAGGGCCCGCAGGGCGCCGCGCAGGTTGGGCACCAGCGCCGAGTACCTGACAGACGGCGCCCGGGCCGCGCGCTTCCATACTTCCTCCGCGTCGGCCATCTGCGGGATCGCTGACGGGCGCACGAACGACACCGCCTCGATCCTTTTCACTCCGGTCGAGGACAGCGTGTCCAGGAGGGCCACCTTCGCGTCGGTCGGGACCGGCTCCTCGTTCTGCAGCCCGTCCCTCGGCCCGACCTCGCGTACCGAGATCGCCTCGGGCAGTTCCCAGCTCATGCTCCCAGGCTAGCCGCCGCCGGGAAGCTAGCTGAGCGGGCTGTCCCCGGCCGGCGAGGCAGGCCGTCGGCCTTATTGCGGCCGGACAAATCGGAAAGTTTGGCTATGCCTAACTTACATCGGCGTGTCGGACATATAGGTGCAATGACCTGCGGAGACTCTGGAGCATGATGGTGCATGCACCGAGCAGAACCACGAGCAGGTTCAACATGGTCCTCCTTGAGGACCAGGAAGTTCCCCTAGCCAGCAGGCTAACCCGCCGTGAGAAGCGTTCCCGCAGCTCATGGCGCAGATTAACGCCCATGGAGCACGTAAGTCCTGTCTATAACTTCTCCCGTAACGGCCGCTAGGACTGAGGATGAGGAGGGCGGAGTTGGCCGCACACGGATTGACCCGTCGGCAACTGCTCGGACGGGGCGGAGTGGCGGTGGCCAGCGTGGGCGGTCTGGCCGCGGCGGGCGCGTACGGTTACGCGCGGCCGCGGGCCCTGGCGGCGGCCATCACGAGCATCCCGGCTCCGGCGAGCACGCCGGCGCCGGACGACACGGGCGCGGTCCTGCACTTCGTCGCCGGCCTGACCTCACCCCGCCCGCGCTGACCATCGCCAACTACGGCACGGCCGGAGCCTCGGACCCGCCGTACTTTATCCTCACGCCGTCCGGGTATCCCCGCAGCGGGCCCGGCACGCCGGGGCTGATGATCCTGGACCGGCACGGCGGCATCGTCTGGTACTCGCCGAACACCGGGTTCCCGGCCAGCAAGGGCATGGCGCGGGTGGACCTCAAGGTCCAGAGCTACCGGGGCAAGCCGGTGCTCACCTGGTGGGAAGGGCGGATCACCAGGGGCACCGGGGCGGGTAAGGCGATCATCGCCGACACGTCGTACCGCACGATCGCCACGGTCAGCGCGGGTGACGGGCTCGAGGCCGACCTGCACGAGTTCGTCATCAGCCCGCAGGACACCGGGCTCGTCACCGCCTACCGGCCGGTGACGACCGACCTGTCCCGCCTGGGCGGCCCGACTCAGGGCGTAGCCCTGTCCGGCGTGGTCCAGGAGATCGACATCTCGAGCGGCCGGGTGCTGTTCGAGTGGAGCAGCCTCGACTACGTGCCGGTGACCGACACCTATGTCTCCTTCTCCGGCGGGACCGCGGCGGCACCGTTCGACTACTTCCACATCAACTCGATCTCGATCGCACCGGACGGCGACCTGCTGGTCTCGGCCCGGAACACCAGCACGGTCTACAAGGTGTCCCGCTCCACCGGACAGGTCGCCTGGCAGCTCGGCGGGAAGCGGTCCAGTTTCACGATGGGTCCTGGCACGACGTTCTGGTTCCAGCACCATGTCCTCTCGCAGGGCCAGGACAAGCTCAGCATCTTCGACGACGGCGGCTCCCCGCGGAAGGAGCCGCAGTCCAGGGCCATCCTGCTGAGCCTGGACATCGCCGCCATGCGGGCCACGCTGCGGCGCAGCTACATCCACCCGGCGGGCCTGGCGGCCGCCAACCAGGGCAGCGTGCAGGTGCTCGCCGACGGCGCGGTGCTGGTCGGCTGGGGCAACCTGCCGTACTTCTCGCAGTTCACCGCGAAGGGCGTGCTGATCCTGGACGGCCAGTTCCCGGTCGGCGACCAGTCCTACCGGGCCTTCACCGCGGGCTGGACCGGGCACCCGACGGACAAGCCCGCCGCGGCGGCGCGGGTGAACCCGGCCGGAGGTTCGGTCGTGTACGCCAGCTGGAACGGGGCGACCGAGGTGAACACCTGGACGGTGCTGGCCGGGAAGACGGCGGACGCGCTGGCCAAGGTCGGCTCCCAGCCGCGCGGCGGCTTCGAGACCGTGATCACGGTCAACTCAGCAGGACCGTACTTCGCCGTGACCGCGCAGGATGTCGGCAACCTCGTGCTCGGCCGGTCGGCCACGGTGCGAATCGCGAGCGGCTAGGGCGCTAACGGTTGGTTCCGCTGCTCGCGCTCGAGCCGCCGCTGCTCCTGCTCCACCAGCCGGAACAGCGTGCCCTGCACCTGTTCGACGTGCGGGATGTCGTTGAGCAGGATCTGGCCGTGCTCGCCCGCCGACTCCACCACCAGCCGGCCGGCGCCGAGCAGCCGGTCGAGAATCCCCTTCTCGAAGGACACGTCGTTGATCCGCACCAGCGGGATGTCACGGCCGCGGCGGGTCACGATGCCCTCCCGCATCCGCAGCCGCCTCGTGGTCAGCTGGTAGGTCGTGGTCCGCCAGCGCAGCACCGGCACCGCCAGCCACACCATCAGCACGAGGATGGCGACCACCGCCACCGCGAGCCGTTCGGCCGCCGCATGCTTGCCGGTGATGGCCGCCTCCCCGACGAGCGCCGCGGCGACCACGATGACCGCGAGCAGGAACGGGCGGATCAGCGTCTTCCAGTGCGGATGGAGCAGCAGCACGGGCTGCTCGTCGGCGGTCAGCGGGAACTCAGGGGCCATACCGCACATAGTGGCACGGGCGGACAGCGCTCAGCGCACGTGCACGACATCGCCGACCGCTACCGGCAGTTCGCCGTCGGGCATGCGGACGAGCAGCCGGCCAACCGGGTCGATCCCGGTGGCCAGGCCCTGGATGAGCCGACCACCGGGCAACTCCACCCGGACCAGCCGGCCGATCGTGCCGGACAGCCGCGGGTACTCCTCGGCCAGCCCGCAGCGCCCGGGGTCTCCCCCGGCCCGGCGCCAGGCCAGGTACCAATGCTCGAGTTCGCCCAGGATGCCGGTGAGCAGCAGGTCGCGGTCCAGGGTGGCAGCGCCCACGGCGCGTAGCGACGTCGCGGCCAGCGAGCCCCCCGGACCCGGGAGACCCGGGAGACCCGGGAGACCCGGGAGACCCGGGCGGCCCGGGGGACCCGGGGGGCCTGCGGGGCCTGTCGGGCCTAGGCCCGGTGCGCTACCCGGTAGCTCGTCCGGCTCCGTGGACACGTTCAGGCCGATGCCGACGACCACGGCGTCGCCGGCCGCTTCCGCCAGGATCCCGCCGAGTTTCGCGTCGCCGGCCAGCACGTCGTTCGGCCATTTCAGCCGGGCCTGCACCGCGGTGACCTCGCGGACCGCCGAAGCCACGGCCACCCCGGCCAGCAGCGGTATCCAGCCGCGGCGGGCGGGCGGCACGGCACCGGGCCTCAGCAGCACCGAGAACGTCAGGGCCGCGCGCGGCGGGGACACCCAGGCGCGGCCCATGCGGCCCCGGCCCGCGCTCTGCTCCTCGGCGGCGAGCACGATTCCCTCCGGCGCGCCGCCCGCCGCCCAGGCCAGCAGGTCGGCGTTGGTCGATCCGGTGACGCCGACCACCTCGACGTCCCGCCATAGGCTGCCCGGACGGACGACGGCGTGCCGGAGCGCGGCCTGGTCCAGGGCCCTGCGGCCTGGCCCGGCCGTCTGGCCTGGCGCGTGGTTCTCGCTTCGCATGCTCACCCACTATTGTTCAGGTGCTGGGAGGAGGGTGGTCGTTGACCGGTCTCGGCACGAGCAAGCGCGGCGCCGCCGATGATAGCGGCGTCGCGGAACCGCGGCGGAGCTGGCGGCTGTGGCCGCCGGAGATCTCCTGGGACGGGCCCGCCGCGCTGGCGGCGCGCGCCGGGGCGAGCCTGACTCCGGCCACGCTGTGGCGGAACCACCGGCTGTTCGCCGTCGCGGCGCTCGCCTCGGTCCTGCCGCGGGTCATCGCCGCGCTCGCCTTCACACCCGTCCCGCTGATCCAGGATTCGTTCGGGTACATGGCGGAGGGCATCCATCTCACTCCCCTCAGCCAGATCAGGCCGGCCGGGTATCCGCTGCTGCTGTGGGTGCTCAGCCCGCTTCACAGCCTGCTGCTCGTGACCACGCTCCAGCACCTGATGGGCATCGCGCTGGCGACGATCGTCTACGGGCTGCTGCGCAGCCGCGGGCTTCCGGCCTGGGGGGCGACGCTGGCCGCCGCGCCGACGCTGTTCGACTCGCGGGAGATCTGGATGGAATCCTCCATCCTGCCCGACACCCTGTTCACGCTCGTGCTCATGATCGCCGTCGCGATCCTCATCGTCGCGCCCAGGCCCGCGATCTGGCAGGCGGCGGCCGTCGGCGTGCTCATCTCCTGGGCTTCGGTGATCCGCGGTAACGGCGCCCCGGTGTTCCTCGTCATTCTCATCTTCCTGCTGGTCCGGCGGGTCGGCTGGCGGGTTATCACCGCGTGCGTCACCGCGTTCGCGGTCCCGCTGCTCGGTTACATGCTCCTGTTCTTCTCCGAGTACGGGCAGTTCGACATCACCAACACCACCGGCATGTTCCTGTGGTCACGCACCATGTCGTTCGCCAACTGCGCGGTCATCAAGCCGCCCGCCAACCTGGTCCCGCTGTGCCCGCAGAACCAGCCGGACCACCCGACCGGGCCCGCCCCGGCCTGGTCGGTGTCCGCGCTGCTGGACGAGCGCACGCCCGCCGACTATCTCTGGGCCCAGGGCGCCTGGTACCTGGTCGACAAGCACCCGGGAATCAACGCCTACAACAACAACCTGGCCATGGAGTTCGCGGAGCGCGCCATCGAGGCCCAGCCGCTGGACTACGCCAGGACCGTCGGCGAGGGCGTGCTGCTGACCTTCGTCGCGACCGACAGGTCGGAGAGCTACCTGTCGCTGCACTTCACCGCCACCCCGTATATCCCGCGGCTCGACCGGTTCCAGGCCGATGATGAGTACGAGTACGCGCACACGGGGTCGAACACGCGCGCGGTCCAGCCGTGGGCGTACCTGATCATGCTGTACCAGGAGCCGGTCTGGTTCCCCGGGGTCGTCTTCCTCCTGGTCATGATCGGCGGGCTGGCCGGGCTGTTCAGGCGGCGGCGCGGCGGCGGGTACGCGGCCCTGGCCTGGGGCGTCGCGCTCGTCAACCTGGTAGTGCCGATCGCGGCGCACGAGATGGACTACAGGTACGCGATCTCGGCGGTGCCGTTCGCCTGCCTGGCCCTTGGCCTGGTACTGGTCAGGAAGCCGACCGCCGAGGCGGCGGCCGACCGTCCGGCGTCAGGCACCGTGGCCGAGCGTCCGGCCTCCGGGGTGGAGGACGCAGCGGCCAGCTAAGGCCTGTTTCAACCTATGGTTGCCGCTTACTACCAGTTCTTCTGGTTGGTTGCGACAACCATGGACTAGCAGAGGATGCCGACGGGGTTGATGTGAGCGATGGGGGTGGAGGGACAAGGATACGGCCGGGCCACGGGTTCTGGGCTAGTCGCTGACCTGGATGCGCAGGCGGCGGAAGCCCTTGCCCTTGCTCTCGACCTTGACGACCTGGATCCGGCCGACCTGGCGCGTGGAGGCGACGTGCGTTCCGCCGTCCGCCTGCTGGTCGAGGCCGACGATGTCGATGATCCGGACCTCCTTGACCTCCGGGGGCACCAGGTTCGTGGCCGTGCGGATGATGTCGGGCAGGGCAAACGCCTCGTCCCGGGGCAGCACGCGCACGTCGATGCGCCGATCGGCGTGGACCTCCGCGTTGCACGCCGCCTCCACCGCGTCCCGGAAACCCTCGGGCAGTTCGGGCAGGTTGAAGTCCATCCGCGCGGTCAGCGGCTCCATGTTGCCCCCGGTGACCAGCGCCCCGAAGTCACGGAACACTACCCCGCAGAGGATGTGCAGGCCGGAGTGCGTGCGCATCAGCGCGGTCCGGCGCTCATCCTCGACGGCGCCGTGCACGGCGGTGCCCGGTCCCGGAAGCGGGTCGCCCTCGGCCGGGATCAGGTACAGGTCATCGCCCTTGCGCGCACCCACGATCCGCGTCTGAACGCCGCCCCATAGCAGGACGCCGTGGTCGGGCGGTTGCCCGCCGCCGCCGGGATAGAACGCCGATCGGTCAAGGACGATCGCCTCGGCGTCGGCGGCGAGCACGGCGGCATCCCATTCCCGCAGTGTCTGGTCGTCCAGCTCGAGCCGGTGCGTGCGCCATTGCGTCTCACTCACCCCGGCAGCCTATCCGTAACCGGGGGCTCGGGCGGATCACGCAGTAAGGTAAGGGCAGTTCGCGGGGGGCTGGCAGGCGGCGTGAACGCCGCAGGATAGACAGGCGGTACGAACGCCACAGGATAGAGGAGTCCGCCCATGCGCCGGCTGATCCGGCAGTTCGTGCGCGTCCAGACCGTAGCCGTGCTGGTCATCGTATGGCTGGCCGGCGCGCTCGGGCTGGCGCTGGCTACCGGCGCGGGCGCGGTCCCGACGGTGGCCCTGATGGCACTGGGGCCGCTGCTTGGCGGCCTGGTCCTGCTGATCAGGCACAACCTCGACCTGGCCAGCCGGATCGGCAACCTGGACCGCCAGACCAAGGAGACGCGCGAGACCGTGCAGCGAGTCGGCGCCGACCTTAAGCAAGAGATCAGGAAAGAGATCAGGCAGACGTTCCGGCAGCTGGAAGCGCTGCAGAACCTGAGCGCTATGCTGCCGGCCAGCGACGTGCTGCCCGCGACCCGGGTCTGGGCCGCGTCGCCGGACCTGATCGTCGTGCTGGTCGACCTGGTTATCGCCGAACGCCCGTCGCTCATCGTGGAATGCGGCAGCGGCGCGTCCACGCTGTGGCTCGCGCTGGCGATGCGCCGGTTCAAGATCGACGGCCGGATCATCGCGCTGGACCACGACCCGGTGTTCGGCGGCAAGACCCGCGACTTCCTGGCCAGGCACGACGTCGGCGACCTCGCCGAGGTACGCGACGCCCCGCTGGAGGGCTTCAGCCTGGATGGCGAGACCTACTCGTGGTACGCGAGGCGGGCCTGGGAGGACCTGGCGGGGATCGATCTCCTCTTCGTCGACGGGCCGCCCGCGGCCACCGGTCACCAGGCCCGCTATCCGGCGCTGCCGTTGCTGAGCGGGTCTTTCAGCCCGGCGGCCACCGTCGTCGTAGACGACCTCATCGTGCCGGACATGCGGAAGGTTCTGGGGCTCTGGCTGGACGCGTACCCGGAATTCGGCTCCGAGATCCTTCCGCTGGAGAAACAGGCCGCGGTGCTGCGCAGGAGCTAGATGCGCAGGAGCCGGATGCGCAGGAGCCGGATGCGCAGGAGCCGGATGCGCAGGAGCCGGATGCCAAGGAGCCGGATGCCAAGGAGCCAGATGCGCAGGAGCAGAGCGGTCACCCGGTGTTCTGCAGCCCGGCCGCGACCCCGTTGACCGTGAGCAGGAGCAGCCGTTCCAGGCGCTCGCGCTCGACGGCCGGGATCTGCGGTCCCGGCGCGCGCAGGGCCGCCAGCGCCCGCAGTTGCAGGTAGGAAAGCGCGTCCACGTAGGGATCGCGCAGGGCGACGGCGCGGGACAGCACCGGCCGGTCGGCGAGCAGCCGGTCGTGGCCGGTGACGGCCAGCACCAGCCGCCTGGTCAGGTCGTACTCGGCGAGCACGAGCGCGGTCAGGTCGTCCCGGCCGCCGAGGGCGAGATAGCGCGCCGCGATCGGCCGGTCCGTCTTGGCCAGGCTCATCGCCGCGTTGTCCAGCAGCACCCCGAACAGCGGCCACTCGCGGTAGGCCAGCCGCAGGACCCCTTCGCCGTCGCCGTCGCCGTCGCCGGTGATGGCGGCGAGCCCGCTGCCCAGGCCGAACCAGCCGGGCAGGTTCATCCGCGTCTGCGACCAGGCGAAGACCCAGGGAATCGCCCGCAGGTCGTCCAGGTCAACGACGGGGGCGCTCGAGGTCTCCGGAGCCGCGGGCTCAAGGCCCCGCTTGGCCGGGCGCGAGCCGATCCGCAGGCCGCCGATCTCCTGCAGCGGGCTGATGCGGGCGAACCACTCGGCGAAGCCGTCCGCTTCGACCAGCCCACGGAAGGCGGCGCACGCGGCCTTGTCGATCCGGTCGGCGATACCCCGGTAGCTGGCCGCCGCGGCGGCGGTCCGCTCCGCGATCCGTGCGGACGAGGCAAGCAGGACCGCGGAGCCGACCTGCTCCAGGTGCCGCTTCGCGATCGCCGACTGGCCATACCTGGCGAAGATTACCTCGCCTTGCTCGGTGACCTTGAAGGATCCGCCCACCGAGCGCGGCGCCTGCGCGAGCACCGCGCGGCCGGCCGGACCGCCGCCCCGGCCGAGCGCACCGCCCCGGCCGTGGAACAAGGTCAGTCGCACGTCGCGGGCCGCCGCCCATTCGGCGAGCCTGGCCTGGGTGTCGTACAACCGGAGGGTCGCGCTGGCCGGCCCGAGTTCCTTGGCCGAGTCGGAGTACCCGAGCATCGCCTCGAGCCTGCGGCCGGTGGCCGCCAGCCGCTCCGCGACTGGCGGCAGCGCGAGCATGCCGGCCAGTACGTCCGGCGCGTTCGCCAGGTCCGCCGCGCTCTCGAACAGCGGCACGACATCAAGCACGGGTACCGGCCCGCCCGCCGCGGCGTACCGGGCGAGCTCGTAGACCGCGGCGATGTCGCCGGCCGAACGGGTGAAGCTCACCACGTAGCGCCGGCACGCCGCCGCCCCGAACCGGTCCTGCACCCAGGCGACCGCGCGGAAGGTGGCCAGCACCTCCTCGGTCTCGGCCGACCAGGATCCGCCGCGTCCGAGGCCGGCCTTGAGCGCGCCGGACGGGCCGAGGGCGCGCAGTTCGCGCAGGGCCCGGGCGTGCACCTGGCTGTGCTGCCTGATCTCCAGGCCCGCCAGGTGGAAGCCAAACGTCTCGGCTTGCCAGATGAGGTTCTGCAGCTCGCCGAACGCCTGCTGGCCGGCGCCCGCCTCGACCAGCGACTGCCGGACCAGGCGCAGGTCGGCGAGGTACTCAGCCGGCCCCGGGTACGCCAGGTCGGCGTGCCGCGCCCGGGTGGCGGCCAGTCGCTGCGCGGCATACAGCAGGTAGGTCCGGTACGGCTCCTGCGGCGACCTGGCGGAGATCTCGGCCAGGAGCTCCGGGTGGGCGGCCGAGGCGGCGGCGAGGGCGCGCCGCAGCGCGGCGCCCGGCGGCGTGGTCGCCTCGTGCAGCGTCAGCGCCCGGCCGATCCTCGTCGTGGCGTTCTCCAGCGCGCGCAGGATATGGTCAGCCTGGATGGCCGCGGTCTCCCGGGTGACCTGCGCGGTCACGAACGGGTTGCCGTCCCGGTCGGCCCCCACCCAGCTGCCGAAGCGCAGGAACGCGGGCACCGGCGATGGCCCCGGCGAGGCGGCCGACCCAGGCGCGCCCCCCGCCTCGGCCACGGCGCGGTCCAGTTCCCGGTACACGGCGGGCACCACCCGGAACAGGGTCTCGTCGAACGCGGTCATGACCGTCCTGACCTCGTTCGATCGGATCCATCGCCTTGACCCGCAACTGGGACGTCCGCCAGAGCAGGTCGACGTTCTCCCGCAACCCGCGCTGGGCCTCGGCGAGGTCCGAAGACCCGGCCCGCGGGTCATCCAGGGTTCCGAGCAGCTCGCTGATCCGGCGCAGGGCGGCCACCACGGCGCGCCGGCGCGCCTCGGTGGGATGGGCGGTCAGCACGAGGTGCACACGCAGGGACGCGAGCAGCTCGGCCAGGTGCCCGGGCCCGGCCTCCCGGCTGACCTCGGCGACCGCGGCCGCGAGCGATTCGCGTACCGGTTCCTGCCCGGTGTCGCGTTCCCGCAGGATCCGGATCCGCTGGTGTTCCTCGGCCAGGTTGGCCAGGTGGAAGTAGACGGTGAACGCGCGCGCCACCTGCTCGGCCCGCTCCAGGGTCCAGGACGCGACCAGCGCGGCGATCGCGTCCCCGGCCGGATCGCCGCCGCCCGGATCCTCTCCGCGCTCGCCCTGGCGCGCCGCGATGACCGCGTGCCGCAGCCGCTCCACGTCGTCCAGCAGCCCGGGCCCGGCCGAATCGCGGATGACCTCCCCGAGGATGTCGCCGAGCAGCCGCACGTCGCGTCGCATCGGCTCCGGCAGGGCGGCCCGGTCGCGGTCCCGGTCCGGGGACTCGGACTGAGTACGAGTCCTGTCCCGATCCTCGTTCACGGTCAGAGCATAATCCTGGGGGCAGGAGCGTCAGCCCCAGCAGGCCCGCGGCGGGGTGATCGTCGCCAGCGTGATGGTCACCGCCCCCGTCGTGTTATTGGTCGTGCTGGTGACCGCGACCAGCTGGCGCGCCGCGCGGTCCGCGGCCATCGCGAGGACGAGCACGGATGGCCGGGATGGCTCCGTCTCCTCCGCTCGTACCCGACCGGTGACCGGGTTCACGCAGGCCACCAGGCCCGGGGTCGCCACCCACAGCGCGCCCCCGCCGTAGGCAGAAGTGCTGCCACTGAACCAGTCGTCGACGGTCCCGCTCCCGGTCACCGGGGAGTCGGCCGGACTGCCGGTGGTCGGGAACCCGCTGACCGCCGACAGCGACCTCGCGTTCAGCAGTCCGCTTTGCCCCGCCATCCCGGTGCGGAACGAGACCCAGACACCGCCCGGGACGGCGGTCAGCAAGGCGCCGCCCGCCGACCATTTCAGCGTGGCCCCGTCGAACTGGGCCAGGAGCCTGCCGGCACCGGCCGAGTACTCAAGCACGACGGCCCCGTACGCCGGCACCAGCCGCGCGGCGGCGGCGTACACGCCCTGACCTCCCGGGCCCGCCGCGAGGTCGGTCAGCTCCAGGCCGGCCGGCAAGACGGCCCGCGCCAGCACGGCGCCGGTGCCGGCCGACACACGCAGCAGCGTCCGGCCCTCACCCGCCCACACCGATCCGGCCGGTCCGGCCGCCACCCCGGCCGGGTCGGAAGACCCCGGCATCGGCACCGAGCGGATCGTGGCGAGCGTGGCCTGACTGACCTCATCCAGCACGAGAGGCCGGCCAGGACCGGGATCCACGTACACCCACAGGAATCCCGACGCCAGCGCCAGCGACCCCCCCTCGTAGGACTCCCCGCGCCGCACCCGCCCCGTGCGCAGGTCGATGGCCTCCAGGACCCACGGCGCGTACTGCGAGGTCAGCGTCGTCGGGACCAGCGCGTAGAGCACGCCCGCGGCCGGGTCAAGAACCTGGCCGGCAAAGGCGAGCGTGGCGTCGCCGGCCACCTCCTGCAGCACTATCCCGCGCTGCGGCCACGGCGCCCGCGCTGCCACCGGGGAGGCCGACGGGCTGACGGTCGCGACCGGCACGGGGCCCGGCGATCCCGATCCGAGGAGGCACTGCGCGCGCTGCGCGCCGAGGCACGCCCCGGACCCAGGCGAACTGCCCGGCACAAACGACGCCGTCCCGGCCCCCCCGCACGACGAGCCCACGATCGCGACAGCGATCACGGCCAGCACCCCCGGCACAAGCCCGGAACGTATCCAGTCCATCGGCACCTTCCACCCGCGACCGCGGCGGCGGCGACCCCGCTCATCCAAGCGACCCCGCTCTTCCCTCCAAGACGAAGCGACCCGGCCGGCGGTTGGCATCCCATCCGCGCACTAGCCTGATCCTCATGACGAATCAAGCCGCCGACCTGGGCGCCGAACCCGGCCGCGAGCCCGACCCCGACCCGCACACGACCGCGGGCAAGATCGCCGACCTGGAGCGGCGTCGGCACGAGGCCGTGCACGCGGGCTCGCAGCAGGCGGTGGCCAAGCAGCACGAGCGGGGCAAGCTGACCGCGCGGGAGCGGATCGACCTGCTGCTCGACCCGGGAAGCTTCACCGAGTTCGACGAGCTGGCCAGGCACCGCGCGACCGACTTCGGCATCGCGGCCACCCGGCCGTACGGGGACGGCGTCGTCACCGGGTACGGCACCATCGACGGCCGCCCGGTCTGCGTGTTCAGCCAGGACTTCACGGTGTTCGGCGGCTCGCTCGGCGAGGTGTACGGCGAGAAGATCGTCAAGATCATGGACCACGCGCTGAAGACCGGCTGCCCGATCATCGGGATCAACGACGGCGGCGGCGCCCGCATCCAGGAGGGCGTGGTCGCGCTCGGCCTGTTCGCCGAGATCTTCTACCGCAACGTGATGGCCTCGGGCGTGGTCCCGCAGATCTCGCTGATCATGGGGCCGTGCGCGGGAGGCGCGGTCTACTCGCCCGCGATCACCGACTTCACCCTGATGGTGGAGGGCACCAGTCACATGTTCATCACGGGCCCTGACGTGATCAAGACCGTGACCGGCGAGGACGTGACCTTCGAGGAGCTAGGCGGCGCGCACGCGCACGGCGTCAAGTCCGGCGTCGCCCACTACCAGGCCAGGGACGAGCAGGACTGCGTCGACTTCGCCCGCGACCTGCTCTCCTACCTGCCCTCCAACAACCTCGAGGACCCGCCCGTCCGCCAGGCCCAGGACCGCGAACCGGACCCGGACGACGCCGAGATCAACCAGACCGACGCCGAGCTCGACACGCTCATCCCCGACTCGCCCAACCAGCCCTACGACATGCACGAGGTGGTCACCCGCGTGCTCGACGACGGCGAGTTCCTCGAGATCCACGCCGGGTTCGCGCCGAACATCGTCGTCGGCTTCGGCCGGGTCGAGGGCTCCTCCGTGGGGGTGGTGGCCAACCAGCCCATGCACTTCGCCGGCTGCCTCGACATCGACGCGTCGGAGAAGGCGGCGCGGTTCGTCAGGACCTGCGACGCGTTCAGCATCCCGATCCTGACCTTCGTCGACGTGCCGGGCTTCCTGCCCGGCGTCAGCCAGGAATGGCAGGGGATCATCAGGCGCGGCGCCAAGCTGATCTACGCCTACGCGGAGGCCACGGTGCCGAAGGTGACGGTGATCACCAGGAAGGCCTACGGCGGCGCCTACGACGTCATGGGGTCCAAGCACCTGGGCGGGGACGTCAACCTGGCCTGGCCGACCGCGCAGATCGCGGTCATGGGCGCGCAGGGCGCGGTCAACATCTTGTACCGGCGTGAGCTGGCGGCGGCGCAGGACCCGGACGCGGTGCGCGCGCGGCGGATCACCGAGTACGAGGACACCCTGGCCAACCCCTACATCGCGGCCGAACGCGGCTACGTCGACGCCGTCATCCGCCCGGCGGAGACCAGGCTGGCGGTCACCCGCGCGTTGCGTACCCTGCGCACCAAGCGCCAGAATCTGCCCCCCAAGAAACACGGAAATATACCGCTTTAGAGATAAGTGATTACAAAAAGTAATAAACCGATCCGACCAATCAGCATGGAGTGACGCGCATCTGGCCCGCGCACCCACCCCGCTGGCCTACAGTCAAAGATGATGACCGAATTCGCCGCCCCGCTCCCCATCCTGGCCCGTTACGCGGTCATGGTGGACGTCGGCTACATCTATGCCGCAGCCGGCGAACTGCTGTTCGCGTCGAGCTCGCGCCGTGACTTCCGCGTCGACGCGCCCCCGCTGATCCAGGTCATCACGAAGCACGCCGACGAGATCATCCGCGGCGAACTGCTCCGGGTCTACTGGTACGACGCGGCGCGGGACCGGGTGCCGACCATCGACCAGCGGGTCATTGCCCAGATGCCCTGGGTCAAGCTCCGCTTGGGCAACCTGAACGCGCGCGGCCAGCAGAAGGGCGTGGACGCGCAGATCAGGGCCGACATGGAGGCGCTCGCCCGGTTCCGCGCCATCACCGACGCGGTCCTGATCGCGGGCGACGAGGACATGGTCCCCGCGGTCGAGGCGGCCCAGGCCTTCGGGGTACGCGTGCACCTGTGGGGCATCGAGCCGCCGTACGGCACCAACCAGGCCGAGCGGCTGGTGTGGGAGTCCGACACGGTGGACGTCCTGGACGCCTCCTTCCTGCGGCCCTACTTCACCAAGAACCTGGTGCCCGACCAGGCCCGGGCGGATACCGGGTCCTTCCCGGCCATCGGCTCGTCGCCGGCGGTGCCCTCGCCGGCCCAGCTGTTCGGCGAACGGCACCCCCGCGGCCCGGGGATACCGCCGACCCAGCCGATGCCGCGGCCCGGCGCGCACGCGATGACGCCCGGCGGATGGTCGCAGTCCAGCACCGGCCCGATGCCCCGCCTCGGGCCCGACCGGATGCGGGTCGAGGAGGCGGGAGAGCACGTCGCGCAGAAGTGGATCCTGACCCGCGGCCGCGACAACATCCGCGACCTGCTCCCCGGCCCGATCCTCCCGCCGGTGATCGATAAGGAGCTGCTCGTCGACGCGGAGAAGGAACTCGGCCTGTCGCTGCGCCCCTACCAGGAGGCCAGGGAATGGCTGCGGGACGCGTTCTGGGAGCGCGTGCACCGGGAGTTCGGCATCGGCGTCGGCAAATCCCGCGGCTAAGCGATCGTCTTTTTTATCCCGAACGACGGTGGTGCCCCTCTCGTGAACGCTGATCGCCCGGCCGGAGAACCGGCCCTGCGCATCGTGCGCGGTGACGCGACCCCGGAGGAGATCGCGGCCCTGGTCGCCGTCCTGCTGTCGCTGCCGCGCCCGGGCGACGCCAGTGTGACGTCCGCCCCGGCGCGGTCGGCCTGGGCCGACCGGTCCCGCCAGCTGCGCCGCCCGCTCCGCCCCGGTCCCGGCGCCTGGCGCCGCTCCGCCCTGCCCAGCTGACGCCCGGCCGCACCCGCCGCCCAGGTCTGGGAACCGTCGCGCGCATTCGTTCGCCGGAAGCGGGGAACGATAAGCTCACGGGCGTGGCCGCCTTCGGCGGCGTCCATGGCAGTCCGGTCTGGGGGCCGCCTTCCCGGGAGTGGTACGGACAATGAGGGCCGTGAGAATGATGATGCGGCGCGGGAATCGCTCGCCGGGCGGGCGGCGGGGCAGGCCGGCGGCCATAGTCGCCGTGGTGGTCCTGGCGCTGCTGGTGACGGGGTGCACGGGCGGCGGGCACAGTGCCGGCCAGGCCGGGTCCACGGGCGGGGCCAAGGCCACGGGCACGGCCAGCGCCGGGGCGGCGACTGCTGCGAAGGTGACGATCACGCCCGCGAACGGCACGAAGGATGCCGACCCGTCCGCGGGCATCACCGTCACGGCGACCAGCGGCACGCTGGCGAACGTCACCGTGCGTACCTCAGGCGACCCCGTGCCCGGCGTCATGTCCCAGGGCGGCCGGGTGTGGCACAGCGACTGGGCGCTCGGCGTCTCGCAGTCGTACACGGTGACGGCCACGGCGTCGGGAGGAGTCACCGCGACCAGCACGTTCCGCACGCTGACGCCGGGCCAGACGTTCACGACCGAGATCCTCGAGGGCTACGACCAGACCTACGGGGTCGGGATGCCGATCATCTTGTACTTCAGCCAGCGGATCACCGACAAGGCCGCGGTGGAGCGCGCGCTCGAGGTCACCACGTCGAAGCCGGTGATCGGCTCCTGGTACTGGGACGATCCCTGCAACATGGCCCCCACCTGCGTCTACTTCCGGCCGCGTGACTACTGGACCAGCGGGACGACGGTCACCTTCACCGGTCACCTCGACGGCGTGGAGGGCGCGCCCGGCGTGTACGGGGACCACACGCTGACCCAGACGTTCGACATCGGAGCGTCGCTGATCGCGATCGGGAGCACCCAGACGCACCGCACGCAGATCTACTACAACGGGCAGCTCCGCTATAACTGGCCGATCAGCTCGGGCCGGCCGGGCGACGACACCCCGGACGGGAGCTACCTGACCATCGAGAAGGCCAACCCGGTGCTGATGACCGGGCCGGGCTATAGCTTGGAGGTCCCCTGGTCGGTCCGCTTCACCTTCAGCGGGGATTACTACCACGACGCGTACTGGTCGGTGAGCGAGCAGGGCTTCGAGAACGTCAGCCACGGGTGCGTCAACCTGCCGCCGGCCGACGCGGAGACGTACTACAACCTCGCCGTACCCGGCGACCCCATCACGATCGTGGGCAGCCCGAAGGCTGGTACCTGGGACAACGGCTGGACCGAGTGGTTCCTGTCCTGGGCGCAGTACCTCCAGGGCAGCGCGCTGCACGAGGCCGTGGAGGCCGGGCCGGACGGCAGCACCTTCGTGAACCCGTCGACGCTGCCGCCCTCGACCGCGACCGCGCCGCTGCAGACCGCGCCGGCCAACAACTCATCCGCCGCGTAGGTCAGCGGAGCGGGTTGCGCGTCTTGAGGGCTGGGAACCTGCTGAAGTCGCGGTCGATGGTCCACAATTCGCTCGCGCCGTGCGCCAGGCACAGCGCGGCGATTCGCGCATCGTGCACGAGCGGGCCGGCCACCTTCCCCTCACTGACCAGCGCGCGCAGCGTGGCCCAGTGCGTGCTGCCCTCACTGATCAGGACCAGCGACGGCGACTCGAGCCAGGCGCCGATCTGAGCGCAGGCCTGTCCGGCCGTGCTGGGCGGATCGTAGATGCGGGGATGGGTGGCGATCGAGAAGAACTCGTGGACGCACGGCCACGGGATCGCCCACGGCTGCGTGCCCTCGGCGATTTCCCGCACTCGCCCCGCGGCGGCGTCATGGAACGGCGAGTCGCGGCGGTGCGCGTAGACGAGGATGTTGGTGTCTACGGCGATCACTGGCGATTTCCGTACGCGGCCGCTCGCAGTTCTTCCCAGTCGGCGTCACGGAACTCAGGCTGCAGGCCGTTCCCGCCTACGCTTGCGTCGAGCAGCTCGAACGCCTGTGCGCGCTGGTATTTGTCGATAGCGCTGCGCAGGGCTTCCTCCAGCACCGACCTCATCGTCCGCTTCTGCTCACGTGCAATCCGCTGTACCTCGAGCAGCAGTTCGTCGGGCAGGTCCACCGTCGTCCTCATGTCGCCACCTATTTATGCATAGACATAAGTCAAGTTATGTCAAAGCATAACATGGGGTTGCCTGATCGCGAGAACCCTGGCGACCCCTGGTCTAGCTCAGGCGCTCCCGGATCAGCTCGAGGACACGGCTGGCGTCGGCCTGGCCGCCGGTGGCCCGCATGACCGCGCCGACCAGGACTCCGGCCGCGGCTACCTTGCCGTCGCGGACCTTGGCGGCCACGTCGGGATGGGCGGCGATCGCCTCGTCGACGGCGGCGGCCAGCGCGCCCTCGTCGCTGACCACGGCCAGCCCGCGGGCGGCCACCACGTCGTCGGGATCGCCTTCGCCGGCCAGGACCGCGTCGATAACGTCACGGGCCAGGCGGTCGTTGAGGGTACCCATCGAAACCAGTTCCGCGACCCGGACGACCTGAGCAGGCGTGATGGCCAGGCCGGCTAGCTCGACACCGGCGCCGTTGGCCCGGCGCGCCAGTTCGCCGAGCCACCACTTACGCGCGTCGTCGGGCGACGCACCGGCCGCGACGGTCTCGGCGACCAGGTCGAGCGCGCCCGCGTTGGACAGCGCCGTGATCTCGGCCTCGGACAGGCCCCATTCGGCCTGGAGCCGCGCCCGCCGCGCGGCAGGCGCCTCGGGCAGCGAGGCCCGGATCTGCTCCACCCACTCGGCCGGGGGGGCGACGGGTACCAGGTCGGGCTCGGGGAAGTAGCGGTAGTCCTGGGCCTCTTCCTTGGACCGCCCGGACGTCGTTGTGCCCGAGTCCTCGTGGAAGTGCCTGGTCTCCTGGATGACCCGGCCGCCGGAGTCGAGCACGGCGGCCTGGCGGCCGATCTCGAACCGGACCGACCGCTCCACCGAGCGCAGCGAGTTGACGTTCTTGGTCTCGGTCCGCGTCCCCCAGCGGCCCGAGCCGCGCGGCGCCAGCGAGGTGTTCACGTCGGCCCGCAGCGAGCCCTCCTCCATCCGCACGTCGGAGACGCCCAGGGCGCGGACGAGATCGCGCAGTTCGGTGACGTAGGCCCGGGCCACCTCGGGCGCGGCCGCGCCCGTCCCCTCGACCGGCTTGGTCACGATCTCCACCAGCGGGATCCCGGCCCGGTTGTAGTCCACGAGGGAGTACTCGGCGCCGTGGATCCGCCCGGTGGCCCCGCCCACGTGCAGCGACTTGCCGGTGTCCTCCTCCAGGTGGACCCGTTCGATGCCCACCCGGATCGTCTTTATGCTGCCGCGCGCTGCACTTTGACCGCTCGCCGCTGACCGCTCGTCACCTCCGCCTCCCAGGCTCACGTCCAGCCAGCCGTCCGTGCACAAGGGCTCGTCGTACTGGGAGATCTGGAAGTTCTTCGGCATGTCCGGGTAGAAGTAGTTCTTCCGCGCGAACCGGCACCAGGCGGCTACGCGGCAGTTCAGTGCCAGGCCGATCCTGATCGTGTACTCGATCGCCACCCGGTTCACGACCGGCAATGAGCCGGGGAGGCCGAGGCAGACCGGGCACACCTGTTCGTTCGGCTCCCCTCCGAAGAAGGTCGTGCAGCCGCAGAACATCTTGGTCCTGGTACCCAGCTCGACGTGCGTCTCCAGGCCGATCACCGGATCGTAGCGCTCCATCGCCTCGGCGAACGGGACCAGCGTGTCCATGCTCGTGGTCATGAGTCGAGCCCCCTCGCCTGGGTGAGCAGCGGCTGCCCCCAGCGGTCGACCAGGGCGGCCTCGGCGGCCGCGGCGACCCGGTACATCCGGTCGTCGGCGAGCGCGGGCGCCATGACCTGGAGCCCGACCGGCAGACCGTCTTCCGGCGCCAGGCCGCACGGCACCGAGATCCCCGCGTTGCCCGCCAGGTCCGACGGGATCGTGCACAGGTCGGCCAGGTACATCGCCATCGGGTCGTCGGCCCGCTCGCCGATGCCGAACGCCGTGGTCGGCGTCGAGGGCGACACCAGCACGTCGACCTGGCTGAAGGCCGCGTCGAAGTCCCTGATGATCAGCGTGCGCACCTGCTGGGCCTTGCCGTAGTAGGCGTCGTAGTACCCGCTGGACAGCGCGTACGTACCCAGGATGATGCGGCGCTTCACCTCCGCGCCGAAGCCCTGCTCGCGGGTCAGCGCCATCACTTCCTCGGCGTCCCTGGTCCCGTCGTCGCCGACCCGCAGGCCGTAGCGCATCGCGTCGAAGCGGGCCAGGTTGGACGAGCACTCGCTGGGCGCGATCAGGTAGTACGCGGGCAGGGCGTACCTGAAGTGCGGGCAGGACACCTCGGTGACCTTGGCGCCGAGCGACTCGAGCAGTTCGACGGCCTCGGCGAACCTGGACAGGACGCCGCTCTGGTAGCCCTCCCCGCTCAGCTCGGTGACCACGCCGACCCGCAGCCCGCTCACGTCGGCCTGCCGGGCCGCCGCCACCACGGGGGGCACCGGCGCGTCGATCGACGTGGAGTCGCACGGGTCGTGCCCGGAGATCGCCTCGTGCAGCAGCGCGGCGTCGAGCACGGTCCGGCCCAGCGGCCCCGGCGTGTCCAGGCTGGACGCGAAGGCCACGACCCCGTACCGGGACGAGCCGCCGTAGGTCGGCTTGGTACCGACGATCCCGCACACCGCCGCGGGCTGGCGGATCGAGCCGCCGGTGTCGGTGCCGATGGCCAGCGGCGCCTCGTAGGCCGCCACGGCGGCGGAGGAGCCGCCGGACGAGCCGCCCGGGATCTTGTCCAGGTCCCACGGGTTGCGGCTGGGGCCGAACGCGGAGTTCTCCGTCGACGAGCCCATGGCGAACTCGTCCATGTTGGTCTTGCCGACGATGATCGCGCCGGCCTGCTTGAGCCGCCTGGTGATCGTCGCGTCGTAGGGCGGGTGCCAGCCCTCCAGGATCCGCGAGCCGCAGGTGGTCGGCATGCCGATCGTGGTGAACACGTCCTTGACCGCGACCGGGACGCCGGCCAGCGGGCTTCGGCGCACGCCTCGGGCGTGTTCCTGGTCGACCTCGCGGGCCTGGGCCAGCGCGCTGTCCGTGGCCACGTGCAGGAAGGCGTGCACCCGGTCGTCGACGGCGGCGATCCGGTCCAGGTGCGCCCGGGTGACCTCGGTCGCGGATACGTCGCCCGCGGCCAGCGCCACAGACAGTTCCGCAGCGGTCATGCGGGTGAGTTCCACTACTCCTCCCCCAGGATCCGCGGCACCTTGAACCGCTGCTGCTCCACCTCGGGCGCCTGGTCCAGGGCGGCTTTCGCCCCGAGGCACGGGATCGGCACGTCCTCGCGGTACACGTTGGTCAGGCCGGTGGCGTGCGAGGTCGGCGGTATCCCCTCGGCCGCGACCTCCTGGACCTGCGCGACCGCCGTGATGATCTGGCCAAGCTGGGGCGCCAGATGGTCGAGCTCCGCCTCGGTGAGCGCGATCCTGGACAGCCGCGCCAGGTGCGCGACCTCATCACGGGTGATAGACATGCACGCCATCCTAGGCGCGTTGCGAAGGCGGGCCGTAACCAATAACGTCGCCCCGTCCCGACCACACTCCGTGATGCGTACGCGCACTATGCTTCGCGAGCTCGCTTTGGTGCGGCTGTGCCGCGGAGATCTGGGAGGATCCGGGTTCCGGGGAGGATTTGGTGCACTATAGTCCCCCTTTTTCTCCCCCAAGCCCGAATCCTCCCACAAAAATCTACCGAGACCGCTTTAGGGTGCGAATAACTGTTACTAAATGCACTAACGTGGCTGATGCAGTGCTTCGTGCTGGCGAGCGGCGTCGGGGCCCTCGTCGAGCAGGACGTGGAAGGCTGTCTCGTCCAGGATCGGGACGCCGAGTTCGACGGCTTTGTCATATTTGGATCCTGCGTTCTCGCCTGCCACCACGAAATCGGTCTTCTTGGACACCGAGGAGGTCACCTTGCCGCCGGCGGCGCGGACCGCCTCGCCGGCCTCGTCCCGGGTAAGGCCGGTCAGGGTGCCCGTGATCACTACGGTCACGCCGGCCAGCAGGCGGGCCGCGGCCCGGTTCGGGTCGAAATCGGGGTCTTCCAGCCGCACCCCGGCGGCCCGCCACTTGGCGACTATGGCCCGGTGCCAGTCCTCGGCGAACCAGTCGTGTAGCGAGGCGGCGATCGTGGGGCCCACCCCGTCGACCGCGGCGAGCGCGTCCACGCGCGCCGCCTCGATCGCGTCCAGCGAGCCGAACTCGGCCGCCAGCGCCCGCGCCGCCGTCGGCCCGACGTGCCGGATGGACAGCGCGACGAGGATCCGCCACAGCGGCCTGGTCTGCGCGTCGGCCAGGTTGCCCAGCAGCCGGGCGGCGTTGGCGCTCAGCGTGCCCTGCTTGACGACGAAGAACGGGCAGGTCAGGAGCTGCTCCTCGGTGAGGGAGAACACGTCTCCCTCGTCGGTGACCAGGCCGCAGTCGAGCAGCGCGCTGACCGCCTCGTAGCCGAGCACCTCGATGTCGAACGCGCCGCGCCCGGCCAGGTGGAACAGGCGCTCGCGGAGCTGGGCCGGGCAGCCGCGAGTGTTCGGGCACCGCCAGTCGACCTCGCCTTCCTCGCGCGTCAGCGGCGTCCCGCACTCCGGGCACGCGGAGGGGAACTCGTACTCGCGCTCCGCGCCGGTGCGCAGGTCGGCCACGGGCCCAAGCACCTCGGGGATCACGTCTCCGGCCTTGCGCAGGATGACCATGTCGCCGATCAGCACGCCCTTGCGCTTGATCTCGTCAGCGTTGTGCAAGGTGGCGTTGACCACCGTCGACCCGCTGACCTTCACCGGCTCCATCACCGCGAACGGGGTGACCCGGCCGGTGCGCCCGACGTTCACCCTGATATCGACCAGCCTGGTGGTGACCTCCTCCGGCGGGTACTTGAAGGCGATCGCCCACCGCGGCGCCCGGCTGGTCGAGCCGAGCTGACGCTGCATCGCGATCTGGTCGATCTTCACCACCACGCCGTCGATCTCGTACGGCGGATCGTGCCGGTGCTCGGCGTAGTGGGCGATGTACTCGCGGACCCCGGCCAGGTCGGGGACGACCTTATACAGCCCGCTGACCGGCAGGCCCCAGCCGCGCAGCCGCTCGTACCAGCCCGACTGCGTGTCGGGTGCCCCAGGGGGGCCAAGGGGGTTTGGGGGGACGGGCAGTCCCCCCAAGCTCGGGGGGATCCCGGGGGGTCGTCCCCCTGGGGCAATACTGCCGATGCCGTGGACGATGGCGTCAAGCGCCCGGGAGGCGGTGATCCGGGGGTCCTTCTGCCGCAGCGACCCGGCCGCCGAGTTGCGCGGGTTGGCGAAGGCAGGCTTGCCCGCGTCCAGCAGCGACTCGTTGAGCTTGCCGAACGCCTCGACCGGCATGAACACCTCGCCCCGGACCTCGAGCACGGCCGGGTAGCCCGAACCGGCCAGCCGGGCGGGGATGGACGAGATGGTCCTGATGTTCGGCGTGACGTCCTCACCGGTCCGGCCGTCGCCCCTGGTCGCCGCCCTGACCAGCGCGCCGTCGCGGTAGACCAGGTCGATCGCCAGCCCGTCGATCTTCAGCTCGCACAGGTACGGGCCCCCGCCGCCGAGGCGCACGGCCCGGTCCGACCAGCCGCCCAGGTCCTCGTCGGTGAAAACGTTGTCCAGGCTGAGCAGCTGCTCCAGATGCTCGACCGGGGTGAACAGCGTGGACACCGTCCCGTGCACGGTCTGGGTCGGCGAGTCCGGGGTACGCAGGTCCGGGTAGCGCTCCTCGAGCGCGCGCAGTTCCCGCATCTTCGTGTCGTACTCGATGTCGGAGATCGTCGGCGAGTCCAGGACGTAATACCGGTGGTCGGCCTCGGTGATGTCCAGGCTCAGGTCCGCGTGCCGCCGCCTCGCCTCGGGCGTCGCGCCTTCGTCCGCGCCGGGCGCCATCCCGTCGTTCGCGTTCATGCCGGACCCGGCCACGCCAGCTTCGATCGCGTCGCTGTCGTTCACCTGGGCTCGCCCCCTGTCTCCTCGATCAGCTCAGGCAACATGCCTGCCGCCACCCGGCACCTGGCCAGCACCGCGCGCGCCTGGTCCGGAGAGCCCCCGGCTAGCCCGCAGGCCGGCGAGATCACCGCCTGCTCCGCGAGCCCTGTCAGCGGTAGCCCCAGCCGCTGCCAGAGCCGGATCACCCGCTCACTGGTCTGGTGCGCCCCGTCAACCTCACCGGGCCGGGTCGGCCCGGCCCGGTGAGTGCGGCTGTCCTGGTCCCCAGCGGGCAGGTCAGCACCGCCAGAGCCCTGCGCTGCACCGGGCCACGCCGGGACCGCGCCGATCAGCAGTCCCATGCCCGCCTCGGCGGCCTCGGCCACCACGTCCTCCTCGCCGCGCCGCAGCTGGCTGAGGTCGAAGGCCACCGCGCCCGCTCCGGCCAGCCTGATTATCCCGAACGGGACCGCGGCGGCACAGCAATGAACCACCGTGTAGCCGGGGGTGCTCGCGAGCACCTGCCCCAGCCGTTCCTGCAGCGTGTCGGCCTCGATCGCGGCCAGCCGGGACAGGCCGCTCGCGTTCGGCACCGCGCCCGCGGCCACGGCCGGAAGCGCGGGCTCGTCGAACTGGACCACGATCCGGGTGCCGGGCACCCGCTTGGCGACCTCGGCGACGTGCGCGGCCGCGCCCTCGGCCAGCGAGACGGTCAGGTCGGCCACCGCGCCAGGGTCGGCCAGAGCCATGTTCATCGTCTTCGGCAGTTCCAGCGTGGCGGCCAGCGTCCACGGGCCGCAGAGCTGGATCTTGACCGTCCCCCGGAAGTCCTGGAGCATCTCCTCCAGGACGTCTAGGTCCGATGACAACATGGACCTGGCCCGGACCAGGTCGCGGCCCGGCCGTTCGGCGATGCGCCAGCCGCGCGGGGTGACCTCGACCGGGATGTCGACCAGCAGCGCCGCGGTGCGCCCGGTCAGGTCAGCCCCCGGCCCCCGGTCGGGCAGTTCAGGCAGGTGCGGGAAGTCTGGCAGTTCGCCGGCGATGACCCGCATCGCCTCGGCCGGGTCGGTGCCCGGCATCGACCCGATCCCCGTGGCGCTGGCCGGCGGCCAGGGGTACCCGTCGCCGTTGTGGTCGTCACGCACATGACGAGCTTAGAACGGCCCGGCGACCAGCCCGCGACCAGCGCCGGGAGGTTGGTCCGCTCCCCGGTGCCCGCAGGCCCTTGCTGCCCCCGTGGAGCAAGGGCCGTGATCCGGGTCAGGCGCCAGCGATGGCTAACGGGCCAGCCGGCCGACGGGCCGAAGGAACTCATCGTCCATGCCCACGCGGCGTATGCCGGTCAGCCAGCGGGTGTTCCTTGACAGCCGGTCGGGCGCCTCGACGGCCAGCGTGTGACGACGGTCCTCGCGGCGGATGGCTACGGAGACGGCCGCCAGAACCCCGACCATGATCCCGCCGACGAACACGGCGATTGCGAGTGTGATGACAAAGCCGGCCATGATGGCCTCCAGCTCTTCCGTCCCGCGGAGTTCCTTCCGCAGGTCACGCCTTCCTGCGAGGTGGGCCGGCGAGGTGGTCCCGCCGACCGGTTGCCTCGTGGAACCGCGGTGTCCCCGCCTGTCCACGATCTGCATGTGTTGTCGGGTACATCCAGTTGAGTCTGGTAGTACTGCTGTCCAGGCTCGCCTGATAGGTTCTTATACATCCAAGCATTCCGACTGCTAGGATAGAACCTATAGATCCTGTCATCCTGGCCATCCCAACCTTTGGTACCTGTCTGAGTAGTACCCAGGCCAGGACGGGGTATAAACCGCCAACCGGAAAAAATTCCAGCCAGTTGGATGGTAGGGATGATCCGGACAGGTGGGGTCACCCCACCCATCGGGTATCGGGACGTGAGGAGTGTGGCGGTCGGAAAGGTACCGGAGCGGTACCGGCACGACTCGGGAAGCCGGGAGACGTGAGCGGACCCCCAGGCTCGGCCGACTGTAGCACCGCGCTCCGGACCATGGCGAGGCCAGCAGATCCGGACCCCGGCGGCATTCTCCTCGCCGCGCTTCCCGCCGTGGTTCGGTTTATGGTTCTGAGCCAGTTTTCCCGAGAAAGTACTTATAATTCAAAAGCTTATTCCTGGTTAATCTAACTCGCGCCGACCGTGCACGCTGAACGATCACAACATCCATGGCGCATGTATGCAACTTTCTGTTAGATTTTTCACAAACATTGCCCCAGGTTGCCGCAACGGCCAGGTAGCAGGACATCGGCGATGCCGATCGGAAAAGATCCCAATGGCGCAGGCTCAAGACGTTACTGATATCAGCCGCGTCGATCAGTTGCTCCGCTACGCGGCAGCCGGGCAGCTCGAGCCGCTGCTAGGAAAGGGCTTCACCCAGGAAAGGATCGCGCTGGGAGCAGGCCTGGGCGCCACCGCCCGCACTGCGGGACCGGTTCTGGCCACCGCCCTAAGGGACCATTTCACCGCCGCACAGCTGCACGGGCTGGATGAGATCATCGGCGCCCTGGCCCCGGACCTGGACGGCAGGGGAGGTCTGTCATCGCTGGCCCTGCGGCTATCAGGGGAACGTGCCGCCGATGGCCGCAAACAGCGGCGCGACAAGATCAGGGACAGGGAAGACGGCCTGGCCGCACACGTCCCGCCGAGCTGGACCAGGAAAATGCTCGCCGATCCGCCCGCTGGTGAGATCGGGGTCTTGATGCAGGCGTCAGCGCTGCTGTCAGAGTTCATGGCCGCTGAGAAGATGGCCGCTCCTGGGGTCATCAACATCATCCATGACCGTCATAGCGAGGAGATGATGCTGCTGGTCCGTCGGCTCGCCCTTATTTCGGCGGGGCCGCCCGCGTCGAGGAATTATGACGCGCAGACCATGCTCGGCATGCTCTCAAGCTACGCCTTCGAGCAGATGAAGGACTGCCTGGAATCCAAGGTGCGGTTCTCGCCGCTGGGCTTCCGGATCTGGCGGGCGATCGCCAAGCTGGTCAAGCTCAACGAGGCTGGCACCAATACCGAGGCGCTGAGGGCCTGGGTGGAACGCCTCATCTCCGACTCCGGGCAGCTGAGGAAAGACAGCCTCCATGCGGGCAGCCATTATGACCTTGAGCTCGCCCTTACCATCCCCGCTGCGTGGTCACCGCCTGGCCATGACTGGGTTGGCGATGCCCTGCGCGCCAGGGCCTGGGACAACGATGCCACTGTCCGCGAACGGGGTACCGCGGTAATGGGCCTGTGGCAGCGTGCCATCAGCGAGGACCGACCAGACCTGGAAGGGACGACCAGGGACCTGCGTGACCTGATCGTAGAGTTCAGGAACCCTGACACCCGGCCGGACGCGGCGGCGGGGTTCCGGTGGCTGGCGGCAACGCTGGAGCACGCCATCGAGAACAACGAAGCGGTCTGCAACCACTGGCTTGACCCAGGCGAACCCTGGTTCCGGCATGTCCAGGACGCGGCGAACACGCTCGACCATGCCGGGATCCCGGTCCACCTCCGTACCGGCACCAAGAACCTGTTTCTGCACATGATCTTGCAGAACGCCGGAGTTTACCGCCGCCGGGCGGTCGAAACGGTCGTGACCGGCGGCATGAATCAGCCGGTCGCCCGGGCCCTGGAGTCCCTGCTGGACGGCGAGACCCAGGAGGCATGGCTTCGCGTCCGCGTCCAGTCCGCTCTTGGCTTCATGATGAGAAACGATGTAGCGGCTGAGATGGGCCTGACCCGTGCCTGCCAGCACGCCTACCAGAACATCATCAGGACGGCCGACGGCCAGCCGCCGCCTAGAGCGCACATCACCGAGATGCATGCTTCCTTGTTCGCGGTCGGTGACTGCTTCGGTACCGAGGGCGCCGAGGAACGCGCAAGGGATGTGCGGGAATCGCTGCGGCCCGTCCTGACCGCGCTGGCCAGCATGAAGGGCGATCGCGCAAACATCTTGGGGCGGCCTGCCCGGGCGGCCGCCTACCTGCTAACCGTCACCGCCCAGCCCAGAACCGGCGCCCGAAAGGACCTTTCGGAGGAACTGCTCCAGAAGCTCGGCACCCATCCGGATCCCGTTACCCGCAAGCTCAGCAACTGGGTGCTGAGCTTCCGGTTCGCTCCTGACGGTGCCATCAGGCCGCTGCTCGCCGCGATAGAGCACGGAACGCCGGACGATGCTCGCCACTGACCTGATGGCCCGCAGCGCTCCTGTACCTGCGGGAGTCCGGTGTGCGGTTGCTGCTCGTGGTGGTCACAGCCACCACTCCCGATCGGTCCGATCGGGCGGTCGCGGGGGATCGTGCCGGTAGAAGGCTTCGTCGAATACCCCGGGGCCACGGGTGTGCAGGCGGGTGGCGAACCTTGCGCCGCGGGCAAACCGGTCCGGGGCGGGAGAGGTTATGTCCTTGTCCCGATGGCTCGCCAGCGATACGAGGGCTGCGATGCCGATCAGGGCGCCGAATAGGAGCAGCGCGATCGCGGCTATGACGTACGCCCCGATCAAGTCGGCCGCCTTTTCCTGGCCGCTCCCGCCAGGGCCGCCGCAGAGCAGCCTCGAGGGCTGCCGCGGCTCGGCGGGACTGATGCCATCCCAGGCAGGATCCTGGGGAACATGTGGGTGGAATTGATTGTCATCGTGTCCTCTCCTTTTCGCTGGCCTACAGGCCGCATGGTTGGAATGCTTCGCGCCCGCCGTCGCCGGCTGGGCGCCCGCTGCGGGAGCCCCCGGCCCCGCCCCCCAATGAACGGGGCCAGGAGCTCCACGTTCTTGTCCCTGCCAGGGCATTACAGGAACCGCACCAACTGGGTTTCCCCGGTCGTCCTGTCCCGGACGATCAGGTCGCGGCCGGCTTGGAGCTGGGCGTCGAAGAACTCGTACGACGAGATCGCGCGGTTGGCGATGTCCGTCTTGGACAAGTTCGTGCGCTCCTGAAGCCGCCGGAGATCGCCCGCAGCGGTGGGGATCAGGGAGATGGTGAGGCGCTCGCCTGATCCCTGCGACCGGGCGGTGCGCCCGTCAGTGGTGGCGGCCGTCGTGTTCACCTCCTCCTCAGCCCCAGTGGATGAGCTTGCTGCTGAATCCATATACTCAGCAGCTCGGATAGCTGCTGATCTAGCAGCTAGTCGCTGCCGTGACTCCTCCTCTCTACAGCTCAAGCTATCAGCCTTACAACAGTGATGCAACATGAAAACAGCATCTTTTTTACAGTCATACATGGATCAGTAGCTGCATCTCGCCCCGTTCCGGGGTCGGATGCTGGCGTTCAGCCCACCGCTACCTTCGGTTGATACAGCTATCTTGATAGTTTCTGATGATCAAACTATGCTGATATGCATGCAGAAGACTGCGGTTCTGAGCCCGAGAGGAACTCACCGATGAACGATCTCCGAGAGATCACCGGCTGGTTGCGCGCGCAGGGTCACACCAGCCCCTGGCCAGGCCCCCGACCAGCCGCCTGGCTTCTACGACCTAGATGCGAGGAACGGGCACCCGTCACGTCGAAGGAGGAAGCCTTTCATGAGCCAAGACAACCCGATCCCGTTCTGCCCAGGCCAGGCTGAGCGCCCGACCTGGGCCGCTGAGCTAAGGATCACTACCGAGCGAGCCCAGGCGGGGATCACGACCCGGCGGTGGGGAACCGCGGAGGGGATGGTTCCCACTGACCAGGTGAACCATCTGGTCACCACGTTCGGCATCGCGTCAGCTATCGTCACCGGGACCGCCGGAGCGGTTGTCACGTTGCGGCTTGCCCCTGGCCTGACCGTCATTGCCCTGGCCGAGCTGGTGCTGGCCTTGGCCGGCGCAGCGCTCATAGCGCTCTGCAGCCGCGCTCACCGCCGCACCAGGGCAGAGGACCAGCCGCATGACGACCCAGGGGAGGCCAGCCGGGCCGGGTAGGAAACACGATCATGATCAGCTGTACTCGGGCCCGGGGCAGCACCGTGACCGAGCCCGGTCATGCAAAACGGCTTCCCGCCCCGATGCTCGCGGTGGGAAGCCGTCACGTTACCTGGGCGGTCCAGGTTACGTCACAGGAGCCGGATGAGTTGGGTCTCCCCGGTCTCCGGATCCTTGACGTACAGGTCCTTCCCGGCCTGCACCTGACCGTCAATGAACTCGTACAAGGTGATCGCGCGGTTCACGATGTCCGTCTTGGACAGGCCGGTCCTGTCCTGAAGGGTCTGGAGATCCTCCCCAGCCTTCCTGACTAGGGCCACGGTGATCCGTTCGGTAACAGTCGGTCTTTCGTTAACAGTCGGTGCCCCCACACCGCCACCTTCCTTGAAGGTCTTGCCGGCCACGTTAGCACTCATCCCGCGCGGTCCTCCCTTTCAACAGGCAAGCCAATCAACCGTGACCCGGCCCTCTCATGCCACATCATCCACCTCAGCGGTTGCGGAGCACGGCCACTCGTGTTGCGTGAATCTGCGGTCTGGTTGCAGGTCGGGCCTGCCTTGTTTGTGGAAGTCGTGTCCCCATCATTAAACTCCTCATCTGCGTACAGGTCAACAGTTCAAGCAGCAAGGAAGCATACCATTACTGTAGGATGCACCAACTATTCGGTCGTCCCACACCATACTAACACCTGAAACAACCAGACAGTTCTGCTGTTTTCCCTGGTAGGGACGGCTGATGATGGAACAGGTCCTGCTCGGGCCAAGGCTATCAACCATGACGCAAACGTCAGGCAGAAATCCGGTCTGATAGGCACGAGACTGCTGCTGCCCCTGTGTATAACGTGCTCCACAGCGGCAATCGGCGACCGAAGCAACTCCTAGGCCAGGCGCTCACTCCTGGGAACAGGTGAATCGGCACCGGGGGCGCACGCGTCTCCCAGACAAACTTCCACGATGGCCACAACCGACGGCAGGCACACCACGACTGGCTGCAGGTCCACGCGGAGCACTGCCGAAGCGGTAGGTTCGCCAGGCTCGCCCGCGGCCGCTCTAGCTATCAGCATGAAGGCGTATATATCGGTCACGGTGCCCTCCTCTGACCTTCGTGGTTATGGAATCGGTAGCCTCTCGCGGGTTGTCCGCCTTGACAGTCCTGCAGACCTATACAATCGTTCGATCTGTTCCACCTGTACCAACGTCTCCTCTATACCAATGTGCCTATCATTAGGGCTAGAGCTATCAGGCCGTATGGCTAGTCTAGATCTAGTCATCCAGCCGGACAAGCAGTCCAGCCGTTTGGTATCTTGAAGACGGGGGGAGCAGTACCCGCTCGTGGTCGTCCAGCGGAGTTGCCCCTGGCTGAGCTCATGTACCGGCGCATCGGCGGTTCAGGGGCAGGGACGCATACTCGAGGACACGCTCCGGGTGGAAGTCCAGCGAGCCCCGGACCTCGTTCCGGCTGAAAGCCTTACCGGGACGTAGCGCGGACAAGCGACGTCCAGAACACGCCCGGGGTGAGTTGTTCCTGGCGCACTGCGCTCGTGCGGATCACGGCATGGCAATGCCGCCGACGCCGCTTGCCGTCATACCGACAGCAGCGCCGGCGGCTAACCGCACCTTATTTGGGGTCGTAATGCTCATACCGGTACTGCAGTGATGGACGGGCTCGTCTCTTGGCCATGGCTTGACACCTCCTCCTTCCGTGAAGATCTAACTGACCCGTCCGGCGGCGCACTGGCTCGTGGCCTCGATCGGCTGCTTGCGGGGGGTTACCCGATCGCAAAGCAACAGGGCTTCTTGGTACCGGCTGACGGGGGCTCTGTGGTCGCCCGGAACGGTCGCTTACTGGCTGCGGTCCTTTCCTGGCGTACTAGGCGATGTGGGGGCTGGGGGAACTTCGCCTGTTTCCATCTCGAACTGGTTCCGGTCTGCGGGGTAGACAGTCACCGTGAACCGGATCGGCTTACCGTTCTGGTCATAGCCGGTGCGGCGGGTCTCGAAGACAGCCACCTGGACCCTGTTTGACAGGCCGAAGAAAGCTCTTTCGTCCGGGTTAGGCGGTCGCGCGATGAAGGTGTCGCGCCAGCCGACCTGCTTGATGCCAAGGCTGTCTTCAAGGGTCTTAACTATCCCGTCCGGAAAGTCTTGGGCCATGAGCAGCTGGGTCGCACCACGGGTGACGAACTCCATCGAGTAGAACGAGGTCTGCAGCGACCATGGCACTTCGTCGATCCTGCGTTGCTGGTGCCGGAGGATGACCTGCGCGCCCTTGTCGAGTTGTAGCTGCCGGGCGACGAGATCTGAGGCCTTCTGGACCTCCACTTTAGGAAGCGTGGGTTCTGGTTCGCGTCCCTGCCGCTTGATCTCCGACTCGTACACCGTTTCCTCGCCGCCGCCAAGCTCCAGGTCGGTGTTCAGCTTGGTGACGAACGGAACTATCGCATAGAGGACGAAGGTGCCCTGGCCTGGGCGGGTCTCGACCAGCCCGCGGGAGACCAGGAGCTTGACCGCGTCGCGGACGGTATTCCGAGACACGTTCCGCCCGTCCAACCCGTACTTCTGCCTGAGGTCCTCCTCGCTCGGCAGTAGCTCGCCGCGCGGCAGTTCACCTGAGTCGATCTGGCGGCTCAGATCATCGGCGATCGTCCTGTACATGGGGTCAGCAGCCATAGCAACCTCCTTGGGACGACGAGCAGATCCTACTAGTCAGACTAATAGATCATACCCAATGAAGGGACCACCTGACACGTTGGTACGAGTTACGCGAGACCGTTCAATGGGTTTGAGTGTACTGATCTACATAGACTACCGAGACCGAACGCCCTGTCGGGAGGTAACGATACTATAACCGCAGGCCAGAGGCGGCGAGAGCCATGAACGAGACGTATGAGCAAGCCGCGATTGCGCCGATGGTCTCGGGGATGGCGATTGGCATCCCCGAGTAACACCCATGCGTCCTCGTCCCTCGCCTGGGACAACCAGGAGGGCCAGCAAGCGGCCGGCACGCGGCAGTCTGTGGTGCGGCGAGTGTCGTAGTCGCCGGAGGCGGACGCGGACCTATAACACAGGGTCGACCTGGACGACCGCGCCGAGCTGCTCAGCGTCTCATCAGGGCCAACACGGCAACGAAGCCGATGGCGAGGATGATGAGCGCCGGGGCTACGTTGTGGCCGAAATCGTATCCGACACGCGTCAGCCACCCAGACGCTGGCTCATGCCAGCCATACTTCCAGCACCTCTCCCACTGGGCCGGAGTCAGGGGCTTGCTCAGCAGGGACCTGCCGACGCAGTAAGACGGGGCGGGTTGTGCCATCACCGGTTCCCTCCCTTCCGGTATTGATCTTGTGCTCGGCTCGCTGATGGGTTCATGTTCTCGCTAGCAGTCGATGCTGCCGATCTAGCAGCTTATAACTGCTCATTCTCCTCTCCTCTGCACTAAAATACAGCCGATAGTGAGCGTAGTCAACATAAAATTTACAGCTTTCTGATGCTAAAGGTTCGCTGGCTGGCTGGACCACATCGCGGCGGGAACGATCGGCACGAGCCCAGCCGAACGCTGATCCGGCAACGCCCAGGACCTGCTGCTCCGGTGCGGCACGGCACTCTCTGGCGACGGTCCCCGCCACCTCGCCCCAGCTGCGGATCAGTTGCGGTTCGCCGAGCCTGCTACTCGCGTGCCGGCCGCGCCATCCTGGTAGTGTCTACCGTGCCATCCCTTCCATTGATAAGAGCCATGAGAATTGGTTATCACTTTGGAATCGTTCCGTCCGGTGGGCCCGTTAAGGTTTATGGCATCATTGGCCATGGTCAACCGGCCCGGATGGTAAGTGGGAGGGTGGGGTCCAAGCCCCAGAGGTGACGAGCCTCGGGCCTAAATCGGACAATTTGCACTGGAGGAGGTGTCGCATGGCCAAAAGATACGGTCGGCCTTCCCTGCAGTACCGGTATGAGCACTACGACCCCCGCGTTTAGCAGCCTGGCAACGCTCTGTGGCGAGATCGATCACAGCCTGCTGGGCTTTATCGTGTTCGGGCCCGTTGGCGCTGTGCATGGGCGCGCAGCGCCAACGGTTCCGGTGTGGCCAAAGGGAGGAAACGGCAGGATCGATCTCAACGATCGAATGCTGTGACGCGCTCGGCCGCCGGAGGTGCCGGGTAGGTCGAGAATAAATTTTGTCGTCCTTTGGTACCGGATGCGCCGAACCGGGGCGAATATGTAGCAGTGGGAATTCCGCAGTACCTGCTCTGTCGTGCGTCGCCCTCCGACTTCGAGGTGGTCCTTCAGTTCGTCGACGAGGCAGCAGAGTGGCTGCGGGGCAAGAACACCGACCAGTGGGCCCGGCCATGGCCGGACAGGACCACTCGTGACGAACGCATCCGGCGGGATCTTGAGTGCGGGAGGACCTGGATCCTATGGGACGCCGCCGTCCCGGCGGCCACCATCACCGTAACCACCGACGATCCGCGTGACCCGGCAGGACGATACGTCTGGCCTCGGCCAAAGCGCCGACAAGAGGCGCTGTATGTACACCGGGTTATCGTCAGGAGGAGCCACGCCGGGCTCGGTCTCGGTGCCGCGCTGATCGACTGGGCCTCACAGGCGGCGCTGCGGCAGATTGGAACTCCTCGCCTCAGGGTCGACGTCTGGGCCACGAACCGGGACCTGCACAACTACTACCGGCGCCACGGATTCAGGCGGAGCGCATGGCGGTTTCCCTGGAAACTTCCGGGTTACCCGTCAACGGCGCTGTTCGAGCGGACCGTTGTCCCGGAGGTATCCGACAGCGTCCAGTTCAGCGTCCATGAGGCGCCAGATCCGCGCCGCAGGTGCCACTGATGATGGCACGGCCCGGGACGGTTTCGCCGTCGCAGCGGACGGCGGCGACCGCGCGGTCGATTGTCGCGCTGCCAAGGACCGTGTCGGCCTCGTAAAGCACCGCGGCCTGGCCTTTGGCTACGCTGCGGGCGGGGTGGTGAAGGCGGATGCGTAGCTCGCCTTCGTCCAGCCAAGCCGTGCAGGTGTGGACCTCGCCGTGGGCGCGGAGCTGAACCAGGCAGTCTCGCGGCTCGGCCGGGGGGCTGCAGCCGGTCCAGACGGGGCGGGTGGCGGTGATCTCGGTGACGTCCAGGCTCTCGGCTGGGCCGACGGTGACCGTCCTGGTTACCGGCTCGATGTCCAGGACGTAGCGTGGCCGACCATCACCGGCTGGCGTGCCGACGCGCAGGCCGCGGCGCTGGCCGACGGTAAACGCGTAGGCACCGTCGTGCTGGCCGAGGACGGCGCCCGAGGCGTCGACGATCGGGCCTGGGGCCTGGCCGAGACGCCTGGTCAGAAAGGCCTTTGTGTCGCCGTCGGCGATGAAGCACACATCGTGGCTGTCCGGCTTGTCCGCCACGGCTAGCCCGCGCCGCGCCGCCTCGGCCCGCACCTGGTCCTTCGGCGTATCGCCGAGCGGGAACATCGCGTGCTCCAGCTGGGGCGAGGTGAGCACGGCCAGCACGTACGACTGGTCCTTGGCCAGGTCCACGGCCCGGTGCAGGATCCCGCCGGAGATCCGGGCGTAGTGGCCAGTGCATACGGCGTCGAAGCCGAGCGCCAGCGCGCGGTCGAGCACCGCGGCGAACTTGATCTTCTCGTTGCAGCGCAGGCACGGGTTCGGGGTACGGCCAGCTGCGTATTCCGCGACGAAGTCCTCCACCACATCGCGATGGAAGCGCTCGGCCATGTCCCACACGTAAAACGGGATGCCGATCACGTCGGCGGCCCGCCGCGCGTCCCGCGCGTCCTCGAGCGTGCAGCACCCGCGGGCTCCCGTCCGGTACGACGACGGGTTCGAGGACAGCGCTAGGTGGATGCCGGTCACCTCGTGACCCGCATCCACCGCACGAGCCGCGGCGGTCGCGGAGTCCACCCCGCCCGACATGGCCGCCAGCACCTTGAGCCCACCCATCGTCTACACAGGCTACGCGCCGCGAACCAGCACAACCGCCGACGCTGCCTGATCGCCGGATAGTCCAGCGGCCACGTTGATCCGATAGCCCTGCGTGGGAGCATTCATTGCTTGAATATGAGGTCAAGAGCTTGCGGAGAGGTTATGACCTGTCTGGCGTCGTGGCCGACTCCGGGCAGCCTGACCAGCTGGTGCTGTGACGGTAGGCCCGCTTCGCGGGCCATTTCCTGGATGTGTTCGTGGTAGTAAACTCCGCGCTCTAGCCGGTTCGTGCCTTGAGCCATCGCCGGAGCGCCGACTTCAAGCAGTAGCGCGGCCGGGTCATGGTCTTCGGCGCCCAGTACGATGCTGACATCTCGGCCGAGGTATTGTTCCAGGTACTGCCTTGGGCTCTTATCGACATATACCGGAGAGCCGTCGAACCCGTAGCGCCACCGGTTTACAGCTGTCGCCCTCGCGAACGTTATCGGGCGTTTCCCGGAGAAATACAGGTATGACGATGGGTTGGCGATGATGAAGCGCGTATGTATGCCGTCTCGGGCCAGCCTTTCCGGTTCCTTGCCGACAATCGCGTAGCGATTCACGAATTGCCCGCCGGCCGAGTTGCCCGCAATGACGACGGTGCGTCCCTCAGGAACCGGATAGATCTGCGGCCAGGTTGAGCGGACGAGGTGGCGGACCAGGCAGTCCATGGCGCTGAAGGAACTGGCGGCCACCGGCCCCAGGGCCTGCTGGCCTCCCTTCCACTCATCAACATCCCAGAACAAGGACTCCGCTGGAATGCGGAGACGTGGTCGCAGGTCAACGTCGGCCAGGAACTGGGGAGCGACGCTGATGGTGCGCGCGGATGCCTGAGCTAGTTCGGCTGCCATCTCAGCGTGCTCAAGATAATCCGCCGCATTCCGGAGCGCGCCATGCACGATGATAAGCAGCCGGCTGACCTCTGGGTATGCCATGCCAAGCGGGCGTGATGCGTGACACAGCAGGATGCCTTCCCCTTCTGGTGCCTGCACAGTGACCCGCTGGTCACCAGTCTTGGTGACAGGCTTGTACTCCTCAGCATGCCGGATCGCGACCTTGTTATCCGGTCGTCTAGATCCGGCCATAAGAGCAGGGTAGTCAGCGGGCGGCGGCGCGGCGGGCGCGGTCTACGGCTTCGCCGATGACGGCGCCCAGGGCGTCAACGTCGGCCTGGGTGGAGGTGTGACCGAGCGAGAAGCGGAGCGAGCCGCGGGCGCGCGAGTCGTCGGCGCCCACGGCGAGGAGCACGTGGCTGGGCTCCGCCACGCCCGCGGTGCACGCCGAGCCCGTGGAGCAGGCGATGGCCTGCGCGTCGAGCAGCATGAGCAGGGCGTCGCCCTCGCAGCCGGGGAAGGAGAAGTGCGCGTTCCCCGGCAGCCTGAGCTCGCCCGGCGGCGGCCCGTTGAGCACGACGTCGGGCACGGCCGTGATGACCTGGCGGATCAGGTCATCGCGCAGCGCGGCCAGCCGGACGGCCTCGTCCGCCCTGTGCTTCGCGCACGCGGCGGCCGCGACCGCGAATGCCCTGATCGCAGGCGTGTCGAGGGTGCCGGAGCGGATCTCGCGCTCCTGCCCGCCGCCGTGCAGCACGGGAACGGGCTGCACGCCGCGCGCCAGGATTAGCGCGCCGACGCCGACTGGGCCGCCGAGCTTGTGGCCGGTGATGGTCATTGCGTCGGCGCCGCTCGCCGCGAAGTCCACGGGCAACTGCGCGGCGGCCTGCACCGCGTCGGTGTGAAATGGGATGCCGTACTCGTGGGCCACCGCGGCTAGCTCGCTGACCGGCTGCACCGTGCCGACTTCGTTGTTCGCCCACATCACGCTGACCATGGCCACCTGGTCGGGCGCCTGCGAGATGACCGCGCGGAGCAGCTCGGGGTTCAGCCTCCCGTCGGCACCGACGCTCAGCCACACGGCCTCGGCTCCCTGGGCCTCTTCCAGCCAGCGCACCGAGTCGAGGACCGCATGATGCTCGATCGAGGTGGTCAGCACCCGTCTGCGTGAGCCGTCCTGGCGGGCCCAGTACAGGCCCTTCACGGCGAGGTTGTCCGCCTCGGTCCCGCCGCTGGTGAAGACCACCTCGCTCGGCCGGGCGCCGAACACCTCTGCGAGCTGCTCCCTGGACTCCTCTACGACCCGGCGGGCCCGCCTGCCTTCGGTGTGCAGCGATGACGGGTTCCCGAGCCGGGCGAGCTCCTCGGTCATCGCCGCGATTGCCTCAGGCCGCATCGGCGTCGTGGCCGCGTGATCCAGGTACACAGGCCTGGTGCTGGGCGAAGTCATGGCTGCTATAGCGTAACCGCGGCCAGGATACGGATGTAACGGGAGAAGTCAGAGGTGCTTGCGCCTGGCGATCTCGTCGAGGAGTTGCGGGACGACCTTGAACAGGTCGCCGACCATGCCGAAGTCGGCCAGCTCGAAGATGGGGGCTTCCGGGTCCTTGTTGATGGCCACGATCGTCTTGGAGGTCTGCATCCCGGCCCGGTGCTGGATCGCGCCGGAGATGCCGATCGCCATGTAGAGCTGCGGGGAGACGGTCTTGCCTGTCTGCCCGACCTGGAACTGGTGCGGGTACCACCCGGCGTCGGTCACCGCGCGGGACGCTCCGACGGCCGCGCCGAGCGCGTCCGCGAGCTTCTCGATGATGCCGAAGCCCTCGGCGCTCCCGGTGCCCCGGCCGCCGGACACCACGATCGAGGCCTCCGTCAGGTCGGGGCGCTCGCCGCGCTCGGCCACCACGCGCCCGGTGATCATGGCGCCGTCCACCTCAGCAGTCAGGGATACCGGTGACAGTTCGGCCGCTCCGGGGGCGGGTTCTGGCGCGACCGAGTGCGGCCGCATCGCCACGATGGGCGTGCCGCGCTTGACCCGGGAGTGCACCACCGTCGTTCCGCCGAATATTGATTGCTCGGCGACCGGGGCACCTTCCGCGTCCGCGGTGAGGTCCACGGCGTCGGTGATCAGTCCCGAGCCGGTCTTGACCGCGAGCCGGGCGGCGATCTCCTTGCCCTCGGCCGTGCCTGCGATGAGGACCAGGCCAGGGGCCTTGTCCCTGACCAGCTCGGCGAGAAGCTCCGCCGTCGGCGCGACCACGTAGCGGTCGAACCCGGGGTCGGCGTCGACGTAGATCCTGGCCGCGCCGAACTCCGCGCAGCGCTGCTGGCCCTGCTCCGCGCCCGGTCCCGTCCACACCACGGCTGGCTCACCGAACCTGCGGGCGAGCGTGATGAGCTCGCAGGTGACCTTCTTGACCTCGCCGTCCGCGTGCTCCGCGAGCACCAGGACCTCAGCCATTCCGTCTCCCCTTCAGACCGTCAGATGAACTTCTGCGCGGCGAGGAAGTCAGCGACCTTGGCGCCGCCGTCGCCTTCGTCCTTCACGATCACGCCCGCCTGCCGGGGCGGCCGCTGGGTGAAATCGACGACCTCGGTACTCGCCCCGGCGAGCCCGACGGCGGCCGGGTCGATCCCCGCGTCGGCGAGGGTCAGCGTCTGGACCGGCTTCTTCTTCGCGGCCATGATGCCCTTGAACGACGGGTAGCGGGGCTCGTTGATCTTCTCGACCACGCTGATCACCGCGGGAAGCGAGGCCTCGACCTCGTGGTAGCCCTCGTCGGAGACCCGGCGGATGCGGATCACCTGCCCGTCGATGTCGACCTTGCTGGCCAGCGAGACCTGAGGGACGCCCAGGCGCTCGGCCAGCATCGCGGCCAGCACGCCCATCCTGGCGTCGGTCGATTCCGATCCGCAGATCACCAGGTCGAAGCCCGTTTGCCCGATGACCTGCGCGAGCGCGTACGAGGTCGACAGGGCGTCGGAGCCGGCCAGGCCGTCGTCCAGCAGGTGCACGGCCTTGTCCGCGCCCATCGACAGCGCCTTGCGGATCGTTTCTGCGGCCTTCTCCGGGCCCATCGACACGACGGTGACCTCGGCCTCGGCGCCCGCCTCGCGCTGCGCCTCGGCAATCCGCAGGCCCTCCTCGACGGCGTACTCGTCAAGCTCGTTCATGAGCGCGTCCACCGACGCGCGGTCCAGCGTGGAGTCCGAGGGCCTGAGCTTGCGTTCGGCCGCGGTGTCTGGCACCTGCTTCATGCAGACGACGATGTTCATGGACGACACCGACCTCCTTCGTTGCTGGCCTACAGCCTGCCAAACGGCCGACAGGGGCCGGGCACCGGGTCACGGCTCTATGTTACCGGCTGGTAGTAATCGGTTTGTTTCACCAACGGTCAGCCGACCGCTACTCACGCGTCGGCGTCTGTAAGCCGGCGGAAAGTTACCTTGAGGCGAGATCGACGGGGAGGAGCGCTCACTTGCCTCGGGTCACCGTTATCGGAACCGGATACCTCGGCCTGACCCACGCCGTCTGCCTGGCGGACCTCGGGCACGAGGTGCTGGCCATCGACGTCGACGAAGAGAAGATCACCAAGGCCGCGCGGGGCGAAGCGCCGTTCTTCGAGCCCGGCCTGGAACCGCTGCTGCGGAAGAACATTGATTCTGGGCGGCTGCGCTTCACCATGTCGTTCGCTGAAGTGGCGGAGTTCGGGGAAGTCCACTTCCTCTGCGTGGGCACGCCCGAGGGCCAGTCCGGCCGGGCCGACCTGAGCTTCGTCGACGGGGCCGTCGACGCGCTGGCGCCGCACCTGACGTCGCCGTGCCTGATCGTGGGGAAGTCGACCGTCCCGGTCGGGACGGCGCGGCGGGTGATAAGCCGGGCTCGCGCGGCGGCGCCGGCGGGCCAGCACGTCGAACTGGCCTGGAATCCGGAGTTCTTGCGCGAAGGGTTCGCGGTACAGGACAGCCTGGCCCCCGACCGGATCGTGCTCGGGGTGATGTCGGTGCGGGCCGAGGTCCTGTTGCGGGAGGTCTACGCCACCCCGCTGGCGGCCGGGGTCCCGTTGCTCGTCATGGATCTCGAGACCGCTGAGCTGGTCAAGGTGGCCGCGAATGCGTTCCTCGCGACCAAGATCTCCTTCATCAACGCGATGGCCGAGGTCTGCGAGGCGGCGGGCGCCGACGTGATGCCGCTCGCGGAGGCGCTCGGGTACGACAGCAGGATCGGCCGGCGATTCCTGTCTCCGGGGCTCGGTTTCGGCGGCGGGTGCCTGCCCAAGGACGTCCGGGGGTTCCGTGCCACGGCATCCGACCTCGGAGTCGGATCGGTGGTCGGCCTGCTGACCGCCGTGGACGCGATCAATCAGGGCCGGCGAGAACCGCGTCACCGCGCTGGCCAGGCAGGTCGCCGGGGGCACGCTGGCGAACAAGCGCGTGGCGGTCCTCGGCGTGGCGTTCAAGCCGAACAGCGACGACATCCGGGATTCGCCCAGCCTGGCCGTCTGTGACCGCCTCGCCGCGGAAGGGGCGATCGTATCGGTCCACGACCCCGTGGCCATGCCCAACGCCGCGAAGAAGCGGCCGGACCTGACGTACGCGCGATCGGTCTCCCGGGCGGCGCAGGGCGCGGAACTCGTGCTGCACCTGACCGAGTGGTCGGATTACCAGGCCATCGATCCGGCCGTGCTCGCCGGTGTCGTCGCCCGCCGGGCGATCATCGACGCGCGGTGCAGCCTGGACGCCGGGCTATGGAGCGACGCAGGCTGGTCGGTGCACGTCCTGGGGCGGCCCTAGCTCAGTGGTAGAAGTGCCGGACGCCGGTGAAGTAGAGAGGGATGCCCGCGGCCTCGGCGGCGGCGATAGTCAGGTGATCCCGGATCGAGCCACCCGGCTCGGCCACCGCGGCCACGCCCGCCGCGGCCAGGATCTCGAAGCCGTCGGCAAAGGGGAAGTACGCGTCGCTGACCGCGACCGCGCCCGCCGCCCGGTCACCGGCCCGCACCACCGCCAGGCGGGCCGCGTCCACGCGGTTGACCTGGCCCATGCCGACGCCCACCGAGGCACCGCCGGAGGCGAGCAGGATCGCGTTCGACTTGACCGAACGGCAGGCCTTCCACGCGAAGGCCAGGTCGGCGAGCTGCGCGGGACTCGCGGCCGGGCCCGCCTTGAGCTCCCAGTTCGCCGGATCGTCGCCCGGCTCGCGCACTAGGTCGGCGGACTGCAGCAAGACCCCGCCGGTCACCGGGCGCAGCTCTACCGCCGGGCCCGCCCCGGGCGCGGCGCAGCGGAGCAGCCGGATGTTCTTGCTCGCGGCCAGGATGTCGAGCGCCTCGGCGTCGAACCCGGGAGCGATCACCACCTCGGTGAATACGCCGGCGATCTGCCGGGCCAGCTCGGCGGTCACCGGGCCGTTGGCCGCGATCACGCCGCCGAACGCCGACGTCGGGTCGCACGCGTGCGCTTTGGCGTGCGCGTCGGCCAGGTCGGTGCCGACGGCGATGCCGCACGGGTTGGAGTGCTTGATGATGGCCACGCACGGCTGGCTGAAGTCGTAGGCCGCCCGGCGGGCCGCATCGGAGTCGACGTAGTTGTTGTAGGACATCGCCTTGCCGTGGAGTAGCTCGGCAGAAGCAACACCGACGGCCTCCGCTGCGTACAGCGCCGCGCGCTGGTGCGGGTTCTCGCCGTAGCGCAGCACCTCGGCCCGCCGCCACAGCGCGCCCGCCACCTGGGGCCAGCCGGTTTCGCGCGCGAGGTCGTCCGGCGCGTACGAAGAGGCGAACCAGGAGGCCACCGCGATGTCGTACGCCGCGGTGCGCGCGAACGCCTCGGCGGCGAGTTGCCTGCGCTGGTCCAGGGTGAACCCGCCTTCAGCCAGCGCGGCGAGCACGTCGGCGTACCTGGACGGCTCGGTGATGACGGCCACCGAGCCGTGGTTCTTGGCCGCGGCCCGGACCATCGCCGGGCCGCCGATGTCGATCTGCTCGACGCATTCGGCCGGCGAGGCGCCGGAGGCGACCGTGGCCGCGAACGGGTAAAGGTTCGACACGAGCAACTGGAACGGCTCGATGGCGAGCCGGGCCAGCTGCTCCCGGTGCCCGGGGTCGGCGGTATCGGCCAGCAGCCCCGCGTGCACCCTTGGGTGCAGCGTCTTGACCCGGCCGTCGAGGCACTCGGGGAAACCGGTGAGCTCTTCGACGGGCGTGACCGGCACTCCGGCCGCACCGATCCTGGCCGCGGTGCTGCCGGTGGAGACGATCTCGACGTCCGCCGCGTGCAGCCCGGCCGCCAGATCCTCCAGGCCCGTCTTGTCGCAGACGCTGATCAGCGCCCGCCTGATCGGGATTCTCGTCATCGTGCCTCCCCGATCCTCGCCTTCCTGCCCCGTACGGACCAGCCTTCGCGGACCATCCGTCCCACGGTGTCGACGAGCAGCGCCCGCTCGGCCACCTTGATCCTCTCGTGCAGCGTCACCTCGTCGTCGTCGTCCGCCACGAGGACGGACGCCTGCGCCAGGATCGGCCCGGTGTCCACGCCCTCGTCGACGAGGAACACGGTGCAGCCGGTCACCTTGACCCCGTGGGCCAGCGCGTCGCGGACGCCGTTCGCCCCCGGAAAAGACGGTAGCAGCGCCGGGTGCGTGTTCACGCAGCGCCCGGCGAAGGAGTCGAGGAACGGCCGGCCGACGAGCTTCATGAACCCGGCGAGGACGATCAGGTCGGGCGCATGGTCGGCGCATGCGCGGGCCAGGGCCCTGTCCCAGTCCTCGCGGCCGGGAAAGTCCGCCAGGCGGACGGTGAAGGTGGGCACGCCGGCCCGTTCGGCCCTGGCCAGCGCGCCGATCATGCCGCGGTCCGCGCCGACCGCGGCCACCTGGGCTCCGTAGCCCGGGTCGCGGCAGGCGTCGATCAGCGCCTGAAGGTTGGTCCCCTCGCCGGAGACGAGCACCACCAACCGCGAAGGCATGCCGCCACCTTAAGGCAGGCGAGGGCAGCCTGCCCGAGGAGGCACAATAGAAGCCGATGGCCAGATACCAGCCGCCTGGCAGGCGCGGAGCGCCGCCCCGGGGGATGCTGCCCGCCAGGCAGCTGCCGCCGGCGGATCCCGCCCTGCGCCAGCGCGCCCTGGCGGCGCTCGCGATGGGCGTGCTCAGCCTGCTCGGCCTCGCGCTCGGGCTCGGCAACCTGCGCCGCGGGATATTGGTGGCCATCGTGGCCCTGCTGTTCGCCGTGACGGCGATCTGGCTGGGCGTGAGCACGAGCAAGAGGACGCGGCGCAGTGGCACGGCCCGGCCGCGCGGGGCGGTCAGCGGGATCGTCCTCGGCGGGTTCGGCCTCGCGTTCAGTGCGCTGTGGCTGCTGGTCCTCGCGGTGTTCTGGCCGCAGGTGAGCGCGTATTACTCCTGCATGAACAGCGCGAACACGGTAACCGCTCAGCAGGCATGCCATAGCGAGTTCACCAACTCGGTCGGCGGCGAGATCAGCTTCCTGCAGAACAGCCGCTGACGGTCACCAGCCGTCCGGCGCGTCCTCGTCGCCTTGGTCGTCCTGGTCTTCCTGGTCGTCCTCGTCGTAGGCGGCCCAGGGGTTCAGGTAGATCCGGTGGCCGCCCGCGTCGTCGGTCTCGTCCACGATCCCGGCCGTGACCCAGGCCGCGGCCGCCATGTCCTCTGCCGCCGCCACGTCCTCTGCCGCCTCCGCGGGGACTGTAACTTCCGGGGGGACGACCCCCCTGGATCCCCCGATCACGGGGGGGCTCCCCGCCCCCCCGTACCGCCCCGGGGCTGGGGCCTTCTTGGGCCGCAGGATCAGCCAGTTCGCCGCGCCGGCGGTCAGCGCCGCGGTCACGCCGATCTCCAGGATGGCCACCAGGCTGACCTGCCATCCGGACGGGCCGACCACGGCCAGGCGCCCGTCACCGAGCGGGCCGCCCGAAAACGCCGCCGTCAGCCCCGCCAGGCCGCCCGTCGCCGCACCTACGACGAACCCCCACAGCGGTGCCGCCTCGATCACCGGCGTCGGGGTGATCCGGGCCGTGACGATCCCGCCGAACGCGCCGGCCAGAAAGGGCACCGCGAGGACCAGCACGGCGGCCAAGCCCTGACCGCCCGGCCGCGCCCCCGCGGGCACGGCCGCCAGCATCGGGAAGATCGGGACCGCGCCGAGCGCCGAGCCGGTCGGTGCGACGACGGTGCCCGTGCCGAAGGCGAAACCCGGGCCGAGGAGGTAGGCGACGGCCCAGGCGATCGCGTTCGGGACGTAGGCGAGCTGGGCGAGCAGCAGCAGCGCCGCTCCGGTCAGGCCAGGCGCCAGTGCGTCGCTGGCCGCCCTGACCTCCGGCAGGTGTACCGCCAGGGAGCCGCCCGCCAGCACCGCCCCGGCCGCGACGAGGATGCCGGCCGACCCGAGCATGCCCATGACGATCGATCGCGGCCTGGCGGGCATCAGGCCGACCAGACGCGACCAGGGCGCCAGCCCGCGGGCGGCGCCAAGCCCGCCCGCGACCGCGGCGAGCAGGAAGGACGCGACCACCGCCTGCCAGAGCGAGGGCGCCACCTGAGCCGTCCTGCTCGCCACGGCCAGCGCTCCGGCCAGCAGGGCATAGGGCAGGGCGAGGGCAACGGCGACGTAGCCGACATGGCGCAGCCGGGTCACCGCTCCGGCGTGCACCGCCCACCGTCCCGCCAGGGCGAGCAGCGCACCGGGCAGCAGCACCAGCCCGAGCGGGAGCATGCCGATCCGCCCGACACCGCGGACCGTGAAGCCCACGTGATGCGCGACCAGCCACAGCAAGGCGGCGGTCCGCAGCACCCCGGTGAGTCCGCTGCCGATGCCCACATGCGGCGCGGTGATCCAGCCGACCGCGGTCAGCGTGACCAGCACGGCAAGCCCGCTGGCGGCCGCTGCGCACGCCGCGATGGCTCCCGTGACGACCAGCGGCCGCGGCGGCCGCGCAGCGCCAGGGGCGGAAGGCTTGGAGGCCGGCGGCGCCTCAGCGGAAACACCCACAAGGCCGATCCTGACAACCGTCGTCCCGCCGCCCAAGCAGGCGCGCCGGGCCGGACCGCCGAACCCGGGTTAGCGCTGCATAATGTCGCGGACGAGGGCAGCGGTCTCGCTCGGGGTTTTACCGACGCGCACGCCCGCCTTCTCCAGCGCTTCCTTCTTGGCCTGGGCGGTCCCTGAGGAACCGGAGATGATCGCGCCCGCGTGCCCCATCGTCTTGCCTTCCGGCGCGGTGAACCCGGCCACGTAGCCCACGACTGGCTTGGTTACGTGCTGCTCGATGAAGGCTCCGGCCCGTTCCTCGGCATCGCCGCCGATCTCCCCGATCATCACGATCGCGTCGGTCTCCGGATCCTCTTCGAACGCCTGCAGGCAGTCGATATGCGTGGTCCCGATCACCGGGTCGCCGCCGATCCCCACGGCGGTCGAGAAGCCGATGTCGCGTAGCTCGTACATCATCTGGTAGGTCAGGGTGCCCGACTTGGAGACCAGGCCGATACGGCCCTCGGTCGTGATGTCGGCGGGGATGATGCCGGCGTTGGACTTGCCCGGTGAGGCCACGCCCGGGCAGTTCGGCCCGATGATCCGGGTGCGGTTGCCCGCCGCGCTGGCGTAGGCCCAGAACCCCGCGGTGTCGTGGACCGGGATGCCCTCGGTGATCACAATGCACAGCGGGATGCGCGCGTCGATCGCCTCGATCACCGCATCCTTGGTGCCGGACGCGGGAACGAAGACCACGGACACGTCGGCCCCGGTGGCGGCCATCGTGTCGGCCACCGTGCCGAAAACGGGAACGCCGGTGCCGTTCAGCTCCACGGTCTGACCCGCCTTACGGGGGTTGGTGCCGCCGACGACGTTAGTGCCCGCCGCCAGCATGCGCTCCCCGTGCCTGCGCCCCTCCGAGCCCGTGATGCCCTGGATCATGATCCGGCTCTGGGCGGTCAGGAAGATGGCCACCTGTCATGCCCCCTTCGCAGCCAGTTCGGCGGCCCGGCGGGCCGCGTCGTCCATCGTCGCCACCTGCTCGACCGCGCCGATGGCCGCCTCGGACAGGATGCGCCTGCCCTCGGCGGCGTTGTTGCCGTCGAGCCGGACGACGATCGGGCGGTCCACGTGATCGCCGCGCGCTTCCAGCATGCCGATCGCCGAGACGATCCCGTTGGCCACCGCGTCACAGGAGGTGATGCCGCCGAACACGTTGACCAGGACGCTGCGCACGCTCGGGTCGGACAGGACGATCTCCAGGCCGTTCGCCATCACCTCGGCGGAGGCGCCGCCCCCGATGTCCAGGAAGTTCGCCGGGCGGATACCGCCGAACTGCTGACCCGCGTAGGCCACCACGTCGAGGGTGGCCATCACCAGGCCCGCGCCGTTGCCGATGATGCCGACCTCGCCGTCGAGCTTGACGTAGTTGAGGTGCTTTTCCTTGGCCCTGGTCTCGATGGGGTCGGTGCTGCTGGTGTCGTTGAACTTGGCGTGGTCCTGGCGGAACGCCGCGTTGTCGTCCAGCGTCACCTTGCCGTCGACCGCCAGGACCGTGCCATCGATCGTGAGCGCCATCGGGTTGACCTCGGCCAGCGTGGCGTCCTCGGCCGCGAACATGGCCCAGAGCCGCTCGGCCACCAGCGCGGCGCCCGCGGCCGCTTCGGCCGGGATGCGGCCCGCCGCGATGATCTCCGCCGCCATGGCGCTGTCCACGCCGGTCAGCGGCGACACCGGGATCCTCGCCACCGCCTCCGGGTTGGTGTGGGCGACCTCCTCGATCTCCACGCCGCCCTGCACCGTGCAGATGGAAAGGAAGGTGCGGTTCGCCCGGTCCAGCAGGAAGGACAGGTAGTACTCGGCCGCGATGTCGACCGCCTGGGCGATCAGCACCGAGTGGACGGTGTGGCCCTTGATGTCCATGCCGAGGATCTGGCCGGCCTTGGCGTACGCCTCGTCCGGGCCTTCCGCCAGCTTCACCCCGCCGGCTTTCCCGCGCCCGCCGGTCTTCACCTGAGCCTTCACCACGACCAGGGGATGGCCTTGCGCGGCGAACTCCGCCGCGATCTGGCGTGCTTCGTCAGCCGTGCGGGCCACCTTGCCCGGCTGCACCGGGACGCCGTACTTGGCGAACAGTTCCTTCGCCTGATACTCGAACAGGTCCACGCTTAATCTCCACCATTCCCGCTGTTCATAAGCTGTCCTGTGGGCACGGCAGCCAGATCCGCCACGTTCCGCACCACGAGGTCATTCACCATCGCGTTGCGGATGGCCTGGATCAGGATCATCCGGGCCAGCCTAACGCTCCTGGTTGACAGGCGCTTAGCCAGCTTGCCCAGCGCGAAGTCGACGTCCCGCACCTTGAGCTCTACGAGCTTGACGTTGCCGATCAGCTCGATCAGGTGCCTGACCGTGATCCGGTACCCCGTTACGGTGGATTCTGCCTGCGTGTTCAGGGTCTCCAGCCAGTCCTTCAGGCACAGCTCGACGGTGTAGTTGGCGGGCGTGCGGATGCCCGCCGCAAGTTCGGTGTGCTTGGTGCGCAGCTTGTCCTTGACCTCGGTCTTGGTCTTGCCGCGAACGGTGACCCGGTCCCGGCGGCCGTCTGGCTTCCAGCCGACCGTGATCGTCCCGGTCCAGCGGTCTCGGCTCCGGTCGAAGTAGATCGAATCTTCGCCCCGGGCGCGGCGCTTGGTCTCTGCCATAGCTGCCTCTCCTCGAAGGGGTCACTATTCGCCAACAGCGCGCAGATTTCTAGCGGCTACGAGGTCGGCCAAGGCCCGCGAGGCCCTCGCCACGGCCGGATCCCGTCTGGCTACGGAACAGCTATGCCAGCATTATTACCCGGCCTACCGACATCCTGGTCGTCTCTGAGTGAGGCCGACAGGCTCTGTTGCAGACCTTGGTGTCTGACGATCAGGCGGCACTGCTCTATTAGCACGGTTCGGAGGCGGTAGATGACTACGGCACTGACTGCTCCGCCGTCCTGGCCAATCCTGACTCGGCGATCTACCACCGTGCCAGATGGTAAGATTGTTAACGGTCCGTGACTGTCGCGAGTCGGCAGGCGCACGCGTAGCCGCCGTTATCTCCAGCCCGGATTTGGGCGTCTTCGCTGTAACCGCCGCGGGTGTTTTGTGTGCTTTTCCCTACGTCGTGGATGCATTACCTGAACAGTGTCTCCGCCGCAGACCAGGTACGTTCCCCTTTGTCGCTGCTGTTTTTAGAACTAGGTGGCTACTGCCTGAACGTTGTTCAGCGACATGTCTATGCCGCAGACGCCCTGGTCAGATGCGGCGTAGACAGGGACGACTTCAGATAACCGCCGTTCGGTACGCCGATGGGAGCGTGAGGGCATAGCCCGCGCCTGCTCATATCAGGGTGATCGGCGCGGCCCGCCGGGAGCCTCTCGGCGGGCGGCGTGCTCGACGCCCCGCTCGGCATGACCCTGGCGCCCAACGGTGACCCCGTCGTGGTCAGCGGTAACATCGGCAACGCGGTCGAGATCACCCCGGCTGGTAAACAGCTCACTACCAGGACGCTGGTCAAGAACGGCGCCGGTGACCTGTTCGGCATCATCACGACAGGCGACGGCCTCCTCATCGTCAACGACGGGACCAGCGCACTGGACCAGGCCAGCATGTGAGTACAGGTCAGCCCCGGCCAGCGGGTCTACGGCGCGCTTCCCCGACGCGGCCGGCTGAGAGGTGCGCGGTGACTGCGGGCCCGCATCGGCCCGCCGGTACCCGTACGGCGGCCGGCCGCCCAGGTACCGGCCCTGCCGGGTCTGCGCCGCCATCGCGGTGCGGACCTGGATGCTGGTCCTGGCGATCTCCGTTTGGATGACAGGCCCAGCATGGTCATTGCCCGTTCGTCATGCTCGCAGGCGTAGCCGACCCGGCCGCTGGTCTCGGGCATCCACAGCTGGACCCCGTAATGCTCGAACAGCAGTGCCATCAGGCCGTACTGGCTCTCGTAGAATGCCCGCTCGTACTCCCCGACCACGACCGCGTCCCAGCCCCGCCCGGGGTCGGCGAGCGCTGCCACCAGGACGGCGGCCTGCGGCCGCCGCGCCCGCGCCACCGTCCGGCTCTGGCCGGTATCGAGGAACTCCGCCGCCACTGCCCGTGACCGCGGACCAGCGCCTCGGCCACCGCTCCCCTTCTGCCCCCCACGGGGGAACATAGGGGGCTGCCCGAGTTCACTCAGATCTCTTTCTCGCCCTCGTCTTCTGCCTCGGAAGCGTCGGTGTCGGCCGCGGAAGGTTCGATGTACGCCTTGAACGCCGCCAACGCCTGGTTCCACCATTGACCGGGCGCCGGGACACACGGGCTCATGGCTATGCGTTGAAGCATCGATGTAACCGCCATACCGGTTTCGGGCCCGTTGCCCTGCGCCCGGCAATCGCGGTTTGCGCCACCCGTCGATGTAGATCACGTTCCCGTTGTCCGGCTGCGAGTCGTTCGCAGGTGACAGCGTTCGGGCCACGGCAGGACCGTTAGGGGGTCGCCCAGGCAGGGCACGAGGGAGTGGAATTATGCTCCTCGCGTCGTCCGCGTGTGCGACCGGGTGCGTGGCCCCCGAGATCGGCGGTCAGCTGTTCACTGGCCGCGTACGAATCCCATGAGCATGCGGCCGAGCTCGATCTTTCCGGTGCCCGTCGTGACGACCGGGTCCTTTGCGGCGAACGCGCGCAGCTCCTGCTCGTCGGCGGCTTCTACTACGCCCAGACCCCAAGAACCTGTGTCGTCGAGGATCGGACCGAAGATGACCATCTGTCCCGAGTCGAGGTACGGCTGCCAGTGAGCGGCGTGCCGAGCCATGACGTCTCGTTCCTCATCGGTCATGTCCTGCGCGAAGTTTGGTCGCGGGTTGATCAGCCGGAACACGAACGTCGCCATGGCGTTCAGTTGTGACTCGACGTGCCCGGGCCATGCGTAGAGGCCGCAAGCTGCTGAAGTTGACTCGGCGAGGCGCCTGGCCGGTGCTCGCATGCGCCGTCCCAGTTAGATGTCGTACGAACGCCGAGCGGTGTGGCGCCACCGGGCGCCCTCCCCGAGGCGATGGTCACTGGACGGCGCCCTTGGACAGGCCGACGACGTGGCCCTCAGGGTCAGCGAAGAACGCGAAGGTCAGGCCGAAGTTCGGAATCTCCGTGGGCGGAACTACGGTCGTGCCGCCCAGCTTCTCTGCGTTGTTCAGGTATGCCGCAGGGTCGTCGACCTCGACGTAGAACGTGGCACCGCCGGACCCGCCGTCCTGGCTGGTCCCGATCCCGCCGGCGATGCCCTTCTCGCCCGCCTCGACCAGCCCGTAGCCTGAGCCGTCGCCGGCGTCGGTCACTGTCCACCCGAACAGCTGGGCGTAGAACGTCTGCAGGGCTGGGCCGTCCTTGCCGGTGACTTCGAACCATCCGACGACTGGCTTGGTCATCTCGTGCCTCCTCAGGCTTGACTTGCCCCCGTGGCGTGATGGACACCACGGGGCACCGTTGATGTGCCCCCGTGGTATAGTAAGCCTAGACGCACCGTGCGTCAATACGCACCGTCGATTTCAGCGCACCATAGGTGGGAAGCATCGTGACCGTGGACATTCTTGACCCCGAGATGGAGGCGATCTTCGACGCTCTTGGGGATCGCATGCGCCGGCGCATCATCAAGAGACTCGAATTCGGTCCCCTCCCGGTCGTCGAGATCGCCAGGGGCATGCCGGTCGCCCGTCCGGCGATCAGCCAGCACCTCAAGGTCCTCAAGGACGCCGGTCTCGTCGTGGATCGGCCGGCGGGCAACCGGCGGCTCTACGCCCTCGATCCGGACGGGCTGGTCCAGCTGCGCAGGTTCCTGGAATCGTTCTGGGCGGATGCGCTGACCCGTTTCAGCAGGTTCGCTGAGCGCGGACTCGAGGCAGACACGTGACGCCCTCAGAGCCTGCGGCACACGACGTCGAGCCTGTGCGCATGACCGTGCGGGTGAGGAGAAATATCGAGGACACCTTCGATCTCTTCACCGGGGAAATCGGCTCCTGGCGGCCATTGGACAAGGCCAGTTTCGGCGGCGAACGTGCGTCCGAGCTGCACATGGAGCCATTCGCAGGCGGACGCTTCTACGAGCGCTACATCGACGGGGAAGAGCACACCGGCGGCCGGGTGTTGCGCTGGGAGCCTCCGAGGCTGGTCGCCTACACCTGGCAGCACGACGACTGGTCCGCGCCCACCGAGGTGCGCTCGAAATGGAAGAGCGCAGCCATGACCGAGGCACCCGAACGCAGCCTCCCGGACCAGCCGGCCGCCGAGTTCGAGCCGCCAGCGCACTGCAGCCATGCTCGCCCGCGTCGAGGATGCCGTCACCCGGCATAGCTGCCGGCCCGAATCGGCCTTCCTGCTCGGCCAGGCCCGCCGCGCGGTAACACCGGCGGAGGCCGTTCTTCCGCCTGCGCCACCAGCGGATGTCAGGCGGAATGACGCCGGAACGTGACCGGGTGCCGCGGGGAGATCCCTGCAGCTGGCTGGCGAGTGCCCGCTCGACGAGCGGCTCTCACTGGTTGTCGTACTCGTCGCGGCGGCGCCACCACATGCCGGTCTCGTCGCGGCCGAAGCGCGCGCTGTCGAGCCGCTGGTACATGCCCTACAGGATGTCGAGCCCGCGCCTGTACGCCGGGTAGGTGTGGTAAACGCCGCCGTCCTGGCGCGCGAACGCGCTCATGCCGGGTCCTTCGCGCCGGCAGGTCTCCCAGCCCGTGCCAGCTTCAGGTCCGGCAGCGCGCGCACCCGCGCCGCGTCGTAGCGGTCGATCCACCGGCGGGCGATGTCGCTGATCGGCGCGGCGTTGAGATAGTGCAGCTTCTCCCGGCCCCGACGTACGGTGGTGACCAGATTCGCGGCTTCCAGGATCGCCAGGTGCTTGCTGACAGACTGCCGGGTCAGACCCTGCCCGGCGCACAGCTCGCGCAGGGTCTGCCCGGTGCGGTCGCTGAGGCAGTCCAGCAGGCGCCGCCGGCTCGGGTCAGCCAGCGCCCGGAAGACCTCGTCCACGCCGCCTTCAGTGCCAGCTGGCGCTGAGGGCGATGTCGTCGGGGAATGGCGTGGCTTTGCCGCCCTCCAGCCCGGCCTTCAGCCCGAGCAGAAGGTAGCCCCACTTGGTCGAGCAGTGATGCATGAACTCCACTGGCTCCCGCCAGTCCGCGTTCGTGAACAGCAGCACCGTCTCCTCCGGCGTGGGCTCCAGCCGGAAGCTGAAGTTCGTGCCAACCCAGTCCTCCGGGCCCCGCACGCAGCGCCAGCCGACGTGGCGGTCCGGCTCCAGGCTGGTGACCTCCATCGCCGCGGCAGGCTCGGGGCCGCCAAAGTAAAACAGGAGCTCGCCGCCCTCGCTGGCGTCGCCCCGCACGTCCCGGGTCCACCACCAGGCCAGGCCTTCTTTCGTCGCCACTGCCTGGTACACCTTCGCCGCCGGGGCGCTGATGCCCACCCGGTGCCTGATATCTGCCATGTCATGCTCCGTTTTTCTCGTGGCCCCTGTCCGGGGCATCCGCCAGATGCAGCCTGTATGGCTGCCCGTACTTGTGTGCTGTGTCGATGGACCGCGTTCGGCTGTGATCCCTCCTTCTGGTTTGTGTCCCGGCCTTGCGAGCTCGCGGGCACGCTGGCCGGGGTGACCTTTCGCGCCGGGCAGCGGGCCGGTGTCGCCGCCGCTGGCCGGGTAGGTGCGGAAGACGCGGTCACGGCCGATACTCCACGGCGTCGGCGGTGGCCGGTTCGGTCCGGGCGGGCGACCCGCCCTCGGCAAGGACGGGGGCGTGCTGTGTTCTTGGCGGTGTGATGGCGAGCGCGCTGAGCGCGGCCAGGAGCGCGAAGCCGGCGCAGGCGGCGAGCGCAGGCTTGAAGCCGTCGGTGACGCTTGCGGGCGTGCCGAGGTGTCCGTAGGCGGCGAAGGTGGCGCTGGCGACGGCGATCGCGAAGACGGCGCCGAAGCGCTGCATCATGTAGTTGATTCCTGATGCTTTGCCCAGCTCGCGCGGGGCGACGGCGTTCAGCACCGCGGTGGGCACGGTCGGCAGCGCCATCGACACGCCGATGCCTGCGATCAGCAGGGCGATGTCCAGCTCGGTCCAGTTCGCCGAGAGCGAGCCTTTGATGGCGACCCAGGCAAACCCGGCGGTCTGCAAGAAGAGCCCGGTCGCCATGACCGGCCGGCGGCCGATGCGGTCGGAGACGGCGCCCGCGATCGGCGAGATGAACATCGGCGTGGCGAAGAAGGGCAGCAGACGCACGCCGGCCGAGACTGGTGAGTAGCCGCGGGCGAGCTGGAACTCCTGGGTGATGAGGAAGCCGGCGGCGAAGATCGCGCCCGTCATCAGGAACGTCGCGGCGTTGCCAGCCGCGAACGCACGGCTGCGGAACAGGCGCAGCGGCACCATCGGTGCGCTGACGCGCTGTTCCCAGGCGGCGAAGGCGAGCAGCAGGACAGCGCCGCAAACCAGGCAGCTGAGGATCTCGGCGCTGGCCCAGCCCGCCTGGTTCGCGCGGACCAGGGCCCAGACAATGGCCACGACGCCGCCGGTGACGAGGGTGACACCAGGCAGGTCGAGCCGCTCCGGGGCACCGTGGCTGTCGGGCAGCAGCCGCATCGCCAGTGGCAGGGCGACGGCTCCGATCGGCACGTTGATCCAGAAGATCCAGTGCCAGTCGATGCCCTGGGTGACCGCGCCGCCGACGATCGGCCCGATCGCGACAGCCAGCCCGGCGAGTCCGCCGTAGATGCCGACGATCATCCCTCGTCGTTCGGCGGGGAAAGCCGTCGTCAGGATCGTGAGACTGAGAGGCAGGACGATCGCGCCGCCCAGGCCCTGCACCGTGCGGGCGGCGATCAGCTCAGAGGCGTCCGGAGCCAGCGCGCAGACCGCCGAGGCGGCGGTGAACACGGCGAGGCCGATAGTGAAGATCCGGCGGCGGCCGAAGCGGTCACCGGCCGCGGCCGCGGTGATGATGCCCGCGGCGAACGCGATGTTGTACGCGGTGAGCGTCCACTGCAGCGACGCCAGGCCGGCGTGCAGGTCGCGCTGCATGCGGGGCAGCGCCGTGATGACTACGACCGAGTCGAGAACGACCATGAAGTAGGCGGCCGAGGTCAGACCGAGCACCCAGCCAAGATGCGGCCTGCCGGCATGCGTGGTCTGCGGGTTGCTGACGGCCATTCGCGTCCCTCCTCAACGGGTTCAGAAAGGCACCCGCCGGCTGTCCGTTTCGCCGGGCGCCGTCCGTCTTAGAGGTGCGGTCGCCAGTGCCCGGTCCTCCCGCCGCCGGCGGCCGGACCAGCGCCGGCCCGGCCCAGCCGGTTTGTGCTGTCAGTGATGTAGACACCAGCTGGCAGCCAGAGTTGGCGGCCGCCGGCGCCGCCCAGTTTCCGGCCACGGTGGTGTCAGTACTGGTAGGAGCTGTACGAGAAGGCAGAGGGCCAGGTCATGGGAGGGTAGTTCGGTGAGCACGGACCTGATAGACCGGGCCCAGGCCGGCGACGAGCAGGCGTTCGGCCAACTCGTCGGCCCCTACCGGCGCGAGCTGCAGGTGCACTGCTACCGGATCCTCGGCTCGGCCCTCGACGCCGAAGACGCGCTCCAGGAGACGCTGCTGGCAGCCTGGCAGGGCCTGGCCGGGTTCGAGGGCCGCTCCCCGGTACGTGCCTGGCTGTACCAGATCGCCACCCGGCGCTGCCTGAACGCGCTGCGCTCAGCGAGCAGGCGCCCGCCGATGGACTGGCCGCCGCCCGGCGTTGAGCTGCCCGAGCCCACCCGGCTCGGCGAGGTGGCCTGGCTGGAACCTTACCCCGACGTCCTGCTGGAGGGGCTCGCCGACGCCGCGCCCGGCCCCGAGGCGCGGTATGAAACCGCCGAAGCGATCTCGGTGGCCTTCGTCACGGCCCTGCAGCTGCTGCCGCCACGGCAGCGCGCCGTGCTGATCTTGCGGGACGTCCTGGGATTCCGGGCGAGCGAGGCCGCGGGCATCCTGGACTGCACCCAGGAGTCGGTGACCAGCGCCCTCAAGCGCGCCCGGGCCGCCCTGCAATACCAGCGCGCACGGTCAACCGACCGCGAGCCGCCGCCGCCCGGTTCCGCGCGGGAGCGGGCGCTCGTGCAGCGGTTCAGCCGGGCCTACGAAGCAGGTGACGTGCATGAGGTCGTCGCCTTGCTCACCGAGGATGCCTGGCTGATCATGCCGCCCGTCCCGCTGCGGTACCAGGGCCGCGAGCTGATCGCCCGGTTCCTGGCCGCAACCGGTTTCCGGCCCGGGCGCTCCGCACGGCTCGTGCCGGTCCGGGCCAACGGCCAGCCCGCGTTCGGCCTCTACGTCCGCGACCCGCAGGCCCCCGTCGCCCACGCCAACGGGATACTCGTGCTCACCCTGGCCGGCAGCCAGATCAGCGCCATGACCGGCTTCCCCGGCAACAGCGCGCTGCCAACCTTCGGGCTCCCCCGGACGCTGCCCGACTGAACCCACCTCAACCCGACACGCGTCGGCCCGCATCCGCGACGAGCCACCGTCCGGAGCGCACGCCCACCACCCGCAGCCCAGTTTCGGCGATCACCACCGGGAATGGAATCCCCAGGGTGATCAAACCGACCGGGCGAACCGAACCTGACGCGGCACTACGACAGGTGGTTGAGAAGCGGACGAGCGGTCTTTCGGCCCTACCCCCGGAGGCGAAGTTGGGCAAACCCTGTACCTGGAGTCCTGGGAGCAGGAGGTGCTGTCATGCGAGCAGTTATCGTCTACGAATCGATGTTCGGGGCCACCAAGAAGGTGGCCGAGGCCATTGCCGAGGGGCTGGCCGAGTGCGCAGAGGTCTCGGTGGTGCCGGTCACCTCGGCCGGTGCGCACATCCTCGACGGCGCGGATCGGTGGTGGTGGGTGGTCCCACCCACACCCACGGGATGTCCAGGCCGGGTACCCGGAAGATGGCCGGGAAGCGGGCGGGGAAGCTGGGGAGCGAGGTTGAGCTGGTACCGGGCGCGGTCAGCGGCCCGGGAGTGCGCGAATGGCTCGCATCGCTCGGCCGGCTGGAGGTGGCCGGCGCCGCTTTCGATACCCGGCTGCAGGGATTGCCGGCGTTCACTGGCCGGGCGTCGAAGTCCATTGGCCGGCACCTGGCCCGCCACGGGGCCCGCATCGTGGCGGCACCCGAGAGCTTCCTGGTCGGGGGGCTGACCGGGGCCCTGGCCGGGGGCGAACTGGAGCGGGCCCGCGCCTGGGGACAGCGCCTGACGCGCAGTGACTGCCTCCGGGGCGTCGTCGGGCGGCGCCAGGCCTCCTGACGCCGTTCGCGGTCAACAGCGGGCGGTGCGGGAACACCACCGAGCCGCTAGCTGGCCCGGCGGCTGTAGTCGAAGAAGTTGAAGACCCGCTCCGTCAGCTTGTGGCCCGCGCTGCCAGCGCTGGCGGGGTTGCTGAGTTGCTCGCCCAGAGCCCGCAGCCCGGGAGCAAGCACCGGGCCGGCCATCGGTCTTCCGTGGCCCGGCGCCAGCACGCCCGGCTCCAGCCGTGCCAGCTCAGACACAGACTCAGTCGCTGCTCGCCAGTTCCAGGTGGCAAAGCGCGGTGGCCCGCCCAGGGTGTGCCGTTGCGACAGGGCGTCGCCGGGCGAATTGAGGTTGACGGTCAGGACGGCGTCGCCCGCGATGAGGGCACGGTCTGCCTCCCGGAACAGCGCCAGGTGGCCAGGGGTATGGCCGGGCGTGGGGATGACCTGCCAGTCCGGCAGGCCAGGAACGCCGGCGTCCGGGTCGATCGGGCTCAGCCCGGGCTGCCCGGGCGGGAACATCCAGTTCCGCTCGACACGGGCCAAGGCGCCGATGATGCGGCCAGAGGGGGGCAATGGCAGTTCGCCGGGGTGCACGTACACGGTGACGTCCCACATGCGGGCCAGTTCGGAAGCCGAGCCAGCGTGGTCCGGGTGCACGTGCGTCAGCACGATCGCCCGCGGCCGGGCGCCGGCCCCGAACAGGGTCTCCGCCGCGCTCTTGATCAGCCCGGCCCGGCCCCGCCATGCGGTGTCGACCAGGACCCAGGTTTCGCCCGACTGCACGAAGTAGACGTTCGAGTCTCGCCGTTTCCCGGTGACCAGGCAGTAGACCCCGGTGGCGACGGTTTCTTCGAGCGTGGCGCCGTGCAGGTACCTGTCCACGTCGAATTGACGGCCCCCGAGCCAGTCATTTCGTGATGCTTCCACTTCGACCACCTCACGTCCGGTGTGAGCCGCTAGCAGCATCGGGTGATTGCTGCGTAGTGTTCGTGTCCGCGGCTGGGGCGCTGGCTATCGCCCGCCGATCGCGCGCAGCTTCCGGGCCCGCCAGCGTTCCTGCAGGACCATCACGCCCATGCCGACGAAGGCGGCCTGCGGCAGGGCAGCGGCCCCGGCCCGGACCGCGGTGCACATGCCCGCCGCGGCCGCCACCAGGACGACCCCGGCCATCAGGCACGCCGCGGTCCAGCGGGGCAGCACCGCGGCCTTGATGACCGGCAGGCCGAACGCGAGGCCGCCAGCGACCATGATGGCGCCGTGCAGGGTGAACCAGGCGCCGAACACGTGGGTGACCGCCGCCCAGTTCTTGCTCCCCGCAGTCAGCGCGTAGACCACGGTGCTGGTGAAGAACACCGACGCGTAGGCATAAGCCAGCGCCCCGTACAATCCCAGGCGTCCGATGCGCGGCCGCTGCACGGCGTACAGGCCGAGGACGGCGAAAACAATCCCGGCCTCTCCGATGTAGGTCAGTGCCAGGCGGCCGGTCGTGAAATTCCCCTGGGCCACCTCCACCAGTTCCGAGGCGAAATACACCAGCGGGAACACGACCGCGGCCACCCCGGCCAGCGTGGCCAGGTCCGAGTCGCCGATGGCCGGCTCTCTGGCGGGCTGGCCCGGCCCGCCCATCTCCTCGTAGCGCCCGGGCGCACCGGCCGGTAGCTGGATGTCAGTCATTGGGACGCTCCCTTGCCGCGTCACGCATGACCTGTCATACGTTCCTGGCCGCATCCTGCGCACCCGGACCGGGAACGGACAGGGACCTACGGCCTCTTCGGCGAGTCCTTCGTCCCCAGGCCGGTCAGGCCTTCCGGGCACCGCCAGCACCCACAGAAACCAGCATCGGGAAGGGATCCCGCAAATAGCGAGGTCGCTAAAAACCGCGCGCCCCGATACCGACGTTCCCCGGTACCGGGTAGTCCCCACGGGCAAGACTCGTGCTCAATGACGCGCCGCACCCGCCACGAACCCACGTTGATCGGGACGCCCATCTCCCCAACCGCCGCAGTTCGCGATGAGAAACCTTCAGTTGCGCTGAACTCACCGGGGACCGGGTGATAGAGCGGGTTATCGCCCGGGAAGCGTGACCAGTTCAGCCTGGCTGAAGGTGCCGCGCGGGGAACTCGCGGTCATCTGGGACCTGCCGGCAGTTCTGAGCAGGCGGCGGGGCCCCGGGCTCCGGGCTCCGGAACTGACTCGACGGGCGGGCGCGGGCGTGCCACCGCGCAGCGAAGCGGTGAGCCGGCAGATCTCATCCCCAATGCTCGGCGATGAGCCGGGTGTTGATCTGGTTGCGTGTCAGCCCGTCGAGCGGGCCGGAGGGGTCGTGGCGGTCGATGCGCCACAGCCGCATGTCGGGCAGGTCGGCCAGCCGCGGTGCCCACCGGTAGCCCTCTGCGCCGCTGGCACCGTTCTGGGCGCTTAATCCTCGCACAATCGTCCGCGCCAGAATGACAGAATACCCGGCGGCTACCAGGCCGGACCGGGACAACAGGAGGTAAACAGCTATGGCTGTAAGGAACGTCATCAGCACCCTGAACCAGGACGGCACAGAAGTCATGGGCCCGGGGATCCTCATGTACCACCATCCCGGCAACGACATCATGAACGGCAGCCTGCTGACCGTGGAAAGCAACCACTTCTGCGTGCTGAAGTCCCGCGGTGCCATCCTGAACGTCTACGAGACCGGCCAGTACCCAGTGGAGACGCCGCAGCACCCGCTGCTCGGCAGCATCCAGCAGGCGTTCTACAGCGGCCAGTCGCCGTGGCAATACGAGGCGCTGTTCGTCTCCCGGGCCAAGAGCGTCGCCAAGGCCAAGGGCGTCGCCCTGTCCCGCGAGCTGGCCGAGCTGGTCTACGACGTGGACTACTACGTGCACATCGACACCCCGCAGGACGCGGTGAAGCTGGTGACCCACATGCCCTACCAGGGGCACGTGCTCACCACCGAGGCGCTGAACAACTACGTCGGCCCGGTCATCGAGCAGGCGGTGAACCAGCTGGTCCAGGTCACGCCGCTGGAGCAGGTCAACGAGAAGATCCACGAGATCACCGAGCTGGTCCGCGGGCATGTCCAGGACTTCCTGTCCATCTACGGGGTCACGCTCAACGACGTGAAGGTGCTGATCAGGCCGCGGGATGAGCGCATGCGCGAGCTGATCTCGCTGCGCGCGTTCGGCCTGTCCGAGCTGGACGCGGTGCGCTACTACGTGGCGCTGAAGATGGCCGAGCACGGGCTGCTGACCGCGCCGAACATGGCGGTCGGCGAGCCGTTCAACGTCGGCCTCACCGCGGCCGCGGTCACCGGTGCGGGCAGCACGGTGCTGGCCGGCGTGCCCACGGCCAACGGCGGCATCGCCGGCGTCCCCGGTGGGGTATCCGCAGTAGCGGGGCCGTGACCGAGACGGCGGCCGGCCGCCTGCGCAGCCTGCTCGGGTCTGACGTGTATACGCAGAAGGGCAGGCTGCGCGCCGATGACCTGCTGGTCCGCGAGCGGGTGCGGCACGGCCTCGGCGAGGCCACGGCCCGGCTGCGCCAGCTGATCAGCCAGTGGCGCGCGGACCGGGTGCCGCCGTCCACCCGGACGCAGCCGTTCCCGCCTGCCGAGGTCATGGAGCCGATCCGCCGGGCCGAGCGCCTGGGCCGGGCCATCGACGAGGTGTCCACGGCGGTGGGCGGGCTGCCGCTGCTGAGCCAGGACCGTGTGTGGGACCGGGTGCGCAACGTCGGGCTCGATGAGCTGCTCCAGTTCGACTGGACCATGGTGGGTGAGTCCGACGCGCTGGCCGCGGCCCTGGCGGCTTGCGGCGTGCTGGACGAGATCGACATCGGCGCCGCCGAGGAACGGCTCAGGCGGCTCCGCGAGGCCATCGGCGACCGGTGCCGCTACCTTGAGATCCTCGCCTGACCGGGCAGCGGGTAACCTGGCCGGCCCAGCCTCCCCCGAAATGTTCCGCTCTCCATCAAGTCACGTGACGCTCAGGATCCTATACCGATCCTCGTTACAGGCCGAATGGTGGCGCAGGAGTGGCGTAGGCCACATGATAATGCTCGTTATCGGTGAGGCTCCTTGCCTCCGCAGCGCGGTCGAACTCGTCACACCTGAATACGACGGGTTACCCGTTCAGAGCCGCTGAAGGTTCTTCATGGCAGCCGCTAGCGATCTAGCGAACCCGTCGACTGCTGGGTGCCCGACTTCGGCCCTTGATCACGCGGCTGCGGCTGGGCTTCCGCCTGGTCCTGGACGCCCAGGACGACATGCAGGTGGTTCGCGGTCAGGGACGCGACCAGCTACGAGGCCGTAACCGCCGCCCTGGAGGGACTGAAGGCCTTCGTCAGCCTCCGCCAATGGCAAGAAGAGCACTCGCAGCCCGCGCCCAGGCCGCGGCGCGCGCACAGCTCAGGTCCACGCTTAATCTCCACCATTCCCGCTGTTCATAAGCTGTCCTGTAGGCACGGCAGCCAGATCCGCCACGTTCCGCACCACGAGGTCATTCACCATCGCGTTCCGGATGGCCTGGACCAGGATCATCCGGGCCAGCCTAACGCTCCTGGTCGACAGGCGCTCAGCCAGCTTGCCAAGTGCGAACTGGACGTCCCTTGGGCCGCGGCCGTGGGTGTGCCAGGACAGCCTCGCCCGGGCCGCGCGGGCCCCGCAGGCGCGGGCCTTCCCGGGAGACGGGCGCTATTGACTGCGGTCCGCGCCGGGCAGCGCCCGCTCGAGCTGACGGCGGGAGCTGATGTCGAGCTTGGTGAAAACCTTGCCCAGGTGCCATTCGACCGTCCGCGCGGAGAGGAACAGCTGGGTAGCGATCTCCGGGTTGGACAAGCCCGACCGGGCCAGGCGGGCGATCTGCGTTTCCTGGCTCGTGAGATCGTGCAGCCTCTCCGCAGTCTGTCTCCGGACCTTCTCCCCGGTGGCCGCCAGTTCGCGTCGAGCGCGCTCGGAAAACGCGTCCATGCCCATGCCGGTGAACATCTCGAACGCCCGTAGCAGTTCGCGGCGGGCGTCCACGCGGCGGCTCCCCCGGCGCAGCCACTCGCCGTACACCAGGTGCGCGCGTGCCAGCTGAGGGCGGATGCGGGTCCGGCCGAGCCGCTCGATCGCCTCACGGTAGCAGGCTTCGGCCGCGTCATCTCCGACGAGCAGCGCCTGCGAACGGGCCCGCAGGCCCGCCCCCCAGTCGGTATGGCTGGCGCGGGTCATCTCCTCCAGCCGCCCCATGGCGTCGGCCGCACGCTCGGGAACCCCGGCGCGAGCCGCTGCCTCGATGAGCTCGACGAGCCCCTGGGTATAGATGGTGAGCCCCTCGGCCTCGAGGGCGTCGGTCGCCGTGGCCGCGACGAGCGCGTCCTGGTAGCGACCGAGGCCGTTGCACAGAACCGCGCGCGCGTAGTCGGCGAAGGCCAGCACGGCGCCCTCGCCGCTCGAGGTGAACTCCCGGACCGCCGTGTCGATCACCGCCGAGGCCGCCTCCTCCCGGCCGCGCCAGGCGGAGACGAACACCGGACCGTAGGCCGGAGCCGGGAGCCCGATGACGTCGGCGAGCGCTCGCATCTCGTCGATCAGCTCCTCGGCGGCGGCGAGCTGACCGAAGAATGCAGATGCGACGATGCGGGTGGTCAGAGCGGTCGGCAGCACCGCCAGCACCCCCGCCTCGCGGCCGATCTCGATGTGCCGAGCAGACAGCACCTCATACGACTCGTCGTCCCACAGGGCCATCGCGACATGGGCGGCGGGCCACAGCCAGCGCAGCTGTTCCTCCAGGGTCGCTCCCGGACCGCGGAAGGCGCGCACGGCCTGCTTGAGCGTCGGCGCGCTCGCAGAGTACCCGTCGGTCAGCGCGATCGCCAGTCCCTCAAGCAGCAGATCAGAGGCCATGGAGGGTCCGGCGGCGTGGGGCACGCGCCGCGCCGCCTCGGCCGCCTCGCGGAGGCCGCCAGGTGCGAGCCGGCCCGCGAAATGGCCGGCCAAGACCGTGTCGAGATAGGTCTGCCTGGCCATGCGCAGGTCGAGGGGCTGGAGCCGGCGAGCGGCGCGGAGCAGCAGCGCCGGCGCATCGTTGCCGCGATTGACTGCGTAGGCGATCTGGGCGCGGATCATGTCCACCTGGGCGCGCCCGAGCTCGGCCAGCGGCCCTGCCTCGGCCGTCGACAGCAGCCCGCGGGCGGCGTCGGGAGCGCCCGCAAGGTACTTGGCCTGGGCGGCGGCCAGGGCGCGACGAGCCCGTGACTCAGGGTCCAGGCTGAGCCGGACCGCCCACTCCAGGAACGCCGCCGCGGCGGCGAGCCCGCCTCGCGCCTGGGCGCGGGCCGCCGATCGCTCGAGCTCGGCCGCGACCTCCTCGTCAGGGCCGGTGGCCGCCTGCGCCAGGTGCCAGGCGCGGCGGTCGGGATCGCGGTCGGGATCGGTCACCACCGCGAGGGCTTCATGGACCTTACGGCGGTCCCCTGGCGACGAAGCCCCGTAGATCGCGGAGCGGACGAGCGGATGGCGGAAGACGACATGCACGCCGATCTTGAGCAGCCCCTCCATCTCGGCCGAGTCCACGGCGTCGTGGGAAAGCCCGAGCCGGGTGGCAGCGCGCCACACGAGGGCAGGGTCGCCCACGGGCTCGGCCGCCGCGATCAGCAGCACGAGCCACGTCGCTTCCGGCAGCGCCTCCACCCGCCGGAGAAAACTCTCCTCTATCCGGCCCGACAGCGAGGCCTCGTCCAGCAGGCCAAAGCCGCCCGCCAGCTGCGTCGGGCTCAGTCCGCGCGGCAGCTCGAGCAGGGCCAGCGGGTTTCCCCTGGTTTCGGCCAGGATCCGCTCCCGGACCTGCTCATCGAGCGGCCACCGCACGACCGAGCGCAGCAGCGTGCGGGCATCCTGGTCCTGCAGGCCCCGCACCTCCAGGTCAGGAAGCCTGCGGAAGTGCTCGCCGGGCTCGCGCGTGGCGAAAATCAGCCCTACCGGCTCGGCCAGCAGCCGCCGCGCCACGAACGCCAGCACCTGCGTCGACGCCCGGTCCAGCCACTGCGCGTCATCGACCACGCACAACAGCGGTCGCTCCTCAGCGGCCTCCGACATCAGGGTCAGCACCGCTAGGGCGACCAGGAACCGGTCCGGCGCACTCCCCTCACGCAGGCCGAACGCGACCTCCAGCGCCCCGCGCTGCGGAGCCGGCAGCCGCTCCAGCCGGTCCAGCATCGGCGTGCACAGCAGGTGCAGGCTGGCGAACGCCAGCTCCATCTCCGATTGCACCCCTGCCACCCTGACTATCCGCATGCCCGCCGCCGCCTCGACCACGTACTCCAGCAGCGCCGACTTGCCCACCCCGGCCTCACCGCGCACCACCAGCGCGCACCCGCTGCCGGAGTGCAGATCCGCTACGAGGGCATCGAGCGTCCTGCGCTCTCGCTCACGGTCCAGCAGCTCCGGCGTCAGCCCGGATCGCGCCCGCATCCTCATCTCCGCCCGTACGTCCAGCGCCACGACACCGACAACTGCGGCACCAGCCCGTCGGCGCCACAAAGTCAGAAGCTGGCACTCCGGGATGCCAGCGTCGGGGACCAGGGCAGGCCAGAACGCGACGGCGGGGCGACCGCTATCTCCAAGCCAACTGATAGGCGGATATACCTGTCAAGAGGGAGATCTACGTTCATACTGCGACAGAGCGGGCGTGTCCGGCGCGGCCTGCGCGTCCAGGGCTAGAGGCGCGGCGCCCGTGCGCACGCGATGTGTCCTGTGAGCAGATCACCCTAGCGGATAGCCTGCCGGCGCTGTCCCTGGCCTGCCGGTCACTCAGCGGGCGGGTCGGCTGGGTTCGCCAGGCGGCGGGCGACGGCGTATCCCCAGGGGATGCTGAGCAGGAGTACGAGTGCGAGGCCGAGGATCAGTGGCGCCGGCCGGGCGGCGCCGACGGCGAGGCACGCCACGGCCACGGCGGCGCAGATGAGGGCGAACGGCCGGTACAGGCCGCGGTCGCGGTCCCAGGCCGGCAGGGTCGCGGCGAGCAGCATCGTCGCGCCCAGCACGACGGCGGCGCCTGCGCACAGCACCCACGCCGTGGCGGCCGGGGTGCGGCCGTCGTGGGCGTGGTCGATGAGGCTGATCATGGCGGCACCCATCGCGGCGATAGCGGCGGTGAGCGGCAGGTGGCCGACTATCCATTGCACGCTGATCGTGCGTGCGGTTCTGGGGAGGCGGTGCCCGGCGAGGTCGAAGTAGGTCCACCAGGCGCCGAAGCCGACCACGACAGCGACCAGCCCGACGGCCGGGGTGAGCCCGCTGATCGGCTGGCTGGACAATCCGGTAACCACACCGGTGAGGGTTTTGCTCGACCGTCACCAGCCGGTCATCCCTGACCAGGCGGCCCTCGCGCTGCAGCCGCCCGATGTCCGGGCCGTTGTGGTTGCGGCTGCGGGTGGGCGCCTGGCTCGCTGTGCCAAGAATCACCAGTTCCCGGTCGGACACAGCACCCGACCCTACGCCAGGCACCCTGTGGGACGGGACGCCGGAATTGTGGCCGGTGCCTGAAGCGGAGCGGGGCCCCGCGCGCCGTGGGGGGGAGACGGCGCTGCAGGGACCCCGCCCCTGACCCGGCCTGCTTGCCCATGGGGCATCGCGCGGACCGGGCCTCTCCAACAGCATGCCCGGGTCGAAGCCCGTTCAAAGGGAATTTTGCCCTTTTCTCAGCCGAGATCATCATCTTGCCGTAGACGCAGGCAGCAGTTTCGCGACGGCGTAGGCGGCCGCAGGAAGGCTGCGGCAGGTGACTTGCGAAACAGGCGCAGGCCAATGCCGGTACAGAATGGTGGCGCGCGCTGAGCCGGGGGGGCAAAATGGCCTGGTGACATCCGGTTGGTCCACAACGTCTGAGCTGCTTGCCCTGCGCGACACGGATCCGCGCGAGGTGGGTAACTACCGGTTGCTCGGCCGCCTCGGGGAAGGCGGGCAGGGCGTTGTGTTCTTGGCCGTGGATCCTGCTGACAGCCAGGTGGCGGTCAAGCTTCTGCCGCCAACCACGGACCCGCAGGTCCGGAGCCGCTTTCTGAAGGAGGTCGCCGCAGCGCAGCAGGTCGCCCGGTTCTGCACGGCGCAAGTTCTGGATGCGGGAATCTTCGAGCGGCGGCCGTTCATTGTCAGTGAATACGTCAGCGGGCCGTCGCTGGTGGAGGTCGTCGAGCAGCTCGGACCGTGCGGCGACGCTGCACTCGAGCGCATCGCCGTCGCAACGCTGACCGCGCTAGGCGCGGTGCATGCCGCCGGGATCGTGCATCGCGACTTCAAGCCCGGCAACGTCCTGCTCGGGCCCGACGGGCCAGTGGTGATCGACTTCGGGCTGGCGGCCGTTCCCGGGATGACCACGATGGGCCCTTCCGGCCAGGTCGCCGTGGGAACTCCGGCGTTCATGGCCCCTGAGCAGCTGGCTGCGAGTCGAGTGACCGCAGCCGCCGACATGTGGTCGTGGGCTGTGACGATGGTGTTCGCGGGTACCGGCGAGTTGCCCTTCAAGGGCGAGTCGCTGACCGCTGCGGCGTACGCCATTCTTCATTCCCAGCCACGTGTCGGCAGGCTTCCCGAGCCGCTGAACTCGCTGGTCCATCGCTGCCTGAACAAGGACCCGGCCGGGAGGCCCTCGGCTCGCGCCGCGCTCGGCGAGCTGGTGGCCGCCGGAGCGCCGCTCGTGGGACCGATGCCGCCGATAGCGTCCGCTCTGGCCACGGACGAGGAGCCCTCCGGCTCATTGCCCGCGTCTGGCGCGCCGACGGGCCCGCCGCATGGCCACGGCGAAGGCCTGATCGCCGCTGGGCCAACACCCGGGCGACGGTCGGCGCGGCGCGCGAGAAGCCGCGCCTGGCGGCGCCGGCGGGTGGCTGTGCTTCTGGCCACGGCTGTGCTGGTGGCCGGGGCCGGCGTGCTCGCCTTCAATCTTCCGCGGCGCGGCCCTACGTCTGACCGGCTAACGGGCAGCAATGCCACGGTCAGCCCGGAACTCGCCGCGGAGAATGCGGCTAGAACGGCGGCCATCAACTGGATCATGCAGCAGGTCAGCCGCTCCGCAACCGTGTCATGCGATCAACAGGTATGCGCGGATCTGGCCAACAGAGGCTTCCAGAACCTGGAGACGCTCGGGCCCAATTCGACAGATCCTCTCGGCTCTACCCTGGTGGTCGCCACTGCCGCTATCCGAGCCCAGTTCGGCGGCCGGCTGACCTCTGTCTACGCCCCGGCCGTCATCGCGAGCTTCGGCTCCGGGAACGCCGAGATCGAGATCCGGCTGATCTATCCTGAAGGCGGCGCCAGCTACCGCACCGCTGAGAAGGCGGCCCTGAGCGCCAGAAAGCTTGCCTACGCCCAGCTGCTGACCAACAGCCAGATCCAGGTCTCGCCCACAGCCAGGGCACAACTTCTCAGCGGCGATATTGATCCCATGCTTCCGTATCTCCTCGTTCTCATGGCCAATCTCCATCCGGTGAGCATCGTGGCCTTCGTCGACCAATCGCCTCATGGCGGACCTGCCAGCCTGCTGCGGTCGGTGGACTTGGCCACGGCGGACGCGGCAGCGCACATGACACACGCCGCATACCTCAGCTGGATGCAAGCCTTCCTCAAGGCGCAGCGAGCCCCGTATCTTCCCGATTGGATAAAACCGGTCACGCTGCACCCTGGCCAGGTCGTGCTGATGATCGGGTATGGCGCGCCGAGCCCGCTGATGCCCGGCCAGCCCTGACCGGCACCTAGTAGTAGCAGTCGCCGCAGGTGCGGCACGGGGTCGTGCGCGGCCGGAGCGCCCTTGCGCTCCCCTCCCCACCTGCGCAAGGACGCCACCGGCCCGCAACGCGCCGGGCTGGGCTCACCGCTTCGGGCCAGCGGTGGTGCTGCTCCAGGCCTGAGGCACCGTCCTGACTCCGCCGGACCCCAGAAAGACGATCCCGGTACGTCTAGGAAGAAACAAGAATCTATCTCCTGCTTTAGGGACCTTATAGCAACACAGGTAGGAAGTAAAGAGCATGAATAAGATGATGCGAGAAGAGAGAGGCAGGCATGCGCCGTCCGCTATGCGCAGAAGAGCTAGACTCTTCTATCTTCTTCTGATAGGGATGGTCACGTGGCCGGTGGCGGGACTCGCACCGGCACGCGGGGAAGGACGGTCATATGGCCGGTGAGGACTGGCGGCGGCTTGCCGATTACGTCGTCGCACGCCGGGTCGAGCTAGGCATGCGGGACAGGCGGGCCCTGGCCGAGGCGACCGGGGTGACCGAGCGGACGCTGGGAAAGCTCGAGAACGGCCAGAGCGTTTCCGCCAGCACCCTCGGTATGGTCGAGAACCGGCTCGGCTGGGCGCCGGGTTCGTGCCGACGGATACTGGCAGGCGGGGAACCTAACGTGGGGTCGCCGGCCCTGGGGCACGCCGAGTATGAGGACCCGACGCTATGGCACATCGCGAGCACTCCGGGGCTGCCCCCCGACGTGGTTCGCGGCCTCGTCGCCCTCGCCAGGAACTGGCGGCAGGGCGACGACGGCACAGACGAGCAGGCCCAGCGGCGCGCTTTACCGCCGACCGCCCACCACGCATCCGGAGACCGGCAGCACCGCGCCACCGGGGCCCGCCCATCGCCAGCCTCCCCAGCGCCTCGACGTGCACCTGGCCGTCGGAGGCCACCAGCGCCACCAGGCCGGGGACGGCCGCCGGACGTAACGCCTCTGAGGTCTCGGCCGGGCAAGGGACCTCAGGACGCCGGGTCGCGCCGTCGGCGACGACGACGTCCTCCGCGCCCTGGCCGCCGGGCGTTTCGCCGGCGTCTCCCGCTGACGTCACGGTCGGCTGGCCGGTGCTGGCCCGCCCGCTCCAGCGGCGTAGCCAGAGCAGGCCGAAAACGGGCAGGACGACCGGGACGAAGCCGTAGCCGCTGCCGTAGCTGGACCACACCGTGGCGTCGGGGAAGGTGGCCGGGTCGACGATGCTCCAGGTGCCGACCCCCAGCACGCCGACGAGTTCGACCGAGCAGGAGACGAGGGCGATCCGGCGCGCGGTCGGGCTGCCGACGGTGAAGGTGACCGTGGCCAGGATGTAGACCACGCCGGCGAAGGCCGACAACACGTAGGCGACCGGGGCGTGGTGGAACTTGGTCGCGATCTGCACCCCGGCGCGTGCGGTAGCGGCGAGGGCGAAGAGCGCGTAGACGGCGATCAGCAGCCGGCCAGGGCCGGTCTTGGTCGAGCCCGGCGGCGATGCCGTGGGCTCAGGCGATGCGCTGGGTTCAGACACGGATGACCGGCCAGATCTGGTGCAGCCGGACCATCAGCACGGGCGCGACGAGCCCCGCCACGACAATGACCGCCGGGCCCCACCGCGATCGCTCCAGCAGCCCCCAGAACGCCGCGACCACCGGGATGACGGGAATCGCGATCAGGTATCCGATGAGCGTAGCCAGCTGGGCCGGGTGTGCGCCGCCGGCGAGCTTGGCCACGACGAGGCCGACCTGGACGAGGAGCAGGATCTCAAGTACGCCAAGCGCGACGAGCAAGGGAACGCCCATGCGCCGGTTCCGGAGGGTCAACAGCAGCGCGTAGCCGGCAAGCGCGAGGCCGGCGACGATGATCGTCGTGGCCACGGCGCCGTTCACGAACGACATGTTACTACGTTTCGTAGTAACCGGCGCTGGCTGGGAGGGTGCGAGCCGCCCTCGAAAGTGCGGGAGATGTCATTGCCGGGCAGCTTCTCAGCGTTCACGTGGTACATGGGTCAGCATCGCCTTTCGTGCAGCCGGTGGGCCAGGGCGGTGTGGCGGCGGCCGGCGCCCCTGGTGCGGACGGCGGCGGCCAGGGCGCGGCGGGATCCGGCCAGGACGACCAGTTTCTTGGCCCGGGTGACCCCGGTGTAAAGCAGGTTGCGCTGGAGCATCATCCACGAGCTGGTCGTGAGCGGGATGACCACCGCGGGGTACTCGCTGCCCTGGGAGCGGTGGATGGTGACCGCGTAGGCGTGGGCCAGCTCGTCAAGCTCGTCGAACCCGTAGTCCACCGATTCGTCCTCGTCGGTGCGCACGGTCAGGGTGTGCTCCTCCGGGGACATCCCGGTGACCACGCCGACCGTGCCGTTGAAGATGCCCGCGGCGCCCTTGTCGTAGTTGTTGCGCAGCTGGGTGACCTTGTCGCCGATCCGGAACACCCGGCCGCCGTAGCGCCGCTCAGGCGCGCCCTCGCGGAATGGGGTCAGGACCTCCTGCAGCAGCAGGTTCAGGTTCCCGGCCCCGGCCGGGCCGCGGTGCATCGGGCACAGCACCTGCACGTCGCGCCGCGGGTCCAGGCCGAACCTGGCGGGGATCCGCCGCGCCACGATGTCGGTCACCAGTCCGGCGGTCTGCTCGGTGTCCTCGCAGCCGAACCAGAAGAAGTCGGCGTACCCGCTCAGGGCGGGCGGCTGCCCGTCGTTGATCCGGTGCGCGTTCACCACGATCCCGGACTGCTGCGCCTGCCGGAAGATCTTGGTCAGCCGCACCACCGGCAGCGACCCGGCCGCCAGCAAGTCCCGCAGCACCTCCCCGGCGCCGACCGAAGGCAGCTGGTCCACGTCCCCCACCAGCAGCAGGTGCGCTCCCGGCGCGACCGCCTTGACCAGCTTGTTGGCCAGGATCACGTCCACCATCGAGGTCTCGTCCACCACCACCAGGTCCGCGTCCAAGGGCTTGTCCGCGTCGAACGACGGCTCGCCGCCCGGGCGCAGCGCCAGCAGCCGGTGGATGGTGGCTGCCTCGTGGCCGGTCAGCTCGGCAAGCCGCTTGGCCGCCCGCCCGGTCGGCGCGGCCAGCACGATCCTGGCGCCCTTGGCGCGGGCCAGCTCCACCGACCGAACGCACCGTGAACGACTTCCCGCACCCTGGCCCGCCGGTCAGCACCGCGACCCGGGAGGTCAGAGCCAGCCGCACCGCGTCGGCCTGTTCCGGCGCGAGCTGCGAGCCGGTCCGGCCGCGCAGCCACTCCATCGCCTTGTCCCAGTCCACGGCCGCGAACGCGCCCAGGCGGTCAGCCCGCGCGGCGAGGAGGCGGAGCAGGGCGTGAGCCAGGGATCGTTCGGCCTGATAAAAGGGCGGCAGGTAGACGGCGGGGACCTGCGGCGCGGCCGGGGCCTGCGCGGGGACCGCCTCGCGGACCACCCCCTCGGCCGCGGCCAGCTCATCCAGGCACGGCGTGATCAGCTCGGCCGGCACGTCCAGGATCTTGGCGGCGTCGGCGATCAGGTTGGGCGCGGGCAGGTAGCAGTGGCCGTCGTCGGCCGCCTCGGACAAGGTGTAGGCCAGGCCGGCCTTGATCCGCTCGGGGCTGTCCCTGGCGATGCCGACCGCGCCGGCGATCGTGTCGGCGGTCTTGAACCCGATCCCCCACACGTCCGCGGCCAGCCGGTACGGCTCATCGCGGACGACGGAGACCGCCGCGTCGCCGTACTTCTTGTAGATCCGCACCGCCAGCGACGTCGACACCCCGACGCCCTGCAGGAAGATCATCACCTCCTTGATCGCCTTCTGCTCGGCCCACGCCGCGGCGATCATCGCGGTCCGCTTGGGGCCCAGCCCGTCGACCTCGATCAGGCGGCCCGGCTCGTCCTCGATCACGTGCATGATGTCCACGCCGAAGTGCGCCACCATGCGTTCGGCCATGACCGGGCCGATGCCCTTGATCAGGCCCGAGCCCAGGTACTTCTGGATGCCCGCGGCCGTGGCGGGCAGCACCGTGGCGTACGAGTGCACCTCGAACTGCCTGCCGTACTTCGGGTGGCTGGACCAGCGGCCGCGCAGCCGGAGGAACTCGCCCACCTGCGCGCCCAGCAGCGGCCCGACCGCCGTCACCAGCTCGGCACCCCCGCGCTCGGGCGCGATCCTGGCGATCGTGTACCCGGTCTCCGGGTTGGCGAACGTGACCCGCTCGAGGACGCCGTCCAGGACCGCGGGCGCCCCGCCCGCCTCCCCCGCCCCCTTCACGGCCACCGTGGCTGGCATAAAGACCATCTTCACCCCGGACGGCCGCGGGTGAGGGTCACCTCTCCGGAAGCGGGGCGGCCTGGTGGCCGAGTTCGGCGCGGACCCAGGCGACGATGTCCGTGGTGGGCGCGCCCGGGGTGAAGATCTTGGCCACGCCCATCCGGTACAGCTCCGCGATGTCCGCGTCCGGGATGATGCCGCCGCCGAACACCACGATGTCCGCGGCGTTCCTTTCCCTCAGCAGCTCGATGACGCGGCCGAACAGCGTCATGTGGGCCCCGGAGAGGATGGACAGCCCGACGGCGTCCACGTCCTCCTCGATGGCGGCGGCCACGATCTGCTCCGGCGTCTGGTGCAGCCCGGTGTAGATGACCTCCACCCCCCCGTCGCGCAGCGCGCGGGCCACCACCTTGGCCCCCCGGTCGTGGCCGTCGAGCCCGACCTTCGCGACGATGACGCGGATCTTCCCCATGCCGTCAGCCTAGTTGACGCAGGGGATGCCATCTTCCGCGCTGACCGCGCCGCCCGCCGGCCCGGTGGTGGGAAGCGCCGTCGGCGACGAGGCCGACGGGGTGGGCGTCGCGCTCACGTTCGGCGGCGTGGCGGACGCGCCGAGCAGGACCTCCACGTGGCCGGCCGCGACCGTCGAGCTCGCCGTGGCGGTCACGTTGAACAGCGCCGCGATCTTGGCCGCGCTCGCCGCGGAGCCCGGGCCGTACAGCACCTCGGTCGCGGTGAGCGGGCTGGTGTTGCCGACCTTGCCCGCCTTGTAGCCGGCGCTGACCAGGGCCGCCGACACCTGGGCGGCCAGGCCCGCGGTGTTGCCGCCGTTGTAGACGTCCACCGTGGTCAGGCCGGGATTCACCGTGACGGTGGGCTGCGGGTGCGGGCTCGAGGGCGACGAGGGCTGCGGCCCGTAGAACAGCTGGTGCACGTACTGCTGGATGTAGCTGGGGTCGACCTCGTTGGCGTCCTGGCCGTCGATGGTCTGCGTAGCCCACGATCGGCAGCGTGTAGAACGTGAGGTTACCGCTGGTCAGGCTGCGCATCTGGGTGATGAAGTCGAGCAGGTTCCAGCCGGCGTCGGTGATCAGGTACTGCTTGGCGACGGACAGCAGGGCCGAGACCTTGGTCAGGTCGTCGAGCACGCCATCGCTGCGCAGCTGGTGCAGCACCGAATCAAGGAACGCCTGCTGGCGGTGGGTGCGATCCAGGTCGCCGTTGGCCAGGCCGTCTCGCTGGCGGACGAAGGCCAGCGCCATCTTGGCGTCCAGGTGCTGCAGGCCGGCGTGGGCGGCGGAAAAGCCCGAGTTCTGGTCGTAGGGGACGGGGTGGTTGAGGCACACCTCCACGCCCCCCAGGACCTTGGCCAGCTCGTAGAAGCCGTCCAGGTTGAGCTCGGCGAAGTGGTCGATGTGCACGCCGGTGAGCGCCTCCACCGTCGCCACCGTGGCCGCGCGGCCCGCCTCGTTGCCCTCGAAGGCGAGCTGGTCCTGGCTGATCCCCGGGTCCTGCGCGGTCAGCTGGCTCTCCCTGGCGGCCATGGACACGCCGTACGCCTGGTCGATCTTGCCGATCTGCTGCGTGCCCAGCGTGTCGGCGAAGGTGACCCAGTCGTCGCGCGGGATGGAGACGCCGACCGCCTTCTTGCCGCCCGCCGGGATGTGGATGAGGATCAGCGTGTTGGTGGCGTTACCGCCGCAGCCGTCCTCGATCTCCTGCCTGTTGCACGCGTGCAGGGCCTTCAGCACGTCGTTCGGCAAGATGTTGCCCTGCCAGTCGGTGCGGCTCTCCAGGCCGATCAGGAGGATATTCTGGGCGCCGATCGACGGACCGCTGGCGATGGCGTGCGAGCCGCCGATGGTGCTCACCTCGTGCACCACGAAGTAGGAAAAGCCGCTGATGGCCAGGACCAGCGCGGCGGCGACGCAGCTCAGGGCGTACCCAGCCTTCGCGGCGGCACCCCACAACGGCGTCGGAGCACCTGGTCTAACCATTGCATTTCCTTGGGAGCCCCAGGCCTGGATCAATACCGTCCGTCGAAGCCTACCTTCATGTCCCCGTTACCCGTGCGCAACGACTAACATCCAAGAACAGATGAGCAACCCACTTTGGCGGGAAGCACGCCCGACCAGCCCGTACGGCAGCGAGCCTGGAGCCAGGCCGCGCGGCCGCAACGCGCGTGTGCCAGATGACGACTCCCTGGCCACGACGCGCGATCCGCAGTGGCGTGACCCGGGCCGCGTACCGGGCGAGGCGGCGGGTTCCTACCCCGACGGCAATGGGCGGGTCCCGGGTAATTCTCCCACGCGCGGCGGCGATCCACGGGCCGGCGCGCCGACGCGCCGGATGCCCGCGCAGCCCGGCGCGGGGCGGCCCGGCGTGAGGCAGCCCCGCTTTACGCCAAGGGACGACGTGATACAGCACGGCAACCGGGAGCGCGGAGGGGCCGCGGGACCGGAGCGCGGGTCGCGCGAACCACAGGGGCATCGAGATGGCGGGGGGCTGTGGGGCATGCGCCTGGGGGGCATGCGCCTGGGGGGCTCGCTGTCCGGCGGTCTCGGGGTGGCCATCGTCGCCGCCAGCACGGCGCTCGGGGCCAGCGCCACCATGCTCATCGGTAAGGAGCCGGGCTCGATCCTCGGCGTCTTCGTCATCATCGGGACGGTGGCCGCCGGAGTGGCCGTCCGGCCCCAGTCTGGCCGCGTGATCATCCCGGTGCCCGCGCTCTCCTACCTCATTGCGGCGATGGTGACCGGGGTCATCTACGACCACTCCGCCGACGTGTCCAAGACGGCGCTCGCCATCGACGCGGCCCAGTGGATCGCCAACGGGTTCTTCGCCATGGCGCTCGCCACCATCCTGGCCGCGGTGCTGGTCATCGGCCGCTGGATCCTCTGGCGGCGCCAGCAGCCCGTCTCCCGGGTGCCCGGCCGGTCCTCGGCTGCGGGGCCGCTGGCGGACCAGGATGGGCCGCAGGCCAAGCTGGACGACTACTGGAGCCCGGCGCCCTACGGTAACGCGCCGCCGAGAGCCCAGGGACCGCGGGGCGGGACGGTGCGCCCGGACCAGCAGGGCCGCCCGCACAGACCCGCGTCAGGCGCGGTCGCAGGGACCAGACCCTTACAACTTCTCCAGCGGGGCGTAGCGCAGCACCAGGTGCTTGACCCCGTAATCGGCGCCGAAGTCGATCTTGGCCTCGGCCTGATCGCCGTAGCCGTCGGTCGGACACCACGGTGCCGAGGCCGAACTTGTCGTGGGTGACCATGTCCCCCGGCGACAGCGACGGCACCGGCCGGTTGCCCGGGGACCGGGTCCCCGGCATCCGCGCCATCCGCTCCTGCGCGGGCGTGACCGCCGACGTCGGCCGCGGCCTCGTCCCGGCGCCATTCGATCAGGCCGGCCGGGATCTCGCCGAGGAACCTGGACTGCTTGTGGAACGACGGGCGCCCCCACCAGTTCCTGGCCAGGGCGCGGGTCAGGTACAGCCGCTGCATGGCCCGGGTGATGCCGACGTAGGCCAGCCTGCGTTCCTCCTCGAGTTCCTTCGCGTTGGTCAGCGAGCGCTGGTGCGGGAACACCTCTTCCTCCAGCCCGGTGAGGAACACCACGGGGAACTCCAGGCCCTTGGCCGTGTGCAGGGTCATCAGGGTGACCAGGCCGCCGTGCTCCTCCCCGTCGGGGATCTCGTCGGCGTCGGCGACCAGGGACACCTGCTCGAGGAAGTCGGCCAGCGTGCCGTCGGCGCGCGAGCCGTCGAACTCGCGGGCGACCGACACCAGCTCCTCGAGGTTCTCCACCCGGCTGGCGTCCTGCAGGTCGGTGGAGGCCTCCAGCGCCTCGACGTAGCCGGTCCGGTCGAGCACCGCCTCGGCGAGCTCGGCCACCGGGCGCGGCCTCGGCCAGCTCCCGCAGGCCGCCGATCAGCGCGTTGAAGCCCGCGATCGCCGCGGCCGACCGGCCGCGAGGCCCGGGCACGTCGGCCGGGCGCGCCAGCGCGCTGGCGAAGGTGATCCGCTCCCGCTGGGCGTAGGCGGCCACGTACTCCTCGGCCCGGTCGCCGATGCCGCGCTTGGGCACGTTGAGCACCCGCCGCAGCGACACCTCGTCGGCCGGGTTGGCGATCAGCCGCAGGTAGGCGAGCAGGTCGCGCACCTCGCGGCGCTCGTAGAACCGGACCCCGCCGACCACCCGGTAGGGCAGCCCGACCCGGATGAACACCTCCTCGAACACGCGGGACTGCGCGTTCGTCCGGTAGAAGACCGCGACCTGGCCCGGCGTGGCCAGGCCCGCGTCGGCGAGCCGGTCCACCTCCTCGGCCACGAACGCGGCCTCGTCGTGCTCGTTGTCGGCCACGTAGCCGACGATCGGCGGGCCCGCACCCGCCTCGGACCACAGGTTCTTCGGCTTGCGCTCCGTGTTCTGCGAGACCACCGCGTTGGCGGCGGTCAGGATGTTCTGGGTGGAGCGGTAGTTCTGCTCGAGCAGGATGACCGTGGCGTCCGGGTAGTCCTGCTCGAACTCCACGATGTTGCGGATGGTCGCGCCGCGGAAGGCGTAGATGGACTGGTCCGCGTCGCCGACCACGCACAACTCGGAGGGCATACGGGGTCCGCCGGGGCTGTCACGCACGGTCCGTTCGGCCGGAAAAAAGGGGGGCACCACCGGAGACCAGTTCCCTGACCAGGACGTACTGCGCGTGGTTGGTGTCCTGGTACTCGTCCACGAGCACGTGACGGAACCGGCGGCGGTACTCCGCCGCCACCTCGGGGATGGCCTGGAAGAGATTGACCGTGACCATGATCAGGTCGTCGAAGTCCATCGCGCCCGCGGCGAAGCCGGCGCTGGTACTCGGCGTAGGCCTCGGCCAGGGCCTTGTCCCGCGCGGTCTGGGCGCGGGCGGCGAACGTCTCGTGGTCGATCAGCTCGTTCTTCAGGTTCGACACCTGGGCGGCCATCTGCTTCGGCGGGTACTGCTTGGCGTCGAGCTCGAGCTCGCGGCAGGTCGAGGGCCATCAGGCGCTGCGAGTCGGCCTGGTCGTAGATGGAGAACGACGACGGGTAACCGAACCGCTTGGCCTCCCTGCGCAGGATACGCACGCAGGCGGAGTGGAAGGTCATGACCCACATGGCCCGGGCCCGGGGCCGACCAGGGCGGCGACCCGGGCCGCCATCTCCCCCGCCGCCTTGTTGGTGAAGGTGATGGCCATGATCTCGTGCGGCGCCACGTCCCGCGCCGCGAGCAGGTACGCGATCCGGTGGGTCAGTACGCGGGTCTTGCCCGACCCGCGCCCGCGACGATGAGCAACGGGCCGCCTTCGTGCACCACGGCAGCGCGCTGCTGCGGATTGAGTCCGTCGAGGAGGGCGTCTATCGCGAGGGCGGCCACGTCCCTAGGGTAGGCGGTCGCCGCGACAAAAGCAGGAAGCCGACGCGCCGCGATCGGCGGACCTGGAGTCATCACGTGGCCAGGACGCTATGTCACCCACGGCGCGGCGAAACGCGGGCGGATCTGCGGGTATATCGTTCTTCCGCTCCGGGCGATGCGTGCTATGG